>NZ_QARE02000012.1 GCF_003052515.2 Pseudomonas sp. RIT409 | reverse complement strand
CCACGACACCTCCGCTCAGCCTGCACCCAAGTCGCGTTCGGCGGTGGCTGGGCTGTTTGTGTAGGAGGATCAAGAGCAAGAGCAGAGCGTCGTTTGCGTCACCCTCGCCAATGGATCAGCTCGCCTACATCTGGCCCCACGGCTCCAGTTCTTTGAGGATCGGTACCGCCATTTGATCCAACACTTGGCGGGCCCACCCTTCTAACACCAGAGCCAAAGTGGCAACTCCTAAAAGGGAGCACTGTCTTGTAGAATCCGGCATCTCGCACAGACGACTTCGCACCAGGGAGTGGACGTTATGATCGATATTTCCGTAGCAGTACTTTTCACAGGTGCTTGCCTTGCGCTTACGCTGACGCCCGGCCCGGATATGCTATTGATTGCTTCCCGAAGCATGAGCCAAGGCAGGGCTTCGGGGTTCATGTCGCTGGCAGGTATCCAGGTAGGCACCTACTGCCACGCACTGGCTGCGGCCTTGGGATTATCACAACTGATGGTCAACATCCCCACTGCATACGACGTCGTCCGGTTCGTGGGTGCTGCCTATCTTGCATTTCTTGCTTGGAAAGCTTTTACATCCGCTGTATCGCCGCTCAAGGCCGATGGAACCCTAACCCCCACGCCTCTCCTGCGCATTTTCCGGCAAGGCCTGCTGACCAATCTGCTAAACCCGAAAATGGCACTCTTTGTATTAGCGCTCTTTCCACAATTCGTTGACCCGACCAAAGGTTCGATGATCGCTCAGATGTTGCTATTCGCGACCATCTTGAACGTCGTGGGCTTGCTCGTGAACGGCTCTGTGATTGTGTTGGCGAGTAAGGTCGGGAGCAAGCTGGCTACGAATGCCAGGATTGCCAAGCGATTCAATCAAATGCTCGGCGCGGTGTTCCTCGGGCTGGCTTGCCGCTTGACGTTTATATCCGGGAGGTAGGGTTTGGGAGACGGTACCCAAGGGGCCGTTCGTGAAGCATTCGAAGATGCAGCGGCGTAGCAGCGCACGAATGGGGCCATAGCGCCCCCTGATGGCGGCGCTGGAAGCGTCGTCAACCCGGGGACAATAGGGTCCACGCAGACAAGAACGCTGAGCAGGCCTTGGCCGATGACATCAGCGAACACGCTGCAAGAGCCAGGTGCCAGCCTGAATCAATACGTGTCTAATACCCTCCATAACAAAACAGCTTCCCGGATGCCCCATGCAACTCAAACACAAGATCGTCGCCTTGGGCATCCTGCCGCTGATCCTCGCCGTCTGCGTCATCTGCGCCCTGGTCATCGTGCAGAACCAGCGGCTGGGCGAACAACAAGCGCAACTGATCGAAGACAGCATCCTGGCCAGCAAGCGCGCAGAACTGAAAAACTACGTCGAAATGGCCATGAGCGCCCTCGCCCCGATCTACGACAGTGGCCGTGACGACGATCGGACCAAACAGCAAGTCCTCGAAGAACTCGCCAAACTCAGCTTCGGCATCGACGGCTATTTCTTCGTGTATGACCAGAACGGCCGCAACCTGATGCACCCCCGACAAGCCGCGCTGGTCGGCAAGGACCTCTGGAACATGACCGATCCCCAAGGCCTGCTGGTGATCCGGGCCCTGCTGAACAGCGCTCAGTCCGGCGACGGCTTCCAACACTACGCCTGGGAAAAACCCTCCACCGGACAAGTCACCGACAAACTCGCCCACGTGGTCATGCTCAAACGCTGGGGCTGGATGCTCGGGACCGGCATTTATCTGGAGGACGTCGAGCGCGCCACCCAACAGGCGCGTCATGAAGTGGCACGGGGGATCTACGCCACCATGCTCGACATCGGCGCCGTGGCGCTGATCGCGGTGTTGCTGGTGTTCATCTGCGGCCTGACACTGAACGCCAGCGAACACCGTCTAGCGGACCGCAAGTTGCAGTTGCTCAACCAACGCATCATGAATCTGCAAGAGGAAGAGCGCTCGCGGCTGTCTCGTGAGTTGCACGACGGCATCAGCCAGGTACTGGTGTCAATCAAATTCCAGTTGGAGTTGGCCGGTCTGCAACTGGAGGGCAATGACCCGAACGGCCTCGACACCTTGCGCCAAGGGACCGAGCGGCTGGGTGAAGCCATCGGCGAGATCCGAACCATCTCCCACGACTTGCGCCCTTCCCTGCTCGACACCCTGGGGCTGGCGGCAGCGGTCACGCAACTGGTTGCCGAATTCGAACAGCAAACCGGGCTGACCATTCACTATCGTCACGATCTGGGCAACCTGAAGCTGGCCGAGGGCGCCCCCGTGGCCTTGTTCCGCATCCTTCAGGAGGCGCTGACCAACGTCGAACGTCATGCCCATGCCCAGAACGTCTTCATCGACTTGCGGGGCACCAAGCGACAGGTCCAACTGACAGTGCGCGATGACGGGGTCGGCTTCAAGGTGGACGTCAACCACCTGCAGGAGATACAGGGGGGCATCGGTTTGCGTAATATTCGCGAACGCGTCGAGCATTTCCACGGCCAGCTCAACCTGTATTCGGTGCCCGGACACAGCGAGTTGACCGTGGTCATGCCGGTGAGCATCGCCGCCTGATCCATCCACCCAGACAGGAACCCCGCCTCGCATGAGCGCCAGCCAGCCCATCCGCATTGCCTTGGTCGACGACCATTCCCTGGTCCGCGACGGTGTACGCGCGCTGCTTTCCACGCGGCCGTTGTTCGAAGTGGTGGGCGAAGCCGAGAACGCGGCGCAAGGCCTGGCGATGTGTGAAGACGTCAAGCCGGACATCCTGCTGGTGGACATCGGCCTGCAAGACATGAACGGCCTGGAGTTGACCCGGCTGATCCGTCAGCGCTGCCCCAGGATCAAGATTCTGATTCTGAGCATGTACGACAACCAGGAATACGTCGCCACATCGATCCGCGCCGGTGCCAGTGGCTACGTGTTGAAAAACGCACCGTCGCGGGAAATCGTCGCGGCCATCGAAGCCATCGCCACGGGGGGCACCTTCTACAGCGCGGAAGTGACCCTCAAGCTGGTGTCGAAAAAAGTCGACGACAACGAACTGACTCCCCGTGAGGTGGAAGTGCTGGTGGGGCTGGCCAAGGGGTTGGACAACAAGACGATTGCCCGGAATCTGGCGATCAGCGTGCGCACAGTGGAAACCCATCGCCTGAGCATTCGGCGCAAGCTGAACATCGACAAGCCAGCGGGGCTGGTGAAATACGCGATGGAGCACGGGTTGCTGGTGCCTTGAGGCGCCACTGCCGCTTGGCCGTAAACCCTCGGCCGTGCGGCGACAAACGGCCAGGACGACTCAACGCGCCGGCATCGGCACCCCTTGCAGCGCCGTGCCCTCATCGACCGGCAGCGCAAACCTGAACGTCGCGCCCTGCCCCTGAACGTCGAGCAACTCGATCCGCAGCCCATGCAATTGCAGGATCTGGTACACGATCCGCAATCCCAGCCCACCGTCTCGGCGCGCACCGCCAATGTTGAACGGCCGCAGGAACAGGCCTTCGCGCAGGGGGGGCGCAATCCCGGGCCCGGTGTCGCTGACCGTCACATCGACATGGGCCTCGCGGGGCTGCAGCGCTATGCGGATCTCGCCCCCCGCCGGCGTATGGCGCAACGCGTTGTCGAACAGGTTGGTCAGCACCCGCTCGATCAACCCGAGGTCCGCATACACGCCGGGAATGGAGGCCCCGAAGCGGGGTATGAGGTTGACGCCCTTGCTTTGGGCGGACAGTTCGAACTTCTGGAAGATGTCCTGCACCAGGTCCGTCAGCGAAAAGCGCTCGATCACCGGCACCACGAAACCATGTTCCAGCCGCACCAGGTCGAGCAATGACTGGGCCAGCCCTCCCACTTTGCGGCTCTGCTCCAGTGCGATGCCCAGATACCGACGCCGTTCCTCCAAGCTCAATGTCGCGTCCTTGACCGACAGCACCTCCAGATAGCCGTGCAACGACGCGAGCGGCGTGCGCAGGTCATGAGAGATGTTGGCCACCAGTTCCCGGCGGTCCTGACTCTGGCGAGTGAGGGTCTGCCATTGCTCGCTCAAGCGGTTCTGCATCTGTGCAAAGGTCGCCGCGAGCACGGCGATCTCGTCATGGCCGTGTCCCGCCGGTTCGAGCCCCGAAGCCGGCAGGGCGACGGGGGCGGCGTTGATGTCGAATTGGCTGACCGTCTCGGTCAGACGTCGCAAGGGACGGGTAATCCAGGCAAAGGCGGTCAGGCCCGCCAACAGGCACAGCAAGGCGATCAGGCCGATCGACCAGAGCGCCGTGCGCAACGCTTCACTGGTGGCACCGCGCTCGGCGAAGCGGTCGTGGGCCTCGCCCAACAGCACCACGTACAAAAAGCCGGCCGGTTTGCCCATCACCATCAGCGGCGCCGCGCTGAACACCTTGCGCGTTTGCGCACTGCGTGGGTCATCCCCCAGGATCGGTAACGGCGCCCCGGCCAGCAGTTGGCGAATCGGTGCCAGATCCACGCGGTCACGCACCAGGCGGTTCTTGGGGGCTGCATCGCCCACGACCCTGCCCTCGCCATCCAGCAGATACACCTCGACACTGGGGTTGACCAGCATCAGTTGGCTGAACAGCTCGCGCACGGCATCGGGCTTCAGGCCATTGGCGTCCATCAACTGGGTGTCGCGGGCGATGTGCTGGGCCAGGTCGCGAGACAGGCCCTGGACCACTTCCAATTCGTGCATCTTGTTGGAGCGGACCTGCAGCAGCACGGAGGTGCCGCAGCAGATCAGCAGCAACAGCGCGAACACCAGCGACAAACGCTGGGTGAGGGTCATCTTCATCACGCCTCTCCTGCGTCGCCGGGGCCGGCAAATTTATATCCCCGCCCCCACACCGTCAGGATGCGCAACGGCTGAGCTGGATCGACTTCGATCTTGGCCCGCAAGCGGTTGATGTGCGTGTTGACGGTGTGTTCATAGCCTTCGTGGTTATAGCCCCAGACCGAGTTGAGCAAGTCGAGGCGCGAGAACACTTTGCCGGGTTGGCGCACGAAGAAATACAGCAGATCGAACTCCCTAGGCGTCAGGTCCAGCGAGCGGCCGTCCAGGGAAGCATCACGGGTCAGCGGATCGATGAACAGCCCGGCGCTGGAAAGGCTGCCCGCGTCCATTTTCAGGTTGCGCGCCATGGCGTCCACCCGGCGCAGCAGGGCCTTGACCCTGGCGACCAGCTCCATCATCGAAAAGGGTTTGGCCAGGTAATCGTCGGCGCCCAGCTCAAGGCCAAGGATGCGGTGCATTTCGCTGGAACGGGCGCTGGTGATGATGATCGGTGTGTAGCGCGTCATGGCCCGGGCGCGGCGGCAGATCTCCAGTCCGTCGACGCCCGGCAGCATCAGGTCGAGGATCAGCGCATCCCAGCCGCCCTGTTCCAGCAAGCGCAAGCCCTTTTCGCCATCGGCGCTGTGCACCACCTCGAATTGTTCGTCCCGCAGGTGCAAGCCGATCAGGTCGGCGATATGACTGTCGTCCTCGACCACCAGAATGCGTTTGGGCTGATCCATGAAAAGCAAACCTCGCCAGTGCGATGCACGATGGCACCCATTGTGCCGATTTTGCCGTCGTTGAGTTATCACGAATTGTTTAACTCTCGGTGAGGATTCGGGGAACAGCGCCCGCCTAACCTTGGCTCATCGCAGTCGCCCGTGTCAGCGGGCCGTGCCGAGGAGTCGAACATGGTTTCAAGACGACAGTTTCTGGTAATCAGTGGAAGCATTGGCAGCGCCGCCCTCGCGTTGGGCCTACTGCCCAAGTGGGCCGACGGTGAAACCCTCGTGCCGCAAGACGGGCCGGTGGGCAGCTTCGAAGTCAGCCACAGCGACGCCGAATGGCACGCCTTGCTCAGCGACGAGCAGTTTCAGGTCCTGCGCCGCGAAGCCACCGAGCGGCCCTACAGCAGCCCGCTCAACGATGAACACCGCACGGGCACCTTCGCCTGCGCCGGTTGCCAGCTGCCGCTGTTTGCCTCGACCACCAAGTTTGACAGCCATACCGGCTGGCCGAGCTTCTGGGCGCCACTGGACAACGCCACCGCCGTGCGAACGGACACCTCGTTCGGCGTGCTGCGCAAGGAAGTCCACTGCCGACGCTGCGGCGGGCATTTGGGGCATGTCTTTACCGACGGCCCGAAACCCACTGGATTGCGCTACTGCATGAACGGCCTGGCGATGACGTTTGCCGGGGCAGGCGCGTGACCCGCGTCATTCACACCCGAACATCGATTGAAGGAACCGCCCCATGCTTCTGATCCTCCTCGCTTACCTCGGCGGCGTGCTGACCATCGTCAGTCCCTGCATCCTGCCGGTGCTGCCGTTCGTGTTCGCCCGCACCGGGCAACCCTTCGTGCGCAGCGGCCTGCCGTTGCTGGTCGGCATGGCGCTGACGTTTGCGCTGGTCGCCAGCCTCGCGGCGGTGGGCGGCAGTTGGGTGGTCCAGCTCAACCAGTATGGCCGAGGCTTGGCGCTGGCCTTCGTGGCGTTGTTCGGCCTGACGCTTCTGTTGCCCAAACTTGCCGAGCGCCTGACACGTCCCTTGGTGGCCGCCGGCAGCCGACTGTCCGAGCGCGCCGGCGTGGACGCCCGCCCCCGTCCGTGGGCCTCATTGATGATCGGCGTGGCGACCGGCCTGCTCTGGGCGCCTTGTGCCGGTCCGATCCTGGGCTTGGTCCTGACCGGCGCAGCGCTCCAAGGAGCCAGTGTCGGTACCACCCTGTTGTTGCTGGCTTACGCTGCGGGTGCGGCCACTTCGCTGGCCCTCGCCCTGCTGCTGGGCGGCCAGGTGTTCAAGGCAATGAAGCGCTCGCTGGGTGCCGGTGAGTGGATTCGTCGGGGCCTGGGTGCGGCCATGCTTGCCGGTGTCGGCGCCATTGCGTTGGGGCTGGACACCGGCATTCTCGCCCGCGTGTCCACCGCGTCGACGGGCGGCCTGGAGCAGGCACTCGTCGGTCGACTGGCCAGCGACGACAAGGGCAATGGGGCCCTGCAGGGCGGGGCAATGATGGCGCAGAACATCCCCGGCAGAGACCCGGCCGGCGCCAGCATGCAGGCTTCCGGTGCGATGATGAGGGCCGCCATAAGCAGCACGTCGGCCCTACCGGTCGAAGGCCAGTTGCCCCCACTGGAGGGTGCCGTGCAGTGGCTGAACTCGGCGCCGCTGACTGCCGAACAATTGAAGGGCAAAGTGGTGCTGGTCGATTTCTGGACGTACTCGTGCATCAACTGCCTTCGCACCCTGCCCTACGTCAAAGCCTGGGCGGACAAATACCGTGACCAGGGGCTGGTGGTGATCGGCGTCCACGCGCCGGAGTTCGCCTTCGAGCGTGACGTGAATAACGTCACCCGCGCCATGAAGGACCTGGGTATCGACTACCCGGTGGCCATCGACAACGAGTACAGGATCTGGCGGGCGTTCGACAACCAGTACTGGCCGGCCCACTACTTCGCCGATGCCCAGGGCCGGATTCGCTACCACCACTTCGGCGAAGGCGCTTACGACGAATCCGAGCGGGTCATCCAGGCACTGCTGCGCGAGGCGGGCAGTCGTCAAGTGGCCGATGACTTGATCGACGCCAATGGCCAGGGCGTGCAGCAGGCTGCTGACCTGGGCGATGCGAAGTCCCCGGAAACCTACCTGGGCTATGAACGTGCCGAACACTTCGTGTCCCCCGGTGGCCCGAGCCACGACCGCGGCGCCCCCTACAGCGCCCCGCAGGATCTGACGTTGAACAGTTGGGGGCTGGAGGGCCAGTGGAACATCGGCGCCGAGCGCGCCCGCCTCGACGCTGCCCATGGCCGGATCGTCTACCGTTTTCACGCCCGGGACCTGCACCTGGTCCTGGGCCCGGGCAGCGATGGCAAGCCCGTGCGATTCAAGGTCACGCTCGACGGCAAGGCACCGGGCGATGCACACGGCAGCGACGTCGCCCCTGACGGCAGCGGGATCGTGGCCGAGCAACGCCTTTACCAGTTGGTCCGCCAGCCCGGCGACGTCGCCGATCACACCTTCACCATCGAATTCAGTGATCCGGGAGTGTCGGCCTACGCCTTCACTTTCGGTTGATCCCCGTGCAGCTCAGGAGTGCTTGATATGAAAACGTTCAGCCTTGCGTTATCCGGTCTACGTCGCAACAGCCTGCGTCTGGCGCTCGGCGTGGTCGTGCTGCAAACCGCCGCCTGCTCGTTTGCCGGTGAAGACGCAGTGAGCATCGCCCCGCCGCAGAAAGACGAAAGGGTCAGCACCGCCGGCACCGAAAAGGCGGTGCTCGCCGGCGGCTGTTTCTGGGGCGTTCAGGGCGTGTTCCAACATGTTCAGGGCGTTCGGCAAGTGGTATCGGGCTACGCCGGTGGCAGCGCCGACACCGCCCATTATGAGCGAGTCAGCGAGGGCGATACCGGGCACGCCGAGTCGGTCGAGATCACGTATGACCCTTCGCAGGTGAGTTACGGCACGTTGCTGCAGATCTTCTTCTCGGTCGCCCACAACCCGACTGAACTCAACCGCCAGGGCCCGGATCACGGCACCCAATACCGCTCCGCCATCTTTCCGGAAAATGCCGAGCAGCAAGCCGTGGCCCAGGCCTATATCGCCCAGCTCGATGCAGCGAAAGCCTTTGGCGCGCCCATCGTGACCCAAATCGAGCGCTACAACGGCTTCTACCCGGCAGAGGATTACCACCAGAACTTCCTCACCACTCACCCGACCTACCCCTACATCGTGGTCAATGACTTACCCAAGGTCAGTCAGTTGAAGCAGTTGTTCGCCACCCGCTACAGCGAACAGCCCGTGCTGCTCCAGACGGCGAAATAGCACGGGACACCCTGAAACGCCACGCAAAGGCCTTGACTGCCGTGCGCCCACGCTCTCCTCTTTTGACGCCCTCTGGGGCGTCTTTTTTTTTGATAGGAGGAGCGAAATGGACAATCTTCCAGCCTTCATTTTTTTCCTAACACCCGCCCCGTACGACGCTCATCGGGCCCTGCCTGGGTTGAGTCCTTCCCGCTGTTTCTTCACCGCAGTGACTGTGCGACCTGTGACAGCTCCCCAGAGCAGTCATGGATGGCCCTGCAGGGCTGAAAAGAGGCGCACGAGCGTCCAATACAGCCGAGAAGGATGCCTCGACACTGAACCTCTCTAAACCGGAGCCTGATCATGAATAAACTGACCACCGTGGCGGGAGCACCCGTCGTCGACAACCAGAACTCCCAATCGGCCGGCCCTCGCGGCCCGCTGATGTTGCAAGATGTCTGGTTGCTGGAAAAGCTGGCGCATTTCGACCGTGAAGTGATTCCCGAGCGGCGCATGCATGCCAAGGGTTCGGGCGCCTTCGGCACCTTCACCGTGACCCACGACATCACCCGCTACACCAAGGCCCAAGTGTTTTCAGAGATCGGCAAGAAGACTGACATCTTCATCCGCTTCTCCACCGTGGCCGGCGAACGTGGGGCGGCCGACGCCGAGCGCGACATCCGCGGTTTCGCGGTCAAGTTCTACACCGAACAAGGCAATTGGGACCTGGTGGGCAACAATACGCCGGTGTTCTTCCTGCGCGACCCGCTGAAATTCCCTGATCTGAACCACGCGATCAAACGTGACCCGCGCACCAACATGCGCAGCGCCGACAACAACTGGGATTTCTGGAGCTCACTGCCTGAAGCGTTGCACCAGGTGACGGTGGTCATGAGCGATCGCGGCCTGCCCAAGTCCTATCGCCACATGCACGGCTTCGGCAGCCACACCTTCAGCTTCATCAGCCCGAACAACGAACGGTTCTGGGTCAAGTTCACCCTCAAAACCCAGCAAGGCATCGAAAACCTGACCGACCAGGAAGCAGCGAGCCTGGTCGCCGATGATCGCGAAACCCATCAGCGCGACCTGTACGAAGCCATCGAAAAAGGCGAATTCCCGCAGTGGAAACTGTTCGTGCAAATCATGCCTGAACAGGACGCCAGCACGTACCGGGTCCACCCCTTCGACCTGACCAAGGTCTGGCCGCATGCCGACTACCCGCTGATCGAGGTCGGCGTGCTGGAGCTCAACCGCAACCCCGACAACTACTTTCACGATGTCGAACAGGCGGCGTTCAACCCGGCCAATGTGGTGCCCGGCATCAGCTTCTCCCCGGACAAGATGCTCCAGGGGCGGCTCTTCTCCTATGGCGATGCCCAGCGCTACCGGCTGGGGGTCAACCACCATCAGATTCCGGTCAACACGCCCAAGTGCCCGGTCAACAGCTACCACCGCGACGGCCAGATGCGGGTCAACAGCAACGCGGGGGGCACCATCGGTTACGAGCCGAACAGCAAGGGGGCGTGGGTGGAACAACCGGACTTCTCCGAGCCGCCGCTGCAATTGCATGGCGCGGCTGCCAACTGGGACTTCCGCCAAGACGACGATGACTATTACTCGCAACCGCGCGCGCTGTTCCGCCTGATGACGGCCGAACAACAGCAGGTGCTGTTCGACAACACCGCGCGTGCCATCAATGGCGCCTCGGCCTTGGTCAAGCAACGCCACATCGACAACTGCACCAAGGCCGACCCGGCGTATGGCGCGGGCGTCGCCGCCGCGATCGAGAAACTCGGCGGATAACGCCTCGTCGGCGTTGACACAAAAGGGGCTTCAGTCCACGTTAATGAAGCCCCTTTTGCCTCGAACGCTGCCCGGCGGCGTTCGTTGATCCGAGTCTTCGCCATGAACGAACTGCAGCAATTGAATGAAAGCCACGGCCTGCTATTGGTCTTCGTCAACGTATTGCTGGAGCAGATCGGCCTGCCGGTGCCGGCCTATCCGACCCTGATCGTCACCGGTGCGCTGGCGATGCAAAGCAAACCGCTGCTGGGCGCCGGCGTGCTGATCGCCATGCTCGCCTGCCTGATTGCCGATTCGCTGTGGTACCTGGCCGGCAAACGCTACGGCGCCGTGCTGCTGAAATCCATCTGCAAGATCTCCCTCTCTCAAGACACCTGCATTCGTCAAGGCCTCAACGTCTACGACCGCGTCGGGCCACGGGCGATGTTGCTGTCCAAATTCCTGCCGGGCGCCGGCGCCCTGGTCACCACCGTGGCAGGGATGAACGCCACGCCATTCGCGCTGTTCATGCGCTATTCGCTGGCCGGCTCGTTCATCTGGGCCGGGTCCGCGTTGCTGCTCGGCATGCTCTTCACCGATGCCATCATTCCTGTGCTGAGTTGGCTGACCGGCTACCTGCCCGTGGCCATTGGCGGCGTGCTGCTCGCGTTGGGCCTGTTCATCGGCTGGAAGTACTGGAAGCGTCGTCGGCTGGCCCGGCGCACGGCCAAAATCCCGCGCATCACCGTGCCGCAACTGTTAGCGTTGCGCGACACAGACGAGCCGCCGGTCATCATCGATGTGCGCCCTACCTTCCACACCCACGTGGTGGACGGCATCCCTGGCGCGATTTCCATCAGCCTGGAAGAGCCGCTGGACCCGTGGGTCGAACAACTGACCGATGTCGACATGGTGTTCTACTGCGCCTGCCCCAACGAGCTTTCCGCGGCGTTACTGGCGGAAAGGCTGCGTGCTCGGGGGTTGACCCGTGGCAAGGCCCTGGTGGGTGGACTGGATGCCTGGCGCGAGGCCGAAGGGGAACCGGCGCTCGTCGACAAGCCTGCAGCGGCCTGAGCGGCAAGCCCGAGCTGACGCTAGCGAGGCATCATCTGCATGCCGACGTACAGACGCAGCAACTCATCGGTGCGGTAAGGGTTACAGCCGCTGAGCTCGGCAATTTTTTCCAGACGGTAGCGCAGGCTGTTGCGGTGAATCCCCAAGGCGTCGGCACAGGCCTGGCTTTCCCCGCTGTAATCGAACCAGGCACGCAGTGTATCCAGCAATTGAGCATGGCCTTGCAGCCCCTTCAAGGGTTCGGCCACCCCCTCGGCCAGCCAATCGTGACGATGGCGCCAGAACAGCACCGCCAGACGGTGGCTGGCCAGCCGCAACAGACGTTGTTGAGGTTGTGCGACGCGGGCGTATTCCAGCAGGTCCCGCGCGGCTGCACAGGCATGGCGCAACTCGCTCAAATCGGCAGAAGGCTCTGCCGTCGCCATGCGCACCACCGGCCAGCCCTGCTCGTCGAACTGCTCGAGCAGCAAGGCGTCCTCACGGTCTTTACCTGCCGCCCTGCACCAATGCACGCGCTGGGGTTCACAAGAGACGCACCAACTGTTGGCGTAACGCCCATTCAGCCAAGCGGCCAATTGACCGGCGTACCCGGCACCGTCAGGCAGTTCGATCACCACGGCCTGGCGAGTCAAATGAGGTTGCAACCCCAATTGCTCCGCTTCATCGATCAGATGCCCCGGGTTGTCGCCCAGTAAAAGACGCGCCAGCAGGTCCTCACTGCGCTGATGTCGCCATTGCTGATCGGCCTGCTGGCGCCGATGCTCCATCAACATTTCCGCGGTCATCTTCACCAGCTCGGCATAGACCCGCACCTGGTCCGGTTCACCGGTAATGCCCAGCACGCCCACCAGTTGCCGGTCCAGCATCAGCGGCAGGTTGACGCCCGGCCGCACACCGCTCAGTCGCTTGGCGGTATGGGAATCGATCTCCACCACCCGGCGATTGGCCAACACCAATTGCGCGCCTTCATGCCGCGTGTACAGACGCTCGGCCTCGCCGCTGCCGATGATGATGCCCAGGTAATCCATCACGTTCACGTTGCACGGCAGGATGGCCATCGCTCGGTCGACGATGTCCTGGGCCAAGGCATGATCAAGGGCGAACATGAGCGATGTCCGGACGATACAGGGATTGAAGATGCGTCTGAGTCATGGCGTGGTCTTGATTCACAGGGTCTGCCTGAGGGGGACACCGGGTTCCGACACGTCTGCGGGCAGTTAAGCTACCTGCCGGGCCCAGGTCATGGCACAGTGCAGGGAGAGCACTGAAATTGCAATGAGATCACGCCATCTTGCCCAGACACGCCCTCGCCCTTCTCTCGTTCCTGGCTTTGCACGCCTGTGCGTCCAATGACGTGCCCCTAGGCCAAGCGAGCTTCGCCGAGTATCGCCAGCAAACCGTCGCCTGGCTCCAACAGCACCGTGACTTCCAGACCCGCGACCATGGGGCAGAACTGGAATGGAATGCACCCCAAGAGTGGCGACCGAATGGCGTGGCCAAACGCGGGATACTGTTGGTGCATGGGCTGGGGGATTCGCCTTGGTCCTTCCATGATGTGGGCCAGGCGCTGGCCGATCAGGGCTTCCTGGTGCGTACGGTGCTGCTGCCGGGACACGGCAGCAAGCCGTCGGACATGCTCGATGTGACGCTCGAACAGTGGCAGCAGGTGGTCCGCGAACAGACCGCCGCCCTGCAGCGCGAGGTGTCGACGGTGTACCTGGGTGGTTTTTCGACCGGGGCCAACCTGGTGCTGGATTACGCCTACGACCGCTCGGACATCGCCGGCCTGGTGCTGTTCTCTCCCGCGTTCCGCCCTGCCAACACCTACGCCTGGCTGACCCAATACATCGGCTGGTTCCGTCCCTGGCTGGCCAGCCCGAGCGACGGTAACCGCCCGATGCAGACACCGGTCCGCTACCTGAACGTGCCCACCAACGGCTTTGCACAGTTCTACCGCAGTGCGCTGCTCGCCCAGGAACGTTTGGAAACTCGCCACTATGAGAAGCCGGTGTTCGTGGCCATCACCCAACACGACTCCGTGCTGGACACCGCCTATGTACTGGACAGCTTCAACACCCGGTTCAGCCATCCGGCCAGTCGGTTGATCTGGTATGGCGCTTCCCCAGCCATGACCGCCCGCACCCCGCGGGTCAAGGTGCGCACCGACGACCTCCCGGCCTACCGGATCGCCCAGTTCTCGCACATGGGGCTGATGTTTTCACCGCAAGATCCGCTCTACGGCAAGGACGGCAGCCAGCGCATCTGTTGGAATGGCCAAGAAGCCGCTGCCATGCAGAAATGCCTGGATGGAGAACCGGTCTGGTATTCGGACTGGGGGCATCGCGAACCGGGGAAAGTTTTCGCAAGGCTGACGTTCAATCCCTATTTCGATTGGCAGATGGGGGTGTTGATGGGGGTATTGGAGAGCACCCGTTAACCGTGCATGCCCCACTAGGCCCGCTGGTTAATCCGCCGGGGCCAGGCGCTCGCGGCTGTTGCTCAGGTGCGTCCACATGGCGGCGCGGGCGGCGTCCGGGTCCTGGCGGCCGATCGCGGCGAGAATCGCTTCGTGCTCCAGGTTCGCCAGGTACGCATGGTGGGTCAGCCGAGTGCCTGCCCGCTCGCTGGAGCCGATACCGCTGCGCGGAATGATGGCCTGTCCCAGGTTCTGCAGGATGTCGAGAAAGTAAGGATTGCCCGTCGCCTCGGCGATCAGTAAGTGAAAACGACGGTCCGCCTCCACGCAACTGTCTTCCTTGGCCAGCAAATCCTGGTAGTCATCCAGGGCCTGTCGCATTGCAGCGAGGTGGTCAGGCGTGCGTCGTTGAGCGGCCAGTGCCACGGCCTGGGTCTCCAGCCCCATCCGCAGCTCGATGATGTGGCGCACGGTAAACACGGTTTCGACCTTCAGGTGCAGGCCGCCGGACGCGGACCGTGGCAGAACGAAGGTGCCCTTGCCCTGATGGGTTTCCACCAATCCTGACGCCTGCAATTTGAAGATCGCTTCACGCACCACCGTACGGCTGACGCCGTGCTCGCGAACCATCTCGTGTTCCGAGGGCAATTTTTCGCCTGCGGCGATATGCCCGGAAAGGATCCGCTGACTCAGGTCGGTCACCAGATCGGTGGCCAGGCTGTGCTGTCGCCGGAGTTTCGGAAGTCGGGCAGGTGTTGGCATGGGCGGCGGTCCTGGCTGTCGAAGATCGTTTTGCAACGCGTGAATACTTGTCTGTTTTGCTGAAAAAAGCGTGCCTGGAATTCGGGTAATCGGCTTCCGATGGCTGAACGAGACCTCCACGCAGCCCTGCCGGTACCGGGCTTGTAACGCGCCATCAGTGGTCGTTCAACTTGTCATACAAGCCGACTTAGTCTGCTGGTCAACTTGCAGAATGACCAGCAAATTCGCCTTGCAGCCGGTACTTTTACTTGTATGATGACTGGCAACAGGGCCTCACCCTGCCCTGCACGACAACCCGCATAACAATAATGAGTGGGAGTTACGCCAGTGAACACATCCTCATCCCCGCTGGATGATGCCGAGCCCTCCGTCCTCCAGACGGCCGTCTCCAAAGTCAAGCGCCATGTGCTGCCGCTGTTCGTCATCATGTTCATCGTCAACTACATCGACCGGGTCAACATCGGTTTCGTGCGTAGCCACATGGAACATGACCTGGGCATCGGCGCATCCGCCTACGGCTTCGGCGCCGGGCTGTTCTTCATCGCTTATGCGTTGTTCGAAGTCCCCTCCAATATCCTCATGCAAAAAGTCGGCGCGCGTCTCTGGCTGACCCGGATCATGTTCACCTGGGGGCTGGTCGCCGCCGCGATGGCCTTTATCCAGAACGAAACCCACTTTTATATCCTGCGGTTCCTGCTCGGGGTGGCAGAAGCCGGTTTCTTCCCCGGCGTGATCTATTACTTCACTCGCTGGCTGCCGGGCGTCGAACGTGGGAAGGCGATCGCGATCTTCCTCAGCGGTTCGGCCTTCGCGTCGCTGATCTCCGGCCCCCTCTCCGGCCTGCTGTTGCAGATCGAGGGCTTGGGCATGCACGGCTGGCAATGGATGTACTTCATCGAGGGGATGTTCTCGGTGGGCCTGTGTTTCTTCGTCTGGTTCTGGCTGGATTCCCGGCCGCAAGACGCCAACTGGTTGACGCAGGCAGAAAAGGACGCGCTGACCACGGCCATCGACGACGAGCAGCGCGCGCGTGAAGCGGCCAGTCCGGTGAAGCTGTCCATGGGTCAGTTGCTCAAGGACCCGCAGATCATCCTGTTTTGCCTGATGTACTTTTTCATCCAATTGACGATCTATGCCGCGACGTTCTGGTTACCGAGCATCATCAAGAAGATGGGCGATCTGAGCGACTTCCAGGTTGGCCTGTTCAACTCGATCCCCTGGTTCATTGCCATCGTCGCCATGTACGGGTTCGCCTCGCTCTCCGCCAAGTGGAAGCACCAGCAAGCCTGGGTGGCTTGCGCCTTGCTCATTGCAGCGGCGGGCATGTTCATGTCCACGACGGGAGGGCCGGTGTTCGCTTTCATCGCCATCTGCTTTGCCGCGCTGGGATTCAAATCGGCGTCGTCGCTGTTCTGGCCGATTCCCCAGGGCTATCTGGACGCCCGTATCGCGGCGGGGGTGATTGCCCTGATCAACTCACTGGGCAACCTGGGCGGTTTCGTCGCCCCAACCGCTTTCGGCCTTCTCGAACAACAGACCGGTTCGATTCAAGGCGGCCTGTATGGGCTGACCGCGACCTCGATCATCGCCGCGATCCTGGTGTTCACGGTGCGCACTACCCGCAAGCCGGGTGGCGAGCCGCTGGCCAGCGCTGACGTCACGCATAGCCATTCCTGAGCCATCACCTTTTTACCGACCCACGGTGCCGCCTGGCGGCGCCTCGCCTATACAAGGATCGAGTCATGTCCTTACACCCTACCGGCAGCACACCCGTCATTACCGAGATGCAGGTCATCCCCGTGGCGGGTCACGACGACATGCTGCTCAACCTGAGCGGCGCGCACGGGCCCTACTTCACCCGTAACATCGTCATTTTGAAAGACAACGCCGGCCACACCGGTGTCGGGGAAATTCCCGGCGGCGAAAAAATCCGCCAGACCCTCGAAGATGCCCGCTCGCTGGTGGTCGGCAACACCCTGGGCAACTACCAGAAGATACTCAACCAGGTGCGCCGGACTTTCGGCGAGCGAGACGCCGGCGGCCGCGGCCTGCAAACCTTTGACCTGCGCATCACCATTCACGCGGTGACCGGCATCGAGGCTGCCGTGCTCGATTTGCTCGGGCAGCATCTGGACGTGCCTGTGGCCGCCCTGCTCGGCGAAGGCCAGCAGCGTGACGAAGTGAAAATGCTCGGGTACCTGTTCTATGTCGGCGACCAGAAGAAAACCAACCTGCCCTACCGCACCGAAGAAGAGGCCGACAATGATTGGTTCCGCTTCCGTCACGAGGAGGCCCTGACATCCGAGCGCGTAGTGCGCCTGGCCGAAGCTGCGTTCGAGCGTTACGGCTTCGAGGATTTCAAACTCAAAGGCGGGGTGCTCAGTGGAGACGCCGAGATCGAGGCCGTGACGGCTCTGGCCGAGCGTTTTCCAGAGGCACGCATCACCCTTGACCCCAACGGCGCGTGGTCGTTGAAAGAAGCGATTCGTCTTTGCCGCGATCAGCACCGCGTGCTGGCGTATGCAGAAGACCCCTGCGGCGCGGAAAACGGTTACTCAGGCCGTGAGGTGATGGCCGAATTCCGTCGCGCCACCGGGCTGCGCACCGCGACCAACATGATCGCCACCGACTGGCGGGAAATGGGCCATGCCATCCAGTTGCAATCGGTGGACATTCCGTTGGCCGATCCGCACTTCTGGACCCTCCAGGGTTCGGTGCGGGTGGCGCAGATGTGCAACGAGTTGGGCCTGACCTGGGGCTCGCATTCGAACAACCACTTCGATATCTCGCTGGCCATGTTCACCCATGCCGCGGCCGCTGCGCCGGGCCAGATCACCGCCATCGACACCCATTGGATCTGGCAGGACGGCCAGCGCCTGACCAAGGCACCGCTGCAGATCATCGGCGGCCACATCAAGGTGCCGGAAAAGCCGGGACTGGGGATCGAGATCGATCTGGATCAGGTGCACAAGGCCCACGCGCTGTACAAAAGCATGGGGCTGGGCGCCCGGGACGACAGCGTGGCAATGCAGTGCCTGATCCCCAACTGGCAATTCAACAACAAGCAGCCCTGCCTGGTTCGCTGAGCGCGCGGTGCTTCGCCCCCTGGTCCCGCCGGCGCGTGGTTCCCTGCCCGCGCCTGCTACCGCGCCGCCGTGCTAGGCTCTGCGCATCTCCGTGCATGAAGCCCGCCCATGACGCGCCTGACCCAGACCCACCCTCGCCTGACCCTGGCCGTTGCCTTGGGCATCGCTGCCGGTATTGCCTCCGCCCTCTTCGCCCCTGGCATGACGTTGACCAGCGACTTCCTGATTGCCTGGAACGTGGCCGGATGGATCTACATGGCGTTGATCATGCTGCGCACGGCCAGGTCCAACGCCGAGGACGTGCGGCGCATTGCCGAAGTCGAGGATGAAAACGCCGGCTGGGTGCTGGTGCTGGTGTGCGTGGCGGCGATTGCCAGCCTCGCCGCCATCGTGCTTGAGCTGTCCGGCATCAAGGACATGCCGTCCGGCGACAAAGCGCTGCATTACGCCTTCACCGGCGTGACCATCGTGGGGTCCTGGCTGCTGATCGGGGTGATTTTCAGCCTCCACTATGCGCGGATGTTTTATACCTGGGGCGGTGAAGACGCGGCCCTGCGCTTTGCCGATGGCGAGCAGAACCCCGATTACTGGGACTTCCTGTACTTCTCCTTCACCATCAGTGTGGCCGTGCAGACCTCGGACGTTGGGGTCGCCACGCGCAGCTTGCGCAAGGTGGTCCTCGCGCAGTCGTTGATCGGCTTTCTGTTCAACACCTCGATACTCGGGTTTTCCATCAATATCGCGGCGGGCTTGTTCAACTGAGGCGGCCGACGACGCCGTGCCCACCCGCCCTGCCACCGGCTGCCCCCGCCGAATCGGGGTTCCACTTGGCGCCTGCGAGGCGTATGTTGGCGCCCACAATTCCAATGTGCTTACACCATGAGGGCTGACCGAAATGACCCAGGGTTCCACACTGAACGTCGCAGTGATCGATGACTGGCAAGGCGTTGCGCAGGCGGCAGCGGACTGGACCGTCCTCGAGCCCATCGCCCGCGTCAGCTTCCTTCATGACTACCCTGCCGATACCGCCACCCTGGCAACGCGACTCAAAGACTTCGACGTGGTCTGCGTCATGCGCGAACGCACGCTGTTCGATGAGGCATTGCTCAGCCGGTTGCCTGGATTGAAGCTGCTGGTCACTGGCGGCATGCGCAACGCGGCGCTGGACCTCAAGGCTGCCGCACGCCTGGGCATCACGGTCGTCGGCACCGACAGCTATAAATACGCGGCCCCCGAATTGACCTGGGCATTGATCATGGGCGTCACCCGCAACCTGGTCGAGGAAGCCAACTCACTGCGCGCAGGCCATTGGCAGATCGGCATCGGCAGCGACCTGTATGGCAAGACACTGGGGATCGTCGGCCTGGGCAGCATCGGCCAGAAGATCGCACGCTACGCTCAGGCCTTCGACATGAACGTCATCGCCTGGAGCGAAAACCTCACGGCTGAACGCGCGGCCGAACACGGCGCCACCTATGTCAGCAAGGCAGAGCTGTTCGAACAGTCGGACATCATCTCGGTCAACCTGGTCCTCAGCGACCGCAGCCGGGGGCTGGTGGACGCAGAATCGCTGAATCGCATGAAGCCAACGGCGTATCTGGTCAACACCGCGCGGGGCCCGATCGTCGATGAAGACGCACTGGTCGAAGTCCTCCAACAGAAAAAAATCGCCGGCGCGGCACTCGACGTGTACAGCATCGAGCCGTTGCCCGCCGATCATCCGTTCCGCACGTTGCCCAATCTGCTGGCCACGCCCCATGTCGGTTACGTGACGGAGAACAACTACCGCCTGTTCTTCAGCCAGATGATCGAAGACATTCAAGCCTGGCACGCCGGTGCCCCGATCCGGACGCTCGCCTGATGACCATGCCCCTCTCCCGACTGCCTTCCGACCCACGTGCGGCCCTGGTGGTCATCGACATGCAATACGACTTCATGCCCGGCGGTGCGCTGGCGGTGGCCGATGGCGATACGCTGGTGCCCCGGGTCAATCAGTTGGCCGCCCAGTTCCGAAACGTGGTGCTGACCCAGGATTGGCACCCGGCCGGGCACATTTCCTTCGCCTCCTCTCACCCCGGACGGGCACCGTTCGACAGCGTTCCCCTGCCCTACGGCGCGCAGACCCTGTGGCCGGACCATTGTGTTCAAGGCACCCACGGTGCCGCGCTGCATGCCGAGCTTGATGCGCCGCATGCGCAACTGATTCTGCGCAAGGGCTGCAACACAGGCATCGACAGCTACTCGGCGTTCGTCGAAGCCGACCGCACCACGCAGACCGGCTTGGCAGGCTATCTGAAAGAGCGCGGCATCGACAGCGTGTTCGTGGTCGGGCTGGCGCTGGACTTCTGCGTGGCCTGGTCGGCGCTGGATGCGCGGGCTGCAGGGTTCAACACCTGGGTCATCGCCGACGCCTGCAAAGCGATTGACCTGGATGGATCGCTGGAAAAGGCGTGGCGGGACATGACGGCAGCGGGGGTGGCGCTCATCGACAGCACCGACCTGGCAGGCTGACCGCCCGACGCAGCGTTCTGGGTATCGACGGTCGCGCGTTGCCAGGCATCCCCTGCCCCTGAACGGATCGCGCAACCGTTCCGCATGCCTTAACGAGACCTGTCAGCGAACGACGATCGACGCCGCGTGTCTGAAGCAGCAGCACGACACTCCGCGAGATTGCGCCATGGCAGACGAAGAAGACGGCAAGACCCCCGGGCTCACCCCCGAAGAAGAACGCGACATCGATGAAAACCAGCCGCCACGCGCGGCGGTCCTGCATGAAACCATCCGCATGCAGGGCGACCAGGAGCTGGAGCGAAACGTGGCAGCGTTGTTCTGGTCGGCCCTGGCCGCCGGGCTGACCATGGGCCTGTCGCTGATGGCCATGGGGCTGCTCAATTCCCGATTGCCGGACGGCGAAGCTTTCAAAGTGATCGCCAGCGTCGGCTACAGCGCGGGGTTTCTGGCGGTGATCCTTGCCCGCCAGCAACTGTTCACCGAGAACACCCTCACTGCCGTGCTTCCCGTGATGACCAAACCGACGTTGGGCAACTTCGGGCGGTTACTGCGCCTGTGGACCACCGTGCTGATCGGCAACCTGTGCGGCACGCTGCTGGTGGCCTACGTCATGCTGGAGTTGCCGATTTTCGACGGCAAGACCGATGAAGCGTTTCTGGAGATCGGCCGCAAGGTCATGGAAAACAGCGTGACCCAGATGTTCGCCAAGGGCATTGTCTCGGGGTGGATGATCGCCACCATGGTGTGGATGATTCCCTCCATGGAAAACGCCAAGATGTGGATCATTCTGATGATCACCTACCTCATGGCGCTGGGGGATTTCACCCACATCGTCGTGGGCTCGGCCGAGGTCTCGTATCTGGTGTTCGCCGGGGAATTGAGCTGGCGTGAGTTCTGGCAGGTGTTCGCCGGGCCGACGCTGGCCGGGAACATCATTGGGGGGAGCTTTATCTTCGCCTTGCTCAGCCATGCACAGATTCGCAGCGAGAGCGACGCGCCGAAGAAAGACTCACCTTCGGCCCAAAAGCCCAAGCGCTCGGCAAAAGCCAACGAGGTGTGACCACGCTGTTGCAGCGCAGCGGGAGCACGCCGCGCTGCAACAGGGCGGATGTACCCACTCCATCGATACCGCCCGGTACTTAAATTATTTTTAAGAAATACCGGCTACGTTTAAAGGCAGAATGAAGTCTTCCGTTGCAACCTGCTCCAGGTAATCCAATGACCCGAATTCTGACCATCGAAGACGATGCCGTGACCGCCCGGGAAATCGTCGCCGAGTTAAGCAGCCACGGCCTGTCCGTCGACTGGGTCGACAATGGCCGCGAGGGCCTGGTGCGCGCCGTCAGCGGCGATTATGACCTGATCACCCTGGACCGCATGCTGCCTGAAGTGGACGGCCTGGCCATCGTCACCACTATGCGCGCGCTGGGTATCGCCACACCGATCCTGATGATCAGTGCCCTGTCCGACGTCGACGAACGCGTTCGCGGCCTGCGCGCGGGCGGTGACGATTACCTGTCCAAACCCTTCGCCTCCGATGAGATGGCCGCTCGGGTGGAAGTCCTGCTGCGCCGCAGTAACCCCGTCACCCAGGCGGAAACCATGCTCAAGGTCAGCGATCTGGAACTCAACCTCATCACCCGTGAAGCCAGCCGCGCCGGACAGCAGCTCAACCTGCTGCCGACCGAATACAAACTGCTGGAATTCCTGATGCGCAACAGCGGACAAATCATCACCCGCATGATGATCTTCGAAGAGGTCTGGGGCTATCACTTCGACCCAGGCACCAACCTCATCGACGTGCACATCGGCCGCTTGCGCAAGAAAATCGATCCCCCTAACCTGACGCCGCTGATACGTACCGTTCGAGGCTCAGGTTATGTCATTGCCGAACCCGTCTAAGGGCTGGCGCTCCTCCAGCAGCCGTCTGCTGGCGCTCTACAGTTTCCTTTTCGTGGCCTGGAGCAGCATTCTGTTGGGGGTGCTGTACTGGGAAGTCACCAACTACCTGAACACCCTCGCCCGCCACTCGCTGATGCAGCGCCAGCAATTGTTTTCGCGCTTCGAGGGCAAGCAACTGGACGATGCGCTGCGCACCAGCGACAAATTCGACATCCGCACCGTGGACGCCTACGGGCTGTTCGACAATGACCTCAACCCCATCAGCGGTCCGATCGACAGCATCCCCGAAGGCCTGGCCCTCAACGGTCAGATTCAAGAACTCGACACGTGCATTCAATCGGACGATCCGGACCTGCCCAGGGCCAGTTGCGATGCGGTGGCCATTCACACCCTCGACAACCGCTGGCTGGTACTGGTGCGGGACAACGGCTCGCTGTTCGCCGTGACCACCCTGATCCTTCGCGCGCTGTTGTGGGGCATCTCCTTGACCATCATTCCCGGCGCGCTGGGCTGGCACCTACTACGGCGACAACCCCTGCAGCGCATCGGCGCCATTCAAGCCAGCGCCGAAGCCATCGTGACGGGGGATCTGACCCGGCGCTTGCCCGTGTCGGACCGTCGGGATGAAATCGACATGCTGGCGGACATCGTCAACGCCATGCTCGACCGCATCGAGCGCCTGATGAACGAGGTCAAGGGTGTCTGCGACAACATCGCTCACGACCTGCGCACCCCGCTGACCCGTTTGCGTGCGCAGCTTTACCGCATACAGCAACAATCGGCGGAGGATTCGCCCCACGGGGAGCAGATGGCCCAGGTCATCGCCGACGCCGACACCCTCATGGCGCGGTTTCGCGGGCTGTTGCGCATTTCCGAGCTGGAAGACCACCAGCGAAGGTCCGCTTTCGGCCAACTCGACCCGGTGTCACTGCTGCAGGAGCTGTTCGATTTTTACCTGCCGCTGGCCGAAGAAGGCGGCATTTCATTGCAACTCAAAATCGCCGACGACCTTCCCCCGCTGGTGGGCGACCGGGCACTGCTGTTCGAAGCCTTATCGAACCTGCTGAGCAACTCCATCAAATTCACCCCGCCGGGTGGCCAAGTGCTGATGATTGCACGGGCCGAGGGCGAAACGCCCTTCATCGAAGTTCAGGACACCGGCCCCGGCATCCCGGACGCCGAGCGCGAAGCGGTGTTCAAGCGCTTCTATCGCAGCGAAACCGGCAACCAACAGAGTGGTTTCGGGCTGGGCCTGTCGATCGTCGCAGCGATCGTCAATCTGCACGGCTTCAAACTGCGCATCGGCAGCAGCCCGTCGGGCGGCGCCAGTCTGGTGCTAGAGTGTCGACAGGTGCTGGCGTTGGGGTGAACACGAGACGCCACGCCGCCGGGGACCGTTGCCGAAAACCGCTCAACGCGCAAGAAAAAAGCCCAAGGTCTTGGCACCCTGGGCTCGACAGAACATGGATCAACTGGGGCGGCTCAGCCGGGCATGCATGTGAAGTCCTTGGTGTGCCCCAGCTGATGGCCTTGGGCATCCTCCAACCGGACCCGGTATTCTTCGCCAAGGCTCGATTCCACGAGTGTGTAGCGCTCTCCCGCCTTGAACTGGCTGAACGTGATGCCCGCTTCACAGTTCATCTGGTCATCGTTATTACCCGTGCCTTCGACGATCAGGTCCACATCCAGGGTGTGCGCGCCAGGCTTGACGTCGAAGTAGCGCCCGTCATTCAAGCGCTTGCCGTCCACGTCTTCCGCCAGCAACGTCCCCGAAGGTTCTTCCTGCAAACCGATCCAGGCTTCATTGGGGTCGGCTTTTGGCATCGGCCCCGCACACCCGGACAAGGCAGCGACCAGCCCCAACGCAGGTACCAGCAATAATGATTTGGCGTTCATGACACGATCCTCAGCGAGTTGAAAAGCGCCCTGTGGTCCAGGGGGGACTTCGATGAGATCAGCCTGCGCCTGGCCCGGATGAACAACAAATGAATGCCCCATGAAAGCTCCTTGCGCGCCTTCCTAACGGTTTGTTCATCTGGCTGAAAGCGGCGTGTTAGGTCCCTGCATCAAGACTGCCTCTCTTTCGAACGGGTCGAAATGGGAGGTTTCCGGCATGCTCGGGCTGGTCAAGACTGCGTTGCTCAAGCCATACACGTTCATCGTGTTGGCGATTCTTATCTGTATTGTCGGACCGATGGCGGCCCTCAAGACGCCCACCGACGTCTTCCCCGACATTGGCATTCCCGTGGTGGCGGTGGTCTGGCAGTACGCCGGACTGTCCCCGGATGCCATGGCCGGCCGGGTGATTTACACCTACGAGCGCTCGCTCAGTACCACCGTCAACGACATCCAACACATCGAGTCGCAATCCCTGCCTGGCATGGGCATCGTCAAGATCTTCTTTCAGCCCGGCGTCGATATTCGCACCGCCAACGCGCAAGTGACGGCGGTGTCGCAAACCGTTCTCAAACAGATGCCCGCCGGGATCACCCCACCGCTGATCCTCAACTACAGCGCCTCGACGGTGCCGATCCTGCAAATGGCCTTTTCCAGCCCGACCCTGTCGGAGGCGCGGATTCGCGACTTGGTGCAGAACAGCATTCGTCTGCCCCTGAGCGCCGTGCCGGGCCTGGCCATGCCGACGCCGATGGGCGGCAAGCAGCGCCAGATCACCCTCGACCTCGACCCACAGGCGCTGGCCGCGAAAGGTTTGTCGGCACAAGACGTCGGCAATGCACTGGCAGCGGGCAACCAGATCATTCCGGTGGGCACCTCCAAAATGGGCACCGATGAATACACGGTGCTGCTCAACAACAGCCCGCAAGCCATCGACGAACTCAATGACCTGCCGATCAAGACCGTCGACGGCGCGCTGATCACCATCGGCCAAGTGGCCCACGTGCGCGACGGCTCGCCGCCGCAGACCAACATCGTCCGGGTCGATGGGCGTCGCGCGGTGCTGATGCCCGCCTTGAAGAACGGCAACATTTCGACCCTGTCGATTGTCGATGACATCCGCAACATGCTGCCGCTGATCAACGAGACCCTGCCGCCCGAGCTGAAAACCTCACTGCTGGGCGACGCCTCGGTGTTCGTCAAGGAGTCGGTGGGCAGCGTGGCGCGGGAAGGCATCATTGCCGCGCTGCTGACCAGCGTGATGATCCTGTTGTTCCTTGGCAGTTGGCGTTCGACGGTGATCATCGCCGCCTCAATTCCGCTGGCGGTGCTGTCGGCGATCGCACTGCTTGCGCTCACCGGCCAGACGCTCAACGTCATGACTCTGGGCGGACTGGCCCTGGCGGTGGGGATTCTGGTGGACGACGCCACGGTGACCATCGAGAACATCAACTGGCACCTGGAACAAGGCAAGGCGGTGAAAGACGCGATCATGGACGGCGCGCGGCAGATCGTCGGCCCGGCGTTCGTCTCGCTGCTGTGTATCTGCATCGTCTTCGTGCCGATGTTCATGCTGCAAGGCATTGCCGGTTACCTGTTCCGCCCGATGGCGCTGGCGGTGATCTTCGCCATGGGCAGTTCGTTTCTGCTGTCGCGCACCCTGGTGCCAACGCTGGCGATGTTCCTGCTCAAACCTCACGGGCTGGAAAGCGGCCCAGGCCACCACCCGGAAGATGCCTTCATCAACCACCATGAAGGCGACCAGCATGGCCGCCAGCGCCACGCCATCCTGCGTGCTGCCTTACGCTTCCAACAGGGGTTCGAACAGCGTTTCTCGAACGTTCGCGACGTGTATTACGGCTTGCTGGGCCTGGCCCTGAAGCGCCGTAAAGCCTTCCTGCTCGGCTTCCTCGCCTGCGTGCTGGCCAGCTTCGCGCTGCTGCCGAGCCTGGGCGAAGACTTCTTCCCGGCCACCGACGCGGGCGCCCTGTCGCTGCACGTGCGTCTGCCGCTGGGGACGCGGATCGAAGAAAGTGCTGCGGCCTTCGACCGTATCGAACAACGCATTCGCGAGATCATCCCGGCCGACGAACTGGACACGGTGATCGATAACATCGGCATCCCCCTGAGTGGCATCGACATGGCCTACAGCAGCAGCGGCACGATCGGCCCACAGGATGGCGACATTCAGGTCACGTTGAAAGCGCACCACGCACCGACCGAGGACTACGTCAAACGCCTGCGCGAGGCCCTGCCACGCAGTTTTCCCGGCAGTCAGTTTGCGTTTCTGCCGGCGGACATCAGCAGCCAGATCCTCAACTTCGGCAACCCGGCGCCGCTGGACGTGAAAATCTCCGGCCGCGACGATGCCGCCAACCGCGCCTATGCGCTGGAGTTGCAGCGTCGGCTGCAACACGTTGCGGGGATCACCGACCTGCGCATTCAGCAGTCCACCGGTTACCCCTCGATGCAGGTGGATGTCGATCGCCTGCGCGCCAAGCAACTGGGCATCACCGAAAAAGACGTGACCACCAGCCTCGGCGCCTCGTTGGCCGGGACCTCACAAGTGGCGCCGACCTACTGGCTCAACCCGAAGAACGGGGTGTCCTATTCGGTGGTCGCCGCGACCCCGCAATACCGGCTGGACAGCCTGCCAGCGCTGGAAGCCCTGCCGATCACCGGCAGCACAGGCCAGTCACAGATTCTTGGTGCCCTGGCCACGATCAAACGGGTCGACAGCCCGGCGGTCGTCACCCACTACAACATTCAGCCAACCCTGGACCTGTTCGCCAACGTGCAAGGCCGCGACCTCGGCGGCGTGGCCCGGGATGTACAAAAGGTCATCGACGGCATGGCCCACCTTCGCCCCAAAGGCGCGGTGATCAGCCTGCACGGCCAGATCGACGCGCTGCATGAAGCCTTCAGCGGCCTGAGCTTCGGTCTGCTCGGCGCCGTGGTGCTCATCTATTTGCTGATCGTGATCAATTTCCAATCCTGGATCGATCCGTTCGTGATTATCACGGCATTACCGGCGGCGCTGGCCGGTATTGTCTGGATGCTGTTTCTCAGCGGGACTTCGCTGTCGGTGCCGGCGCTGACCGGGGCGATCCTGTGCATGGGTGTCGCGACCGCCAACTCGATTCTGGTGGTGAGCTTCTGCCGAGAACGCCTGGCCGAACACGGCGACGCCTTGCTCGCAGCGCTGGAAGGTGGCTACACGCGCTTCCGGCCGGTGTGCATGACTGCGCTGGCGATGATCATCGGCATGCTGCCGCTGGCCCTCTCTCAAGAACAAAACGCGCCGCTGGGCCGTGCAGTGATCGGTGGGCTGATGCTCGCCACCACCGCCACCCTGCTGTTCGTGCCCGTGGTGTTCAGCCTCGTGCACCGTCATTCGAAACCTCAAGCTGCCGCCCCACGTGCACTGGATGGAGAAACACCCCATGTCGTCTGAAAACACCCCTTCGCGTAAACGCCTGATGCTGACCGGCGTCGGCGGCCTGACCCTGGCGGCGCTGTTGGTCGCCAACGGCCTGGCAGCACGCACCCGTCATGACCATGACGTCGCGGCCTGGACCGAAAGCCAGTCCATGCCGGTGGTGACCGTGGTCTCGCCATCACGGAAGGCTCAGGGCGACATCCTGCAACTGCCAGCACGGCTGGAGGCCTGGAGCAAGGCATCGATCAACGCTCGGGTCAGCGGCTACCTGAAAGACTGGAGTGCTGACATCGGCACGCAGGTACAGGCCGGTCAGGTCCTGGCCCACATCGACAGCCCGGAACTGGACCAGCAACTGGTGCAGACACGCGCCCATCTGGCTCAGCAACAGGCTAACGCACGCATCGCTCAAACCACTGCCGAACGGTGGCAACACCTGCTCGCGACGCATTCGGTGTCGCAACAGGAAGTGGATGAAAAGGTCGCTGCTGCCACGGCTGCGAAAGCCGATGTGCAGGCCGCTGAAGCGGATTACCGACGCCTGAATGACCTGACGGCGTACAAAATCATTCGGGCGCCATTCACCGGTACGATCACCGCACGCAACACTGACATAGGCCAGTTGATCAAGGCCGACGATGGTGGCGGCACGCCGTTGTTCAGCATGGCCGACACCCATCGCTTGCGCCTCTACGTGCCGATTCCGCAAAACTACGCCAGTGTCATCCACCCCGGCCTGTCGGTGCAGTTGAGCGTGCCAGAACACCCGGGGCAGACCTACAAGGCCACGCTATTGGGGGATTCCACGGCGGTCGATCCACGTTCCGGTACGCTGCTGGCACAGTTCGTTGCCGATAACCCCGATAGCGCGCTGCTCCCCGGCGATTACGCCGATGCCACCTTACCCGTCGCCGCAAGCAGCCAGGGTCTGAGCATCCCGGCCAGTGCACTGATTTTCCGGGCCAAGGGCACGCAGGCCGCGACCCTGGACAGCAGCGGTCATGTGCACCTGCGCAACATTCACATCGCCATGGACCTGGGCGACCGGCTGGTGATCGATCAAGGCCTGCAGGCCGCCGACAAGGTCATCGACAACCCGCCCGATGCCCTGCGTGAAAACGACGCGGTGCAAGTGGCCGACGCCGGAGGTGCACATGCGCCCAAGGCTTGAATACCTCGCGCTGGCCATGGTGGGCGCGCTGACCTTGCAAGGCTGCTCGTTGGCGCCGAACTACACGCCCCCTGCCGTCCCGATGCCTGAGCACTTCAAGGAAGACGCAGGGCCGTGGCGTCCGGCGAAACCCGCCGATCAGTTGCAACGCCAATGGTGGGCGGTGTTTCAGGACGCACAACTCGATCGACTGCAACACCGGTTACTGGACGCTAACCCCGACTTGAAAGCGGCCCTTGCCCATTACGAGGCGTCGGTGGCCTATGCCAGCCAGTTGCACGCCGGGCTGTTCCCGCAGGTGAACGCCAGTGTGGCGCCGTTGCGTCAGCGGCAGTCGGACCGCAGGCCCCTGCGCGGCAACGCTCAGCCTTCGGTGTACAACAGCGACACGACCGGTTTTAGCCTCAATTTCGACCCGGACCTATGGGGCAAGATTCGCAACCAGGTGGCAGCGGGTGACGCCCAGGCTCAAGCCTCCGCAGACGACCTGGCCGTCGCGCGCCTGAGCCTGCAAAAGCAACTGGCGACGCTCTACGTTCAGGCCCGTGGGCTGGATGCGCAAAGCCGAATTCTGCAAGCCTCACTGAACGACTACACCCAGGCCCTGCAACTGACCCGCGACCGCTATGAAGGCAAGATCGCCTCGGCGCTGGACCTGACCCGTGCCCAAAGCCAACTGGCCGAGGCCCGGGCGCAACTGGACGATGTGAAGGCCCAGAGCAACCTGAGTGAACACGCCATCGCCGAATTGGTGGGCGTGCTGCCCAGCGACTTCGCGCTCGTCCATGATGCTGAACCCTTGAAGCAGCCGGACATCCCCCAGGCGCTCCCCGGCAGCCTGTTGCAACAACGGTCCGACGTCGCCGCCGCCGAGCGTCGCGTGTTCGCCGCCAACGCCAACATTGGCGTGGCAAAAGCGGCGTGGTATCCCGATTTCAGCCTGACCGGTCTGCTCGGCGGCCAGACCCAAGGCAGCGGCAACCTGCTGGCGGCGGCCAACCGCTATTGGGCGCTGGGGCCGCTGGTCAGCCTGCCGATCTTCGATGGCGGCCGCCGCAGCGCCAACGAGCGCCAGGCGAAGGCTGAGTTCGAAGAAGCCGCCGCGCAGTACCACAGTCAGGTACTCAAAGCCGTGCGTGAAGTGGAAGACAACCTGGGCCAGTTGCGTGACCTGGAGCAGGAATCCCAGGACCAGCAAGCCGCCGTGCAGGCTGCACAAAGCGCCGAACGCATGGCGACCAGCAGCTATGAGGCGGGGGCTGTGAATTATTTGGACGTGGTGACGGCGCAGACCAATGCGTTGCAGGCGCAGCGAAGGTTGCAGGAAGTGGACACTAGTCGGTTGCAGGCCAGCGTCGGGTTGGCGGTGGCGTTGGGTGGGGGGTGGACATCAGGTAGCTAAGCACCCCAGTAGGAGCGCGCTTGGTCTGAGCCGCACTCGGACGAATGCGATCTATCCTTCAACATCACTGTGTCTGAATTGACGCCATCGTCCGAGTGCGGCCCAGACCAAGCGCGCTTCTACGCCTTCGGCAGAAGCACTTCAGCGACGCCCTTCAGACCGCGTCTCACGCCTCAACCACCGAGAAATCGAACAGCACCTGCGGCGACTCGATCAGCAGTGAGCGCATCACCTGCGGTGTGCAGCCCAGCGCCTGCAACTGCTCGACCACCGAGGCATAGCTGATCCGCTGTTCATGCTGGGTGTGCGGCCAGTCACTGCCCCACACCAGTCGCTGCGGGCCGAAGGTTTGCAGCAGCAAGGGTAGCAGCACGCGAGCGAACTCAAGGTTTTCTTGAGGGGTGCCTTCCAGCCGGTAGATGCCAGAGACCTTTGCCCAGACCTGACCACTCAAGCCCAGTTCCAGCATCTCACGCAGGCCCGCCTGATCGAGGCCAGATCGCGCATCGGGGCGACCGAAATGATCGACGACGATCTTCACGCCAAACGGCATCAGGCCATGGATCAGCGTAGGGATGTCCATCACGTGCCGATGCAGTTCAACGTGCCAGCCGAGTTCAGCGACGTGCCCGAACAGGACCTTCCATTGCGGCTCGGAAAAGTCCGGAAGCGCCTTGCCCATGAGGTTCAGGCGGATACCGACCACGCCTTGGCGGTCCATCTCCTCCAGTTCGGCGCGAGCGATGTCGCGCTCCACCACCGCCACGCCGCGCAGTTGCTCGGGTGCTTGCTTCAATGCGTCGAGCAAATAACGGTTATCGGTGCCCAGGAAGCTCGGCTGCACCAGCACGCCGTGGCTCAGGCCATGGCTGTGCAGAGTGTGCTGATACATCGCCAGCGTGGCGTCGTAATCCGGTGAGTAGCGTCGTGCCGATGTCAGATCCAGCTCGCTGCTGAATACGTGTGCGTGGCCGTCGATACCGAGGATCGACGCGGGAAAGGTGTCGGACATGGGTCTCATCTATCGGAAGAGGCGGAAGGTTGCGGTGTCACCGAACCCGCCGCCATAAGGAAACATCAAGCGCTGGCGGTTTCACTGCGCGGCGCGCTGCCTGTGGCGTCAGCAGCGCTGTTTTCAAGGCTGCGGCCGCGGGTTTCCGGCAGGCACAGCGCGGCGATCACGGCAACGCCATAGGCGATACCGGCATCGATGCCGATGGCCGAACCCAGGGACATGGACTCACTCATGTGCCCTACCAGGAAAGGGAACACTGACGACAGCACGCGACCGAAGTTGTAGCAGAAGCCGACGCCTGCCCCGCGCACGTCTGCCGGGTACAGTTCGTTGAACAGCGCCCCGAGGCTGGCCGGGATGCCTGCGGCGAAGAAGCCCAGCGGGAAACCCAGGAACAGCATCTGCGTGTTGGTCAGTGGCAGAAACACGTAGCACTGCACGGTGATGACGCAGCACAGGGCGAACAGCACGATGTTCATCCGGCGGCCGATACGATCGATCATGAAGCCACTGGCCACACAACCGCACCAGAACGCGAAAATGATCACGGCCAGGTATCCGCCGGAGTTGAGCACCGACAGGTTGCGCTCGGTCTTGAGGAAGGTCGGCAGCCAGGTCATCACCGCGTGGTAACCGCCGTGGGCACCCAGGCCCAGCAGGCCACCCAGCAGGGTTACGCGCAGCAGTTGAGGTCGGAAGATACCAGCCATGGACTTGAAAAAACTCTGACCGGTGGCGTTGTTTTTTTGCAGACGCTGGAAGCTGTCCGGTTCTTCGACGTTGCGGCGCACCCAGATGATTAGCAAGGACGGCAACAGGCCGACCAGGAACATCACCCGCCAGGCGATATCCGCCGGCACGAAGGAATAGATCAACGTGAACACACCCACCGCCAGGCCCCAGCCCACCGCCCAGGCGCTTTGAACCGTGCCCATGACCTTGCCGCGGTATTTGGGATTGATGGTTTCGGCCATCAGCACCGCACCCGCGGCCCACTCGCCCCCGATGCCGAAGCCCTGCAGCGCCTTGACGATCAACAGCGAATGAAAGCCGGTGACGAACGCCGACAGGAACGTGAAGAAGGAAAACCAGAGAATCATCCACTGCAACGTCCGCACGCGACCGTAACGGTCCGACAGCGTGCCGCCGAGCCAGCCACCGAGTGCGGAGGTGACCAGGGTCACACCGCTGATCAGCCCGGCATCGCTCTTGCTCAACGCAAATGCGGCGATCAGCGCCGGAATGGCCAGACCGAACATCTGGACTTCCAGGGCGTCCAGCGACCACCCGCCGAAACAGGCCCAGAACGTCTTGCGCTCCCGTGGGGTGACTTGTCGATACCAGTTGAACATGCTTGTTGTCCTTATACGTAGGTGCGGCAGTTGTTGTGGGGCCCGTTCTGAGTGACAGGCTTGGCTTGTACAGCAAGGGCAAACATGAGGCCTTTGGGGCAAGAGCGGCGCCTTCCCTCAAGGCATCTTTGAATCAGCGAATATCCACGCTGTATCGAAAATGGCTGGCATGCCCTCGCGAGCGCCGCCACTCCAGTGGCTGACCGGCGTAGTTGCGGGCCAGGCGTTCGATCACCACCACGGGGCTGCCCTCGGGCACTTGCAACAGACGCGCATGCACGTCGTTTACGGCCTCGGCGGTGAGGGTTTCTTCGGCGTAGGCCACCACCTGGCCACACAGCGTCTCGTAGATCGGATAAAGCAGCGGGCCCTCTTTGCTCAGGTCGTTTTCGAGCAGGGCCTGGAACTGCACCTGAGGCAACCAGATTTCTTCGGCGAGCACCGGCTGGGCGTCGAGCAGACGCAGGCGGATCATGCGGATGACGGGCGCCTCCAGCGGCAAGCCCAACGCTTGCGACACGGCGGAAGGCGCAGTCACCGGCTCGATGGACAAGATGCGGCTTTCCGGCACCTGGCGCTCGCCGGCCATGCTTTGAAAGCGAAAGAAGCGGAACAGCGAGGATTGGAACTGAGGGCGGCGGATGAAGGTCCCACGTCCCTGCTGGCGTTCGAGAATATTCTCGTTGACCAGCATATCGATGGCTTTGCGCACGGTGCCAGTGGAGAGGCAATACTCGGTGGACAACGCGGCCTCCGTGGGAATGGCCTCACCGGGGCGCCAGCGGTTGTTGGCAATCTGCTCGGCCAATTGATCACGCAGACGTTGGTAAAGCGGCAGGCGGACATCACTGGATAGACGATTCATGGCGGCTTCGCTGTTGTAGTTATCTAGTCATCTATATGAATTTGAGCGAAGTATCATTCCGTTACAGATGCTCGTCAAGGTCCGCCGTGCGCCGTCCGGCAGCTAGCGTTCGCCATCCATTTGTGGAACGTCGATGACGTGTTCCTACATACCTTGCATGGATTTCCCTCGCTGTCCGTCCGGAACGCCGGACCTGCTCGGCAGAAATGGCCCATTGGCCGATGCCAACGGGGCTGTTTACGTGACCCACTCATTGATAGATGGATCACACCCTCATGCACCTGTATTACACCCATAACCTCAACGGCATCTTGAGCGACGAAATTGAACTCTACTCGGCCTCCGATCGGGGCTGCCGAACAGCCGTGCACCATGGGCTGATGTACTGCACTTACCTGGATGAAGAACTCGGCAACGTTAAAGTCATCAGTAAGCGCGGCGCACTGGGTTGGGATTTTGTAGACGGAGTCGACGCTGTCAGCAGTATCGTGCCTGCACTGGTGAGCCATAACGACGGGTTGTACCTGATCTACGCGAACAACAAGCAGCACATGAAAGTGTGCCGTTACAATGAAGTCTCGAAACGCTTTGTCGCTGTTCCTCGCCTGTTCGGCGACCTCTCGGAAACACCGACTTTCGCTGCGCTCAACGGCGTCATGCATATGTTCTGCACAGTGCCCGACAGCGAAAACATCTTCCGTAAGTCGTCATCGGACATGATGGAATGGACACGCTCCTCGATCGTCCCCACCGGCAGCGACGGCCCGGCGATGACCCACCTGAGCCCGGTAGCGATCACCTATCAAAACATGATTCACCTGTTCTACCGGGACCGGAGAGACCGACGCTTCTGGATGATGAAATACGACGGCTTCAAATGGAGCCGGCGCGTGCTTTTGATCGACCAGGCGTATGAGCATTCGCCCGGCATCACGATTCATAACGGCCTACTCAAGCTGATATTTGCCGGAAACACCGGCGCGCTGGAACTGTACGGCTATGACGGCAACGCGATCAGCCCGCCCGCGTTGAGCCATTCCTTGACCTGCAGCACGGCCAGCCCTTCGGCTGCCTCGCATAACGGCGAACTCAATGTCGTGTTCTCTCGATAAACGACAGGCATTCACTGATAACCCTTTAGTGCGAGATCCAGCATGCCGATTCGCTCAACTATCCGCGATTACATCGATCAACACTTATTGACGCTTGACGGGTTCAATTCCTTTGAAACTCAGCTTGAAGTGGTGATCACCGACATTGTCCAGTTAGCTTCGTCCAGTCCGGAAGACGCTCGCCACAACGCGGCCTACCTGACCTACACCTTGTCCTTCCACTACATGCGCAGCGCCAACGAGCCAATGCAATGCCAGCTCGCGCAGACACTCACCTCGCTGTTCAGTCGGCTTTATAACGACGCGGGTTTCATCAGCCTGATCAGCCGTGTCCGCCCCCAAGGCACGTTCCCGGTACTGCTCAGTTTTTATCACCTGCATCACAGCTTCATCATGAACGGCCTGCGTGCGCCCCACGGGCCGATGGCACTGGACCACGCCGATGCGTTGCGGATGCTGCAGATCATCGTCGGTGCAGCTTACGGACCGTGGATGTCGCGCATTCAGCTGCAAGGGGCGTTGAGGGATTATCACCACGCGCGGGTGATCAACGACGCTCAGGGCACACGCATCGAGGTGGGTCGTTCGTCCACGGGTACGCCCAGAACCCTGAGCCTGGCCACGTGGAACATGCAAGGTTCGTCCGAAGCCACCGACACCAAATGGCGCACGTTCGTACTGGCGCTGGCCCGAGAAAATGCCATCGTCATGCTTCAAGAGGCCGGGCAGCCGCCCGCATCAGCGGCTCACGTCGCAGACCACTTCCCACAGGACCAGTTCGGCAATACGCTCAGGGTCAGTCACTACCTGTGGCAAGCAGGCAGTACCACACGCGGCGAGCAATATCAGATCTTCTTTCTCGACGTTCAGCGGCTGCGGGTGAATCTGGCCATCCTCGTCGCCAGTGGCAGCGACATCGAAGCCGTCAGCCCGGTTGTCGTTTCCGACGGTTTGCCCACGGCGAACGACGCCCCCTCCTACCGACCGGCGCTCGGCGTCGAAATCCGTTGGCGAAACGCACCAAGGCACACCGTTACCGCCTTTAACTTCCACGCCATTTCCAACGGGGGCTCGAACGCGCCGCGCATGCTCAGGGAGGTCAGTTGGCACACGCCGACGCGTTTCGTGATGGCAGGCGACTTCAACAGAGACCCGCGGCCCACGACGGCGCAAGGCAACTGGATTTCGCCGCCCGAGCTTGCCCAACTGGCCCTGCCGGCGTCGGAGACCCACCCCAGTACGCAGCCCGCCTCCATGCTGGATTACGCGGTCAGCAACGGAACGATCGATCCGGTGGCCACGGGACGCGTGAGCGCAGCAGGCCCGTCCGACCATCTGGCCGCCAGTTTCGAGTTCAGCTTCCCCCTGTGATATCCACCGCATAGGGCGTGCCCGGCACCGTTGCCGGCGCGCCCACCCTGGCTGCTCACGCCACCTTGTGCTTGGCCCGCACCCGGGCGATGTGCTCCACCAGGTACTGCGCATCCCGCGCCACGCCCGAGAAACGGCCGGAACCCCAGGTGTATAGCCACGGCAAGCCGAGGAAATACAAGCCCGGCTGCGTCGTGACCCCACGCACATGGCCCGGATGGCCACGGCCATTGAATACAGGCGCATCGACCCAGCTGAAATCCGGGGTGAAACCGATGCACCAGATGATGCTGGTGATGCCCGCTTCGCTCAGGCTCAATTGCGCCTGTTCCTGCGAGGGGGCCCAAACCGGCGCGTAGCGCTCGCCCGCCGGCGCCTCGATGCCCTGCTCGGCAATGTACGCGTCGATGGAGGCATTGATGCGGTTGTAGACGGCGTCGGCCTTGTCGAGGCTGTCGGCCAGGTTCGTCGAAAACTGCAGCACATCGCCTACCAGTCCGTCCAGCCGACCGAACAACGCCATCCCTTCCAGTGCGAATTTGCGCAGATCGATGTCCCGGCCGCCATCGCGACCGGTGACGTAATGGTTGGTGTTGTCCCGCACCCCCTCGCGCAAAGGATGGGTATCCACGCCGATCTGGTAATAGCCCATCTCGGCGAGCCAATCGACCACGTCCTTGCCACGGTAGAAGCGTGCGCATCGCGGGGCGTCGCCCACGGCCAGGTACACCTTGCGACCGGCCAGATGAAGGTCCTCGGCGATCTGCGCCCCGGACTGCCCGGAGCCGACCACCAGGACATTGCCCTCCGGCAGCGCCTGCGGATTGCGGTACTGCTCGGAGTGAATCTGCGTGATGCCTGCCGGCAGGCGCTCGGCCAGACGCGGAATGATCGGCGTGTGATAGCCACCCGAGGCGCAGATCACCTGATCGGCGGTGAAGTCCCCATGGGACGTCTGCACGTCGAAGCCTCCCGCTGGCCGAGGGGTCACGCGCTTGACCGCTACCCCTTCGCGAACCGGCGCATTGACCGCCCTGACGAAGCCTGCGAGGTAATCATTGATCTGGTCTTTCTTCATGAAGCCGTGAGGGTCCTGCCCACCGTGCTCTTCGCTGTACCGGTAGCCGGGCAGCGCGCATTGCCAGTTGGGAGTGACCAGGCTGAACGCATCCCAGCGCTGGTCGCGCCAGGTGTGGGTGACGCTGTGCTTTTCCAGCACCAGATGGTCGACATTCTGCTGCTGCAGGTAATAGCTGGCCGACAGGCCGGCCTGCCCGCCGCCAACGATAATCACGCTGTGGTGCGGCGTTTTGAGGGGGGTGATCGAGCTGGGCATGGTCATGGCTCCAAAGAATATGTGGTTGAAATGAAGGACAGAGGAACCGGGTTTAATCAAAAAGAACTCCACCCGGCCCCAGTCACTCGGCCACCGCCTTCTGTCCTCATGCTGAGCACCTCCACCGCCCCGTCCTCCTGCACCTGTGCCTGGCCTTTAAGCATGCCGAGGGTGTCCATCGCCGAGCTGCAGTAAAAGCCTTTGACTTGTTTCACCCGCTCCGACGCGTTGTTCAACCCACCTTCCACACGCTGGAGAAAATCGGCCAACGGGTAGCTGGCGCCTTCTTGCAGATGGTCGTAGATCACGGTCGAGGGCGAATAGCACGCGGCCTCTTTGCCATTGGGCCAGCGAATCCTGAAGTTGACGGCGGGCATGTCAGTGCTCCTTGTGTACGAACAACGGTGAAAGATCGAGGTGGGCGTAGCTGAAGCCGGTGAACGGCTGCTCGTGGAGGTTCCAGAAGACACGGCGCTGCAGGCCGTGCTGGACACTCAATTCGGCGCTGTCGGTGACCTGACCGATGCGTTCGCAGCGCAGGCCCTCGAAGGCGAACGCGGCCTGAACGTTGGGCCAATCGGCCTCGTTCAGGGTCATGAGAAAGCCGTAACTGGGGAACACCTGAAGCCAGCGCAACAGGTCGCCGTCGGCTGGGCAAGGCAGGCGCAGAAGGTCGACGTCGGCCCCGCAGCCGGTGGTTTCAAGCAGCATCAGCAGACTGCCCAGTACCCCCGCGTTACTGATGTCCTTGGCCGCCTGCAGCCATTGCGCCTCTGCCAGCCGCGGCAGCACTTCGAGCTTGCTGCGCAGGCGTTCTGCGGGTACGCCTTCGAAGGCTTTCCAGTACGTGCTGTCGGCGTGCCAGACGCCTTCGAGGTCGACGGCCATGGCGATGACTTGCCCCGGCTTGACGTGCAAGGTCGACAGCAATCGGCTGGCGGTCCCGGTGATCGCCACCGCCAATGCGGCCGGGTGATTGGCCGCCAGGCTGGTGTGCCCGCCCGCGAGGATCAGCCCGTAGGCGTCGCACGCCGCGCGAATACCGGCAAGGATGGCGTGCGACTGCGCCTGATCGTGGTGCCAGTAAGCGTTGACCACCGCCGTGGGCCGACCGCCCATGGCAGTGATGTCGCTGACGTTGGCCATCACCGCCGACCAGCCTGCGAACCAGGGCGCGGCGCTGACGAAACCGGGCAACATGCCTTCGATGGCCAGCAGTTGAAACTGGTCGCCGCAGGCAATCGCCGCGGTGTCGTCGCCGGGCAACGCGTACAGCGCTTCACGGCTCAAAGGTTGGTCAACCGCGGCCATCGCCTGCGCAGGCTGCTGGATCGCCTGTTTGGACGCCATGGCCGGCGTGTGGCGGAGGGTGTCGAGCAGTGCGCCGAGGTCGATGAGCTCAGCCATGACGCGCCCCCTTCAATGGCTGCAGCGAGACCTGACGCGGCATCAACGGGTAACTCGCCAGGTCTGCCTGCATCAGGCAGTGAGGCTGGCCGAGCACGTCCAGTCGGTCGAGGGTCCGCCAGTGCAAGCCATGGAAGTACGCCTCATTGGGCGCTTGAACGGTGGCACGAAAGGTTTCGCAGCCCAGTTCCTTGGCCCGCGACACCGCCTCGTTGACCAACGCCTTGCCGATCATGCTGTGCCGTCGGTAAGCCTGGGCGACACACAGTCGACCGCCAAACCAGAGGCTCGGCACCGTCTCCTCCGAGGACGGATAAATGCGCACGGCACCGACCACTTGATCGGCCATTCCGCAGTTGCCGGCCAAGGCGACGATGGCAATCGCCTGGAAGTCGTGGCTGTCCTTGTCGTGCGCCAGCAATTGCTGCTCATCGGAAAACACCGCACGGCGCAGTGCGAAGTAGGCCTGCTTCTCCCAGTTTTCCGTGGCGGGCTTGACCACCAGTTCGCCGGCACGAAAGGGTTCGAACGTGCTGTCGACGAGGGCAAAGGCCAGATTGTTCATGATGCGTCTCCCGTGGAATGAATACCGCCTGCAGAAGCGCGCTTCTACAAAAAGCGATGGGTCGCGCCTTTATTCATGATGTTTCAACGCCGAACACGCCCCGCACTTCGCACAGCCTGCGTTGATGTTGTCCGAGTGCAATCCGTGGCGGCGCAGGCTGGCCCCGATCTGCGGGTAGAGACGGGCCATCATGGCGCTGTCGGGTTTGGGGTGATGGGCCAGCGGCGTGCCGTCGATGGGCACGAAAGGCACCACGAAGGGGTAGACGCCCAGGGCACTCAGGCGCTCGCTCATGTCGGTGATCGCCTCTTCGCTGTCACCCAGGCCCGCCAGGATGTAGGTGCTGACCTGGCCGCGCCCGAACACCTCGACCGCCGCCTCGAACGCCTCGAAATACCGGCTCAGCGGCACCTCGGCCTTGCCAGGCATGATCCGCTGGCGCACCTCTTCGGTGACGGCTTCCAAGTGCATGCCCAGCGATACCACGCCACTGTCGGCCAGCCGCTGGAACCAGCGGTCGTCATCCGGCGGCTCGCATTGGGCCTGGATCGGCAGGTCCACCGCAGCCGTCACGGCGGCCGCCGACTCGCAGAGAATCGCAGCACCGCGATCCGGGGTCTGGGGGGTGCCGGTGGTCATGACCATGTGCTTCACCCCGTCCAACTCGACGGCCGCCTTGGCCACTTCGGCCAGTTGCTGCGGGCGCTTGCGGGCAATGGTCTTGCCCGCCGCCAGCGACTGGCCGATGGCGCAGAACTGGCAGGACGTGCTGCGATCATTGAACCGAATGCAGTGCTGCAACACCGTGGTGGCCAGCACATCGGCGCTGTGCAAGGTGGCGATTTTCCAGTAGGGAATGCCGTCAGCGGTGCTGCGGCTGTAGAAGTTGGGCACCCCCGGCATCTTCACCTGGCCTACTTGCACGCCCTCGCGGAAGATCAGCGCCAGGCTGCCATCGGCGCTGGGTTGCGCCTGATAGGGAGAATTCTGCGAGGCTTGATTGAGGATGGGCACCATCATGGTCCGTCCCTCGACCGTCAGCGCCTTATGGTCCGATGGCCCGGCACCGCCCTTGCGCGACAGGCCGTTCTGGGCGGCCGGCCAGCGGACGCCATGGCATTGCAGCTCGGCGAGCAATTCACTGGTCTGCATGATCGAGCTCCTCGCGGGCAGGCATCATGGGGTGCGCATGGCGCTCGTGCAGCTTGGCGGTGGGGGTGCGGTCGATCAGCAGGCTGAGCAATTCGGGACGGCTGTAATGCCCCACTGAATCCATCATGCGCTTGCGTTTGTCGATGAGTTTCAAATCGAGATCGGCGATGACCCAGCCCTCCCCCTTGCGCAACGGCTCGCCCAGCAGCCTGCCTTCCGGCGAGACGATCGCAGTGAAACAGCCGCCGGATATCGGACCCAACGCGCAGCCGGTGTCCTGCATGATCTGGCCCTGCTGATCGGCATCGAGCCAGGCGGTGGCGTTGACCACGAAGCAGCCGGATTCCAGCGCGTGATGGCGAATGGTGACCTCGATCTGTTCGGCGAAGATGTCCCCAACCAGGGAGCCGGGGAACATCGCGACGTGGATTTGCTCGCCATCGGCCATCAGCGCGTAGCGCGCCAGCGGGTTGTAATGCTCCCAGCAGGCCAGCGATCCAATGCGCCCGACGGCGCTGTCCACGGCACGCAGGCCAGCGCCGTCGCCCTGCCCCCAGACCATGCGTTCGTGATAGGTGGGGGTGATCTTGCGTCGGTGTTGAATCAAGCTGCCGTCCGCGTCGAACAACAGCTGGGCGTTGTAGATCGTGCCGCCTTCGCGCTCGTTCACGCCCACTGAGGCGACAATGCCCGCCTCTCGGCACGCCTCGCCAATCTGGCGGGTGACATCGGAAGGCACGGTGACGGATTGCTCCAGCAGCTGCAGGTGCTCCTTGCCCATGGCGAACGGCGGCTGGACGAAGGAAAAATAGGGGTAATACGGCACCACGGTTTCGGGGAAGACCGCGAACTGCACCCCCTCGCGGCCCAATTCGAGCAGGGTACGGCACAGTTTGGCGACGGTGGCTTCGCGGGAGTACAGCACAGGGCTGAACTGAACGGCGGCGGCGCGGATGGTGGTCATGTCAGGTATTTCCTGCGGCTCTCGGATTTGTGTTGATCGTTCCCACGGTCCCCGTGGGAACGCCGCTCCAGGCGCTCTGCGCCGGCACAACGGACGCGGAGCGTCCCGGGATGCGTTCCCATGCGGAGCGTGGGAACGATCATCAGCGCATTACGCCGTCCAGGTATCGATGATCATCGCGCCTTCGCGACGCATCAGCAGGCGCAGGTCCATCACGTCCAGCGGGTTGATTGGGCGGATGCCTTCGATCAGCGCTTTCTCGGTCTGGCCATACAGCGCCTGGAGAGCAAAACGGCAGGCGTAGACCTCGCCCCCTTCAGCCATGAACGCTTTGATCTGGTTGTTCACGGCCAAGTGGCCCGGAAAGGCCTCGGCGCCGAGGGTCGGGAAGCCGCGCTGGACACCCAGTTGCACGCCCGGTCCGTAGAGCAGCACTTTGGTTTCGAAACCCTTGCGCAGCAGGCGCTTGGCCTGGAGCATGTTGACCAGCCCGATCGACCCTTCGAAGGCGATGGTGTGGAAGGTCAGCAAGGCTTTTTCGCCCGGTTCGGCTTTGACGTCCTCGAACACCTTCTCTTCGTAATTGACCAGAAAGTCGCCGTCTTGATAGTGGTTGATGTCTACGCTTGGCATGTCGTCGCTCCGTTCTCAGGGTGTGTCGGTGGTCTGTTTCGATCACCGGGTGACACCCTGACCACAGCGAACGCCGTGCCAGAAAAATCCGCCGTTCGAGCGAGCGGCCTAACCTGTTGATTTCGCAGACAATCGCGATCTGATCCGGTTAATTGGGCGCCTACTGATGCTTTTCGCTGGCTACGCAATCCCGTAGAACTACGATTATTCGTACCGCCCAACCACGAGATTTCGTAGTCATGAACGAACCGGATTCGCTGATTGGCTGGGCCGACCTGGCCTATTCCTCGCGGCACATGGTGTTCGAGCATTGCGCCGAGGCCATCGCCCTGCTCGACCCTTTCGCTGACCACTTCGGCGACCTGAACATTGCCGCCTGCAAGCTGATGGGTCATCCGCGCCAGGCGTTGCTGGAAATGCCGGTCAGCAAACTGTTCGGGCACCAATTGGCGGACCTGATCGTGTTTACCCAGGCGGTGATGGACAAGGGTCGCGGCTGGACGGATGACTTGAGCTGCAACATCAAGACCGGCGAACGCATCGAGCTGGAAATTTCCGCGACCACGCTGCAGGTCAAGGGCAAGCCACAGCTGATTCTGGTGATGCGCGAAGCGAGCCAGCAGCGCTACCAACAGGACCAGGCCCACACGGAGCGCACGATGCGTGGCGGGCTGATCGAATGGCGCAACATCCTCAACCTGTTTCAGGAGTCCGAACGCGACAACCAGTTGCTGCTCAGTTCCGTGGGCGACGGTATTTACGCCATCGACAGCCAGGGGCTGGCGACCTTCGTCAATCCGGCTGGCGCGCGCATGCTCGGCTGGGAAGTCAAAGACATGATCGGCAAGAACATCCACCGTATTCACCACCACAGCCACGAGGACGGCAGCCACTATCCGGTGGAAGACTGCCCCATCTACAAGGCCGTACACGATGGCGTGGTGCATGAGGGCCGGCAGGAAGTGTTCTGGCGGCGGGACGGCAGTTTCTTTCCGGTCGAGTTCACCAGCACGCCGGTGATCTCCGACGGTCGCATTGCCGGGGCGGTGGTGGTGTTTCGCGACATCACCGAGCGCCGCACCACCGAGGCCCGGCTGCAAACCGCGCTGGAAGAGCTCAAGGTCCTCAAACAGCGGCTGGAGGACCAGAACGCCTACCTGCAAGAAGAAATCCACATCGAGCACAACTTCCGCGAGATCGTGGGCCAGAGCGCACCGATCCTGAAGATCATCAAACAGATCGACGTGGTCGCCCCCACCGACGCCAGCGTGCTGATCAACGGAGAGTCGGGCACGGGTAAAGAACTGATCGCCCGCGCCATTCATCAGGCCAGCCGGCGCAGCGCGCATCCGCTGATCCGGGTCAACTGTGCTGCGATTCCCACCGAGCTGTTCGAGAGCGAATTTTTCGGCCACATCCGGGGCGCCTTCACCGGTGCGGTCAGGGACCGTGTCGGGCGCTTCGAGCTGGCCGATGGCGGCACGCTGTTCCTTGACGAGATCGGCGAAATACCGCTGGAGTTGCAGAGCAAGCTGCTCAGGGTGTTGCAGGAGGGCCAGTTCGAACGTGTCGGCGAGGAACGCACGCGCAAAGTAGACGTGCGGATCATCGCCGCCACCAACCGGGATCTTCGGCAAGAAGTGGGGGCCAGGCATTTCCGCGAAGACCTGTATTTCCGCCTCAACGTGTTCCCTATTCAGTCGCCAGCCCTGCGCGACCGCCCGATGGACATCGCCCCGCTGGCCGCGCATTTTCTCAAGCAAGTGAGCAAACGCCTGAATATGCCAGGCAGGCGACTGCGCAACAGCGATATCGAACGGCTGCAGAACTACTCCTGGCCGGGCAATATCCGCGAGTTGCAGAACGTGATCGAACGGGGGTTGATCACCTCGACCGGTGCCGACCTGAACCTGGATTTGCCGGACGAACCCAAGGCCGTCAGCCCGTCAGCGAGCGCCCCCCTGCCCTCGGGCGGCTTTTTGACGGAATCGCAAATGCACGAGTTGGAACGCAGCAACCTGCAGGCTGCCTTGCAGGCAGCCAACGGCAAACTGTTCGGCAAAGGGGGCGCGGCGGAGTTGTTGGGGGTCAAGCCGACGACACTGGCCTCGCGCCTGAAGCGCCTGGGGATGGAATGGCGTTGAACGCATCGTTGAATCGCTCAGCAAGGATGCGCCCGCTTAAACGAGCTCTCTTGGACCACAGCGTTAAGTACCGAGCTCCGCCATCAGCCCGGCGGGATGGTGGCCAGCAGGCCGATGGAGATCGTCAGCGCCAGAAAGCCCAGAAGAAACAGCGTCATCTTGCCCATGAAAATCACCTCTCGATGTGCGCGATACAGACGCGTTCATGGCGCCCGTTCGCGTGGGTCGGTCCCATTATCGTGACCGGGGATGACGGTAATTGTGGGGGCTGGATCTGTTTCAATACAGCGCCAGATAGTCGATAAAAATACAGATCAGATGAGTCCGACCGAGGCTTTCATTAAAAACAAGGCTGACTCCATCGCCAGCCCCGATGACAGCTCAAAGCGAGGAACGCTGCACGTTCACCCAAGCCTGGACACTGGGCCGGAGCCACTGACGACGGGCGTATTGCCCCAAGGACTCAGGCATCTCGTCGCCGTTGAGCAGCAACCGGTTCAGCATCACTGCCAACTCCACATCAGCGATCGACCAGTCGCCGAACAGATGCTGACGCCCGTCTGCCAACAAGGCCTGCGCGGCATGGATCAGCTTGGCCTTGGCCGCCTGACCCTCGGGGGACAATGGCCCGGCTGCCTGTGCGTAGAAAATCACCAGCGTCGAGCGTTCTTCTCGAATGGGCATCAGGTCGCTGCGCAACCAGGCCTGGATTTGCCGTGCCCGGGCCTTGTCTTCAAGCCCCCGAGGCAGGACCGGCACACTTGGAAAACACTCGTCGAGGTACTCAATGATCGCCGACGACTCCGAGAGCGCAAATTCGCCGTGCACCAGCGTAGGCACACGCTGGGTGAGCGACAGTTCGGCGTAGCTCCGGGCCGATTGCTCTTGGGCGCCGAGGTTGACCTTGATCAGTTCGAAGTCGATTGCCTTTTCTGTCAGCGTCACGAACACCGACATCGCATAGGGACTGGTGAATCGGGCATCGACGTACAGGCGCAGCGGGGCATCGTTCACGGCATGAACTCCATATCCAGGGGAACCGCCACGCTACGAGAATGCACGGCGCAAGGGAAATTCGGCTTTTTCATGGGGGCATTCCCGACGGGAATGCGGCGCGCTCATGCCAGTATTGCTTGTAGCCTGGGTCGGGCAAAGTCCAGAAAACAGCGCATCTTCAACGGCATTTGGCCTCGCGAGGCATGCAACAGGTGAATGGGCGATGGATCGAGTTCGAAGGGCTCAAGCAACGGTTCCAGTTGGCCGGCCTGGATCGCCTCAAGCACTTGATAACGCATCAGGTTTACCACGCCGACCCCACGAATCGCGGCCTGCACGGCGGCCTCAGCAGTGGACACCGCCAGTCGCGGTGAAACCGGAATGTCGACCACACCCCCAGCGTCCGGTGAGCGAAACTGCCAACCCGGCGTCGGCACGGGCATGACGACGCGGACGATCGGAAACCTGCGCAAATCGTCAGGGACCGTCGGTACGCCATGGGTCGCCAGCAGGTGCGGGCTGGCACACACCATTGAACGCATCGGGCCGACATAGGTGGCGTACAGCGCGCTGTCAGGCAGTTTGCCGATGCGCACCGCCATATCGACGTGCTCGTCGATCAGGTGCATGTTGTGATCGACCAACAGCAACCGCACGTTGATTTCGGGGTACAGCGTCAGGAAGTCCGTGACCACTGGCAGCACATGCAAACGGCCAAAGAACACAGGCGCAGTGATCACCAGTTCGCCTTTGGGGGTTTGAAACTCTCCCGCGGCTTCCCGTTCCGCGTCGTCCACCTGCTCGAGTATCCGCCGCGCCGCCGCGACATAGGCCACGCCAGCATCGGTCAATGTCAGCTTGCGGGTCCCGCGAATCAGTAAGCGGGTCCCCAATCGAGCCTCCAGCTCGGTGATTTTCCGGCTGAGCGTGGGCAGCGGCACATGCATTACCCGCCCGGCCGCCGAGAGGCTGCCGTTGTCGATGGCTGCTACGAGCATCGCCATTGATTCGAAGCGATCCATTCATCCTTCCATTTTCTGGTAAGTCGGTTCCCAAGATTAAGGGATTCTGCTGATTCCTGGAAAGCTGCAACATGGCCCTCAACGAGTCACCAACGGCTCCATCCATAACGCGGCTTGGGCCGCACAGCCAATTGCAGGAGTACCGCCATGAAACTGAATCGCTTGCTGGCCTCCACCACGCTCACCGTCGCCATGCTGACCGGCGCCAGTGCCCAGGCCGCCCCCCAACCCTCGCCGCAGCCGAAGGTGAGCCATCACTTTGTGGAGGTGCAAGGCGTGAAGATCTTTTATCGCGAGGCTGGCGACCCTGCCAAACCGACGGTGTTGCTGATGCACGGCTTTCCAACGTCGTCCTTCATGTACCGCGAGCTGATTCCCAAACTGGCGGACCGTTACCACGTGGTGGCCCCCGACATGCCAGGGTTCGGCTTTTCGGACAGCCCGGATCGCGCGCACTACGCCTACACCTTCGATAACCTGGCCAAAACCATGGACGGCTTCACCGAAGCACTCTCCCTGAAGCGATACGCCCTCGAAGTGTTCGACTACGGCGCACCGGTCGGCTGGCGCATGGCGGTTGCGCACCCTGAGCGCATCAGCGCCATCATCAGCCAGAACGGCAACGCCTACGAAGAGGGCCTGAGCAGCGGCTGGAGCCCGATTCAACGCTACTGGAACGATCCGAGCCAGGCCAATCGCGATGCGCTGCGCGACTTCCTCAGCGCGCCCTCGATCAAATGGCAATACACCCAAGGCGTCAAAGACCCGGACCGCGTCGCCCCCGAGGCCTACACCCTGGATGCCGCTTTCGTGGCCCGGCCAGGGAACGATGAAATCCAGCTGGACCTGTTCAAGGACTACGCCAACAACGTGAAACGCTACCCCGAGTTCCAGGCGTATTTCCGCAAGCACCAGCCACCGTTGCTGGCGGTGTGGGGCGAGCACGATCCGTTCTTCCTGCCGCCGGGCGCCACCGCGTTCAAGCGTGACATCGCCAAGGCACAGGTCTATTTCTACGACACCGGCCACTTTGCGCTGGAGACCCATGTCGACGAAATCGGCGATCAGATCCATCGTTTCCTGGACGCCAACGTCACGCCGTAACGGGGTGTCCTGCGTCTGATCAGCGCCTACGAAAACGCCTCCGAACGGAGGCGTTTTCATTGGCGTCACACTCAAAGCGCGATCAGCGCAGATCGAAACGGTCCAGGTTCATCACTTTGGTCCAGGCCGCGACGAAATCCTTCACGAATTTGCCGTGGGCATCATCGCTGCCGTACACCTCAGAAATGGCCCGCAACTGGGCATGTGAGCCGAAGACCAGGTCGACCCGCGTGCCCGTCCATTTCACTTCGCCAGTCGTGCGATCACGTCCCTCGAAGGTATCGTTGCTCGCCGAAACAGGTTTCCATTCCACGCCCATGTCCAGCAAATGCTTGAAGAAGTCGTTGGTCAGCACCCCGGGCCGTGAGGTGAAGACGCCGTGTGTGCTTTGGTCCACATTGGCACCCAGCACTCGCAGGCCACCCAGCAGCACCGTCATCTCGGGCGCTGTGAGGGTCAACAACTGCGCTTTGTCCACCAACAGCTTCTCGGCGGACACGTTGTACTTGCCCTTGAGGTAATTGCGGAACCCATCGGCAATCGGCTCCAGAAACCCGAAGGATTCCACATCGGTCTGCGCTTGCGAGGCGTCCACCCGGCCTGGCGCGAACGGCACGGTCACCTGTTGACCGGCCGCCTGGGCCGCCTGCTCGACCGCCGCGTTGCCGGCGATCACAACCAAATCAGCGAGGGACAGGTGCTTGCCCTGCCCGCCGTTGAACTCGCCCTGAATCCGCTCCAAGGTTTGCAACACGCTCGCCAGTTGCGCAGGCTGATTGACCGGCCAGTCCTTTTGCGGCGCCAGACGCAGCCGCCCGCCGTTGGCCCCACCCCGCTTGTCCGAACCACGGAAGGTCGAGGCCGCTGCCCAGGCCGTGGACACCAGTTGAGAAACGCTGAGTCCCGATGCCAATACCTTTTCTTTCAGGGCCGTGACGTCGCTGTCGTCCAACGACGGACCCTGCGGCGCGGGCAGCGGGTCCTGCCAGAGCAGTTCTTCGGTGGGTGTTTCCGGACCGAGATAACGGGCCAACGGGCCCATGTCGCGATGCGTGAGCTTGAACCAGGCGCGGGCGAACGCATCGGCCAGTTGGTCGGGGTTCTCCTTGAAGCGACGGGCAATCTTTTCGTAGGCCGGATCGAAACGCAGCGCCAGATCCGACGTCAGCATGCGCGGCTCCTGCCGCTTGTTCGGATCATGGGCGTGGGGCACGGTGTTCGCGCCACGGCCGTCCTTGGGCCGCCACTGATGAGCGCCTGCCGGGCTTTTGGTCAGCTCCCAGTCGAAATCGAAGAGGTTCTCCAGGTACTGGTTGCTCCATTTTGTCGGGGTTGACGTCCACGTGACTTCCAGGCCGCTGGTGATCGTGTCGCCCCCTTTGCCGGTGCCGAACTTATTGCGCCAGCCAAAACCCTGCTCCTCCAGCCCCGCCGCCTCCGGCTCCGGCCCGACATTGTCCGCCGGGCCCGCGCCGTGGGTCTTACCGAACGCATGGCCGCCGGCGATCAACGCAACGGTTTCCTCGTCGTTCATCGCCATGCGGCCGAAGGTTTCGCGAATATCGATGGCCGACTTGACCGGATCCGGGTGGCCATCAGGGCCTTCCGGGTTGACGTAAATCAAGCCCATCTGCACCGCAGCGAGCGGCTTTTCCAGATTCCGATCACCCGCGGTGCGGCTCTGCTCTTCGCCGTGTTTAGCAGGCTCGGCAACCAGATCGCCCTGCCCCGGCTGCTCCATGTCCTTGTGCGCGCCGTAGCGCTCTTCGCCGCCAAGCCACGTGGTTTCCGAGCCCCAATAAACGTCCTGATCCGGTTCCCAGACGTCCGCGCGTCCCCCGGAAAACCCGAACGTCTTGAAGCCCATGGACTCGAGCGCAACGTTCCCGGTGAGCACGATCAGGTCCGCCCAGGAAATCTTGTTGCCGTACTTTTGCTTCACCGGCCAGATCAACCGCCGCGCCTTGTCCAGGCTGACGTTGTCCGGCCAACTGTTGAGCGGGGCAAACCGCTGCTGTCCCGAACCCGCCCCGCCGCGCCCGTCCCCGGTGCGATAGGTCCCGGCACTGTGCCAGGCCATGCGGATGAACAGCGGCCCATAGTGACCGAAATCGGCAGGCCACCATGCCTGGGAGTCCGTCATGAGCGCCTGCAAATCGCGCTTGACCGCCGCAAAATCCAGGCTCTTGTACGCCTGCGCGTAATCAAAGCCCTCGCCCATTGGGTCTGAGAGCGAGGAATGCTGGTGAAGAATGTTCAGGTTCAACTGGTTCGGCCACCAGTCGCGGTTCGTGGTCCCACCGCCAGCAGCGTGGTTGAACGGGCACTTCGATTCATTAGCCATGATGATCTACCTTTGATCGGATCCACCCTCCCGTCGCCCCTGCAAAGCAGGCCGGGAACAGGCGACTGAGCACAGTCGCACAGGGTGCTTGTTGTTATCGCCTTATCAGGGTCAAGCGCAGCGGCTCGCGCCGACGCTAACTAGCGTAGTACTGATCGCGGAGAGATCTAATAGGCGGAGTGTTGGGGGGTGATAGAGGGGATCTTTCAGGGGATTTGGTTGCTGGGGATTGTGGGGGGTGACCTCCCTGCCGGCTGAGGGAGGGCCGCTTCAAAGGCGCTACGAGGTTCACCTGCACTGACTAGAACAGAGCGAACGCTACGCGCGGCCTCTACCACCGAACCCCTAATGATCATGGCCTTGGGAATACGCAGGTGTTTATGACAGAATTCCACTTGTAAGATTTTCCAAAACTTTTTATGGCCTTATCGGAAGAACCCCGCTTTAACCGATGTACCTGTGCCAATGTAGAGAAGGCGAAACTACGGCTGGCAGAATGTCAGACATACACCATATTCATCCAGAAGATTATCAGCAATTTCAAACTGAAACGCTCTCTCTGGAAAACTGCTTGATAAAGCGCACCCCCCAATATTTTGCGATCTGCTCAGCAAATAAATAACAAAGACGATAATTCTCTTTCGAGAGACCAACCTTGAACAAAGGTCGATCTGGTGCATCTGCCCACTTTGAAAAGAACTGATTTATTGAAAATAGATTTTTGTATCGTTCAACATCCCTACCCGAGCTGCTTTTTTTTCAATAGACCAGCTTCGGTTTCGACCAGCCCCTCTAAATGAAATTTTTGCGGATCGAATTGCTGGGCATTAGGCAGCCAAAAAACGTGATCATCCAACTCAATAAAATCGGGAGAAAGCAAACCCAGAACAGAAATTGCCTGCTCTAATGAAACAAGGTTACCTACATACGAAAAAAAACCCCTCAGAGCCAATATCCAAAACAAACAGACTCAAAGATTTTTTTGAGATATTTCCCTGATAACTTTTCATCGTTCAATCTTAAATCCTCGAGAACCGACTGCAGAACATTTCCCTCAAAAGCTTTTGTGTCATTTTCCTTTTTAGGAAAATACATTACATTCAGTGCTTGGATCCATTCGACGATCTTAATCCGTGAGCTAAATACTTCATATAGTACACGTCCCTCAGGACCATAGACAACCACATGCCCATTTCCAAAATTGGTGTAGGAGTTAGCTGTTTGCTTAGCAACTCTTTCCAGCAAGCAAAAAACAACACTAGCGTGACGCCAGCATCGAAAAGATTCTCCTAAATTTGGTAATCATCAAACTCCCAAATGAACACCTTTCCTAGTTGCATCGCGATGGTTTCCCAGCTATCTCCCTCGCAGCGACTCACATAATCATGAACAAATCCAACAATAGTTGAAAAGTCATATTCTCGAACCATTAATAAACCTCTCCCCCAACGAGCCTCCCACACTGTCTCTTCTAGCCACTTCGGCGTGCAGATAAAAAGCTCAAAATCATCTGTTCCTTGTGTACCATCAAGCCCAATCCGAATACGAAGACTCAAAGAAAAGTTATCAACACTCTCAGGCCTGTAAGTCTCAACATCAAAAATATCATTATAAATACCTTTTATAACAGCACGCATCACTCCTCCTAATCCGCCACATTCAGATGGCCATTACTTACTTTTATGCGCTGACCTGTTACAGAGTTAACGCTGTACGTTTCAAAATTTGCCTGCACGCCTGTTGTCGCAAAAGATGAATTTTTTGGTGTTGGCGGCCTATATACGCGAGTACCGTCTGCGCTAATCAAACCAAGTCCATCACTTGTTTTGATCGCACCATCGCCAACCCAGATTTTACCTAACTGATTAGCTTCGTAAGATGTGCCCTGACCTATGGAAAAGTTCAGACTTCTCGTTCCACTGCCATTCACGGCCGCAGCTAACCTTGAGTCTTGGGCCGCGATATTGCTCAGGTTTTCTTGTAAGAGTTGATCCTTGAGCGGTAGATACAAGGCCGCATTTTCAGCGCCGGAGCTAACAGCGCCCCCTTTTGCACCACCCGCCGCTTCAAACCTTGTCGACGCTGAGTAAGCGCCATCAGCTTTCGTCAAAGCCCCTAATTCAGCTAGCGTCTTTATACGATTGGCTGGAAGAAAATTCAACGCAAATTCTACATCGCTTTGCGCCCTGATCTCGGCGCTCGCAAAATAATTCCCTTGCATGTCGTACAACTTCGCCAGCGCTTCCTTGGTCTGACTGGTCTCTACTGCTGCCCCCAAGCTCTCGAACGGATTTTTGGACAGTCCCATGATGCCGTTTGTCACGGCACTAGGGTTCATCAGTGCTGCCCAGGCCGACGCTAGTGAGCCCGTAAATCCAGCATTGGCACCTGCGATGGCTCCGCTAGCCGAATTCGCCACGTTTGATGCGGCGGAAGAGAAATCGGGCGTGACGGCCAGATTGTTCCTGTAGAACGCCGCGTATTCGCCAAGGAGATCACCGGAGTAGATACTTTGAAGATTCAGTAAATTAATGGAGCTATCCGCATACTCAGCCGCGTGATTGCTTCGGTAGTTTGCGAGCAGCACTATCGTGTCCGCCGATGAATAGGTTCGCTCTGGCCCCACCGATGGTATGTCTCCACCAGGAGGAGCATAGGTGCCCGCTAAAGGCGCCAGCGCTATTCCCAGATATTTCAGCGTCAGTTCGCTCGGCACTTCTCCCTGCTGGGTCAGCAGGCCATTCCAATTCCTATCGGTGTAGTACACCAGTGCCTTGGCAAGTTTCTGTTCAGCCTCCGCTGGGCTGATGTTTGCCTCTTGAGCAAATTGGGCAGCTTCTTTTTTGATCAGCGGGATTTCATCCGGGTGCATTTGGCGGTTGTATTGATCCGCCATTAATGAAATCCAAGCCGCCTTATTCACATCGTTGCCGCTCAGGCCCGCGGCTGTAAGCCCCACAATTTGAGCCATGCCCTGGCGCAACTCCGGATTGTTGTCAAACATTGCTTTCAAAGCACCAGCCGAGGCTTGACTGGCGCCTGCAGCTATAGCACCGGTCGCAAAGTCCCCGCCCGTTGCTGCTGACACTGCGCCACCCATAAGCGCGTGTAAGAAGACTCTACCGGCACCGCCTTCACCCCAAAGAGCCATTCCAGCCGGGTCGTTATTTCCGAGCGCTGTCAGGTACTGTTTCTGGGCGAAGTCACCTACCTGGCTGAATCCAACAGCGGCAGCGACAACGCCGGCTTGACTGGAAATATTTCCCAGTAAGTTATCACTAAGGCTTCCGCCTTTAACCGCCGTTTCAATGACTGCCGACGTTACACCTTGGGCGCCTAGATGAAGTGCGAAGCCTCGAACACCTTCAACTGTTGTTAGGTCGAATCCTTTAGTCAGGCTGTTGAATGGCTTAGTTGTACCTCCTAGCTTTGCGTCGATGACACCGGTAGTAAATCCAGCGACCATTCCCGAAATAGCCGCATTTTTTAATGCTTCACTGCTGAATGTTTCTTTTAGCGCAGCCCCTAAATTGCCCTTATTGTTGATGACATTGACAGCGCCTGTACTGGCCATAGAGGTCAATGCCGCGGTCGCCATGGCATTACCCCATCCAGCTGCTGAAAATTGGCCCCCGGCAGCCAGGGCTTCAGAAGTGGTGGCTGCCGCCATGGCCGTTCCAGCGCCAGCCTGAGCCCCAGCCAATGTTCCGATCGCGCCGCTCGCGGCTCCCGCAGTCAATACTGTAGTGATAATGATGATCGCCAACATCGCGCCTTGGCCCAGGCTCGAGTTGCTGTACTTATAGGCGTCGTGAGTTTCTTTAATCAGTTTCCAGTCAACATCCCCCCGCTTTTCCGCATCCTTCAACCACCCCAGATTGGGATCAGCCTGGACCATCGCATCAATCGCTTCGCTGACGGTCTGCTGATTCACCTGCTTCACATCAATGTGCAGGCCATCCACGGCTTTGATCGCCAAGTTGCCTTTGGCGATCAATTCGCTCTGGCGCAGGGTTTCGTCCGTGCTGCCTTTACCCGACATCGAGTTCCACGCCAGGCTGCTGTTGCTCTTCGCGTGACTCTCCTGATGCAGATCCTTCACGCCCTCGAAATCAATGGCCCCGCCACTGTTCAAGGTCAGGTCTTTACCGCTGTCGAGCTTGGCCACCTGATAGTGCTGGTCGCCTCCGCTGACCAGCATCATGTTGCCGCCGGAGGTGATCTCGCTGCCAATGTTGGTGACTTGGGTCACCTCATCGCGTTTGGTTTTTTTCTTGCCGAAGGAGCCTTTTTTCTTTTTGTCGTAGAGCGAGTAGTCGCTGTCCTCGGCTGCCAGGATGTCGAGCTTGTCGCCCGCGACCAGGTAGGCTTCGTCGCCTGCGGTGATGCGGCTTGAGATGACGGCCAGATTCTGCCCGGCGCTGACGGCGAGGCTGCCGGCTGCGGTGATATCGGTCGAAACCTGGCTGACGTGGTCCTCTTGGATCGTCAGTTTCTTGCTCTTGGACAGGTAGTGATCTTCGTCCGCCGCCGAGGCGATGGTGACGTTCTCGGTCGCGGCGATGGCGATGTCGCGTTTGGCGTCGATCTGCGTGGCGATGGCGTTGACGTCGCGTCCCGCCTGGACCGACAGGTCGCGCCCTGCGCTCACCGTTGAGCCGATCTGCGTGATGTCGCTGCTGGTGTGCTTGCTGTCCAGCACGAGGCTGTTGACCACTTGACTGGAAACGAGGTTGACGTCTCGCCCAGCGTTCAGGGTCATGTCACGCCCGCTTTGCAGCCCACTGCCGATGTTGTTGATGTCGCGACCTGCGGACATGCTCAAGTCATTGGCGGCTTCGATGCGCGCGGCATTGTCGACGTAATCCTTGTGCAGTTGGCCGCGGGCGTCGCTGTCGAGGGCGGTGAGGGTGCGCTCGTTGGTGACGTCGCCGCCGATGGCGGTCAACGTCACGTCGCGACCGGCGATGATGCCGCCTGCCTTGTTGGTCAGATCATTACCCGCCAATAGATCCAGCCGGTTGCCAGCCTGAATCAGCCCGCTGTTGACCAAGTCCTTGCCTGCCATGGCCGACAGGTTGTTGGTGGCTTTGAGGGTGCCGACGTTGTCGAGGTTTTCGCCGGCGATGAGGGTGACGTCGTTACCGGCGATCAGCGCGCCGTTGGGTGCGAGGCGGTTGTCGGCTTGCGCCAGGTACAGCACCGGCACCAGCACTTTTTCGCCATTTACCTCGTGCTCTTCAAGCCAGACGATGTCGTGGGTCAGCGCGGCGACTTGTTCGGAGGTCAGCGACACGCCAACGGACAGGTTGAGCTGTTCCTTGCTGGCGATGGCGTTGTTCATCAGGTACTTGAACTGATCCTCGTTGGAGGTCTGTCCATCGATGAAGGCCTGGCCGGTACGTGCGGTGACGGCCTGTTGTACGAGGCGTTGTTCGTAGAGGCCGTCGCCCAGGCGCTTGGCGCTGGTGTCCGGGTCGTACCCCAGGCCCGCCAGCAGGTAGTCCGAGCTCATGAACTGCTTGAGGTCGGTGAGCACGGGGTTGGTTTCGATGAGGTATTTGCCGGTGCTGGGTTTGGCGGCGGAGCTTGGCAAACCCTGGACCTTGGCGATGCTTTGGGTGGTTGTGGAGCCCACGGTCGGCAGCACAGCGGTCGCTTGATCGCTCGCCGTGGCGCGAGGAACAGCGCCGACGCTGGTCGCGCTGGCGGGTTCGGAGGTGCGGACCGGCAGGACGACGCCCGCGTTGCCTGCCTCGGTTGGGCTGGTGGTGTTCAGCGCGGCTGTACTGACATTGACGCCCGTGTCATCACGCGTGAGGGCTGTGACCTGCTGTGAGGTACTGGCCGATTGGCCCACAGCGTCTACGCGTAGCGGGCTGATGGACGCATTGGGAACTGACTGTTCACGTTGCGCTGCCGAAACGCTGGCGCCGGTGAGGGTCCAGCTACCAGACCCAGCCCCGATCGGCGCTGCATCGGTTCCACTTTGGGTACTCAGACGAAAAAGACCATTCTGGCCGGTCGGCAGGCTGAAGCCCGGCAAGGTGGTCGGGTCGACTTGCTGTTGGGCGAGGTTGGGAGGCAGTTGAGCATTGAGGCGAACGACGACGGTCTTGCCGGTGCCCGCCGCCTGAGTGCTGCCGACTTTATTAGTGCCGCCTGCCGAGGCGTAATCTTCGTGGATGACGCTGTTCTGCAAATCCTGGGTAGCGCTGATGGAGACGTTGCCGCCCGCTTGAATCACCGCACTGCGCCCGGCGCTGTTGGTGCCGTCCTTGGCCACTTCTACGTCGCTGACCAGGGTCATTGTGCTGAGCCCGGCAGGTAACGCCAGAAGGTTGTTCGGGTCGTATTGTGAAGCTGGCTGAGACCCGAAGCTGTAACCAGAAAGCGTCAGACTCGAGACATTCGCGTTGGTCTGCAAATCTGTGACGTTCGTGACTCGTATCAAACCGCCGTCGTGCCCTGGCTCTCGACCGTTAGTAAAAGTGACTTTGGCCAGGCGCAACTCCCCTGAAGGCGCGACGTAGTAGACGTATGGAAAATTAGGGTTATCACGCTGGTTATAAGCGACCACATTCGCCATGAAGCGATTGACATCCCCGTCTGTAATTTCATGGCCGTTGACGTCGCCGCCATAGAAGTACGTCCGGGTGCGCTCGACGGTCCCGCTGACGGCTCCGATGTTTTTAACGTTGTCCGCTTGAATGGAGATGTTGCCGCCAGCACTGAGGGTGCTTTTGCTATTGAGGAAACTGCTGCCTGTGAAGGAGAAATTGCTGCCCGCCGTCAGCAAGGCTGAGGCGCTGGTGTCGCTGTCTTCGCCTGCGTTGAACGTCTCCCTTGCAACGAAGTTGACGGAATAGTGATCGCCACTGCAATCCAGGCATTGCGTTGCGATAAACCCTGAAATCAGCGTGCGCCCCACCGCAAAGTTCTGTGCCCCATCCGAACCTTGCGTCCGGTTCTCGAATGCGGTGGCGTTGATCGAGAATGCCCCGCCGCTTTCCATCGAACCGGACACGTTGGCGACCTGGTTGGCGCGTGCAGTGCCGTATCCGCCGACGGTCAGGTTACGCAGACTGTAGAAATCACCTGTCAGGTTGCTCAGGCTGGCAATGTTCAACTGCATGTCCGCGCCGCTGAAGATCAGCCCTTGCGCGTTGCTGAGCGTCGGCGTCGTCACGGTCAGGGCCTGAGCGGCGCCCAGTGTTCCGTAGTTGGCAATGGCCCCGGCGTTGAACACCATGTCGGCCGCTGACGTCATGCGGCCATAGTTGTTCGCCTGTCCCGAGACATTGATGTCGGTGCGCGCACCGCCGGCGATGCTGGCCGCGCTGCCCAGTGCCAATTGGCCTGCGCCCAGGCCGAGCACTCCAAGGCTGGTCATCCGACCGTTGCCGGAGTAGGTACCGCCAAGCGCCAGATTCAGCGTGCCGTCACTGGCGATCAGGCCGTCGTTGTTCCAGTTGCCCCCCGATCCTGTCAGCGCCGTCGACGCCAACAACTGCCCACTCGCCGTCTGCGTAAAATTATTGACGTTGACGTTCAGCGTCCCTGCCTGCAGCACGCTGCTGTTGGTCCAACTGTCCGCATTGAGCGTCAGCGCACCGCGGGTAACGAAGCTGCCGCCAGCGTTCATCACGTTGGCGGTGGAAATACCGAAGTTGCCGCTGCCTACATGCAGCACACTGCCGCCTGCGTTGAGCAGGTTGCCTACGCCCAGCGCCAAGTCGGTGTTGGCGGTTTCCAGGGTGCCGTTACGGTTGTCGAACAGGCCGCCGATCTGGAACTGGGTAACGCCGCCAGTGCCCAAGGCGCGGATTTTGCCGGTCTGGTTGTCGACGCTGGCCGCTTTGATACTGAGGGTGCTGTCGCTTTCGATGATGCCCAGGCGATTGTTAAGGGCGCCGGCCAGGTCAAGGTCGATTTGCTGACCGGCGATCTGGCCATCGTTGTCGCCGCTGTTATCGAAATGATTGCCGGTGACGCTGATCTTCTGCTTGGCGTACAGCCCGCCGTTGCGGTTGTCGAAATTGCCGTTACCTGTGTTGATCAACGCGTCGCCGCTTTGCGCAGAAACCCGCCCGCCGTAGTTGTCGATGCCTGCCAACGCCCGAATGTCGAGGCGCTGAGCCTGGGTAATGCCGCCGTTGCGCGCGAGGTCGTAACCATTTTTCAACACCCCGGTGATGCGGGCGGTGAAGGCGTTTTGCAGGCTGGAAAGCACACCGCCCCGGTTGTCGACGTTGTTGGCGGTGAGGTTGAGATCGCCGCCTTGAGCGATGATCTTGCCGGCCTGGCTGTCGATGTCGCCGGTGACAGTCAGGTTCAGTGCGCCTTGGCTTTGCACGGTGCCGTGGCCGTTGGCGAGGCTCGCGGCCTGCACCGTCAGGCCCGCGTTCTTGCTGTAGATCAGGCCGTCGTTGCCGTTCTGGATTGCGCCGCTGGCGGTGAGTAGCAGGCTGTCATTGGCGGCGACAGTGCCGCGATTGCGGTTATCCAGCGCACCGGTGAACAGGGTGAGCGCCCGTTGGCTCGCCAGTTGGCCGCCTTGGTTATTGACCTGCGCTGCGCGGCTGATCAGCAGGTCGCCCGCACTGGCGAGCTTGCCATTGGTGTTGGTCAGGTTGCCAAGCAGGTCAAGGGAAACACCTGCGTTCCCCGCGATGCTACCGGCGCTGTTGTCCAGAGCGGTGCCCGTGAAACTCAATGCCTGTTGCGCGTTGATCGTGCCTGCGGCGTTACCCAGTTGATCCGCGTTGATGGTCAGGGCGGCGCCGCTGTCGATAAGGCCGTTCTGGCCGTTGTCCAGCAGGCCGCTGACGGTATAGGTCTGCCCTGCTCCGCTGGACAGAATCCCACCGCGGTTATCGAGGCTGGCGGCTGTGACGTTGAGCGCCTTCTGGCTGACCAGCGCGCCGTTGGCAGTATTGAGCAAGGCGCCGGTCAGCGCGACCCCAAGGTCGCCGCTGCGGCTGGAGAGCGTGCCGCCGTTGCGGTTGTCGAGGCTGCCGCCACTGACAGTCAGTCCCTGCCAACCGGAAATCAGCCCCGACTGGTTGAGCAACGAATCCGCCGTCAGGGTCAGGGTCCCGTTGCTGATCAGCTTGCCGTTGCTGTTATCCAGCGTACGGGCTGTGAGGCTGTAGCTCTGGCTGCTGGAGATTTCACCACCGGCGTTTTTCAGGTCACGCAGGTGACTGACGGTCAGCGGGTTTTGGGTGGTGATAAGGCCGTTGCTGTTGTCCAGGTCCGCGCCGTTCAGATCAAGGTTCAGCGCGGCGGTGCCCAGCAGTGTACCGCCGACGTTGTTGATGCCGGTGGCTCGCAGGTTGAGGGTTTGCGCGGCGTTGATCAGTCCATCGTTGCCGTTGTTCAGCAGACCGTCGACAGTGAGGGTCAGGTCGCCGCGGCTGGTCAGGGTGCCGGCGCTGTTATCCAGAGTGCCGCTGCGTGCATCGAGGCTGGCAGCGGCGATCATGCCTTTGACGTTGGTCAGGGCCTGAGCGACGCGCACGATCAGCGCCTGATTGCTCAGCAGCTTGCCGTTGCTGTTGTCCAGGCTGTCGGCGTTGAATGCGAACCCTTGAGCGCTGGAGATTTCGCCATTCCGGTTATTCACGGCTGCGAGGTTTTTCAGCAGCAAGGCGCCGGGGGCGTTGATCAGGCCGCCCTGGTTGTTCAGTAGGCCATGGTTGAGGTCCAGCGTCAGGCTGGCGTTGCTGAACAACGTGCCGCCTTGCTGATCGAGCCCGCTGACGCCGGCCGTCAGCGCCTTGTTGCTGCCGATGCTGCCACCGCTGCCGTTGCTGAGTTGCGCCGCTGTCAGCTCAAGGCTGTCGGCGCTGCTCACGCGGCCGTTGTGGCTATTGTCGAAAGCACCGGTACGAATCGCCACCGGGCCTTTGCCGCTGATGCTGCCACTCAGCGTATTGTCGAGGCTGGCGCTGTCGAGGTTCAGGCTGCCGTCGGTGACGAGTTTGCCACCCTGATTGGTGATCGCCCCGGTTGTGTCTAGATTCAACGCGGCCGCACTGGACAGACTCCCGCCGTTGTTCGTCAGCGTGGCGCTGCGCACGCTCAGTGTGCCTTCGCTGCTGAGCAGACCAAGGTTGTTCAGCAGGTCGCCGTTCAGGCGCAGGTCAACGTTTTGCAGGCTGAGCAGGTGGCCGCCGCTGTTGTCCAGCCGTGTGCCAGTCAGGCTCAGGCCGGTGTTGCCAGACAGCACACCGGCGTTGCGGTTGGTCAGTTGATCCACCGTCAGGGCCAAGTGCTTCTGGCTGACCACGCGCCCCGCGTCGCTGTTGTCGAGTTGCTGGGCGGTCAGGCTGATTGCGTCCTGAGTGGAGATCTCGCCGCCACGGTTGTCGACGTTCGCGACATTCAGGTTCAGCAGGCCGTTGGCGCTGAGCAGACCATTCTGACGGTTGTCGAGCTGGGTACCGGTGAGGCTGAGACTTCCCAGCGCGATGAACTGACCACCCTGTTGCTGCAAGCCGCCGATGTTGGCGATCAGGTCCTGTTTACTGGCGATCTGGCCCAGGCCGTTGTCCACGCTCGCGGCGTTCAGCAGCAACTTGCCGTCGGCGATCAGCGTGGCGTTGTGGTTATTCAGAGCGTTGTCGACAGTGAGCGACAGATCGCCATGGCTGCTCAGCAAACCTTGGGTGTTGTCCAGGTCAGCCGCACCGGCATCCAGCGATGCCCCCGAGATCACGCCTTTGACGTTGTCGAGCGCCTGAGCCACGCGAACGATCAGCGCCTGATCGCTGATCAGTTTCCCGCCGCTGTTATCGAAGTGGTCAGCCATGAGGCTGAAGCCCTGGCCGCTAGATATTTCCCCGTGCTGGTTTTGGACGCTGGACAGATTTTTCAGCAGCAGGGTACCCGGCGAGTTGATCAGGCCGTTCTGGTTGTTGAGCAGCCCATGGTTCAGATCGAGGCTCAGCGTGCCGTTGCTGTAAAGTTGCCCGCCCTGCTGATCCAGCCCCGTGACATTGGCCGTGATGGCCCGTGCTGCGGCGATGCGCGCACCGTCCCGATTGGTGAGCTGCGCCGTTTCAAGGGTCAGGCGGTCCGTGCTGGTCAGTTGTCCGCTGTGGCTGTTATCGAAATCGCCGGTGGTGACCGCGACGGCCCCCTTGGCGGAAATCAGCCCCTGGTTGCGGTTATCGAGGCTGGCACTGGTCAGATCCAAGGTGCTGTCTGTGCTGATCGAGCCGCCTTGGTTGTTCACGCCCCCCACCGCCGTGACCTTCACGGCGCCTGCGCTGGAAACGCTGCCGAGGGCATTGTCCAGTGACGCAGTGCTGGCCTCCAGGTCGGCCTCACTGCTCACGGCCCCACCCTTGTTGATCCAGTCGCCGGACAGGTCCAGACGCACACCGTTTTGGCCAGCTACGGTGCCGGCCGAGTTATCCAGCGACTGCCCGTCAACGTCCACGATGTCGCCGAACAACAAGCCTTTGGCACGGTTGAACAGATGTTCGACGGTCAAGCTCAGCCCCGTTCCGGCGATGACCTTGCCGGCGTCGCTATTGTCCAGTTGCTCGCTGGTGACCACCACGTCACGCTGGCTGGACAGTTCACCCCCACGGTTGTCAATGCGCGTCACGTTCAGGTTCAACGAGCCGTTGGCACCCACCAGCCCCCCGGCTTCGTTGTTCAGCGAGCTGCCTGTGAGGTTCAGATCACCTTGCGCGACCAGTTCGCCACCCTGTTGAGTGAGACTGTCGATACGAGCGGTAAGGTCGCTCTGGCTGGAGATGCGCCCCGTATCGTTCTGGACGCTGGCGGCTTGCAATTGCAGGAGGCCAGACGCGCTGATCAAGCCGCTTTGGTTATTGAGCTGCTCGCCAATGAACGCGATGCCGCCTTTGCCACTGATCAAGCCTTGCTGGCTGTTGGTCAGGGTGTCGATGAACAGCTGCATGTCATGATCGGCACGTACGACACCGGCACGGTTATCGACACTGCCACTGCGCAAGGCCAACGCCCCTTGTGTCGACAAGCGACCGGCGCGGTTGTCCAGAGAAAGGCTCTGCACGCTCAGTGCACCTTTGCTTTGAAGGCTGCCTGCATCATGATTGTCGAGCTCGCCGGTTAGCACGATGCCCAGATCGCCGTCAGTCACCACGGCGCCCGATTCGGCGTTGTTCAAGCTAGCAGCCTGCAGCGCAATGCCCTTGGCCGCACCAAGGGTCCCGCCCCGGTTATCAAGGGTCGTGCTCACGTTCAGTGAGAGGCGTTGATCCGCGCCGACGTCGCCACCGGCGTTATCCAGGCTTGCCGCCGAGAGGGTGGCATTGCCTGCGGCTGACCATTCGCCATTGCGGTTGGACATGGCCCCATAAACGAGCCCGTCCAGGTTGGTCTGGCTGCTGAAGCGGCCACCGTCATTCAGCAATGTGCCCGCGTGCACATCCAAGCCATTGGCCGAGACCTCGCCTCTCAGGTTGCTGAGCTGCCGATTCACGCGCACGACCAGGGACTGATCACTGATCAGCGAGCCATCGTCGTTTTGCAGGTCGCTCGCGGTGAAGGAAAACGCCTTGGCGCTGGAGATTTCTCCGGCCTGGTTGGACACCTGGTTCAGGTTTTTGAGCAGTAGCTGCCCTGGCGCCGTGATGAGGCCGCCCCGGTTATCCAGCAAACCACCATTGAGGTCCAGGGTGACATCGCCGTTGCCGTAAAGCCGGCCGCCATTGCGTTGGTCCAGCCCGGTGACGAACGCGCTCAGGCCCAAGGCGCTGGCAATACGTCCGGCTTGGCTGTTGTTGACCTGCTGCGCGGTCAGTTGCAAGCGACCGCTGCTGGTCAAGCTGGCAGCGTGGTTGTCGAAAGCACCGGTCTGGACAGCGACCCCGGCGCCTGCCAGGCGGCCGCCCGTGCTGTTGTCGAGCGAAAGGCTTTTCAGCACGAGCGCTGAATCCGACAGCAATTCGCCCCCCTGGTTGGAAACGGCATTCGCTGCTGTCACGCTCAGCGAGCCCGCGCTGGTCAAGCTGCCACCGTCGTTGGCAACGTTGGTCGCGTTGAGGCTCAGCGCGGAATTACCACGCACGGTGCCGCCACGGTTGTCCAGCTCCCCGGCACTGATTTGCAGATTGCCATTGGCGGTGAACAGCCCCAAGCCGTTGAGCATTTGCCCGGTGATCGTGGCTGACAACCCGGCGGTGCTGAAGACTTTGCCCTGCTGGCGGTTGTCAAACAGATTCGCGTTGATCGTCAGGCCCGTGCTGCTGATCAAGCCATTCTGAGCGTTGAGCACCTGAGCGGCTGTCACCCCGGTGCTGCCCTGACTCAGCATGCGACCCGACTGCCGATTGTCCATGACCGCAGCCGAGACCTGCAGGCTCGCCTGACTGCTCAGCGTGCCGCCTTGGTTATTGAGCGTCTGGGCAACAGTGGCTTGCAATGCTCGGCTGGCCGTGACGCTGCCTGCGTTGCGCAGGTTCTGCGCATTCAGCGCCACATCACCCGCCGCATTGCGGCTGTTGTCGGCGTTCACGCCCGCCTCGACGATCGCATTGTTGGTCAATTGCCCGTTACTGCTCAGGCTGATGCGATCACGCGCGGCGATGTTCTGCTGGATGTTCAACGCGTCACGGGCCTGCACGTCGACGCTGCTACCGTACATCGCGCCTTGCACCTCGGCGCTGGCGGCCTTGACGTTGACGGCGCCGTTGGCGGCGACCTGGGCCATGCTCAGTTGGCCGTTGGCGTCGATCTGGATGTCGCCTGCGCTGGCGGCCAGATTACCCGCGAGTTTTACGCCAATACCGGCTTCGGTGCCCACCAGGCGGATCGCGCCTGCGTACATCCCGCCGAGGGCCGAGCTGTCGATGGCCAGTTGCGGCTTGGCGCTGCCGTCATCTGCCAGGGGGGTGGCCTTCAGGGTCTGGGCGTTGACGTCGTTGCGGCCGGTGACGATGTTCAGTTGTTTGGCGTGCAGCTCGGCGTTGATTTTTGCGCTGCGGGTGATGATGTCGAAGCGATCGACGTTATCAGCGTTCAGCCCTTGCCCGTCGATGGAAACGCTGCCGCCGTCGACGTGGAAACGGTCAATCCCGCCTGCGCTGTCGAACACGGGTCTGCCCGTGGTCAAGGTCACTTGCGGCGTATTGATGAAGCCGCATCCGTTGCAACTGATGCCGTATGGGTTGGCGACGATGACGCGGGCGGCCTGCCCTGCCACTTCGGTATAGCCCTTGAGCTGCGTGGCGTTGGCACCGGTTACTTCATTGAGGATGGTGCTGGCGGCGCGGCCATTGAGGTTCTGGTTGCCCACGATGATGCCGCCCAACTGCGTGCTCTGGGTACGGTTAGTGGCGTTGTTGAGAATGACGCCTTGAGCACCGACGTTGTACTGCTGATATTGGTTATGGGACAGGCCGCTGGCGTTGGGTGCGGCGATGTTGACGATGGGCACGCCGTTGCCGGCCTGGCCCAGCGTGGTGTTGGTGGTGCCACTGACGGCAATGCCATCGGCCTGGACCAGCAGCGGTTGCCAGAACATCGCATTGGCCAGAATCAGCGCCAGGCCGCGCTTGGGCAGGCCGCAGAAAGTGCTGCGCTCGGTCAGTTTCGCGGAAGGCTGGCGGGCGAGGAAATCAAAGAAGCGAACGTCCATGTCAGGGATTCCGGCGAAGCGTCAGAGGAAGAAGTCGAGGCGAAAATAGATCGGCGACTCGCGCTCGATCACGCCGCCAGGACGTTCCAGAGAGTGGGCAAAGGTGGCACTCGCCGCGACGTGCTGGCCGCGGGCGAAGAATTCGAAGGCGTTGCTCGACAGCCGACCGTGTTCGTCGCCGTTGTAGCGATCATTGCGGATGACGCCTTGGTCGTAACCGACCGCAGCGCCGTAGTCGCTGAACACAGGGCGCAGCCAATCCAGGGTCACCGGACGGGTCAGGCGCAGCTCGTTGCGCCAGTAGCCGCCGCTGTCACCCGAGAGAAACTGGTCCTTGTAGCCACGCACCGACGCCGAGCCGCCCAGGCTGGTGCGCTGCGGGCTGAACAGCACGTCTTCGCTGCGCTGGCCGGTCGCCAGGCTAGTGAAGGTCAGGCTCTCGCCCCACAGTTTGAACGGCTGCAGGTAACTGACCGTGCCGGTGTATTTGCGGTAGCGCGCGTCAGGCTCGCCCGGGTCCGGGTGATTATTATCTTGAGCGCCCAAGGCGCCGATGCCTTGCTGCATGCCCAGGTCAACGTTGAGAAACGCCCCGCCGATGCGGCGGCCATGGTTGATACCGTATTGCAACTCGGTGATGCGGTTGCTACTGAGCGCCAGGCGGCTGTCTTCGACATAGTTGTTGGTGCGCACGTGCGACACGCCGATGTTGAGCGACGTCTTGCTCAGCGCATCGCGGTAGACGACGCGCTCGGCGCGCACCTGATGGGTCTGGCTGTCGCCGGTCTGTTTGAAGGTGAAGCCGTCAGCTTGCCCTTCGGAGCGGTAATCGCTTTCGTTATAGCTGTAACTGAAGTTCCACCAGCCCCATAGCACGTTGTAAGCCAGGGCAGCATTGTGCGAGGTGTGGGCCGAATCGGTCATGGCGTCGTGGCCACCGCGCAGGCTCAGTTGATCGGCCAGACCCAAGGGGCTGTCCCACTCAAGGCCGGCGTTCCACTGCTGTTCTCCCGTGCTGCGCTGGCCGTCGTTGTTGCGCGACAGGTTGACGCGCCAAGGCTTCTGCGGCGTGTTTTTGACCACCACATCGCTGCCCCCCACCTGCTGGCCAGGCGTCAGCTCCATTTGCGCCTGGTTGGAGGGCAAACGGTTGAGCTGATCGACCATCTGCTCGATCTCGCGCAGGTTGACCAACTGCCCTTCCCGCCCGGGAAACGTCATGGCCAGTTCACGCTCGGTCAAGCCGCTGTCGGCATCGCCTCCAAGTTTCTCCAGCCGCCCTTCTATCACCAGCACCTGCAGATGGCCTTGCGACAGGTCCTGTTGGGGCAGATAGGCGCGGCTGGTGACCAGGCCTTTCTCGATGTACAGGTTGGTGATGACTTTGAGCAGCTCGTTAAGCTGCGAGACGCCCAGGCATTGGCCGAGGTACGGCTGGGTCAAACGATTGCGCTCGGACTCGGAAAGAGAATCGGCGCCTTTGAGCTCGATCGTGTTGATGGTGAAACAGCGGGTGTCGGGCACCGGGTTCGGCTGCGCAGGTGCAGGTGGCTGGCCGGGCAAACTCTTCAGTTCGTCCAGCCGGCGTTGTTGCTCCTGAAGCAAGCGCTCCTGACGGTCGCGGATGAGGTCTTGTTCGCCCGGTGTGGGTGCGGCATTGGCGACCAGTGGCGGTGCAGTCAGCAGACAAAAGAGCGCGATTCGGCGAACGGAAAAACCCACGGAGCATCCTTGCAATGGCACGGTGATATCAAGCGGACTGGATCCTATTCAGTCATATGTTTGGCGTCAATTAAAAAGTGTCGGAATCTTCGTTTTTGTCGGGGCGACCTGTCCTACACGCCCTGTTACGCTGCCACCCTTCTCTACAGAGGCTCGCTCTGATGACCCACATTCGTGTGATGACCCTGGACGATTACGATGCTGTCCTCGCCCTGATGCGCCAGACACCCGGCATTTCTATCCGGGATGCCGACTCGCGCGAAGCCACGGCACGTTATCTGCAACGCAACCCCGGCATGAGCTTCGTCGCTGAAACCGAGGCTGGGCTGTGCGGCTGTGTGATGTGCGGCCACGATGGGCGGCGGGGTTATTTGCAACATCTGCTGGTATTGCCCGCGTTCAGGCGGCGTGGCATTGCCGACGCACTGGTTCAGCGGTGCCTGTCCGCCCTTGAGGCGCTGGGCATCGGCAAATGCCATCTGGACGTTCTCAAGGACAACGATGCCGCGGCCCGTTACTGGCTGAACCGCGGCTGGCAGTTGCGGCAGGACATCGACCGCTACTCCTTCACCCGCCCCGGCAACGAGAACGCATGAAGCGCTGGCGCTGACGGCCAGGGGCCGACGCCCATGGCGATCGATCGGGGTTCCCAGATCACGCCTGGCCGGTGGCTTGGCTCAGGGCCACGGCGTCGGCACCTGCAGGGATGCGCATCGGTGCGGCAGGGTCGGTCACTGCGCGCCAGACAGCCTGCGCAACATCCCGGGCATGGGTGACCGGCGTACTCGTATCGCGGACACTGGCGAAGACCTGATCGCGGAACGCCACGTACGCTTCAGGGATGTCCGCGGCCATCAGACGCCGCGCGTTGTCGCCGAAGCGTGTGTCCGGTGCCCGCCCCGGCAACACCAACCGGACCCGCACACCGAAAGGCTCCAGTTCCAGCGCCAGCGATTCGGTGAAGGCATTCACCGCGGCCTTGCTGGCGGTGTACACCGCCAGCAACGGCAAGGATTTCAAGGTCACGGTGGAGGTCACGTTCACCACCACACCCGCCCGTCGCTGGCGGAAATCAGGCAATACCGCCTGGGTCATGGCCAGGGTACCGACGGTGTTGGTTTCGAAAACCTCGCGCACGGTGGCCAACGAAAGGCCTTCGACCGGGGCTAGCAAACCGATGCCCGCGTTGTTGACCAGCGCATCAATAGGGCCTGCTTCTTCCAGGCAGCGTCGGATGCTGCCACTGTCGGTCACGTCCAGTGCCAACAAACGCAAGCGCTCCGAAGGCTCGAACAGATCCGCCCGGGGCGTGCGCATCGTCGCGATGACATTCCAACCCTGGTCGAGGAAGAAACGAGCAATGTCCAGGCCAAAGCCAGACGAACAGCCGGTAATCAAGACGGTGGAAGCGGTGGTCATGTGCAAACTCCAAGGAATGAGGGACAAGCCCACCATAGAACGAAGTTGCCAGACGGAATACACTTCAACGTCCTGTTATTTGTCGAGACAGTCCAGATGGTCGACCCCTTGGCAGAAGTCGTCTCGTTGCTGCAGCCGACAGCGCCCTTTTCAAAACGAGTGATTGCTTCCGCGCCCTGGGCGGTCAGGCGCTCGGAGACCGGGCGTCCCTTCTATTTCGTTGTGCTGGAAGGCGCGTGTCGACTGACCGTGGAGAACGCCGAGGACGAAGACACCATGACCCTGACGGAGGGTGATTTCGTGCTGATCCCTGCCGCGCGCGCCTTCTCCACATCGAGCCTTGATCGGCTGCCACCCGCCGCAGACGAAGCCATCACTTCACCGCTGACCCCGATCCCCGGCGGCGTGCGCGTGGGTGATCCCGAGGCGCCGGTGACGGTGCGCATGCTGGTGGGCCATTGCGTGTTCGGCTCACAGGACGCCACCTTGCTGGTGCCGCTGTTGCCCCGCTGGGTGCATGTTCGGGGCGAGCAACGGCTGGCCACACTGGTGCAATTGGTCGGTGATGAAGCGCGCGCGCAACGGCCGGCGCGGGACATTGTGCTGGCACGGTTGCTCGAGGTCCTCCTGATCGAAGCCCTGCGCTCGACGGGCTCCAGCGCGCTCTCGCCCGGCCTGTTGCGCGGGCTGTCCGACCCCAAGCTGGCGCTGGCGCTGCACCGCATCCATGAACAGACCGCTCAACCCTGGAACGTCGCGCAACTGGCCAGCGCGGCGGGCATGTCGCGCTCAGCGTTCTTCGAAGCCTTCGGCCGTGCAGTGGGCATGCCGCCCATGGAGTACCTGCTGACCTGGCGCATGGCATTGGCCAAACGCTGGCTGCGCCAGGGCGAACAGGCCATCAGCGAGATCGCCGACCGCGTGGGGTACCGCTCGGTCAGCGCCTTTGGCGTCGCGTTCACCCGCCATGTCGGCATGCCACCGGGTCGATACGCCGCGCTTCACTGAGCCGAACGCGTCGGCCGTACAACGATTTCGTTGACGTCGACGTCGTCCGGCTGCTCGATGGCATAGCGCACGGCCCTGCCAATGGCGTCCGGCGTCAGCGCGACCGCCCGGTAGCTTTCCATCGCCTGCTTGGCGACCTCATCGGTGATGGTCAAGGCCAGTTCGCTCTCTACCACACCGGGGTGGACACATGTCACGCGGATGTCGGGCGACTCCTGACGCAACCCGTCGGAGATCGCGCGCACCGCGAACTTGGTGGCGCAATACACTGCCGCCGTCGGCGAGACCGTCAGTGCACCCACGGAGGCCATGTTGATCACGTGCCCTGCTCGACGCCGGGTGAATTCCGGCAATACCGCCGCAATGCCATGCAGCACGCCCTTGATGTTGACGTCGACCATGCGGTCCCACTCTTCGGTTTTCATCGCCGCCATGGGCGACAGCGGCATGATGCCCGCATTGTTGATGATGACGTCCACCCGCCCCCAGCGGTTGCGGGCGTGCTGAGCGAAGGCCTCGACATCAGCCTTGTCGGTGACGTCCAGCCGACGATATTCCGCTTGCCCGCCGGCGGCGTTGATTTCATCGACGAGTGCCTGCAGCCGCTCGGTACGCCGCGCCCCTAACAGCAGCGTTGCACCGGCAGCCCCAAGTTCACGAGCGATGCCTTCGCCAATACCGCTGGAAGCACCGGTGATCAGGATGATTTTGTCGATCGTCATGGAAAATTACCTGTGTCAGTGAGGTTGACGAATACGGTAACCAACCCAGACTGTCGCGATAAGTCCTCCAGAACTGACTGAATGGGTTAGCGTTGCTAACCAATGACATGCCGACCTATGAGTTGCTTACCGATGAAGACGGATCTCAATTTGTTGAAGGCCTTTGCGGCCGTGGCGCAACTGAGCAGTTTCCGCGCCGCCGCCGAACGGCTGGATGTCACCCGCTCGGCAGTGAGCCAGAGCATTCGTCGGCTGGAAGACGGCCTCGGGGTGTCGCTGGTCCAGCGCTCTACCCGCAACGTGCGGCTGACCGAGGCCGGCCAGGCGTTGTATCAACAGACGGCGCAAGCGCTGGCGTCGTTGACCTGCGCCCTCGACGACGCAGCCTTGAAAGGGCCGCCCCGAGGCCTGCTGAAGATCGCCGTGACCTCGATCGCCGAGCGCTTCCTGGATGGCCCGCTGATCGCAGGCTTCGTGGAGGCTTACCCCGAGGTGTCGCTGGACGTCACCGTCACGGATGAAACCTTCGATATCGTCGAGCGGGGGTTCGACGCCGGTGTGCGGCTCGGCGAAGTGATCGAACAAGACATGATTGCCATTCCCGTCACAGGTGAACAGCGGGAGATGGCCGTGGCCAGCCCTGCCTATCTGGCGCGCCACGGCAGGCCTCAGCACCCCCGCGACCTGACGGCCCATCGCTGCATCGGCTGGCGCCGTGCACCGGACGTAGCGCCCTGGCGCTGGGAGTTCAGTGACCGCGGCCGCGCGTTCGACGTGGCAGTGTCACCGCAAATCACCACCAACGACATGCTGCTCATGGTGCGAACCGCGTTGGCGGACGGCGGGATCACCTTTGGTATCGAAGACACCTTCCGCCCCTATCTCGAACGTGGCGAACTGGTCACCGTCCTGGACGAATACCTGCCGCCATTTCCGGGCTTCTACCTGTACTACCCCAACCGCCACAACCTTGCACCCAAGCTGCGGGCGTTGGTCGACCATGTGCGCAAATCGGGGCCGTCAGCCTGATGCCACGACAGTTTCGAGCAACGAGCCGGGATCAGATTGCGGTGGCCGTCCGTTTCTGGTGGGATGAACCATCGCATTTGCCAATGAGCCTTTGATCATGACCTCGTACCAGGACCTGTTTGCTATCGGGCAAACGTTCGACGACTTCGTCCGCCACGGACTGCCCGATGAGATCGACGCCGTGCGGGCGGTTCAGCGAAAGCTGGCATCGCCGGATGCGTTGAGCGCCGGGACGCGACACCGTCTGGCAGCGCTGGATGACGCTTTTTTTCTCTTGGCGGCCGGTGAAATGTGGTGTCCGGATTGCCAGATCAACCTCGCCGTCATGGACAGCCTGCAACGCTTTGCGCCGTCCGTCACATTGTCGATCATCACCAAGGCGCGCGCCGAAGACGCTTTGAAAACGCACCTGGCGCTGGAGCGGGTCGCCATCCCATTCGTGCTGGTGCTCGATCGAGACTTTCAAGTGATCGGGCGCTTCGTCGAGCGCCCCGATGCGGTGGTCCAAGGCGGCGACGCGCTCAAGCCGGCCTATCGCGCAGGCCTCTATGTGGAGAGCACGGTCGAGGACCTGCTGGCGATCTTCGAACGCCCGTTAAGTCCGGCGGCAGTGGGCAGGGCTTGAAAAAGTGGGCGCCGCGCTTGTTTTTTTCCACCGATGAGCCTTACTGCTTAGTGTGCGTAGCCGATTTAGCGACTCGCGTCTCGATCACTGGCGCCTCTGTTCCGTCAATCGGTGGGATTCGATCGATACAACGCGTTCTTCGAATCAGCGCTGCACAGCGAAACCGCCATGGGCTCCCCCCCTCACAACGTTGAACGCTACGGTGACGACTATTACCGGGTGGTCATCGCCGCCGCCGGCCTGTCCGCCGACGACCTGGACCTGCAGGTGGAAAAAGGCGTCCTGACGGTCTGCGGCGCCGAGCGCCAAGTCGACGCCGGCGCCACCTATCTGCATCAAGGCATCGCTCAGGGTGCGTTTCGCCTGGTGTTTCACCTGGCGGACCACATCGAGGTGCAGGGCGCAACGTTCGAAAACGGCCTGCTGATCGTGTTCCTTTTGCGGGTCGTGCCCGACGCCCCTCGCGCCCGACACATCCGCATCCACACCCCTGATGACGGGCCCTCCCGACGGCAGGTCAATCGCCATTGACCGAGCCACAAGGGCTGCCCGCCGAAGTGCTTGCCCCCGCGCGACCTTCATCGACGAAGCGTGCCCGTTTTGCCGCCATGCCATCGCGCAGCGCCACGTAATAATCCGGCGCCTGCTTGAGCTTGTCAGTGACCGGTAGCGTCTCGGCGCGCCCGTCGACGATGCCTCCCACCGTGTTGACGGTGCTGAGCGTCTCCACGGTGTCGCTGTTGTCGCCGAAGGGGTTGACCGCAAAACTCAGCACTTTGCCGGTGGCGTCCCGCAGGTTGGCCGTGCCGAGCAACGGCAGTTCGACGATGGGGCCGTTGGCGATGCTCCAGACGCCGAACGTCTGCCCGAAATCGGCTTTGTGCCGCTCGATGCCCAATTTGCCAGAAACGTCGATGAGCCCGACCAGGCCCACAGTGGTGTTGATGACAAACCGCCCCAAGGTGTTCACCGAGCGCCGGGCATTGCCCTGCAACACATCGTTGATGAAGACCTTGGGTTCGCCGAAGTTGGCGACGAAGTTATGCACCCCCGCTTGAACGACGCTCGGCAGGTGCCGATAGCCACGGGCCACCGGCGCCAGGGCGTAATCGTCGACCGTGCGATTGAAAGCAAAAATCCCGCGGTTGACGGTTTCGGCGGGATCGTGCACCTCATAGTCGACCTGCTCGCAGGACGTTGCCGGGGAAGGAGGTTGCGTGGTGCAGGCACTGGCCAGGAGCGCCAGAGCCCCGAGGGTGACGATACGAACACAGGGCGGAACAGCATTGAGCGTTGGCATGCGGGCATCTCGACAAGGACTGCTGCCGAGACTGCCCGCGATTGTTTGCCCGATGATTGCTGGATTCTTGCAAGGGTGTCGCTTTGTTTCCGGATTGAAATATATGACGCCGACCGCTGAATGATTTTAGATAGGCACCTGTTTCCCGTCCGGCAGCCTGTCCATCGTGAGCCATTTGATTCTGGTCGACGACGACCTTGAAGTCCTCGCCCTGTTGCAGAAATTCCTCGTGCGCCATGGCTACAGCGTCGAGGTCGCCATCGATGGCGCAGCCCTGTGGCAGGCCGTGGCGCGGCGCGCACCCGACCTGGTCATTCTTGACGTCATGCTGCCGGGCACCAGCGGCCTGCTGCTGTGCCAGCGGCTGCGTGCCGAGTACGACGCCGGGATCATCATGCTGACGGCGCTTGGCGAAGCGAGCGATCGGGTCGTCGGGCTCGAGCTGGGGGCAGACGACTACCTGACCAAGCCGTTCGACGCCCGCGAGCTGCTGGCCCGGGTACGCGCCGTGCTGCGCAGGACGTCGGATACACGCAGTGCGCCACTGGACACCCCGCGCCCGATCCTAGCGTTCGCCGGTTGGCATCTGGATGTCACCCGCCGCGAATTGCGTTCACCGGACAACGTCATGATTCCGCTGTCGGCAGGGGAATTCGAGCTGTTGCTGGTGTTCGCCGAGCACCCGCGCCGCGTACTGTCGCGTCAACAATTGCTGGACATGGCCCGCGGGGAGACCCACGACGCCTTCGACCGCAGCATCGACGTGCAGGTCAGCCGCTTGCGTCGCAAGCTCGAAGCCGATCTGGCGGGCACGCCGATGATTCGCACCATCCGCAACGTGGGCTACCTGTTCACCCCCGACGTGGTGGGCCGATGAACCGCAAGGCGTGGGTCGAAGCCAGGCGATGGCGGCCGGCCGACACCGTCGCGCGCTGGATCGCCCTGACCACGCTGGCCGCGATGCTGACGTCGCTGGCCTTGAATGGCGCATTCAGTTTGTTGGGCGGGGTATGGGCCAGGCCACCGTTGACGGAAACCGGCCTGATGGAAAAAGTCGCGGCGATTACCCGCATCATCGACGCCGTGCCCCGTGAACAGCGGCCGGCGCTCGCGAATGCGACCCGTGATCAGGCCTTCGATGCCCAGTGGCTGCCCCGCCACGAAGATGCAGGCCTGCCAACCATCGATGACCCGGACTTCCGCTCCGGCGCCCCGCTGCTGCGCCAGTTGTTGAACCGGCCCGACGCCCGCATAGAAGCCTACGAACCCCGCGACTGGTCCACCCAAGGTGAAGGGCGTTACGCGCTGCTGCTCGAACTGAGCGATGGCTCGTGGGTGATGTATTCGGTGCCCAGCCGCAGTTGGGGGCTTTCGGCGGTCTATCGCAACTTGATCGTGTTCGCGCTGATGCTGTCCTCGACCTTGCTGGTGGTTCTCATCGCCACACGCTACCTGGCGACACCGTTGGAGCGCTTCGCCGAGGGGGCTCGACGCTTCGGCACAGACTTCAGGGCCCCGCCGATCCCTGAGCTCGGCCCGCAGGAAATTCGCCAGGCGATCGTCGCCTTCAACGCCATGCAGGCGCAAATCCAGCATTTCCTGCACGACCGGACCCAGATGCTCGCGGCCATCTCCCACGATTTGCGCGCCCCGCTGACCCGCATGCGCTTGCGTGGCGAATTCATCGACGACCCGGAGCAGCAAGCGCGGCTCTTCCGTGACGTCGACGAAATGCGAGCGATGGTCGATTCGGCGCTGAACTTCTTTCGCGACGATGCACGGCTTGAACCGGCCACCGCCTTCGACCTGGCGGAGCTGTTGCACACCCTCGTCGACGACTTCAAGGACGCCGGTGTCGAGGTCGGGCTGAACAGCGTGCCGCGCTTCGTTTACTGGGGGCGGCCTGTTGGGATCAAGCGTGCGTTGGTCAACCTGATCGACAACGCCGCCAAATACGGCCGCGAGCCAGTGATGAGCCTGGACGCTCGAACCGATTGCATCGAGATTCGCATCGCCGACCGTGGCCCTGGCATCGCGCCCGAATACCAGGAGCAGGTCTTCGCACCGTTCTTTCGTCTGGAGGCCTCACGCAACAGGAACACCGGCGGCGTGGGCCTCGGGCTGCCAGCCGCGCGTGCGATCGTTCTGGAGCATGGAGGGCGCCTGCGCCTGGCCGCGCGCGCCGGCGGTGGCCTGGAGGTCATTGTTCAGTTACCCCCGCAGGGCGTTCCTCGCCCCGACTTGCCCAGCACATGACGCCTGTCCCTGTGCGGGCAAATCGATGGAACTCTCCCGGACCTGTGAGGCCCTAAGGTGAACGCCTGCGCTGCCGTCAGCGGCGCGGGGGGCAGGCATCGAAATCCACGCTGCCGCGTAATTCACTCGTAGACAGGTGACGCCGTGAACACATTCGTACCGTTGGAAAAACTGGAAGAAACCAACCTTCACGACTTCTATGAAGTCTGGCTGACCACCTCGGAAACCTGGCCGCAGGACCCGCACACCTCTCAACGCGAATGCATCTGGCGCATGGAACGGGACCTGACGGATGACGTCGAGATCGACGACCCCTTTTTCCAAAACCTGCCTCGGTTATGGCTGCTGGTCGACGACCTGAACGACGCTCAGGCTGTCGAAACGGTCGAGCGCGCGCTGACACAGCGTTTGGGCGAGTTGGCCGTGAAGGGTGAGTTCCACCCGGATGAAAAGCAGAAAGTGCCCTGTGGCGATAAACGAACCGACCTGAGGAGCTAATCCCTGTTCCCCCGTGGCAGCCTGACACCTGGCTGCCGCACGCCATCTTTAGCGGCGACGGTCCGACTCTGCTGAAGACGGCCACCCTGCCCCCGTGCTTCACTCTCAGCCTCTCAACGCCAAGAGTGAAGTTCACCATGATCGACCATCTCGACCACCTCGTCCTGACCACCATCGATGTCCAGGCCTGCCAGGATTTTTATGTACGGGTCATGGGCATGCACCCGGAAACCTTTGGCAATGGCCGGCTGGCCTTTCGTTTCGGTCAACAGAAAATCAATGTGCACGCGCGCGGTCGCGAATTCGAGCCCAAGGCTCACCTTCCGGTGCCGGGAGCGCTGGATCTGTGCTTCATCGCCAGCATCGGCCTCGACGCGGTGATCTCGCACCTGAAGGCCGAGCAATGGCCGATCGTCGAGGGGCCGGTTCAACGCACTGGCGCCACAGGCCCCATCCGCTCGGTGTATGTCCGCGACCCGGACCTGAATCTGATCGAGATATCCGAGTTGCTCACGCCTTCCGAATCCTGAATCTTTGGCCTGGGCCGCCCGCTGGCGGATTTGACATCAGTCGAGCAGCGAAGGGTCCGCGTCGATCATCAGCTGCTTCATTTCCTCGAAATGGCGACGGGAAAAATCAGTGATCTTTTCCCAGCCTTTCGCGGTCTTTTCGGCGACCTCGTCAGACAGCACCCGCAACGGTTGCCCGGTCGACCAGGCCGTCGCCAGGATCTGGCATGCCCGCTCCAGTGTCCAGATGTCGTCGAAGGCCTCGCCAATGTCCGGGGCGATGACCATGACGCCGTGGTTGCCCATCAACAAGCGGCGCTTGCCGTCCAGCAACCCGGCCAGCCGTGCGCCCTCCGCTTCGGTGTCGGCCATGCCGCCGTACATTTCATCGACCGCCACCCGATTGAAATAGCGGGCGGTGTTCTGATCGACCGGCAACACCTCAGGCTTGGCCAGGCAGGCCACCGCCGTAGTGTAGACCGGATGCAAATGCAGCACAGCCCGCGCGTGCGGCAAGCGCTGATGTATCTGCCCGTGAATCGACCATGCCGTCGCGTCCACCTCCGGATGCGCGGCACAGGCCGGGTCGTCGGCGTTCAGCAACAGCAGATCGCTGGCGCGGATCCGGGAAAAGTGCTTCCACTTCGGGTTGATCAGAAACTGTTTGCCGTCGGCCGAGACCGCGGCGCTGAAATGGTTGGCCACCGCCTCGTGCATCCCGAGGTGCGCGACGATGCGAAACGTCGCGGCCAGGTCGATGCGCGCCTGTTCTTCAATCGATAACGCCATGGGTCGCTCTCCGACGTGCCGCCGATGCAGCGCGGCACGCACTCAGTTCCGGTCAGGGTTTAGGCATCAGCTCGGCGATGTCCGCATCGGTCGGCGCCTGGAAGTTGTACTTCTTCAGCAAGGCCGCGTATTCCGGCGTTTTCGAGTATTTGGCCAAGGCGTCGACCAGCGCGGCCTTGACCTCGTCATTGCCCTTCTTCACACCGAAGCCGTTGAGCACCGGGTAGATCAGGGTATCGGAAGAGATCACCACGCGATTGCCCAGCTTGTCGACCACGCCACGGGCAACGGCCGCATCGGTAATCTGTGCTTCGACCGCGTGTGCCAGCATCGCTTGAGTGGTTTGCGGGTCAGTGGCGTATTCACTGATGGCGATCGGTTTCAGGCCGTTCTTGACGCAGTACTCGTCCGACAGTTTGTGCATCTGCTGCAGCCAGGAGGTGGCGGCCATGGAGCCGATCTTGTGGCCACAGAAGTCTTCCGGGCGCTTGGGCTGGTAGTCACTGCCCTTGACCGCGAGGATTGATTCGCCGCTTTTCAGGTACGGAATCATGTCGATGACTTTGACCCGCTCAGCGGTGATGTACATCGAGGAGTTGGTGACGTCGAAGCGCCCGCCCTGCAAACCGGTGATCAGGTTTGGGAAACGGGTGTCGACGGTTTCGACCTTGCGCCCCATGATCTTGCCCAATCCGTCGAGCAACTCGATGTCGAAGCCGGACGGACGGTTGTTGTCCATGTACTCGTAGGGGAAGAAGGTCACGTCGGAACCGGCGATCAGCTTGCCTTCCTGCTGGAAGGCCGAAGCGGCCAACGAGGTCATGGCGACCGCTGCGCCAACCAGACTCAAAGCAATTGGGCGAACAAACTTGTGCATGGTGTATCCCCGCAAGGTTAAAGGTTGTTGAGGCATTGCAGGAAAAGTGACTGTGCGCTGTCAGGTTGCAGGGAAAACAGGCTCGGGGGGCGCATAGACATGCGCGACCTCACCTGTTTCACCTTGCCTGACATTCACTGAGCGACTTTTCTCACATCCCCTGGGCAGAAGCTTGATCTTGTCCGGCCTGCTGAACGAAGAAAGAGGCGCCGCGCGGCTTTTGCGGCAATCGCACCTGATTGGCCGTGGAACGCACGAGGCCACTTTCTTCGCCGGCCACCATCAGGCCGGCGTGCTTGCTGGGCAGAGGGTTTTCGCCGAATGGCAGTGCGTCCTCTGCGGCGTAGACGCCGATGAACAGAGTGCGCGGCAGCTCGGTCTCGTTAGGGCTTGAAGCGTGCAGCAAACGGGTGTGCATGAAGCAGACGGAACCGGCTGGACCGAAGCAGGCCACCGGGGCCTGGCAGTGCTCGGCGACCACCTGGTCATCGACCGCGCCTGTGAAGCGCTGGTCATGCCAATGCGACCACAGCGGCCCTTTGTGGCTGCCGGGAATGACGTTCAGCGGGCCGTTTTCCGGCGTGACTTCGCTGACCATCAGCAGCGCGGTGACAATGTCGTCGTTGCTGTGAGGCGTGAACAGGAAGTCCTGGTGCCACTTTACCTGGGTCGCGGTGTGCGGCAGCTTGGAGTTGATCTTGCTGTGGTGGAAGCGCGCCCCGCTGCCGCCGATCAATTGAGCAGCGATCTGCGCCATGCGCGACTGCAGCGCCACCCGGAAATAGGCGGGCGAGATCTCGGTCGGCGAACTGACCCGGCGCAGCGACGGATGATCGGCGCGATGGTCGCCCTCAAGGTCGAACCGTGCCCGGCCATCGATGGTCTCGCCCCAGCCTTGCTCATGGCTGCGGCTCTCCTCCACCCATTGGTCGAAGTCGTGCTGCAACGCCGCCACTTCCTCGGCCGAGAGAACCCCCTCCACCACCAGAACGCCGTCGCGGTGAAACTGTTCAATCTGCGCTTGCTCGATCATGTGCTTACCTTTTCCAAAACTTGACGATGAGGGGGTCACGCCAGCGAGACGTCCTTGAGGAACGCGTCGACCCGGGGGTTATGGCCGTTTCGCAACACCTGGGGTTTGTCGTCGCAGACCACGCGCCCCTTCTCCATAAAGACGATGCGGTCGGAAACCTTGAAGGCGAAGTTCATTTCGTGGGTGACGATCACCATGGTGATGCCGTCCTGAGCGAGCGCCTCGATGACTTGCAGCACCTCGTTGACCTTCTCCGGGTCCAGGGCGGAAGTCGGTTCGTCGAACAGCATGATCTGCGGACGCATCATCAGCGCGCGGGCAATGGCCACGCGTTGCTGCTGACCACCGGAAAGCTGGCTCGGGTACTTCCAGGCATGGTCGAGCATGCCCACCTTGTGCAGCAGCGCGTACGCTTGTTGCTTGAGCTCGGCCAGCGTCCCCATGCGGTGGTAACGCGGGGCCATGAGCAGGTTGTCCAGCACGTTGAGGTGTGGAAACAGGTTGAAGCTTTGGAACACCATGCCGATGTTCAGGCGGTGTTCGGCGTGCTCGACGTACTCGGGCTTCTGCGCACCCCGCTTGTTCAGGTGAATGAACGGCTGACCGTTGATCTGGATGTCGCCGTTGTCGATCTGCTCCAGGCCGTTGAGCAGCCGAATCAGCGTGGTCTTGCCGGAGCCGGAGGGGCCGATCACCGACACCACTTCTCCGGGTTGAATCTTCAGGCTCACTGCCCCCAGCACTTCGACATCGTTGTAGGCCTTGTGCAAGCGGCTGGCCTGCAACGCGGGCGCTTCGACACCGGTGGTTGCCGGACGCGGTTGTGCCTTGCTCGGCTGGGTGGCGAGCGCCAGCACTTCAGCATCCGGGGTGCGCGAGACGTTGCGCTGGGTGACGTCCAGGTGGCGCTCCAGACGCTTGAGCAGGTAATCGAACACGGTGACGATCAGAACGTAGTAGAACGCCACCGCCGCCATGGTCTCCATGACCAGGAAGTTCTGCGAATAGAGGCGCTGGCCGACCATGAGAATCTCGGTCAGCGAGATCACCGAGACCAGCGAACTGAGTTTGACGATCGAGATGTATTCGTTGGCCAACGACGGCAACGCCACACGCAGCGCCTGCGGAATGACCACCCGCCACTGCGTGCCCAGGAAGCGCAGGCCCAGCGCTCTTGCGGCCTCGGTCTGACCTTTGTGAATCGACAGCAGGCCGCCACGATGGATCTCCGCCACGTAGGCGGTCTCGCACATGACCATCGCCAGCAAGCCTGCCCAGAACGGATCGCCCAGCACGACCGAGGCCGATGGGAACGCCTGCGGCACGTTATAAACGAAGATCAGCAGCACCAGCAGCGGGATGCTGCGGAACAACCAGATGTAGGCCCGCGCCGGTGCATTCAGCGCCGGGCGCTTCGATTGCTTGGCCAAGGCCACGAAGAAGCCGAATACGATACTGAGAATCCAGGTGGCGAAGCTGAGCTTGATGACGGTCCATGTCGCACGCCAGAACTCGGCGTCGAGGAGCAAACCAAACATGTAATTCCAGTCAAAAGTCATCGTCGCCGCGCTCAACTAATCAATCTGAATGTGCAACCGGGGGCGTTCCGTCAGAACCCGCTACCCGGCGCACCGTTGAAACGAGATTCGTGGAGAGGGTCGCTCCCGGTCAATTAGGATTAACCGCGCCAGTGAGTAGGCAGAACCGATGCAATGTCGCACCGGCACTGCCGCGCACCACAAGGATGCACTGGCAGATCCGCGCTCCGGCGGGCGCCGCTTTCTGGTGCGGCGTGTCCTGAGTCATCCTTGGGGTGTTCGATGCCTGCAGTCTGCAGGCCCGGCGAGGTGGCTTAAATTCGTTTCTGATTTACGACTGGGGCGAGAAAATCCGAAGCAGCGAGGGCGGCTCCGGATGATCGACAGTGGTGCGCAATCTTCACTCTGCGCCGCGGGTGGGCTTCACCGCGTGAGGGTCGAAGAAGCTGGGCGCGGCCATGCCGGGGATGTATTGATCCGACACGAACATGCGGCAGCGTTCAGTGAATGCCGCCACCACGCGGGACAACTGTGCGTTGCGGGCAGTGGCATAACCCAGTTGCAAGGGATGCAGGCCGCCGGCCATGCGAATGCGCACGAGGCGCTTGCCGTCCTGCGAAATGTTGCCCTTGGGTCGGGCATTGGCAATGGTGTAGCCGATGCCGTTGCCGACCATGGAGCGGATGGTTTCCAGGTTGCTGGAGCGCATCACGATGTTGGGGGTGATTCCTGCCGGGATGAACAAACTGAGGAAATATTCCCGGCTCCAGGGGATGTCCAGCAGCACCATAGAGTGATGTTCCAAGTCCTGAACGCTGACGGCCGGCAAGTGGGCCAGCGGGTGATGCTCGCCGACGAGCACGTAAGGCGGCAGCTTGGCCAGCGGCTGGAAATCGATGTCATCGCTGCTCACCAAGTCGTAGGTCAGGGCGATGTCGATCTCGGAACTGCGTAGCTTTTCCAACAGTTGTTCGTGGTCGCCTTCGATCTGGGAAATGCGCACCCCCGGAAACGCACGGCCGAAGCCGAACACCAGTTCAGGGGTGATCATGGGCGCGAGCGAATGCAGGCAACCGACCCGCAGCGGGCCGCGCACGGTGTTCAGGGATTCCGAAGCGATGGTGTAGAGGTTGCTCATCTGTTCGAGGATCAGCTTGGCCTCGTGCATCACCTGCCGCCCGACCGCCGTCAGGGAAATGCCTTGCGCGTGATGGCGGACGAACAGCTGGATGCCGAGCTCGGCTTCCATATGGGTGATGGCCGCTGAAATCGACGGCGACGAAACGTGTATGCGCTCTGACGCGGCGCTGATACTGCCTGCTTCTCCCGAGGCGACAAAATATTCCAGTTGGCGTTGGGTAATACGACTGAGCATCACGCCCTCCACAGCTTGAGCCGATAGGCGCACTTCGGCGCCCACCGTTTGAATGAGCGACCGAATGGCGCCGGGGATCTGTTTGCAGGGTCTCTGTCCGAGTTCATGTGCAAGCTTCACTGGCAGGTTCATTTGCAGGGTTCATGCCGCTCGAACCCGGTGACGTCACTTCTGCGACGATTTGCCATCATCGGGTTTCCAGCGCTTGGGCAGGGTTCGGTTTTTCCTAAGCTCTACGTTCAAAAAGCAGAATTCCTATACGGGATCCCCTTCCTCACACTGACGCCGTGGATGAATGAAGTCGCCAAGGCGCCTGTGCCTTGGACTGCCGTCGGTGCATGAGCATCGGCGAAACCGATCAGGGTCGATTCTCTTTAGGAAATTCAAATGTCAGTGGAAAAAATCAACACCTTGGTGGTCGGCGCAGGCCAGGCGGGCGTCGCGATGAGCGAACACCTGACGCTGATGGGTGTGCCGCACATCGTGCTGGAGCGCAACCGCATCGCAGAACGCTGGCGCTCCGAGCGCTGGGATTCGCTGGTCGCCAACGGCCCGGCCTGGCACGACCGCTTCCCGAGCATGAAATTCGAGAACATCTCGCCTGAGGCCTTCCCGCCCAAAGAGCGCATGGCCGATTATTTCGAGGCCTATGTCCAGATGCTCAAAGCGCCAGTGCGCACCGGCGTCGAGGTGCTGAAGGTCGAACGCCACGTCGGTCGACCCGGCTTCAAAGTGACCACCTCCGAAGGGGTCATCGAGGCCTCGAACGTGGTGGCCGCCACCGGTCCATTCCAGCGTCCGGCAGTCCCGCCCATCGTGCCGGTGCACGCCAGCGTTCAACAGCTGCATTCGTCTGCTTACAAGAATCCGGACCAACTGGCCGAGGGCGCCGTGCTGGTGGTCGGTGCCGGCGCGTCGGGCTCCCAGATCGCCGAAGAACTGCGACGCGCGGGCAAGCAAGTCTACTTGTCAGTGGGCGAGCATTACCGGCCGCCACGTGCCTATCGTGGCCGTGACTACTGCTGGTGGCTGGGCGCGCTGGGCCTGTGGGACGAGGTGCGGATCACGCCAAAGAAAAAGCACGTCGCGTTTGCCGTCAGCGGTTATGACGGTGGCAAGACCGTCGATTTCCGCCGCCTGGCCCATCAAGGCATCACCTTGGTCGGCCTGACCAAGGCTTACGAAGACGGTGTCATGACGTTCGAACCCGGCCTGGCCGAGAACATCGCCGAAGGTGACCGCGCCTACTTCGACGTGCTGCGCGACGCGGACGCCTATATCGAACAGAACGGCCTGCCCTTCCCGCCCGAACCCGAAGCCTGGGAGCTGCTGCCTGACCCCGAATGCCTGATCGACCCGGTCCTGAGCCTGGATCTGGAAAAAGCCGGCGTGACCACCATTCTCTGGGCCACCGGCTTCAAATTCGATTTCAGCTGGCTGCAGGTCAACGCCTTCGACGACCGGGGCGAACCCTTCCACAAGCGCGGCATCTGTGCCGAAAGCGGTATTTACTTCCTCGGTTTGCCCAACCTGGTGAACCGCGCCTCGTCGTTCATTTATGGGGTGTGGCACGACGCTAAATACATCGCGGATCACATCGTGCTGCAAAACGACTACATGGCCTACGCGCCGTCCTGAAGCCTGCCGCCCCGGTTCGGCCCGCCATCGCCCTGTGTCGGTGGTGCGGCCGGAGGGCATCAAGGCGACTTCGGTTTTTCCTAACCATTACCCCTGACAAATGCTGGTTTATCCCATTCGGGGCCAGTGTGAAGCTGGGGCCATTCACCGATCACGAGGCTGCACCCATGCCGACCCACACGCGCATTCGCATGTTCAACACTAAGGAAACCTACCCCAATCAGTCGCTGGACAACGATCTGTGCCAAGCGGTTCGCGCCGGCAACACCGTGTACGTGCGCGGACAGATCGGCACCGATTTCGAGGGCAATCTGGTCGGGCTGGGCGATCCGCGGGCGCAGGCCGAGCAGGCCATGAAGAACGTGAAGCAGTTACTGGAGGAAGCTGGCTCCGACCTCTCTCACATCGTCAAGACCACCACCTACATCATCGACCCACGTTATCGCGAGCCGGTGTACCGGGAGATCGGCAAATGGCTCAAGGGGGTGTTCCCGATTTCCACGGGCCTGGTGATCTCCGGCCTCGGCCAGCCCGAGTGGTTGATGGAAATCGACGTCATCGCCGTCATCCCGGACGACTGGACCGGCGCCTGATCCCAGCCCTGCCCCTGCGGAGTGTCCATGGCCCCTTTCCCGATCGACCCACGTGAACTCGCCACCCTGGCGTCAGCACCCGGTGCGCCGTTTGCGGTACAACTGGAGCGCGTGAGCAAGCGATTCGGCGACTCGTTGGCCTTGGACGACGTGTCGCTGAGGATCCACGAAGGTGAGTTCGTGACCCTGATCGGGCCTTCGGGCTGCGGCAAGACCACCCTGCTCAATCTGTTGGCGGGGCTGTGCACGGCCGACCAGGGCCAGGTCATTCTAGACGGCCAATGGGCGGGCGATGCACACAGCCAGCTCGGTGAAATCGGCATCGTCAACCAGCACCCACCCCAGTGGGATGCACAGCTTGCGGGCCAAAGCATTGCCGCAAGCATCGGTGATGAATTGCGCAGGCGCGATGTCGGCGAAACCGAGATCATCGACCGTGTCGCACAGGTGTTGACGCTGGTCAGGTTGCACGCCCACGCCGAGCGGCCCTTTCGCGACCTGTCGGGTGGCGAACGGCAACGGGCGGCATTGGCTCAGGCACTGGCCATTCGCCCCAGGCTGCTGCTGTTGGACGAACCCTTTGCAGGGTTGGAAAAACCGTTGAGGTTGGCGATGCAAATCGAGCTCAAAGACCTTCAGCGCCGCTTGGGGATGACCACCGTATGCGTGACCCACGATCAGGGCGAAGCCTTGAGCCTGAGCGACCGCGTGGTGGTGATGCGGGCGGGACGGGTGCACCAGGCCGGGCCACCGGACGCCATCTACCGCTACCCTCAAGACCCGTTCGTGGCCCGTTTCGTCGGCGACGTCAACGTCTTGCCGAGCCGCTACCTGAGCCGTGACGAGCGTGCGAAGGTGTCCCTCGGCGACAGCGTTCTGCGGTTGCCTGCCGAGCAGGTGCAAGCCGATGTCGGTGCGCGCCTGGATCTTTACCTGCGACCCGAACACATCCATCTCGAACCGCTGGGCGCCGACACTCGCCTCAGCGCCACTGTGGTCGCCCATGTGTTTCAGGGTGACCACGTCGACATCCAACTCGACGCCCCGGCGCTGGGCCCGGATCGCCTGCTGGCACGACAGCCCGGCAGCGATGCCCAGACCCGCTGGCCCGTGGGCGCCGTTGCCGGGCTGAGCATCGACAGCGACGGTGCCTGCGCCTTTGCCGTTGATGCTCAGCCCGGCAACGGCGCCCCCTAACTGAACCTGAGAGCGCCATGAACTATTTTGCAAACCTTCCCCCTCTTCCAGCGTCCGCACTGGCCGTCGTCGCCACCCAGCCGGGCGGCCCCGATGTGCTCGCGTGCGTCGAGCGTCCACTGCCAACGGTGCACGCTGGCGAGGTGCTCATTCGCGTTGCCGCATCGGGCGTCAACCGCCCGGACTTGCTGCAGCGTGGCGGCCTGCCGGTGCCGCCCGGCGTCACGGACATCCTCGGGCTGGAGGTTGCCGGTGTGGTGGTGGCCGTCGGCGAAGGTGTCAACAACATTGCGCTGGGGGATCGAGTGATGGCGCTGCTCAGCGGTGGGGGCTATGCACAGTATTGCGTGGCCATTGCCGATCAATGCCTGCCCGTTCCCCAGAATTTGCCACTGGTCGACGCCGCCGGGGTACCGGAAGCCGCCTTTACCGTGTGGCACAACCTGTTCGAACTGGGCCGCTTGAAATCGGGCGATACGTTGCTGATCCACGGCGCCGCGAGTGGCGTCGGCAGCTTCGCCGTGCAGTGCGCCCATGCCGTGGGGGCTCGGGTCATCGCCACTGCGGGGGGCCCGGAAAAGGTCGCGCTGCTGGAAAAGCTCGGAGTGTGGCGTGCCATCGACCGTCATCAGGAAGATTTCGTCGCGGTGGTCGCGCAGTGCACTGAAGGCCGTGGCGTCGACGTGGTGCTGGACAACGTCGGTGGCCCCTATGTCAGCCGCAACCTGGACGCCCTGGCAATGGGCGGTCGCCACGTCAGCCTGTCATTCCTGCAGGGCGCGAAGATCGAACTGGACCTGCAGATCGTGATGCGCAAAAACCTGACCCTCACGTCCTCCACCCTGCGACCAAAAAGCCTGGCGGCAAAAGCCCGAATCGCGGAATGCATTCGGGACTTTCTGCTGCCATGGCTGGCCAGCGGCAAGGTGAAACCGCTGATCCACGACCGCCTGCCGCTGCGCGAGGCGGCCGCCGCCCATCGTCTGCTGGAAAGCAACGCCAATCTGGGCAAGGTGCTGTTGATGCCCGAGCCCGCCAGCGAGTCGGCATGATGGAGACGTTCAAGCTGTATTACGCCTCCACCTCCCCCTACGTGCGCAAAGTAATGGTCTTTGCCCACTGCCTGGGGCTGGCCGAGCGGATCGAAAAGCTCGAATCCGCCGCCCACCCCGTCATTCGTGACGAGCGCATCGCCCGGTTCAACCCCTTGGCCAAGGTGCCCGCGTTGCAGACACCCGAAGGCCTCGCCTTGTTCGACAGTCGGGTGATCTGCGAATACCTCGACACCCTGGCCGGCGGCAGCCTGTTTCCGCGCGACGGCGAACGGCGCTGGAGCAGCCTGGTGCGCCAGGCATTGGGCGATGGACTGCTCGACGCCGCGTTGCTGGCGCGCTATGAGGCCGTCGCCCGGCCAACGGCCAAGCAATGGGATGACTGGACCGCAGGGCAACTGACGAAGATCACCGCCGTCCTGGCCGAAGTGGAACACCAGGCCGACAGGTTGAGCACGCAACCGGACGACATCGGCGTGATCACCCTGGGCTGCGCGCTCGGGTACTTGGATTTCCGTTTCGAAGGGCTCGATTGGCGCAAGAGCCATCCCGCGACGGCGACCTGGTTCGCTGTGTTCGACCAACATCCGGCCATGCTCGCCACCCGTCCTTTTGTCTAAGCTTCAGGAGTTACCCATGCCGCACACGGTTTACTTTCTCAACGGCCCGAACGCCAACCTCTACGGACTGGACAAAACCGGGACTTACGGCAGCGAGAGCTTCGCCAGCATTGAAGCCAGTTGCCAGGCCCACGCCGCTGAGCTGGGGTTGAGCCTCGAATTTCGTCAAAGCAATCACGAAGGCGTTTTGGTGGACTGGATACAGGAGGCGCTTCAGCAGGCCGATGCGCTGATCATCAATGCCGCCGGACTCAGCTACAGCTCGGTACCGATTCTCGATGCATTGTTGGCCTTCGAAGGCCCCATCATCGAAGCGCACATGAGCAACATCTGGAAGCGCGAGAGCTTTCGCCATCACTCCTACGTGTCCAAGGCCGCAACCGGTGTGATCGCCGGGCTGGGCGCGCGGGGCTACCGGCTGGCGCTGACGGCGGTCGCTCAAATGCTCGAAGAAGCCGCGGTCACGCCTCAGGGGTGACGGGTGCTTGAGCGGCCTCTGCGTCCATTTTTGCCCGGTCCGCCTTGCTGATGTAGCGCGGCTTGGTGCTGCGCGGGGCCAGCTTGGCATTGGCCTTCTTGGCGTGGGCCTTGAGTAGCTGGGCGATTTTTTTGCGTCGGTTCATCGATTCTGCTCGGCAAGGGGACGGCCGCGCTGTGCGCCGTCCCGTAGATTGAAGGTGGCCCGGACAGCCCACGCCCTGGCACGAAGCGTCGCGAGCGCCGGGCAGACGGCTCAGTTCAACCCTGCCGCCTTCGCTCGCGCTGCGTGCAGCTTCTTGTAGCTGTCGATCAACCGTAGGTGACGGTCGAGCCCCTCGAGCTTGAGGCTGGTCGGCGTCAAGCCATGGAAACGCACGCTGCCGTCCACCGAGCCAATCGCCGCGTCCATTCGCTCGTCACCGAACATCCGGCGGAAGTTGACCTCGTAGTCGGCCAGTTCCAAGTCCTCGTCCAGCGCAATTTCCAGCACCACGTTCACGGCCTGATAAAACAGGCCGCGCTCGACGGTGTTGTCGTTGTACTGCAGGAACGCCTCCACCAGGTCCTTGGCTTTCTCGTGCTTTTGCAGGGCGAGGTAGATCAACAGCTTGAGTTCCAGAATGGTCAACTGCCCCCACGCGGTGTTGTCGTCGAACTCGATGCCGATCAGCGTGGTGATGTCGGTGTAGTCGTCCAGCTCGCTAGCTTCCAGACGCTGGGCCAGGGTTCTCAGGCCGACCTTGCTCAGGCTGTGCAGGTTCAGGATGTCGGCGCGGAATTCAAGGGCCTTGTTGGTGTTGTCCCAAATCAGGTCTTCCACCGGATAAATTTCCGAATAACCCGGCACCAGGATGCGGCAGGCGTTGGCGCCGAGGTCGTCGTAAACGGCCATGTACGCTTCCTTGCCCATCCCCTCGAGAATGCCGAACAGGGTCGCGGCCTCCAGTGCGTTGGCATCCTCCCCTTCACTGGAAAAATCCCACTCGACGAACGGGTAGTCCGCCGCGGCACTGAAGAAACGCCACGACACCACGCCGCTGGAATCGATGAAATGCTCGACGAAATTGTTCGGTTCGATGACCGCCTGGCCTTCGAAGGTCGGAGGCGGCAAGTCGTTGAGGCCTTCGAAACTACGGCCTTGCAGCAACTCGGTGAGGCTGCGCTCCAACGCCACTTCAAAGCTTGGGTGAGCGCCGAACGAAGCGAACACCCCGCCGGTGCGCGGGTTCATCAGCGTCACGCACATCACGGGGAATTCGCCCCCCAGCGAGGCGTCCTTGACCAGCACCGGGAAGCCTTGCTCCTCCAGCCCCTGAATACCGGCCAGGATGCCCGGGTACTGGGCGATCACGTCCAGAGGTACATCCGGCAAGGCGATCTCTCCCTCCAGGATCTCGCGCTTCACGGCCCGCTCGAAAATCTCTGAAAGGCACTGCACCTGGGCTTCGGCCAGGGTATTGCCTGCACTCATGCCGTTGCTCAGGTAAAGGTTCTCGATCAGGTTGGATGGGAAATAGACCGTTTCCCCATCCGACTGCCGCACGAAGGGCAACGACACGATGCCGCGCTGGGTATTGCCAGAGTTGGTGTCGTAGAGGTGCGAGCCGCGCAGTTCGCCATCACGGTTGAATATCTTCAGGCAGTACGGGTCGAGAATTTCGCTTGGCAATTCATCGTTCGGGCCTGGTTTGAACCAGCGCTCGTTGGGGTAATGGACGAATTCGGCGGTGGCGATGTCTTCGCCCCAGAACTGATCGTTGTAGAAGAAATTGCAGTTCAACCGCTCGATGAACTCGCCCAGCGCCGAGGCCAGCGCACTTTCCTTGGTCGCCCCTTTGCCGTTGGTAAAACACATCGGCGAATGGGCATCCCGGATGTGCAGCGACCAGACGTTGGGCACAATGTTGCGCCACGAGGCGATCTCGATCTTCATGCCCAGCTCCGCGAGGATTCCGGACATGTTGGCGATGGTCTGCTCCAGCGGCAGGTCCTTGCCGAGGATGTAAGTGTTGGCCGGGGCGCCCCCCGCTTCATGCAGCGCCGGCATCAACAACGCCTGCGCGTCGGCGTCGAGGTTCTCGACTTCCTCGATCACGAACTCAGGCCCGGCCTGCACGACCTTTTTCACGGTGCAGCGATCGATCGACCGCAGGATGCCCTGGCGGTCTTTTTCCGAGAGGTCGGCTGGCAGCTCGACCTGAATCTTGAAGATCTGGTTGTAGCGGTTTTCCGGGTCGACGATGTTGTTCTGCGACAGCCGGATGTTGTCGGTCGGGATATTGCGCGTCTGGCAATACAGCTTGACGAAATACGCCGCACACAAGGCCGACGACGCGAGAAAGTAGTCGAACGGGCCCGGCGCCGAGCCATCACCCTTGTAGCGAATGGGCTGGTCGGCAATGACCGTGAAGTCGTCGAACTTGGCTTCGAGTCGCAAGTTGTCGAGAAAGTTGACCTTGATTTCCATGGGGGGTACCGGCAGCGAAAAACGAATGGCGGCCATTATCCGGTTTTTCAGCGGAAAGTCTTGCGGCGCCGACAGAGTCGCCGCTCAGGCGTGCGGGATGAGCGCCTGATGAACAGGGTGCGGGTGAGATGAACCTCCGGCGCGCCGGAGGTGAGCGGGAGACCCGTCACCTGGGGCCAGCCGGAGGCTGAGGGGAAACGCCCCCGATGTCAGCGAATGTCCGAGGCGGAATGCCGTTCGGGCACTTGTTTGTCCTCGTCACCCCAGGTGCGGTTGACCCGCAGCCCGCGAATCACGGCCGGGCGATTGGCAATCTCTTCGGCCCAGCGCTGGACATGGGTGTAGCTTTTCGCATCGAGGAATTCTGCGGCGTTGTAGACCGTACCGCGCACCACTTGGCCATACCAGGACCAGACCGCAATGTCGGCGATGGTGTAGCTGTCACCGGCCAGGTAGCGGCTCTCGGCCAGACGACGGTCGAGCACGTCCAGCTGACGCTTGGCTTCCATGGTGAAACGGTTGATGGCGTATTCGAACTTTTCCGGCGCGTACACGTAGAAGTGACCGAAACCGCCCCCCAGGTAAGGCGCCGCGCCCATTTGCCAGAACAGCCAGTTCAGGGTTTCGGTGCGGCCTGCCGGATCGGTGGGCAACAGCGCACCATATTTTTCGGCCAGGTACAGCAGGATCGAGCCGGATTCGAACACCCGGATCGGCGGTTCGACGCTGTGATCGACCAAGGCGGGAATCTTGGAGTTGGGGTTGATGTCGACAAAACCGCTGGAGAACTGGTCGCCCTCGCCGATGCGGATGAGCCACGCATCGTATTCGGCGTCGGTTTTGCCCAGCGCCAGCAGCTCTTCGAGCAGGATGGTGACTTTCACACCGTTGGGGGTCGCCAGCGAGTAGAGTTGCAACGGCTGCTTGCCCACAGGCAGGTTTTTTTCATGGGTCGGGCCCGCCACCGGGCGGTTGATACTGGAGAAGTGCCCACCGGATGCTGCTTCGTTTTTCCAGACCTTGGGCGGAACGTATGCGTCTTTCGTCATGAAACAAACCTCTAGAGTGGGTCACTGTTGGGGGCGCCGTGGCCCGCGGCAAACCTTTGCCACGGGTCATGACCGGACCGGCATGAGATCGGAGCGGTTCGGGGTATCGGGTTACCTTGGGGCGCCTCAATCACATTTCAATCAGAGAAACGACCATGCACCCAGCCTTTTCCGGCACCAAGATCGCGCTACTGTGCGATGACCAATTGCTGATCTACCAGCGTGACGACAAACCCAGCATTCCCTGGCCCGGGCTCTGGGACTTGCCCGGAGGCGGACGCGAACACGATGAAACGCCCGAAGCATGCGCCCTGCGCGAAGCATACGAAGAATTCGGCCTGGCCCTGAACCCGGCCTGGATCGTCTACCGACGGGTCTATCGGGGCGCGGGCAACAATGGCCTGGACACCTGGTTCATGGTGGCCGAGGTTCCGTCGGGGCTGTTCGGCCAGATCACCTTCGGCGATGAAGGCCAGCGCTGGCGTATCAGTACCGTCGACGCCTACCTGGCGATGGAAGACGCCATCCCGCACCTGCAAGACCGGTTGCGCGACTGGACGAACGCGGTCTCGGCTAGCCGGTAGAGGTCGAAGGCGCTCGACCGAACAGGGGCGCCAACTGATCCGCTGGAACCGCACGGCTGAAATGAAAGCCCTGCACTTCATCGCAGGGGTGACGCCGCAGGCATTCCAACTGGGCTTGGGTTTCCACACCTTCCGCGGTCACGGTCATGCCCAGCGAACGCCCCAGGTCGATCATCGCCTGGACGATGGCCAGATCATTGCCCCGCTCTGTGAGGTGAGCAATGAAGCTGCGGTCGATCTTGATGCCGTCCAGCGGGTATTGGCGCAAATACGCAAGGGATGAGAAACCCGTGCCGAAATCGTCCAGGCTCAAGCGCACTCCCAGCGTACGCAGCGCGGTCAACGCGGCCTTCGCGCCTTGGGCGTGGTCCAGCAGCACCCGTTCGGTGATTTCCAGCTCCAGACGGCGCGCAGACAGGCCGCTGCCGTGCAGGGCCTGGGCGACCACGGCGACGATGTCTTCGTGGTCGGCCAACTGGCCGGGGGACAGGTTGACCGACAGGCCAACCTCTGGGGGCCAATCCATCGCATCACGGCAGGCCCGTTCCAGTACCCAGCGCCCTAACGGCTGGATCAGACCGGTGTCTTCGGCCAGCGTGATGAAGGCGTCCGGCGGCAACAGGCCCCGCTCCGGGTGCTGCCATCGCACCAGCGCCTCGAGGCTGCGCAGCGACCCGTCGACCGTTGCGTAGCGCGGCTGGTAGTGCACGCACAGTTGATCGTTCAGCAATGCCGTGCGCAGCTCGTGCTCCAACTGTCGACGCGCCAGCAAGTGGGTCTTCATGCTGTCGACGTAGAACCGCCAGGTGTTGCGGCCCGCCGCCTTGGCCTGGTACAGGGCGATGTCGCCCATGCTCAACAGCTCTGCGCCGGTGTGGCCATCGGCGGGGGCCCGGGCGATGCCGATGCTGGTACCGATGAACACGGTCTGCCCTTCCACCTCAATCGGACGGCACACCTCCTCGACCAGCCGGCTGCACAGCGCCACGACGTCGCCCTCGCCCACTTCGCCGACCAGCACCACGATGAATTCGTCCCCGCCTAACCGCGCCACCATGTCGCCTTCGTGCACGTGGGCCTGCAGACGCCGGGCGACTTCTTGAAGCACGCGATCACCGACAGCGTGCCCCAACGCGTCATTGATAGGTTTGAAACGATCGAGGTCCAGGCTCAATACGGTCAACGGCCAGGTCACCGGGTGGCCGAGGTGTTCGTCGAGAAACTGATGCAGGCGGAAGCGGTTCGCCAGCCCCGTCAACGAATCGTGCAACGAGAGTTGGCGAAAACGCTGTTCGCTGCCGCTGAGTTCCAGTTGGCTGGCATGCAGCGCCTGGAACTGCGCGTCGATCTGTCGCGCCAGCGTCCAGGCGTAGCGCACCAGCATGGCGAGAACGACCGCGAGCAGCAGAACGCCGGAAATAAAAAGCGGCAGGGTCTGTTTGAGTAAAGCCATGCCGGGTCGCGGCGGCATCCATTTCAACAGGATCGTCGATTCCAGCAAGGGCATGACGTCGTAGCCCGGCTCCGGCCGCTCATACAGGGAAATACTCGGCAAGCCGTAGGTGTCGCTCAGGTGATTCAATTTCACAGGGTCCAAGATGGTGACGAACATCATCACCGAGGCCGGACCGGGAACCGGCTGGATGGTGGGGTCGGACTCAGGACTGATGGTCGCCGCCGCCACCAGCGCGGGCACCCCGGCGACCCTGAACGCACGTACCAGGCCGTCGTTGCTTTGCGTCGATAATCGCACGTCGCGCACCAGACCGTCCAGATCGCCTTCCAGCCAGTCGCCCGCCTGAATCATCGAAGGCTTGCCATCGATCACTGCGTAGCGGGTCCGGTCCCGAGCGTCGATGACCAGCACGCCGTTGTAGCCATACAGTTCGTACGGGATCGGACCGACGTTGCGCTGATCATCGGCCCAGACCTTGTCGACGGTCATGTGCAGGTGTTTGTACGCCTCACCCCATTTGGCGTAGTTGATGATGTTGCGCCCCACTTCATTGCGCACTTGCTCCAGGGTGCGGGCAATGAAGATACGCGAGCGCTGCTGGACATCGCGGTCCTGATTCAAGGCATTCTGCACCAGCAGAAAGCCACTGAGGCCGATCAACAGCAACAGCGCGCAGATCGCCGGGAAAAGACGCAGGATCAACTGACGACTGCGGCGGGTGGCGGCCCAGTCGGCGAAGTTGGTTTTGAACATGCAGACACCTGAGAGCGACGGTTACAGCAGCGACACGCAACGACCAATGATTGCGAATGGCTATCCTAACCGTCTGGTTCTGCAGGAGCTAGCGGTCATTCCTCGACGCGACGGGCAGTTGCAGGGCCACTGCCGCTTTGTCGATGACCGAGTGCACGTTGACGATCCGGTCTTCCTGAAACTCATAAAACACGTTTTCAGTGAAACGGACCCGCTGTCCGTTGACCGGCAGACCGAAGAGGTCACCGATGGGCGTGCAATCGAAGCACAGCCGCGCGGCAATATGGGGTGGATCGGCAATCAACCGATCAACAACGAAGCGCAGGTCGGGTATCGCCCGGAAGTCGTTTTCCAACATCGCCTGGTAACCGGCGAGGTCGATGCGCTGGCCGTTGTAATGGACATCGGGCGCGACGAATTCCCCCAGATGGGACCAGTCCTGGCGATTCAGGCAGTCGATGTAGCCGAGGTAGCGTTCGCAAAGGGCTTGCTTGCTCAAGGTCATCACCTCCGTTGGCGCTGCACAGGCAGCCGTCGGGAGTTAGGGGGCAAGCGGGACGATTAAGTTCAGGATCAAGCCGGAATCGGCGGTTGCATGGCATCCCGTGGAATCAGCCAAAACGGGGCATCCCAAGGGAACGTCACCTGCTCAGTTGCCCGCCACCTGCGCCACCTCACCGGAGGTCACCAGCGCCTTGAGCGACATGTCGAACCGTTTGAGTGCATCGACTTGCAGTTCACGCTGCTGGTTGATCTGCGCAGCAATTTCCGGGGCCGCCTTGTCATGCCCCCACACCGAGCTCAGCTCCTGGGTGCCCAAGCCTTCGGCTTTGCCAATGTATTGAAGGTTGGCGTCATAAAACTTGGCGACGAACCGCGCTTCAACCTTGCTGTTGCGCTGGGTAACCAATTGGCTATAGGTGTCGAGCATGACGACCACATCGGGTCGTGCCTTCATGAGCGCGTCCAGATTGTCATAGACAGTGACCGACGCGAATTCCTTGGCAATGGATGCTTTAAGCCAGTCGATGGCCAACTTTGGATCAGAGCTGTTGACGAACGCTTCGCGAATACGCGAATCCAGCGCACCGTTCTTGACCCCCTTCACGGCGACCGCGTGATAGTGCTCGAGGTAGTTCAAGGTAGCGACGGTATTTTCGCTGTAAAGAACGCCCACTGACTGCGACTTGCTCAGGCCCACACCGCTGTCTGCCATGGGCATGAAGTGGCAAATCGGTTCGTCGGCTGCCGACGTCGCGGCGCTTGCGGGCACCGCGGCTACCAGGCCACCGGTCAATACGGCGACAAGCGTCAGCAAAGTGGAAATTCTCATCGCAGGTGTCCTTCGCAAACAATTCAACATGGCTCTATCCTGCTCCTTTACAGAAAAAAAAGAACACGTGATCGATGATGTTAACTATCGATTTCGCCAATGGTAGGCGCGCAGAGAAAGTCCTTTACGATTTATCGAATAAAACAACTTTCCCCTATAACCCAACCGACTGACTAAACACCGTAGTTGCCCAGAACCTGTCGCACTTTACCCAATGCAACATCCAGCGCCGCCTTGTCCACCGACCCCAGTGCCAGGCGAATGGCATGGGGCAAGGGGCTGGAGATGGCGAAGGGCTCGGCGGTCGACACCGCAACGTTCATCTCGAGCAATTCCATTGCCACCTGATCGGCCCGCGCTTCTTCCGGCAACGGCACCCATATGAAATACGAGGCGGGATGGCTGATAAGGTTCAGCCCAATTAACCGCCTCTGCGCCACCGCCTGTCGGGCCCTGGCGTCCTCGCGCTTTTCCGCCTCCAGGCGGGCGACGGTGCCGTCCTCTATCCATTGGCAGATCAGCGCGGTCATGACGCCCGCCGTGTTCCAGGTCGTGGCTCTGACGGCACGCTCGATGGCCGCCACCCAGCGCAAAGGCGCCACGACATACCCGACCCTCAACCCCGTGGCGACATTCTTGGAAAACCCCGAGACGTACACCGTCAGTTCCGGCGCCAACGTGCGCAGCGCAGGCGGCGGATCCTCCGCCAGAAACGCATAGGCGGCGTCCTCGATCAGCATCAGCCCATGCGTGCGTGCCAGACTCACCAACCGCGCCCTCCAAGCCTGATCCAGCACCCAGCCCATGGGATTGTGCAGCGTGGGCATGGCGTAGACCGCTTTGACACGTCGCAGGCGACAATGGCGCTCCAGCGCATTGAAGTCCGGGCCGTTATCGGTCAAGGGAATCGGCAGCATTTCAATGCGAAGGGCCTCGGCCAGCACCTTGAACCCCGAATAGGTCAACGCGTCCACCGCCACGACATCGCCGGGCTTGAGCAGCGCCATGGCAATCGCCGCCAGCCCGTGCTGCGCTCCGCTGACGATGACGACCTCATCCGAACTGACCTGCAGACCCCGCTCCGCCAAGTGACGGGCAAAGCAGGCCCGTTCATGGCCGCGCCCGGCGTGAGGTTGATAGCGCAACAGGGCGTCCAGATCACCGCTGAGCGCCAGTTGACGCAAGCCGGTGCGCAGCATTTCGCCCTGGCCCGGCAGCGCGGGGTAATTGAAATTGAGGTCCAGCACACCGGCGCCCGGCGCTTGCTGATCGACCCCATGGCTGAGAGGCAAGGCGATTTCCCGCACATAAGTCCCCCGCCCCGTCTCACCGCTGACCAACCCCATCGCCTCCAGCTCGGCATAGACGCGAGATGCAGTCACCAGCGCGACCCCTTCCTGCTCGGCGAGTTGTCGATGGGTCGGCAACCGGGTCCCCGGTGCCAGCGCCCCGGAGGTGATGTCATGGGCGAAGCGATCTACCAAGGTTTTGTAGCGCGCAGGTGGCATAAGGAATGTATCCATGACAATTCTTTGATTGTCCTGATTCTGCACCTTAGGCTTTCGCCCACGCAATCACGACTAGGACACCACGCCATGGAACATGCATCGCCGCTGTCTCGCTCCCATCTACCCAGCCCACGCGTATCCAGCGGCTGGCTCAACGGCCTGATCGGCGTGCTGATCTTCAGCGGTTCGTTGCCTGCCACGCGGATCGCCGTGCAGGACATCGCGCCCGTATTCCTGACGGTCGCACGCGCCTCCATCGCCGGAGCGGTCGCGTTGTGCTTGCTGTGGCTGCTCAAGCAACGGCGCCCCACCGCATCCCAAGTGTGGCCGCTGTGCATCGTCGCCCTGGGGGTCGTGATCGGCTTTCCGCTGCTCACGGCCCTGGCTTTGCAGTACGTCACCTCGGCGCACTCGATCGTTTTCGTCGGCCTGTTGCCGCTGGCCACCGCCGCGTTCGCCGTATGGCGGGGCGGTGAACGACCACGCCCGGCCTTTTGGGCATTCTCCGGACTTGGCAGCGCGTTGGTGGTGGGCTATGCCCTGGCGCAGGGCCTGAGTGCTTCTCCGGTCGGTGACCTGCTGATGCTGCTGGCGATCCTTGCCTGCGGGCTGGGCTATGCCGAAGGGGCAAAACTCTCACGGACGCTGGGCGGGTGGCAGGTGATCTGCTGGGCGTTGGTGCTGGCACTGCCAATGATGCTGGTGCTGACCTGGCTGAACGCGCCCGCGTCGTTCGCCTCTGTCGGTCTTGCGGCCTGGATCAGCCTGGGCTACGTGTCGCTGTTCAGCATGCTCATCGGTTTCGTCTTCTGGTATCGGGGACTGGTGCAGGGCGGGATCGCCGCGGTCGGCCAGTTGCAGTTGCTCCAGCCATTCTTCGGGCTGGCACTGGCTGCCACACTGCTGCACGAAGACGTGAGCGTGGCCTTGGTGGGCGTGACCGTGGGCGTCATCCTCTGTGTCGTCGGGGCGCGCCGCTTTTCCCGCTGAAGGGCCGGGGCATCACTCGGTCAGAGTCAGGGGCACGCGCTTGAAATACACCAGCAGGCCGCTCAGGCAGATCAGCGCCATTCCCAGCGATGAGGACAGCACCGGGTAGCTGTCGAAAAACACCACGCCGTACACGGCAGCGAAAAGGATTTGCAAGTACCCCAATGGGGCCAGGACCGATGACGACGCATAAACATAGGATTTGGAAATCAGCAGATGCGCCGTCATCCCCAATCCGCCCAGCATCAGCAGCATGGCACACTGGGAAAGGCTAGGCGTGGCCCAAAAGAACGGCACCACCAGGCTCAGGATCGCCGTGCTGAACACGCCCACATAAAAGCTGCACACCGAGGGGCTGTCCGATTCGCCCGCCAGCTGCGTCAATACTTGATAGACCGCAAAACAGAATGCCGAGGCCAGTGGAAACAGCATCCAGAGCGAGAACCCCTCGCGGGTGGGATTGATGACCACCAGCACACCTATGAATCCGACGATCACGGACAGCCACTGCAGGCGGTCGGCGTGGATGCCGAAAACCAGTGGAGACAGCAGGGTGACAAAAGCCGGGGCTAAAAACACCAGCGCCGTCGATTCGGCCAGCGGCACATGCGTCAGCCCGAATAGAAAGGTCAGGCTGTCACCCAACAGGAACAAGGACCGCACCAGATGCAGCGCCGGCCTGCGGGTGTGAAAGGCCCGCTGGCGTTTTTCCCTGATGATCAGGCTGGTCACGATCAGGGTATGGATTAAATAACGCGCCCACGCCACGAAGACGACAGGCAGCACGAGGATCATGGTTTTCGAGACAGCATCGTGGCTGGCGAACACAAACGCCACACCGACCATCAGCCACATGCCGAGCACATGACGATGGGGAGAAGAAAGCAAGCTCATGGGGCATCCAACGGCGGAGTGAGAGACAACAGGCGCGCTGCGCAGTACAGCACAAGTTGCCCCTGCCTCCAACGCCGGTTTGACGGCGGCGTTGCCTGGGCCAGCCACGCCCTGATCAAGCCCCTACGAACAGCCCGGCCCCGCCATTCGCAGCGATGCGTGGACCGGGCGTGGGAGTGTCGGGCCTAGCGCGCCTGGCTCACTCGCCATACCGTATTGCCCACATCATCCGCCACCAGCAGCGCGCCTTGCTGATCGAGAATGACCCCCACGGGGCGGCCCTGGGCCTCGCCCTCATTGTTCAGAAAGCCCGTGAGAAAGTCGATCGGCATGCCTGTCGGCTTGCCATCCTGAAAGCCGATGAACACCACCTTGTAACCTGACTGCGGGTTGCGGTTCCACGAACCGTGCTCACCGACGAACACGCCGTTCGAGAAGTTCTGCGGCATCCCCTGGGCGTCCGAAAACGTCAGGCCCAACGGCGCAACGTGGGTGCCCAGCGCGTAGTCCGGCGCGATGGCCTGGCTGACCTTGTCAGGACGCGGTGGCTGGACGCGCGCATCGACATGACTGCCGTAATAACTCCAGGGCCAGCCATAAAACGCGCCGTCCTTCACCGACGTCAGATAATCGGGCACCAAGTCGCTGCCAATCTCATCCCGCTCGTTGACCACTGTCCAGAGTTCCGAGGTGCCCGGTTTCCAGGCCAGACCGTTGGGGTTACGCAGGCCACTGGCAAACAGACGTTTCTGGCCGGTCCGGGGGTCGACTTCCCAGATCGCGGCGCGGCCCTCTTCGGCTTCCAGACCATTCTCGCCGACGTTGCTGTTGGACCCGACCGTTACATACAGCTTGCTGCCGTCGCCATTGGCAACGATGTTTTTGGTCCAATGGTGATTGATGCCGGCAGGCAAGTCAGTCACCTTGACCGGCGTGGCGGTGATCTCGGTCTGCCCATCCTGATAAGGCACCTTGACCACGGCGTCAGCATTGGCGATGTACAACTCGTTGCCCACCAGCGCCATCCCGAACGGCGAACTCAGCCCACTGATGAAGACCGTACGCACCTCAGCCTTGCCATCGCCATCGGCGTCGCGAAGCAAGGTGATGCGATTCGCGCTCTGCGCGTCCGCCCCTGCCCGCGACATCACGATGCCAGCCGCTGTGCGCTTGGCCCAGGCCATCAGGCCTGAACCACCGTCGGTAGTCCCCTCCGGCTTGGGCGGCGTGTTGCTTTCTGCTACCAGCACATCGCCATTCGGCAGTTTGTACAACCAGCGCGGGTGCTCAAGACGGTCCGCCAGCGCCTGCACCTTGAAACCGGGTGGCGCGACAGGCGCATGGGTCCCCTGCCAACCCACGGCCTTTGACACCTTCACCGTCGGAATCAACGACTGCGTCGGCTCGGGCAACTGTGGCTTGGGGCCAACGCCTGCCTGAAAGGGTAATTTGGCGTTTTCGCCGCAGCCGCCGAGCAAGGCCGCGGCGGTCATCAACAGGGCAAGGCGCTGTACCGTCATCATTGTTCTAACCTCTTCTTCGGCCCTTCGTGGGCCACGTCTGGACATCCAATCGGCGAAATTATCGCCCTGTCTTCCGCCACCAAAACAGCTGGGCAGGTACAAATGACCTTTGTTGCAAGGGCACGAATCAAACGACCCCGCCTGTCGTGCAAGGGTTCAATGTAGGCGGTGGTGAGGGAACGTGACGCGCGCGTCCGCGGTCAGGAGACCAGAGGGAACACGATGAAGACATGGCACAGGCGCGCACTCATTTCAAAGGCACTGACCGTCGGCGCCGTCGCCTGGGTATTGCCGACGGGGTTCGCTGGAGCAAAAACGATGCACGCGCTCGAGACACTGCTATTGCAGCGCAATGACTGGGTACCGAACAATCCGATCCTACCGGTGCTGCATTACCGCGACGTCGTTACCGATGGCGATGTCGCTTCGGCCATGGAAGCCTTGTTCACCCGCAATGGCTGGAAACCGGCATGGCGGGACGGTGTGTTCGATTATCACCACTACCACTCCACCGCCCATGAAGTACTCGGCTTCGCCGCGGGCAGCGCACGGCTGATCCTGGGAGGCCCACAGGGCGTGGAGGTCACCGTGAACAAGGGTGATGTCGTGCTGTTGCCTGCCGGGACGGGCCACTGTCGGTTGTCGGCCAGCGAAGATTTCCTGGTGGTGGGCGGCTATCCGCCGGGCCAGAACTGGGACATCTGCCGGGAGGCGCCGACCGAGGCGATGATCGAGCGCATCGCGCGTCTGCCGTTTCCGAACAGCGACCCAGTGACCGGGAACCACCCTCCGTTGACGGCCCACTGGCAGGGTCATTGAAAAGTCTTGGCCAGCGTGTGTCCAGTCGGCACCCTCAAGACCAAGCCAATGCGATGCGGCTTTCGAAAGCCCGCGCCTGGCCGGTGACCGGATCCGTAAAGCGCAGCCCTTGCGCCAGCAGCTTCAGCGGCTTGTCATAGTCGTCGACAGCGTCTTTCACGACCTCGGGGTAAAACGGGTCATTGCAGATCGGTGCGCCCAGCGCCGCCATGTGCACGCGCAATTGATGCTTCTTGCCCGTCACCGGAAATAATCCGTAACGGCACAGTTCGCCGTGGCGCTCACAGACCTCTATCCGGGTTTCGGTGTTGCTGGGCCCGTCCCCTTCCGTCATGCGAAAAAAAGGTTCGCCATCCACCAATCGGCTTTTATGGACGCGGGGAAACGCCAGTGCTGGCAGCGCACGCGCAATGGCTTCGTAACGTTTTTCGATGCGTCGCGTCGGGAACAACGCCTGATAGGCCGAACGACTGCCCTGGTTGGCCGAGAACAGCACCAGCCCAGCCGTGTGGCGGTCGATACGGTGCAGCGGTACCAGGTGCGGATTGTCGAGTGTGCGAATCAAGCGCCGCAACAACGTTTGCTCCACGTATTCGCCGGACGGGGTGACCGGCAGAAAATGCGGTTTGTCCGCGACGACCAGGTGTTCATCGGCGTAAAGGATCTGCTCCTGGACCGGGATCGGCGTCTCGTTGGGTACTTCGCGGAAATAGTGGATGCGCAGCCCTTCACGGTACGGCAGATCCAGCGCGACGGGCTGGCCCTGGCCGTCGAGCACACGCCCCCTTAGGAAGCGGTCCACCCATTGCTCTCGGCTGATCGCACTAAAGCGCGCGCACAGGCAGTCGAGCACCGTCAGCCAGGGGCCTGGCGGCAGATACAGGGTGCTGGCCTGGCTGGTGGCGGGTAGGAATGCAGAATCGGACATGGGTCTCTCGGAGGTCATGGCGTGAAGAGACAGCATTATCCCCTCAAGCGGCCGTCAGGCGCGAGCCATGCTGGCACGCGACGTTATGTCGCAGCGCAATCCACTACCAGTTGTCTGACATCTACATGACGACGGTAGCCGCTGGCATTCCTTTGTTCTAAAATGTTGCTAAATCGGCACGCAGGGGCGAAACCGAACGACCACGAACATCTTCGTGATCGAACCCGAAAGCCCTGCCAGACCTGAATTCCATAAAAAGAAAGCCCGTCCTCGACGGGCTTTTTTCGTTTTCAGCGTTTGCACCCCGCGCCCTGCGCGACCGCCGAACCGTAGCGTCGGCCCTGAACGCACCCGTTGCTCTTGGCCCACGACAGATTTCGTTTTGCAAACTTGAGGTTACGCCATGCTGGTTCAACTGTTTCAATGGATCAAACGCCTGTCCACCGGTACGCCGGCCGAAAGCGAGGACAACTATTCGCAGTCGTTTTCGGGTGAAGAACATGACGTCGGTCGCTGGACCTTCATGTCGGTGTTCATCATTTTCACGCTGAGCCTGTACATCGTCGCGGGGCTTGGCTACTACGCCAAGGTGCATGTCTGGGACGGCATGACCGAAGCCCAGAAAGAAGCCGTCGCCAAGGCGATGGTGGTCGACACCCAATACCTTTGAGGACTGCGACTGAACCGCTTCGAGCGCTCAGTCCCTCAAGAACATCACCACCTGACCGGTGTCGAACGGCCAGTCCAGCTCGGCGCCGGTGTCCACACGGCGCAGTACTGGAATGCGCAGGCTGTAAGCGTCAGTCAGGGCGTCACTGTCTGCGATATCGACCAGTTCCACCATCAGGCCATGCTCGACGAGCGTCATGAGCTCCGCCTCGGCGACCTCGCAGAGGTGGCATCCCACGGTGCTGAACAGCTGACATTCCGGCGGCATGAGGAAAAACCTCCCTCCAGAGAATTTCACGAACTGCGGCCAGTTTAGGCCCGCCCTGGAATAGCGTCGAGCCGGAAGCGACGTCGGGAAAAATCATTGGAAAGGTCCAGCAGCGGCTTCTCGAAGCAGCGGTAACCCACCCAGCCGTAACACAGCACCGCCATCAGCATGACCAGGGTGAACAGCACGTTGTCCAACAGGCTGTTCGGCCAACCACCGAACAACTGCCAGAAGCGGCCAACGACACCCAGCACCAAAAGGTGCGACAAGTAGAGGGTGTACGACATGTCTCCCACCGCCACCAACGACGAAGGCATCTTCACCTGCCGGCGACGCTCCAGCAGGGCCAGCCCCAGGACCAGGACGCCGAACACGGCGCCGACTGCACACATGCGCAACATGCCCTGCTCGTCGAACAGCCGGTAATACCCAATCAGCGCCACCCCGGGTACTAGCGCTACCGCGAGTGCACCGAAAATCATCGGCGTGGTGATCCGTGCGCAATGGCGACTGTAAAAAAGCAGCGCCAGCGCGACGCCAACAATGAACTCCAGCGCGTAGGGATGAAGAACGATTTTCAATGCGGCGTTGTAGTCCTGCCAGGTGTCGACGCTGTTGAAGCTCATCAATGACAACGCCCACGCCGCCAGAAACACCGGCAGCCATCGTTCGCGAAACAGCATCAGGCCAGTGAACACCAGGTAGAACCATAGTTCGAACAGCAGCGACCAGGCCACCATGACCAGCAGCACCTTGTCGTTGGGCAGCAACAGAAAGGACATCAGCAGATTGGACGAGCCATGCGTGCTGTTGACCAGGCTCGGCTGTAACCACACCGCCACCCACGTCAGAAAGAAATAAAGCCAGTATGTGGGGTAGATTCTCGAAGCTCGGTTGAAGAGAAAGCGTTTGGACTCGGCCACCTTCTGAAAACGCCCACGGCTGACAATCACCATCACGAAACCACTGATGATGAAGAACAGGTCCACTCCCAACTGGAAGAAATCCAGCCAGGGCGGGAGGAGAACGTCCCCGCCGGCATATTTGCCCTCGACGGCGGTCATGTGGAAAAGCACCACCCCCAGCACCGCCACGCCCCTCAGCGCTTGAAGGGAATAGATTCGCTCCATCGACTTCTCCTACAACAGACGTGCCCATGAGGGCGACGACAAATCAGGAAAGTCGAGAGGCAGGGCTGCTGTTGCCCTGCCCACTCGCTTTGCCGACAAGCATAGCCAATGGTCAGCTCGGTCGAGCGTTACGTTGGGACGAAGCTCAGGCTCAATCGTGACTGACTGCCCCGATCATGTGGATCGACAGGTCAGCGCCGTAAAACTCTTGCTCTTGCGTCAAACGCAGGCCCAGGCACTGCTTGATCAGGCCATAGACCCCAAACCCACCGGCAAGCGCGATGAACACCCCTGCCAGGCTGCCGATGATCTGGCTGACCAGGCTGACGCCACCCAAGCCTCCGAGGGAGACCTGGCCGAAGATGCCGCAGGCGAGTCCACCCCAGACGCCGCACACGCCGTGAAGCGGCCAGACACCCAGCACGTCGTCGATTTTCCAACGCACCTGAGCCGCTGTAAAACACCAGACGAACAACGCGCCGGCGACCGCGCCAGTGATCAGCGCGCCGACCGGATGCATCAGGTCGGAGCCCGCGCACACGGCCACCAGTCCGGCCAGGGGGCCATTGTGCAAAAAGCCGGGGTCATTGCGCCCGACCAGCAAGGCGGCGACCGTCCCCCCTACCATCGCCATCAACGAGTTGACGGCGACCAGACCGCTGACGCCTGCCAGCGTCTGTGCACTCATCACGTTGAAGCCAAACCAACCCACGATGAGAATCCACGACCCCAGCGCCAGGAAGGGTATGCTCGACGGCGGATAAGCGATCAACTTACCGTCGCGGTATCGACCGTTACGCGCCCCGAGCAGCGTGACCGCGGCCAACGCCAGCCAGCCCCCTACGGCATGCACCACGACCGACCCGGCGAAATCATGAAAACCGGCGCCGAAGCTGCGCGACAACCAAGCCTGGATGCCGAAGTTGCCGTTCCACACCACGCCTTCGAAAAACGGGTAGACGAAGGCGACGATCAGCACCGTCGCACAGAGTTGCGGAGTGAATTTCGCGCGCTCGGCAATACCCCCCGAGATGATGGCCGGGATCGCCGCAGCGAACGTCAGCAGAAAGAAAAACTTCACCAAGGCGTAACCATGATCGGCAGCCAGGGCACTGGCTGGCTGCAGAAAGCTCACGCCATAGGACACCCAGTACCCCATAAAGAAATAAGCGAGGGTCGATACGGCGAAGTCGCTGAGGATTTTCGACAAGGCATTGACCTGGTTCTTCTGCCGAACGGTGCCGACTTCCAAAAAGGCGAAACCCGCGTGCATGGCTAAAACCATGACGGCACCGATCAGAAGGAACAGGGTGTTGGAACTGTGAACCAGGGTATTTACCGCACTTTGCATATTTTCCATCGAGGGGCAGGCCTGCAAGATGACGACGGCCCTGCGTCAAGCACCGAAACCCACCGCTCAAACGCACCAAGTTTGCGCAGGAAAATGCAGCACGTACCGAAACGGCGCACCACATTAGGAGAAGGACGATGACCACAGGGGCATGAGTGTTGATTTTTTGAGTTAGCTGTCCAGTTATCAGCGGTCCCGCCGATGCGCACGCCCTCCTTTAGGGCAAGCCGCCTCACTGGCGCACCACCGAAAAGCAAAAACTGTACCGGCGCTCAATGTGGCAATTGGAATGAACCTTCGCAAATAGGCCATACTCGAAAACCATTATTGCCACCTCAACGGAGAACACCATGGCTCGCCCGACACCAGAGAAAGCCCAGGATATTTTGATGGCAGACTTCCAGACACTGGTTGCCGACACGGAAAAGCTACTGGCGCACACGGCGTCTCTGGCAGGAGAACAGGCCGATGAGCTGCGGGACCAGATTCAGGAGAGTCTGCTGCGCGCTCGCGAAACATTGGCACTGGCCGAAGCCACGCTGCGCGAGCGCAGTAAGGAAGCGGTCGTCGCCACCGAAGAATACGTTCAGAACAATCCCTGGCAATCGGTAGGTATCGCCGCTGGCGTAGGCTTCCTGCTGGGTCTGCTGGCCACAAGGCGTTAAAGGCTATGACAGTGGAAACAGGTCCATCCGCCCCGGATCAATCCTCCTCGCCGCGCCGTCTCGGTGCCGCGTTTCTCGGTTTGCTGCACAGCCACATCGAGCTTTTCGGCATCGAGCTTCAGGAGCAAAAGGCTCGTACGGTCAGCCTCCTGCTGTTCGCGGGCCTGGCTTTGGTGTTCGCACTGTTGTTGCTCATCGGGCTGTCCGCGTTGCTGTTGATTCTGGTGTGGGACACCTACCGGCTCAGCGGCATCATCGGCCTGTGTGCGTTCTACACCTTGGCAGCGCTGTTCTGCGCGATGCGGCTGAGATCCGCGATCTTCGATGAATCCTCGCCCTTTCATTCCACCTTGGAAGAACTGGCCAATGATCGTGAGCGACTGATGCCATGAGCCACCCCGACTCGCCTCAAACCCATAACCGTCGAGAGTTGCGCAAGGCGCTGATCCGCCTGCGCATGGAAATGCATCGTCAGGAGATACGTCACGAGTCTGCGCAGCTGATGCGTCCCCTGCATCGGATGCGTGGCATGGCGCATGACCTGCCCGGTTCACTGGGTATCAAGCACGGTCCCCTCTGGGGAGTGGGTCTCGTCTCGCTGCTCGGGTTTCTCACGGGAAAACGAGCGCGTAGCAAACAGGCTGGAAGTGTGACTCGGCTGATCAAATTCAGCGCCAGCGTGCTGCCTATCATCCGGCTGATCCTGCAGACCTCCGGCCGTCGCCACTGAGATGGCCATTTGGCTGCATTCTTGCAAATAAATTTCATCCGCCCCGCCTCGATGGTCATGTCGAGTCGGGGCGTGTTTTTTTGCCTGAATAACAAAGCCAATATTTTCTGAGGAGGCCATGTGATCGATGGGCAACCGCTAGCCTGTTTTCAGCCGTTCATCGATACCGCCACCGGTCGTATTGCAGGGATAGAGGCCTTGGGACGCCTGCGCCAGGAAGACGCCCGATTGCTGTCAGTCGGCCCGCTGTTCGCCGACCCCAAACATCCCGCCGCCGACCTGCGTCGGCTGGATCGGTTGATCCGAGACGATGCGCTCAGCCGTCTGCACGAGGCGCCGAGCGACTGGTTCCTGAGCCTGAACATTTCCCCTCGCTGGATCAGCCGCCTTCGCCCAGGGCAGTCGCTGCCCAGCCTGTTGCAACTCAAGCGACATGGCATCCCGGCTCATCGCATCGTGTTCGAGATCACTGAACTGGGTGGCGACAGCCAGCGCCTGAGCGACGTGGTCGCGCGTTATCGAGAAGCCGGCGCCAGAATCGCCATCGATGACTTCGGAGCGGGTTACTCCCAGTTGGATCGGGTGTTGGCCTTGCAGCCAGATATTCTCAAGTTGGACATGCGTCTGTTTCAGGCGGCGGCGAGGGGCGGTCCTAGCAGTGACGTGGTCAAAGCCTTGGCTCAGATGGCCGAGAAGACCGGTTGCTGGATCATCGCCGAAGGGGTGGAAACCGAAGCCGAATTGCATTTCGCGCTGGAGTGCGGATCGCGGTACGTGCAGGGCTTTCTCTTCGCCCAGGCCGAACAGCACTTTTTCGCCGCCGATGCGTTCGTCGAGCGATTTGCCCAGTTGCGCGATCGCTACGTCATGGAAAAAGTGGTCGAGCGCGAGCGCTTGATGAACCTGCGCAAGCAGCTCAGCCAACTCATGACACGATTGCAGCGCTGGGCCGAAGGCAACGCGCCACTGAGTGATTTACCGAACGTCGAGGAGTTCCCGTGGCTGCTGCGGTTCTACCAATGCGACCGCCACGGAACACAACTCACGCCCAACCTGGAATGGCGCCAAGGCGCCTGGCTGGCGGACGCCCGCTATCTGGGCCACAACTGGTCGTGGCGGCCCTACTTCTATCATCTACTGGCTGAAGGCTGGCATGAGCGGCGACTGACCCTGTCCAACACTTACCGCGACGCCACGAGCAATCAGTATTGCCTGACAGCAGGCCAGTTTTTCGACAATGGCCAGCGTCTGCTGTTGATTGACGTCGACGCCGCAGGCTTTTGACGCGCCACCCAGGCCATCTTCTGCTTGCAGCCCGATACACGAACCGGGAAGCTAGGCCGGTCATCACCCGTTGGAGTACCGGCCTTGGATTGGCACACCCTGCTCACGCGCGAGCGTCTCGGCAAAACCCTGCACAGCCCGGAAGAACTGGGGCGCAGCCCGTTTCACAAAGACCACGACCGCATTATCTTTTCCGGCGCGTTCCGTCGCCTGGGCCGCAAGACGCAAGTCCACCCGGTCACCAGTAACGATCACATCCACACACGCCTGACCCATTCTCTCGAAGTGAGCTGTGTGGGCCGCTCATTGGGCATGCGTGTCGGTGAGACCCTGCGCAGCGCGTTGCCCGAGTGGTGCGACCCGAGTGACCTGGGCATGGTCGTTCAATCGGCCTGCCTGGCCCATGACATCGGCAACCCGCCGTTCGGGCATTCGGGAGAAGATGCGATCCGCAACTGGTTCAAACAAGCCGCAGGACGTGGCTGGCTGGATGCGATGAGCGACGTTGAGCGCAACGACTTCCTCAATTTCGAAGGCAATGCCCAAGGCTTTCGTGTGCTGACGCAACTGGAGTATCACCAGTTCGAAGGAGGGACCCGCCTGACGTACGCCACACTTGGCACGTACCTCAAGTACCCGTGGACCGCCCGTCACGCCGACTCGCTGGGCTATAAAAAGCACAAGTTCGGCTGCTACCAGAGCGAACTGCCGATCCTCGAACAGATCGCCCATAAATTAGGGCTGCCGCAGATCGAGGACCAACGCTGGGCGCGCCATCCGCTGGTGTACCTCATGGAGGCTGCGGACGACATCTGCTATGCATTGATCGACCTCGAAGATGGCCTGGAAATGGAGCTGCTCAATTACCCGGAAGTCGAGTCGTTGCTGCTGGGCCTGGTGGGCGACGACTTGCCCGAAACCTACCGGCAACTCGGCCCGGATGACTCGCGTCGCCGCAAACTGGCGATCTTGCGTGGCAAGGCCATCGAGCACCTGACCAACGCCGCCGCGCGGGCGTTCGTGGAGCAGCAGGACGCATTGCTCGCCGGTACGCTTCAGGGCGACCTGGTCGAGCACATGGAGGGCCCCGCGAAGCGTTGCGTGCTCAGCGCAAAAGACATGGCCCGCAAAAAAATCTTCCAGGACAAGCGCAAGACGCTCCACGAGATCGGCGCCTACACCACGCTGGAAATCCTGCTCAATGCGTTCTGCGGAGCGGCACTGGAGCAGTACGGTGGGCACACCCCCTCGTTCAAGAGCCGACGCATCCTCGATCTACTGGGAAACAACGCGCCGGACCCCCGATGGCCCCTGCACACCTCGTTCCTGCGTGTCATCGACTTTATCGCCGGCATGACCGACAGCTACGCCAGTGAGATGGCGCGTGAGATGACGGGGCGCTCGAGCCCCGTTTAAAGAATGCCCTGATCGCATAAAGCCCGAAATCCGACTGGAGATCGGGCTTTTCTTTTGGGTGTTTCCAGAAAGGAAAACGCCATCTTCGGAAACGTCCTACACGTTGACGAGAGGAGTCCTATCGCCGACTCCAATGCGCTGTCGAATAATCCGCCGACCACAATGCCGTGTGGACCGGCCCCGACACCCGTCCACGGCGCCTCTATCACAGCAATTGCCCATGCGATCCTCAGCGCACAAGCGCTTCGGTTGCCCTGCCCCCGCCTGGAATCTTTCAATGCCCACAGACACGCTTCGAATCTTGTTGGTAGAGGATCATCCGTTTCAGCTCATCGCGCTGCAGATCCTGCTCAATAACCATGGCCTGTATCGGGTGACCCCCGCGCTCAATGCCGAAGAAGCGCTGGTCGCGCTGGAGCGCAGCGCCAAGCCCTATGACGTGCTGCTGTGCGACCAGCGCCTGCCGGACATGAGCGGCACCGAGCTCATCGACATTGCCACTCAGCGCAAACTGGTGAGTCACGCGGTGTTGCTCAGTGGGCTGGAGAACGCCGAATTGAAAGATCTCACCCGGGCGGCAGTCGAAAGAGGCGTTCCATTACTCGGGTGCCTATCGAAACCCTTGAACACACTGGAGCTATTGCAACTTATTTCGTCCCGATACGGTGACTGCTGATCGATACGCAGCATCTTATTGTTCGCTGCCGCGCTTCTTCGCCCAATAACGCCACCATTCAGCCTTTTACCGCCTCCCGTTAAACGCGGTTATTACTGCGCGCGGAATTCGGCGTGTTTAATATTTGTAGTACCGCCCTTATGCACATGTAGGAACATTCCCAATCGAAATAAACACGCTTTCACTGATAACTTTTTTCACTCAGAATCGGTGCCAATTTTTAAACGCCAATGGGCGATAAGAGCACTGACGTACGGCAATACTCTTATTTTTGTAGGACTCTTCCTATATTCAGCCATCGCGTGATTATGTTCATGCGCGCGCCCACACCGCTGGGAAAACGTGCGCACCCTCTTCGCTGCCTGTTATGGATTGCCTTATGAACTCAGTTTTTATCATCGATGATCATCCCGTCATTCGCCTCGCCATCCGCATGCTGCTGGAAAATGAAAATTACGACATCGTCGGCGAAACGGACAACGGGGTCGACGCCATGCAAATGGTCCGCGAATGCATGCCCGACCTGATCATCCTCGACATCAGCATCCCCAAACTGGACGGGCTGGAAGTGTTGGCCCGCTTCAACGCGATGAACCTTCCCTCGAAAATCCTGGTCCTGACTGCCCAGGCGCCGACGCTGTTTGCGATACGCTGCATGCAGTCAGGCGCGGCCGGTTATGTCTGCAAACAGGAAGACCTCAGCGAACTTGTCAGTTCGGTGAAGGCGGTTCTTTCCGGCTACAATTATTTTCCAAGTCAGGCACTCGGCACGGCCACTCATCTCGGCGGTGATCCGCACGAACTGGAGCGCTTCAAGCTGGTGAACGATCGGGAATTGATGGTTCTCCAATTATTCGCCCAAGGACGAACCAATAAGGAAATTGCCAAAGGCATGTTTCTCAGCAACAAGACCGTCAGCACCTACAAGACCCGTCTGATGCATAAACTGAAAGCCAAGACCCTGGTAGAACTTATCGAGATGGCAAAACGCAATTCTTTAGTGTGAGAAACAGGATGTCGAAGGGAATAAAGGATTATTGGACAATCATCGCGTTCGTATGCCTGAGCCTTGTTGCGCAGTTACAAGCCACAGCGGCTGAACGCTACGCCCTCTTGAGCCGCTCCAACCCTGCGCACATGGATGTCGCGCTGGACCGGGCTCAATGGCAATGGGTACGCAGCCAACGCGAACTGGTGCTCGGCACTTCGGCGCCAGATTACCCACCCTTCGACATGACGCCCACCGGCCATGACTATGAAGGCCTGACGGCAGATTATGCGGGCATCCTGGCCAGGGCGCTGGATCTTCCCATTCGAGTGCTGCGCTATGAGACCCGCGATCAGGCCATGGAAGCCCTGCTCAAAGGAGAGATCGACCTGCTCGGCAGCGCCAACGGCTACGAAGCCGCCGCAAGGAACATACGGCTTTCTTCGCCCTATGCCGTGGACCAACCGGTACTGGTCACCCGCACTGGTGAGTCCCGAGGGCTGAACGATGGTCTCAATGGCCTGCGCCTGAGCATGGTCTACCACTACTTGCCACCCGAAGACATCAGCGCCCTCTACCCCAAGGCGCGCCTCCAGACCTTCCCTTCGTTCCAAAGCGCGATCAACGCCGTGGCCTTCAACCAGGCCGACGTCTTTCTCGGCGACGCGATTTCCACACACTATGTCATCAGCAAGGGCTACCTGAACAACGTGCAGATGGCCAACTTCGGCAAACATGAACCCAACGGCTTCAGCTTCGCGGTCAACGCCGACCACCCTGCCCTGCTGGACATCGTCAACAAGGTCCTCAAGGGCATCCCGATCGATGAACGGATCGCCATCTCCAAACGTTGGGGCGCTGGCGCAGACCGGCACCTGACCGACCAGAAACTGCAACTGACCCAGCGAGAAGAGCGCTGGATCGCGCAACACCCGACCGTACGCGTGGTGATCAACGACGCGTACGCGCCGCTGACCTTTTTCGATACGAGCGGCAACTTCCGCGGCGTCACTGCCGATCTACTGGACCTGATCAGGCTGCGCACCGGACTCCGCTTCGAGGTTTCCCATGCGCCTGGGATGGGGGAGATGATGAACCGGCTCAGCCAGGGCCAGGCCGACCTGATCGGCGCCATGGTGCCCAGCGACGAGCGGGAAAACCGCTTCAGCTTCAGTCGCCCTTACATGGACAGCGCGTTCGTTCTGGTCACGCGCAAGGACCCTTCCAGCCCCTCCAATCTGGACCAGTTGGAGGGCAAGCGCGTGGCGCTCAACCTCGGCAGTCCGACGCTGGATTACCTTCAGAAGAGTTATCCGCACATCTATCCGGTGGAGGTCGATAACCCGGCCCAGGCATTGGACATGCTGTCCCATGGCCGGGTGGAGGGCGCGATCACGTCACTGTTCAGCGCCAGTTATTTCATTGCTTCCCGCGGGTTGCAGGATACGTTGCAAATGCGCGTGACCGTCGGAAAGGAGCCCGCCCGCATTGCCATGGCCACTTCCCGCAATGCCACGGAACTGAGCAGCATCATCGACAAGGCGCTGTCGAGCATTGCGCCCGAGGACCTGGCCGTCATCAACAATCGCTGGCGGACCTACATCCCTGCGGGGCGCGGCGCCTGGCAGGATTATCAGTTGCTGGTCTATCAGATCCTCGCCGGCGCCGGCCTGCTGCTGCTCGGATCGCTGGCGTGGAATGCGTGGATGCGGCGCCAGATCAAACAGCGTGAAAAAGCCGAGCGCGCGCTCAACGATCAGTTGGAATTCATGGGCGCCATGGTCAACGGCACTCCCCATCCCATTTACGTCCGGGATCGCGACGGCCTGCTGCAAATGTGCAACGAAAGCTATCTGACAGCGTTCTCCGCCCAGCGCGACGACGTGATCGGCAAAAGCATTCTCGAAGGTGTGCTCAGCGATGCTCAGGAAGCCAGGCAATACGTTGAGGATTATCGTCAGGTGATGGCCGACGGCGTTCCGTTGATTCTCGACCGCTCCTTGCACATCGACGACCGCCCCCTGACCATCTATCACTGGATCCTCCCGTTCAGAGATTCACTGGGCAAGGTGCAGGGCATCATCGGTGGCTGGATCGACATCAGCGAGCGACGCCAGTTGATCGAGCAACTGCAGAGTGCCAAGCAGCAAGCGGACGATGCCAACCGTGCCAAAAGTACCTTTCTGGCCACCATGAGCCACGAGATCCGTACCCCGATGAATGCCATCATCGGCATGCTCGAACTGGCGCTCAAACGCGCCGACCAAGGACAGTTGGATCGTCCGGCGCTCGAGGTCGCGTACGATTCGGCCAGAGACCTGCTGGAGTTGATCGGCGACATCCTCGACATCGCGCGAATCGAGTCGGGCCGTCTGACACTGAGCCCCGAACGGGCCAATCCGCAAGCGCTCGCGGAGTCCGTCGTGCGGGTGTTCGACGGTCTGGCCCGACAAAAGGCCCTGACACTGCATCTGGACCTGGACAGCCGGGTCAATCTGGACGTATTGATCGACCCGTTGCGCTTCAAGCAGATCCTTTCGAACCTGATCAGCAATGCCATCAAGTTTACCCCTCAGGGCCAGATCCGCATCACGCTTCACGCCGAAGAGGCCGCCAGCGAGCAACAGGTCCGCCTGCACGTGGCGATCCAGGACAGTGGCATCGGCATCAGCGCAGCGGATCAGGCGCGCCTGTTCGCCCCTTTCGCCCAGGCCGACAACACGGGGCAAATGGCTCGCAGCGGCGCGGGGCTTGGCTTGGTCATCTGTCGCAGCCTGTGCGAAATGATGGGCGGAACCCTGACACTCGACAGCGAGCCCGGCCAGGGAACACGGGTAGAGATGATCTTCGACCTGACCTGTCTCGAGCCCGTGGCCACCACCCCGGCAATGAGGGATCACACCGAAAACGAAAGGACCACACTGGCCATTCTGGTCGTCGACGATCACCCTGCCAATCGTCTGCTGCTGTGTCAGCAGCTGGAGTTTCTGGGGCATCGTTGCGACGTGGCCGAGCAGGGAGCCCAAGGGCTCGAGCGGTGGCAGGCCCGCCATTTCGACTTGGTAATCGTCGACTGCAACATGCCGGTGATGAATGGGTACGATCTCGCGCGTGCGATTCGCAGCCAGGAGCACGCGACCGGCCGGACGCCGTGCACCCTGCTGGGATTCACCGCCAATGCCCAACCCGAAGAAAAGCAGCGCTGCCGCGACGCCGGCATGGACGACTGCCTGTTCAAACCCATCAGCCTGACCGCACTCAATGACCGCCTCGCGCGCATCCCCCCCACGCCTGCAGCGAAGGCACCGGAGGCGAGCCAGCTCCCCTTTGAAATGGACAGCATTGTGACGTTGACCGGCGATCGGCCTGAGATGATCGAGCACTTGATCAAACAGCTGATCAGCAGTTGCCGTGACGACGCCAACGAATTGCGGGAGGCGATTTCACGGGGCAATCGGCAGGGCATTCACGACACAGCCCACAAGATCAAGGGTGCTGCCCGGATCATCAGCGCCAACGAAGTCATTGCGTTGTGCACGCAGCTTGAGCAGGAGTGCGACGCCGGCGAGCCGATCGCCGTCATCGAGCGGTGCGGGCAAGCCTTGAAAGTCGCCATGGAAACCCTCGAGAAAGCATTGCTCCAGCACCGTCGAGGCTAGGTGCGTGCTGAGCAGGGAAAGTTCATCGCCTAATGCATCATGTTGTATAGTCGCGCCTGCAATGCCCACTTCACCTGGTGACCCATGTCCTACCCACTCGACGCCATCAACCACACCTATCTGGGTAGCAACGTGTATGCCCAATTGCGCAATGCGCTGATCACGGGCGGGTTGAAGCCCGATGACCGGCTGCGCATCCGGGAGCTGGCGAGTCAGCTGGGCACCAGCGTGACTCCTGTCAGGGACGCCATCCTGCAGTTGGCCAAAGAGAAAGCACTGGTGTTGAAGACGCCCAAGGACATTCGCGTCCCGGTGCTCGACAGCGCAGCCTATCTGGAGATCCGCACCCTGCGTCTGAACCTTGAAGGCCTCGGGGCCGAAACAGCCGCACGTATCGCGACCAGTGCCGACCTGCAGCGAATCGAGGCCAACATCCAGTCGAACCTCGAAGCGATCAATAACAACGACCTGACGCAAGCGTTACGGTTGAACAGTGATTTTCACTTCCTGCTGGCCGACACGGCTCGCATGCCGGTGCTGCGGGGGTATATCGACAGTTTGTGGATGCGCGCGGGTCCCCTGATCGCCCAGGCCTACGTTCACTTCTCGCTGACCATGGCGATCGAGCACCACCAGGAAGTGCTTCACGCATTACGCAATCAGGACCCGGCGGCGGCGCGTCATGCCATTCAGACCGACATCCTCGACGGCAATCAGAAAATGCTCGAATTCATCGCCGTCAGTCAGGAAGCATTGGCCGAATAGCTTTCCGCAAGGATTTTGATTGACATACAGGTCACTCAAAAAACATGATGCATCAAACTTCACTAACGAGTGAGCAGGCTCATGAGCGAGAAAAAGAAGCTGTTGTTGACGGGTGCCAGTCGAGGCATCGGTCACGCCACCGTGAAACATTTCAACGCAGCCGGCTGGGAAGTCTTCACCGCGTCCCGCCACGACTGGGTGGCCGAGTGTCCCTGGGCCGAGGGCCTGTTGAATCACATCCACCTGGACCTCGAAAACATCCAAAGCGTCACGGACAGCCTCGCTGATATCAAGGCTAGGCTCGGCGGACGTCTGGACGCCTTGGTCAACAATGCCGGGGTGTCCCCCAAGGGGCCTGAGGGCAGCCGTCTGGGGGTGCTGGAAACGGACTATGCCACCTGGGTGCAAGTGTTCAATGTCAATCTGTTTTCCACCGCCCTGCTCGCCCGCGGCCTGTTTGACGAATTGAAAGCCGCCAAGGGCAGTATCATCAACGTAACGTCCATCGCCGGCTCGAAGGTGCATCCTTTTGCGGGCGTGGCGTACTCCACGTCGAAGGCCGCCCTTTCCGCACTGACGCGGGAAATGGCTTACGACTTTGGCCGTCATGACGTGCGCGTCAACGCGATCGCACCTGGTGAGATCGATACATCGATCCTTTCCCCTGGCACCGCAGAAATGGTCGAACGCCTCGTTCCGATGCACCGTTTGGGCAAACCCGAAGAAGTCGCATCGCTGATCTATTTCCTGTGCACCAGTGGCGCGTCCTATGTGAACGGCTCGGAGATCCATGTCAACGGTGGTCAGCATGTCTGACACGGCAAAGTCCGCTTCTCTCTGCGCACAACTGATGACTACCGAAGTACCGCGGGTGAGTCTCCACGAAGCGGAGCGGGTTGCCCTTGATCAGTACGGCTTACGTGGACCGATCGAGCAACTCGACGGAGAGCGGGACCTCAACTTTCTGATCCGGGACAGCCGTGGCGCCTTCGTCATGAAGTTCGTCAACCCTGCTGAAGCCCGCGAGGTGACGCGGTTTCAGACCGACGCACTGGTGTACATCGAACGCCAGGGCAAACACTTGCCCGTTCCTCGCGTACTGGCCGCCCGGACAGGGGACTTCGAAGCCCGCGTGCTCATCGCCCAGCAGGCACTGACGGTGAGAGCCGTCAGCTACCTTGACGGTATCCCGCAAAATCTCGGCACTCCCAGCGTGGCGCTGATGCACGAACTGGGCGCGACCCTCGCACAGGTCAACCTGGCCCTGAAAGGCTTTGCGCCACCGGCGGCCCACCGTTACCTGCTGTGGGACGTTGGCCACGCGGAACGCGTACGTCCGCACCTCATTTTTCTGGACCAAGCGCAGCGCCCCCTGGTGACGACCCTCCTCGACCACTATGAGCGCCAGGTCAAGCCGCGCCTATCGGCGCTCAGGGCCCAAGTGATTCACAACGACCTGAACCCACACAATGTGATCCTCGACCGCGAGACCGGGACGCGCGTGGCGGCGATCATCGATTTCGGTGACGCCTTGTACGCGCCCTTGGTCAATGAACTGGGGACTGCCCTGTCCTACCAGTTCGACGCTGATTCGACCGATCCACTCTGGCGAATCAAGGCCTTCACCGCGGCCTACAACGCCCACATCCCCCTATTGCCGGATGAATTGAACATTTTGGGCGATCTGATTGCTACGCGCATGGCCATGGCAATCACCATCGCCCAGTGGCGCGCTTCGCTGTATCCGCAGAATCGCGCCTACATTTTGCGCAATCTGTCGGTGACCTGGCGCAACCTGCAGGGATTGATGGCCCTGCCGAGCGGGGCACTGACCCAAAGCCTGATAGACGCCTGCACACCGGAGGCCCTGTGAATACCGAAGCCACCCCACTCCTCGCCCGTCGTCGCCAAGCCTTGGGCGCAAGTTACCGGCTGTTCTACGAAGAGCCCTTCGCTCCGGTACGAGGTGAGGGTGTCTGGCTGTATGACCAGCACGGCACGCCTCACCTGGACGCCTATAACAACGTCGCCTCCATCGGCCATTGCCATCCGGCGGTGGTGCAGGCTATCGCCGAGCAAAGTGCGTTGCTCAACACCCACACCCGCTACCTTCACCCCTCCATCGTCGATTACGCGGAGGATCTGCTCAGCGAATTTCCCCCACCCTTGAACAACCTCACCCTGACTTGCACCGGCAGCGAGGCCAACGATCTGGCGTTGCGGGTGGCGCAATGCGTGACGGGAGGAACCGGGATGCTCGTGACGCGCTGGGCGTACCACGGCGTGTCGAACCTGCTGGCGCAACTTTCTCCGTCCCTGGCGACCGGCCTGCCGACCGCCTCCCATGTCAGGTTGATCGATGCGCCCGATACGTACCGCGGCAATACCTTCGTTGAGAGCGTCACCGCAGCATTGGAGGATCTGCGCGCGCACGGCATCCGACCTGCCGCGCTGCTGACGGACAGCATCTTTTCCAGCGACGGCGTCTTCACGCCAAGCCAGGGTGAGCTGGCGCAGGCCGCGCAACGGGTACGTGCGGCAGGCGGTCTCTACATCGCCGACGAGGTGCAGGCTGGCTTCGGCCGCACGGGGGCGCACCGCTGGGGATTCCAGTGCGACAGCGTGATTCCCGATCTGGTCACCCTGGGCAAACCGATGGGCAATGGCCACCCTGTCGCGGGCGTGGTCGGACGCGCCGAGCTGTTCGACGCGTTCGGCCATCAGCAACGCTATTTCAACACTTACGGTGGGAATCCAGTGTCGTGCAAGGCGGCCCAGGCGGTGCTCGACGTCCTGCGCCAGGAAGACCTTCAGGCCAACGCGCAGCGAGTCGGCGAGTACCTTCGACAAGGTCTGCATGACCTTGCTGTCCGCCACCCTGCGATCGGGGACGTTCGCGGCCAAGGCTTGTTCATCGGCGTCGAACTGATCGACTCGCCCGCCACACGCCTCCCTGCCACGGCATTGGCCAGCCACGTGGTCAACGGTATGCGACGCAGACAGGTGCTGATCAGCGCCACGGGGCCGCGCAGCAATGTGCTGAAAATTCGTCCACCACTGGTGTTCACCCGCGAGCACGCCGACCTGCTGCTGGAACGGTTGAGTGCGACATTGGCCGAACTGCCTTGACTTCCAGGGTTAGCGGTAGGGCAAGCGCGGTAGCGCTGCGCCTCGTCGCGCATGAGTGGTCTTTAACCCGGGTCGACCAAGGTTGGTAGCGGTGCCACGGTCTCAAACAGGGCGCCGCAGCACAGCCGCGGTGCATTTCCCGGACGATTTGAAGTAAAACCCGAGGAAATGATGGGCGTGAAGGAGTGGCACAATTTCTGCTTCGAACATGATGCATCATGTTTTGAATATACGGGGGGGGGAACCTGAGATGACCCGCAGCAACGCAGAGGCCTTCGTCAGTTTTCGAGGCGTGGAAAAGAGCTACGACGGTTTCAAGACAGTGGTTAAACAGCTTGACCTGGACGTGACGCAGGGCGAATTCCTGACGTTGCTCGGCCCATCCGGCTCCGGGAAGACCACCAGCCTCATGATGCTCGCCGGCTTTGAAAGCCCCACCCAAGGCAGGATCTACCTGGACGGCAAGGCGATCGAAAGCGTTCCCGCGCACTTGCGTGGCATTGGCATGGTGTTTCAAAACTATGCTTTGTTCCCGCACATGACCGTCGCGCAAAACATGGCCTTTCCGTTGGAAGTGCGACGGATCAACCGGCACGACATCCGCGCGAAGGTCAAGCGGGCGCTGGAGATGGTGCGCCTGTCCGAACTTGCTGACCGCTACCCCAGCCAATTGTCAGGCGGCCAGCAGCAGCGCATTGCACTGGCCAGGGCGCTGGTGTTCGAACCACGGCTGGTGTTGATGGATGAGCCGCTGGGTGCGCTGGACAAGCAATTGCGCGAACAGATGCAGCTGGAAATCCGCCGCCTCCATCGCGAGCTCGGCCTGACCGTGGTCTTCGTCACTCACGATCAGTCCGAAGCGCTGACGCTGTCTGATCGCATCGCGATCTTCAACGATGGGGTGATTCAGCAGGTCGACACCCCGCAGGCGCTGTACGAGCGTCCTGCCAATACCTTCGTCGCCACCTTCATGGGCGATACCAACGTGCTGCCCGGAAAACTCGACTCGCTCGACCCCGACCGGTGTCGCGTACGCCTGGACGCCGGTCAGCAGGTGTTCGCACGTCGCACGCCAGGACTGGTCGACGGCAGCCGCACCTCGCTGTCGATCCGATCCGAACGGGTCACCCTGGATGGGGATGAGCGTTATGACAGCCGCCTGAGCGGGCGGATCGAAGAATGCCTTTACCTGGGTGACCACGTGCGCATCCGGCTGCGCGTGGGCGACAACCCCGATTTCAACGTCAAGGTGCCCATCGCCCAGATGCAACCGCTCTGGCGCGAAGGTCATTGCCTTTCTGTCTGTTGGCACAGCGCCGATGCCTCGGCGCTGGATGCGACCCCTGCCTAAACCTCCGAACCTCGATGCCTCAGGAAACTCGCCATGCTCAAGCCATTTGCTGCAATGACCCTGTTGACCGCCCTCCTCACGTCCGCCGGCTCAACGAGCGCCGCTGAACCGCTGACCGTCATCTCGTTTGGCGGCGCCGCCAAGGTGGCGCAGGACAAAGCGTTCTACCAGCCCTTCAATGCCACCGCAAAGGGCACCATCCAGGCCGGGGAATACAACGGTGAGATGTCCAAGATCCGCGCGATGGTCGAAACCGGCCAGGTCAGTTGGGACGTCGTTGAAGTCGAAAGCCCTGATCTGGTACGCGGCTGTTCCGAAGGCCTGTTCGAGCCCCTGGACTGGAGCAAGATTGGCGAACCAGGGCAATTCGAAAAGAGCGCCGTCAGCGAGTGCGGTATCGGCATGTACTTCTGGTCGACCGTTCTGACCTACAACGCCGACAAACTGAAAACCGCCCCGACCGGTTGGGCAGCTTACTGGGATACCAAGACCTTTCCCGGCAAGCGTGGGCTGCGCAAAAGCGCCAAGTTCACGCTGGAAATTGCCCTGCTCGCCGACGGGGTGAAGCCGCAAGATCTGTACACGGTGCTCTCGACCCCGGAAGGCGTTGACCGGGCGTTCAAGAAGCTCGACCTGATCAAACACGACATTCAATGGTGGGAGGCTGGCGCCCAACCGCTGCAATGGCTGGTGGCAGGCGACGTGGTCATGACCACCGCGTACAACGGTCGCGTGACCAGCGCCCGGAATGAGGGGCACGCCTTCACCATCGTCTGGGACCAGAGCCTCTATGACCTCGACAGTTGGGCCATCGTCAAGGGCTCGCCGCACAAGGCCCTGGGTGAGCAGTACATCGCTTTCGTCAGCCAGCCCCAACAGCAGAAAGTGTTCGCCGAGACCATTCCGTATCGCCCTACCAACAAACAGGCCATGGCGCTGCTGGACGCCAACACGCAGAAAAACCTGCCGGATATCGAGAAAGGGCTGCAGGTGAGCACACAGTTCTGGATCGACCATGGCGAAGAACTGGAACAGCGCTTCAACGCCTGGGCCGCGCGCTGAACGCCACCCTTCCCAAACCCGACACTGCTGTGACGAGGAGTCGCTCATGCCTGACGCCCTGACGTTGGAACCACCGATGCCTGCCAATGCGCCTCGCGACCTTGCCTGGCGGATCCGCGCGGCGCGGCGTAGCCACACACGGCGCTCCATCATGCTGCTCTTACCCTTGCTGACGCTGTTGCTGGTGGGCTTCCTGACACCCATCGGCGGGCTGTTGACCCGCAGCGTCGACAACCCGGAAGTGGCCACCGCCCTCCCCCGCACACTGTCGCTCTTGGCACAGTGGGACGGCCAGGCGGTGCCGGGTGAAGCGGTGTTCGGCGCGTTCGCTGAAGACTTGCGCAACGCACGAAGTCGGGGGCAACTGTTTGCGTTGAACCGACGCCTGGGCTATGAAAGCCAGGCGTTGCGCAGCATCCCTGCGGCAGTCCTGAGCAAACTGCCTGCCCCTGGCGAACCCCTGCGCGAACGCTTGCGCCAGGCGGTTCCAGCCCTCGATGACGTTCAAACCTGGGCCACGTTCAAAGCACTCGGGGCGCGCTATACCAGCCTTTACTGGCTGTCGGCGTTCGATCTGAAACGCGAAGCGGGCCAGATTCGCCCGGTCGACCCAGGCAAGGCATTGTACCTGGAAGTTTTGCAACGCTCACTGGCGATCGCGGGGCTGGTGACGCTCCTGTGTGTCGTGCTGGGCTACCCATTGGCGTACTGGCTGGCTCGCCAGCCTCCCCGGCGCGCCAATCTGTTACTGATATTCGTGTTGCTGCCGTTCTGGACATCCTTGATCGTGCGCACGGCCAGTTGGATCGTGATGCTGCAATCCGGCGGCCTGGTGAACGACACGCTGATGAGTCTGCATGTGCTGGAGAAACCCCTGGCGCTGGTGTTCAATCGAACCGGCGTGCTGATTTCGATGACTCACATCCTTCTGCCGTTTCTGATCCTGCCGCTGTACGCAGTGATGAAGGGCATCGATCCGCGCTACACCAATGCAGCAATTTCACTCGGCGCTCACCCGCTGACCGCCTTTCGCCGGGTGTACGTGCCGCAGACGTACGCCGGCGTCGCCGCGGGTGCCCTGCTGGTGTTCATCATGGCGATCGGTTACTACATCACCCCCGCGTTGCTGGGCGGCCCCGGCGATCAGATGATCAGTTATTTCGTGGCCTACTACACCAACACCACCATCAATTGGGGCATGGCGACGGCCCTGAGCAGCCAGTTGTTGATCATCGTGCTCTTGCTGTACTGGGTGTACACCAAAGTGTCACGCTCCGCGCACACACCTGCCTGAGGAACCTGCCATGAAAAATGTCGATCCTTGGGAGATGCGCCTGCTGCGCCCGTTGCTGAGCCTGTACAGCCTCTGCATGTTGCTGTTCCTCATCGTGCCCATCCTGGTGATCGTGCCGCTGTCGTTCAACGAAGGCTCCTTCCTGACCTACCCCCTCAGTGGTCTGTCGCTGCGGTGGTACCGAGAGTTCTTCGGCTCCGGCGAATGGATGCAGGCCGTGGGCAATAGCCTGAAAATCGCCCCCCTCGCCACGTTGCTTGCGACCGTTCTGGGGACGTTGGCGTCGGTGGGCCTGTCTCGGGGCGAGTTCAAAGGCAAGGCACTGATCATGGCGATCCTAATCTCGCCCATGGTCGCCCCGGTGGTCATTGTCGCGGTCGGGTTGTATTTCTTTTTTGCCCGTCTGGGTCTGCTCAATACGTACACCGGCCTGGTGATCGCCCATGCAGTGCTCGGCGCGCCCTTCGTGCTGATCACGGTGAACGCCACTCTGGAGGGCTACAATCGCAACTTCACTCGAGCGGCTGCGAGCCTGGGCGCCTCGCCGTGGTACGGTTTTCGGCGCATCACCCTCCCCCTCATTGCACCCGGCGTGCTGAGCGGCGCGCTCCTGGCGTTCGCCACCTCGTTCGATGAGGTCGTGGTGACGCTGTTTCTTTCGACCCCGGCGCAGAAGACGTTGCCGATCCAGATGTTTGCCGGAATCAAGGAAAACCTGAACCCGACTATTGCCGCCGCCGCCACCCTGATGGTCGCTAGCGCACTGCTGCTATTGCTTACCATGGAAGCGCTGCGTCGGCGCAACGAGCGTACCCGCGGCTCATGACGCCCGGACACCTTACGGCTGCGATGCAGGATCGTACTTCACGGCTCGGCGGACGAATGACTGTCCATGACCTGCGTCATCGCCGCGGCGTATCAAGGAAGAGGCAGCCGCCGGGGTTAGCTGGTAGACTGCGCCCCGAAATTACCTAAGAGGAATGCTTCATGGCCACTAACCGCTCCCGTCGTCTGCGCAAAAAACTCTGTGTTGACGAGTTCCAGGAACTGGGCTTCGAGCTCAATCTGGAATTCAAAGAGGGTCTGGACGACCAGGCGATCGACGCCTTCCTCGACGCATTCCTGACCGAAGCCATGGACGCCAATGGCCTGGATTACGTAGGCGGTGACGACTACGGCCTGGTCTGCCTGGCAGAACGCGGCTCGGTCACCGAAGAGCAACGGGCCACCGTCGAAGCCTGGCTCAAGGGCCGCAGCGAAGTGACCAAAGTCGAAGTCAGCCCGCTGCTGGACGCCTGGTACCCGGAAAAGCCGATCAATCCGGCTTCCTGATCCGCCCGCTGCACGCGCCGACGAAAACCGCCCCCTGGGGCGGTTTTTTCATGGGGGCGCGGAATGGCCCGGAGCCGACGTTGATCCTTCGGCGCAACGAACGCCTTTCAACGCGTTCATGACGCCCCCAGCCAGGCACCTACAAAAATAGCCGCTTCTGACGGCGGTTTCCCGGCGCAAGTCACGCCACCTTGGGGCATAATGCCGCACAGGATCGGGCGACCCTCCATTTTCCGCGACAAACAGCTTCGGGTTCCGGTCCCTGTTCAGGTCACGAGGGAATTCATCCCCTCATTGTTCCCCTCTTTCTGCAGTAGGGTTTTATTGAATGATCAAATCTTTGCGTCCGCTGTTGTTCGCCTCCCTGCTACTGCCGTTTTCCCTGTCCGTTTCCGCTGCACCGGTCAACACTGCGCTGCCGCCCAAGGTCGCAGCAGCGCTGAAGGCCAGCAAGCTCGATAACAGCGCCCTGTCGCTGGTGCTGCTGCCACTGACGGGTCCCGGTACCCCGACCGTCTACAACGCCGACGTTTCGGTCAACCCGGCTTCCACGATGAAGCTGGTCACCACCTATGCCGCGCTGGAAATGCTCGGCCCGACCCACCAGTGGAAAACCGAGTTCTACACCGACGGCACGTTGAGCAACGGTGTCCTGCGCGGCAACCTCTACCTCAAGGGTGGCGGCGACCCGAAACTCAACATGGAAAAGCTCTGGCTGCTGATGCGTGATCTGCGGGCCAACGGTGTGCAGCAGATCACCGGCGATCTGGTGCTGGACCGCAGTCATTTCATCCAGCCGCAATTGCCGGTGTTCGACGACGACGGCAACGACAAGAACAAACCGTTCCTGGTCCGCCCCGACGCCCTGATGGTCAACCTGAAGGCGCTGCGCTTCGTGACCCGCAATGACGGCGGCAAGATTCTGGTGTCGGTGGAACCGCCGATTGCGGCCATTCACATCAACAACCAGGTGAAGGCCCTGGCGTCCAACAAATGCACGGGCGACGTGCTGTACAACCCGGTGCCCGACACCGATGGCGGCATTACCGTGACGGTGTCCGGTCAGTTGGGGGATGGCTGCAACTCGCAGACCTACCTGTCGCTGCTCGATCACCCGACCTATACCGCAGGCGCCGTGCGCGCGATCTGGCAGGAACTGGGCGGCACAATCCTGGGCAAGGACCGTCTGGACGTGGTCCCCGGCAGCGCCAAGCTGTTGGCCAAGGCCTACTCGCCGGACCTGGCGGAAATCATCCGCGACATCAATAAATTCAGTAACAACACCATGGCCCAGCAACTGTTCCTGAGCCTGGGGTCGGAATTCCGCAATGAAGCCGACGGTGACGACGCCAAGGCGGCGCAACGGGTGATCCGTCAGTGGCTGGCGAAAAAAGGCATCACTGCCCCGCACCTGGTGATGGAAAACGGTTCGGGCCTGTCCCGCGCAGAACGTGTGAGCGCCAGAGAGATGGCGCAAATGCTTCAGGCAGCCTGGAACAGCCCTTATCAAGCCGAGTTCATGAGCTCACTGCCGCTGGCGGGCATGGACGGCACCATGCGCAAACGCCTCAAGCGCACTGCATTGCGCGGCGAAGCGCACATCAAGACGGGCACATTGAATACCGTACGGGCCATTGCCGGCTTCAGCCGCGACAGCAACGGCAACACCTGGGTCGTGGTGGCGATCCTCAACGACTCCCGTCCATGGGGCGCGTCGTCGATCCTGGATGAAGCCTTGGTCAGCATGTTCAACCAGCCAAAGCTGGCGAACACCACGCTCTCCCTGCAGCAGCCTTGACCGCCCAGGCGTGCGCCATCTTGACGATGGCGCATGCCTTTCACCAGCGCTGGCCGAGGCCGAGTAACTCCGCATTCTGCTTGCGCCACCCTATCAGGCAGGGGTCGTCGCGATGTCCGGGAAAGCTGCTCTCGATACTCGATTCCGCCTTGACCGGGGCGGGTCGGTCGCTGCCCCCGATGATCCACCCTCTTCGCCACCAACAAGGTGGAGAACGACGCCTCCAGCCCCCATGAACAGGCCGACGCACACGTGCGCAAGCGAGTTCGAGTGAACCATGCAACTAGCCTATGTACAGCGGGCATTACACGTTGATCATCCCGCTCCGCTTAGCCCTTGCGCTGTCCGTTTCTGACAGCAATGTCACCCACCGCGCAGTGGGATGAGGCTACCCTTCTACTTCCTACCCTCCACAGGACAACGCCTCAATGAAAAACACCCAACGATCACAGGGCGCGCTGTTGCTCTCGGGGCTGCTGGCTTCGGCATTGCTCTGGGGCCCTGCTGCCCACGCCGACGACGGCAAGCCCACGCGCGTACGCGGCGCCATCACCGCCGTCGAAAGCGACGCGTTAAAGATTCACAGCAATCGGGGGGAGGACGTCCAGGTCAGGTTGACTGAGAAGACCCAAGTGCGCGCTGTGAGGCTTGCCCAGGTGTCGGACATCAAGCCGGGCAGCTATGTGGGCTCGGCGGCCATCCCGCAAGCGGATGGCACCCTCAAGGCGCTGGAAGTTCACGTCTTCCCGCCCGAGATGGCAGGCACCGGCGACGGCCACCGCGCGTTTGACCTGGGCAAGGACAGCACCATGACAAACGGGTCGGTGGGCGATCTGGTCACCAGCAACGGACGCACGATTACCGTTAACTACAAAGGGGGTCAGAAGAAAATCGTGATTCCGGATGACGTCCCCATCGTCAGCTTGACGCCCGCGGATCGCAGCCTGCTCAAGCCTGGGGTAAAAGTGGTGCTGCAAGCCCAGCCAGACGCTGACGGCACACTGACAGCGCTGTCGATTTCCGCGGGAGAGAATGGCGTCACTCCGCCGATGTGACAGTTTGAACAAGCCCTGACGCACCGTACACCGGCGCCTCAGGGCATTCAGTCAGCGGATCAGAGGCAGGTGGCGACCACCGCCCCGCGCTGCTCGATCACCTTCGCGCCGGGTTTGGCGTAGAAGTTGATCGTCGTCGCACCCCCCTTGCCGCTGACGTCGGCAAAGTACTCGCTTTCCGTGGTGTACACCGTGAAATCACCGGCTTTGCCATTTTCCATGAACACGTCGGCAACATCTCCAAACAGCTGCACGTTGGCCCAGCTCACTTTGATGCATTCGGCGACAGCCGCGGCTGGCTTCTCACTCGAATAGACCTGTGCCGGCCCGGCCGAACGCACTTCACTCATGCTCGTGCAACCCGCCAGCATCGCCAGCGCTACCGCTCCCGCCCAGTGTTTCATGACAGTCCTTTCACTCGAAAAGGAGCGATCTTAACAGCAAGGCGCACCCCGCCGAAGTTCCGCGACAGGATCGAGGGTGCGGCAATGCTGACCAGACGCTAGCCGACATTCAGTCATCCAGGCCAGGCGGGGGTGCCGCGGGCGCACCTTTGCCTGCCTTGGTCGGCTTGCCACTTTGGGAAGCGGCCTTGGGTTCGGCGGCAGGAGGCGCGGGGGCCGGTGCAGCCGCTTCCTTCTCGGCCATCGGCATCTGATCGATGGTGCTGAAGATTTCCTTGGGATCGATGGGGCCTTTATGGTCGATCTTCTTCTCGCCGTCCTTGCCCACCAGGATGACTTGCGCCTGATCCTTGTCCAGAACGCCGAGCTTGAGCTCGCGAATGAGTGCCATGGTCGACTGAGCGTCCATTTCCTTGCCATTACGCTGACCGGCGAGCCCGACGACGGTGTACAGCACCATGCTGCGCTTGGCGAAGCCTTCTTTGTTGGCCGGTTCATCGAACTGCTTTTTGAGGCTGGTGAGCGTCGGGTCGACCGAACTCGAGGCAATGATGATCAACGGACGAGCCTTGCCGCGCTCCTGAGCCAGTGGTGTATCGGCATCGGCCGCCAGCAGGGGAGTGGCAACGGCCAACAGCGCGGCGAGGGTCAGTGACCGACTTAACATAAGCACCTCCTTTGGATAACCATGCACTCATGATCGCGCATCGTGGCAAAAGGTCCAGCCGACAGCTTGAAAATTCAGGATTTTTTTCGATGGAAGAAAGCGCCTCAGGATCGGAACGGCGCGGTCGAAGCCCGACGAGTGGGGCTTTGGGAAGGGAGAGCACGGCACGAATCGCCGCAATAAAAAAAAGGGCGAATCATAGGATTCGCCCTTTTCGACACCGCCCAGCAGAGCGGATTTTGTTTGGTAGGCGCGATTGGACTCGAACCAACGACCCCCACCATGTCAAGGTGGTGCTCTAACCAACTGAGCTACGTGCCTGCTGTGAGGCGGCATTCTACGGATATTCCAAAGTGTGTCAACGGCTTTTTTCACACTAAGCCTCTGAATATGCAAATTTTTTGCACAGCGTCCTCCGCGGCCCAGCTTCCCTTCTCGCATTGCGGTTGCAGACGTGAATTCTGCAGGGGGTTCTTCCAACGACTGCCGCTTGTCGCCGTGATGGCACTTAATCCGATCCTGGAACGCCCAACGGAGAACAGGACCCAAGACACGGAGATCACACGATGAAGACCTCATTTGCTGCACTGACGCTGGGCTGCGTTCTGGTATGTGGATCGGCCACCGCACTGGCCGGATCGGCCACTCCCGAGATGGGCGCCCCCCCCTCTCAGACCGGCCTCGACCCACGCACCCAAGGCAACGACATCCAGCGCCAAGGCACCGACATGGACAAGGGCGATCCGGCCATGGGGATCCGTCGAGGCATGAATTCCAGTTCGATGAGCAATGGCACCGGCGGCAGCAACGGTGTGGACCTGCCTGGCGGGGACACCACGGGCAGCGGCTCGACAGGCAGTGGTTCGAGCGGTTCAAGCGGCGGCTCCTCCAGTGCCGGCGGAGCGGGCGGCTAACGGTTGCGGCATGCAGCTGGATCAACGCATTGACGCTGGCTTCTCCATTCAAGCAAGCGCGGCGCGCTGGCAGGGCTTCGAGAGCCCTGCCGTTCAATCAATGCTCTAATTACCGGCGCGTCCGATTCAGATGCCGAGACAGCGACGATCACCCGCAGATCGGATCGGCCATCCAAAGCGAGCGCCGAATACTCTGACTGCATCCCCCCTAGGTCGAAGGCCGTGCCGCTTGGCCTCACGAAATGGTAGGTTGGGCGGCCTGCCCACCACTCGAAGCCTCCCCATGACAACGCCCAGCGCCCGACTCATCTACCGACCGCCGACAGCCGATGATGCCGCCCGATTGTTCGCCATTTACAGCGACCCACGCACCCAGTCATTCAACCCCGCCGGGCCGATGAAATCGGTCGAGCAAGCGCACGCCCTGCTCGCCCACTGGATTGAACACTGGCAACGACACGGGTTCGGCTGGTGGGCGATCGCCGTGCAACACACCCCCGAGCACGTGATTGGTTTCGGTGGGGTGGCGCACTACGATTATTTGGGCGAGCTGCGTCTCAACCTGGGCTACCGCTTCGCCCCTGAAGCATGGGGCCAGGGCTACGCCACCGAGATGGGCAGGCAGGCGCTCGACCACGCCTTCGCCAGGCCCGAGGTCCGGCGTGTGTGGGCCGTGGTGCGCCCTGATCACGCAGCATCGATCAAGGTTCTCGTGAAGCTTGGTATGAAACCGTGCGGCGTGCTGGATGACGTTCCCGGTCAGCCGGAAAGCCTGCTGTTCTGCTTTGACCGATGACTCGAGGTCGCCTTCATTACACTCACGCGAAACCACCCGCGTCGGATCTCAGTGCTACAGTCAGTCCCCATCGTCATCACAACTGGAGAGCACGCGAATGAACATTGGTTTTATTGGCCTGGGCAACATGGGCCAGGCGATTGCCGCCAACCTGATCAAAGGCGGGCACACTGTGCAGGTCTGGAACCGCTCCCCTGACGCCGCGCGGCCGCTGGTCGAGCTCGGTGCCCACGCAGTCGCCGATCCGGGTGAGGCATTCGCTGCCGAGGTCGTGTTCAGCATGCTCGCTGACGACAAGGCCCTGCGCGCAGTCGTGCTGGACTCGGGCCTGCTGTCACGGCTCAAAGGCCCCTTGATCCACGTCAACCTCGCGACCATCGCCGTCGACTTCGCCGATGAACTGGCCGAACTGCACCGCGCTCAAGGCATTGACTACATTGCCGCCCCGGTGCTGGGCCGCCCGAATGTCGCAGCCGCTGGGCAACTGAACATCCTGGCTGCTGGCCCTGCACAGGCCATCGACAAGGTGCAGCCGCTGCTTGATCTGATCGGTCGCAAGACTTGGCGTCTGGGCGAAAAAGCCTCGGCCGCCAATACCATGAAGCTGGCGACCAATTTCCTGCTGGTGGCCGCGGTGGAGGCGATGGGCGAAGCGGCTGTGCTCGTCAGCCGACACGGGCTCAAACCTGCGGACCTGGTGGACCTGGTCTCCAACACGATCTTCACCGGCCCGGTGTACTCGGGCTATGGCGCGCTGATCGGTGAACGCCGTTACGAGCCCGCCGCGTTCAAGGCCGTGCTCGGGCTCAAAGATGTCGATTTGATCCTGGCCGCTGCCCGCCAGGTGAACGTCACCCTACCCGGCGCTGAGGTGGTTCAGCGCCATCTGCGTGAAGCGGTCGCCGAGGGCGATGGCGAGAAGGATCTGGCCGTGCTGGCTGAAGTCATGGAGCGCCGGAACCCGGCCTGAAGCCGGGATTCACCGTGTGGCCGAATCGTCCGGTTCACTGTGCACCACCACCAGCAACTGCGCCTGGACGTCGCCCAGTGACCGTAGGCGGTGGGGTTTCTGTGCATTGAAGTGCAAGGCATCGCCGCGCTCGAGAATCACGGTTTCGCTCATGAAATCCACTTCGACCCGCCCCTCATGGACGAACAGAAATTCCTCGCCCCTATGCTCCTTGAAAGTGGTGCCGGCAAAGTCGAAGGGGGGCCACAGCATGAACGGCAGCAAGTTGTGGTCGCTCATCGGGCGGGCCAACATCGCATAAGCCGCGTCCTGCTCGGGGCGTCCGAGCAGTTGGCGCTGGTCGCGGCGCACCAGGCTGTAAGCGTCCGGGTCAGCATCGGCCTCGCTGAACAATGCTTCGACATTGACGTGCAGCGCTCTGGCCAGCTTCAGCGCGGTGGCAATCGACGGCGTGTTGAGCCCCCGCTCGACCTTGGACAGGTAGCTTTTGGTCATGCCCGAGCGTTCGGCCAACGCTTCGAGGGTGACGCCCATTTTTTTTCGCAGCAGCTTCAAGCGGATGGACATGGATCGATCTTTTCCGTCAGACGGTAAACGGGTGCGTTGTCAATGACACCTTGTGTCATTAGTATGAATTTGTGTCATTCACGCAGCGTTCGACTCGAACGCGCTTCATATGAACATTCGCGCCGAGGCATGCCCATGGCCAAGACACTGGACCTCTCCAAAGCACAACTGATGACGCGCTCCAACGCGCAGATGGATAGTACGTTAAAAGCCGGCGACTGGACCCTGCGCCAGAAGCTGGCGTTGACCTGCCGCATTCTGTTCGAAAACGGTCACGACGCGGGCCTCGCGGGGCAGATCACCGCTCGCGGCTCGATACCCGGCACCTTTTACACTCAAGCATTGGGGCTGGGCTTCGATGAAGTCACCGCCAGCAACCTGCTGTTGGTCAATGAAGACCTCGACGTCGTGGAAGGCCACGGCATGCCCAATCCGGCCAACCGCTTTCACACGTGGGTCTACCGCGCGCGGCCCGATGCGCAGTGCATCATTCACACCCACCCGACACATGTCGCGGCATTGTCGATGTTGGAGGTGCCGCTGGAAGTGTCGCACATGGACCTTACTCCCCTGTACGAGGACTGTGCGTTTCTCAAGGATTGGCCGGGGGTGCCCGTGGGCAACGAGGAAGGTGAAATCATTTCCGGTGCCCTCGGTGACAAGCGCACGATCCTGCTCTCCCACCACGGCCAGCTCTCGACCGGCGTCAGCGTCGAAGAGGCCTGTGTGCTGTCGATCCTGATGGAAAGGGCAGCCAAGCTGCAACTGCTGGCGATGGCTGCAGGGCAGATCCGCCCCATCCCCCCGCACCTGGGCCGTGAAGCCCACGATTGGGTATCCCGTCCCACACGTCATAGCGCCGCTTTCGACTACTACGTGCGCCGCACGCTCAAAAAGCACGTCAACTGCCTGAACTGATCCCACCTCGTCCCGGCGGCACGGCGCGTCGCGCGCCGGACCTCTGGCTCACCGATGCACCACATCGACGCAATTCCCCGCTCCTTGCGCAGATTCGGGGCAACGGCGGCCCGCGCATACCTCCCTTAACCCCAGTTCAACGGCCCTGACGGGTTGGCATGCTTCATGCCTTTGTAATTTCATTCAAGTTACTTGAATAAAAATACGGTCCATTCAAGGGGATTACCGAATGATTCGTTTCACGCTCAAAGCCTTGTCCTTATCGTTGGTCACACTGTGCACCCTGTCCATGGCCCATGCCGATGATCTGCTGCAACGGATCAAGCAGAAACATGAAATCGTGGTGGCCACCGAGGCGCGCTTTGCGCCCTTCGAATCGGTGGAGAACGGCAAGATCGTCGGCTACGGCGCCGACCTGATGCACTACGTCCTCGATGCGGACCTGCCGGGTGTGAAAGTCCGGCAATTGGACCTGCCCTTCCAGGGCATCCTGCCGGGGCTGGACAGCAGCAAGTTCGACTTCGTGGTGACTTCGGTTACGGTTAACAAGGCCCGTTTCGATCAGTTCGCGTTCACCGTGCCGATTGCCGAATCCACCGTGGCGCTGCTCAAGCGCGCCGACGACAGCCACATCAACACCCTGGCCGACTTGAATGGCCGGGTGATCGGCTCGCAGGCGGGTTCCGGCCAACTGGCCGTGCTGCAAGCGCTGGACGTCAAACTCAAGGGTGAAGGCCAGCCGGGCATCAAGCGCATCAAGGAATACGTGAGTTTCGACGAAGCCTATGCCGACCTCGCCAACGGCCGCCTCGACGGCGTCGCACAGTCGCTGTCCAACCTGGGCCCGTTGATGAAAGCACGGCCAGGGCTGTTCGCCACGTTGCCAGAAATGGTCGGCCCGACCACGTATTTCGGCTGGGTCGGTCGCAAAGACGCGGACAGCGCGTCGCTGGTCAAACTGTTCAGCGACGGCATCGCGCGGGCCAGTCAAGACGGCACGCTGAAGAAGCTTCAGGAAAAATGGTTCGGCTTCACCATGGACTTGCCGACCGACGCCATGCCGGTCCCCACCATTTGAGCCGCCGATGATGAACGATTTCGGCAGCCGTTTGGCGTTGTATGGGCCCGCCTTGCTTGACGGCGCGCTGACCACTCTGTGGTTGTGCACCGTCGGGATGCTGCTGGGCTTCGTGCTCGGGGTTCTGCTTCATCTATTGGCCCACGGGCGCAGTCGCGGCGGCGTGGCCTTTACCCGGGTGTACGTCAGTTTCTTTCGCGGAACGCCCGTGCTCGCCCAACTGCTGTTGCTGTTCTACCTGCCCTCGGCGCTCGGCCTGGACGTGCCGCCGATGGTGGCTGGCGCAGCGGCGCTGGCGCTGAACACGGCGGCCTATCAGTCGCAGATCCTCAGCAGCGGATTTGCGGCCATCCCCAAGGGCCAGATGGAGGCTGCCTCCGTATTCGCCCTCGGCAGGTTCAACACGCTGGTTCACATTCAGCTGCCCCAAGTCCTGCGGCTAACGTCCCCGGCGCTGATCTCCGAACTGATCGACGTCATCAAGGTGTCTGCGGTGGTCTCGGTCATCTCCATCACCGACCTGATGCGGGTCAGCCAGCAACTGGTCTCCCAAACCTACCGCCCGCTTGAGGTGTACCTGGTGATGGCCGTGTTTTACCTGGCGCTGACCAGCCTGTTGAGCCTGCTGGGCAGCCTGCTGGAACGCCGTTGGCGGGAGCGCACCTGATGCATGAATTAATGAGCTACCTACCGGACTTCGGCACAGCCTTGCTGGTGACGCTGGGCATCAGCTTGGCCGCGGCCGGAGCCGGTCTGGTCCTGGGGTTCGCGTTCAACGCGTTGCGTTTGGCGCTGCCCGGTTTCGCCGCGCTCTACCGTGCCTATGTCTGGCTGGTCCGAGGCACGCCGTTTCTGGCTCAACTGGCAATCATCTACTTCGGCCTGCCGGTCATCGGCCTGCGGCTGGAGGCGGTGGAAGCCAGCATTCTGTCCCTGGCGGTTTACAGCGGCGCTTATTTCGCCGAGCTGTTTCGCTCGGCCTGGGCCAGCGTTCCCCTCGGCCAAGTGGAAGCGGCGCGGGCCCACGGCATTTCCCAGCGCGGGGTGTTCTGGCACATCCAGGCGCCTCAGGCCATGGCCTTCGCCCTGCCCCTGCTGGGCAATCAGGTGATCCTGACGATCAAGGAAAGCGCGGTGACGTCGATCATCACCGTTCCCGAGCTGACCCTGACGGCCGGGCGCATCGTCTCCACCACTTTTTCCTACGTGATGCCCTACGCCTTGCTGGTGTTGAGCTACTGGCTGCTGACGTCCACCGTCGCCGCCCTGGCTCGCGCCCTGGGCCAGCGCATGACCCGTCATTTGCGAGGTTGACCTATGAGTAACCTGCCCCTTCTCGAGCTGCGCGGTGTCGGCAAATCCTACGGCGCCCATCGCGTGCTCAGCGGCTTCGACCTGCGGGTGTCCCCCGGAGAAATCGTCTCGCTGATCGGCCCCTCTGGCTCGGGCAAGACCACCGCCCTGCGCTGCATGAACTTTCTGGAACGCTACGATGAAGGCGAAGTCTGGATCGACGGCCAGTTATTGGGCTACAGCGGCACCGGGCGTGCGGCCGCTGACTGTGACAGCGAGGCCAGGGTCGACGAAGTCCGCCATCCGGTATCGATGGTGTTCCAGCAATTCAACCTGTGGCCGCACATGACGGTGCGCCAAAACGTCATGGCGCCCTTGGTGCTGGGCAAAAAGATGGCCAAGGATGAGGCCCGCACCCTGGCCGATCTGGCCTTGGGTCGGGTCGGCCTGAGCGCCAAGGCCGACGCCTACCCTGCCCGGCTGTCCGGCGGCCAGCAACAACGGGTCGGGATTGCCAGAGCGCTGGCGGTCAAGCCCCGTCTGATGCTACTGGACGAACCGACGTCGGCACTGGACCCGGAACTGGTCGAGGAAGTGCTGCAGGTGATTCGCAGCCTGGCCGACGACGGCATGACCATGGTCATGGTGACCCACGAAATGAGCTTCGCGGCGCAGATTTCGTCACAGGTGGTCTTCATGGAGGCCGGACGCATCGTCGAGACCGGCGCCCCCGAACCGCTGTTCAACGCCCCGGAGACCGAGCGTCTGCAGCAATTTCTCAAACCGTGGTTCAACCGCAGCCTCACCCCTCGCGCGCAGGTCATCCCATGATCGCTGACAAGACCTTGCAAGCCGTGTCGGCCACGCGCTTGCAACACTGGCTGGACACTCTGGCCACCTTTGGCCCCGGCACCCACGGCGGGATGAATCGCCAGGCACTCTCGGAAGACGATTTTCAGGCCCGAGCCTGGCTGATTGCCGAAGCGAGAAAGCTCGGCTGCGCGGTCTGGACGGATGGCTGCGCCAACCTGTTCATCCGCCGCGAAGGCCGCGAGGACCTGCCGCCGGTGATGACCGGCAGCCACATCGACACCCAACCCACCGGCGGCACGCTGGATGGTTGTTATGGCGTGATGGCCGGACTGGAAGTCCTTCATGCGCTGACCGATGCGAACGTTCAGACCCTCCGCCCCATCGAGTTGGTGGTCTGGACCAACGAAGAAGGCAGCCGCTTCAGCCCAGGGGCCATGGGTTCCAGTGCCTATGTCGAGCCGGCACGGCTGACGGACTATCGCGGCCACCAGGACGCCGCCGGTGTCACTGTTGGCGCCGCACTCGATGCCCACGCGCAACGCTTCGCCGATTTGCCACATCGGGCAAAAATCGCGACGCACGCCTTCGTCGAACTGCACATCGAGCAAGGCCCGGTCCTGGAACAGGCAGGTGTCCCGCTCGGCGTCGTACACGGGATTCAGGGCGTGCGCTGGTACCAGGTGCGCTGCCGGGGGGCGTCGGCCCATGCTGGCACCACGCCGACAGCGCTGCGCCGCGATGCCCTGCTGATGGCGACCGCCGCGCTCGGCCCCATCGACGCATTGGCCGAGCGGCTGGCCGGCGAGAACAAGCGCCTCACGTTCGGACGCTGGAACGTTCATCCCAACGCGATCAACACCATCGCCGGCGAAGTGACCTTCAGCATCGATTTTCGGCATTCCGACCCGGCGGTGCTCGATGCTTTCGATGCCGATCTGGGCGCGTGCCTGCCCGGCGATGCCGAACTGACGCGTCTGTTCGACCATGCGCCGACCACCTTCGACAGCCGGGTAATCGAAGTGCTCGAACACGGCTGCAACGCCACGGGTCTGGCCTGGCAGCCGATCCGCTCCGGCGCGTTCCACGACGCCATGTACCTCGCTGAGCATTGCCCCACGGCCATGCTGTTCGTGCCCAGCCGCGACGGCATCAGCCACAACCCCTTGGAATACACCGAACCCGCGCAACTGGAAGCGGGCGTCCGGGCACTCGCCTGGAGCCTCGTTGCACTGGCTGAACAACCCTGAACTGAACGCTGATTCAAGACATAAGGAAACCCAGATGAACCCCATCACCCATAGCCATGACTTCCCTGCCTGCTGCCAGCCCGACAACGGCACTTCACTGGGCATCAACGCAACCTTGCAGGAGCCGATATCGGCGGACGGCACTCCGGTCCTCGACCAGCGCTACACGGTGCCCGCCCGTTGCGGCCGCGCCGTGCGCCTGAAGGCCGGGCAAGTGATCAAGATCGTCAACACCCACGGCACCCAGGTCTGCGACACCTGGCTGTTCAACAGCGAGGACATGAGCGAATTCCTGTCCATGGAGCACGCCCGCGCCCACATCAACGGCATCATTCCGAAGGTCGGTGACGAGCTGTTCAGCAACCGCCGCCGCACCATCGGCACCCTGCTGACCGACACCTCGCCGGGTATCCACGACACGCTGATCGCTGCGTGCGACCTGCACCGTTACACCAACCTGGGCGTCGAGGGTTACCATGACAGTTGCGCCGACAACATGCGGCTGGCGTTGCAAGCCATCGGCCTGCGCTCCCACGAAGTCCCGCAACCGTTCAATCTGTGGATGAACATCCCGGTCAAACCCGACTACACCATCGAGTGGCTGCCGCCGGTTTCGAAAGCGGGCGACTACGTCGAAATCCGCGCCAACATGGACGTGGTCGTGGTCATGTCCGCCTGCCCGCAGGACATCGTGCCGATCAACGACCTGAACCCGGTCGAGGTGAGCTTCTCGGTTCACGCCTGATCAGCCCCCCAGTAGACGGCAGGCATCCGTCCCCCTAGGATGCCTGTCGCCCACTTCATGCGATTGTGCTCATCGAGGAATGCATGTCCAAAGCCAGCCATCCGCCAGCCCCCAAATCTCTGCATTCAGCGGGATTGCCCAGCTTGAGCGTCCGCCTTCGCCACGCCCGCAAGGTCGCCGGGTTGACCCTCAAGCAGGTCGCAGAAGCCGCTGGTTGTTCGGAAAGCCTGATTTCCAAACTGGAAAACGACACCGCATCGCCTTCCCTTGCCATGCTGCACCGCTTGGCCATCGCCTTGGGCAGCAACGTGTCGGAGCTGACCTCGGAAGAGTGGGTGTCCGAAGAGCCCGTGCTGCGCGCCGGTGCCCGTCAGGTCAGCCGTTTCGCTCAAGCGCGCAAGGGTTATATCGACCTGGAGCGCATCACCCACCCGCAAAAAGGCGGCTTGCTGCAGGGCGACATCCACATCGTCTCCCCAGGCATGGTCAGTGAAATGATCGAGCATGCGGGCGAAGAAATGGGCTACATCATCGAAGGCAGCCTGGACCTAACGCTCGGCGAAGCGACCTACACGCTCAATGAGGGCGATTCCTTCCATTTCCCCAGCAGCGTGCCTCACGGTTATCGCAATGCGACGGATCGGGTCGTGCGCATCCTGTGGATCAACACCCCTGCGACGTTCTGATTCTTTCAGCGCACCGACCGCACATGACCGTTTATCGCCCCGATTTCATTTTCTTCGATCAGCCCCGTACGGCGCCGGGTCACATGGCAGGAGCGGCTGGCGGCCCCGTCAGCCATCTTCTTATCTGCCCTGTGTGAACGAGGCGTACGACATGAACAAGAAACTGAGCTACGCGGTCGCGATGACCGGATTGACCTGCCTGCTGTCGCTGCCGGTGATGGCCGCCACCAACGACAGCGGATCGAGTGACACGTCCAAAAGCACCATGAGCGCGCCGTCGACGGACCATTCGACCCACTCCGACAAATCCTCCCGTCCTGAAGGCACCAACGGTGCTAATACCAACGGCACGGCCCTGCCGGGCTCCGGAGGGGAAGCCGGAAGTGGCGGCAACTCGAGCCCTGGCAACAAGACCCCTTCGGGCGCAGGCAGCTCCGGAAGCTGACAGCGGCGCTTGAATCGACGCCTGGCAGACACGGGCTTCTCGAACCCCGAGTCGGCCAGGCATTGATCGACGCAGCCTCTTGCCCGACGTGGCAATCTCTTTGAACTATCGCTTTGAGCTCACGATCAGTTTTATCGCGCAGTCCGCGCAAGTGGGAGTGGCGTCTTCGCGCCGACCCTGCCCGAGGTGACTGAACGATAAGGAGCCATCGTGACCGATACCGCCTTGCTACCCTACCGACGCCTACCCGGCCCGCTGCACTCAATCCTGCTGGGAGGCACCGTTGCGCTGTTTCTCGGTGCCGTACTGAGTGACATCGCTTACTACAACACCTACCTCATTCAATGGAGCAACTTTGCCGCGTGGTTGATTGCCGGTGGCATGTTGCTCGGTGGCCTGGCGCTGCTGTTCGCGTTGATCAACCTGCTGCGCGCCACCCCGAAGTCGGGGCAGCCGATGACGTATTTCCTGGTGCTGCTGGCGACATGGGCACTGGGTTGGATCAATGCGTTCGAACACGCCAAGGACGCTTGGGCCGTGATGCCAACGGGCCTGATGCTGTCGGTGGTCGTGGCGGTGCTCGCGGCTGCGTCCGCCTGGATCGGCTTTTCTCGTCCGAACGCGGTCGCGACCCGCGTGGGAGGTGCGCAATGAAATCCGCATTGGTTTTGACAGCCCTGAGTTCGGCGCTGCTGCTGAGCGCATGTGGGAGTGAGAAGGACACGGTTCAGACCCACGGTGCCGACCCGAAAATGCCGCAGGCCGAACGCGGTCTGCTGCCCAGCATGAAAATCGCCGAGCCGGCGCCATGGGGCGATCAGAAACCCACGGTTCCCGACGGCTACAGCATTTCGGCCATTGCCACGGACCTGCGCATCCCACGGCAGACCCTGGTGCTTCCTAATGGCGACATTCTGATCGCCGAAGGTCGTGGCGGTGCCGATGCACCCAAGGTGCGCCCCAAGGACGTCATCGCCGGTTACATCAAGGCCCATGGCAACACGCAAGTCAAAGGCGGTAACCGCCTGACGTTGCTGCGTGACGCCGATGGCGATGGGAAGTACGAGCTGCGCACCGTGTTCGCGGAGAATCTCAACGCGCCCTACGGCCTGGCTTACGCGCAAGGCAAGCTCTATGTGGCCAATCAGGACGCTCTGGTGCGCTTCGACTACACCGAAGGCCAGACCAAGGCCAGCGCCGCCCCGACGACCGTGACCGAGCTGCCGTCCAGGATCAACCACCACTGGACCAAGTCACTGGCCATCAGCCCGGATGGTCAGACGCTGTACGTGGGCATTGGCTCCAACAGCAACGTGACCGAGCGCGGGATGGACGTCGAATTGGACCGCGCGCAAATCTGGCAGATCGACGCCCGCAGTGGCGCGCACAAACCTTACGCGACCGGCGTGCGCAATCCGACAGCTTTGAAAATCCAGCCGGGCACCGAGCGGTTGTGGGCGGTCGCCAACGAACGTGACGAGCTGGGTGAAGATCTGGTGCCCGACTACCTGACCTCCATTCGCGAAGGCGGCTTCTACGGTTGGCCATACAGTTATTGGGGCCAGAACGTCGATACCCGCGCCCAGCCGCAAGACCCGGCGAAGGTCGCCTCGGCCATCAAACCGGACTACAGCCTGGGCTCACACGTGGCCGCGCTAGGGTTGGATTTTTCCACGCCTGCCATGGGTGGCGCATTCGGTGACGGAGCCTTCGTGGGCGAACACGGCAGTTGGAACCGTGACAATCCTGTGGGTTACAAGGTGGTGTTCGTACCCTTCCACAACGGCGCGGCGACCGGCGAGCCAGTTGACTTCGCCACAGGATTCCGGGGGGCCGACGGCAAGACGCGTGGCAGGCCCGTGGGGGTTACGGTCGACCCTCGCGGCGCGTTGATCATCGCTGACGACCTGGCCAACACCGTCTGGCGGGTCACGCGCAATCGGTAAAAAGGACCTACCCTGGCCGGCTGCTCTCGACAGCCAGATGATCGTTGAGCAAGCCGGTCGGGGCGAACAGGCATCCCGCGCCCCTGCAGCGTTCAGGATCGGTCGGCAAACGCCTCCGCCGAAGATATTTCCTGGGCGCTCTTTTCATTTTCCAGCGACCTCGTCAACATACGCGCCAAACACTGAAGGTGGGCACTCCAGGGTTGCCAATGAGCGCACTTCCTGCACCCGATAACGATGCCCCCCTCTTACATCGATCGCTGTAGAACACTGGCGGAATAGTCATGCCTGACACCCGTGGACAGGCGTTATTCACCTTTGCGTGTTCCTGATGCGCCCCTTATTTTTTCAGGATGAAAGAGATGCGAATTCAACTGCTGACAAGCGCACTGGCCCTGTCACTCGCCGGCTGCGGCTCCACCCCGAACAACCCGTCTGTCGATCTGGAAACGCCCAAGACCGCCAGCGACTATGCGCAATGCGTCCTGCCCAAATGGCAGGCTTTGAAACCTTCAACGACCCTGACCGAAAGCAAAGGCCACTACAAATTGCTGGTCTCGGGCAAAGTCGCGCAGGACGACATCCTCGAGGTTTTCAAAGGTAACCCCAATACGCGGGTATTTCTGTACCAGCGCGCCCCGCTGGCATCGGCCTTCGGGCAGAGCGCGCTGGAAAAAGCCGCCCGCGACTGCCTGTAGGCTGGCACGGCTCTGCACACCGGTGATGCAATCAGGGTGAACTTCACCTCTGCCCCTTCCTCTGAAATCCGACAACGCCCGTTTCGTCGGGTCACGGTTCAATCAGAGGAGACACCCCATGAGCACGCAATTGGTTGGCAAAAAAGTCCTGATCATCACCTCGAACACTGGCATCGAGCGGGACGAGTTGCTCAAACCCTTGAACACGCTGAAGGACCTGGGCGCCACCGTCACCCATGCTTCCATCGAGGGTGGAGAAACCCAGACCTTCGTTCAGGACACCGAGAAGGACACCCGCGTCACGTCCGACACACGTCTGGCCGGGTTGTCTGCCGGTGAATACGACGTACTTGTCATTCCTGGCGGCACCGTCAACGCCGACACCTTGCGTCAGGACGCCGACGCACAGCGCTTGGTGAGTGACTTTGCGAGCTCGGGCAAGACCATCGCTGCCATCTGCCACGGCCCCTGGCTGTTGATCGACGCTGGCGTGGTGAAAGGCAAGACCCTGACCTCCTACCCGAGCGTGCGCCCCGACCTGCTCAACGCCGGCGCCGCCGAATGGGTCGATGAACAGGTCAAACAATGCGGTGCCAACGGCTGGACGCTGATCACATCGCGCAATCCGGACGACCTGCCCCCGTTCAGCGAAGCCATCGCCAAGTCGCTCCAGTCCGCCTGACCTGTGCGGCGCGACCTGCGCGGCGCGAAGCTGCAGCGGCCTGACGGTCGTTGCAGCCGGTCCGTTGGCGTAGCAAATACTTGAAACCAACGCTCACCGACGCCAGTCGACATCGATAGTCGCAACGGCTTCTGCCGGTTCCGCGGGCACTCCGGAGATCCCTGAGGCGTACTGGGCTCTCGCCGCGGAACGGAGCAGCGACCTGACTAAACGCGAGGAGGACTCAAACGTCTTCGGATCAACCCCATGACGTTTCCCCATCGAACCACTCGCTCAGCCTGAATGCGTGAGCGCCTGACCAGCTTTATCTGAGCGGAAGACACGCAATGCAGCCGATCAAACACCGGGCCGAACCCGGCGATGACACCCTGGGTGGCGGCATGCCCGGCGCGAGTGTCGCTCTGCCCAAGACGGGCAACTGGCTCAAGCGCCTGCTGGCATTCACCGGGCCCGGTTACATGGTTGCCGTGGGCTATATGGACCCTGGCAACTGGGCAACCGATCTGGCCGGTGGCTCGAAGTTCGGCTACCTGTTGCTGTCCGTCATCCTGCTTTCCAACCTCATGGCCATCGTGCTGCAGGCCCTTTCCGCTCGCCTGGGCATCGTCACCGGTTGGGACCTGGCGCGCGCCTGCCGCGAACGCTACAGCCGTCCGGTGTGCATTGCGTTGTGGCTGGCCTGCGAAATCGCCATCATCGCCTGCGACCTCGCCGAGGTCATTGGTACCGCGATTGCCCTTAATCTGCTGTTCGGTATTCCCCTGGTGTGGGGCGCGGTCATTTCGGCGGTCGACGTCTTCCTGATCTTCCTGCTCATGGGCAGAGGCTTCCGCGCCCTGGAGGCCTTCGTCATCGCGTTGCTGCTGATCATCTTCAGTTGTTTCGCGATCCAGATGGTGCTCGCCCAGCCTGACATGGCCGAGCTATTGGGCGGTTTCATTCCCAAGGCCGAAATCGTCACCAACCCGGCGGCGTTGTATCTGGCGATCGGCATCATCGGCGCCACCGTCATGCCCCATAACCTCTACCTGCACTCCTCCCTCGTCCAGACTCGGGCTTACCCGCGCACTGAAGCAGGCCGCCGTCTCGGCTTGCGCTGGTCAGTGACCGACAGCACCATCGCCTTGACACTGGCGTTGTTCGTCAATGCGGCGATCCTGATCACCGCCGCCACGGTGTTTCATAAGGCGGGCAAAACGGATGTGGTGGAAATCGAGGAGGCCTATCACCTGCTGTCGCCTATGCTCGGGGTCGGCATTGCTTCAACGCTCTTTGCGGTGGCGCTGTTGGCCTCCGGCATCAATTCGACCGTAACGGCCACCCTCGCCGGGCAGATCGTGATGGAAGGTTTTCTCAAGATGCGCCTGCCCGGCTGGGTGCGGCGGCTGCTGACCCGGGGCCTGGCGATCATCCCGGTGATTGTCATCACCAGCCTGTACGGCGCGGAGGGCACCGCCAAGTTGCTGGTGTTGAGTCAGGTGATTCTATCGATGCAACTGCCTTTCGCCATCATTCCGTTGGTGAACTTCGTCTCGGACCGCAAGCTGATGGGCAATTTCGTCACGGGGCCGGTGCTGACCGCCCTGGCGTGGGCGATCGCCCTGCTCATCGTGGGCTTGAACGGCGTATTGCTGCTAGGAATGTTCTCGGACTGACGTCGAGCCCCCGGGGCCTCGACAGCGTTCGACACGCGGGCGGTGGCAGGCGTGTGCAGGGCCCGCCGCCGTCCGCGCTCAGGCTGCGCTCAATGGCTGTCGCCGTGATCGTGCCCCATGTTCATCGCATCGTGCATCGACCGGGCTGGGGCGCTGACCTGCAGGGTTTCCCGCACGCCACCGTCGCTTTCGATGGTCAGGATCAGGGGCACTTGGTCGCCCTCCTTGATCTGCCCCTTCAAGCCCATGAGCATGACGTGATAACCGTCCGGATCGAGCGACACGGTCTTGCCCGCAGGCAGCGGAACCGAATCCACGGGGCCCATGCGCATCACGTCATGGCTCATGCTCATTTCATGCACCTGCACATCGCTGGCGACCGGCGACGCTACGCTCAGCAAGCGGCTGTCGGTCTGCGCCGTGATGCGCATGAAAGCGCCGGAAGACGGCTGCCCTGGTACCGTGGTGCGCACCCAGGGATCCTCCACGCGGGTCTGGGCCATGGCGGAAAGACTCACTCCGGCCAACAACGACACAGCCAAAGCGCGGCGCGCGGCACGGCCGGAAACGAAGGATGAAAACAAACCGGTCATCAGCAGACCTCCATGACAGTGAGCAAATCTTCCGCGCATTGCTTGGCGGACAGCGAAGGTGACAGCCCCAGACGCAGATTACCCCGCGAATCGAACACGAAACTGGTGGCGGTATGGGACATGGTGTAGGTGTCGCCAATCGGTTCCTTCTCGTAGAACACGCCAAATTCCTTGGCGACCTGCTGCGTTTGTTCAAGCGTCCCCCGCAGGGCAACGAAGCTCGGGTCGAACTGCTTCACGTAGGCGTCGAGGATCTGCGGGGTATCACGCTCAGGGTCGACGGTGATGAAGATCACCTGCAGGGTGCGGCCGTCCTCACCCATGATCTTCTTGATCTGCGCGGCACGCGCCAGTGCGGTCGGGCAGACCGATGGGCACTGGGTAAAACCGAAGAACACCATTGGCATCAAGCCACGGAAGCTGGACAAGGTCTTGACCTCGCCTTGAGTGTCCGTGAGCTTGAAAGTGCGGCCGCGGATTTCGTTGCTCAGATCCTTGCCGTGTTTGAAATTCAGCGCAGTGGTGGAACCATCGCAGCCTGCGAGAAGGCCCAGGCCGACGATGCCCATGCCACCCAGCACCTGACGACGGGTCAATAATTGATTCATGTGACGAACTCTCTGAAGCGGTCGGCGTCGATGCCGACCTTTGACCACCCCGCTGCCCCTTCAGAACGGGGCACGCAGGATGACGCTAAATGGCGTGCAAGCGCGGCGGCAGGTTCAGGGCGCCTGGGGTGCCCACCCGGGGAAAGCGTCTCGGGGCGGCCTGCGTAGACGATGGTCCGAACGCGGCATCGATGCGTTGGGTCTACGCGCCCAACGCCCCAGACCCAGGAAGAACACCACCGCCAGCGCCACGGTGCCGGCGAACGCGCAGTCGGTCATCGACAGCTTCATCAACTGGGCATGCTCACCGATGCTGGCCAGATCCGACTGCCCCGCCACCGCGTGGTGCTCACTGCAATCGACACCGGGCGGCAACTGGTTGAAGGCGCGCAGCATCTGCCCATGACTGAGGCTGCACACCATCCCGCTGAACAGGATGAAGCCGTACAGGATCCAGGCGATGAGCGGTTGGTGAGTTCGAACGAATTTCATGGGGCCACATTCTACATCGTCGCAGGCAGGCTCATGGAAGGGGGCATGATGACCGGGTGCGACAAAACCGCGCAGGCCGTTGGACGCTTCAGCGTCCCGAGCGCTCCTGCACGAACACGCGGGCCTGGCGCGTCAACTGGTCCATGTGCCGATCGCGCTGTTTCTCCGCGTCGGTCATCGCCCGCTTTCCGTGCTGGTTGAGCAGGTAGGCGTGGATCTGTCGCACTTCCACGGAGGTGTAAATGGGCGCGGTGTCCAACACGGCCACTTGCCCTTCGCTCTGATAGTGCCGGGTATTCATCAGCACCTGCGGGCCGCGCGCTCTGAGCACCTGAAAACCCATGGCTTCGAAATACGGCACCTTGTGAACGAAGCAGGCCAGTTCGGCGTGGGGATAACGCCTCTGCATGTCTGCCAGCATCGCCCGTGCCATGCCTTGACGGCGCCGATCGGCCCTGACGGCCATGTAGGCCACCGAACAGGCCTCGGGATCGCCTTGTGTCGGCAGGTACAGCAGAAAGCCCGAAACCTGCGAAGGGTCTTCGGCGTCCAGCGCCACGATCAGCTCCACCGGAAACCCCCGCGAACCGTCCATGGCCTGCAGGTACTGGTGCACCTCATGCCCGACGCCGTATTGATACAGCGGATACAACGGATTGCTCGGAGCAATGCCGACCATGCTGATGTCGGTCACGTAATCGACCACCATCTGCATGATCTGGCTGTCGATGAATTCCGGTGGAGGTGTGTCGAGGCGAGTGAGGGTGAACATGGCATTCCTGTTTCGGTAAAGGCAGCCCGACATCCCGTTGATGGATGGCGAGCGTGCACATCATACCTTGTTCCGGCCAAACCATCGGTATACCGATGCGGCACGGCCTGCCGAGCCACGGTCCGTTCAGCACATGGCGTCAGAACGTCAGCCGCGGTGGCTGCTCATCCAGGATCCTCGCCAGCCGTACCATCGTCACCCCCACCCCGAGATGCCGCAAGGAAGGCTGGACCAACACACAGTGGTCATGGGGCGTGACGATGGCGGTTTCGCCGTCCCAGGCGATGACGGTCCCCGCCTTTTCGATGACTTCCAGGCCGCGGAAGTCCTCGACGAAACTGAAATCCATGCTCCGCGCCACCACCGGGCAGGTGACCTCCAGAAAACGCTGTGGCCCCGGATTCTCCGGCCCCAGGAATTCGACGACGTCCTCGTGCCGCACCGCTCCGGTCGTCGACAGGAAGCGAGCCGCGGTGTCCAGCGCCACGTCCTGGCTGCGCCGGGAGAAGTGCTGGCCGGTTTCGATCAGCAGCGCATTCTTGTGGCTGGCCGGATCATCGAACCCCCGGAAATCCCGCAGGCGTCGGCCATTGGCGTGCCCGGCGTCGACCACCACCGTTTGCGGAACACCCAGGGTCGCGGCGAACGCGCGGCCCTTGTGCTGAGCACCGCACATCATCACCGGTGGGGCTTCCTCATGCATCGAATGAATGTCGAGCAGCAGGTCGACCGTCTCCACCACAGGACGCAACTGCCGCGCCCGACGCAGCTCGATCGAATCCTGGTCGCTGTCCAGTTTCTCGGGCAGCCAGACGCGGTTCATGTCTTCGTCCAGATAACGGGTCGCGTCGATGTCGCGCCGATCGAAGCGGTGGTACGCCTCGACGTTGCCGAAGGCCAGGGTCAAACGCCCCCTGATTGGACGCAACTGACGCTTGAGAAAGGCGTCCACGGTGATCGCGCCGCTGACCTCGTTGCCGTGGGTCAGTGCCATGATCATTACGTGGGGCCCGGCGACACCGCTGTCGAAGGTATGCACGTAATCGACGCCGTGAGTCCCGGCTTCCCACCGCCGAATATCGGGAAACTCGACCTCGATCGGGTAAGGCTTCAACGCGGCACGTACGTGTTCAAGGGTTTTCATATCAGTCTCCAGCAGGCAATGGCTGACGCAGACCGGGGCCTCGCCTGGGCCGTCGGCAGCGTGGATCGTTGAAAGATGTCAGGGGGTTCAGGCTGGCGCGTGCCGATGCATGCGACGGCCCAGGAGGATCACGGCAATGACACTGACCAGCGACGTGGCCATCACATAAAAGCTGGGCGCCAGCTTGCTGCCCGTGGCCTCGATCATCCAGGTCACGATCAGCGGCGCAAAACCGCCGAACAGCGTGACCGAGAAGTTGTAACTCAGCGCCAGGCCCGTGCCGCGGATACGGGTGGGAAAGATGTCGGCGAGCATGGCCGGGATCGGCCCCAGACACGCGGCGATCAAGACGCCCACCACCGCCTGGACCCACAGCAACGTCGAAACGCTGGGAAAGTGGTTCAACCAGAGGAACATCGGGTACGACGACAGCCCGGTGATCAGTAACGCCAAGGTCAGCACGCGGAAGCGCCCGTAGCGGTCCGACAGGCTGCCGAACACCGGCGCCATCAACATCAGCGTCACCCCCGTGACCAACGCGCCGAGGTACGAAGAAGTGGCCGCGATCTGCAGTTGCTTGAGGGCATAGGTCGGCATGTACAGCTTGTGCACGTAGTTGAACGCCGTTGCGCCTGCGACCACGCCAATGGCCAGCAGCAGGCTGTCGCGGCCTTTGGTCAAGACATCGCGCAACGGGGTCTTCTCTTCGGATCGGGTCGCCACCTGTTGGAAATCCGGGGTTTCGTCGATCTGGCTGCGGATGTAGAACCCGACCGGCCCGATCAGCAGCCCGATACCGAAGGCCACGCGCCAGCCCCAATCGTTGAGCTGCACGTCAGTCAGCACATGGCTGAGCAGCGCACTGACCCCAGCGGCCAATACCGTCGCCAGGCCTTGGGTCGACAACTGCCAACTGGCGAAGAAGCCGCGTCGGCTGGCATCGGCGTGCTCGACCATGAAGGCCGTCGCCGCACCAAATTCGCCGCCGGTGGAGAAGCCCTGCAACATCCGGGCAACGATGATCAGCAAAGGCGCCGCCAGACCGATCTGCTGGTACGACGGGGTGAAGGTAATCAGCGCGGTGCCAACGAGCATGATCAGGATGGACAGTGTCAACGACGCCTTGCGTCCGGCGCGGTCCGCGTAGGAACCCAACACGAGGGCGCCCAGCGGTCGCATCAGAAACGAGATGCCGAACGAGCCGACGGCCAGCAGCAGCGAGGTGGTTTCATTGTCCGACGGAAAGAACAACTTACCGATGACCACCGCGAAGTAGCCGTAGATCAGCAAGTCGTAGAATTCCAGTGCGTTGCCGAAACTGGCCGCGACGATTTCTTTCCACGGGCCTCGTCGAGCGGGCCTCGCAACGGTATTCACGGTAGAGGAATGGAGGGTCATGAAAGTGGCTTCCGGGTCTGTTTCACTGTTGACGATCACGTTCGCGAACGCAGGGCATGCGAACCGATGGCAGTTTTTTATTGGGTGAAAACAACCGGACGGCGATTGAAGGTCTGCGCCTTCATTGGCCATCCGGCCCAAGGCCACAGTGAATCAGACGTGGAAGCAGGACAATTGCCGATTGGGCACAGGCTTGAGCTTATTCGGCACGGGGCCGCAGCGATGGGGGTCGGCGCTGGCCGAGGGCATGTCGATTGTTCTGCCCCGCACAAGAACAGTGCACCGTGCTGCTGTGCGGGTCGGCGGCATCCGCCTGTTTGAAGCGGAGGCCTAGGCCGTTTGAGGCTCCGGGCTCAATGCCTCCCAGACCCTCATCACCCGCTCACTGCGGTTCGAGCGCAACCGATGCAGCGAGATGTCGAAACCGATGCGCATCTCCGGGTCACCTGCGATCAGCAACTCGCCGGCGGCCAATGCCTCCTTCACCACCATGCCCGGCAGCCACGCCAACCCGCCACCGCGCAGTGCCATCTCCAGGATCGCTTCGTAGGAATCGGCCTGATAGATCATCCGCAACGCCAACCGGTGAGGCAGCCGTGCCAGGTGCTGGGCCAAAACGCCTCGCAACGACAGCGTCGGCGAAAAACCCAGCCAAGGGATGCTCGACAGCTCGCTGTCCGTCTGGATCGAGAACAAGGGGCGGCCCTGCGCATCCGGTGCGCTGACCGGGAGCAGTTCTTCCTGAGCCAGCACTCGAGAGTCGAAACGTTCGCTGTCGATCAGGATCCGGGTCAAGGGGCTGGAAAAAATCAGTTGGAGGTCAACTTCCCCGGCGGTCAGTTTGGCGATCGCCTCCTGGGCACCGCCGGTGACCAACGACACGGGAAAGGCGCCGATCCGATCGTGCAGCGACTGGTACCAGTCCGGGAAAAACACCCGGGCCAAGGTTCGCCCCGTGGCAATGCGCAGCGGCTCGTCACGGTTCATGCCCAGATGGCGGAACTGCGCGCGCGCTGCCAGCAGCAGTTCCATCGACTGGGTGGCGGCGTCCAGAAACAATACCCCCGCGGGGGTGAGCGACAGGGGTTGCTTACGCTCGATCAGCGGGACCCCGACCCAATCTTCAAGCGCACGAATGCGCCGCCCGAAGGCCGGGTGCGTCACACAACGAATCTCCGCCGCCCGGGAAAGGCTGCGGGTGCGCGCCAGTTCGATGAAGTCTTCCAGCCATTCCAATTGCATCGTTCGCTCTGCCCACGGTAGTCGCCCGGAGCAGGCATTTGCGCACAAGCGCGAGCGCTTGTCATGGGGCATTCGAGGAAAACAGAAGCCTGGCGCCTGTCTCGGCTCAATGCGCCATCAACGTCGCCACATAATCGACGAACACCCGGGCCTTGGCGCTGGTCATGCGACCTGCGGGGAACACGGCCCAGAGGTCGATCGGCGGCAGCGACCAGTCATCGAGTACCGTCACCACCTCACCGCGGGCCAGTTCGGGAGCGAACATCCACTCCGAAGCCATGGCCAGACCGAGGTTGGCCTTCACCGCGGCGCGCACGCCCTCGGCCGCCGACACCTTCAGGCGCCCCGCCATGGTCACGGTGCGCTGTTCATCGCCGTTGCCCATTGCCCAGGTCTCGCCACCGCCGCCGCGGTGATAGAGGATCGCGTGATGGCTGGCGAGGTCATCGGGATGCTTCGGCAAGCCATGGCATTCGAAATACGCCGGGGTGGCGAGGATCCTCCGTCGCCCCTGCGCGATTTTCTTCGCGGTCATCGAGGAGTCCGCAAGCACGCCCATCCGCAGCGACACGTCGATCCCCTCTTCCACCAGATCGACGCTTCGGTCGTCCAGCACCATCTCGATGGTCAGTTGCGGATGCTGCTGAAGCAGCGGCCCCAGGAATGGCATGATCCGCAGGCTGGCGAAGGTCACCGGCGCGCTGACCCGCAGCCGTCCCGAAAACCCCGCACCGATTCCGCGAACCGCGGCATCGGCGGCGTTGGCTTGGTCGACGGCTAGCAACGCCGCCTCGTAATAGGTCTGTCCGGCTTCGGTGGGCGTCAGGCCACGGGTGGTCCGCAACAACAGGCGCGTGCCAAGCGCCTCTTCCAGCGAAGCGATGGACTTGGACACCGCAGGCTGGCCCACCCCCAGACGTTTGGCCGCCGCCGAAAACGAGCCGGTTTCCACCGCGCAGATAAAGGTTTCCATTGCCGCCAGACGATCCATTCAGGCTCCTTCTCAGCCAGAAGCTCAACGCACAACACCGCCACCCACGGTGACGGCGTTGCGCGAAGGTGATGATCAGCCGCGCAGTGCAGGCAGCAGATCCGTGGGTTCAGGGCGCTGAGTGTAATCCGGATTGACCTCGGCATACTTGATCAGACCGTCCTGACCGATGACGAAACGCGCTGGCATCGGCAGCACCCAGGCCGGGTCATCGTTGAACGTAGGCAAGTCATTGCCAAAGCCCTTGTACAGATCGATCAGGTAATCCGGCAGGTTGAAGCGCAAGCCGAACGCATGGGCGACCTCGCTCTTGATGTCGCTGAGGATCGGGAACGTCAAGTGATTCTGGCGTACCGATTTGCGGCTGTTGGCTTTCACCTGCGGAGAGATCGCCACCAGGCTCGCGCCGAGGGCCAGATACTCGGGAAGCGCCGCTTGGAGGGCCTGCAGTTCCATGTTGCAGTATGGGCACCAGACGCCCCGGTAAAAACTGATGACCAGCGGTCCCTTGGCCAGCAGGTCGGTGGAGGACACCGGGTTGCCATCCGGGTCGTTCAGTGTGAACACCGGTGCCTTGTCACCGACGCCCAACGCCCGCTCGGCCTGACCCGACGCGATCAACTGGTCGGTGGCACGCTTCATGATTGCGTGCACTTCAGGCGGTGCGTTGTACGGAGGCTTGCCAGCGACGAAATCGGCTTTGAAGGCGTCCAGGGTGGCTTGCAGGGTCATGATGTATTCCTTGTGGGTGATGAACAGGTGGTGAGTTCATCCTCTCAAGTCCCGGCTACCCCCAGTAGACAGCCGACGGCCATATCAGTCATGCCTGCCGGGAATGGCGATGCAAGTGGGCGCGAAGATGAACCGCTACCCGTTGGCGCACCTCCCTTCACAGGCGTTTTTCGGTCGGGATTGCAAAAAGCGGCCATCGCGTTGCAACCTCCGCCGAATCTTCGGCTCAGACTATTTCGACTCAGGCAAAATCGCGCATCATGGCGGCAGCCAGTTCAAGGGAGATCTTCATGCGCTTCACATCATTCATTCGCCTGGCGACGGTTTCGTGGCTGCTGGTGGCGACCGGGACGGCGTTGGCCAGCGAAGAATCCCAGTTGATTCAGACCATCAACACCTATCGCAGCGAGGCCCAGCCCTGCGCCAACGTGGTGTCCCAGGAGCTTCCACCGCTGAACATCGACCCCCGGCTCAACCTGCCGGCCAGCGGCGCGGTGGACCTGCAACCCATGCTGGCCCGGGCCTCCTACCCCATGGTCTCGGTGCAAGCCATCAGCCTGTCCGGCCCGCGTGATGCACCGGCGGCGATGAAGGCGATACAGGAAAGCTTCTGCCAAGTGGTGCTCAATCCACAGTTCGTCGACATCGGCGTCAGCCGTAACGACCGCGACTGGCGTATCGTGCTGGCCCGGCCGCTGCTGGCCGGCGGCCTCGGCAATGCTCAGGCCGAAGGGCAGAAAATGCTCGGCCTGATCAATGCTGCCCGCAGTGTCCCTCATCAATGCGGCGGGCAGCCTTACGGCCCGGCCTCACCGCTGAGCTGGAATGACGCACTGGCGAGCGCAGCAGAAGGCCACACCCGCTCCATGGCCAACAACAACTACTTCGACCACAAAGGCCGCAACGGCGGTACGCCAGGGGACCGCGCCGAACTGGCAGGCTACATCGGCCAGGCCATCGGTGAAAACATCGCCGCCGGCCAGGACAGTGCGCGCAAGGTCGTGGAAGGATGGCTGGCCAGTCCCGGGCATTGCGCCAACATCATGAATCCCGCGTTCAAGGAACTGGGCGCGGCTTACGCGGTGGACCCCAAGAGCGATGCCGGGATCTACTGGACGGCCCTGTTCGGCGTGCAGCAATAGGGCCGCCTTCGAGGCCCGCCCCCCACGGACTCCGCCTCCTCGCGCGTAAAAAGGGTTTAGCGACGGAGCCCCCCCGCTGCACCTTGCCGCATCATTTCGCCTTTCCGTCCTGAGGTTTGTAGAACAGGAATTTCTCGGTCTCGGCCGTCCTGACGTACGTCGACGCCCAAGCGGGCTTCACGTGACGGTCGTGGAAATACATCGCTCCCCGGGTGCGGTCGGGTAATTGCTGGTTAAGGGCCTTGCGGGCAATTTCCTTGGCGGCGGCATAACGGTCATCTTCCTTGACCTGATCGGATTTGCCGTCACACCACCAGGAAAACTGGCAGGCTTTTTTATCCGCACCCTCCTTGACCACCGCGCAAATGGTACTGGGGTAGCCCTCATGCCCGAGGCGGTTGAGCACCACATCGGCCACCCCTTCCATGTCCGCGTCCGTACCGCCCTTGGCCTCCCAATAGAGGGTGCGCGACAGGCAAACGAGCGCATCATCCACCGGCTGCGCACCGGCGGGGTCCACGATCTGGGCTTCGGCCCGGCTGATGGTTTCGCTTCTGGGGACGGCCGGCGGCGAGCCGTCTTTTTCGGCAGCCTTCTCCTCTAGCGCCTGGGCCTTGTCGACGACGGCCTCGGGCTGCGGCGGGGTTTCCATGGCAATGGCGTGGGTCGGGATACTGGCGATGCCCAGGCAGATCGAAAGGTAGATGAAACGCATCGTCGAACCTTTTGCGTAAGGCGAGCGGCCCTGCACCCGCTCACGGCTTCGCAGCGCCAAGACCGCGCCCGCGGCAGAGTCGGAACAACGCAAGTGACCGTCGACAAGTGATGGAGTGGTGTCGGGAAACGCTGAGGAATCGCCGTGAAGCATAGCGCGCCGCGCGTGGCGGAGAAACGGCCGAACTCCATTTTTCCACGAGTGAGTAATCGGCCTTCGGCGACGCTCATGCAAACGCCCCGCCGATCACCCCTCACTCGTTTTGACCCTGCCACATCGAACGGAAAATACGCTGGGATTCCGTCGTCGGCTGAACCGGGCCGACCACAATGCTGACCTTCAGGGAAATACCCGGGCAGGGCTGTGTCGCTCGGTTTCCGGGCCCTGCTCGGTGAAATGCCGCAGGTGCGTCAGCGCCTGGCCTTGCCCGTCGAACAGGTGACAGCGCGGACCCGCCACGCCGATCGACAACGCCTGCCCGACGGCAACCTGTGACAGGCCGTCACCCTTGATCATCAAATCGTGACCGCCAGGCGTCTGGCCATGGATGAACGTCTCTCCGCCCAAGTGCTCGACCACCAACGCTTTGATCGGAATCTGCGCATCGCCCGCTGCGTTTTCGGACAGGTGCTCCGGACGCAACCCCAGGGTCAGCGAATCCCCTGCCTTGACGCTCTCGCCGTTGACCGGCACCCGTAAATACCCGCCCCCCGGCAGTTCGACCTGAACGCCTTCGGCTGTGGCTGAGAGCGCCTGAACCGGTAGAAAGCTCATCTGCGGCGAGCCGATGAACCCCGCAACGAAGCGGTTGCGCGGATGGTGATACAGCTCCAGTGGCGAACCCACCTGCTCGATGCCTCCCTTGTTCAACACCACAATCTTGTCGGCCAGGGTCATGGCTTCGACCTGATCGTGGGTCACATAGACCATGGTGGCCTGGAGGTCGGCGTGGAGTTTGGCGATTTCGATGCGCATCTGTACCCGCAGGGAGGCGTCGAGGTTCGACAGCGGCTCGTCGAACAAAAAGACTTCCGGCTCATGCACGATGGCGCGCCCGATCGCCACGCGTTGGCGTTGCCCGCCGGACAGCGCTTTGGGCTTGCGCGCCAGCAGCGGTTCGAGCTGAAGAATCCGCGCGGCATGCTGCACCTTGGCGTCGATCTGCGCTTTAGGGGTTTTCTGCATTTTCAGGCCGAAGGCGATGTTGTCGTACACCGACATGTGCGGGTACAGCGCGTACGACTGAAACACCATTGCCACGCCACGGTCCGCAGGCTCCAGGTAGGTCACGTCCCGCGTGCCGATTCGGATCCGGCCTTGGGTGATGCTCTCCAGCCCCGCGATGCAACGCAGCAACGTCGACTTACCGCACCCCGATGGCCCGACGAAGACCACGAACTCGCGGCTTTCGATACTCAGGTGGATGTCATGCAACACCTTGATGTCGCCATAGGCTTTCTCGACGCCACTCAAACTGAGCTCAGTCAAAATCGTGTCCCCTGAATTATTGTTGTGTGGGTCCGAACATTCGTGTCTCCGCCTGGACCGACTGCGCCGGAGTCAGGTCGGATTGCGTCGTCCTGCTTGACAGCCAGAAGTTTCGCTCTAGGATCATTTGTAATTCTAAAAATACAAATGTCAAGGAGTGAAGCGATGCGCGCGGCCTACATCCACGGCATCCGCGACATCCGCATCGGCGAAAAGCCGGTGCCGGTGCCGGTTGGCGACGAGATTCTGCTTCGCGTCAGCGCTGTCGGCGTCTGTGGCAGCGATTTGCATTACTTCAAGGAGGGCGCGATTGGCCACGCCCGCATCACTCAGCCATTCATCGCAGGCCACGAGTTCGCCGCACGCGTCGTCGACGACCACCCGACGCTCGGCCTGAAGGCCGGGCAACTGGTCGCAGTGGATCCGGCCAAACCCTGCGGCCATTGCGAATGGTGCCAGCGCGGCCATGTGAACCTGTGCCCCAACGTGCAGTTTCTCGGTTCCCCGCCCCACACCCACGGCGCGATGACCGAGTACATCGTCGTCTCGCCGGGTCAGGTCTACCCTGTACCGGATCACTTCACCCCGGTTCAAGCCGTCATGCTGGAACCCTTGGGCGTGGCGATTCACGCCATGGACCTGGCAGGCAGCAAGAAACTCTTCGAAACGGTGGCCATCATCGGCTGTGGCCCCATCGGCCTGTGCCTGGTGCAACTGGCCCGGATGCTGGGCAAGAAAGCCGTCTATGCCATCGACCCGATCAACTACCGCACCGAGAAGGCCCGGCAACTGGGGGCCGACCAGGTTGCTGCCGATCACGCCGCGATCGCCGAATGGACCGGTGGCCGTGGCGTCGATCTGGTGCTGGAAGCGACCAACGCCCCTGAAGGTTTTCAGATTGCCGCGCACGCGGCCCGCATCGGTGGCCGGGTGGTGCTGGTCGGCATTCCCGACGGCGATCAATACGCCCCCCTGAGCGCCTCCGTGCTGCGGCGCAAGGGGCTGGACATTCGCCTGTCCCGACGCATGGGCCATGTCTACGAGCGCGCCATCCAACTGGTGGCCCAGGGCGCGGTGGACGTCGATTGCCTGGTCACCCATCGCTTCGACCTGGAACAGGCCAGCGAAGCCTTCAGCTATCCCGCAGCCTTTCTCGATGGAGCACTGAAAACCGTAGTGCTGCCTCACCCGGACTGAACACGCGCGTCAGCGCAGACACCGCGTAACCCTCATCAACAACAATAAAGAGGTCACGTAATGAAGAAGCTGGTATGGAATGCCCTTGCCTTGACCGTCGCCCTGAGTGCGGCGGCAGGCTCGAACGCCGCGCAGGCCTGGACCCTGGAAGAAGCCTCGGCCCCTTACAAGGGCACCGAAATCAAGGCGATTTTCCTCGACCGTCCCGGATACGCAGCGGCGATCAAACTGCTGCCCGAATTCGAGAAAAAGACCGGAATCAAGGTCAATTACGAAATCGTCCCGTACGAAAACACCCGCGAGCAGGAAGTGCTGAGGTTCACCAGCGGTGAGCCGCTCGATGTGGTGCTCACGGATGTGGTCTGGATCGGCGAGTTCGCGGGCAATGGCTGGCTGGAACCGATCACCACGTTCACTCAGGACGCCAAGCTCGCCGACCCGAACTTGAAGCTCGACGGTTTCTTCCCGATCCTGCTGGAATCCTTTGGCGGCTGGGACGGCAAGACCTACGGCCTGCCGTTCGATAACTACTCAGGCCTGCTGTTCTACAACAAGTGCATGCTCAAGGAAGCCGGCTTCGACAAGCCGCCTGCGACCTGGGACGAATTGCTCAAGGACTACGCGCCCAAGCTCACCGACAAGGCCAAGGACCGTTACGCCTACGCACTGCAGTCGCGCCGAGGTGAAACCCAGTCCGCCGACAGCTTCATGCGCTTCCTCTGGCCGTTCGGGGGTTCGCTGCTGGACGCCGGCTTCAAATCCAACCTCAACTCCAAAGCCTCACAGCAAGGTCTGCAATTCCGCCAGGACCTGATGCAGTTCATGCCACCGGGCATCGTCGACTATGACCATATCGAAGCGGTCAACGCCCTCGCCCAAGGCAAGGTCGCGATGATCACTGAATGGTCAGCGTTCTACAGCACCCTGGCAGACCCGGCCAAGTCGAAAATCACGGATTGCCTGGGGGTGGCCACCGAACCGAAGGGGCCTGCGGGCCTCAAGCCAGCCTTGGGCGGTTTCTCCCTGGGGGTGAATGCCAGCGCCGACGAGAAAAAGAAAGCGTCGGCCTGGCTGTTCATTCAGTGGGTGACCTCCGAGGCGATGGCCAAACCGTACCTGGAAGCCGGTGGCGTGAGTGGCCGGATGTCAGTCTACAAAGACGCGGACGTGCAGAAGAAATACCCGTTCGTACAGCCCATGGTCACGTCGTGGGAGGGCGGCGTGCCTGACTACCGTCCGCGCTTCCCGCAGTGGCCGGAGATCTCCGAAGTGGTCGGCGAAAACGGCACGGCGATCATGCTGGGCAAGACCAGCGTCGAAGCCGGGGCCAAGGCCATCGGGACGAAGATGGAGGACATCCTGAAGAAAGCGGGTTACTACGATGGCAAGGTCAAGCTATTGAAATAACCGGTGCACGCCCCGCCCTTCGGCCAAGAGGCCGTCGGCGCGTGGCAGGCCTGCGTTCGGTTGCCAGGCACTCGATCGCGGGCCACCCATGCCCCTATGTCTGCGGCTGAAGCTGATCTCCGGAGAAACCCATCTGTATGTCCAGCCCTAAAAAACCGGTGTTCCCTACGTTGTGGAACAACACCCGGGCAGCGTTTTCCTTTCTGGCGCCGGCCACCGTCGCCCTGGCGCTGATCGGGATCTTCCCGACCGTCTTCGCGTTGGTCAATTCCTTCCGCCAGTACAACCTCGCCCGCCCCAAGGATGCGACCCCTTTCATCGGGTTCGATAACTACCTCACCGTTTTGGGAGATGCTTCCTTCTGGAGCGCGCTGGGGCGCACCGGATTGTTTCTGATCACGGTGGTGCCGATCCAACTCGCCCTCGGCCTGATCATCGCCTTGCTGTTGCACAAACCCGGCCTGTCCGGGGTCAAGCTGCTCGCGCGCATGAGCCTGGTGATTCCGCTGGCCACCGCCCCTGCGGTGGCGGGCCTGATCGGGCGGCTGATCTTCAATCGCGACTTCGGCGTGGCCAATGCCCTGCTGGCGATGCTCGATGCGGGTCCGGTGGAATGGCTGGGAGACACCACCAACGCCTTCATCGCCGTGGCCTTGATGGACATCTGGCAGTGGACGCCGTTCTGCGCCTTGGTGCTGCTGGCCGGGCTGACCATGGTGCCCAACGAAATCGAAGAAGCTGCCCGCCTGGAAACCCGCAGCCGCTGGCAGATCGTGCGCTACGTTCAACTGCCGTTCTTGCTGCCCAGCGCCACGGTTATTCTGATTTTGCGCACCGCTGACATCCTGAAGATGTTCGACACCGTATTCACCATGACCCGAGGGGGCCCCGGTGCGGCGACCGAGCTGGTGAGCGTTTACATTCAGCGGGTGGGGTTCCGTGTGTTCGATCAGGGCATCGCCTCGGCCCAGGCGATTCTATTGTTGATCCTGACCATCGTGCTTGCGCGCCTGTACATCAAATTCGTCTACCGGGAGATCTGACATGGCCACCGTTTCCGCTGCACACACCGTGGCTGCGCCCGAGCAGGTTCGCCCCGGGCAGGTTCGCCCCGGCATGAAAGTCAACGCCTGGCATGTCGTGGGGCTGCTGGCCATCGTGCTGTTCGCGGTATTTCCGTTTTACTGGATGGTCGCCACGAGCCTCAAGACCCAGGCCGAAGCGCTGGCATCGCCTCCGGTGTGGGCCTTTACCCCGCACCTCGACAATTACGTCAAGGTGCTGTTCGAGCGCGACGTGCTGCACAGTCTCGGCAATTCGCTGATCGTTGCCGTGTGCACCACGGTGCTGGCGATCGGTCTCGGCACGCCGGCCGCCTATGCGCTGGCGCGTTTTGAATTCCGCGGCAAGGAGGACCTGTGGTTCTGGTTCATCACCAACCGCATGCTCAGTCCGATTGTCGTGGCGCTGCCCATTTTTCTCATGGCGCGTAGCCTGAGCCTGATCGACACCCACTTGGTGCTGATCCTGGTCTACCTGACGTTCAACCTGCCGATTGTGGTGTGGATTTGCACCGACCAGTTTCGCGGCGTACCCAAGGACCTGGACGAAGCCGCGCGTCTCTCCGGTGCCTCGCGCTTTACTATCTTCTGGCGGATCGCCCTGCCGCTGGCCATGCCCGGCGTTGCGGTGTCGGCCATTTTCTCGTTCATTTTTTCCTGGAACGAGCTGCTCTATGCCCTGGTGTTGACCCGCAATGTCGCACGCACGGCGCCGGTCACCGCCACCAGCTTCATGAGCGGCTACGACTTGCCCTGGGGCGAGATCATGGCCACCGGAACCTTGATCGTGTTCCCTGTCATCATCTTCGCGTTGATGGTTTCCAAGCATTTGGTACAAGGTCTGACCATGGGCGCTGTAAAGTAGGCGCCCTCGCTTCGAGCGCCAAGGACACTGCCGTGCAGAATCGCTACCCGGAAACGATCCCCGACGCCGACCCGGTCAGCGCCGAGGATCAACTGAACATTCGCATCGCCTGGTACTACTACGTCAACAACATGACCCAACAGCAGATTGCCGATCGCCTGGGGATCACCCGCGTGCGGGTCAACAAAGCCTTGGCGACTTGCCGCGAAACCGGCGTGGTCCAGATTCGGATCAACTCGCCGCTGGCATCCTGCATCGAACTGGAAGACCGGCTGCAGGCGCATTTCGGGCTGGAACGCGTGACCGTCGTGCCCTCCCCGGACGATCCATCGACCATCTTCCGCGTGCTCGGCGTTGGCGTAGCGCCCAGCATCGAGGAGTACCTTCAAGACGGTTGCACCATCGCCGTCGGGTGGGGCCGTACCTTGCGTCAGGCGGTGCGTGAGCTGCAGGGCCGACCGCTGCCGAACATGAAGGTGGTCTCGCTGCTGGGGGGCCTGCATTACGGCTCGGCGAACAACACGGTGGAGATCGCGTCCAGCCTCGCCACCCTGTTCGGCGGCTCCTACTACTACCTCGCCGCGCCGCTGTTCGCGCCCTCCGAGGCCTATCGCGGGATGATCCTGGAAGAGGCTTCGGTTCAGGACGTCCTGGGCAAAGCGCGCAACGCCGACGTGGCGTTGCTGACCGTGGGCGACCTCAGCGAGCGTTCGCTGATGCTCGAACTGGGGCTGGTCAACCCACAGGACGCGCGCTCGCTGCGGGCCGCGGGTGCGGTGGGCGACTTGCTCGGACATTGGCTGGACCGCGACGGGATCGAGGTCAACCACCCGCTGAACCGCCGTGCGATTTCGCTGGACCCGGAAGACCTGCGCAAGATCAAGAAGGTCGTGCTGGTATCGGGTGGGCCCTACAAGGCGCAGATCATTCGCGCCGTCTTGCTGCGCAACGTGGTGCATGAGCTGGTCATCGATGAGAGCGCTGCCCTCGAATTGCTCGGCGCTGCCAGCGGATCGCACGACAACTGACCCTTGGGAGATGTTCATGGCAACCCACGATTTCACGGGCAAACGCATTCTGGTCACCGGCGCCGGCAAAGGCATTGGCCGGGAAACGGTGCAGTGGCTCAGCCGCTGCGGCGCCGAGGTCATAGCGGCGGGCCGCAACCCGGCGGATTTGGCGTACTGCGAACGCACCCTGGTGGTCGATCTGGCCGACGCGGCAGCGACTCAAGCGGCAGTCGAAAACACGCTGCCCATCGATCTGCTGGTCAACTGCGCAGGAGTGGTGGAGCTGGAATCGGTGCTCGACACGTCGGTCGAAACCTTCGATCACCTGATGGCCGTCAACGCCCGAGCCCCCATGGTGGTCGCTCAGGCGGTGGCGCGCGACCTGATCCGCCGGGGTCGGCCCGGCGCCATCGTCAATGTCTCGAGCTTGGCCGCCGCCGTGGGAACGCCCGATCATTTGGCCTATTGCGCGTCCAAAGCCGCGCTGGACGCCATGACCCGGGTCATGGCCGTGGAGCTGGGGCGTCATGGCATTCGGGTCAACAGCGTCAACCCGGTGGTGACCTTGACGCCAATGGCCGAAAAGGCCTGGAGTGACCCGGCCAAATCCGCTTCGATGCTCTCGCGCATACCGTTGGGACGTTTCGTCCAACCCGACGAAATCGCCTCGGCCATCGCCTTTTTGCTCAGCGACGACGCGGCGATGGTCAATGGTGTGACCCTGACCGTGGACGGCGGCTTCAGCGCAGGTTGAGTCGAGCCAGGCGCGGATAGAGGTCGCGCAGGCGGGGGTATAACTCGCGGTAGAGGCTCAGCAGTTCGCGATGAAATTCACGCAACCCCGGGTTGGGTACGAAGGTTTCGCCGCCCTGGGTCATCACCCGTGCGGCACTGGCAAAATCGGGGTAGCTACCCGCGCCTACTGCAGCGGCGATGCCTGCGCCCAGGCTTGAAGCTTCCTGAGTGCTGGCGCGGATCACCGGCCGGTCCGTCACGTCAGCGATGATCTGACACCACAGCCGACTCGCCGCTCCCCCACCGATCGCCACGAAGGTGTGCACCGGCTCGCCGGTGGCTTCGACCATCCGCTGGGTCGCGACGGCCTGCTCCAACGCGATGCCTTCCAGCACCGCACGGTAGATCTCGGCACGCCCGTGATCGGGCGACAGGCCCAGCAGGCAGCCTCGCGCATCCTGATCCCAGTACGGATTCATCACGCCGTTCCAGTACGGCAGCAAAATCAAACCGGCGCTGCCGGGCGGCACGCGTGACGCCTCCACTTCCAGCCGCACGAGGCTTTCGGGGTGGGCGCCCACGTCGATGTCGAAGAACTGCTTGAGCAGGCTGTTGATCAGCAGCGTGCCGGAGCGCAGGGACGTTTCAAGAACGTAGCCTTCACGATCCACGGCGCACAGGGTGCGAAAAGCATCGTCGACCTTCGGTTGGCTGGCGTACACCCCGGACACGATCGCCGTGCCGAGATTCAGGTACGCCGTGCCGGGGCTGACCACGCCAATTCCCAGGCCACCGGCCTGACCGTCGCCCCCGCCCGCGACCACCGGCGTGCCAGCCGGCAGCCCGGTGCACGCCTCGGCATGGGCAGACACCACGCCCAGCACTGAACCGGGTGCCAGCGCAAGGGGGAAACACTCGGGGCTCAACGCGATGGGCAACGCCTGCAGGACATCGTCGGCCCAGCGGTGCTGATGAATGTCGAACGCGCCGAACGGATCGGCGCTGGCCCAACTGGTCACAAACTGCCCGGTAAACTGCCGCACCAGCCACGCATGCGGTTCGTACACGTGGCGGATCCTGCCGAACATCTCGGGTTCGGCCTCCGCCAACCAGGCCAGGCTGTAGATGGCTGGCGCCCAGTCGTGGGGTTTGCCGGTGATGCGGTGCAAACGGTCGTGGCCCACCCGCTGGCACAGCGCTGCCACCTCATGCTTGCGGCGCTCGTCGAGCCACAGAATGGCCGGGCGCAGCAAGCCATCGTCCGCGTCGGTGACCGCGACGGTTTCACGCTGGTTGACCACCGATAGCGCCGCGATGGCGTGGTCCGCGATCAGGGGCAGCAGTTGCCTGACTGCGAGTTGCGTCGCTCGCCACCAGTCATGAGGGTCCTGCTCGTAGGCACTCACGCCAGGCCGAGCCAGGGCCAGAGGCGCCCGCGCCTGAGCCACCAGCCGCCCCTGCAGATCCCAGGCGATGGCCTTGCAGGTGGTCGTGCTCAGATCGATACCGATAACCAGCTTGCCCATGCACCCTGCTCCGTCACCGCCCGTGACCCGTCGAATCGAACGGCTAGACTAGCCGAAATCCGCCGAAAGATCCCTGTCGCACGAAGGTGGCTTCCCCTGGCGGCTGAGCCGCAAAGCCTGTCACACCCTCTTCACGCTCGCCCTCGTTGACAATTGCCCTGGGCCTCATCAAATCTTGCGGCTTCGACTCATTCGGGAGAGGCCCATGGCGAGCAAGGACGAAATCGCGGCATTCATCGCACGGGAATTTCCGCAGACCCGGATCGTGGTGGAGGACGTCGGCGAGCAAAGCGCGACCGTTTCCCAGGCCATCGATCACTCGGATCTGCGCCCAGGGGGAACGGTGTCAGGCCCGACCTTGATGGCCGTGGCCGATGTGGCGTTGTACGTTGCGGTGCTTGGCGCGATCGGCATCGTCCCGTTGGCGGTCACCACCAGCTTGACCATCAACTTCCTGCGCAAACCGCAAGCCGAGCGCCGGATCATCGCCGAGTGCCAATTGATGAAAGTCGGCAAGACCCTGGCCATTGGCGAGGTCTCGCTGTACGCCGAGGGGTCGCCCGACGCCGTGGCGCATGTGGTCGGCACCTACGCCATTCCGCCAGAGCACCTGCGATGAGGCGCGTTACCGCACCTCAGTGAACCCGCTTGAGGCGGGCGGCGCCGTATCCAGGTGCAAACCGCTCATGGATAGGCACCGCGTTGCGGTCACTTCCAGAGCGTACGGCCGAAGAAGGTCAATGCGCGGTCCCAAGCCAGTTGCGCCCACACCGGGTCGTACTGGGTGCCCGCAATACGGCCCGGGCCGACGGCGGTTTCATTGGCGAAGGCGTGGTGGGCCAGATACCGATGGAACTCGATGTCGACCCCGCCCTCGCCCAACTTCGCCTCCAGCGCGTCGACGTTTTCGGCCGGAAAGAACTCGTCCTGAGTGGCCCAGTGCGCCTGGACCGGGACCTTGATCGCTTGCGGATCGAGGTACTCCAGCGGCGGCATGCCGTAGAACACCACCCCTGCCGACAGCTCCGGAATGAAGTTCAGCGCCAGCAACGTCAGCGCACCGCCCATGCAGAAGCCGGTGACGCCCACGTTGGGCGTGTGGTCCTTCAAATACTGCACCGCGCCGCGGATGTCCTGGGTGGCGGCATCGGCGAAGTCGAGCTTGCTCATCAGGTGATGGGCCTCTTCTTCCTCGACGGTCATTTCGCCCCGATACAGGTCCGGGACCAGCGCCAGGTAACCGGCAGCGGCCAATCGGTCCGCCACGCCGCGGATCTGATCGTTGAGGCCCCACCATTCCTGGATCACCACGATGGCCGGGGCGCCCTGACTGTTCGCCGGACTAGCCAGGTAACCGCTGACCGACTTGCCGTCCGGACGGTTGTAAGTGATCGTTTTAGCGGTTGCCTGTTGTGCTTTCGATGGCGTCACGTGAGTCTCCCGAAGCGATGAAAAGGTGGATGGGCGTACCGCGGCGGTCTGTGCGCTCGCCGGTAGGGGCTGGCTCCTTCCGACGCATTTCGCGCAGTTGCCGTTGCAGCGTGGCGACGGGCGGCGCGTAGAGGAAGCCGAACGAAACGCTGTTGCGACGGCCTTTGACCGCGTGGTGCATGAGGTGGGCCTGGTACAGCCGGCGCAGGTAGCGATTGCGAGGCTGGGGCCGCAACGGCCAGTGGCGGTGAACGATGCCGTCGTGGACCAGAATATAGATCAGCGCGAAAGCGGCGACGCCCGCGCCGACCCACTGCAGCGGGTCATGGCCGTTGTGGCCGAGGACGATCAGACCGACGGCCACCACGACGAGCACCAGCAGGTAAACGTCATTGGTTTCGAACGCGCCCAGGTGCTCCTCGTGGTGAGAACGGTGCAAAAACCAACCCCAGCCGTGCATGACGTACTTGTGCGCAAGAAAACCGACACCCTCCATGGCGATCAGGGTGCAGAGGAAAATCGCGAAGTTGAAAATCATAAGGGCGGCGTGGTCACGGGCGTCTGACGTCGAGGTGCAGCATACCGGGGGGCGTGGAAAATCAAAAGTCACGGATCGTCACCGCGCACCTGCCCGTTCACAAGGTCGCCAAAGATTTTCCGCACAACATTTGCTTTCCTGACCGACCGATGTGAAAAATGGCCGCCAGGGTGAATGGCGTTTTCATTCACTGTCCACATGCCTCCGCCGACTCATGCGGGGGGCATTGCTTTCAAGGAATTCAGAATGGCTCCAAGACAGGTAATCAACGCTTCGGTCAGTCCAAAAGGTAGCCTGGAGACGCTTTCACAACGTGAAGTCCAACAACTGAGCGCTGCTGGCTCAGGCAGTACGTACAGTCTTTTCCGCCAGTGCGCCCTGGCCATCCTCAACACGGGCGCGCATGTCGACAACGCCAAAACCATTCTCGAAGCCTACCAGGACTTCGAGGTGCGCATTCATCAACTGGACCGCGGCGTGCGCCTGGAGCTGCTGAACGCGCCCGCCGACGCCTTCGTCGACGGTGAGATGATCGCCAGCACGCGGGAAATGCTCTTCAGCGCCCTGCGCGATATCGTCTATACCGAAAGCGAGTTGGACAGCCAGCGCATCGACCTGGAATCGTCGCAAGGCATCACCGACTACGTGTTCCACCTGCTGCGCAATGCTCGCACCCTGCGGGCGGGCGTCGAGCCGAAGATGGTGGTGTGCTGGGGTGGCCACTCCATCAACACCGAGGAGTACAAATACACCAAGAAAGTCGGCCACGAACTGGGCCTGCGCAAGCTGGACATCTGCACCGGCTGCGGCCCGGGCGTGATGAAGGGGCCGATGAAAGGCGCCACCATCGCCCATGCCAAACAACGCATCAGCGGTGGCCGCTACTTGGGGCTGACCGAGCCGGGCATCATCGCCGCCGAAGCGCCGAACCCGATCGTCAATGAGCTGGTGATCCTTCCGGACATCGAAAAACGCCTGGAAGCCTTCGTCCGGGTTGGCCACGGCATCATCATCTTCCCGGGGGGCGCCGGCACGGCGGAAGAATTCCTCTACCTGCTGGGCATCCTGATGCACCCCGACAACCAGGACCTGCCCTTCCCCGTCATTCTCACCGGCCCGAAAAGCACCGCGCCCTACCTGGAGCAACTGCACGCGTTCGTCAGCGCGACCCTGGGTGCGCAAGCGCACAAGCATTACCAGATCATCATCGACGACCCGGCCGAAGTCGCGCGGCAAATGGTTGCCGGGCTGGCCGAGGTTCGCCAGTTCCGACGCGAGCGGGCCGACGCCTTTCACTTCAACTGGCTGCTGAAGATCGAGGAAAGCTTCCAGCGTCCGTTCGACCCGACCCACGCCAACATGGCCAGCCTGCAGTTGCGCCGCGACCTGCCGCCCCATGAACTGGCGGCCAACCTGCGCCGGGCGTTTTCAGGCATCGTGGCGGGCAACGTCAAGGACAAGGGCATTCGCCTGATCGAAGAGCACGGCCCATACGAGATTCACGGCGATGCCGAAGTCATGCAGCCGCTGGACAAGCTGTTGCAGGCGTTCGTCGAGCAGCACCGGATGAAGCTGCCGGGCGGCGCGGCCTATGTGCCCTGTTACCGCGTGGTGTCCTGAGCCGCGACCGTGATGCGTTTATAGGTGGTCCACGGGCCGGCGGTGGCGAGTTGCATGGCCACCGCTCTCTGGCCGCAGGCCCCCGTCGCTCGCCCCCTTGTGTTATTACCTCGACCGACCGGACCCTCCATGATCCAGATTCGCCCCATGACGGCCGAAGACTTCGAACGCTTCTGGCCGACCTTCCAGGCCGTGATCAAGGCGCAGGAAACCTACGCCTATGATCCCGACCTGACGTACGAGCAAGCCCAGCACCTGTGGCTCGAATACCCGCCGCACACACTGATCGCTGAAGAAGACGGCGTCTTGCTCGGCAGCTATTACCTCAAGGCCAACGCCGCCGGCCCCGGTAGCCACGTGTGCAACTGCGGTTACATGGTCACCGACCAGGCCCGCGGTCGTGGCGTAGCACGGGCGATGTGCGAACACTCGCAGCAACTGGCGGTGGACAGCGGCTTCAGCGCGATGCAGTTCAACTCGGTGGTGTCGACCAACGACGTGGCCGTGGCGCTGTGGACCAAGCTCGGCTTCGAGACGGTCGGTCGCCTGCCTCGCGCCTATCGCCATGCGCGCCATGGTCTGGTGGATTGCCTGGTGATGTTCAAATGGCTGGCCGAGATGCCGGCCTCCCGGAGGGCCAAGAGCCCGCTGCTGATCGGGCGCAAGAATATCGAATCGGTGGTGTCCCGGCCGCGACGTCCGCGCCCGTGAGGCGTCGGGCCATCTGACGGCCTGGGAATGGGAACCCGTGGGCCGGTGAGACCACTCAGGAACGAACCGACCGCACAAGGACAGCCTCATGAGCACACCGGACACCCTGCTTGCCGCACTGGGCAGGCATTTGAATACCGAACTGGGTCTGGAAAATGGCGTTTGCGCGCTGTTCGATCAGGACCGTGAAGTCGCCATCATCGAAATGCCTCCCGCGGGCGATGTCGCGGTGCTGCACTGCAAGCTGCCGCTACGTTCGACGCCCGACACGTATGAACATCTGCTGCGCTTGAACTTCGACACGGACGCGCTGCACGGGTGCTGGCTGGCACTGGCCCCCCGCAACGACCTCCGGCTATGCACGCACATGGCGCTTCAGGGCCTGTCGGAAGCTGCATTCGTGCACGGTGTTCAGGGCTTCATCCGCCAGGCGCGGGAAATGCCTCATCTGCTGAAAACGGTCACGCCGCCGAAACGCTCGGCGATGCCGGGGCTGGCCCGTAGCCTATAGGCTTCAAGCGGCGACACCCGGGTGTCGTGCGATGACGCTTTTTGCCATCTGCGCGGCGCTTCCAAACTTGCTGGAATCCGATCTCTCTACGATGCTGTACACACGGCCCGATTGGCGTGGCCGCGCTCACAAATACGCGCCGGAGAGGCCAGCATGACGACCGTAGCCGAACTACTGAAACTCAAAGAAAAGCACCAGGGTGAAGTTCACACCGTCACACAGGATCAGATGGTCATCGACGCGATCAAGCTCATGGCCGAGAAGAACATCGGCGCCGTGCCGGTGGTCGATGGTGCGGTGATCGTCGGCATCGTCAGCGAGCGGGATTACGCCCGCAAGATGGAACTGGAAGGACGCGCGTCGGTCGGCACGCCGGTCAGCGAGATCATGACCCGGAATGTGAAAACCATCACCCCGCAGCACAAAGTGGATGCGTGCATGGGCATCATGACCGATAACCGCTTGCGCCACTTGCCCGTGGTGGAGAACGGTCAGTTGGTGGGACTGCTGTCCATCGGCGACCTGGTCAAGGAAGCCATCGCCGAACAGGCACGCCTGATCGAGAAAATGCAGGAATACATCCGCGGCGAGAGTTATTGATCCACACGACGCACCGACTGTCACTGCACCGGCAGGAAGTTGAGGAACAACAGGCTCTGCGCGTAATTGAGGCCAATTCGCCGATAGCGCTCGTCGAGCATTTGGGTCAGCAGGTCAAGCCGCGCGACGATTTTTCCAAATTCCGTGGCAAAGCTCAGGTTGCTGCCCTCTTCCGTGATTTCGTTGGAGAACAGCATCAACTCGCCGTTCGCGTTTTGTCGCTGGCCAAGCAACCACGTGGCCTTCTCGATGTTGCGGGCGGCGTTGTTGACGAAGGTCGGGTTGATCTGGTCAGTCATGAAGAATTCGAGCCGTCCGCCATGGGCGGTGACCAGCATGCTGCCAATGGCGTAGATGAAGGCGCCGACCCGATCGCCCAGGAACTCAGGGCTCAATGCGTAGCTGAGGGCTGCCAGGTCCCGACGGTTGCCTAACTGCGGCAACGGCTTCTGCTGTTCAATGGCCAAGCGCACATTGCGTTCAGCGGCGCGCGCGTCGACGAAGCCGGATTTGCGCCACTGTGCCGGATTGCGCAAATACAGTTTGCTCATCAACAGGTAAAGGCTTTCCAGGTTGTCGTGCATGGCCAGGGTGGCCATCCGGTCGACGCTGGTCTGAAAAAATTCCTGAGGCCGGGTTTCACTGAGTTGCGTCGCCACGTCGCGCCCATCCTGTCGAGTACAACCGACCGCGCAAAGCGCCATGAGCCCGAACGCGAGCAGCGCCCGCGAGCGCGAACGCATGAAGAACCCAGAAGCAACACACACCATCGATCACACGCTTCAACCCACTGGACCCGCGTCAATCGCAGCGTCCCCGCCCTGCATAGAGCGGCAAATCGGAAAAAAGTGCGGCGAGCGGAGTCAATCCGCGCTGAACACGGCTGCCCGCCATTCGGTTTTCCGGCCCGGAGTGGCGCGCGGATTTGACGGCGCCGTCGCCTTTCACCAAGCTAGCCGACTTCACATGTTTCCAGGACCGCTCCGCGTGATGACCCCAAGCCCGCATTGGCGCCGCTTTCTTTTCTGCCTCGCTCCGCTGATCGCCTTGCTCGCAGCCTGCGATGGCGGTGCACCCAAACCCAAGCCTGCCGAGGCCACCACCTACGTCAGCGTCGAGTGGGACAAACTGCCCGCCGTCAACGACGTCGACCTGATGGCGGGTTTCAACAGTTGGTTCTCGGCCTGCAAGCGGCTGGCGAAGGACGCGGTCTGGGGCCCCACCTGCGCGCAAGCGGCGCAGGTGCCGCAGAACCCGGCGGCGGTGCGCGACTTTCTGAAGAACACGCTTCAGGTCTACAGCCTGCGCTCGTCGGAGCACGGCGCCAACGGGCTGATCACCGGCTACTACGAGCCCATCTACAAAGGCAGCGAGCAGCGCAATGACCAACACCCGGTCGCCATTTACGGCGTCCCCGAGGACTTGATCATCGTCAACCTGGACAGCCTGTACCCCGAGCTCAAAGGCAAGCGCCTGCGCGGTCGCCTCGACGGTCGTGTCCTGCGTCCTTATGACGATGCAGCCACCATCGGCGAAAAAGGCGTCAACGCCCCGGTCCTCGCGTGGCTGGAAAACCCTATCGACCTGCAGTTCCTGCAAATCCAGGGCTCGGGCCGCGTTCAGCTCGAAAGCGGTCGGCAATTGCGCATCGCCTATGCCGACCAGAATGGCTACCCGTACAAACCCGTGGGCCGCTGGCTGGTGGAACAGGGCCAGTTGACCAAGGACGAAGTGTCCATGGGTCGTATCCGCGATTGGGCCATTGCCCACCCCGAGCGCGTGCCCGAGCTGTTGGGGAGCAACCCCAGTTACGTGTTCTTCACCCTGCGCCCGGACAGCGACGAAGGGCCGCGCGGCTCGCTCAACGTGCCGTTGACCGCCGGGTACAGCGTGGCGATCGATCGCAAGGTGATTCCACTGGGCAGCCTGCTCTGGTTGTCGTCGACCCGTCCGGACGGGTCGCCGCTGGTGCGTCCGGTGGCCGCCCAGGACACCGGGGGCGCGATTGCGGGCGAAGTGCGCGCCGATATGTTCTGGGGCACCGGCGATGCCGCGGGCGAACTGGCGGGCAAAATGAAACAGCAAGGGCAGATCTGGATGCTGTGGCCCAAGGGAGCCCCCTTGCCAGACAACAAGCCCAAAAGTTGAAGACAGGACCCCCTGGCCCATGAGCACTGAAGTGATACCCACTGAACAGATCACCCTCACCGGCAGCGCCGTAGCGTTGCAGCCGCTCCAGACCGCCCATGCGGGGGAGCTGCTGGAAGCTGCCGCGGACGGCAATCTATGGGACATGAAGGTCACGGTCATTCCCGGCCCCGCTACCGTCGAGCAGTACATCGCCACCGCCCTGGCGGGACGCGCGGCGGGTTCGGTGATGCCGTTCGTGATCGTGCGCCGCGACACCGGTCGCATCGTCGGCAGCACCCGCTTCTGGAAAATCGACCGCAAGAACCGCAAGCTGGAGATCGGTCACACTTGGCTGGGGCAATCGGTCCAGCGCTCGGGCCTGAACACAGAAATGAAATACCTGATGCTGAGCTACGCCTTCGAGGTCATGGAGTGCGTGCGCGTGCAATTCACCACCGACGAATTGAACGAGAAATCCCGGGCGGCCATTCTGCGCATCGGCGCCACTCAGGAAGGCATCGTCCGCCACGAACGCATCATGCCCGATGGTCGCAAGCGCAACTCGGTGCGGTTCAGCATCATCGGCGACGAATGGCCGGCGGTGAAAGCGCTCCTGCGAACACGCATGGCATCTGCCCCCTGAGCGCATCAACGGCGAATCCCAACCTGGTGTCCGGTGGCGGATGGATCTGTAACCGGTTTCAGGTATAACGAAGCACCGACCCTCGAACTCATCCTCCTGACCTTTTTATGACCCAGACTGATGCTCCCCACGATTTCCACATGGGCTGGCTGCTGTTTGCCCTGGCCATGGGCGCTTTCGCCATCGGTACCACCGAATTCGCGTCGATGACGCTCTTGCCGTTCATCGCTGGCGAGTTTCACAGCACCCAGCCATTGGCCGGCCATGCCATCAGCGCCTATGCATTGGGGGTCGTGGTGGGCTCGCCGGTGATCATGGTATTGGGGGTCCGCTTGGAGCGCCGGGCTTTGCTGGTCATGCTGGCCGCTTTCATTGGCGTCGCCAATGCCCTGAGCGCAATCGCCCCCTCCTTGCCCTGGCTGGTGTTCTTCCGCTTTTTGAGTGGTTTTCCCCATGGCGCCTATTTCGGCGTCGCCATGCTGCTGGCGGCCTCGCTGGTGCCCAAGAATCAACGGGCACAGGCGGTCTCGAGGGTATTTCTCGGCTTGACCATCGCCACCATCGTCGGCGTGCCATTCGCCACCTGGATCGGCCAGACCGTTGGCTGGCGCTGGGGCCTCGGCATCGTCGCGGGGCTGGCGGCCATCACCGCGCTGCTGATTCGCTCACTGGCACCGCTTTCACCGGCGCAGGCCGACGCCAGCCCGCTGCGCGAGTTGGGCGCTTTGCGTTCGCGTCAGGTCTGGTTGACGCTGGGTATCGCCGGCATTGGCTTCGGCGGGGTGTTCTGCGTGTACACCTACCTGGCGGCGACGCTGATCGAAGTGACCCGCACCTCGGGGATCATGATTCCCTTGGTCATGGCCGTGTTCGGGCTCGGGACCACGGTCGGCAATCTGGTGTGCGGCTGGGCGGCGGACCGCGCAACGATGCGCGCGGCAGGCATTTCCCTGGGCTTCACCGCGGTGGTGCTGATGCTCTACCCCGCCGCCACCGAAAACCTCTGGCTGCTGATCCCTCTGGTGTTTTTCATTGGCTGTGGCGTGGGCCTGGCCGCGATCCTGCAAACGCGTCTGATGGACGTTGCCCCGCACGCGCAGTCACTGGCCGGGGCGCTGGTGCAAAGTGCGTTCAATCTGGCCAACGCCATTGGCCCATGGGTCGGCGGCATCGTGATTTCGTTGGGCCTGGGTCTTCCGGCCACCGGCTATGCGGCGGCCGCGCTGACCTTTGGCGGGCTGGGCATGTGGTACTGGGCGCTGGTGGACGCGCGCCGCCAGCAGGCGCCGTTCGCCGAGCAGCGGGCCTGACGCGGTGCGTCACCGTGTCACTTAGCGGCGGCCTGAAAAACCTTGTCCGTTGCGCAGGGGCAGGCATAATCCCCGCTATCCACCGCCAGTGAAGAGCGTTACGGCCTTGAGACACGCGACATTCTGTTCAGATCCCGTCATGGCCAGCAGTTGCGCCAATGGCTCGGTACGCCGGGCGTCCCGTCGGCTGGGCCAAATCTACGATGAAGCCTTTCAGGCATGCGGCCTGAAGGCCACCCAGTATTCACTTCTGTCACAGATCGCCCGCAGCGACGAGCCGCGCATGCGCGACCTGGCGCAGGCTCTGGTGATGGACTTGTCGGCGTTGGGCCATACGCTCAAGCCGCTGGTGCGCGATGGCCTGGTGGAGTTGCAGGTCGATGAGGCCGACCGCCGCAGCCGGCGCGTGCTGCTGACCGCTGCCGGCAAGCGCAAATATCAGGAGGCCCGCAAGGTATCGGAGCGGGTTTCGCAGATGTTCGACAAAACCTTCGGCGCCGAAGAGACGGTGAAGCTGCGCCAGGCACTGGACTTCATCGCCTCGGAAGGGTTCGCCGACGCGCTGCTGCAGGCGCTGAAAGCGGACCGGGCGTAAAGCTCTGCTTCAAGAGCCGCTGCGCCGACTCACGGATCGATGGGCGGATCGTCGTCGCTGTTGCCCGGGTCGGGAAACATCACGCCCACCCGCGGTCGGTGCAGGCCACGCGCAGGGGCCATCGCGGCCGATTCCGCGAGTTTGGTCGCCATCTCCCAGTGTCGGGCCTCTTGTCCCTCAGGCCTGCCCTCGGTTTCCCAAATCAGTTGTGCCAGTTGGCGGACTGCGTCTTCGTCCACACTCATGCCTGCCCCCCTTTGCCTGCTGACCCACCACGCCGCCGACATCGAGCCGAGCCCCAACCCTTCGATGCCCACGGCATGGGCCAGACCGTCATTCAGTTGATCCTGAGGATGAAATCCGAGCGCCTCCGTGGGGGCGGTGAAGGCTGTAGACAGCCAGAACCGCCTGCCCGTCCCTGGACGCGTTACGGGGACGCCACGACGTCGCATGACCGAGTCTCCTCAGCACGACTCAGCCGCGACGCCGCAGCAAGAGGCTGCCCAGAATGCCCAGCCCGGCTGCCACACCGACCGCCTGCCAGGGATGAGCCTTGACGTAGTCACGGCCCGTCTCAAGCCAGTGGGCGACGGGTGAAGGGGCGGACGCCGGTTCGGTTACGGAGCGCTCTGCCTGCTCGAGGAACGCCGTGAGCCGCTTGTGCGCCAGGGCGGTTCGATCCTGATGCAAGGCATCGCCCGCGGCGAGCAAGGCGTTGGTCTCATTGATGAAGGTGTTCAGTTGATCGCGGGTTTTGCGGTAAAGGTCGTCCGTCAGGGAGTCGCTGACCTTGTTGATCTGGCTCATGGCAGTTCCGTTTTGGGGTCATGGAACTGGGTTGACACGGGCTGGATGGCATTCGTTCCGATGATCTTTGCCCGGCGGGCCCGAACGGCGCGAGAGATGTTGGCACCCGCGCCGAAGCGGCGAAGCAACGCTTATTGCAGCGCCTGAGACCCCACCGGATTGGTGCGCGCGGTGGGCAGCTCCTTGGCCACCGCCGGGGCCGTCTCGCGCATCTTCATCGCGCACAAGGTGGACACCACGCCCAGCGAACTGAAAAGCAGCGCCGGTCCCATCCAGCCCACTTTGGCGTACAGCGCGGTGGCGATGAACGGTAGCGTACCGGCCACCAGCGACGCGCAGTTATAGCCCAGGGAAATCCCGGAGGACCGCACGTTGGCCGGAAACTGCTCGGTGAACCAACTGGCCTCGACCGCGAAGATCGGGTCATGGCTGAGAATCAACGCCATGGCCACGGCCACAATGATGAGGGGGACGATACCGGTGTTGATCATCATGAACATCGGGATGCCGAACACGATGGTGAACAGCGAGCCAATCAGAAACACCGGTTTGCGTCCGATGCGGTCGCTCAACGCGCCGTAGAACAGGTGACTGCCCAGCCCGATCGCGGAACCGATCATCGTGCCCCAGAGCACGTTTTGCTTGGTGGCAATCCCCGCCAGCAACACGTAGGACAGCATGAAACTGGTGGCCAGGTAGTAGCCGCCGGTTTCCGCCAGGCGCAGGCCGGCGATTTGCAAGACCTTGCGCCAGTCCTTGCGAATGACTTCCAGTGCAGGCTGCTTGATCAGCGCATTCTGCGCCTTGGCTTTTTCGAATTCAGGCGACTCGCTGACGCTCAGGCGAATCCACATGCCCACCGCGACCATCACCACCGACGCAAGGAACGGCGCGCGCCAGACCCAGTCGCCTTCGAACACCATGGCTGACAGCAGAAAGGCCCCGTTGGCCATCAGCAGCCCCAGGGGAATGCCGATCTGGGGCACCGCGCCGAAGAAGCCGCGACGATGGGCGGGCGCGTGTTCGCAGGCCATCAGCACGGCACCGCCCCACTCCGCGCCGAAGCCGATGCCCTGAATCATCCGCAGCAAGATCAACAGAATCGGCGCGATCACGCCGGCCTGTGCATAGGTGGGCAAGGCACCGATAAGGACCGTCGCCCCGCCCATGGCCAGCAACGACCAGAGCAGCACGGTCTTGCGCCCGAGGCGGTCGCCGTAATGCCCCGCCAGATAGCCACCCAGAGGGCGCATGAAAAAGCCCACCGCCATGGTCGCGAACGCGGCCAGAATACCGACGATCGGCTCTGTGGTGTGGAAGAACACTTGGCCAAACCAGCCGGCGGCGGCGGTGCCGTAGATGAAGAAGTCATAACTCTCCACGGCCGAACCGATCATGGAGGCGAAGGAGACTTTTCCCGCATTGTTCTGCTCGGGTGAGGCTTGGGTGGATTCGCTCATGGCAAACTCCGGGATCTTATTGTTGTAGTGACGGGCAGAACGGGCCTGCCCGCTGCGTTGAAACGTACTGTCTTGCGGTACCGGCTAGGGCGCCCAGGTTTCGATCACTCGACTGTCATCACGCTTGCCCAGGCCCGACTCGGCCGCTTGGCAAAACCGCGCGTGAGCGGTGTCGAGTAGCGGTACGGCCGCGCCACAGCCTTGAGCGGCGTCAGCGACCAGCCCGCTGTCCTTGACGAAAATGTCCACCATGCTGGTGACTTGGGTGTCGGTGCCTTCGAGCATGCGCGGGCCACGGTCGGACAGCATCCACGATCCCCCTGCGCCCTGCTGCACCAGATCCAGTACCCGTCCCGGGTCCAGACCCAGCGATCGCGCCAGGCTCAACGCCTCGGCAGCCGCCACCAGGTGCACCGAACACAGGTGCTGATTGACCACCTTGATGGCCTGACCATCGCCGATCTCCAGCCCGGCGTTGCGCACCTTGCCCATGCTTCGCAACACCGGTTCGACATGGGCGACCGCGGCCGCCGGACCGGCCGCAAATATCAACAGGCTACCGGTTTGTGCCCGCGCGACGCCGCCGGTGACGGGAGCGTCGACCACCTGCACGCCTTTTTCTCGCAGACGCGCGGCCTGCTCGCGCACCGAGGCCGGGCCGACGGTACTCATCACCACCCAGTGCTGCCCAGGCTTCAGTGGGCCGCATTGACTGACCAGCGCGTCGAGTTGCGCGGGGGTGGCAACCATGACCACGACGACATCGGCATCACTGGCCGCTTGCCAGTCAGCGCTGGATTCGATGCCATGCGTCAGCGCCAGCGCGCGGTTCGCTTCACTCAACTCGATGCCGATCAGCCCATGGCCAGCTTGCTGGATCTGCCGCGCCATAGGCAGGCCGATGGCCCCGAGGCCAATAAAAGCAACGTTCATTTTCGCGCTCCTTATACCAGCCACTGGCGGATGTTCTCCGCCATGACTTGAGTGGAAATGCCATAGCGATCATGCAGGGTCGGCAGCGCACCGGCGTCCAGATAGGCGTCCGGCAAGGCGATCTGGCGAAACACCGGGCTGATCCGCGCCTTGAGCAGGGCCAGCGCCACCGCTTCACCCAGGCCGCCGACCGTGCTGTGGTTCTCGGCCACCACCACCAAGCGCCCGCCGCGTTGGCATTCGCGCACAAGCGTGGCCTCGTCCAGCGGCTTGATGGTCGGGACGTGTAAGACCGCGACCTCGGCACTGCCGTCGTCCAGCAGTTCGGCCACTTCCAGCGCACGCATGGTCATGATGCCGCTGGAGATGATCAGCACATCTTTTCCATCCCGCAGCAGGCTGGCCTTGCCCAGTTCAAACCGGTAGTCGTACTGATCCAGCACCATGGGCACCTTGCCCCGCAACAACCGCATGTACACCGGGCCGGTGTATTCGGCGATGGCGGCCACGGCTTGGGCCGTATCCAGCGCATCACAGGGGTCGATCACGGTCAGGCCCGGCACCGCGCGCATCAGCGCCAGGTCATCGGTGGCCTGGTGGCTGGGGCCGTAGCCGGTTGTCAAGCCTGGCAGCGCGGCGCAGATCTTGACGTTCAGGTGCTCCTCGCCGATCACCTGGTGAATGAAGTCATAGGCACGGCGCGTGGCAAACACCGCATAGGTGGTGGCGAAGGGGATCAGCCCCTCCTTCGCCATCCCCCCTGCGGCGGCCATCAGCAGTTGTTCGGCCATGCCCATTTGCAGGTGCCGTTCGGGAAACTCGCGAGCCAAAATGTGCAGGTCGGTGTATTTCGACAAGTCGGCGGTCATGCCGACAATCCGAGGATCTTTTTGCGCGGCGGCCACCAGCGCGTGGCCGAACGGTGCGGCTTCGGTGCGCTGGCCTTCGCTGGCGATCGAGGCAATCATCGCCGAAGTGGTCAGGCGCGGTTTTTGAGCGGTTGGCAGGTTCATTCAGGCACTCCTCGATTCGTAATGCGCGTCGAGAGCCTTGATCGCGGCCTGCCACTCCTCCGGCTCGACACGGATGAAATGGTTTTTTTCGCGGGTTTCCAGGAAGTCCACGCCCTTGCCCATCAGCGTGTCGAACAGGATGACCCGCGGCTGGGCCGCTTTGACTGCCATGGCTTGATCGAACGCGGCGATGACCGCCGCAAGATCGTTGCCATCGACCCGCTGCACATGCCAGCCGAATGCCTGCCATTTGTCCGCCAGCGGTTCGAAATCCAGAATCTCGCGGGAATTGCCGTCCGCCTGCTGCTGGTTGAGGTCGACCAGGGCGATCAAATTCCCCAGTTCATGGTGGGCCGCCGACATCGCGGCTTCCCAGGTCGAACCCTCGTTGAGTTCGCCATCGGACATCGAGTTGAAGACCCACGCGGGATTGCCTTTCATGCGCAGCCCCAGTGCCATGCCCACGCCGATCGGCAGGCCCTGGCCGAGGGAACCGCCGGAGATTTCCATGCCGGGGGTGTAGCTCGCCATGCCCGACATCGGCAGGCGGCTGTCGTCGGAGCCGTAGGTCTCCAATTCGCTTTCGGGGATGATTTGCGCTTCGATCAACGCGGCGTAGAGCGCAATCGCGTAGTGGCCGTGTGACAAGAGAAAGCGGTCACGGCCCTCCCATGACGGCTCGCCGGGGCGAACGTTCATGGCGTAGCAATAGGCAGTGGCCAGTACATCGGCCCAGCCCAGTGCCTGCCCGACATAACCCTGCCCTTGAACTTCGCCCATGCGTAATGCGAAACGCCGGATGCGCCAGGCGTGCCGGGCGACGCGATGCAGCGACGCTGCGCCTGCGTCGGCGGCCTGAGAACGTGTTGTCATGCGTGAGTCCTGCTTATTTTTATTAAGGGGTGACACCATCGTCAGCAGGCAACCAATTGATGTTTCGAATTCATCAAATGGCCTGCAAGCGATGTGCAATCAACCTATCATCGGCAAATAGCCCCTTACAAAGGACATTTTTGCAGCAATGAGTGAGCAGAATTCATTAATTCAGCAGCTTCGCCGGGTGCCGCTGTCAGCGCTGCGGGTGTTCGAATCTGCAGGCCGGTCAGGGTCGTTCATTCAGGCGGCCCAGGAGCTGGGCATTTCCCCGAGCGCCGTGAGCCATTCGATTCGCAAGCTGGAGGCATCCATCGACCTGCAGTTGTTCGAACGCACCACCCGCGAAGTCAACCTCACGGCCAAGGGCCGACTGCTGATGGAGCACGTGCAACGGGGGTTGGAGGAAATGCAGCGTGGATTTGTCCTGGCCAGCAGCGATGAACCCCCGCCTCTGCGCCTGCACACCGCGCCCAGTTTCGGCATGCAATGGTTGATGCCGCGCTTGGCCCGTTTCGTCCAGGCCCACCCGACCATCGACCTGCGCTTCTCGGCCAGCACCGATTACGCGCAATTCGAAAACGACGACTTCGACCTCGACATCGTTTATGGCGAGCCGCGATCGAGCCTTATCGAGAAAGTCCCGCTGGCCGTCGAGCACCTCACGCCACTGTGCAGCCCGGAACTGGCCCGAAGCATTCGCACCCCGCAAGACCTTTACGAGCATCGGCTGATTCAGTGCGATGTACAGATGCTGCAGTGGAAAGGCTGGTTCGAGGCCAACCACCTCATGTCCCCGCACCACTACGCCTTGCGCTTCGACCGCAGCATCATGGCCATCGCCGCCGCCAGCAACGGCATGGGGGTGGTCCTGGAGTCGACCCTGCTGGCCCAGACCGAGCTGGAAAGAGGCACCCTGGTCGCACCGCTGCGGGCCGTGACCCATGACGTGCAGTACATCGGCCACTACCTCGTCTATCCAAAACGAAGAACCCGGCACGAGGCGGCGGAGGTGTTCAAGAAGTGGCTTCTGGATGAGTTGGGGTTAGGGTCCGCCAGTTTGCCCCGTCAGGATTGACCAAGTGCCGCGGGCCAATGCCAGCCCACGGCCGTAGGTCGGCGCGACCAGGCCGGTGGCCAGAATCCTGTTCGCGATCTGGCAACTGTATGCAGTCATACAGGGCGCCAGCGTTCTGCTGTTAGGGTTCACCTTCTTTGAGGTGACCTTTGCAATTCTTCAAGGTTGGCCTGTACACGAGTCGGCGCGAACGGCCATTGAACGCATCAAAGGTCGGGCCGATCCGGATTTCGCGCATTAACCATACGGGTACACCCATCCGAAGCGAACCCATCGTTCGGATGGACTCCAGCGGAGCCATCCTTCGAGTCGACTAATGGCACCTTCACGGTCTGTCGACGAAGTCCCTTTACAGACAACCGGTTACGTGCCGTTTTCAGAGGTCGTCCATTACCCCGCCAAAACCTCTGCGTTGAAGTCGCGTGGATCCAAACTAATGTTTTTGCCACACAGGAGCAGGACGCACCTGCTCCGGACGACAAGAAGATCTGGACGTGAGCTGACGTGCAGCTTCCGAAAACACACCAACGCCCGAGATGTTGTCGCGTAGTTGTTTTTCGTAAAGCAGAAAAGGGATTTGGAAATGGAAAACATCGTCGTTGCTGACAAGGTCACCTCTCAAATCGACGCCCGTGCCTGGGGCAATCTGCAACTGAAAGATCCCGCTGTCGTTCAAATGCCGGTCGCACCCAATCAGGTGGCATCGGTCACCCGAAATGGTCAGGACTTGATCGTCCACCTCAAAAACGGCGAGCAGATTCAAGTCGCCCATTTCTTCAATACCGGCCCGGACGGGCTGGCCAGCGACATGGTCTTTCAAGATGAGGACGGCGCGCTCTGGCAGGCGCAGTACAGCGCTGAGTCGTTCAATGGCTTCACCTTTGACGAAATCACCTCGATTGATGAGTTGATCGCCGGCACCGGCGTGGTCAGTGGCGCGACATCGGCGTGGGCCATCGCCGGGTTGGGTCTTTTGGGTGCGGGTGGCGCAGCAGCGGCCGC
>NZ_QARE02000011.1 GCF_003052515.2 Pseudomonas sp. RIT409 | reverse complement strand
TGCATGAGGGAGGCAGAACATATTGCGATACCAGCCGGGTATGGATCGATGATTACAGGAAGAACCTGGTCATGGGGTTGGCTCCGGGTGGTGTGGTGAAAACCTGGCTGATGGGTGTTTGCATTGATCCGATTGAAGTCAGCCGCGTGCAGGGCCGGATAGTTGAGAAGGGGCCTTATGACGGCCTGTCAGAAGGTCACTATTACCGCCCGCCAAATAAAGAGTCTCAGGCATACATCGACAAATTCGGCATCCCCTATGGCTCGTGGTGAGGGGGTAGCGGTGTGAAATCGGTAGAGCGCCAGTGGGTATGTTATTCAGAAGTCTCTAGGTGTTGGCTTGGTGTGCAGCGTCTCTATGGAGGTGCTTGCGCTTTACAGTGAGCCCCATGGCCTGGGAGAGACGACTGCCATGGTGACGGCTTCATCTCCGCCAGGCGTCAGCAGCGGCCACAGCTCTGTGCTCAAACCCGAAGCTCAGGCCTCTAGCGAGGAGGGTACTGCTGGAGGATCTTTTGCACGGTCTGACGCAGCGCCAGTTCCCGCGCCGCCGGGGTGGTCCCGTCGTTCACGACCTGTTCAGTGCTGCCACGCCAGACCAGCTTGCCGTCCTTGCCGTCAAGCATGTCGATTTGCAGGGTAGACACCTTGTAATCGACGTTGCGTGTTTCGGTGCCGATCGGTCCCCCCCAGTAGCCGCCCCAAGGATTGCCCCAGTAACCGCCACCGTAGTTGGTGGTCACCATTTGCTGACGGTTTTCCACGATCAGCCAGGCTTGCACCTGCACATCGGCTTTGACCCCAGCGGGCGCAAGGCGCAACCCTCGCTGGTCAAGCTGTTCGCTCACCGACTGCCGAATACGCTGTTCGGTCAGGTCGCTCTTGATACGCGGATCGTTGGGTTGGTATTGCAGGGCGGGCTCTTTCCAGGCCCAGGTCCTGTACCCGCCGAAATCGCGCTGTGCGTCGAAATCGCGATTGACGCGATCGGTTTGGCAGGCGGCGAGCAGCAGGGCAACACACACGACAGCAATGCGGCGAAACATGATGGTTCTCCAGAAGTGCGCGGTTCGACTATGCAGGGGGGTAGCTGGCCAACGCGCGCTGCACGGCCTGACGCAGCGCCTTGGCTCGCTCGGACTGATCGCCGCCACTGCCGGTTTCGGCACTGGCGCTCCAGACGGGCTGGCCGCTGCGGGCGTCGAATAGGCTGATGTTCACTACCACCACCTGCTCTTGGTAAGTCCGTACCACCGGTACGCTGGCGTAACCGCCATAGCCGTTCCGGTAGCCGTTGTAATAGCCCACACCCGCACCGCCGTAGTACGGATCGTAATAGTCGTCGCGCACCTGACGCAGCCGGGTTTCGATCCGCGTGTCAGCCGTCACCCGCAAATCCGCTGCCTGTGGGTTCTGGGACGGACGCAGGCCGCGCTGATCCAGGCCATTGCTCACCGCTTCGGCCACTTGAGCGGAATCTGCCCATTGCGTGCCGGGCGGTAGATGGCCATTGAGCCAGGTCCAATTGCGGTAACGCCCATAGTCCCTGGGAGGTGCCGGGTAGGCACTCATGTCGATGGCATTGGCTGCTTGTGGTGGAGCTGGCGGGATCGCGGCCGAAACGGCCGTGTAAGGGTTTGGGCTCTGACAGGCAGCCAGCGTCAGGGTCGAGAACAACGTGAGCAAAGCGAGGCGGCGTTTCATGATGGTCTCCGCGTATAGCCTCAGACAGGTCGGCACATCCAGTGCAGATAACGTCCCAGTCCTGCGAAACTCGGGTGGCGCCGATGGGCCAGTTCCATTTCCAGCAAATCCGCAAGCTCGGCCCTGGCTTGAAACTCGATGGGCATGTAGTCGTGAAATACCCGGACACCACTCTGGGTTTCGACTCGCCACAGACCTTCAAGTTGCGCCGCTAATTCGCGCGGATCAAGGGGTTCTTGCGGGGTCAGGCTCTGTTTTTCACCGGCCAGCGTATTGCGGCGCATTTTGCGGAAGTGCCCTTTGAGCAGGTTGCGATAGATCAACGCGTCGCGGTTGTAAAACGCCAGAGACAGCCAGCCATTGTCGGCGGTCAGTTGCCGCAGCACAGGGAGAATGGTGAAGGGGGCGGCGAGCCACTCCAACACCGCGTGGCAGATCACCAAGTCATACGGCTCGCTCAGCGATGTCGGCAGATCCTGCCAAGGCGCCTGAATGAAGGTGCCCCTTTGCCCGGCCTCTGCAAAACGCTGGCGGGCGCCTTCGAGCATCGGCTCGGCAGGTTCAGTCAAGGTGACGTCGTGGCCTTGCTGGGCCAACCACAGCGACATATGCCCCAACCCCGCGCCGACATCCAGCACGCGCAAGGGACGCGCCGGCAGGCTCTCCTTCAGGTCAGCCTGCAACACCGCCAGACGAATCGCGCCTTTCGCGCCGCCGTAGATCTTTTCGGCAAAGCGTGTGGCCAGTTGATCGAAGTGGCGGTCACTCATTTCAGGAACCGTCGCTCGCTGTCGGCCAGCTTGGCACGCACCACCTCGTTCATGTCCAGGCCCAACTCGCTGCACATCAGCAGCAGGTACAGCACGATGTCACCGACTTCTTGCCCGGCATGCGCCAATTCCTCCGCGGACAGTTGGCGGGACTGCTCTTCGGTTTTCCACTGGAAGATTTCCACCAGTTCGGCCATCTCGACGCTGGCGGCCATCGTCAGATTCTTGGGGCTGTGAAACTGCCGCCAGTCGTTGGTATCGCGGATGTGATGCAGGCGCTGGATGAGGTCGTCGAGGTTCATGGGGCCGGGTCTCCTGAAGGTGCGTAGCTTCAAGGGGATGGCGAGGGGAATCAAGTGAAGTCAGCAGATTTCGCTCGTTCGATCCAGAGATTATGGCGTTACTCCGAGGCTGGCTGCCAACTTCCTACCATGTGCACGATTCCTTCCCTGCCTTCCAGCTTGAGTTGGCCATGGGAGCCTGCCGCACTCGCTGCCAACGTGACTTCACTGGGCAACCGTACCGGTTTTTGGAACTCCACCGAGATATCCACATTCGAGGCGGGCAAATGGTCGTCGAGCGCTGCGAGCGCACGACTTTTGATCCAGAGGCCGTGGGCGATGGCGGTAGGAAAACCGAACAGCTTGGCGCTGCTGGCACTCAAATGAATCGGATTGTAATCACCACTGACCCTGGCGTACTGCCGACCGATGTCGGAGGGCGCATACCACGTGGCCAATTCGGCCATGGGCAGGGGCGCAGGTTCATAGGCGCCCTCGGTTTTGCCCTCGATCTCCACGCCCCGGCACAGCATGGTGCTGTGCTCTTCCCAAAGCAGGCCCAGGGCGTCCTCGATCTGGGTGATCAGGCTGAACGTGGCGCCTTTCGGATGGGGTTTGAGCTCAGCCACGCGCACGCTGACCTGAGCCTTGATGACACTGCCGAGTGGCCTGCGAATGCTGATCCGGTTTTGCAGGTGCACCAGGCCCAGGAGCGGGAACGGAAAATCCTGGTCCGTCAGCAGCTTCATCTGCAACGGGAACGCCAGCACATGAGGGTAGGTCGGCGGTAACAGACTGCCGGGAACGAAGCCACAAACGTCAGCGAACGCTCTGACCTTTTCCGGGTCCACCGACACCCAGCAGCGCAGGCCTTGGTCAGGCAAGTGGGTGCCGCTGACCTTCCGTCGCAAGGCCGCTTGCAGAAACAGGCCGGGCAGAGAGGGGGGGCTGTCCAGATACCGCCAGTGTGCGCTCATCGCGAATCTCCGTTCTCGTTCATACCCAGGTGCAGTTCACACCGTGACCACCCCGTCGGCCGGTCACAGCCAATGGCGCAGGGCCTCAGGCGCCGATGATGCTTTGCCCACAGACCCGCAACACTTGGCCACTCACTGCACCGCTGCCCGGCTGGCTCAACCAGGCCACGGCCTCGGCAACATCCTGCGGCAGCCCGCCCTGGCCGAGCGAGCTCATGCGGCGGCCGGCCTCGCGCAGCGCGAACGGCATATGCGCGGTCATGCTGGTCTCGATAAAACCGGGCGCAACGGCGTTGATGCTGATGCCGCGAGCCTTGAGAGCGGGCGCCATGGCCCGGGCGAGACCGATCAGACCGGCCTTGCTAGTGGTGTAGTTGGTCTGCCCTCGATTGCCTGCCAGGCCGCTGATCGAGGCCATCAGGACCACACTACCGTTATCGTGCACGAGGCCCGCGTCGATCAAAGCCTGTGTCAGAACCTGAGGCGCCTCGAGGTTGACGTTCAGCACCGAGTCCCAAAGATCGGCGGTCATGTTGGCGAGGGTCTTGTCTCGTGTGATGCCAGCGTTGTGCACGACGATGTCCACCCCGCCGGAAATCTGCCCGATCAGTTGCGTGGCAGCGTCCGGAGCACAAATGTCCAGCACGATGGCCTGCCCACCGAGGCGCGCCGCCAACGCTTCCAGGTCGGACTTGGCTTGAGGGACGTCGAGCAGCGCGACCTCGGCGCCATCCCTGGCCAGCGTTTCGGCAATGGCCGCGCCGATGCCGCGTGCAGCCCCGGTCACCAGTGCCTTGCGTCCGGCCAATGGGCGACTCCAGTCCTGAACCGTGGCAGCGCATGGGCTCAGGCGAATCACCTGTCCGGATATGAACGCGCTTTTGGGTGACAGGAAGAAGCGTAAGGCGCCCTCCAACTGGTCTTCGGCACCTTCGTCGACCTGCAGCAATTGCACTGTCCCACCGTTGCGCATTTCTTTGGCCAGCGAGCGGCTGAAGCCCTCGATAGCCTGCTGCGCGCTCGCCGCCACAGGATCGGCCAGTGTGTCCGGAGCCCGGGAAAGAATCACGATGTGAGCGCTGTGTTCCAGTTGTCGCAGCACCGGCTGGAAGAACTCGCGCAATTGGCTCAATTGAGCGGTGCGCAACAGCATGCTCGCATCGAACACCACGGCCTTGATCTTGGCGCCATGCTCCGCGGTCCAGGGGTGGGCCCCGGTGATGCCGTCGCCAAGGGTAAACATCAGATCGGTCATACGCGGCGCGAACCCACTGACTCGCTCGGCCAGTGGCCCTGCGCTCAACAGAAGCGCCCCTTCCACCGGCCGCAGACGCCCGGCTTGCCAACGCTCCAGACGTACCGGAGCCGGCAGCCCCACGGCGCCAACCAAGCGGCGGCCGATGTCTGAATTGGCGAAGTCAATGTAGCGATCAGATGCCATGGAACGCGCTCCTCGGGTCGGGGTTCAAACCAGTTGACCACATGCTGCTGAAGAAAGTCCTACGCTGCATACATTGTAGGAGCGCGCTTGCCCGCGACCGAGCAGTGTCAAAGACATCTACCGCGACTGACACTCCGCCATCGCGGGCAAGCGCGCTCCTACGAGAGCATCGGCAGACATCGAAGAACATCGGCAGACATCAATAAGGGGAGATTTGGATGACTCAGACACGTCGCGTGGCCATCATCGGCGGCAACCGCATTCCGTTTGCCCGCTCCAACGGCGCTTATGCCACTGCCAGCAATCAGGACATGCTGACCGCTGCGCTCGAAGGCCTGATCGAGCGCTTCAACCTGCATGGCCAGCGGATGGGGGAGGTGGTGGCGGGCGCTGTGCTCAAGCACTCCCGAGACTTCAATCTGACCCGTGAATGCGTGCTCGGCTCGCGGCTCTCTGCGCAAACGCCCGCTTATGACGTTCAGCAGGCTTGCGGAACCGGGCTGGAAGCCGCGCTGCTGGTGGCCAACAAAATCGCGTTGGGCCAGATCGAATGCGGCATCGCAGGTGGCGTCGACACGACCTCCGACGCGCCCATCGGCGTCAACGAAGACTTGCGGCAGATTCTGTTACAAATCAATCGCGCAAAAAGCACGGCCGACAAGCTCAAAGCGCTGACTCAACTGCGCCCCCACAACCTCAAGCCCGAATTGCCACGCAATGGCGAACCGCGCACTGGCCTTTCGATGGGTCAGCATTGCGAACTGATGGCCCAAACCTGGCAGATCCCACGCGACGCACAGGACCAACTGGCCCTGGAAAGCCATCAGAAACTGGCGGCGTCTTACGTCGAGGGCTGGCACAGCGATCTGCTGACGCCATTCCGGGGCCTGACTCGCGACAACAACCTGCGCGTCGATGCCAGTCTGGAAAAGCTCGCCGCCCTCAAACCTGCGTACGAACGCAGCGCCAAGGGCACGCTGACCGCCGGCAACTCGACGCCGCTCACCGACGGCGCCTCATTGGTGCTGTTGGCCAGCGAAGACTGGGCGCAAGCGCGCGGCTTGCCAGTGCTGGCCTACTGGCGCGATGGCGAGGCCGCTGCCGTGGATTTCGTCCGCGGCGAAGAAGGTTTGCTCATGGCGCCGGTTTACGCCGTGCCGCGCTTGCTGGCGCGAAATGGCCTGACGTTGCAGGATTTTGATTACTACGAAATTCACGAGGCCTTTGCTGCGCAAGTGCTGTGCACGTTGAAGGCGTGGGAAGACCCTGAGTATTGCAAATCCCGTTTGGGCCTCGATGCGCCCCTAGGGGCGATCGATCGCAGCAAACTCAACGTCAACGGCAGCTCTCTCGCGGCCGGCCATCCGTTCGCAGCTACAGGCGGGCGCATCGTGGCCAACCTCGCCAAATTGCTCAGCGTGGCAGGGCAGGGCCGCGGATTGATTTCGATTTGCGCGGCAGGTGGGCAAGGAGTGACTGCGATCCTCGAGCGCTGACACTGGGCTAAGGCCCCACGCTCAACCCCTCCGGGCAGCAGCGGTTGGATGTCAGATCGCATACACTGCGGTTTCCCGACAAAAGACATGCCTATGCCCAGCAGAGGACATACCCCACCTCGCAGTCCCGAAACCGAGCGGTTCATTCCGGCGCTGGATGACCTGCCACGCCCGCTTTACGCCCGCGCGGAGAGCCTGAACGCAGGCTCCTGGACGCCACCCCATCGCCACGACTGGGTGCAGTTTTCCTACGCAATAAGCGGTGTGCTCGGCGTGCACACCGAACAGGGCAGTTTCTTTGCCCCACCGCAGTGGGGCGTCTGGATTCCGGCAGGGCTCGATCATGAAGTCGTCACCTCGACCCGCGCCGAGATGCGCAGCCTCTACGTTCGAACCCTGGACTCGCTATGGGCGCCGGAACGCTGTCGTGTGCTGGAAGTCACGCCTTTGGCGCGGGAATTGATAAAAGCCTTTTGCTTGCTGCCCGTCGATTATCCCGAGGGGGACAGCCCGCCCGCGCGTCTCGTTCAAGTTCTCCTCGATCAACTGTCCAATCTGCCGGAAGTCGCGTTCTCCTTGCCCTTGCCACGTCACGCCCGGTTGTTGGCGTTGTGTCAGGAACTCGTCGAGGAGCCAGGGCAAGAGGTCACGCTCACAGCGTGGGCGCAGCGCCTGAGCATGTCGGAAAAAACCTTGATGCGCCTGTTTCAGCGGGAAACCGGGTTAAGTTTCAGAGGCTGGCGACAGAGAGCCCGATTGCTCGCCTCACTCAATGCGTTGGAAGAGGGCGACAGCGTGACCATGACTGCGCTGAACTGCGGGTATGACTCGACGTCTGCTTTCATTGCCGCGTTCAAAACCCTTTTCGGCTTCACACCTGGCGAGTTGTTCCGGCCTTGAGTGGGGCGGGCACATCTACTTTCACACTGGCAATCGCGTTGCGCGTATGGTGGTTTATGCTGCGCTCCGGCATGAAAGGTGCTTGCCTCGATTCAGGGAACGTATGGTTTGGAATTGAATCCATGACTGCATTCCACACGCCCCTACTCGCTGGCGGAGGATTGCCGTATAACGAGCAACGACGCGTGTTTGGCAACGAAGGACCCAGAATAAAAGCTGATGAAGACTCCCAAACGCATTGAACCCCTGATCGAAGACGGTCTGGTAGACGAAGTGCTGCGCCCGCTGATGAGTGGCAAAGAGGCAGCTGTTTATGTGGTGCGCTGCGGCAAAGAGCTGCGCTGCGCGAAGGTTTACAAGGAGGCGAACAAACGCAGTTTCCGGCAGGCTTCGGAATATCAGGAGGGCCGCAAGGTTCGTGGCAGCCGCGAGGCGCGCGCCATGGCCAAAGGCTCGAAATTCGGCCGCAAGGAAAGTGAGGACGCGTGGCAGAACGCCGAAGTCTCGGCGCTGTTCCGCCTGGCCAGCGCGGGTGTCAGGGTGCCTAAACCCTACGACTTTCTCGATGGCGTGCTGCTGATGGAAATGGTCTCGGACGGCTATGGCGATGCGGCGCCCCGGCTGAACGACGTCACCCTAGAACCGGATCAGGCCCGGGAATACCACGCGTTCCTGATTCAGCAGATCGTGCTCATGCTGTGTGCCGGACTGGTGCACGGTGACCTTTCGGAGTTCAACGTGCTGTTGTCGCCTGACGGCCCGGTCATCATCGACCTGCCACAAGCTGTCGACGCAGCAGGGAACAACCATGCCTTCAGCATGCTGGAGCGGGATGTTGGGAACATGGCGGCCTACTTCGGGCACTTCGCCCCTGAACTGAAGAAAACCCGATTCGCTAAAGAGATGTGGTCTCACTATCAGGCGGGCACTCTGTCTCCCGCCACGGTGCTGACCGGCCATTTCGACGAGCCGACCAGCACTGCCGACGTGAAGGGTGTGCTGCGCGAAATCGAAGCGGCCCAGCGAGACGAAGCTCGGCGCCAGGCAGCAAGACAGGCTGATGACGCCCCACCGAGCAAGGGCGAAGAGCCTCCGCCGCCGTGGATGCAGTGACGAATTGACAGGAAGCCCGGTTTAGGCCGGGTTTTTTGGGGGTGGCACACAACACCCACCCGACTCCAGATCCTTGAGAATCGGGCAATCCGGACGATGATCCCCCTGGCAATGCTCCACCAGATCCTGCAACGTATCGCGCAGCCCCGTCAGTTCAGCGATCTTCTGATTGAGCTCATCGATATGTTGCCGGGCCAGTTCTTTGACATCGGCACTGGCTCGATCGCGGTCTTGCCAGAGGGTTAGCAGTTTGCCGACCTCTTCAAGTGAGAATCCCAGATCCCTGGACCGCTTGATGAACGCTAATGTGTGCAGGTCATCCCGACTGTAAAGCCGATAGCCGCTGTCAGTGCGATGGGCAGGGTGGAGCAGACCGATGGACTCGTAATAACGAATCATTTTGGCGCTCAGGCCGCTGGATTTGGCCGCTTGTCCGATATTCATGAAGGATCTCCAGCGTCGTCGGGTTTCCAGGTTTTCAACAGCAAGGCATTGCTCACCACGCTGACGCTGGACAGCGCCATGGCCGCGCCCGCGAGCACCGGATTGAGCAAGCCGAACGCTGCCAGCGGAATGCCGATCAGGTTGTAGATGAAGGCCCAGAACAGATTCTGGCGGATTTTGCCATAGGTCTTGCGGCTGATCTCCAGCGCAGCAGGGATCAAGCGGGGATCGCCGCGCATGAGCGTGATCCCCGAAGCGTGCATGGCGACGTCGGTACCACCGCCCATGGCGATGCCGATGTCGGCAGCGGCGAGGGCCGGGGCGTCGTTGATGCCGTCGCCGACCATCGCGACCACATTGGCTGTTTTCAGGGCAATCACCGTCGCCGCTTTGTCAGCGGGTAGGACTTCGGCGTGTACGTCGTCGATGCCCAGCGCGTCGGCGACGGCCTTGGCGCTGCCTCGGTTATCACCTGTCAGCAGGTGGCTGCTGATGTGGCGCGCGGCCAGTTGGTCGATGGCCTGGGCGGCGCCGGGTTTGAGGGTGTCACCAAAAGCGAACAGGCCTAGCACGCGACGCTCCGGACTCAGTTCGATGAGCCACGACAGGGTTCGGCCTTCAGCTTCCCACCGTTTGGCGGATTCGTTCAGTGCACCGCCGGAAAGGCCGTTTTCTTCCATCAAGCGGCGATTGCCCAGAGCCAGTGCGCGCTCCTTTATTGATCCGGCGATGCCGCGTCCGGCCAACGAGTGACTGTCGCTGACGTTTTCCAGCATCAGGCCTCGCTCGGCACAGACGTCGAGCACTGCTTTGGCGAGTGGATGCTCGCTGCCTTGTTGCAGCGTGCCGGCCAGATTGAGCAGGGTATCGTCATCACCCTCCAGGCCGCTCAAATGGGCGATGCGGGGGGTGCCCGACGTCAGCGTGCCGGTCTTGTCGAACACCACGGCGGTGACCTCATGGGCGCGCTCCAGCGCTTCGGCGTCCTTTATCAGAATGCCGTGACGCGCTGCCACACCGGTCCCGGCCATGATTGCGGTGGGGGTTGCCAGGCCAAGGGCGCAGGGGCAGGCGATCACCAGAACGGCAACCGCGTTGATCAATGCCTGTTCGACCGATGCCCCGGCCAGCCACCAGCCAATCAGCGTGGTCAGTGCCAGCAGCAGGACGACCGGGACGAACACCTGGCTCACTTTGTCGACCAGCTTCTGGATCGGCGCCTTGGCCGATTGCGCGTCTTCGACCAGCCGGATGATGCGTGCCAATACCGTTTCAGACCCCAGTGCCAGCGTGCGCACCAGCAACCGCCCCTCGCCGTTGATCGCGCCTCCTGTGACCTTGTCACCAGGCTGCTTGGCGACAGGCAGGCTCTCGCCACTGATCAGCGCCTCGTCGGCATGGCTTCGCCCTTCGATGACGTCGCCGTCTACAGGGAAGCGCTCGCCGGGTTTAACCAGCACTACATCGCCGATTTTGAGCGCGCTGATGGCAACGTCCTTTTCCTGCCCATCCAGGACCTGAATCGCCCGTTCCGGTCTCAGCGCTTCCAGCGCACGGATCGCGCTGGCGGTCTGCCGTTTGGCGCTGCTTTCCAGGTATTTGCCCAGCAGCACCAGCGCAATCACCACCGCGGACGCTTCAAAATACAAGTGCGGCATGCTGCCGGAAGGCGCGACGAGCCACTGATAAACGCTCAGGCCGTAACCCGCGCTGGTGCCCAATGCGACCAGCAGGTCCATGTTTCCGGCCTTGGCTCTCACGGCCTTGAATGCGGCGACGTAGAAACGCGCCCCCAGGAAGAACTGCACCGGCGTCGCCAGAAGAAACTGTGCCCACGCGGGCAGCATCCAGTGCACGCCCAGCGGTTGCAGCAACATGGGTACGACGAGCGGCAGGGCGAGGACGAGCGCGAGGATCAGGTGCCAGCGCTCGCTGTCGTGACGTTTGAGTTGCTCAGCCTGCTGCGCTTCGCTGTCCTGTTCAAGGCTGGCTCCATAGCCCGCCTTCTCGACTGCGGCGACCAGTGTGGCGGGGTCGATCCTTTCGCTAATCTCGACGTGAGCACGCTCGTTGGCGAGGTTGACGGTGGCGTTTTTAACGCCAGGCACCTTGCGCAATGCACGCTCGACACGGCCCGCGCAACTGGCGCAGGTCATGCCGGTGATCGGCAGGTCGAAGGTATCGGGGCTGGACATTCCGGGCACTCCTTGAAGGCGATTGCCAACAAGGATCAACCTTGCCACGTTGGTAAGGTCAAGTCCCGATTTTTTCGGTTCGACGTCGTCTAGCGAGCTTCTATTTGATCTAACGCCCGATCAACTGACGCTTTGGCCATATCGACGAGATGAACCACTGACATGGCCAGGTCGCGCTTGACACCTATCAGGTTTTCCGCGCTTTCGCAGGCAGTGGCTGTGGCACAACGCAGAAGGCCAGAGGCATGGGCCAAGGCTTCTTCGAGGGATTTGTTGGGTGGATCGGGGGTGACTTTGAGCATCATAGTTTTCCCATGGTGATAACCCCCATTTCCCGCTGCTAAACGGAAATTGGGTGGTGACTTTGACGCGGGTTAGCAGACCGGTACCACGGGAAACCCGGCGCGCTCGAAAGCGCCCCACGCAAAGTCACCATAGGGTGAAGATGCAGAGATTTCGTGAGTGTTCAGGCTGCTAAACCCGATCGCTGAAGTTCAGCGACGGCCGCAGATTAGACACCGAGATCACGACGCACAAGCGGCTGAGAGTGTCTCGGAAATGCCCTGCACAAGAAAGAGAGAGCGCTGTAAGAAAGGGGCTACAAAGCAGGAAATGTGTTGCAGGAAATGGCTCCCGACTCACTGGCGGCGGGAGCACGAAAGGCGGTTGATCAATAATTCAGCTCGGCTTTTTTCAGGTACATGCCATTGGGCCCGGAAGCGATGCGGTACTTGAGAACGTCATGGGCATTGATGTGCAGCCGGGTATTGTTCTGTGCTTCGATGCCTGGTGAGCAGCCCGGTGTCTGGGTGGGCAGTACCCGCAAGCGCACGGAAACATCGCCCGCAGGCAGGTTGAAAGAGCGTGTTTCTTCCTGAAATAAGCGGCCCACCAATTGATCCTGCATGTAAATTCCAATTTCGCAGGGTGTGCCGACTTCCAGCCGCTCGCGAGAAATGATGAGTACGCCGTAATCCTCATCGGCCTGAGCCCAGGAGGCGCAAGCCAGCAGGCCGAGAAAACCGAAAAGACGAGGGGCTGACCAGCGCATGGCCGAATCTCCTGATGGTCGTTGATGAAACACTTTGGCTCAGGGTGGCGCTGAATGCCAGCCCGGCAGGTTCAGGAGAAACTTGACCTTGCCATGGTGGGAAGGTCAAAGATGCTGTCATTCACTGTTTTTTACTCAACCGAGGAGTCACCGACATGCAAGTGTTCAATGTTCAAGGCATGACCTGTGGCCACTGCGTTCGTGCAGTGACCCACGCCATCAAGGGCGAAGACCCGGCGGCGGATGTGCAGGTTGATCTGGCCAAAGGGGAAGTGGCAGTGCAGAGCCAATTGCCCGCCGAGCAGATCATCAGTCTGATCGTGGAAGAGGGCTACACCGCGAAAATCGCGTGAACGATCAACGCGTTTCTGATCGTTCCCATGCAGGGCGTGGTAACACCGCTCAGGACGCTCCGCGTCCACTGCCGTTGTGACGCGGAGCGTCACGGGCGGCATATCCACGCAGAGCGTGGGCACGATCAACGTCAAAGGCAAGTCGAGTGTTCCTAGTACGCTCGATCAGTAGTGATACCACTTCAACTCCAGCATCACCTCATTCACGGGCGACGTCAGCTCACTGAACTGACGTTGCGCACTCAGCCGCAGCCCTAGATTGCGCGACAACTCCCACTGCTGATTCAGGCTGATCGTGCGTCGGACCTCGCCATTGGTGAAGTAGTCCCCTTTACCTTCAACGCTCAGATTCCCCAGCGGATTGCGCCACAGTACCCCAGTGTCAAAGCCTGCGGCCGGTGACACGAACGCATCGAAATCATTGTTGTGCTCGACCCGCACCGTGCCCAATGCGAAGCCCAGTGCGTCGTCCCCCAATTTCCAGGTGCCCCCCGCGCCGCCGTTGACATGGCTGACCAGATTCTCGTCGCCATGCTTGCCCAGTACTCGCTCCAACCCGCCCGTCACTTGCCAGGACCACGGCTGGAGCAGCTCGTTGCGTGGCGTGAGCGAACGGATGGTCGCTAGATCCAGCCGCTGCACCTGCCATGTGTTGTTCTCATACTGGCGCAGTTTCAGTTGCAGGATTTCAATCTGCGCACCGAGCGGGAAGCCATAAGCGTTGTCGTTCAAATCGTGATACGCCATGCGCAGGCCGTATTCGGCAAATGCCTTGTCATCACGCGTGCCGACACCCAACTGCCAGGTGCGCGACTCATGGCCATCTTCCGGCAAACCGGGGCGCTCGATCTGCAGCGCAGGTGGCGGGTTGGTGCTGATCGCGCGCAGCAATTCATAGCTGCGCTGGGCGCGCTCGGGGTCCCGCTCCTGGCCGTTGGCGCGATACCGCTCGAGCCGATACGCGGCATCCTGAATCAATGCGCGACGATCTTTCGCCAAGGCCAGGTACTGCGGATTCTGCATTTGCTGTTGATCTGCACTGACCTTGAGCACCCACTGTTTTTCATCATGGTTCAACGGCTCGGCTCGGCTCAGCAGTTCGCGCTCCTTGGAGGGGCGGTAGTCGATTTTCTCCACCAGCCCTGCGTCTTTCACGGCGCGCACTGTGTCCGTCGGGATGGCTGTCAGACGAAACTGCGGCGTCAGGTTCAAGCTCGGGCGAGCCACTTGCAGCAGCTCCAGCAGACGGTACGAACAATTCTCGTCGAAGAAGAAATAACCGAAGCGAATCTGTTTGAGCTCCCACACATGCTCGACCATGCGCCGGGTTTCTTCCGACGTCAGGTTGAGGCGGTACTCCCACAGGTCGCGGTTCTCCAGGCTACGGTACTCAGAAAGCTTTTCCTGATAGGGCACCAGCGCGAACAGGCCCGGGTAGCCCCCCATCAAGCCTTTCCAGGCGTAGAGAATGCTGTTGTCCGAACCTTCGATATAGGCGCCAAAGTTAATGGCGTAACTGAGCAACGCTGTCTGGTTTTCCTGCACGCCTTTCTGATCGATGCGCAGCAGGGTGTGGCCGAACATCGACGAGGGGCTGTTGAGATAGGCAGCAGGGAAGATCAGTACCGTGCTGTCCGGCGCGACATCGGAAAACCACTTGTTGAATTCTTTGCAATCGACGGCTGGCAGGTCCGTCAACTTGAGTTCGTCGCGCAGAAAGCGTGTGCGCGAAGGGTAAACGCATTGCGGATGAAGATCTTCCTTGCCTTGCACCACGGGGCGATAGATCGCCTCAAGCGTGGCGGCCAGTTCGGCTTTCGGGTCATGGGCGCCGTTGGTGGCGAGGAAGAATTTCGGATCATCGACGTAACTTCGCCAACCGCCCAGCTTGGCAGATTCGTAGTGGCCGATGGAGATCCAGAAACGGGAGTCGGCCAATTGCTGCAAACGATCGTTGTCAACGTGAGGCGCGGCATACAGCGGGGCGCAGACACACAGCGCCAGCCAGGCAAGGCGTTTGAGCATAGAGTGGCAACTAGTCAGAAATGGACAGAGGCATTAGGGGCCTGCCCTCCGAAGAGGGCAGGTGGTGTAGCGTTTTAAGCTTGTGTCGCGTATTTGGCCAGCGTTGGATCGTTTTTCAGCACGTCCAGGGTGTTGCTGTGGACGTCTTCAGCGGTGGCATCTGCCTTGTTGAAGATCTGCGAGTAGTGCTCGTGGGTGACAGCAGCGAAGTGCGCACGGTCTTCCGGTTTGACGCCCAGTACCACCGCGTAGGTGGTCAGCGCTTCACCTTGGCCCATGGCCATGTCTTTGGAGAGCTCATCCATCATGCCGTTCATGGCGAACCAGGATTTGCCGCCATAGGTCAGCGCGCTATTGGTGGAGCAGCCGTTGGTGCCCGAGGTCATGCCGAACGTGGCGTTACCGGAGGTGCCGTTGGTGGTAGACGCAAGGAAGTGAGCCGGAGTGCCGCGTTGGCCTTCGAACAGCATGTTACCCCAGCCACAATCTGGACCGCCTGGCGCTTGGGCCATAGCGTTCAGGGATGCAGCGGCGAGGAGAGTACCAAGAAGAATCCGTTTCATAGCTTTAGTCTCTGTTGTTTCAACCAAGGGTCAGAAGCCTGGCCAGAATGGCGCCAGGGAGGGCCGGTTTATCGAATTGTTACCGACCGCGCAGGTTGGAGTTTAGGCACGTTCTGAATGTTCCGTGGGTAAATACAGTTTATTCATGTAATCCCAGTATTTGGAGCATGTAGGTCGCTTCCCTGTGCGAAAAACGAATCCCTCAGTTCTTGCCTTGCCAGTCTGGTGCACCGAGCGCCAGAATGCCCCCATCTGCCCCGCCTGATGTAAGGATGTCCGATGCCCGATTCTGTAGCTGCCAGCCTGCGACTAGCGCCCGAGGCGCTGACCCGTCCCTTTTCCGCTGAACAGTTCAGCTTCACGACAACCAACGATCTGGAACCCTTTCGCGGCGTGCTCGGCCAGGAACGAGCAGTCGAGGCCTTACAGTTCGGGGTCGCCATGCCGCGCCCCGGTTACAATGTTTTCGTCATGGGCGAGCCCGGCACGGGTCGCTTCTCTTTCGTCAAGCGCTACCTCAAAGCGGAAGGCAAGCGCCTGCAGACCCCCTCCGACTGGGTTTACGTCAATAACTTCGACGAGCCGCGCGAACCGCGTGCGGTGGAGTTGCCGCCGGGCAGTGCCAGTGCGTTCATGGCAGACATCAACGGACTGATCGACAATCTTCTGTCGACCTTTCCCGCGGTCTTCGAGCATCCGTCCTACCAGCAGAAGAAGAGCGCCATCGACCGCGCCTTTAATCAGCGCTATGACCGTGCACTGGATGTCATCGAGCGCCTGGCGCTGGAGAAGGACATTGCGCTGTACCGCGACAGCAGCAATATCGCCTTCACCCCGATGCTCGATGGTAAAGCCCTGGACGAGGCCGAGTTTTCGCAGTTGCCGGATGCCGAACGTGAACGGTTCCATAGCGATATTTCAGCGCTGGAAGAGCGGCTGAACGAAGAGCTGGCCAGCCTGCCGCAGTGGAAACGCGAATCCAGCAATCAGCTTCGCCAGTTGAACGAAGAAACCATCATTCTGGCATTGCAGCCCTTGTTGGCACCGCTTTCGGAGCAGTACGCCGAAAATGCTGCCGTGTGCGCGTACCTGCAAGCGATGCAGGTCAACCTGCTGAAGACCGTGGTCGAGCAACTGGTCGATGACAGCAAGAGCGATGCTCAGGCGCGCAAGTTGCTGGAAGAGCAATACTGCCCCAGCCTGGTCGTGGGGCATTCGGCCAGCGGTGGCGCGCCCGTGGTTTTCGAGCCGCACCCGACCTACGACAACCTGTTCGGGCGCATCGAATACAGCACTGATCAGGGCGCGCTGTACACCACCTACCGCCAGTTGCGGCCAGGGGCTTTCCATCGCGCCAACGGCGGCTTTCTGATTCTTGAAGCCGAGAAAATGCTCAGCGAGCCCTTCGTGTGGGACGCACTCAAGCGTTCGCTGCAATCACGCAAGTTGAAAATGGAATCGCCGCTGGGCGAGCTGGGGCGGATTGCCACGGTCACGCTGACACCGCAGACCATCCCTTTGCAGGTCAAAGTCATCATCATCGGCGCGCGGTCCTTGTACTACACGCTGCAAGACCTCGATCCGGACTTCCAGGAGATGTTCCGGGTGCTGGTGGATTTCGATGAAGACATTCCGATGGTGGACGAGAGCCTGGAGCAATTTGCCCAGTTGCTCAAAACCCGCACCTCGGAGGAGGGGATGGCGCCGCTCACCGCCGATGCGGTGGCGCGTCTGGCCACCTACAGCGCGCGCCTCGCCGAGCACCAGGGGCGTTTGTCGGCGCGCATCGGCGACCTGTTTCAACTGGTCAGTGAAGCCGACTTCATTCGCAGCCTGGCCAACGATGAGCGGACCGATGCCGGGCACATCGAGCGTGCGCTGAAGGCCAAGGCCACGCGTACAGGCCGTGTTTCGGCGCGCATTCTCGACGACATGCTCGCTGGAATCATCCTGATCGACACCGCAGGCGCGGCCGTTGGCAAATGTAACGGGTTGACGGTGTTGGAGGTGGGCGACTCGGCGTTCGGTGTGCCGGCGCGGATTTCCGCTACGGTCTATCCCGGAGGCAGCGGCATCGTCGACATCGAGCGTGAGGTCAATCTCGGCCAGCCGATTCACTCCAAGGGGGTGATGATCCTGACCGGGTATCTGGGCAGTCGCTATGCGCAGGAATTCCCGCTGGCCATCTCCGCCAGCATTGCGCTGGAGCAATCCTATGGATACGTGGACGGCGACAGCGCGTCGCTGGGGGAGGTCTGCACGCTGATTTCCGCCTTGTCGAAAACCCCGCTCAAACAGTGCTTCGCGATCACGGGCTCTATCAACCAGTTCGGTGAAGTGCAAGCAGTGGGCGGGGTGAACGAGAAGATCGAAGGTTTCTTCCGACTTTGCGAAGCCCGCGGCCTGACAGGCGATCAGGGGGCGATCATTCCGCAGGCCAACGTGGCGACATTGATGCTCGATGAGCGTGTGCTGCAGGCCGTACGCGCGGGGCAGTTTCACGTCTACGCGGTGCGTCAGGTCGACGAGGCCTTGAGTCTGCTGGTGGGCGAACCTGTCGGCGAAGCGGACGAAAACGGAGAATTCCCGGAGAACTCTGTCAACGGGCGCGTGGTGGACCGGTTGCGCGATATCGCCGAAATGCTCAGTGAGGATGACCTCAAGGAGATCGAAAAAGAGGCGCCACAATTACAGCCTGAACTGAAGAGTTGAGGGTTTGACGTCAACAAAACCGGGCGTTTGATGGCTAAATGACCACTCGGCGCCCTTTTTTGTTTTCACTCTTTTCCTCGGGGGTGTTTGTTCGATATTGTCGGGCTACAGCAGTTGTCAAAAGGACTGACGCGTTTCCTTCGCTGTTTCAAGGAAATGAATACTGCAATCAATGGAGGAGCTCGCCATGCCGCGCAGCCTCTGTCTTACTCGTCAATGCCTGGGTCTGGTGACCCGTATCGAATGCGTGATTCGCCCCCTCTCGGGTGATAACGGCTTGTGGACCTTACTCTTCGCCGCCGGGATGTCGGGCGAACAACCTTCTGCACTGAAAGCTCAAGGGCCGTTTCATGGGCCGGTCGCGGCAGAATCGGTCCTGGACGCGATAGCCGAAAGCCTTGCGCTGCACGGTTATCAAACGGCAGAAGAGATTCCGATCTGGAGCCTTCATCTGCAAGGTGAGCTGCGAAGGATCAACGGTGGCGCTTCAACTGGCCATCGGCCTTCCCCTGGTCACTGACCTGACGTGCATTGGCGGGCGCTGCGTGGGCCGGTTGTGTGGGGCTACCACGCGGTGTCCGTGCAGTGTCCGCCTGCATTTCCCGGTTAATTGTTTCAACTCTTGTCGCGATGGGTTGTGCTCTGCAGCCTTCGCCCTATACTCGCGAGCTTTCAATTAACTGTGAGCTTCAATGGAACGTTTTATCGAAAATGCCATGTACGCATCGCGCTGGTTGCTGGCGCCGATCTATTTTGGTCTGTCTCTGGGGCTGCTGGCGCTGGCGCTGAAGTTCTTTCAGGAAATCGTCCACGTTCTGCCCAATGTGTTTTCGCTGGCCGAGTCTGACCTGATCCTGGTGCTGCTGTCGTTGATCGACATGGCGCTGGTGGGCGGCTTGCTGGTGATGGTGATGATTTCCGGCTACGAGAACTTCGTTTCGCAGTTGGACATCGACGAAACCAAGGAAAAGCTCAACTGGCTCGGCAAGATGGACTCCTCTTCCCTGAAGATGAAAGTCGCTGCCTCTATCGTCGCCATTTCGTCCATCCACCTGCTGCGCGTATTCATGGACGCCAAGAACATCGAAACCCAGTACCTGATGTGGTACGTGATCATTCACATGACCTTCGTTGTGTCGGCGTTTGCGATGGGCTACCTGGACAAACTGACCAAGCATTGAACCCTGGTCGTCGCATGCCTTGCAGCTGCCGGCCGGTGCTGCAAGGGATGCTTCTGAATGCGTCAAACGGACCAGCGGCCACCTCTCGGCCTTGTACTCTGGCAAGACTGAGCGAGACTTGTGATTCGTTCATCTTCATCCTGGATCAGCGAGGACGTTCTCATGAATCTTCAGGAACTGACCGACCACGCCAGCGCCGGTCGTATCGACGAACTCAATCTCATCTCGATCGAAGGCGGCATTTACCTGCTTGAAGCGCGCATGCATGGCGCAGCCCACCCGCTCATCGATGCTCAAGGCAAAACCCTGCACCTGCGCTCTGTCGAACATGCCCGGGAACTACTGCGTGCCATCACACCATTGCCTTTCAATTTGGTGCATGCGGTGGTTCACGACGAAATGTGCGGCATCCGCGACAGCGAAGAGCAGACGGTGCGCGTGCCGCTGTCAATCCGCTCGGCGTGGTAGGTCATGACCGCGCATGGTGGCTTGTGCTAGGCTGCTCGGCCTTTTAGTTCAGGGCGCCCGCGGGCGTTCTTCAAGCGGAGCAGCATCATGTCCGAAGTCAATCTGTCCACCGACGAGACCCGCGTCAGCTACGGCATTGGCCGCCAGTTGGGCGACCAGTTGCGCGACAACCCGCCGCCGGGTGTCAGCCTGGACGCCATCCTGGCCGGCCTTACGGACGCCTTCGGTGGCCAGCCAAGCCGTGTCAACCAGGAAGACATGGCCGCCAGCTTCAAAGTCATCCGCGAAATCATGCAGGCCGAAGCCGCTGCCAAAGCCGAAGCCGCGGCGGGCGAGGGCAAAGCCTACCTGGCAGAAAACGCCAAGCGTGAAGGCGTGACGACCTTGGCCTCCGGTCTGCAATTCGAAGTGATTACCCAAGGTGAAGGCGCCCAGCCTACCCGCGAAAGCAACGTGCGGACTCACTACCACGGCACGCTGATCGACGGCACTGTGTTCGACAGTTCCTACGATCGTGGTCAACCGGCGGAATTTCCGGTGGGCGGCGTGATCGCCGGCTGGACGGAAGCCCTGCAACTGATGAAAGCGGGTAGCAAATGGCGTCTGCATGTGCCGAGCGAACTGGCGTATGGCGCTCAAGGCGTTGGCAGCATTCCGCCGCACAGCGTACTGGTATTCGACGTCGAACTGCTTGACGTGCTCTAAGCTTCACGTCTCAAGCCTAAGCTGGGCATCGCCGTGTGGGCCTTGGGGGCCCCATCGGCGATGCCCGGCTTTTTTTCTGCCATCAGTGAAGTTCACACGCTGGCCGTAACGCGCGGGCATAGCAGAAGAGAAACAGGCTGCGCACCATTTCCTTCTGCACTCCCGGCTCGCACGAACTGAGGCTATGCACGTCCAGATCACCCTGATCCCGCAGTTCATCCAGTGCCTCTGCCTCCAGCACGGCGCACACCTCGCCGGTTTCGCGGTGCAGGATACGCAAGTAAGGATGCGGCCGGTCCAGCCAGGCATCAATCAGATAAGTCATGTTCGTTCTCCTTGAAAGACTCCAATGAGAATAATTCTTATCTTTGAAATAGCAAGGATCTATTTGAGATTAATTCGCATTCTGTTGCCGGGTTGATCTGTATCAGGGCTTCTCGTCGTGATAGTGCCGTGCGGCGTGTCGATCGTGTAAATCCCGCGGCTACAAAAAAGCCCGTCGCAAGGACGGGCTTCAGCAGAACGAGCGCGTGTCAGTGCGTGCGCGCGACAGCGAACTCGCTCAGCTCGACCAGCGCATCACGGTATTCGCTGGCTGGCAAGACGTCCAGGCAGGCGATGGCGCGAGCCACGTAGTCGCGGGCCAACTTGGCGGTGTAGTCCAGCGCCCCGGACTGTTCCACGGCTTCGCGGATGGCGTCGAGGTCTTCCAGGCCACCTTTCTGAATGGCTTTACGGACCAGCGCCGCTTGCTCGGGAGTGCCTTCGCGCATGGTGTAGATCAGTGGCAAGGTCGGTTTGCCTTCCGCCAGATCGTCACCGATGTTCTTACCCATGGTTTCGGCATCGCCGCGGTAGTCGAGCAAGTCGTCCACCAACTGGAACGCCACGCCCAGGTGATCGCCGAACGTGCGCAAGGCTTCACGCTGGTCGGGGCTGGCTTCAGCGAGTGCGGCGGCGCTGTGGGTCGAGGCTTCGAACAGCATGGCCGTCTTGCCGCGAATCACTTCCATGTAGGTCTCTTCGGTGGTGCTGGCGTCGCGAACCTTGGACAGTTGCAGGACTTCCCCTTCGGCAATGACCCGTGTGGCCTGGGACAGGATCTTCATCACCGGCATCGAGCCCAGTTCGACCATCATCTCGAACGACCGGGAGTAGAGGAAATCACCCACCAGCACGCTTGGCGCATTGCCCCACATGGCATTGGCGGTGGAACGCCCCCGGCGCATGCCCGACATGTCGACGACGTCGTCATGCAGGAGCGTGGCGGTGTGCAGGAATTCAATGGTGGCGGCCAGCAGCCGCAGATTGTCCCCGCCGCTGCCCAAGGCCTTGCCGCACAGCAGCACCAGCAGCGGGCGCAGGCGCTTGCCGCCAGCGGAGGTGATGTAGTCGCCGATTTTGGAGACCAGCGGCACGCGCGACGTCAGCTGCTTCTTGATAATGTGGTCGACGGCGGTAAAGTCGTCTGCCACAGCGCGATAGAAGGCTTGAGGTTGCATCAGCGAGGCGTGCTCCGTACAGGGTTGCGCGGCATGCTAGGTGGCAGGCCCCACCCTGTCAAGGCGTGACGTAAGGCCGCTTGCAAGGGTGCCGCGCCTTGCGTACAATCGCGCACCCTAACTTTCCTGGGCAGCACCTGCCTTACGCAATTGCATGATGAGCCTTTCCAGCCGCATGCAGCCATGCCAGCCGATACTCTTCCTATAAAGAGCTGGGTGAGCAGGATTTTCGGAGATATACCATGTCGTATGCAGTAATCGTTACTGGTGGCAAGCAGTACAAAGTCGCCCCAGGTGAATACCTGAAAATTGAAAAACTGGAAGTCGCTACTGGCGAAACCGTTACCTTCGACCGCGTTCTGCTGGTTGGCAACGGTGACGACGTCAATATCGGCGCTCCAGTCGTTGCCGGTGCTACCGTTTCGGCTGAAGTCGTGTCGCAAGGCCGTCACGATAAGGTCCGCATCATCAAGTTCCGTCGCCGTAAGCACCACATGAAGCGTATGGGCCACCGCCAGTGGTTCACCGAGATCAAAATCACCGGTATCCAGGCCTGATTTTCAGCCTGATACCCTTATAGGAGTATTGAACTCATGGCACACAAAAAAGCTGGTGGTAGTACCCGTAACGGTCGCGACTCAGAAGCCAAACGACTTGGCGTGAAGATGTACGGCGGCCAGGTCATCGTTCCGGGCAACATCATCGTGCGTCAACGCGGCACTCAGTTCCACGCTGGCTACGGCGTTGGCATGGGCAAGGATCACACCCTGTTCGCTAAAGTCGAAGGCGTGATCAAGTTCGAAGTCAAAGGCGCCTTCGGTCGTCGTTATGTAAGCATCGTGCCAAAGACTGAAGTCGCGGCATAATCTTGCAGTTTCAAGCCACTTGATCGCGTCGTAGCTTTCACGTTGCTTGAGCAGAAAGGCCCTGTCGATGACAGGGCTTTTTCGTTTGTAGAAGCTCTGGTTTGGTGAGTCTCTTGCAAAGCTGTTTGTGTGGGCCGTTGTGGTGTGCAATCGCTGGTTTTCAATCGGTATCGCAACGCTCATCTTTGCAAGAGCCTTATGAATTTATGTTGTTTGCTCGTCTTTGTGACGGGAGGCGTGCGTTATGAAATTTGTTGATGAAGTATCCATTCGAGTGAAGGCCGGCGACGGCGGCAACGGTTGCATGAGTTTCCGTCGCGAAAAGTTCATCGAGAACGGCGGCCCCAATGGTGGCGACGGTGGCGATGGTGGGTCGGTGTACATGGTGGCCGACGATAACCTGAACACGCTGGTCGACTACCGCTACACTCGCCACTTCGAAGCCGAGCGTGGTTCGAATGGCGGCAGCACCGACTGCACGGGGCGCAAGGGTGAGGATCTGGTGCTGCGCGTGCCGGTGGGCACGACGGTGATCGATTCGAGCACCCAGGAAGTGATCGGCGACCTGACCAAGGCGGGCCAGCGTCTGATGGTGGTGCAGGGTGGTTGGCACGGGCTGGGCAACACCCGCTTCAAATCCAGTACCAACCGTGCGCCACGCCAGACCACTCCTGGCAAGCCGGGGGAGCAGCGTGACCTGAAACTGGAAATGAAAGTACTGGCCGATGTTGGCCTGCTTGGCTTGCCGAACGCCGGGAAAAGTACCTTCATTCGTTCGGTTTCGGCCGCCAAGCCCAAGGTTGCCGACTATCCCTTTACCACACTGGTGCCCAATCTGGGTGTGGTCAGTGTCGATCGCTGGAAAAGCTTCGTCATTGCCGACATTCCAGGTTTGATCGAAGGGGCGTCGGACGGCGCGGGCCTTGGTATTCGTTTCCTCAAGCACTTGGCGCGTACTCGCTTGCTGCTGCACCTGGTCGACATGGCGCCTCTGGACGGCAGTGATCCAGCCGATGCTGCTGAAGTGATCGTCAATGAGTTGGTCAAGTTCAGCCCAGCGCTGTCGGATCGCGATCGCTGGCTGGTACTGAACAAGTGCGACACGGTGCTCGAGGAAGAGCATGACGCAATCAAACAAGCCATTGTCGAGCGTTTGAACTGGACGGGGCCGGTCTACGTCATCTCGGCCATTGCCAAGCAGGGCACCGAGCGTCTGGGGCACGACATCATGCGTTATCTGGAAGATCGTGCCGACCGCCTGGCCAATGACCCTGCATACGCCGAAGAGCTGGCCGAATTGGATCAGCGCATCGAGGACGAGGCTCGGGCCCAGTTGCAAGCGCTGGACGACAAACGTGCCTTGCGCCGCAGTGGCGTGAAGAGCGTGCATGACATGGGTGATGATGATTGGGATGATGATTTCGAGGACGACGAAGACGGTCCGGAAATCATTTACGTCCGTGAGTGATCGACTGAAGTAAACTACAACGCCGCTGAATCAGCGGCGTTTTAGTATCTTGGATTTGTACTCTCTGGCTTAAGGTTGAAAGATCATGCGGAGCAAGGTGACAGGTGCCCAGCGTTGGGTTGTGAAGATCGGAAGTGCGCTGCTGACGGCGGACGGCAAGGGTCTTGATCGCAACGCAATGGGTGTTTGGGTCGAGCAGATGGTGGCCCTGCACGAGGCGGGCGTCGAGCTGGTTCTGGTGTCTTCCGGCGCGGTGGCCGCTGGAATGAGTCGCCTGGGCTGGGCTGCACGACCGAGTGCCATGCATGAGCTTCAAGCCGCGGCGGCGATTGGTCAGATGGGGTTGGTGCAGGCCTGGGAATCCAGTTTTGCCGACCATGGTCGCAAAACGGCGCAGATTCTCCTGACCCACGACGACCTTTCCGACCGCAAGCGTTACCTGAATGCCCGTAGCACACTGCGTACCCTGGTGGAGCTCGGGGTGGTGCCGGTCATTAACGAAAACGACACCGTAGTCACCGACGAGATCCGCTTCGGCGACAACGATACGCTGGCTGCCCTCGTGGCTAATCTGGTCGAGGCCGATCTGCTGGTCATTCTGACCGACCGGGATGGCATGTTCGATGCCGATCCTCGCAATAATCCACAAGCGCAGTTGATTTACGAGGCCCGCGCCGACGATCCTGCGTTGGACGCTGTCGCCGGTGGTACGGGAGGTGCGCTGGGGCGTGGTGGCATGCAGACCAAGCTGCGCGCGGCGCGACTGGCTGCACGGTCCGGTGCCCACACCGTCATTGTGGGTGGGCGCATCGAGCGCGTCCTTGCGCGTCTCAAGGCGGGCGAGCAGTTGGGCACGCTGTTGTCGCCGGAGCGCGGCATGCTGGCGGCGCGCAAACAGTGGCTGGCAGGGCATCTGCAGACCCGTGGAACCCTGGTTTTGGATGATGGCGCCGTGAAAGCGCTGACCGAAAGCAACAAAAGCCTGCTGCCTGTGGGGGTCAAGGTGGTTCAGGGCAGTTTCCGTCGCGGCGAGATGGTTGTGTGTGTCGCGGCTGATGGCCGTGAAATCGCCCGCGGTTTGAGCAACTACAGCGCCCTGGAAGCGCAGAAGATCATCGGTCAGCCATCGGACGCCATCGTCACGGAGTTGGGGTATATGGCCGAGCCAGAACTGGTTCATCGCGATAACCTGATTCTGGTGTGAGTGCGCTTTTTGAAGTGAGGGGAAATCGCTATGCGAGTTGTGAGAGGGATGCTGGGTGCATTGCTGATGTTGCCACTGCTGGCGTCGGCAGAAGAAATCGGTCAGGTGTCGACCGTGTTCAAGTTCGTTGGCCCGAATGATCGGATCGTGGTTGAGGCGTTCGATGATCCCAAGGTCGATGGCGTGACGTGCTACCTGTCGCGCGCCAAGACTGGCGGGCTGAAAGGCGGCCTTGGGTTGGCCGAAGATCGTGCCGAAGCGTCCATTGCGTGTCGTCAGGTCGGCCCCATTCACTTCAAGGGTGAGTTGAAGGATGGTGATGAAGTGTTCAAGGAGCGCACGTCGCTGGTATTCAAGACCATGCAAGTGGTGCGTTTCCTGGACAAGAAGCGCAATACACTCGTGTATCTGGTCTACAGCGACCGCTTGATCGAGGGGAGCCCGCAAAACGCGGTCACTGCGATTCCCATTTTGCCTTGGGCGCCTGCGCCGGCCCCTTGAGCGCGAAGGGGTGCGTGGCGTGGGGTGCGCTGCTTCAAGGCTCGCCTCCCTCCCCACGCAGGCGTTTCCAGTGAGTCTCTAGCATGCGCTGCTGACGTTCAGACAATAAAAAACCGACCCTGAGGTCGGTTTTTTATTTAAGCGGTCGCTTAGGCAGCAGCTTGGTTCAGCGCCTTGACGTGACCGTTCAGGCGGCTCTTATGACGAGCGGCCTTGTTCTTGTGGATGATGCCTTTATCGGCCATGCGGTCGATAACTGGCACAGCCAGAACGTAAGCAGCTTGTGCTTTGGCAGCGTCTTTGGCGTCGATGGCTTTGACTACGTTCTTGATGTAGGTACGAACCATGGAACGCAGGCTGGCGTTGTGGCTGCGACGCTTCTCAGCCTGTTTTGCACGTTTTTTGGCGGAAGGTGAGTTGGCCACCGTCGAGCTCCTCGAAAGACTTGGTAAATAGCGAACAAAATAGGCCGCGAATCATGCCGATGAGTTGGGTGCTTGTCAAGGGCGGATGATACGCTCCGCTGAGTGGTCGCCAATGGCTGCCGGGGTGATTTCTTTCCGGCGTACGACCTGTAAACTCGCGGGTTTTGGCTCAGCGCTGTTTTCAGCGGCGCGGAGTATCGCATAAATGGAACGCGCATTGGCGCTTCCTTTGGTCGGGCACACACACTTTAGATGAATCTCCTCAAATCGCTTGCCGCCGTCAGCTCCATCACCATGCTTTCGCGGGTGTTGGGCTTCATCCGCGACACCATCATCGCTCGCGCATTCGGCGCAGGTATGGCAACGGACGCCTTTTTCATCGCGTTCAAACTGCCTAACCTGCTGCGGCGCATCTTCGCCGAGGGAGCCTTCTCTCAGGCCTTCGTACCCATCCTGGCGGAATACAAAAGCCAGCAAGGGGAGGAGGCGACGCGCACATTCGTTGCGTATGTGACGGGGCTACTGACCCTGGCACTGGCATTGGTCACGGTGCTGGGCATCGTCTTCGCGCCGTGGGTCATCTGGGCCACCGCGCCGGGCTTCGCCGATACGCCCGAGAAGTTCCAGCTCACCTCGGATCTTCTGCGGGTGACCTTTCCTTATATATTGCTGATTTCGCTCTCCTCGCTGGCTGGCGCCATCCTCAATACCTGGAACCGTTTTTCGGTGCCTGCCTTCGTGCCCACGTTGTTGAACCTGGCGATGATTTTCTTCGCACTGTTTCTGACCCCGTATTTTCATCCGCCTGTGATGGCGTTGGGGTGGGCAGTGCTGGTGGGAGGGCTGTTGCAGTTGCTGTATCAGCTGCCGCACTTGAAGAAAATCGGCATGCTGGTGCTCCCTCGGCTGAACCTCAAGGACACTGGCGTCTGGCGTGTCATGAAGCAAATGGTGCCGGCCATGCTAGGGGTGTCGGTCAGTCAGATTTCCCTGATCATCAACACCATCTTCGCCTCCTTTCTTGTCGCTGGCTCCGTTTCCTGGATGTACTACGCCGACCGCCTGATGGAGCTCCCGTCGGGTGTGCTCGGGGTAGCATTGGGCACCATCCTGCTGCCCATACTCTCCAAGACGTACGCCAGCAAGGATCGTCAGGAGTATTCGAGGATCCTCGACTGGGGGCTGCGTCTGTGTTTCGTGCTGGTACTGCCTTGCACCCTGGCGCTTGGGCTGTTGGCCGAGCCGCTGACGGTTTCGCTGTTTCAATACGGCCGGTTCGACGATCACGATGCCCTCATGACGCAACGCGCGCTGATCGGCTATGCCGTCGGGCTGCTGGGGATCATTGTGGTGAAAGTCCTGGCACCGGGCTTCTACGCCCAGCAAAACATTCGCACGCCTGTGAAGATCGCGATGTTTACGCTGGTCGTGACCCAAGCCTTCAACGTCGTGTTCGTTTATGGCGTGCATCTGGCCCATGCCGGGTTGGCCTTGGCGATCAGCGTAGGGGCATGCCTGAACGCGCTGTTGCTGTACTGGCAATTACGTAAACAGAAGCTCTACCAGCCGCAGGCCGGGTGGCCGATGTTTCTGCTCAAACTGTCGCTTGCCGTGGCTGTCATGTCTGCGGTGTTGCTGGGCCTGATGCAGGTCATGCCTGCGTGGTCGGAGGGGCAGATGCTGGCGCGCTTCCTGCGCCTGGGTGGGCTGGTCGCCGCTGGCGTGCTCGCCTATTTCGGGATGCTGATACTGCTGGGCTTCCGCCTACGGCACTTCGCTCGCAAAGCAATCATGTAGGATCAGTCGTCGGTTTTTGCCGGTTAAAGCCGATTGTTGAGGTTTGCCTGAATGTGTCGCCTGTCGTTGGCGTCAGTGTATGGTTATAATCGGCCACTTTATGAGCAAGAAGCGCGTTATGCAGCTGGTTCGAGGCCTTCACAACCTGCACTCCCACCAGAGAGGGTGCGTCGCCACCATTGGCAATTTCGACGGTGTTCACCGCGGCCACCAGGCTATCCTGGCAAGGTTGCGCGAGCGCGCCCTCGAATTGGGCCTGCCCAGTTGTGTCGTGATTTTCGAGCCCCAGCCCCGTGAGTTCTTTGCACCGGATACTGCTCCGGCCCGGCTGGCCCGCCTGCGCGACAAGCTCGACCTGCTGGCCGCCGAGGGCATCGACAGGGTGCTCTGCCTCACGTTCAATTATCAGCTCAGCAAGCTGCGCGCGACGGAGTTCGTCGACACGGTATTGATCGATGGCCTGGGCGTGAAGCATCTGGAAGTCGGCGACGACTTCCGTTTCGGCTGTGACAGGATCGGCGATTTCGACTTCCTGCAACGGGTCGGCGCGGAGAAGGGCTTTACCGTCGAAGCGGCGCAGACCGTGGAAATCGACGGCGTGCGGGTCAGCAGCACGCAGGTGCGCAACGCGCTGGCCGCAGGCGATTTCAAGCTGGCCGAGCGTCTGCTGGGCCGCCCGTTCGAAATCACTGGGCGGGTGTTGCATGGCCAGAAGCTGGCTCGCCAGTTAGGCACGCCCACCGCCAACGTGCAGCTCAAGCGTCGCCGCGTACCGCTCAGTGGTGTGTACCTGGTGAGTGCCGAAATCGACGGCAAGGTCTGGCCGGGCGTCGCGAACATCGGTGTGCGCCCGACGGTGGCGGGGGACGGACGCCCTCACCTCGAGATACATCTTCTGGATTTTGCCGGTGATATCTACGGCCGGCGACTGACGGTGGTCTTCCACCAAAAGCTGCGTGATGAGCAGCGTTTTGCCTCACTCGAGGCACTCAAGACGGCGATCGATGCGGATGTCGCTGCCGCCCGTGCCCATTGGCATGGCTAACCGCTATTTACAGAGCCTGAAATGACCGACTACAAAGCCACGCTTAATCTTCCGGACACCGCCTTCCCGATGAAGGCCGGCCTGCCCCAGCGCGAGCCGCAAACTCTGCAGCGCTGGGACAGCATTGGCCTGTACCAGAAGCTGCGTGAAATTGGCAAGGACCGTCCCAAGTTCGTCCTGCACGACGGCCCTCCCTACGCCAACGGCAATATTCACATCGGTCATGCGGTCAACAAGATTCTCAAGGACATGATCGTCCGTTCGAAGACCCTTGCCGGGTTCGACGCCCCTTACGTGCCGGGCTGGGACTGCCATGGCCTGCCGATCGAGCACAAGGTCGAGGTCACCCATGGCAAGAATCTGCCTGCGGACAAGACCCGAGAGCTGTGCCGCGCCTACGCCGCCGAGCAGATCGAAGGCCAGAAGGCCGAGTTCATTCGCCTGGGTGTTCTCGGTGACTGGGCCAACCCGTATCGCACCATGGATTTCGCCAACGAAGCCGGGGAAATCCGTGCGCTGGCAGAAATGGTCAAGAACGGCTTCGTGTTCAAGGGCCTGAAACCGGTGAACTGGTGCTTTGATTGTGGCTCGGCACTGGCTGAGGCGGAGGTCGAATACCAGGACAAGAAGTCGTCGACCATCGACGTGGCGTTCCCGATTGCCGATGCCGACAAGCTGGCAGCGGCGTTCGGTGTGCCGAGCCTGAGCAAACCGGCTGCCATCGTGATCTGGACCACCACGCCATGGACCATTCCGGCCAACCAGGCACTCAACGTTCACCCTGAGATCAGCTACGCGCTGGTCGACACGGGCGCGCGCCTGCTGGTATTGGCTGAAGAACTGGTCGAGGCCTGCCTTAAACGCTGGAGCCTCGAGGGTTCGGTGATTGCCACGGCGCAGGGTGCAGCGTTGGAACGCATCGACTTCCGCCATCCCTTCTACGACCGATTGTCGCCCGTCTACCTGGCGGAGTACGTCGAGCTGGGCGCAGGCACCGGGGTGGTTCACTCCGCACCGGCCTACGGCGAGGACGACTTCGTGACGTGCAAACAGTACGGCATGAAAAACGACGACATCCTGACCCCGGTCCAGAGCAACGGCGTCTACGCGCAGTCGCTGGAGTTCTTCGGCGGCCAGTTCATCTGGAAAGCCAACCCGGCGATCATCGAAAAGCTGCAGGAAGTGGGTGCGCTGCTGCACACCGAAACCATCACCCATAGCTACATGCATTGCTGGCGTCACAAGACCCCGCTGATCTACCGCGCTACCGCCCAGTGGTTCGTCGGCATGGACAAGCAGCCTGCATCGGGCGACACCCTGCGTGAGCGCGCCGTCAAAGCCATCGAAGAGACCAAGTTCGTACCGGCCTGGGGCCAGGCGCGTCTGCATTCGATGATCGCCAACCGCCCCGACTGGTGTATTTCGCGGCAACGCAACTGGGGCGTGCCGATCCCGTTTTTCCTGAACAAGGAAAGCGGCGAGCTGCACCCACGCACCGTCGAATTGATGGAAGTCGTCGCTCAACGCGTCGAGCAGGAAGGTATCGAAGCCTGGTTCAAGATGGACGCTGCCGAGCTGCTGGGCGATGAAGCCTCGCAGTACGACAAGATCACCGACACCCTCGACGTCTGGTTCGATTCGGGCACCACGCATTGGCATGTGCTGCGCGGTTCGCACCCCATGGGCCATCAGGCCGGGCCTCGTGCCGACCTGTACCTGGAAGGTTCGGACCAGCACCGTGGCTGGTTCCACTCCTCGCTGCTGACGGGATGCGCCATCGATGGCAACGCCCCTTATCGCGAGCTGCTCACCCATGGCTTCACCGTGGACGAGAACGGCCGCAAGATGTCCAAATCGCTGGGCAATGTCATCGCACCGCAAAAAGTCAACGACACCCTGGGCGCGGATATCCTGCGTCTGTGGGTTTCGGCGACCGATTATTCGGGTGAGATGGCCGTTTCGGAAACCATCCTGCAGCGCAGCGCCGATGCGTACCGCCGCATTCGCAACACCGCCCGCTTCCTGCTTTCCAACCTCAGTGGTTTCAACCCGGCCACCGATTTGTTGCCTGCCGAAGACATGCTGGCGCTGGATCGCTGGGCCGTCGACCGCGCGCTGCTGTTGCAGCGCGAGCTGGAAGAGCATTACAGCGAATACCGGTTCTGGAACGTCTACTCCAAAGTGCACAACTTCTGTGTGCAGGAACTGGGCGGGTTCTATCTGGACATCATCAAGGACCGCCAGTACACCACGGGTGCCAACAGCAAGGCTCGTCGTTCGTGTCAGACGGCTCTGTTTCATATCTCCGAAGCGCTGGTCCGCTGGATCGCACCGATCCTGGCGTTCACCGCCGACGAGCTGTGGCAGTACATGCCGGGCGAGCGCAACGAGTCGGTCATGCTCAATACCTGGTATGCCGGCCTGAGTGAGCTGCCCGAAGGCTTCGAGCTGGATCGCGCCTACTGGGAGCGGGTCATGGCGGTCAAGGCCGCCGTCAACAAGGAGCTGGAGAACCAGCGTACCCAGAAGGCCATTGGTGGCAACCTGCAAGCCGAAGTGACGCTGTATGCCGAAGACGCACTGACCGGCGACCTGAGCAAGCTGGGCGACGAGCTGCGTTTTGTACTGATCACCTCCAAGGCCAATGTCGCCCCATTCGCCAGCGCGCCTGCCGATGCAGTCGTCACCGAAGTGGCGGGGCTGAAACTGAAAGTGGTCAAGTCTGGCTATGCGAAGTGCGGTCGTTGCTGGCATTTCCGCGAAGATGTCGGCGCGAATGCCGAACACCCGGAAATCTGCGGGCGTTGCGTCGCCAACATCAGCGGTGCGGGCGAGGTTCGTCACTATGCCTAACGCGTCGGCTGGCCGCATGGGCCGTTTGAGCTGGCTGTGGTTGAGCGTGCTGGTCTTGATCATCGATCAGGCCAGCAAGTACTACTTCGAGCACTCGCTGAGCCTGTATCAGCAGATCGTGGTGATTCCCAGCTATTTCAGCTGGACGCTGGCCTACAACACCGGTGCCGCCTTCAGTTTCCTGGCCGACAGTTCAGGCTGGCAGCGCTGGCTGTTCGCCCTGATCGCCGTGGTGGTCAGTGCGGTTCTGGTGGTCTGGCTTAAGCGTCTGGGTCGCAACGAGACTTGGCTCGCCATCGCATTGGCGCTGGTGTTGGGCGGAGCGCTGGGTAACCTGTATGACCGTATCGTCATCGGCCACGTGATCGACTTCGTGTTGGTGCACTGGGATACCCGCTGGTATTTCCCGGCCTTCAACTTTGCCGACAGTGCGATCACCGTTGGTGCCATCATGCTTGCGTTGGACATGTTCAAGAGCAAGAAAACCGGAGAGCCCGTTCATGACTGAACACGCCACTCAGGAAACACGCATCGGTCAGAACACGGAAGTCACGCTGCATTTCGCCTTGCACCTGGAAAACGGTGACACGGTCGACAGCACCTTCGACAAGGCGCCGGCCACCTTCAAGGTCGGCGACGGCAACCTGCTGCCTGGCTTCGAGTCGATGATCTTCGGCCTGAAGGCAGGTGATAAGCGCAAGATCGAAGTGCCGCCGGAAAATGCCTTCGGTCAGCCCAATCCGCAAAACGTGCAGATCATGCCCCGCTCACAATTCCAGGGCATGGAACTGGCCGAAGGGCTGCTGGTGATCTTCAACGATGCGGCCAACACTGAGCTGCCCGGTGTGGTGAAAGCGTTTGACGACGAGCAGGTGACGGTCGATTTCAATCACCCGCTTTCAGGCAAGACATTGACCTTCGAGGTGGAGATTTTCGAGGTCAAACCGCTGTAAATGACCGAGCAGGGTCACAGGTAGGCGCTCGGCTGCTGGTGAGGGAGCTACGATCGACGACGCTGTCGAGGATCAAGCCCCATCGCGAGCGAGCCAGCGCCCACGACGGGCTTTACCGTTTTCGCTATTTCTTGCGCGCAAGATACGAGGCACATCATGCAAATCAAACTCGCCAACCCACGCGGTTTCTGTGCTGGGGTAGACCGCGCGATCGAAATCGTCAATCGCGCGCTGGAAGTGTTTGGCCCGCCCATCTACGTGCGCCATGAAGTGGTTCATAACAAATTCGTCGTCGAGGATTTGCGCAGCCGCGGCGCCGTCTTCGTCGAGGAGCTGGATCAGGTCCCCGACGATGTCATCGTGATCTTCAGCGCTCACGGCGTCTCGCAGGCAGTGCGCAGCGAAGCCGCTGGCCGTGGCCTTAAAGTCTTCGACGCCACGTGTCCGCTGGTGACCAAGGTGCATATCGAAGTGGCCCGTTACAGCCGCGATGGGCGCGAGTGCATTCTTATCGGTCATGAGGGGCACCCTGAAGTCGAAGGCACCATGGGGCAGTACGACGCCAGCAATGGCGGTGCGATCTATCTGGTCGAGGATGAAGAGGATGTTGCCAACCTTCAGGTCCAAAACCCGGAGAAGCTCGCTTTTGTCACACAGACGACGCTGTCGATGGATGACACCAGCCGGGTGATCGATGCGCTGCGCCTGCGTTTCCCAGCGATCGGCGGCCCGCGCAAGGATGATATCTGTTACGCCACCCAGAACCGCCAGGACGCGGTCAAGCAGCTCGCCGATGAGTGCGATGTGGTGCTGGTGGTGGGCAGCCCCAACAGCTCCAACTCCAACCGGCTGCGGGAGCTCGCCGAGCGTATGTCGACCCCTGCCTACCTGATCGATGGTGCTGAAGACATGCAGCGCAGTTGGTTCGATGGCGTCGAGCGCATCGGCATCACGGCGGGTGCGTCCGCCCCGGAAGTCCTGGTGCGGGGTGTGATTCAGCAATTGCAGGCGTGGGGCGCGACGGGGGCGGATGAACTTGCCGGTCGCGAGGAGAACATCACGTTCTCGATGCCCAAAGAGTTGCGGGTCAAGCAGGTTCAGTAACGCGGGTCAGGCGCAGGGTTCGATGCTGAATCCTTCGCTGCGCAGAGTCACCCTCCCGGTCACGGCGATCGCAATCTGAAAATGACTGGCGGGTGAGTCCTTGTGGCAGACGGCCAGCGTGCCGTTCGCGTTGTTCAGCAGCCTTCCGCTGCTGTCGAAGCCGACCTGGCTGGACACCCTGCCGTTGCCAATCACCTTCACGCGCCGATGCCCGTTACGCTCGGCCAGTGTCGTTTCATTCTCATCCCTGTATCGATTGCGATTGGTGTCAACGAACACGCTCCAGCCGTCACTCCAGCGCCCACCCGACGCCTGCACGATCACAGGGTAGCCACGCTGGATCGCCTCGACTCTCGCCATCCGCAACCCGGTGGTCAGTTGCTGAGCCGCGTCGTGTCGCCGCTGGGATTCGATCAGTGAGTGAAAGGCGGGCGTGGCGAGCACTGCCAGGATACCGACCACGACCAACCCCATCAGCAATTCGATCAGCGTCAGCCCTTTCTGCATGATTTGCCCTTTTCCCTGCATCGCAGTGCATCAGCAAACCCTTCAACGGCACGGCTGACAAGGGCGCCGATTGTCAGCCGATATGTCCGCAAGCTCCAGTAACACAACACCCCCGACGAAGCGCTCACCCTCGTCTTCAATGGTGTCTGCACGGTAATCGCAAAGGTAATTGCGGATGATGGCAAGGCAGTCTGGCGTCACCTTGATCGAAGTGTTGGTGGCGGTGCTGGTGTTGGCGGTGGGTGTTTTGGGGGTGTCGCTTCTGCAGGCCAATGCATTGAAGCAGACCGACAGCGCGTTGCGCGGCACGCAGGTGAGTTTTATCGCCCACGATTTGCTTGAGCGCATGCGCGCCAATCCAGATCCCCGTTACGCCCTCTCGTCCTTGGACCAGGCCCCTGCAATAGGGCAGCTGGACCAGCCCCGCAATCAGGACCTTTTCGATTTTGCGGACCAGTTGAAACGAGCCGTGGGCGAGGATGTAGAGGCGTCCGTTCAGCTAACGGGCAGTCAGGCCACGATTACGTTGGAGTGGGACGACAGCCGCGCCCACGCCCTCGAAAGTCAGCCTCGGCAACGGCTGACGGTGAGCAGCCACATTGGGCCGGAGCATTGGCCATGATGCGCCGGATGGTCGGGTTCGGGTTGATCGAAGCGCTGCTGGCATTGGTGCTTGGGCTCGTGATCACACTGGCGTTGACGCAACTGTTCATCGGTTCGAAACGCACGTACCTCAGCCAGGCCGCTTCGGCGGCCCTGCAGGAAGATGCCCGCTTTGTGCTGAGCAAAATGGCGGAGGACATACGCCTGGTGGGCATGTTCGGCTGCCTGCGGAGCATTCGCGACGAGAGCCAGGCCGGGCGCTTCTCCACGGCGTTCAACGCACCGTTGAAGTGGGACGCCGCACAGCGATCGTTGACACTGATCACAGCCTCAGTCGACCCCGCCCGAACGTGGCACGACTGGGTCATCCACACCGATTGCACCTCTTCGGCGGTGGCCTGGTCACGAGGACGCGCGCCGTCACTGTTGCCTGGTCAAATTGCGATGCCCATTCAACAGCATGTCTACCGCTTCAATGCGCAGCGCAACGAACTCACGCTCGATGGTCAGCCGTTGTTGAGTCATGTTCGGAACTTCACCGTGTTGTTCGGTGAAGCGGTTGGGGCCGATGTCCCCAGGGTCGCGCGTTACACCTCGCAACCCGATCCCGCACGGGTTCGAAGTGTGCGCATGAGCCTGGTGTTGTTCGACCCGTTGGATCACGCGCGGGAACAGACCTTTCACGCCGTTGCGGCCATTCGCAACCGATTGAATTGAGGAGGGCGGGGCAGTGGCAACGCAGCGAGGAGCCGTATTGATCGCCGGACTGGTTTTTTTATTGCTGTTGACCTTGCTCGCCACGTCCTCGATGCAGAACGCCACACTCCAGGAAAAGATGGCAGGGAGCCAGGCAGCGCGGGATGCCTCGTTCCAAGCCGCCGAGTCGACGTTGCGCTTGGGTGAGGCGCTCATTCGATCCCCTGGCTTTTCACAAGCCCGATGTCCAAGCCCTGTCGCGTGTCTACCGCCACCGGAAGCCATGACATTGACCGAAGCAGCGCGCGGCGCTTCCGGGGTGGTATGGGCTGCCCGCCCCAACGGCTTGCTAGGCATTCAATACCTGGGCGAGATCGAAGATGTCGTTGGCGGTCAGGCTCTGGAACGGCCGCAGAAACTTTATCGCGTCACTGCCATTGGCCTTCAGGGGACGAGCCGAACGGTGCTCGAAAGCCTCCACACCGAAGCGCAACGCATCATGTGGCGCCAGCGTTTGTGAGGGGCTGCACATGAAAGGACGTGGTTTCACGTTGATCGAGTTGCTGATAGCCATCGCCGTTGCCGCAATCCTCGCGAGCATCGCCTATCCGGCGTACAGCGAGCATGTGCGCAAAGTCCGTCGCGCCGAGATTGCCGCGCTGTTGATCGACGAGGCCCATCGATTGGAGCGCTTTTATTCAAAAGCAGGGCAGTACTCGGACAGCCAAGGCCCTCCTGTTCGCCAGCATGAGGTGTCTGAGGGGAACGCGTTCTATGTGATCGAGGCTGAGCGTTCGCAGCGCGCGTTTTCACTGACCGCGCTGCCCCGGGCTGGCACATCGGTGAGCGGCGACCGATGCGGTGGGTTTGTGCTCGATCATACTGGCAGGCGTGACAACCAGGGGATGGCGGGTGATGCCAGTGTGGAGCGGTGTTGGGGGCGTTAGGGGCTACTTCCAGCAGGTTGTAGTGCTCGGGTCGGGTGTGCGGTTACCGGCCTGATTGATCGTCAGCGTGCCGCATGTATCGCTTTGTTGGCTGCCCTGAGGGGCGCTTGAGAACGTGTAGGTGGTTGCCCCGCTGCTGACGGTTAGCGAGTACTTCCCTGTGGCTGAGCCGGCCGTGAGGCCCAATTTGCTCAAATCCGCCCCCACGTCATAGCTGTTGGTTTGCGCGTAGTACCGCTCCATCCTGGCGACTGCATCATTCAGTTGGGCGATGCCCTCTGACCGGTAGCCGCGCTGCACATACTTTGTATATTGCGGGTACGCCACAGCGGCAAGGATGGCGACGATGGCCACGGTGACCATCAGTTCGATCAGGGTAAAGCCACGTTGCGGGTCATTTGCGTAACGCATGGAGCAGAGCCTCATGGATAAGGAATGGAGCGCCAGGTCTGACGGCCGACGAAACCTGTACCAGTGTTGACGACGATAGAGTCGCCTGTGGAGGACGTTGCCGTTTTCAGGCCGGCGGTGGAACTTAACGTGGTGCCTACGCCGTTGATGCTCAGGGCGCTTACGATGTTGTCGTTGTAATTGTCAGCGGTTGAAATGGTGCCGTTGCGCCGCAAGTTGAAGACGGTGAAAGTAGTCCTGCCTCCTGTGTAGGGGTCCAGCCCATATCGCCAGCCGGTCACGCCGGGGCTGCAGACATCCGTGCTGGGAATGCGGGTCGACGCGAACAGGACGCTTCCGCTCAGCGTCATCGGATCGACCAGGCGTTCGCCCAGCAGCGACGTCCCAGCCGCCAGATTGAGGTACCAGCCCGATTTGGTGTTCCAGTCCACGGTGTTGGTGCTGACCAGACGGATGTCGCTGCTTGAGGTGCCGAACGATGCATTGTTGACCTGACTGGTGATGGTTTGCTGCTGCAGGCTCGACCTGGCGAGCACCGGCGTCGATCCCGCCGTCTGAGCCGCCGTTTGTTTGTCCCAGATTCCGTACAACGTCTGCAGATCCGTAGTCGTCTTGTCCGCCGATGTGAAGTAACGCCCGGTACCAAAGATGACGAGGGTGCCCGTTGCTGTGGGATGGGTCAGGACGATGGGAGCCGCCGTGATGGATTGAACCGCCGACCCTGCCGTATCACTTACCGTGGCCGTATACAGTGGCTTGTTACCGAATGCGACCTTGTAGTTACTGGCCGAAGTGGTTGAGGTCAACGAGCCAGGGTTGATCAAATCGAATCGCCAGAGATTTCCTAGCAGGTCGCCCGCATAAACGTAATCCGCAATGCCGTCTGCGTTGGCGTCCAATACCACCGGCGACGAGAGGCCGTTGTTGCCCACGACGGAAGTCGTCAGCTTGGCGATCTGAGCGCCAGTCGCGGCATTGAGGACGAATAATGAGGCGTTGCCATTGTTGCCGTTGTAGCCATTTCCGAAAATGACGCCCCATTCACCCGAATGCAATTTGGAGATGACTGGAATCGAAAAGCTTGAGCCCAGATCAACGTCGTTTTGCGAGGTGAACTCCCACAGCAGCGTGATGCTGTCGGGGTTGGTGATGTCCAGCGCGAAGACTTCCCGGCCGCCCGCTCCCAGCGTGCCGACGAGAATCGTGTGCCAGGCGCCAGAGAAGTAAACGTCCGCGATGACGGGTGTACTGTCCACGTAATAGCGGTGCAGCGAAGAGTTACTGTTGTAGTCCTTGTTGGTCAGTACGCTGAGGTTGGAAATTACAGCGGAAGGAATGAACGCAAATTTTTCGACCCCCGTTGTGCTGTCGAACCCATGCAGCATGCCGTCGTTGGCGCCGACATAAATTTGCCCGCGACGTCCGCTCTGGGTGCTTTGATAAGCGGCATAAGTCCCCGGCGTGCCGTTGAGCGTATCGGCGGTGGTCGGGTCGTAGAGAGCTCCCTCGGCGACCGAGGGAGAGGAGTTCACCAGGTCGCCGATCAGTGAAGCCCGCCGACGAAATGTGGAGGTCGCTTTACTGGTGTCACCTTTGATGAAATCGACTTGATCGGAAGTCAGCGTTGTTTGAAGCGCGACCCCCGAATACGTGCGATTGCCCAGGTTGCTGTAAGTGAAGGGCTGGAGGGCATTGCCCGCTTGGGTCGCGATCTGGATATTACGCGTGCTCCAGGTAGGCATCTGGGCCGAGGCGGACCAGTTCTGCACGGTCGTGCCTGTTGGGTTGGTCGAGGTGTAAGTGGTCGTGGTCTTGATCAGATCACCACTCCAGGTGGCGACGTTCAAGCTGTTCAGGTAGGTCGAGCTGCTGCTGGTAGTACCCAACGCCGGCAGCACGGTCGGTGTGGCGACGGAGCTGTTGGTCTGCAGGATCTGGTTGAACGCCGCGGATAACTGATCTTTCAGGGTCGAAGCGTTACTCACCAGGAAATAGTTGTTCGGAGTACCGCTGTCATTGGAATCCCACTGGCCATCCACGGGCAAGCTGGTGCTGATGTTGTTCGCGTCGCCAAAGCCGCCCCATTTCGCGGCATACCACAGCGGATCGTTCAGGTTGGTCACGGAGCGCGTGGACGAGGGGCTGAACGTCCGGGTGTGAGAGGCGCCGCCGTTGACCACGATGCTGCCCGAGCGCATGCCGGGCAGTAGGGGGCACGTCACACCTGAGCATGAACCCGGGAGTTGCGAACCGGGGGTGTCGAAGGAGTAGCGGGTATTGCCGTTGCCGCCGCCCGTCACTTCCAGATAGATGCCGTCCGCCGTGGTGCCTGAGATCGTGTAGCCCATGTGGGACTCATATCCGGCTACGGAATAAACGGTCTCTGATGTGACGCTGAGTGTGGCCGTGGAACCGGAGCCGATCACTGACACGGTGTACAGCACGATGGCGTCCATGTCGTAGTCGCCACCCTGGCCACTGTCGTCGTACACGACCCGGAATATCGCCTGTGGCCGCCCTCCGTTGACCGTACTGTCAGTCGGCTGCCCCGGCATGTTGTACATCGAGTCGATGTAGAAACCGGTGAGCTGCTCGTTGGTGTCGTTGTTGGTTACCTTGCCGAAGGGCAGCAACGTGATGGTGCCGTTGCCGACAGGCATCTGGATTCTTGGCAACGTCGACGACAGTGCGATGGAGAACGTCTGGACTTTCTGGCTGCCTAGCGAGGTGATTGGGCGAGTATTGCCGAAATAAGCAACGCTGCCTGCATTGAACGTCCCTTGTTTGGTCGCCTCTTCCGGCAGACCGCGAATATTGCCCAGGCTGGACGCGACTTTCGCTGTCGGAGCTGTATCGCTGGCCGATGGCGTCTGGCCGATATTGATGTTACGACTGCCTGCGCCGACATCGTTGTTCCAGATGACCTGACCCTGAGTCTGCGCGTTGAAGTTGCTCAGCGCGGTCGGAACCGAGGGTGCAGCGGCCGTGTTGTAGGCGCTCCCCGGCAAGTCGGAGTCGTAGCTGGGGTTTACGTCGCTGAAAAGCGTCTGGAACGGCTTTGAACAGCTGGGGTAGGTCGGGGCGTTGGCATTCGCATCGGGTGTGGCCGAATAAGGGTTGGTCCAGGTTGCCAGGCTGGTCAGTCCCAACGCGGTGTCGCCCAGCCCGGCTGCGTAACTGGACGTAGGCGATGTCTCGCCCGAGAAGTATCGCAACGTCTCGAACATCATTTCCGCCAGAGGATTGCCCCACGACTGACAGGAACCATTGGTGATGGAGTTGCCTTGGCTGCTGCAGCCTGTGTTGGTGATCGTCAGGCCGTCCAGGTTGCCGATGATACCCGTCCGGTTGCCTGCCGAGTCGCGGGTGATGAACACTCCCGTGGACGCATTGATCTCGTTGGCAAAACTGCTGATGGCCTTGCGAATGACGCCCCCCTGCAAGTTGTTCTGGTAAGTGCCTGTCATCAGCCCGAAGTACATCTGATTACCCTCACCGAAATCGTGAAGGATGCCCGTGGGCTTGTACTTCCCGTTGGGATACAGCTTGCAGTTGCTTTCCAGGAATCCGGTCTTGCAGGCCTGAACGCGAACGACGTAGTCGTCGGGGTTGACGACGACGTTGCTGAATGAGGTGGTGGTCGCGGTCGACCCCCCTTGCACGGACTCTCGCGACACCCAGCCGAAAATCCTCACGTTGGCGATATTCGGCAAGACCCGCAGAAGAGGCCCGTTCAGCGTCGATTGGGTGTTATTGGCGAAAAGTGTCCTGCGCCCGGTGGTTGGGTTGGCATACGGTGTGTAGTCGGAGAGGTTGTAGCCATCGATATCAAAGCTGGTGTACTCCTTGCCCCACGTGTGCGCGTCGGTTGGAATGTACGCCCGCTCCAGAATCGTCGAGTCTGTGGTGTCGGTGCTGCGATAGCCACCGTAAAGCACTTTTCGCAAGGCGTCAGCTCGCGATGTGGTGAGGTAATTGAGGTAATCGCCGCTCCAGCGGCCGCTGCACTTCTTGTTGGTCGCCGTGGCGGTGGCCGAGAAAAAGCCGCTGCCATAGCTGTAGCAGGTATTGGAATCGAAATACCCCAGATAGGTAATAGAAGGCTTGTAGCGGAGGTCGATCGAACCGTCGCCGTCCAGGTCCGAAGCATCGTTGTACGCCGGGAAGAAAAGCTTGTGATCGCGACCGACCACCAGCATGTTCAGCGGTGGGACCGAGTTGTTCACAAACAGAGGCAACTGCGCCGGCACCTGGCTTACCGCAGCATGGGCGACAGCCAATGGCAGTAGGCAAACCAGAGCAACGATGAAACGGCTGAGCGTGTTGGGCTTCTTCATGGTCGATCGCTGTCGGAGGCACTCATGAGTCGGAAATGGCAAACACCGTGCGCAGGATCACGCGCGGGATATTGGCATCGGCACTGCACGTGACCGTGCTGGATGCGGAGGCGCAGGCGGTGATTTCGTAGTAGTGCCGTCCGCAATCCCTTGCCAGCAGCGCACACATGTTTTGCGTCTGCCCGCCGAGCAGTTTCAGGTCCACGACATACCACTGCACCCGTACTTCGTAGGCGTTGGCTTGAACGGTGTTGAGGTAGGCGGCGAAGGCGGTGGTATTGAACAGTTGGGGCGTGTCCGCGTTCGCATTCGCCGTCACGCTGCTGATCGGGACACAAGGGGCGAAGGTGGGCGACGTGCATTGGCCCTGATTGATGCTCTGCTCGCCCATTCGCAAGGCGGCTTCCGCAGCATTGAGCAAGGTTTTCTGCTGTTTGAGATTGCCCGTGATGCGCGACTCGAGCGATACCCCCCGCATACTCGACAGTGCCAACAGCGTGATGATCAGCAGCATCACAATGGCCACGATCAATGTCGCACCCGCTTGCCGGCGAGCGACGCAGCCGAGACGGAGTTGGCTGGAGCGCGTCATTGCATCTGGTTCCGAATCATGATCGTTCCCTGCACGTACTGGTAAATGCTGGTCTTGTCGTCGTTGGAGGTGCCATACGTGGTGCCGAAACGACTGTTCCAATCCGTCAACGCCGCTGATGCAAGCGAGGTGTTATCCCTGATCGCGGACGTTCCCGGGTTTTGCATCAGCACGTTGTAACGGACAGCGGCTATGGTGCTGCTGGCGCTCGGTGTCGCACTCCAGGCGGTCACGGTTTTGCTGCCATTGCCAGGACCCGAGCCGTACTCAAAGCGTAGATCCTTGACACCGGTGACCAGTTGTTGGCTCCCAGCGCTGGTGGTGCAGGTAATGGAGCCCGTGGTGGCGTCGAACTCTATCCGCTCAACGACCTTGGGGTTGGTCTGACCGTAGGGGGTCACGATGGCGTTCCTGTTCGCGTCTGACAACGCTGCCCCCTGGCAATTGACGTCTGCTCTGTTGGTCGCTTGATACTGGATACACAGAGACGAAGCCGAAACGGCTGCAACACCGGCGCCTGCGTTCAAATTGCAACTGGTCAGCGAATTGTCGGCTGTAAGAGGGCTTTTCGGATCGCTCCTGTAGCCCGCTTTCAGCAGCTCCTGGCTGAGTAACGCCAATGCGAAGCGGCCGTTTTCCTGGTTGCCGATCTGCCCCTGCTGGAAAAGGTAGCTTCGCTGGTTATTGATGAAGATTTGAGTCACCCCGAGAATGAGGAACAGCCCGATCAGCATGGCGACCATGAGCTCGATCAGGGATAAACCTTGCTGGCGACCGTGCAGGTTTTTGATCATCTGATGCGCGTCCTCAGCCGGTAGGTGCAGGTGCCTTCGAGGGTCGAAGTGCTTCCCGTCATGCAATCGGCGGCGCTTTTTACCGTCCAGGCGACTTGTATTTCGAGCTCGGCATTGGTGGTGCTGGATGTCGTGCACGACGTCGTTACCCCAGGGCTGGCGCTTTTACAGATATAGAATGCGCTCGCAAGCAGGGCATTGGTCACACCCGGGAGGACCGCCCGAGCCCTCGCCGTCCAGCAGCCAATCTGGTCGGCGAGTGCGGCAGGGGTAGGGACGCAACTGGAAGGTACGGCAGGGAAGTTCGTGCCGGGTGGCGTCAGGCAGCCGTTTGCAGTGGTGCAGTCTGCGGGGGCGGCACGGATGATCTCCACCAGATCATCAACCAGCATGATCGCAGCGTTGCGTTGCACCGAGTCCTGCGTGTAGGGAATCGCCTTGCTTTGTAAGGCCACCATCCCCAGCACACCGACAGCGATGACGATCAGGCTGACCAGGACTTCGATCATGCTGAAGCCTGCGCTGTTACGAAATGAGGCAAGGTTCATCAACATCCACTCGGTTTGCTGGTGGAAGGAGAGGTAATGCGACCACTGGTCAGCAGCGCGACATACTGGGGCGCGGTGGCAGCGTCGGTCGGGTAATTGACCTGAAAGCAGGTCGAGGTTGATGCGGTTCCGGTGGGCGAGAAAATGACACTGGTCACGCTCGAGTTGATGGCGATACCGCTCTGCAGCCCGGCAGCCCCGACCTGCCTGAGGATTGTGCCCGTGGAGGTCGAGCCGAGCCGCACGATGATATTGGTGGTACCGGACGCCGCGCTGATGTTCACGGTCGTCCCCCGCGTCACCGCTTCCGCTCGCGCATACTGCATCAGGTCATAAAATTCATCAGCCGCTGCCCGAACGTTCATCCGGTGGATCAAGCCGGTAAAGTTCGGTACCGCCATCGCCGCAAAAATGCCCACGATCACGACCACCACGATCAATTCGATCAGGGTGAATCCGTGGCTGTTGCCCCTCATAGGACTTTGCCAGCTGCGACGCGAAACCGGACGCGTAAGGCCAGAGCTGAAATCCATCAAGGAAATTCCATTTTTCGTTGGAAATATGGTGATACTACTCAGGTTCAAAGTCGCGCTGTAGTGGATGTCCGGAGATATTCGCCGGATCAGCGGCATCGGCGTGGTTTTCAGCTTCCTGAGTCGGGTGTTTGCGACGCCATTCGCGCACCTCCGGCGTGTGGTTTTTCATCAAATGATCGGGTTTTGCATGTCCAGGCAACAGGTGGTGATCATCGGTGGTGGCGTCATTGGTCTATTGACGGCCTTCAATCTCGCGCCGAAGGTGCAGAAGGTCGTTCTGATCGACCGGTCGGGCGTTGGGCAAGAGTCGTCATGGGCAGGGGGAGGGATTGTCTCGCCGTTATACCCATGGCGCTACAGCCCGGCAGTGACAGCGCTGGCGCATTGGTCTCAGGATTTTTATCCACAGCTGGCCGAGCGCTTGTTCGCCGAAACCGGCATCGACCCCGAGGTTCACAAAACCGGACTGTACTGGCTGGACCTCGACGACGAACGCCAAGCGCTCGAGTGGGCAACGCGCTTCCAACGGCCGCTGTCTTCGGTGGACATCTCCGCTGTGTACGACGCAGTCCCGGTCATGGGGGCGGGATACAAGCGCGCGATTCACATGGCTGACGTCGCTAACGTGCGCAATCCGCGTTTGGTCAAATCACTCAAGGCGGCCTTGCTGGCGATGCCCAACGTGACGCTGCACGAACACTGTGAGGTCAACGATTTTGTGCGCAGGGGAAACGCCATTATCGGGGTACGGACCTCGGCGGGTGAGCTGCTCGGGGACAGCCTCGTGCTGGCCGCCGGTGCGTGGAGCGGTGATCTGCTTGGGAAGCTCGAAATGGAATTACCCGTGGAGCCAGTAAAAGGGCAGATGATCCTTTACAAATGCTCGTCGGATTTCTTACCGAGCATGATTCTCGCCAAGGGCCGTTACGCCATCCCACGGCGCGACGGCCATATCCTGATCGGCAGCACGCTCGAGTACCAAGGCTACGACAAGACGCCAACCGACAGCGCGCTGGAGAGCCTGAAAGCGTCGGCGATCGAACTGATCCCGGCATTGGCGGACGCCGAAGTCGTGGCGCACTGGGCGGGGCTGCGCCCTGGCTCCCCGGAGGGCATTCCCTACATCGGCCCAGTGCCGGGGCACGATGGGCTGTGGCTGAACTGCGGGCATTTCCGCAATGGCCTGGTGCTGGCGCCGGCGTCGTGTCAGTTGCTGACGGATTTGCTTGTGGGGGATTCGCCGATCATCGATCCAGCGCCATACGCCCCGCAGGGACGATTGACGAAGTAGATGGGTGGGCTGCTTCAAGGGCTGAAAGGGCGTCACCTGCCCGCTATTCCAAGCCCAACTTTTTCAATCGATACCGCATCGACCTGAAGGTCAGGTTCAACCGCTGCGCCGCTGCGGTTCGGTTCCACCGGGTTTCTTCGAGGGCCTGAAGGATCAGTTTGCGCTCGATGTTCTCGAGATAGTCCTCCAGGTTGTTGATGTCCGCGAGACGCGGGCCGCCCGACTCGTTGGCCGCAACGGGGTCGACCAGGCGCAGATCGTCCCCATGGATCTGGTCGTTTTCGCACAGGGTATACGCCCGCTCGAGCATGTTCTCCAGTTCCCGAACGTTGCCGGGGAAGCGGTAGCCCTTCAGGGCTGCCAGCGCTGGAGAGGTGAGACGGGCTGGGGGCTGGCCGCTGCCTTCTGCCAGACGACGAAGGACGCTGTTGGCGATTTCCTCGATGTCTTCGCCGCGCTCGCGTAAAGGCGGGACGCGCAGTTCGATCACATTGAGGCGGTAGTAGAGGTCCTGCCGGAAGCGTTCGGCGGCGACTTCCACACTCAGGTCTTTGTGGGTCGCGCAGAGCACGCGAACGTCCACCACCTGTTCCTGCTGGCCACCGACAGCGCGCACGGATTTTTCCTGTATCGCCCGAAGCAGTTTCACTTGCATCGCCAAAGGCAGATCCGCCACCTCGTCCAGAAACAACGTGCCCCCATTCGCCGCATGAAACAGGCCAGGCTTGTCCTCATGGGCTCCGGTGAAGCTGCCTTTGCGGTGGCCGAAGAATTCGCTTTCCATCAATTCATTTGGAATGGCGCCACAGTTCACCGGAATAAACGGCTTGTCGGCGCGTGGCCCTTGCTCGTGAATGAGCCGAGCGACCAGTTCCTTACCGCTCCCAGACTCACCGCTGATGTAGATGGGGGCTTGGCTGCGGGCGAGCTTGCCGATCTGCTTGCGCAGCGCCTGCATGGGGGGCGACTTTCCAAGCAGGCGGTGGTCGATGCTGTTGTCATTGAAGGACGACTGGTGCAGACGCAGGGCGCTGCCGACCAATTCGCGCAGGCGGCCCAAGTCCACAGGTTTGGTCAGAAAGTCGAAGGCACCGGCCTTCAGCGCATGGATGGCCGTGTCCAAGTTGCCGTGGGCAGTGATCATCGCAACGGGCACCTGGGTGTGGCGCTTCTGAATATGCTGCACCAGCTCAAGGCCATTGCCGTCGGGCAGGCGCATGTCTGTAAGGCACAGGTCAAAAGGCTCGCGCGCCAGCCACTCTTCGGCTTCCTTCACATTGCGGGCGCTGCGCGTGTCCAGCCGCATGCGCCCTAGCGTGATTTCCAGCAACTCGCGAATATCGGGCTCGTCGTCGACGATCAGGATTTTTTGCCGTTGGCTCATCTTCAACTCAACTTGAACGGATGGGCGAAAGTGATCCGCATGCAACAGCCACCACCTTCACGCGGAGAATGGTCCAGGTTCGCCTGATTGCTTTCGCACAGCTCACGCGAGAGGTACAAGCCCAGTCCCGTTCCTTTGCTTTCAGTGGTGAAAAAGGGCTCGAAGATTTTGGTCAGGTGCTCGGCAGGTACGCCCGGGCCGTCATCCAGCACTTCGAGGCTGGGCAAATCACTCTGAGCGTCATGGAACAGCCGAAGCCAGACTTGAGCCCGCTCGTGCAATTGACCGCTGTAGCGTAGTCCGTTCTGAACCAGATTGGTCAGCACTTGCTGCAGTTGTTCGGCATCCATGCGCGTGGTCAATGTGCCAAAGCCCATTTCCAAATGCACGGACTGGTCGACGGGAAGATTGCTGCGCAGGTCGCGGACGAACTGTTCGAGCCACTGGCGCAGGTCGAGCAGATGGGGTTCGGTCTGACGTCGGCGGGACAACTGCAAGACGTTCTCGATCACCAGATTCATCCGTCGTGATTGATCTTGAATGATCTGACTCAGACGCCGGTCTGCGCCGGTCAGTTCCTCGGATTCGTGCAACAACTGGGCGGCATGACTGATGGCGCCCAGGGGGTTGCGGATCTCATGCGCGATGCCGGCGGTCAACCTCCCCAGAGCGGCCAGTTTGAGTTGCTGGGCCTGCTGCGATATCTGCGACAGATCGTCGAGGAACACGAGGGTATGACGCTGATTGCCCCGGGTCAGTGCGATGAAGCCTGGGCGTAATACGGGGCCTATGGCTGATGTGGTAATGCTGCGCGGCGCCATCGAAGAGTTGATTTGCCACTGCCGCAGGCGCTCGATCAGTTGCGGTGAGTAGGGATCGATAACCTCACCGAGCAGGCGCTCATGACCTAGCAGGGTCAGCGCGCTGTGATTCGCCAGCAGCACGCGATGGTGGGCATCCAGTACCAGAATCCCGGTGCGCATGCGCTCTAGGATCAACGCGTTGAGTTCTTCAAGGTTGTCGACATCGGCTGCGCGCTGTTCCGCGATGTCCTCACTGGCTTGCAACCGCCGGGCAAGGGTCTGCACCAGCAGCGCTGCCGCGAAGCACAGCGCGCCGAGCAAACCGGCCTGGACGAAGTGGTTGACTGCAACGGGTTTGTTGTAACTGATGTAGAACGTCAGGTAGATGATGCCAATGGCCGAGATGGCGGCGATCAGCAAGCCCGTCTTGCGACGCAGCAGTACATTGCTGATCGCTACGGACGCCACGATGAGGTTGCCCAACCCGCTGGGTGCACCCCCGCCCGCGTAAAACAATGCACACAGCATCACTGCGTCGGACAGGGCCAGTGTGAACAACTGGCCCTGTCGGCGAGGGCGCTCGAGCAGCACGACCACCAGAATATTTAATACCAAATACAGCCAGCACCCGGTCCTGAACAGTTCAATGTCGGCCAGTTCCAGCAGTTCGGCGTCCAGGCTGGTGGAAATCAACAGCACCAGCAGGATCCCGATGCTGAGACGGTACAGGTGATACAACCGCAGAATGCGCTGGGCCTGAGGCGTCGCCAGCGAGAGGGTCTCAGCGGTCACGTGCAGCCGGGCCCTGGAGACGATGCGCTTCAGTGCAGTACCACTGCTGTCCCGCGCTCAAGGCGCGATCTCGGGGCACATGCACGCCACAGTGGGCACAGCGGACCATGGGAGCTGCGTCGGTGTCAGGCGCGGCGGCCTTGGCGGATGGGGCAGGGCGTTTGGTTACGCGTTTGAAGAACCAGACCACCGCCACGATGAGGGCGATCCACATAATCAAGCGAATCATGGATGTCAGCTTAGTGAGTGAAGATGCCGCAGTGTAGCCAACGGGCCGTCGGGCGCACAGTCGTGAGAACGGTTATAAACCGTATGAAATGAAAAAGAGGCCCCGTAGGACCTCTCTTCGTTTACACCGCGATATTTGAAATCAGTCGAACAAACCAAAGGTCATGTAACTGAAAATCGAACGGCTTTTCGGCGTGCCGTCGTCGTCGGTGTTCTTCTCTTCTTCTTTCTGGTTTTCCGGCAGCAGATCAGCAGGGATGGCTTCCTTGGCATCCTGGTACTGCTTGATCACGTCCTGGTTGGCGCGGGTTTCTCCTGGCGGCAACGGTGGGCGGCTTTCGATCAGGCCCAGTGTCGCTTTCGACAGCCACGAGCGGTTGTCCGGGTCAGGTGTGCGGGCAGTGAACTTGCCGTCGGCCAGTTGCGGGTGATCCGGGTAGTTGGCTTTGAGCACTTCAAGGCTGGTGTCCGCGAGATCGTCCAGGTGCAGACGCTGATAGCCTTCGACCATCACGGCCAGTCCGTCGCCGACCGATGGAGTTTCCTGGAAGTTTTCCACCACGTAGCGGCCACGGTTGACGGCAGCGACATAGGCCTGACGGGTCAGGTAATAGTCAGCCACGTGAATTTCATAGGCAGCGAGCAGGTTGCGCAGGTAGATCATCCGCTGCTTGGCATCCGGCGCATAGCGGCTGTTCGGGAAGCGGCTGGTCAGTTGTGCGAATTCGTTGTAGGAGTCACGAGCGGCGCCCGGGTCGCGCTTGGTCTGATCCAGCGGCAGGAAGCGCGCGATGATGCCTACGTCCTGATCGAACGACGTCAGGCCTTTGAGGTAGTAGGCATAGTCGACGTTAGGGTGCTGAGGGTGCAGACGAATGAAGCGCTCGGCGGCGGACTTGGCCGCTTCAGGCTCGCCATTCTTGTAGTTGGCATAGATCAGCTCCAGCTGCGCCTGATCGGCGTAGCGACCGAACGGGTAGCGGGACTCCAGCGCCTTCAGTTTTTCGGTTGCGCTGTTGTAGCTGTTGTTGTCCAGATCGGCCTGCGCCTGCTGGTACAGCTCGACTTCACTGAGGTTTTCGTCGATGACTTCTTTCTTCGAAGAACAGGCAGCGGTAAGTCCGAGGATGGCTATCAGCAGCAGGTGTTTCACTTGCATGGCGGCTTGCGTCCCTATAACGGCCTGCTGTCTTGCGCAGGACCGTCCTGTTATGATGGGCGCCCCGTGGAACCCCCGGGACAAAAGACGCCGTATTTAACCACAAGCGCACAGCCGAAACCAAAGGCCCGTGCCACCTCCTAGTTTGAGCATGTCTGAGATCATTGAACTTCGCGCAGAGGTGCCGTCCGAATTGGGCGGTCAACGCCTCGACCAGGTCGCCGCCCAACTCTTCGCCGAGCACTCCCGCTCGCGCCTCTCCGCCTGGATCAAGGACGGCCGCCTGACGGTGGACGGCGGCGTGCTGCGTCCGCGTGACATCGTGCACGGTGGGGCCGAACTGGTCCTCAAGGCGGAACAGGAGGCGCAAGGTGAATGGGTCGCCCAGGATATCGAGCTGGATATCGTCTATGAAGACGACCAGATCCTGGTGATCAACAAGCCGGCGGGGCTGGTGGTGCACCCCGCCGCAGGGCATGCGGATGGCACGCTGCTCAATGCCCTGCTGCACCATGTGCCCGATATCGTGAACGTGCCGCGTGCCGGCATCGTCCATCGGCTGGACAAGGACACCACCGGGTTGATGGTGGTGGCCAAAACCATTCAGGCGCAGACTCAGCTCGTTGCCCAGCTGCAGAAACGCACGGTCAGCCGCATCTATGAATGCATCGTGATCGGCGTGGTGACGGCAGGCGGCAAGATCAACGCTCCCATCGGTCGTCATGGCCAGCAGCGTCAGCGCATGGCGGTGATGGAAGGTGGCAAGCCTGCCGTCAGTCATTACCGTGTGCTCGAGCGCTTCCGCTCCCATACCCATGTGCGGGTCAAGCTGGAAACCGGCCGTACCCACCAGATTCGCGTGCACATGGCGCACATCAATTTTCCGCTGGTGGGCGACCCGGCCTACGGTGGGCGCTTCCGCATTCCGCCGGCGGCGAATCCGACCATGGTTGAATCGCTGAAACACTTCCCGCGTCAGGCCTTGCATGCGCGCTTCCTTGAGCTGGACCATCCGACCACTGGCCAACGCATGAGCTGGGAATCGCCGTTGCCCGATGATTTTGTGTGGCTGCTGTCGCTGCTCAAGCAGGATCGCGAGGCCTTCGTCGGATGAGCGAGCGGGTGGCGGATTGGCTGATCCCCGACTGGCCAGCACCGGTCGGCGTCAAGGCGTGCGTCACCACCCGGGCGGGGGGCGTCAGCGCTGCCCCGTTCGAAAGTTTCAATCTCGGCGACCATGTCGATGACGACCCGCGGGCGGTTGCGCAAAACCGTTCGAAGCTGACGACCGCCTTGAACGTTCGGCCTGCTTGGCTCAAGCAGGTGCACGGTGTCGAGGTCGTCGAGGCCTCGCCCGCGCAGGTCATGCAGGCCGATGCCAGTTGGAGCAAGACGCCGGGCGTCGCCTGCACCATCATGACCGCCGACTGCCTCCCTGCGTTGTTCTGCAACCGTCAAGGTACCCAGGTGGCTGCGGCCCATGCGGGTTGGCGGGGCCTGGCGGCAGGCGTGCTTGAAGCGGCAGCCGACAGTTTTGCCGATGCACCCTCAGAACTGCTTGTCTGGCTGGGGCCGGCCATCGGGCCGCAAGCGTTCGAAGTGGGGCCTGAGGTGCGCGACGCGTTCCTCCACACGCACCCTGAAACTGCCAATGCCTTTGTGCCCAGCGCCAATGACGGCAAGTTCATGGCCGACATCTACCGCTTGGCGCGCTTGCGCTTGGCTGCCCATGGCGTCACCGAGGTGTACGGCGGCGGCTGGTCGACCTACAACGATGAGCGTTTCTTCTCCTATCGCCGTGGAGCACGCACCGGGCGGTTTGCCTCGTTGGTCTGGATCGAGCCTGTTTGACGCATCCGATTTGCTGGTTGTAGGAGCGCGCTTGCCCGCGATAGCGTTGTGTCAGCAACGCATTCATGGCTGACACAACGCTATCGCGGGCAAGCGCGCTCCTACGATCAGATATCTCTGACCACCAAATTCTTCCCGGCCAGCTAATGTTGATCTGTGTCAAGCACCTGTCGCTTGAATCCTGTGGAATCGGCCGCATCTAAGGGCTATCTGGCAGGTTTCTTCATTAAGGTGTGTTCATTGCTCCGGCCTGCCCATTAGGAAGGTGACCAATGCGTATTGACCGTTTGACCAGTAAGTTACAGCTAGCCTTATCGGATTCCCAATCCCTGGCGGTGGGCATGGACCATCCCGCCATCGAGCCCGCGCATCTTATGCAAGCCCTGTTGGAGCAACAGGGGGGCTCGATCAAACCCCTGCTGATGCAGGTCGGCTTCGACATCAACAGCCTGCGCAAGGCGTTGAGTAAAGAGCTGGATCAACTGCCCAAGATTCAAAACCCCAATGGCGACGTGAACATGTCGCAGGACCTCGCGCGTCTGCTCAATCAGGCTGATCGCCTGGCTCAGCAGAAAGGCGATCAGTTCATCTCCAGTGAGCTGGTGCTGCTTGCCGCGATGGACGAAAACAGCAAGCTCGGCAAATTGTTGCTCGGGCAGGGTGTCAGCAAAAAAGCCCTGGAAAACGCCATCAGCAACCTGCGTGGCGGCGATGCGGTCAACGACCCGAACGCTGAAGAATCTCGCCAGGCGCTGGACAAATACACCGTTGACCTGACCAAGCGTGCCGAAGAGGGCAAGCTTGATCCGGTGATTGGCCGCGACGACGAAATCCGCCGGACCATTCAGGTGCTTCAGCGTCGCACCAAGAACAACCCGGTCCTGATCGGCGAACCAGGCGTGGGTAAAACGGCGATTGCCGAAGGCCTCGCGCAGCGGATCATCAACGGTGAGGTCCCGGACGGCCTGCGGGGCAAGCGCTTATTGTCCCTCGACATGGGGGCGCTGATCGCTGGTGCGAAATTTCGCGGTGAGTTCGAAGAACGCCTGAAAGCAGTGCTCAATGAGCTTTCCAAGCAGGAAGGCCAGGTCATCCTGTTTATCGACGAGCTGCACACCATGGTCGGTGCCGGCAAGGCCGAGGGCTCGATGGACGCGGGTAATATGCTCAAGCCGGCATTGGCCCGAGGCGAACTGCATTGTGTCGGTGCCACGACGCTCAACGAGTACCGCCAGTACATCGAGAAAGACGCCGCACTGGAACGCCGCTTCCAGAAAGTGTTGGTGGACGAGCCGAGCGAAGAGGACACCATCGCGATCCTCCGTGGCCTGAAGGAGCGTTATGAGGTCCATCACAAGGTGGCGATCACGGATGGCGCGATCATCGCGGCCGCCAAACTGAGCCATCGCTACATCACCGACCGCCAGCTGCCGGACAAGGCCATCGACCTTATCGACGAAGCGGCCAGCCGCATTCGCATGGAAATCGATTCCAAGCCCGAAGTGCTCGATCGCCTGGAGCGCCGTCTGATTCAGCTCAAGGTCGAATCCCAGGCCCTCAAGAAGGAAGATGACGAAGCCGCGCTCAAGCGCCTGGAGAAACTTCAGGAGGAAATTGCTCGCCTGGAGCGTGAATATGCCGATCTCGAAGAAGTCTGGACCTCGGAGAAAGCGGAAGTTACCGGGTCTGCGCAGATTCAGCAGAAAATCGAGCAGTCTCGTCAGGAACTGGAAGCGGCGCGCCGTCGTGGCGATCTCAACCGCATGGCTGAGTTGCAATACGGCGTGATTCCCGATCTGGAGCGCAGCCTGCAAATGGTCGACCAGCACGGTAAGCCGGAGAATCAGCTACTGCGCAGCAAGGTCACCGAGGAAGAAATTGCCGAAGTCGTCTCGAAATGGACGGGGATCCCCGTGTCGAAGATGCTCGAAGGCGAGCGGGACAAGCTGTTGAAAATGGAGAGCCTGCTGCACGAACGCGTGATCGGCCAGAACGAGGCGGTGGTGGCCGTCTCCAACGCCGTTCGTCGTTCGCGTGCCGGTTTATCCGACCCGAATCGTCCGAGCGGTTCGTTCATGTTTCTCGGCCCCACCGGCGTGGGCAAAACGGAACTCTGCAAGGCGTTGGCCGAATTCCTGTTCGATACCGAAGAAGCCATGGTCCGCATCGACATGTCGGAGTTCATGGAGAAGCACTCGGTGGCTCGTCTGATCGGTGCCCCGCCGGGGTATGTCGGCTATGAGGAAGGTGGCTACCTGACCGAGGCCGTGCGCCGCAAGCCCTATTCGGTGGTGCTGCTGGACGAGGTCGAAAAGGCGCATCCGGATGTGTTCAACATTCTGCTGCAGGTGCTTGAGGATGGGCGTCTCACCGATAGCCATGGTCGCACCGTCGACTTCCGCAATACGGTGATCGTCATGACGTCCAACCTGGGTTCGTCTCGGATTCAGGAGCTGGTAGGGGACCGCGAAGCACAGCGCGCGGCCGTGATGGACGCTCTGGGCTCGCATTTCCGTCCGGAGTTCATCAACCGGGTCGACGAAGTGGTGATCTTCGAGCCATTGGGTCATGACCAGATTGCCGGTATCACTGAAATCCAGATGGGGCGTCTGCGTCAGCGGCTGGCCGAGCGGGATTTGAGCCTGGAGTTGACGCCAGAAGCGCTGGAGAAGCTGATCGCTGTCGGTTACGACCCGGTGTATGGTGCGCGGCCGTTGAAGCGTGCCATTCAACGCTGGATCGAAAACCCGCTGGCCCAGATGATCCTTTCGGGCAGCTTCATGCCAGGCACCCGGATCAAAGGTGCGGTGGAAAACGACGAGATCGTATTCGTCTGATCACTGCTTCCTATATAGGAAGAACCAAGAGGGGCGCTTCTCAGGAAGCGCCCTTTTTTATGCACGTGCGCTCCCTGAGGAGGGATCATCCGGTTTTGGGCATTCGGAAGGGCTGGCCGAAAAAAAGTCGCAAATCATTGTCTTAAAAGCAATTTGGAGGGTTGACACCTGTTTCTGGGAATGTAGAATAGCGCGCCTCAGAGACGTGAACGTAGCGATACGGACAAGTCGAAGAGGCTGAAAATGCAGTAGATTCAGGGCAGTAGGTGCAAGATTCGTTTTGCAGAGAAGTACTGAATTTTTCTGTTTTGAAGCGCGTCAAACGCTACAACTGAAATTGAATACGTTCCGTGATAGCTCAGTCGGTAGAGCAAATGACTGTTAATCATTGGGTCCCAGGTTCGAGTCCTGGTCACGGAGCCAATTTCCAGAGGTAGTACCGTCGGGGTGTAGCGCAGTCCGGTAGCGCGCCTGCTTTGGGAGCAGGATGTCAGGAGTTCGAATCCCCTCACCCCGACCATTATTTGGGTCGTTAGCTCAGTTGGTAGAGCAGTTGGCTTTTAACCAATTGGTCGTAGGTTCGAATCCTACACGACCCACCATTTTTGACCTGGCTTCATCGGGTTGAATCTTAGGGAGTGACGCCCGTTGCGTCATCCGTTAGGCTTCACGTGTTTCATCGGGGTGTAGCGCAGTCCGGTAGCGCGCCTGCTTTGGGAGCAGGATGTCAGGAGTTCGAATCCCCTCACCCCGACCATTTTCGCCCCAGCAGTTCCCGGGCAGAAAATCCGGCTCGCGGCTCAATTAGCCGCTGCAGCCATCAAAAAGGCGTCCTTCGGGGCGCCTTTTTTCATTCCGGTGAGCTCAATCGGAAACCTTTTTAATCCATTCCTCGAACCTTGCATCCGCTTGCTTCTAGGCAAGTGCTGTGAACGGCTACCCCTCGTCGTGGGGGCTGCGAGCGTTTACTTTAACGCTCGCTTCTTCGCCTTATGGCGCGGTTGGAGCGCCTTCCCACGATCTCTCGATGATCCTCTTCAAGTCTGCCGGTAGTGGCGCGAAGTCGAGTGAGCGCGCTTGTTCTTCACCGCTTTGCAGCGTCCACTGGAAAAAGTCCTGAACGGTTTTCTGTCGATCTGCATCTTTGGGATGCTTGTACAGCAGAATGAAGGTGGCGGCGGTAATCGGGTAGGCTTTGTCCCCCGGAGCGTCCAGCAACGACAGGTCAAAATCCTTGGTGTCTTTCCAATCCGCTGTGGCAGCGGCCGCCTGGAAGGAATCCGTACTCGGCGTTATGTAGTTTCCCGCAGCGTTACGCAGAATCCCGTAGTTCAGGTTTTGCTGTTTGATGTACGCGTATTCCACATAACCGATCGAGTTCGGCATTTTTTTCACGTAGGACGCCACGCCCTCGCTGCCTTTGCTGCCGATCCCCACAGGCCATTTGAGCGACGTGCCGGAGCCGACCTTGTTCTGCCATTCAGCGCTGACTTTTGATAGATAACTGGCCCAGTTGAAGGTGGTGCCGGAATCGTCCGATCGGTAAACCACGGTGATATTGCTGTCGGGCAGTTTCAGGCCGGGGTTCAGCGCGCTCAGTGCCGGATCATTCCACTTCTTGATGTTGCCTAAATAAATAGCCGCCAGCACCGGACCGCTGAATCTCAGTGTGCCGGGTTTGATCGAAGGGATGTTGATCACCGGCACCACCCCGCCAATGACGGAGGGAAACTGCTGCAAGCCCAAGGTTTGCAAGTCGCTCGATTTCAGAGGCATGTCCGTGGCGCCGAAATCCACAGCGCCGTCCTTGATCTGCGCCAAACCAGCACCGGAGCCGACGCTCTGATAATTCACCTTGATGCCTGTCTTATGGTCGTAATCGGTGGCCCACTTGAAAAGCACCGGATAAATAAAGGTCGAGCCGGCACCGGTCACTTCCTGCGCTGCAACCGCGCCTCCAACCGTATAGAGATTGAGTGCGACGCCAAGGCTGGCGGCCAGCACCATTCGGGAAAGCTGAAGCATGGATGACTTCCTGTGATCGAGCGACATCGGGGATGTGATGTCTTTATGGGATCACAGTAATCCGCACATTTTTATGACAGGGCGTTGCCGGAACAGGCGCTCGCGCGGAGTTCTCGGCAAGAATGTGGCCAGCAGGGGGGGCGTGGAGCGTTCCCCCTTGCTGGCCCGAGAGGGTGTCAATGCAGCTTCATTCTCGGCTCGGTGCCGCGGCCGATTCGGCTCCCCAGCATGAGCATCAATGTGCGGAACGTGCCATACAACGCCATTTGGTGCATGCGGTACAGCGAGACGTAGAACATGCGCGCCAGCCAGCCTTCCAGCATCACACTGCCGGTCAGGTTGCCCATCAGATTGCCCACGGCGGAAAACTTCGACAGCGAGATCAGCGAGCCGTAATCCTGGTAGCGGTATTCCGGCAGGGATTCGCTGCCTTCGAGGCGCAGCTTGATGGACTTCACCAGCAACGAAGCCTGTTGGTGCGCCGCCTGCGCGCGTGGTGGAACGTTGCGATCCGTGCCTTTTTGCGGGCATGCCGCGCAGTCGCCAAAGGCGAAGATGTTGTCATCCAGAGTCGTTTGCAGGGTCTGGCGGACTTGCAGTTGGTTGATCCGATTGGTTTCCAGGCCTGCCAAGTCCTTGAGGAACGCCGGCGCTCGAATACCGGCAGCCCAGACTTTCAACGTTGCAGGGATCACCTGGCCAGTGTTGGTCACCAGGCTATCGGCCGTGACCTCGCTGACGGCTGCATTGGTCAGCACCGTGACACCCAACTTCTCCAACGTCTTGTGTACCGGCCCGCCGATCCGCTCGGGCAGTGCAGGCAGCACACGGGGCCCGGCTTCGATAACCGTAATACGCAGATTTTCCGGTTTGATGTGGCCCAGCCCATAGGCTGCCAATTCGTGGGCCGCATTGTGCAGTTCGGCCGCCAGTTCGACCCCGGTTGCGCCAGCGCCGACGATCGCGACGTTGATTTCCTCAGTCACGTCCGCCTCGCTGGCGTGGGCGCGCAGGTAACGGTTGAGCAATTGCTGATGAAAGCGTTCGGCTTGCTTGCGCGTGTCGAGAAACAGGCAATGATCGGCCGCACCGCGGGTACCGAAATCGTTGGTGGTACTGCCGACCGCGATCACCAGCGTGTCGTAACTCAGCGTCCGTGCCGGGACCAATTCGGTGCCTTGCTCGTCGTAGGTCGCGGCCAGTTGAATGCGTTTGGTCTCCCGATCCAGCCCGGTCATGCGGCCGAGCTGGAACTGGAAATGATTCCACTTGGCCTGGGCCACGTAGTTCAGCTCGTCCTCATACGAGTTGAGCGAACCGGCCGCCACTTCGTGCAGCAGGGGTTTCCAGATGTGAGTGAGGTTGGCGTCCACCAATGTGACAGTCGCTGCACCTCGCTTGCCAAGGGTTTTACCCAGACGGGTAGCCAGCTCCAGACCACCGGCGCCTCCGCCGACGATCACGATACGATGAGTCATGGGGATATCTCATAAGGCTTAAGGAATTCTCTCGTGGCGAGATCCGAGCGAGCGCCAGGCAGCTCATAGCGTCAGATCCCTCAACAAATGGCTTAACAAGCCCAGGCCGATCACCACGGCCAGTACCAGCACAAGGAGCAGCCACGGCCGAAAGGGGCGGCGCTCAACCTGGTGCTGGGGCGCGCGAAGATACTCTTCGACACGCTTCTGGTCCTCGGGGTTCAGGCGGCTGGTCATATCGCCTCGTCATGAATATTGATCGGGGTCAGCGGACACCGATTCGTAATGCGTTAGCCTCGTTGACGACAGACTCCGGCTTCGGGTTACACCGGACATCGACAGGTTATGCCGCTTTGTAACATTCGCCCCGGGTTTGCGCTATCAAAGGCTGATGCCGACATCGAATACCACACTGCGGCCCAGGTTGGTCCTCAGGAAATCCGGCGCATCGGGGTGCGCGAACAACACGCGAGCGTAGGTGGGCCCGACCAGAGAAAGGGATCGCCAGCCTTGGCGCAAGTATTCGGTGGGCGGCGGAAAGTGACTGTTGAGGTCCAACACTTCGCGCTTGAGGCTGGCGAAGGCAATGATGTCCAGCTCACTGACGTCCAGTCCGCGTTCTTTGTAGTTATGCGCCTTTTTGCGCAGGGTCGGTGCCAGCCGACGCAGTAACTCCGACGCCGGTATGCGTCTGGGTTTGGCCTCGCGCCGCACCAGTTGGCTGAGCGAGAAGGCGCTGCGGCGACGCTCCAACTCTTCGCGCCATTCGTCATTGAGGCGTCGGCCCTCATCGAGCACGAAAAACACTTCGAAACAGGCGTCGCGGAACAGTACGTCCGGCGGTTCCTGCCCGGCGGGCAAAAAATCGTCGGTGCGATGAGGGATGTTCAGGCCCTGGAGCAAACGCTGGCACACCCAGCGTTCTCGCTCCCATTTGCGCGCATTGGAGAGAAACGTATTGGCTTGCTCGGCCTGGATCGTCAGCAGACGGAGGTAATCGGAATCATCCATGAGGGAGAGCTTAGCGCTCTCGTGTGAAGATGAAACGTTCTGCGGTGCGTTAATTTCAGTGACCACCGCTGCCTTGCCAGTGAATCAGAACCCCGCCGACCCCAATGCCAGCTCTTGCACCAGAAAGTCGATGAAGGCACGGGTCTTCAACGGCACTCGACGCGCCGAGGGATACACCGCGTTCACCGAAATCGCGGGCGCCTGCCATTCACACAGTACTGGCACCAGTCGGCCGTCGGCGACGGCACGCTCGATGATGAAGTTGGGCAGCAGTGCAATACCCATCCCGGACACTGCCGCTTGCGCGAGGATGTCGCCGTTGTTGGCGTGCAGCGGCCCGCTGACCGTCACCCTCTGGGTTTCCTTGCCATTGCACAGTTGCAGGCTGATGCCGCTCTGCAAGTAGCCATAGCTGAGGAATTTGTGGTTTGAGAGCTCCTTGGGCGACTGCGGTGCCCCGTGTTTGGCCAAGTACTCCGGCGAAGCCACCATGATGCGTGGCGCGGGTGCCAGCGAGCGGGCAACCATGGAAGAGTCCGGGAGGCTGGCGATGCGGATGGTCACGTCGAAGCCGCCCTTGACCGGATCGACCTGCTGGTCGCTGAGCACGACCTGCAGCTCGACATTGGGGTGCAACTCATTGAAACGGGGCAGCAGCGGGCCCAAGCGGCTCAAGCCAAATGACATCGGCGCATTGACCCTCAGCACGCCCCTGATTTCGCCCATTCCGGTCCGCGCCCGTTGTTCGGCCTCATCCAGCGATGCGATGACGTCTCGACACGCGTCGTAGTATTCGGCCCCTGCCTCGGTCAGATGCAGGCTGCGTGTGGTGCGCTGTAGCAACTGCACGCCGATGGCTTCTTCCAGGGCCTGAATCTGTTTACTGACTTTCGAGCGAGGTACGTCGAGCGCTCGGGCTGCGGCGGCGAAGCCGTTGGCCCCTACAGTGGCCACAAAAGCGCGCATGCAATCGATACGGTCCATCGGTGTCCCTGATATGGAAACAATGAGTTCCGATTCTATGGGATTGTTCCTTTATTGGCGAGTCCGTAAATTTACTCCCAAGCCAGCAAGCAACCAGCTCAACGAACAAGACCCCTGAGCTAGAGCGGCCAACCATTACTGACTCTCATCGAATCGAAAAGGAATACGCCATGTCCATCCGCGAACTGCTGAACCCAACCAACTCCGCTCTGATCCTGATTGATCACCAGCCACAGATGGCCTTCGGCGTGCAGTCGATCGATCGTCAAACGCTGAAGAACAACACCGTGGGACTGGCCAAGGCTGCCAAGATTTTCAACGTCCCCACGATCTACACGTCGGTCGAAACCCAGAGTTTCAGCGGCTACATCTGGCCGGAATTGCTGGCCGTGCATCCTGATCAGCAACCCATCGAGCGGACCTCGATGAACTCCTGGGAAGACAAGAAGCTGGTCGATGCCGTGAAGGCGACCGGCCGCAAGAAGCTGATCATCGCCGCGCTGTGGACCGAGGTCTGCCTGAACTTCCCGACGCTGGATGCACTGGCTGAGGGGTACGAGGTGTATATCGTCACCGATGCGTCGGGCGGCACTACCAAAGAAGCGCACGACATGTCCGTACAGCGCATGATTCAAGCGGGCGCTGTGCCGGTAACCTGGCAACAAGTGCTGCTCGAATTCCAGCGCGACTGGGCTCACAAGGAGACCTACGACGCGGTCATGCAACTGGTGCTGGAGCACAGCGGCGCCTACGGCATGGGTGTCGATTACGCCTACACCATGGTGCACGGCGCCCCACAGCGCAAAGTGAACTGATCACACTGGGAAAACGCAGATCCCCACACCCGACGGCGGACTTAAAACCACGCCCTCGGGTGTTTTGTGCAGGGCGCTGGACGGTCATTCTTAGTGTTGCCGAGGCTCGAGCTCACCGGAAAACAACTCATCTTCGGCATCCGGCGCAACCGGAATGGCATGTTCTTCCGAGGCCCATGCCCCCAAGTCGATCAGTTTGCAGCGGTCAGAACAGAACGGCCGGAATTTGCTCTCAGGCGTCCATTCCACCGGGGCTCCGCAGGTTGGGCAATTGACGGTCATTGGTTGGCTCATCAGCGGCCTCCACGCAAAGTTAAATAAAAGTGATGCAACCGCTCGACTTCGCTTCGCAGCCAAGCTGGGTCGCGGTCATTGACGATCACGTCGTCCGCACGGCTCAAACGTTCCTCACGACTGGCTTGGGCATTCAGGATCGCCCGGACCTGCGCTTCGTTGGTCTGGTCGCGCAACAGCGTGCGTTGGATCTGCACCGCTTCAGGCACATCGATGACCAGCACCCGCTGCACCATCTGATGTTGGGTCGTCTCCAGCAAAAGGGGGGAAACAAGAATCGCGTAAGGTGACTCAGCGCGCGCCAGATACGCCCGGATTTCCTCGCGGATCAGCGGATGCAGCAACCCTTCCAGCCAGACTCGCTGCTGCGGTTCCTGGAAAATCAGTTCGCGCAGCGCTGCGCGATCAAGCGTCCCATCGGCTTGCAGAACGCTCTGCCCAAAATGCTCCGCAATCTGTGCAAGAGCAGGGCGACCAGGTTCCACCACCCAGCGCGCCGCCTGATCGGCGTCCACCAGGTGGATACCCAGATCGACGAAACATTGCGCTGCCGCACTCTTGCCGCTGCCAATGCCGCCTGTCAGGCCGAGAATCCAGGGTTGTGCTACGGAAGAGGTCATCTGAAACCGGCGATCTGCAGATACGAAGTCGTTATTTGATCACCCCAGAGCAATGCGATCCACCCCGCAATGGCCAGATAAGGCCCGAACGGAATCGGCGTGCCGCTTTGCGCGTCGCGTAAACGCAGCAGAATCAACCCCAATACGGCCCCGACGATCGACGACAGCAGAATCGTCAGCGGTAAAATCTGCCAGCCCCCCCAGGCGCCGAGCATGGCCAGCAATTTGAAATCGCCGTAACCCATGCCTTCCTTCCCAGTGACCAGCTTGAACAGCCAGAACACACACCACAGCACCAGATAACCCGCAACGGCGCCCCACACCGCGTCGCTCAATGTCGCAAACAACCCGAAGGCGTTTACGATCAACCCCAACCACAACAGCGGCAACACGATTGCGTCCGGCAACAACTGGTGGTCGGCATCGATCAGGCTCATCGCCAATAGCCCCCAGCTCAACACCAACACCGCCCCCGCCTGCCAGCCGAAGCCGAAATGCCAGGCCACGAACGCGGACAATACCCCACACCCCAACTCAACCAGCGGATAGCGCTTGCTGATCGGCGCCTTGCAGTTCGAACACTTGCCCCGTAGCACCAGGTAACTGACGACCGGAATGTTCTCCCACGCGCGAATCCGGTGAGAACAGTGTGGGCAGCGGGAATGGGGGAGGATCAGATTGAACGTCTCGCCTTGCGGCTCAGGCGGCAGCGCCAACATTTCCCGCGCCTGAACCTTCCAGTCGCGGAGCATCATCATCGGGAGGCGGTAAACCACCACGTTGAGGAAGCTTCCGACGAGGAGGCCTAATACGAAGGTGCAAAAAACGAAGGCCAGCGGGGAGCTGGCCAGGAGGTCGGGGAGGGACATGTTAAACGACGTTTCCGAGCTGGAAGATGGGAAGGTACATCGCGATTACCAAGCCGCCCACGATGACACCGAGAACTGCCATGATCATGGGTTCCATCAGGCTGGTGAGGCTGTCGACCATGGTGTCGACTTCTTCTTCGTAGTAAGTGGCAACTTTATCAAGCATGGAATCAAGCGCGCCGGACTCTTCACCGATCGCGGTCATCTGCACCGCAAGCATAGGGAAGACACCAGTGCTGCGCATGGAGAAGTTGAGTTGCATGCCGGTGGAGACGTCTTGCTTGACCTTCTGCACCGCATTTCTGAATACGACATTGCCGGTCGCGCCTGCTACGGAATCGAGTGCGTCGACGAGAGGAACGCCGGCGGCGAAGGTCGTGGCGAGCGTTCGGGCATAGCGGGCGACCGCTGATTTATAAAGCAGCGGGCCGATGACCGGTATTTTGAGCAGCGCACGGTCAACTTGGTCGCGAAACTTAGCTGAAGTTTTGTAGGCCCGTTTGAAAGAAAAGAACGCAACGACAATCGCCAGCACAAAGATATACCAGTAGCTTTGGACTGCCTCTGACAGGCCTATCACCATGAGCGTGAATGCAGGGAGTTTTGCACCGAATCCGGCAAACACTGACTGGAATTGCGGGACGACCTTGATGAGCAAGATACCCGTGACGATGAACGCGACGATCACGACTGCGATCGGGTAGGTCATCGCTTTTTTGATTTTGGACTTCAGCGACTCTGTTTTTTCTTTGTAGGTCGCAACACGATCAAGCAAAGACTCCAAGGCACCCGCCTGCTCACCGGCGTCAACCAGATTGCAGAAGAGGTCATCGAAATAGAGGGGCTTTTGTCTTAAAGCTGTCGCAAAGCTATGACCCGCAGCGACTTCTTGCTTGATGTCATCTACCAATTTGCGCATGTTGGGATTCGCAGATCCTTCGCTGATAATGTCGAAGGACTGCAGTAAAGGGACGCCGGCTTTCATCATCGTCGCCATCTGGCGGCTGAAGAACGCGATATCCAGCGGTTTGATCTTCTTCCCCGAACCGAAGATCGACACCGATTTTTTTCTGACCTTCAGTGGGTTGATGCCTTGCTTGCGCAACTGCGCTTTGACCAAGGCGGGGTTATGACCGTTGATCTCGCCTTTTTGCTTGGCTCCCTTTCTGTCCAAACCCTCCCACACGTATACGCTGACTTTTACTGCTTTGGTCGCCATGCTTAATCCTTGGTCACCCGATTGATTTCCTCAAGGCTCGTCAAGCCTTGCATGGCCTTGAGCAGGCCAGAGGTGCGCAAGTCATTGAAGCCGTCTTTGCGCATCTGCTCGGAAATTTCGATGGAGTTGCCCTCCGCCATGATGATGCGCTCCAGGGCTGGCGTACTTTTGACCACTTCATAAATCCCTACACGGCCTTTGTAGCCCGCATTGCACTGCTCGCATCCCACTGGAGAGTAAAGCTTGAACGAGCCAATTTTCGACTCCGGGAAACCTTCGGCAACCAATGTTTCGCGGGGTATCTCGACCTCTTTTTTGCAATGGGGACATAGCTTGCGGGCGAGCCGCTGGGCGATGATCAGGTTTATTGCCGTTGCAATATTGAATGCAGCGACACCCATGTGATGCAGGCGGGTGAGGGTTTCCGCGGCGCTGTTGGTGTGCAACGTTGAAAGCACCATGTGCCCAGTTTGCGAGGCCTTGATGGCGATTTCGGCGGTCTCCAAGTCGCGAATCTCGCCCACCATGATGACATCTGGATCCTGACGCAGGAACGCACGCAGTGCCTGCGAAAAGTCCATACCCTGCCGAGGGTTAACGTTGACTTGGTTGATACCCTCAAGGTTGATCTCGACCGGATCTTCTGCTGTTGAAATGTTGATGTCCGGTGTATTGAGAATATTCAAGCCGGTGTAAAGCGACACCGTTTTGCCCGAACCTGTTGGGCCCGTGACCAAGATCATGCCTTGTGGCTTGCTCAGTGCGTCCAGATACAAGGCTTTCTGTTCCGGCTCGTAACCCAACGCGTCAATGCCCATCTGGGCGCTGGTCGGGTCCAGGATCCGCATGACGATCTTTTCGCCCCAGAGCGTGGGAAGCGTGTTGATCCGGAAATCAATTGCGCGATTCTTGGATATCCGCAATTTGATACGGCCATCCTGTGGTTTACGCCGTTCGGAAATGTCGAGGCCAGCCATCACTTTCAGGCGAGCAGCGATACGGCCTGCTAGTTGAGTCGGAGGCTTGGCGACCTCATGAAGAATGCCATCGGTGCGCAGACGAACACGGAAAACCTTTTCGTAAGGTTCAAAATGTAAGTCAGATGACCCCAAGCGAATGGCGTCCATCAACATCTTGTTGACGAAGCGAACGACAGGCGCGTCGTCAGCGTCCTGGCCGCCAATCGATGCCTCTTTGCTTTCGTCTACGGTTTCAATTTCCAGCCCTAGATCAACATCCGCCAGGTCGCCCATGCCTGTATGGGAATCGAAGAGTCTGTCGATTGCCAGCGTAAGTTTATCGTCCTCAACCAAGATCGCTTCAGTATTGAGTCCGGTACTGAACTGGATGTCAGTGATGGCTTGATGATTCGTGGGATCCGATATTCCTATGAATAATTTGTTACCCCGACGCCACAAGGGTAGCGCGGAGTGCTGGCGGACCAGCTTTTCGCTAACCAGCCCCTTCGGTTGGCCGTCTTTGTCCAGAGTGTTGAGGTCGAGAAAGGGCAGTCCAAATTGCTCAGACGCCAGTTCCGCGAGGGTTAAGCTTTTGACTAGCTTGCTCTGCACCAAATAGCTGACCAAAGAGATCTTTTCGCTCCGAGCCCGTTGAAGGGCCTGCTGAGCATTTTTTTCGTTCAAGAGTTCGGCCACTACCAGTTGCTTGGCCAAACCTGTGAGCACGACATCATTCATCGAAACCACCAAACACGGACAGTGGTTGGTTTATAGCGCAGTCGAGCTTTGCTGCCAATTAAACGGAGCAAGGGCTGACAATATTTGTCACTTTTTGATCAAAATTGTAGGTGTTTCGTCGTGCCACCGAACCCCAGTTCACAGAACATTCCTCATTTAGAGTTGGCATGAGATATGCGTGGTTGGAACCGTGCAAGACCAAAAAACTGACGATTGGAGAAGTACGTTATGCAGTCACAAAAAGGTTTCACTCTTATTGAGTTGATGATCGTAGTTGCGATCATTGGTATCCTCGCTGCTGTCGCGATTCCTGCCTATCAGAACTACACACTGCGCGCCCAAGCTAGCTCCCTATTGGCGAGTCTTGATTCAGCCAAGGTTGCAGTTGCGGAAAACTGGAGCCAAGGCCTGACCGGAACGTCTCTTTGCAACGCTTCACCAACTGGTACGATCGCGAACTGTACTGGCAGCGGCACTCTCACCGCCTCCCGCACAAACCCAACGGTCAGCGTGACGTTAGTCCCTAGTACTGCTAACGCCTCTGTGACCGGCGGGAACATCTCTTGGACTTGTACGGTGAGTCCTGCTACTGCGAACCCAGGCAGCGCTTGTACTGGCTCTTAACAATCATCGTTCAAAAAAGGCGCACATGTGCGCCTTTTTTAATATCCTAATAGGGCGTCCTCTAGTTGATTGCGAGTTTTCGTTTAGAAAGCGGATATTGGGCTGTTATTGGGCTTCTTCTATTGATGCCTATTACCGTCCCGTATTTTTATGGTCATGATTGGCAGCGGTTAGTTCAGGTTGTTATCGCGGTTATAAGCTTGATCGCTATAATTATTCAGCGGAAAACTTCGGTAGAGGGGGCGCCACAAGCGTTCGATTCAGTAAGTATTCTATTTGCGGTACTTTTGTGTTTGGCTCTGTCTTCATGTTTGCTCGCGGATCAGCCATATTGGGCTTTTTGTGAAGTGTCGCTGATGATTGGGTGTTGCACTATTGCTTATTGTGTGGCGCATTCAAGATTACAAGTTGGTCGTTCAATAGATAATTTTCTGATTGCAGTCGTGTTGATTTCTTGTTGTGCCAAAACCCTGCAATTTATCGTGTCGGTACTGGCCGGTTACACCAGTTCGGCCCAGACTCTAGACCTAGATTTGCTGCTTGAAGGATTTTCCAATCGCCGTTTTTATGGCCAGTTTCAGACCCTTACTTTGCCGCTTTTGGCGTGGCCGCTCATTCTCTCCGACGTAAAGCGCCCTGTCATAAAATGGATTTTCGTATTGCTTGTCTGCTGGTGGGTTATCGCAATTGTGGGGGGGACGCGTGGTACTTGGCTAGGCATGGCAGTCGCCGCTATTTTTGTAGGTTGTTTGGGTAAAGCTGGCCGACGATGGGCTTTGTGGCAACTAGGTGCAATGCTTTCAGGTTTGGGCTTGTATTACATTGTTTTCGTCTTGATGACCGATGCTGCCGGCATATCACTTGTGAACACTGCGGGCGGTCGCCTAACTACTTCCCTTTCTGCTAGGGACATTATCTGGCATCAAGCGTGGGAAATGATTAAGGCGCGACCTTTACTAGGTTTCGGTCCGATGCATTTTTCCAATATCCCTAACCCCATTGCCGCACATCCGCATCAAATATTTCTGCAGTGGGCTAGTGAATGGGGAATCCCGTCTACACTGCTAGTGGGGTTTTTAATGCTTCGAGGAATGCGCTCGGTCTTATGGAAAATAAGAGCTGATCGCGCATCGGATGATCCTCTCAATCTTCTGCGGATATGTTTATTCGCCAGTTTAGTCGGCTCCCTTACCCAGGGGATGGTGGATGGGGTGATTGTCATGCCCTATTCGCAACTGTGGCTAGCAATTGTAACCGGGTGGCTTATGGGAATTCACAGGATTAGCAGTGACCACCGACCTAGTAATGGTCGGTTGCGGCAGCTTGGGCTCGCTGCGGCATTTCTTGCTGTTGGATTTCTTGGCTATGTGACGGTTCACGACTTCCCGACTCTTCGGTTGCGTAACGAGCAATATGCACATGACTTTGGTGGGAATTTCCAACCCCGGTTCTGGATGCAAGGCGTCATCGCGTCCAAGCCTCAGTAAAGCTTGCCGCCAATGGAGTGTCCTGATAGCTTCCATCACCATGCCGAAATAGCTCAGTCGGTAGAGCAGCGCACTCGTAACGCGAAGGTCGCAGGTTCGATTCCTGTTTTCGGCACCATTTCCCACCGGCGCGATGGATGGCAACTCTCAGCTTGGAAAGGGTGAGGTCCTCGCGTTTGCTCACCAAGGTTGCGCGACTTTTCTCAGCCGTCAAAAAGAAGGTCGAGTGGATTTTTTCTATAGGTTAACGTTTCTGCCATCGTTGAATTGTGTAAAAAACCTCCCTGGATTTCTCACCTGTCAGGTCCGATGCTAATGGAACTGGTGCAGCGCCAGATGCTGCTCAAGCGTCTTACGCCATTGATGATGCAGTGGGGCGTGACGGCGTATTCTGCGGCAGTTTCTTTAGGGCTTTCTGTGCTGTTCGCAAGGAGCATGGGGTCAAGCGCCTTCGGTCATTACACCTACATTTACGTGCTGGCGAGCGTCCTCGTGCTGGCCCAGGATGCCGGGTTTAATACGCTTCTGCTTCGCGAGCGGGCTGCACCTTCTGCAAGTCTGCGATCTCATTGCAGCCAGCTTCCTACTGTCGCGGTGTTGCACCTACTCGTTACCACGGGCCTGTTCATCGTCTTCGCAGGTGTCTGTTCCAAGTGGATCGACGCTCCATCGCTGATGTCCGGTATCGTATGCTTCGCCGCGATTATGCTGATGCAGTGGCAGTCATCATGGTTGAAAGGGTCGGGAAAATTTGAGCGCGATGCCGTATTTCTTTTCTGCAGTCGTACTGTCAGCGCAATATTTGTTTTGGTTGCGGTACTAACGATCGGCCCTTCTCCATCTGTGATATTCCTTGCATGGAGCGCAGGCTTGCTACTGTCGTTGGCGCTGCATTACAGGCACTTCCCGACGCTAGCAGCCATCGAGTGGCAATTCCCAACGTGGGCCTATCGCAGCTCGCTGACCTTTTTTGCAGTTGGTCTCGCCTCTACCCTCTATCATCAAATAGACATCATCATTTTGAGAAACCTGCTGGGGGAAATTCCGGCCATCGGTCACTATGCAGTCGCTACGCGTATCCACGACGGATTGATGTTGCTCGCGACACCCGTTGTATTGATGTTGTTTCGACGCATGAGAGTATTGGCTATGCAGCCAGGAGCGGGTAACCGTTTTAGCCGAAACGCCGTAATTGGCGCCTTGCTCATCGGGACCTGTCTGGCGGTGGTTGGCTGGATCTTTGGACCTTGGATTGTCGGAATACTTTTTGGGAATGTCTATGCCGAAGGCGCCCATAAGTTAATTCAGTTGTTGTTCCTCGCGTTGGTCTTCGCGTTGCCGAATTTTGTCTTGGAGCAGAATGCGATTGCTACGCAGAATGAGCGGCTACTTGCCTTTGGCTTCTTGTTAGCTGTTGCGATTAACGTGGCTCTGAATTTTTATCTGATCCCTACCATTGGGGTCGAAGGGGCGGCGTGGGCAACAATTTTAACTGAAGTGGTCCTTTGCGCGATCTTGACCCATGGGCTAAGACGTGAAGTGTTTTCTTGAAGCGCTTTGAGCAGAAGTGGGGCGTCATGGCAGGGCTCAAATCCCAGTCTGATTAGCGCAGCGCACTCGTAACGCGAAGGTCGCAGGTTCGATTCCTGTTTTCGGCACCAAACAAAAAGCCCGGTCCTCAGAACCGGGCTTTTTCTATTCGGCTGGCCCGACCGAAAAGCAGGGCGGGCTAAGCGGTCACATGGACCAGTCATCCACGACTTTGTTCTTGTCGAACCAAACCGACAGGCTATCGCTGTGGTGTTCGGTGTCGCCAGAAATTTTGCCCGAAGCGGTATTGGCGGCATTCGATGCGTTATTGGCGTGGTTTGTCATGCTCAGGGCGCTGGAAACGGCGCTGGCCCCTGGGATATAGCCAACCAGGTTGGCGGCGTCGCTAAGGTTACCGTTTTTGTTGTATCGCCAGTTCACATGGCCGCTTGAGGTGGTGAACTGCGAATCAGGCACGCCATAAATCGCCTGAACTTCGCTCTGCGTCGTTTTGTGAGGAATGATGTGGTTCTTGACGTAGGTGGCGCTGAACTTGTCTTCGCCTCCCATGGTGCTGCAACCGGCGAGGAGCGTCACGGCGAGCAGGCAGAGGAGTGTTCTTTTCATGGCTGTTTCCCTACAAAGAGTAAAGTTTTCAAGCGCGTTGCATGGAGCAAACGGCTTAGCGCTCGCGAGTGTAGCGCCTGTAAGAAAAATCTTACAAACGCACAAATGAGCACTGCGTCACATTTTCAGTCTGGCTGCGGAGCATTTGGTCGTCAGAAAAGTCTGCAGGCGGAACTTTCCGAGTAAGGCCCACAACTAGCCTCAATTTCAAACGCTCAACCGCATCGACAAGTCCACGGCTTTCACATCTTTGGTCAGCGTGCCGATCGAGATGTAGTCCACGCCCGTTTCGGCGATGGGGCGCAAGGTTGCGTCGGTAACGCCGCCGCTGGCTTCGAGCTTGGCGCGGCCGGCGGTGAGGCGGACGGCTTCGCGCATGTCGTCAAGGCTGAGTTCGTCGAGCATGATGATGTCGGCGCCCCCGTCGAGGGCCTGTTTGAGTTCGCTGAGGCTCTCGACTTCCACTTCGACCAGTTTGCCAGGGGCGATTTTGTGCGCCGCGGTGATGGCCTCGGCGATGCCGCCGCAGGCTGCGATGTGGTTTTCTTTGATGAGGAACGCGTCATACAAGCCGATGCGATGGTTGTGACAGCCGCCGCAGGTCACGGCGTATTTCTGAGCCAAGCGCAGGCCGGGGAGGGTCTTGCGGGTGTCGAGCAGCTTCACCTGGGTATCGGCGACCTTGTCGGCATAGTGCTGCGAGCGAGTGGCCACGCCAGAGAGCATTTGCAGGAAGTTGAGGGCGCTGCGCTCGCCTGTGAGCAATGAACGGGCAGGGCCTTCGAGGTGGAACAGCGCCTGATTGGGGGTGACCCGGTCGCCGTCGGCGACTTGCCAATGCACGGCCACGCGCGGGTCCAATTGCCGGAACACGCTGTCGACCCACGCGCTGCCAGCGATCACCGCTGCATCGCGTGAGATGACGGTGGCCTTGGCCAATCGCTCGGCAGGGATCAATTGCGCGGTGATGTCACCGCTGCCCACGTCCTCCAGCAATGCACGGCGTACATTGGCTTCGATTTCAGCGGTCAGGGCGGCAAGACGTAGGTTCGGCATATCGGACTCCACTTACTAAGTGCTCGGAGTATAAGGCAGTCGTCGGCGCCAACCCACTGCGCCTTTTCCTACAAACGTGGCTCATGCTGCACTTGGTCGGTTTTTTCACCGCTCATGCGACAGATCGCATTTTTCGCGGTCTACCGCTGCACGTGCCGCTGCGCCCACCTCTATTATTTCAATCAGGGCGAAGAGTCCGCTGGCGAGCGGACGGGATTTACAAGATACTGCGCCTTGTATTTGACGTCATAGCCTTGACGTTATCGCCGTATACCCCAGGGACAAAACTTCAAAATCCGGTCGAACCCAGGCTCCGCCTGCGTTTGGATGAAGCTGTGGCTGTTGTGTGTGGGTTGGAGAGAGGAGTCCTTGATGCAGAACGACAGTAAAGTGGTGCCTTTGAGCAAGTCGGGGCCGGAGCAACCGGGGTCCTCGCCTGTCGCTCGGCTGCCTGTCGTATTGCTCCAGGTGCGCGACAAGGCTGCGCAGCAACTCAAGGAAAGCCTGCTGACCCTCTTCGATAACGCCGACGACACCCTGTTCGAGATGGCTGACCGCGCGCATAACAACGCCGAGCAAAACGTGTTCTTTGAAGCCATGCGCGACCTGCGCTTGAAGCGAAAGAGCATCGAGCGCAATTTCCTGGACAAATTCTTCGAGGCTTTCCTGCGCCTCGGGCAATACGAAATCGCCGAACCCATCCTTCCCGAACCCGTTTCCTTCGACAAGCTCTCGCTGGTTCACAATGACGACCTCGAACGCACCGTGGCCGTGGACAGCATGGTGACCAAGGTCATGAACCGCGACGGTGTGGCCCTCGGCCAATTGACCGCGCGCTTCAATCAACTGGTTCCCCAAGCGTTGACTGACGAAACCAACCCGCTGGGTCCTACGCTGCTGTGCGATTTCTTTCTGCAGGCGGGGCACAACCTGGGCGTGGAGATCAAGGTGAAGCTGATCATCCTCAAGCTGTTCGAGAAGTACGCGCTGTCCAACGCCGACCAGTTGTACGAAGAGGCCAACCTGCTGCTGATCGCTGCGGGTGTCTTGCCCGACCTCAAAGTGCTGCCGTCGCGCCGTTCGACCGACCGCCCCGGCACGGCATCGACTGAAGCCCAGCGTGCGGAGAATGCCGCGCTGGTGCAGGCCGCCGAGAAGCTCGACAAGAGCGTGCAGGAAGTGTTTTCGGCGATGCAGGAATTGCTGGTCTATGTGCGCGGCAACCTGGCGCCGCGGCCAGAGGGCGTGACCGATGCCCGCCCGATCTCCAGCCAGGATCTGCTGCGCCTGCTGTCTCACTTGCAGCAGTACGTCCCGCGCGCCGAGACGCCAGAAGACTTTGATTTACGTGTGCAGCTCGAGCAGCTCATCAGCCGCGTCAGCGCCCGCAGTGGGAAATTTCGCACCGTCGGCACCATGGATGAGGACGTCATCAACCTGATTTCGATGCTCTTCGAATTCATCCTCGACGACCGCAACTTACCCGGGTCACTGCGCGCATTGATCGGCCGGTTGCAGATTCCGATGCTCAAAGTGGCCGTCATCGACAAGAGCTTTTTCAGCCGCAGTAGCCATCCGGCGCGTCGCCTGCTCAACGAGATTGCTGCAGCGGCGCTGGGGTGGGGCGGTCGCGATGACAGTCAGCGTGATTCGCTCTACACCCGTATCGACCAGATCGTACAGCGGCTGCTGCATGATTTCGTCGATGACCCAGCGATCTTCACCGAGCTGTTGGTGGATTTTCTGGCGTTCACCGGCGAAGAACGTCGTCGAAGCGAACTGCTGGAGCAGCGCACCCGCGACGCCGAACAAGGCCGGGCCTTGGCCGAACTGGCACGGCAGTGCGTGCAGCAGGCGTTAAACGACCGCCTGCGTGGCAAGACCTTGCCCGAAGTCGTGGTTCGCCTCCTCCAAGAGGCGTGGAGCAAGGTGTTGCTGTTGACCTGCCTCAAGCACGGCGAGCAATCCAATGAGTGGAAAGCCGGCCTTCAAGCGATGGACGACCTGATCTGGAGCGTCGAGCCCCATGACGAACCCGAGGCGCGTCAGCGCTTGCTGGAGTTGGTGCCTGGCTTGCTCAAATCGCTGCGCGACGGATTGAGCAGCGCGGCGTTCGACCCGTTCGCCACTAGCGAGTTTTTCAGCCAACTCGAGGCGCTGCATGTGCAGGCCTTCAACCACGTCGCACGCGCTCCGGATGAGCAAGCACCAGCAGCCGATGAAGCGGTGGAAGGCCCAGCCATGACCGCGGTGGTCGAGGAGATCGTGCTGGTGGCGCCGGGTGAGCAGATGTTCAGCGAACCTAGCCCGCACTTGCCCGAGAACGATGAAAGCCTGGTTCAGGTCGACAAGCTGCGCCTGGGCAACTGGGTCGAGATTCAGGAGGACGAGAATCATAAGCTGCGTTGCAAACTGGCCGCGATCGTCGAGCCAAGCGGGCGTTATGTGTTCGTCAACCGGACCGGCATGAAAGTGCTGGAAAAAACCCGTATGGGCCTGGCGGTCGAATTCCGGCGCGGGACGATTCGCGTGCTGGATGATTCGCTGTTGTTCGATCGGGCGTTGGAATCGGTATTGGGTAACCTGCGCAAGCTCAAAGGGTAAGGCGGGCCGTCTAGCCCAGGCAGCCGGGCGGGTTATTGCGTTGCCCGTACTTCGAAGGGGTCTTGATGGGGAAGGTGCCGTCCTGATTCGGATTAATGCCCCGCTCGTGTCCCATCGCGGGCATACTTCGCGGATTGATTCCGATCCAAGGACCCTCCATGCAACTGGACCCCGCCTCGGGCTGGTGCCACGGCGCGCACCATTGTCCCTCACCGAATTTCAATGCCCGCCCAGAGGCAGAAATCTCGCTGCTGGTGATTCACAACATCAGCCTGCCCCCGGCGCAGTTCAAGACCGGCAAAGTGCAGCAATTCTTTCAGAACCGTCTGGACGTCACAGAGCATTCCTATTTTGAAGGCATCGCCGAATTGCGCGTTTCAGCGCATTTCTTGATAGAACGCGACGGCGAACTGACGCAGTTCGTCTCTTGCCTGGACCGTGCCTGGCACGCTGGGGTTTCACTGTTCGAAGGCCGAGAGGCATGCAATGATTTTTCACTCGGCATCGAGCTGGAAGGCACCGACGACCAGCCTTTCACCGATGCGCAATATGACACGTTGATCACGCTGACCCGACAGTTGCAGTCAGCCTGGCCTTCCATTACCACGCACCGTATTTGCGGACACAGCGACATCGCACCGGGGCGCAAGACCGATCCGGGGCCATGCTTTGACTGGGTACGTTTTCGTTCAGCGTTGGCGGTTTGATTTCTGGAGTGGGTAATGAGTTTTCTGGTGTTGTTGTTGGCGGTTTGGATCGAGAAATTTTCCGCATTGCGCCATCGCGTGCAGCGGGACGGCGCTTGGCTGGCGCAACTGAGTCGCCTCGAATCGAACCCGCGCACGGCCAGGCATCCTTGGTGGATTTTGACGCTGACGGTGCTCCTGCCAGTGCTGATACTGGCCTTGGTGTTGGTGATCGTCGGGTCGGTGGCTTACGGCTGGCTAGCGCTTCCGATTCATCTCTGGGCGTTGGTCTACAGCCTTGGGCGCGGCGATATCAAAGCCAACCTGGGGTCGTTTCGCGACGCCTGCCGCCGTGGGGATCAGGAGGCAGCCGTGCTGGTCGCCGAACGCGATCTGGGCGTGCGGGCCGAGAATGAAGAGCAGTTGCTGGGCGGCGCGCAGACCTACTTGCTGTGGCAGGTGTATCAGGGGTTCTTTGCGGTGATCTTCTGGTATTTCCTGCTCGGGCCTGTGGCTGCGGTGGCTTACCGTCTGCTCGCGTTGGCCTCGGAGCGGGGCAAGACGCCCGCATTGGTCGAGCGCGCGACTCAATTGCGCCATGCCTTTGACTGGGTGCCCGTGCGTCTGCTCGCCGCCAGCTTCGCCTTGGTGGGCAACTTCGTGGCGGTCAGCCGCGTGATGCTCACCGAGTTGTTGAACTGGAACATCAGCGCCTCGGCCTTGATCACTCGTGCAGGGTGCGTCGCCGGTGAGGTGCCCGCGCCGGTGGTGGGCGCCGAGGGCGTGAACAGCCTCAATGTGCTCTGGGAGTTGCTGATCCGCTCGGCGATCGTGTGGTACGTCGGGTTTGCTTTGGTGACGTTGCTGGTTTGATCGTTCGTGCATCAGGCACCACAGCGGCGTGTGGGGCAGCGCGTTCGAGACGGCAACCGCCGGCAGAAGCGCGTCCTCGCCGTCACACTTCTACTGGAACAGGCTCACCCACGCTGTGCCCACGGGCGTTGTCTTTGACCCTCTGGACTTCAATGCCCCTCCAATTACAGCCGCCCCCTAGCTAAACAAGTAGAGCCATTAAATCTGGCACTTCGCTATTTATTTATAAAGTATGACTTTCTTGCCAAGCGGCGATCCTTTGCTATAGCTAAAAGCCTCTCACTTCATCCCATGAGGCAACGGAATGTCAGTCGCGAAGAAAATGAGCGTGGGACAACTGACAATGTTGACGGCCGTCAACATGTTGGGCTCCGGTATTGTGTTATTGCCTACCAAACTCGCCGAAGTCGGCGGTATTTCCATTCTTTCCTGGTTGATTACCGCCACCGGCTCATTGGCATTGGCCTATGCCTTTGCGCGATGCGGAATGCTCAGCCGAAAGACCGGCGGGATGGGGGGATACGCCGAATACACGTTCGGTAAATCCGGCAATTACATCACCAACTACACCTATGGTCTCTCGTTATTGATTGCCAACGTGGCGATCAGTATTACGGCCGTGGGATATATCCAAACCTTGTTCGATATCAAACTTGGCGCATTGCAGGTGGGGCTGGCCACCATCGCGCTGTTGTGGATTACCACGTTTGCCAACTTTGGCGGTGCGCGAATTACCGGGAAGATTGGCGCTGTGACGGTATGGGGGGTAATTGCTCCTGTCGTGTTGGTATCGACCATCGGCTGGTTCTGGTTCGACAGCAGCGTGTACGCCGCTGGCTGGAACCCCCATGACATGCCGTGGTACGACGCGGCGGGGGCTTCGGTGGCGATCACGCTGTGGGCATTTCTCGGGTTGGAATCGGCGTGCGCCAACGGCGACGCGGTGGAGAACCCCGAGAAGAACGTGCCGATCGCGGTGCTCGGCGGCACATTGGGGGCGGCGGTCATCTACATCGTGTCGACCAACGTCATTGCCGGGATCGTCGACAACGCCGAGCTCGTGGCGTCCACCGCGCCGTTCGGCCTGGTCTTCGCCAAAATGTTCAGCCCCATGATCGGCAGCCTGGTCATGGGCCTCATGGTGCTGGCGTGCATCGGTTCCCTGTTGGGTTGGCAGTTCACCGTGGCGCAGGTGTTCAAAAGCTCGGCAGACACCGGGTACTTCCTGCCCGTCTTCGCCAAGGCCAACAAACATGGCGTGCCGATCATCAGCATGCTGATTCTGCTCGCGATGCAGACAGCCATGGCGTTGTTGACCATCAGCCCCGACCTTGCCAAACAGTTCGACACCCTGGTGAACCTCGCCGTGGTCACCAACCTGGTGCCTTACATCCTCTCCATGGCGACCCTGATGACCCTGCAAAAAGTATCGAACGTTCCGCCAGACAAGGCACTCATTACCAATATCGTGGCGTGGATCGCCGCCGCCTATAGCTACTTGGCCCTCTACAGCTCGGGTGCAAAAGCGCTGATGCTGGGTGGCGTGGCCACCATCGTTGGCTACACGCTTTTTGGCTTTGTGAATACGCGTTTGATCAAGCTGGAGGCACTCAACAACAGCGTGCCGACCCAGACCGTTTCAGCGCAACACATCGTCGGTGAACCTATCCCTGTGAACGATCTGCCTGTCAAAAACGTGCGTCAGGCCACCCTGGAGACTCAACCATGACGGAATACAGACACCTGCTCGGCATGCTGGCACTGCTGGTCAGCAAACAGCCGGACAAGCGCAGCGTGTTCGGTAGGGCGTTGATTCAACTGATCGCCGACGTCGAAGAGCGCTCCATCAGCGTGTTGACATCCGAGAGCCTGAGCGACGCCAAGTCCATTCTAAGTACCGACCCGGCGATCCAGTGTGTGCTGCTCAGTTGGGAAATGGACGACAGCGCGGACCACCAGGAATGCATCGACCTGCTGACCGCGCTGCGTGAGCGCAATACCCGGGTGCCCGTGTTTTTGATCAGTGATCGCAGCACCGCGTCCAGTGTCCCGCTGATCGTCATGCAGCACGCCGACGATTTCATCTGGTTGCCCGAGGACACCAGCCGCTTCCTCAGTGGGCGGATCCTGGCGGCCATCGAGCGTTACCGCCAAGCCGTCTTGCCGCCGATGTTCGGCGCTTTGCTCAAGTTCGCGCGCAGCTATGAATATTCGTGGCACACGCCGGGGCATGCGGGCGGCACGGCGTTTCTGAAAAGCACGGCAGGGCGCGCGTTCTATGAGTTCTTCGGAGAAAACCTGCTGCGCTCCGATCTGTCGATTTCGGTGGGTGAGCTCGGTTCGCTGCTGGACCACAGCGGGCCGATCGGGCAAGGCGAGCGCTACGCGGCGAAGGTGTTCGGGGCTCATCGCACGTATTACGTGACCAATGGATCATCGATGTCGAACCGGGTGATTCTGATGGCCAGCGTGACCCGCGACCAGATCGCCCTGTGCGACCGGAACTGCCACAAATCCGCCGAGCATGCGATGACGCTGTCGGGCGCCATTCCCACCTACCTCGTACCGACCCGCAACCGCTACGGCATCATTGGCCCGATCCTGCCCCAGACCTTGAGCGCCGAGGGCGTGAAGGCGGCCATCGCTAATAACCCGTTGGTCAAAAGCCACATCGACCCCACGCCGGTGCATGCCATCGTCACCAACTCGACCTACGACGGCCTGACGTACAACGTTACCCGCGTAGAGGAATTACTGGGCCAGAGTGTCGATCGCCTGCATTTCGATGAAGCCTGGTATGGCTACGCCCGGTTCAATCCGCTGTACAAGGACCGGTTCGCGATGCACGGCAGCCCGGACGATCACGATGCTTCCAAGCCTACCGTGTTCGCCACGCAATCGACCCATAAGCTGCTGGCGGCGTTGTCTCAGGCCTCGATGATCCATGTGCGCAACGGCCGCAACCCGATTCCCCACGGGCGCTTCAACGAGTCATTCATGATGCACGCCTCGACCTCGCCGAACTACGCGATCATGGCGTCGTGCGACGTCAGCTCGGCGATGATGGAAGCGCCCAGTGGGCACATCCTGACCAATGAATCCATCGAAGAAGCCATCGCCTTTCGCCAAGTCATCTCACGGATGCAGAGCGACATGCTCGGCCATGACGACTGGTTTTTCGCCTGCTGGCAGCCGCCCACGGTGCCTGTGGGCGCGACGTCGATTCCCTTCCATGAAGTGGACCCGATCAAGCTCAAATCCGACCCCAATTGCTGGGTGTTGCACCCGAACGAGGTCTGGCACGGCTTCGGCGACATCGAAGACGGCTACTGCATGCTCGACCCGATCAAGGTGTCGATCCTCAGCCCGGGGATGGGGGACGACGGCAAGCTGCTCGACTTTGGCATCCCGGCTTGCGTGCTCAGCGCATACCTGGGGCGGCAAGGCATCGTGGTCGAGAAAACCACCGACTTCACCATCCTCTTCCTGTTTTCGATCGGCATCACCAAGGGCAAATGGGGCACCTTGGTCAATGCGCTACTGGACTTCAAGCGCGACTACGACACCAACCTCGAACTGGAGCTGTGCCTGCCCGATTTGCTGACCGCCAATCAGCAGCGTTACGCGGGGATGGGATTGAAGGATCTGGCGCAAGAGATCTTCGCTGCAATGAAGGAAACCCGAACCACCGCGGCCATGGCGCAGGCGTTCGGCACATTGCCCAAGGCTGAGTTCAGCCCGGTCGAAGCCTATGAAAAGCTGGTCAAGAACGAGGTCGAGTCGGTCACGCTGGAAGAGGCCGCCGGGCGGATTGCGGCCACCGGGATCGTGCCTTATCCACCGGGAATTCCGCTGCTCATGCCGGGGGAAAATGCAGGGCCTGCGGATGGGCCGTTGCTCGCTTACCTGAAAGCGTTGGAAAGCTTCGACCGGTCCTTCCCGGGGTTCACCCACGACACCCACGGGATCGAAAACGACGCCGGGGTGTATCGCTTGCTGGTATTGAAATGACGCAGCGTCTGCTCGCGGAAGGTGGGCTCGTCTGGACGTAACGAGCGTGGAGCGCAGCGCCCCCCGAGGCATGTGGGAGTATCCGATTCGGGGGCGCCGTTCCTTCAGTTACTTTGGATCTTCTGCAATGCCTGTTGCGTCAGCGCCACGCACTCGCGCGCGCCATCATCGTTGTGGCGGGCCAGCGCTGATTCAGCGCGATGGACGGTGGTGTCGACGTCGCTTCTTACGGCATCACTAAGGTCGGGTTTCGCGACTTTCGCATCCCGGACTTTGCTCAAATTCATCTGGCACTGGCTGTTGTCGTCGTTGGCGGACGCCAAAAAGGGGAGGGCGAAGGCGGTCAGGAGCAGGCCGGTGAGCAGCGCGTGTTTCATGGTGTTTTCCGCAGAAGGTCAGTGAGGGGTTCGCGCTCTGAGCGAACCTGCTGCATGAGACAGCGGATCACGAATTTCTGCCAGATCCCCGCGCTGATTAAACGGCAACGCCAACGCCTTTCCCGCTGAGTGGCAAGACGCTGCGCTCCATTAATCCGCTACCCGACGACCCTGACGTACGCCCCATGCCATTCATGGGGGAGTGCCACTGATCGACGAAGGCTGTTTCAACTCAAGGGCTTGAATCAAACAGCCCGCGACTGCCCCAAAGGACGCGCTTTGCGGGCGGGTCGCGTGGCTTCGACTTCCAGAAGGTGCGTGGCCAACACATCAGTCAAGAAACGGAACTGATCGTTGAACCCCACCACTTCATTGCTGAAGTGATTTTCCGCTGCAGGCATCATGAAGGCATCGAAACGTTTGTCTTCAATCAGGCTGTGGCGGTTTTTGCGTACGACGACATGTTGTGAGTAATAGTTATTACCAAATTTGGGAAAACTAACGTGCAGGGTGACGTCTCGGGTCATGTCGAGTGCTCCGCATCATCGGAAAGTTGAAAGCGACTATCTGCTGATAAGTGTCAGCTACTTGAACTTGATTAAGTTCGAGCCATAACACGATTGGGCTGTTCGTCCGCCGTGACAGGCACGGGTTCCAGCGCGAACAGTTTGAGGGCAACGACGTAGCTGGTGAGCGCTGCGAGCGTCAAGCAAGTCAAAAGATGAATAACCATTTTCCTGCCCTCGTTCGTGTTTGGGTGTGAGGCCATGTTACGCCCATGAAAAATGAGCGGAAGGCAATAACAGGAATGTTGGCTATCGATACGAATGATGGTGGGTCAAGGAACTCCCTCGACCCACCCGTCAGCGGAGTCACACATCGCTAAAAGGGAAACCGATCAGGCGCGAATGGATTCGCCGTAGCGGTAGGTCGCCAGGCACGCCAGCGCCAACCCGCTGAGCGCCACCAGGCCGCCCACCAGCCCGATATTGGCGATGCCCAGCTGGCTGATGACCATGCTCCCGAGCAAGGCGCCGCCGCCGATGCCGATGTTGTAGATCCCCGAATGCAGCGACATCGCCACGTCCGTGGCGTCCGGGGCCATAGCCAGTACCTTGGCCTGCATCACCAGCCCGAAACACATGATCGCCATGCCCCAGACGATGCTCAATGTCGCGACCCACGAGGCCTGGCTCGAGAGTGGCAGCAACAGCACGAGACACAAGGCCAGAGCGCCGATCGCGGTAATCAACAACCCTCGTGGATAGCGGTTGTTGTAGCGGCTGAACACGATGGACCCCAGGATGCCCGAGCCACCGAACAGCAACAGGATCAGGGTGATCATGTCGCCGCTCATCCTCCCCACAGCCTGTGCGAACGGTTCGATGTAGCTGTAGGCCGTGAATTGCGCGGTGATCATTAAGGCCGTCAGGACGTAGAGCGAGACCAACGCCGGACGCTTGAACAGAATCGGCAAGCTGCGCAGCGAGCCCGAGTTCTGGCTCGGCAACAGCGGCAGCGACTTCATCAGGACCAGCACAGCCAGCGTTGCAGTCACAGCGATCGCCAGGAACGTCATCCGCCAGCCCAGCGCCTCGCCCAGCACACGGCCGAGCGGGATGCCCAGCACCATGGCCAGCGAAGTTCCGGTAGCGAGCAGGCCAAGCGCCTGGACCTGTTTGCCCGCAGGCGCGACCCGCACGGCCAGCGACGCGGTGATCGACCAGAACACCGCATGGGCCAAGGCAATCCCGACGCGGCTGACCAGCAACATGGCGAAGCTCGACGCCAGGCTCGACATCACATGGCTGGCGATGAACAGCAGAAACACGAACGTCAGCAACTTGCGCCGTTCAATGTTGCGCGTCATCAGCATCATGGGCAGCGACGTCAGCGACACGATCCAGGCGTAGACAGTCAACATCAGGCCGACCTGCGCGGTCGTCATGTCAAAGCTGTGACCGATGGCACTCAACAGCCCCACCGGCACGAATTCCGTGGTATTGAAAATGAAGGCCGCAAGGGCCAGCGCGATCACGCTGAGCCAACTTCCTGTGCGAGCATCGGTGGTGTTCATTAAAGCGTGCCAGCCTCGAGTTGAAATCGGATTCAAGGGAGCGCCAAGCCCCATACAGACAAAATGCCGACAAGCCAAAACACCGCGCGAGGCTCAACGCCTGTGCGGTGCAATGCAGTCAGCAAACTATTATGAGTATGGGAAGGGGCGACCCGGATGAGGGGGAGTCTACGCGCTTGTTAACGTTGTCACAATGCGGGGGGTGTGCGTCAAAAAGGCTCATGCCTTGATTCGGCATGTGCAATTCCCCTGGGCTTTCTTAGGAAGAAATGAACGGGCAAGCAGAGCGCTGTGTCCAGCGTGCAGCGTGCAGCGTGCTTTTACGCTTGATTCGACAACGAAAAGCCAGCTTGGGCTGAGGCGCTAGGCGCCGATAGTAACCCTAACACTGCCCAGGGACGGCACTGCTCAACTGCGTAGTCTGCGAAGCCGCTTGCTTGTCAGGGCGAGAGGCGGTCGTTTACACCTGCGCTCTAAGCATATCCTTCAACTGTGCAATGCTCAGGGTCACATCCCGTTTGCGATGAACCACCGCATGGCAGTTAGCGCACAGTGTCACGAGATCGTCTCAGGATTAACCGCTTTTTCTCCACCAAAAGCAGATAGCGATACCATGTGATGGATGTGGATACAGCCCTTCGCGTAATTTCCGTACGTTTTTTCAAAATCAAATCCGCATGCAATGCATTTCAGCCCATGTATTGCAATGGCTTGCAGCCTCAAATCTTTCCGGCGCTCGTAGCGGGTTCCAAAGTAGCTGGTCTTGCTCCGGTTTTGAGCCGCCGCGTATTGTCGTAGAGGTCAAACATCGAAGTGCCAGAATGGGAAGTAACGAAATCCGTAGCTTTCTGGGCGGTAGGCACAAGGATGATCGCGGGCTGTATGTCAGTACCGGCGGGTTCACTAAAGAGGCGTTTTATGAGGGGGGAGGGCGAACGTCCATCTGACGATGTGGACGCTGGATGAGCTGGCTCGGGCGCTGATGGCGCATTATCCGGCCACAGATACGGAAACGAAACGGTTGGTTCCGGTGCGCTATTTTTACGTGCCTGCTTAAGGCGATCTGTGGCGGTGGGCGAGCCCGAGTGGGAGCGCCGTAGACAATATCGCTGAAAAACCGCCGCACCTCTTGCCAAATCCCAGACACAAAAAAAGACGCCCATGGACGTCTTTGTTTGATCATTTGGTGGAGCCGGGGGGATTTGAAATATATTCATAACATATTGTTTTAATTAGATTTACTTATATTTTTATCCTCAAGTGTCCCCATAAGTGCCCCCATGCACGTATTTCCGATGAGCGGCTGTTTGAGGAGTTGAAGTGGCATCCTGATTTATCGTTCTGCGACCGAGTGAGGCCAGTCAGCAACCGGCGAGCATCCAATGTAATCGGTCGTGTACAACATAACTTCGGTTATCTGGCAGCGAGGGTTTGGACCCAGGCCAGAGCGGGTTCTGGATAGATATCAGGTCGCGCAGTTGGGTTTTTTCCGCGTTAGCGCACCATGGGCTCATCTAGGACGATTTGAGCTGAGGTGCGGTATGCGACACTCGATGGTTACCTGTCACAACTGTGGCAAAGCGATGGTTCCGAGAGCGACATATAGCCGTGGTTTCTGGGGCTATTCGCCTTCCTCGAATCACTGTCCCTTTTGCCTTAGTGAGAACTGGCATGGAGGAAATCCAAGGTTAGGGGCTCGGCTGTTCGCTTTGGTTGGCCTGGCTCTTGGTGTTCTGGCCTGCGTGTTGGTGGGAGCTCTTCTGTTCAAGGTGCAGTGGTGGTTAGGCGTCGAGGGACAGTGGCCTCTATTGACGCTGGGCACATGTGCTTAGGCGGCAATCGGCCATAAGCGGAGCTTAAACAATAATCAGCTGGATCAACCTCATGGGCGCTTAGCCTCCCAAGGCTTGAACCTATCCTCATCACGACGCCAGACAGTGGCTGATCGCGGCAGAATGAGCAGAGACAATACATAGTCATACTGATCAGATGAGATCTTCATCTCTCGGAGAGAGGTGCCAGCTTCGGCATGTGGAAACCAGATCTTGGCTGGCAATTCGATTCCTCTACGTTCGTGCTTGACGCCTGCTGCAACCGCAATGGAACCAGCTGGAACCTCGACCGTTTGCTTGCGTGTAGCGAAGAAAACACCTGCGCGTTTCGCCTGCTTACTCGGGAACGCCCACTGCATGAACCCTTCGCGAGAAAGAATCAACACCGCGTTTTCTTCTGTGTAGTTGAGCCACTTCAGAACAGCAGCTGTAAGCGAGACGCCATAACGCTCGGCACAGTGGCCGAGCACATCCAGGTCAACAGTGGTCGTGACCTGAGCCCTAAAGTCATCCAGCGGCATGAGTAGGAAGGAAGCGAAGAGATCGGCTTGCGCCTCAATGGTTTTGTCTTCCCACTCAAGCATGTCATCGCTGCTGCACTGAAAGGCCGACCGTTCCTGACGATGCAGAATGTAGTGTCCTAACTCATGAGCTTGAGTGAAACGGATCCGACCTGGCGAGGCCATTGCGCTGTTGTACAGCAGCATCCATTTCTTTCGCTCATCGTCTGGGAACAGCGCGCCATCAAAGCTCTTAATGTCAACGGGGGTGACTTCAGTGATTGGGTCCGACCAGCCAAAAATGTTCGCTGCTTCTTTGGCCAGCATAGGCACATCCACTGGAAACCTACCACCGTGCACGCTTCCAACCACTTCCATGATTTTGGACAGCCGATTTGCGGCTTTCTGAGGTGTCCATACCTGCTTGTCGGCCATTAGCTTCCCTTTTTAAAGGTTTCCAAAATCTTCCGAAGTTGCTCCTTGGCGTCCGGCTCCAGGTTCTTGTACCCGCGAAAGAACGCGTCGTCGAGATGGCGTTCCTCAGGTGCTCGTACGTCTTCTTCAAAAAAGTACTGGGTCGCTACGCCCAGTACGTCAGCCAGAGCAGTGAGCTTCTCCGCTGATGGCCGTTGAGATTCACGGTTTTCCAGTTCCCAGAGATAACTTTTACTCAGACCTGCCATGTCTGAAAGCTTCTCCAAGGTAAGTCCGCGCTGCTTGCGCAGCTCGCGGAGCTTCTCACCGAGACGGGTCGCCACGATCTCGCTCCTTTCAGTTGGTGATTGAAAAATTGTACCACTATTCCGAACAAAGCGTTTGACTTTGCCGAAATTCGGAGTAGCGTAAGTATAAAGTTCGCTATACCGAACTTTTTGTTTGGGCTAGCGATGTGCGCTGTCTGGCGTGATCGCTCTGGCTCAGTTTGCTACGCATCCCCAGGGGGAATGGCATGTCCAGAGAGCACGTTGACCATCGTGACATCGCACGGTTTGCAGAGGAAAAGGTGAACCTGCCCAAAGAGAAGGCTATTGCGTACCGAGAGCAGGCCGGGCGCTTACAGGAAAAACTGGAGCGCTATCTCTCCGATCATCCTGACTTTTCACTACGGCGAATGCTCGTTTCCGGCAGTCTGGCGAAAGGCACCTCACTGCGCTCGCTCAGCGATATCGATGTGGCCGTCTACATAAGCGGATCAGACGCGCCACACGACACAAAAGCTTTGATTGATTACCTGGCCGAAAAGTTGCGCAAGGCCTTCCCGAATTTCAGTCCAGAGCAAGTCGTGCCTCAAACCTACTCCGTGACGGTGTCGTTCCGGGGATCAGGTCTGGATGTCGATATCGTACCTGTCCTTTATAGCGGTCTTCCCCAGTGGCGAGGCAACCTAATCAGCCAGGAAGACGGATCGTTCTTGGAAACAAGCATCCCGCTGCATCTGGAGTTCGCGAAAGCCCGTAAACGTGCTCAGCCGACCCACTATGCGCAAGTAGTGAGGCTCGTGAAGTACTGGGCAGCCCTGATGAAGCGTGAGCGGGATGGCTTCCGCTTCAAGTCGTTCATGATCGAAATGATCATGTCGAAGCTATGTGACGACGGGGTCGATTTCTCTGACTACCCCGAAGCTCTTCAGAGCTTCTTCACCTACATCGCCCGCTCCGAGTTGCGCGAGAAAATCTTCTTCACAGACAACTATTCGGCATCGCAGGTCGGCATGTTCACCGACCCCTTGCAGATCATCGACTCAGTTAACCCTACCAATAATGTCGCTCGGCTTTATACGAAGCAGAACGTAGATGCGATCATCGAGGCCGCACTGGATGCAGGTGATGCGATTGATGCGGCGCTTTTCGCGCCAAACAAGCAGCTCACTGTCGGTTATTGGCAGAAAGTCTTCGGATCAACCTTCCAGGTTTGAGGTAGCAGCATGTCGTCGTCCTACAGCTATGTGATAGCGGAAACCCAAACCTTCACACTCACTCACGCGAAACATATGGCCTCGAAGGTGGCAGCTGATCTGATGCGACTTCAACGCCTGTATGGCCAACCCAGTACCCAGCGGATCCTGGACTTCGAACAGGAAGTGACCAAGCTATTGAAGGCAGGCTACCTCGGTACCGTGACCTACGGTTTCAAGCGTGACGGAAACTGGATCGAACCCACCCTCAGATACACAGCGTCAGACCTTTCGGTAGACGGCGCAGATGATTCGCCTGGACGTATCAGCCCAAATGCAGATGTTTCTGGGGCCGGATTTGCGAGCTACCTGACCTATAACACTGCCTGGGATCTTGCGGCGCAGAGTGATCGCGACGCTGTCGAAAAAGATTTGCCATTTAGCCGTAACGGCGCACCTGAGCCGGGAGTAAGCGGCTACATGACGTCTGACCGTTCATACTCATCTGGGGGCCGCGCCCTTAATCGTTCGACTGTGAGGAGTTACTGATGAGCAAGCCCGCACTGGATGATCTTTTCGAATACCGCGTTAACTATCCTGACTTTGAACCCCAGGGCAGACTTGCCAAGCTGGTGGGCCTTGAAGACCAGAAAACCCGGCTGACCAAAGTTCTCGGCCTGCTGGTTAACTCCGCTGGCCTCACGGATTGGGCGAAGAAATTCCATCCCGGTTCCGAGGATTTGCTTGAGACGGTGTTGCGCCGCCCACCTCTGGTCGTCCTAGCTGGCGACGTGGGCAGTGGCAAAACCGAACTTGCCGAGACAATCGGCGATGCTGTGGCACGCCAGGAAAAAATCAATATCACGCTTTTCCCATTGAGCCTTTCGACCCGTGGTCAAGGCCGAGTCGGTGAAATGACTCAGCTGATATCGGCGGCTTTTGATTACACGATCGAAGAGGCCAAAAAGCTCAAGTCGAGTGATGGCCGCGCACGAGGAGCTGTGATCCTGCTCATCGATGAGGCAGATGCTTTGGCCCAGTCTCGGGAAAATGCGCAAATGCACCACGAGGACCGTGCCGGGGTGAACGCTTTCATCCGGGGCATTGATCGAATCGCCAACGCTCAACTCCCTGCCGCCGTGATCATGTGTACCAATCGGCTCAGCGCGCTCGACCCTGCGGTCAAACGCCGCGCTGCCGAAGTATTGTCATTTGGCCGGCCAAACGATGCACAACGTCGCAGTGTGCTTACAAGATGCCTTGCGCGCCTCGGTATTCCAGACATTGCTTTCGACGAACTGGTGAGAGTAACGGGACCTAGGGAAGGCAACATCCCAGGCTTTACTTTCTCGGACCTTACACAGCGCCTGATCCCGTCGATAGTTTTGGATGCGTACCCGTCCCAGGCCATCAATGCAGGGCGAGCAGTCCGAGTGGCTACGGAAATGAAGCCGACACCAGCTTTTCAGGACCATCAATCCTAACCCAACCCCGCGCCGATCAACCGTGCCCTGCGAGTGAATAACCATGGCTACTAAAAAGGAACGCATCGCCGATACCGCCTGGATGAAAGATGCCTTTGTCGATGTCCAGGCAGAGTTGGCCTTGAAGCTGAAGCGAGCAGCCCAATCCATCTCGCACGCAGGAACGCACGGCACAGTGGTCGAGGATCATTGGATTGAGGTGTTTAGGGCCTACCTGCCGAATCGCTACCAAGTAGCAACCGGCCTGGTGATCGACAGCCTGGGCAACCGAAGTGACCAAATTGATATCGTGATCTTCGACCGTCATTTCACACCGACTCTGCTCGACCAACAGAACCACCGTTATATCCCGGTCGAAGCCGTGTACGCGATTTTCGAATCCAAGCCACATTTCGATAAAAGCTACATGGAATACGCAGGCAACAAAGCGGCGTCGGTGCGCAAGCTCCACCGAACCTCAGTCCCGATTGCCCACGCAGGCGGAACCTATGCCGCTAAGCCTCTGTTCCCTATCCTTGCAGGCATTGTAGCCCCCAAATCAAGCTGGGCTGATGGCTTAGGGGAGCATTTTCTGAAGCACCTGCCAACCGATGAGTTAGAGCGATTGGATTGTGGCTGCGCGCTGGATGACGGGGCGTTCGATAGCTTTGATGAAAAACTCAAAGTAGTTGGCTCAGAGGGCTCCCTCATCTACTTCCTATTTAGACTGCTCTCCCGCCTTCAGTCACTTGGTACGGTTCCTGCTATTGATTGGGCAGCATATGCAGCGGTCATTAATAGGTAGGTATTTTTACCGTAGCCCACAGCGCAGCTTCGGAAGCTTATTCATGATCAAATCTATCCGCAATTTACTATACCGCCCGCCCGCAATGCCTAAGTCAGGCGAAGATTTCGGCGATTACCAGACTAACTTCGTTAACGCAATTCGTTTTACTGAGTCTTGCGGATTCTTGGTAGAAAGGCCTGATTGGAAGCCGCACGAGAGGCTTGAGGTTGAGGGCAGCTTCCTCGAACCTGCGCTGCGAGCGGCAGGGGTCAGAGACCTGACCAAAGCAGCTTTCCAATGCCTCAAATGGTGCCATTACCTTGCACCGCACATCGAACAGCAGCATGGGCGCAAGGTATGGTTGACCATAGGGCAGATCTGGAAGGAAAACCAAGCACTGTTCTCCCCTACATGGAACGACCTACGCAGTTGGAGCAAACAGGGTATTACTATTGAGGAAATGCACAAGCCTGGTTCAGCAGGACTAAACTTGCATGCTTGGCTCACGGTAGACAGCGGTGAGGTCATCGAGCCCACGATGATGACCTCGATTGCAACCCTGTACCCAGATACATACTCTCATTTCTTATGTGCAATTGGTTGGGGCCAGCCTGCTGACATTCTGAGCGAGCACAAATACTTCCCAATGGCTGTGGGTGCTGAATTTGCAGAATGCCTTCACAGCCGAAGCCAGATCGGTTTGCTAGCAAGCAATCCACAGGAACTGCATTCCGTATCGATGGCGATTGTGTTCGGAAATTAAAAGGCGGCAGGTGATTTAGGCAGAAACAGCCAAATAGGGAAGCATGGCCACCTTCTTCTAATATGTTGGTCTTGATCTGCTCAGGATTAAGGCTGCCGTCGCCATCTGTTGTGCATCCTTTGCACGTCGTGCTTTCTGCGTCTGACATGTCGTCATCTGGGGGCCATCTGATGCGGTGTAGGGTCACAGCGTCGGCCAGCGACTTCCTTTCGGTAGATTTCCGCCGATAAAACCGTCTGAAATCGAATTCAGGGGGCTAAACGATCGGTCACCATTTTGGCTCTTACAGCGAAGAGAGCCTTGGCCATGAGTAAAGACGCACAGACGATAGTCACCCTGCTAGATCAGCAGTACGAGCAGCTGCTTACGGATGCGAGATGCTTGGTAGCAAGCTATGTGGATGCGTCTATGAAGCTGTACAAAAAGACCGGGGTCAAATCTGTTGTGGCCGGAGTATCAATCAAGCAGGTGAGCCCGAATGCGTATTCGATCTACTGGTGCAAACTGGTGCCGCTGCAAGGACAAAAAAACAAATTCGCGCCCCTGACTATTGCCAAGGGGAATGGCAAACATAAGTACCCGGCTTCCTCGTTTGAGTTTGTTGAATACCCATACCGTCACCTCGTTCTGCAAGTTGAGGAGCGGCTTGCAGAGATTCGCCGCGTTGCGAGCGAGAATCGTCAGCTACGTCGGACGTTGGTCGCTTATGAGAAGAAGCTGTCTAGATACCAAGCGCTTAATCATGGCGACCTCTATTCGGCAGGGTAGCGGCTGAGTACCTATAAGCAGTGCCGAACAGATTTGACCCGATTGTAAATCCCGAAAGCCCCGTGCAGCTTGGTCTGACGGGGCTTTTTCGTATCAGCAGTGAACTACGGCGAGATATATTGCTGCGCTTGATCAGGGAAGGCGACGGGTTCGGGCTATAAGCAGTGTAGGGCGCTAAATCTACTCGTTGTCAGCCAGCAGGCCCGTGCACGCGGGGGGCGCAGGCCGTATTTGCTATTAGCAGTGACGCTTACGACCGAGTCAGTCGGCCAACTGTGATCGGTATTATTAGTGAAAGGCTTCACTTTCATAAAATAAACATTGGTAGGTGCCGGCCTAGCTGGTACCCGTGTCGCGTAGCGGGTGGCGACGGTGACGCGCTACTCCTCAGTGCCTCGCTGCTTTTCGAACTCAATACGGTTCATTACGCACATGGGGATGGGGTAGCCCTGGATATGGGTCGTGAGGGCCTCGTTGCCAGCTATCACCATGATGCAGGATAGGCCTCTGCGGAAGCGCATTCCTCGTCCCGAGTAATTGCGCGGAATGATCTCCCATGATTCGTCGTCGTAGTAAAAACCAACGATTTCTGACCAGTGCGATTTGATGCCTGCGCCCATGATACCTACTGGTGTCAGGCAGAAAATCTCTACCTGGGTTTCCTGCCCAAGAGGTACAGCGTAAACCCGACCGTTTGGTGCAATAGGTGGGAAGTACTGCCCGTTACCGAGGTGACGAAATTCCATGGTGGTGCTCCGGATAGATGAGGTCGCTAGACACTCTCCGGTAGCTTTCGGAAAACCCAAGATGAGATGTTGCGCGCGAGTTTTAGCGTGCTGGGCAAGCTAGCTCGCCACATGGCGAGTGTGCATGTTGCTGAACTAAACGCTTCGGCGCTCCGCTCACTTTCTCTATGGCGCGGAAACTGCCAGCCAATACGAAGTCGTCCCGTGACCTCATAGGCTTGGGGAAATAGTGCTTATCGCAGCAGTAGGGTGCCTTGCCGATGGATTGGGTAAGCGCCCGCTGCCAAAGGGCAGCGGACAGTCTGTTGCAGGTATCTGGTCGTGCCGCTGAAGGCTCAATCGTCGCCGTGTTTCTTGTCCAGGTGCGCTGCGATCATATAGCCAATTACACCTGCGATAGTCAGCGCACTGATGACGGCAAGCACGGCGTATACAAGCAATTCAAAACGATCCATACCCTGACTCCTTTGTTTCGAGGTCTGCCAAGGTTAAGGGCGTCTGATCTAATCCCAAATCTGCTGTGTGATGGCTTAGCGATTGGTACCGGCGGCTTCCTTCCGCAGGTTGATTCGGGTACCGACGTACGCATCAGTTTCCCAGATACGCAAATTCCCGAGCTCGTAGGCGACGTGATCCCGCGCATCTAGATCCTCGATGTTAGGAGCGCTCCCTCCAAGAATCGGGGCTTCATGACCGGACCACTGCTTGTAAAGCTCACATGCAAACGCTGCTCGGCAATCACAGAAGCTCAGCCCATGAAAAAGTAAAATCTCCTTGGCAGCAGGTAAGCTGTTCTGCTTCCAGAGCCGCCATGTCTGCTTTGATTGTGGATAGCGATGAACATTTTGGACGGCGGATGCCGTCTCCAAAACGGCGATCTGCTTTGGCATCGAGATGTTAATTATCCTCTGTGTATACGGCCCTTCTTTGCCGCTTTCCAGGGAAATACATCCATCCCCCTTGGCTGCCTCCAGAGCCGCTTGGGCGTCGAAGAAAACAGCTTCACGTAATGAGATGCCGAGGTGCCGCACTAACATCAACACCACCGCCAGATGCTCTGATAGGCAGGCCTGAACATCTCCCACTGCGGCTTCGAACTTCGCTTGATCAAGGCTGTGTGGGGCCGTAATCCGTGTATGGCCAGGAAAGCCAATATCAGGCATCACGACTTTCCAGTCACCACTGGTCCCGAGGGCCATAACTGAACTCACGGTCTCAAGAAGACCCTCCGCGGTCTGAACCGAAAGATTCCCGTGGTACACCTGCGTACAGAGTTCTTCGCCGTATTGCCGTACCAGTTTTTTATTGACGAGCTCTAGGATATTCACGTCATGAGACTCCTTGGCGTAAATACTAAACTGTGCCCACTGATGGTCGTGGATCATTGCCTCGTGTTGACTGAGGAGCCCGCGTCGACCTGCCTCCCGAAGGATCGCCGAGCCGGCCTTGCGCAAGTCCCGATCAAAATGTAGATGGAAGCTCTGCTTCATGGTCACTCCTCCAATCAGCTCAGGTGCTGAGCTGCTGTAGGGAATGTTGAGCGAGAAAAAATATCCTGGGGTTCGTTTTCGGACGCTTTCAGCGCCTAAAATTGAGGAGGTTGTCCGTTCGCAAGGAGGGCGAAAATTTGCTGATGGCTGTCAAATGACATTCAAAGTTATGCTTTGCTTGTCCGCATAATTCACTCTTATGCAAAGTCCAACCCTAGGGGATGAATCAGGGAATGAGTAGATATAGAGAGCAACGAGATCGCCTGAATGACCGAGTGGCAATGGCCTCCAAGCTGGGAGATCATATACATCAATCAAAACCAGGCTCGCTGGAACATCTGTTATTGGTTGAAGTTCTTGACGTTTTTCTGGCGGCAAATGGACGTATGCATAATGAGCTTGAAAAGTTAAGGAATGCCGGTGTAGATAAAACTGTTTTTCCTGGAAGTGAAATCTAAAAAAGAGCGTGCACTTTCGTGCTGCAATATTTCAAGTGTTGTTCGTTTTTTTTTAATGGGTTCTTGAGTCTTGCGCTTTTCTCATTTTCTAGATTGATTTTTAGGAGCCGCATATATGGAATCATCAGTAGCAACATGGAGGTCGTTCGAAGGTCTCGTTCGCGATATCTTAGAAGCAAATAACTTTAACGTTAGGACTAATAGTGTCAGAGGCGATCCTGGGTTTGATCTACTGGCGGATTTTGGAGGGGAGCGTTGGGCTATAGAGGTAAAGTACTATCGAACTACGCGTGCTCAGCCGACTCTCATAGATGCTGCAGCTGCTCGTTTAGCACATAATGGATTAACAGCACAGGCTCAAAAGGGAATGTTGATAGTTTCATGCTTTCTTCCAGTGGAACTTAGGGAGGCGCTTGAACAAAAGTTTAGTATTACCTTTGTAGACCAAGTTGATCTGAGAAATTGGTGTTTGACGAGCCCCGGTTTGGCAGAGAAGCTGGATGCTCTATTAGAGTCTAATCCAAGCGAGTCTCAGTCAATACACCCCGCGCGTTATAATCCTATACGAGATAGCAAACCCCTCAGAGGCTTAGCTCCCCAAGTTCGAGACACCCATGGTACTGAATTGTGCGAGGAGCTCAAGAAGATCAAGAAGGTTAAAACTTCGTGGGCAAAGTATGAGAAGGTATGTGAAAAAATTCTTAAGTATCTATTTCCAAACGATCTTCATGGTTGGCATGCCCAAATGCGAACTGATGACGGGCTAAATCGTTACGACTATGTATGTCGTGTAAGGCCGACTACAGAGTTCTGGAAGTTTGTTATCGATCATCTTGATAGTCGTTATGTGCTTTTTGAGTTTAAGAATTATACGGGGGAAATAAAACAGGGGCAGGTTCTCACGACTGAGAAGTACCTTTTAGAGCGCGGCCTACGGCGTATGGCAATTATTATGACCAGAGTTGGTGCTGACTCACATGCGGTTGCAATGACGCAGGGGGCGATGCGCGAACAAGGCAAGCTGATGCTTATCGTGAACGATGAGAAGGTATGTCAGATGCTCCATATGAAGGAGCGTGGTGAAGATCCTACAGATTGTCTTTTTGAAATTGCCGACAACTTTTTGCTGACACTACCCAGATAAGTTCTAAAAATCACCCCAGCAGACCGTATCTAGCTCAGGCTGGGGCTCAGTGTTCACGGCTTAGTAGGGAGAAGGCGCCGTTCAAAAACGGTCGTTTATGGCACACCTATTCCCAATGATCTTTTGGACTTGGGATTTCCCGCTTTCCTGTCACTTTTCCCGTACCGAAATCAGTGTGAGAAAAACGTATGGGAAAGCGGATTGGATATGCCCGAGTGTCAACTGATGATCAGAATCTCGATCTGCAGCGAGATGCACTTGCTCTGGCTGGGTGCTCCTTGGTTTACGAAGAGACCATGAGCGGCAAGTCAGCGGATAGGCCGGAGCTAATGCATTGTCTCAAAGCTCTACGCAACGGTGACATTCTCGTCGTGTGGCGACTGGATCGCCTCGGCCGCTCGCTGCCTGATCTGGTCAGTATCGTCAGTCGCTTGGAGCAGGGGGGAATAGGATTCGAGTCAATCAACGAGCGTATCGAGACCACCAGCGCTGCCGGCAGGTTGATCTTTCATGTGTTTGCTGCACTGGCCGAGTTCGAGCGCAACCTGATCGAGAGAGAACTCGTGCTGGACTGGCTGCGGCTCGTGCTCGTGGCCGGAAGGGGGGCGCAAGCCTGCGTTGGATAACCGTCAGGTGCGTGAAATACGTGCGCTTCTCAAAGATCCTGAAATTCGGGTAATGGATATTGCCCAACGGTATAGCGTTTCCCGGACAACACTTTACCGCTATGTTGGACCGTCGAAATCATCTGCAGCTATTTGATTGATGTTGATATCTTCCGCTTAATTGCTCAAAGGGTGGTCGAGCAGGCGAGCGAAGGTTATATCTGGCGTACTAGTCTTCGCGGAAATTGGATAAGTGGACTCTCCATGTGAGGTTTAGCAGCATCACTTGATGGTCATTGGCCGACCCGCTGGAGAGTCGAATGCAGCTTTGATGGCTACGCTCCATTGAGTGCGGTTATCCTCTGCCCACCCGAATGCCAAGGACTATGTGATGATGCTCGGTCTGAACCTTCTGAAGCAAACCAAAGATGATTTCCTTGCAGACCTTGCGACTCTGGCGAAAGCGCAAAGCACGCTCATCTTCATCGACACCAACATCATTTCCTACTTGTTCAAGCTCCATGCCGCAGCTCGGCAGGAATTTTGACTGGACTGCTAAGGCGATCGGCGAGGGACGGCTCTTCCTCCCAGCCTGGTGCGCAGGGGAGTATCTGGCGCGCGTAAGAGAAAACCAGCTTCACACCTATACCCCGAGAAGTAAGGACGATCAACCGAGAAACCAGCTTGAGGCGATGCTCGATACCGCTTCGCTGTTTGTCGATGAAGCCGTTCTCGCGGCTTCGGATTTCGCCGGTACTCGGGCTCAATATCTCACAGGGTTTCGAGAGGCAATCGATGGTCTGAAGCAGTACACGCGGGCTTTTCGTCATCAGTTTGACCCCGACAAGATCCATGCAGAGATCGAAGAGTTTCTAGGGCCAGTCGTTCTGGATTCGCCGGTCGCTCAACTCTGCGACCGGGCTGCCAAAGAGGGGCCTTCGCGCATCGAACACCGTTTGCCACCTGGCTTCAGGGATGAGGCCAAGCCTGAGAATCGCTTGGGCGATTTGATCATCTGGTTGGAGATTATTCGCTACAGTGAGATCCGAAAAGACGACTTCACCCATGTCCTATTTTTGACCAACGATGAGAAGTCGGACTGGGTGTACGCACCGGCGAAGCGACTCGATACCGTGCGTGGTACGCTGAAGCCAGTTCCGAACAATAAACCGGCCTTAAAAATTATCGATCCGCGTCTGGTTTCTGAATTCAAACAGGTGGTGGGGCACGAGCACGTTTCAATTTGTACCTTGTCCGCATTGGTTCAGGGCCTATCGAAGACCGATCCTACGGTGGTTACTCAACTCGCTGCTGCTATCCAGATCGAGCTGGTGGCGAGCGATGGTGTCGCTACTGAATCCGGAGCTGCGGGAGTCGAAGCCGCTGCTGTTGAGCCGGAGGCGGCGGTGGAGGTGCAAGCTGTAGAGCCTGAGGTCGTCCAGGAGTTGCCGACAGAGGCTGATCCGGTTGAGCCCGTTCTTCCTGCCGAGCCTGTACCACCGGCGAACATAGATCCTGGTGAAGCGATAGCACAGGCCATCCATATTCAGGGATATCGTGATGCTGACTACTATTCGAGCGGCCCTGATGCGCTCAACGAAATAATCAGTTCGCTGCAGTCACATAACTGGTATATCCAGAACCCAGCGATTCTTAAGCTCAGAACGATCCTGCAGGAAGACTTTCCGCCTACCTCCTGGTTCGTCTTGGGGCGTAATATTTACCAAGCCGCTTGTGGCAATGCGCAAAAAGCCATGGACTTCATACTCAACCTCGATTCGCGATTGAGGGCGTTTCCGGAGCCTGCTTCGAAGTACGTGCTGGCAGGCATCGTTTATGAAATCTACTTCAACGGTCAAGGTGAGTTGCGTCAAACGCCCAAGGCTGGAGCGTTTGCGAAGCCGTTAGCCCTTGTCGCCAAAGAAGATCATGAGGATGTGCGAGGCTTTATTCGCTCCAAGCTTGAAGCAGCCGGTGCCAACCTATTCTTCACGCCAGGGGATGAGCGGCAGTGTCTGGTCGTTGTTCGAACAGAGCCAGTAGCACAACCGGATGATATCGAAGAGAAGCGGATACTGAGTTCGATTACCCTAGACGGACATGAGATTTTGGTCGATGCGCTGCCTGGGGGCGACGAATTGTTTGTTCGATATCGACTCTCTTATCGAGCCAAAGACATTCTCGAAGATATCGCCATCAGCCTGTCGATTCCCGACTGGGCTCTGAGCTTGGTGCTGGATCCGCAAGTTAAAGCTGATGCTCGTTTCTACGTACCTGAAAATCGCTGGCTCAACCCTGGTGTCGTGCTGGACGGAGCTGGGGCGGATTGAGTTGCTTTAGATGTTGCCTGGGAAACGGGAGCAGTTATACAGACTCTCGCGCGAGTCGAAGGTGTTCAATAAAAACGAAGGTGCTCAACACAAGTATTGAGCACCTTCGATGTGCGTTGAGCGCCTTCAGGGAGAGGTGGGTAGCTCCCATGCCCATCCGCCCTGCATACCTGCTTTGTTTGAACGTATACCTAGCTGTTTCTGGGCTCTGCGAAGTGATGCCGAAGATATGCAACGTTCTTCAGCTAAAGCCATCAACGCATTGATTGCAACAGGCCCAGCTTGCAACGTCTCCTCAAGAAAGCTGCGCGCTTCTTGACTAGCTGATGCGGGTCGGGTGTCACCCGTTTGCTCGATAGCAGCGAGAATGGCTTCAGCGTTCCCGTCGATGGCCTCTCCCCATCGGATGCAGGTTGTTTCCAGCTGCTCGCCTATAACGACGGGCTCAACGAAATACTCAATCCCTCCGCTATCAATCGAAACGTTGGACTTGGCTCGGACAAGCACCCTGGCTTCTGAGTTTTGATCCTTCTCTGCCACCAGTACAGTGCGAGCGAGCGCGGAGAATGCCTGGCTACCGATTACACGATTAGCTGCGGAGGACTGGGCCGTACCTTTGCTCAGGTGAGATATGCCGAGGACAGCGCAACAATGCTGCTCTGCAAAATCCACTACCATTTGTAGCCCTTGCCGAACCTCGTTTGCTCGGTGCATATCCCCACGAATAAGATTGATCAGTGGATCGAAAATCAGCAATGAAACGCCGTCAATCCGTGCGGCTGCCTCATTCAAAAGGGCAAAGTTGCCTGCAGGATCAAACTGCCGCCTGTTTCCGCGCTGATCTCTGAGCCCCTCGATTATGTGCACGCGGGTTAGGTCAGCATCTGCAGCCGTAAGGCGGGGAATGATCGTGTCAGCTATACCATCCTCGCCGCTCCAGATTACGACGTTGCCTGCTGCCTCACATTTGCTGCCGTCTGGCCAGTCACCACCTCTAGTGAGCGTGGCGGCCAGCGAGATTGCCAACGTGGTTTTGCCGCATCCACCTGCGCCGGCAAGAATGGATAGCTTTGCCCTTGGCAGCCAGCCTGGCGAAATCCATTGGATTTTTTCCACTGGAATATCGATCGCTGCCGTGAGTTCTACCATCCAGCCTGGCTGTTGAGGTGTGCGGCGCTACATCACAGCGCCTCCCTTTGCCGAATCCAAGCCTGGATTTCACTGTTACGCCAGCCGACGCTGGAGCCGCACAAAAGGCGTTGGCGCGGGAAAAGGCCCTCCGATATTTTGCGATAGATCGTCGAGCGTTTTAGGCCGACGATTGCCTCGACATCGCGCAAACGAAGAATTTTGTCATCGTCGCCGACGTCGTCAAAGTTGCTAACGTGCATTGCCATAGGTTTGAGTCCTAGGTCCTGAAGCGTGAGGCAGCGTCCTCCGGCACTACTGCTAAAAAGGGTAAAAGACGGATATCGGCTGGCTATATAGCGAGCACGGGCATTTGCCACACGCATAGGTATATGCGCGTTTCCGAGATTAATGTTCGGTAGCGTCGGAGGTCGTTGTGGGCTACAGAAATTCTAGGTCGTGAGGCTTCTAGGGGCAGAACGGACTGAGAGTGTTCTGCCCAGATACGCAAATCAACCAATGGCAGCTGATGCGGCCCGTTCAGCGGATTCGAACGAGGCGAAAGTTTTTAACGTCGTTACCAGGGCGACGTGGCGGACCGTTGCGGATCGATAGGGATCGCTTGGGACGGACAATATTTAACATGAGAGTGCCGGGCTGACAATCAGCAGATGCTCTGCCTTGGTTGGGAAAGGGTGGCCCAACCAAGGCAGTAGTTGACTGAATGCTCAGCGTTCTATCGGACTCAACTAGTCATCTGTGCCGATATCGAGTTTGGGCAGCGCCTTGACGATTTTCTGGGTTTCCAGGCTCACGGTGACCACGCGCTGGAAGAGCTCCAATGGATACTTGGGGTTGCCCATGGTTTCGTTGGCCCAGTCGTTGGCGTCGTTGACGATGCCGCTGGCTTTGTCTGTGCGCACTGCCTGGCGCTCCATCACCCAGTCCAGCGCAGCTTTGCCGTTGACCACGTAGTCCCAGGCCGCTTCGGGGATTCCCTTGAAGGTGATGCGTTGGTTGTAGATAACGGTGGTCTTGTCGCCCTTTTGGGCGAACTTCATCCTCTCTACGCGGTAATCGACATTGGTGAGCGTACCTTTGGCCTCGATGGTCAATGGGTAGAGTTCGACGGTTTCGTAGTTCAGGTGAAGGTCGGCCAATGCGCGACCCGCTTTGCTGAAAGCCCAGAAGTCGGTTGCTTTCTTCACGGCTGGAATGCGCGGCAGTTCCTTGCTCAGGTTGTCGGCATAGCGCTCCCGGTAATCGGGCGAATGTAGGATGCCGTATACGTAGTAGAACAGGTCTTCTTTGCTGATCTGCTCGCCGGGGTAGGCGGTATTGAAATGTGCAAGGCCTGCATCGGTGATGGCGTCGCGGTGGCGCAGCCCGGCTTCAGTGGGCTCGGAAAAGAGATCTTTTTTCGAGGCCTGCGCGGTTTCGTCATAGAGGTACAGAGGAAAGCACTGCGAGCCTTCAATATCCACGAAGTGCAGGCTGGGCACATGGCGCGAGATCAAGGCACTAAAGGCCACTTTTTCCCCAGCTGCGGAAACGCCAATAACCAGGTTATCTGCTGCGCCATCGGGGAAGATGCGCGGCATCTGATACACCCGCTCGTTGAAGCGGCGATTGAAATAGAGCCACTGCTTGGTAAAGGGGCGATATAAGCCTAGCACTATGCTCTCACTCTCAAAGGCATAGTTACGGTTCTTGCCTAAATCCTGCTTTAGATTAACCGTCCAGCTGATGCGAGCCGGATCAGCATCAATAAACCCACCCACTTTCGCTTGCCGTACCTTGATGTCCAGCTCCGAATACGCCGCATTGAAGCGTTCGACCTCTGAGTTGTAGAAGTCGATCATGCCAGCCATGTTGGTTGCCAGTTTGGCTTGGCTAGCGTTGCAGACCCAGGCATCACGCCCGGATGCCACGCCCAGCGAGAAGCTGTCGAACAGCTTGGGTGCATCTCCCTTCTTGTCACCCAAGACGATGAATTCACTGAAGCTGTTATCACGCTGCTTCAACCAGTCGCCATGAGCATCCGGGGTGATTTGCTGCCATTGCTCGACACCGGCCACACTCGCGTAGTCGGCAATTTTCTCCAGCTTTTCTTCGCGAGTTAGGTAATCGCCAATATCGTGGAAATAGATCTGGCCGTGAGCCTGTGCACCGGGATTCTTTACCAGCAGCGAGATGGCGATAGGTGCTCGGCTACCACTGCCGAATATCTTGCCGCCTTCCTTGCGGGAGGTTTCGCCACTGGTGCGTTGGTTTCCACGTAAATGGAAGACATAAAGGCTGGAGAATTCATCCGCCAGACATTTACGCATACCATCCTGTGAGGATGCGTCTAAAAAGCCCGCGTTGGTGACAAAGCCGATTATGCCAGCATCACCAATGCGGTCGCTGGCCCAGCGAATAGAGCGGATATAACTGTCGTATAGATTGCGGACAGAGGTCATCGCTGATCGGTGTGCGTAAGTTTCCTCAATGCGGCGATCAAGTGCAGGGTATTCAACGTTTTGATTGTTGTCGTTCTGGCTACCCTGTCCTACGGAGTAGGGCGGATTGCCCACTATCACCCGAATATCCAGCGCCTTCTGTCGCTTGCGGCGGGCACTGTTGTCTTCCATTAGGGCTTCGACCAGATCGTCCTTCTCGTACATTTGGAAGGTGTCGGTCAGACAGATGCCTTCAAACGGGGTGTACTCGTCGATCACTTCGCCATGGTAAGCCGCTTCTATATTGATGGCGGCGATGTAGTAAGCCAGTAGAACTAGTTCATTGGCATGGATCTCGTGCCTGTACTTATGCGCTAGCTCTTCCGGCTTGATCAGGCCTGACTGGATCAGGCGCGTGATGAACGTGCCTGTGCCGGTGAAGGGGTCGATGATGTGAACGCCCTTGCTGCCCAGGGTTTGGCCGAACTCCTGCTGCAATAGGTGGTTGACGCTGTGGAGGATGAAGTCCACCACTTCGACTGGGGTGTAAACGATGCCTAACCGCTCGGTCATCTTGGGGAAGGCGTTGCGGAAGAATTTGTCGTACAGCTCGACGATAATCTTTTGCTTGCCCTGGGCGTTGTCGATACCGGCAGCACGCTGACGCACGCTGGCGTAGAACTTCTCCAGGGTATCGGCTTCCTTGGCCAGGTGGTGCTCATGTAGCGCGTCCAGCACGCCTTGCATGGCCTTGGACATGGGGTTGTGGCTGGCGAAGCTGTACTCCTCGAACAGCGCATCGAACACCGGTTTGGTTACCAGATGCTGGGCAAGCATTTCGACGATCTCACCATCGCTGATGCTGTCGTTGAGATCATCGCGCAGCTCTGCGGCGAAGGCCTCGAAAGTCTCTCTCTCCTGGGTATATTCAGGGTTCTCCAAAATGCCCTGGATGCGGTCGATGTGGGTACGGGCGATCTTGGCGATATCGTTGGCCCAGTCTTCCCAGTGGTGGCGGTTGCCGCACTTGGAGACGATCTTGGCGTAGATGGCCTTCTCGATTTCCCCCACCTCATAGGCCAGCTCGGCCTGCTGGGTCATCTGACCCTCGACATCGTACTTAGCGCGTTTCTCACCAATGCCGTATTGGCCTTTGCCGGCCTGCCCGTTGCTCGTACCGCTGGTTTTCTTAGCCTTTTTATCGGCCTTGTCGGTGATGGCGATGACTTCCATCTTGCGCGGGTCAGAGCCGATCAGGTCGAGCTTGTTGACCATGGCGTCGAAACTGTCGTCGTGCGAGCGCAGTGCCTGAAGCACCTGCCAGACCACCTTATAGGTCTGGTTGTCGTTGAGCGCTTCGTGGGGCTCCATACCGGCAGGAATGACCACCGGCAGCACCACATAGCCACGCTTCTTGCCCGGTGCGTTGCGCATTACCCTGCCAACGGATTGCACCACGTCGACTTGGGAATTACGCGGCGTGAGGAAGAGCACGGCGTCAAGCGCCGGTACATCCACACCTTCAGACAGGCAGCGCACGTTGCTGAGGATGCGGCAGGTGTTGGCTGGCGGTTCTTCCTTGAGCCAGTTGAGTTTGGCTTCCTTGGCGCTGGCATTCATGCCGCCATCGACGTGTGCGGCTTCGCATATGATGCGTGAGGCTTCATCGATGTTTTCTGACTCCTGATAAGCCTCCACCACCGATTGGAACATGCTGGCGATGTTGACAGAACTGACCTTGTGCTTGGTGCCCTTGTAGTTGGGCGAGATGACCTGGCAGAAAGCTACAGCGCGCTTCATGGGCTGATCATCACCCACCAGGTTTTCGGCCAGTCCCTGCTTGGCCAGCGCCTTCCAGCAACCGACTATCTTGGCGGCGTCGTCTACCTTGAGCTGGTTGTTCTCGTCCTTCAGCATCTCCTGAAGGCGGCGGCTGATGGTGCTCTCCTCGACGGTGAGTACCAGCACCTTGTAATCAGTCAGCAGGCCGCGCTGAACGGCCTCGGAGAAGTTGATGACGAACAGCTCTTTGCCGTACAGCGCCTCATCATCCATCGAGCACAGTGTGACTTCGCCGGACTCAGCCTTGAGCTTGGCGTTGTCGCCATAGATGCGCGGCGTGGCGGTCATGTACAGACGCTTGGTGGCGCGGATGTAGTCGGCATCATGAACGCGCACAAAGTTGCTTTCGTCATCGTCGCCAAAGGTGGCGCCCGTGGTGCGGTGTGCTTCGTCGCAGATCACTAGATCGAAAGCGGCCAGGCCATGATCAGCCTGGGCACGGCTGACCACGTCGATGGAGTGATAGGTGGAGAACACCACGCTCATGTGCTCGGCATCGTGGCGCTTGAGCATTTCCGCTGCGAGGCGATCTGCCTTGGTAGTGGCCGGGTATCGCAGTTCATGGGTGAATACCTGAACCGCGTCATCCTCTGCTTTACGCTTCTTGCCTACGTCACTGTCGGAGCAGACGGCAAAGTTGTGGAGCGGGGTGGCGCTTTCCTGCGTCCATTCGGTAAGGGTTTGCGATAGCAGCGACAGGCTGGGCACCAGGAACAGTACACGCTTGCCCTTGCCGGCCTGCTGCTCGGCAATCTTCAGGCTGGTGAAGGTTTTGCCGGTGCCGCAAGCCATGATCAGCTTGCCACGCTCGGCCTCCTTGAGGCCTGCGGCAACGGCGTTCAGGGCGGTCTGTTGGTGATCGCGTAGCTGCTTCTTGGTTTTGAGGGCGACTGCGTGATTGGGTTGATACTTGGCCCAGTCAATTTGGCTGTCTTCCAACGCTTGTAAGTCGATCTTGCTAACTGGAGGCTGCTGGCCTTGTAGCGCATCCTCGGCGTGCTCGCTCCAGTTGTTAGTGGTAGTAACGATGACGCGGTGCGAGAACGGCGTTTTGCCCGAGGCAGTGAAGAAACTGTCGATGTCCTTCTTCTGGACTTTGTAGTCCTCGGCATACAGCTTGCACTGGATAGCGTGGTATTGGCCGGTGCCCTGGGTGCGAGCCACTAAATCAATACCCGCATCTTTGCCGCTGAGGCTTTGCTCCTTCGCCCATTCCGCATATGTCCATACCTTGTCGTACAGGTCGCGGTAGGTGGCTTCGTTGCGCAGGTAAGTGCAAACCAGCTCTTCGAAGTAAGTACCTTTTTCGCGTTCGGTGACAGAAGCGCTACGGTAGGTATTGAGCAAGGCTGATAAGGCTGACATCGGCGGGAATTCCTTTTGAACTACGCGTGGCGCATTGCAGACGCCAAATCCGCGCAGTTTAGCAATTCAGCCCGTACTGATGCGAAGCGATGGTGCTTGTACTGGCTTGAAGGGGCCGGCTGATGACATGAGCGCGCATTCAGTTTTTATCGAGTCCAAATAGTCGGCCCATGTCTGCATCATGTCGCGCCGCTCTGGCAGAAATGAGGTTCGGTCGTATGCACGTCCCAGCGGATTTTTTACCGTGTGAGCAAGCTGATGCTCCAGGAGGTCTGGGCGAAACCCCAGTACCTCAGCACCTATGGTTCTCGCGGTCGCACGAAAGCCATGCCCCGTCATCTCGTCGCCGCTGATGTCCATGCGGCGTAACGCACTAAGTACGGCATTGTTGGACATCGGCCGGTCGCCTCCTCGTGCCGAGGGGAAGGCGTACCGATGTCTGCCGGTGAGTGGTTTCAGCTCGCGCAGAACAGCGATTGCTTGCTGGCTTAGGGGAACCAAATGATCCGGGCGATCCTGTTTGGTGACAGTGAGCCCTTTCATCTCGTGGCCGGGAATCAGCCATTCGCCAGCATCCAGATTGACCTCCGACCATTCCATGTGTCGAAGGTCTCCGGGTCGGCAGAACAGCAACGGAGTCAGTTTTAACGCACAACAAACAGGCATCGTTCCGCTGTAGCTATCCAGTGCTTTGAGCAGAGCGCCGAGCTTTTCAGGGTCGGTCACGGCAGCAAAGTGTTTCACCCGCTTGGCTGGGAGCGTACGTGAGAGATTCCCAATCTGGTTGGGTGGGGTGATGCCGGCAGCTTCGGCGAACTCGAAAATCTGTTTGTAAATCTGGGCAACACGACGCGCCGTCTCGGGAGCGCCGCGCTTGATGATGCGCTGCAGGTTTTCGAACAGCATGGGCGTGCTGATGCTGCTGATCGGGAGTTTTCCCAGCCAGGGGTAGGCATTGAGCTCAAGGCGCTGCCGCACCGTGCGGGTGTATTCCGGATCCCAGGATGACTCGCGAATACTCAGCCACTGCGTGGCAACCGACTCAAAGGTGTGCTGGTGATCAAGCTGGCTGACCACCTTGGCCATACGCCGTTGCAGCGAAGGGTCTTGGCCGCCGGCAAGCTGAACACGAGCGTCATCACGCTTGCGCCGGGCCTCCTGCAGGCCGACCTCAGGATAAACACCAAGCGCCAGGCGCTTTTCCTTTCCCAGAAAGCGCTACTTCAAGCGCCAGTAACGGCCTCCGTTGGGCTGCACTTCAAGGTACAAACCTTGTTCGTCGTACAGGCGGTATGGCTTGTCCCGGGGCTTGGCGTTACGGCAGTTGGTGTCTTTCAGGGGCATTGGGGGCACATCCTCTCCGAGCGAGCTGATGAGCGTTTTATGCCCCCATATATGCCCCCGTCAACCGTGGGATGCCCTGGGATTAGGTGGGAAAACGCGGGAAATAAAAAAGCCGTAAAGCTTTGATTTCTCTAGGCTTTACGGCTTTTCTGGGTCTTCCTGGGAAGACAAAATGGTGGAGCCGGGGGGATTTGAACCCCCGTCCGCCAGTACTCCGCTTTCGGGCCTACATGCTTAGCCGTGTCTATTAAGTTAACCCTCAGCGACCCGACGGGCAGGGTGCTTTGGGCGAGCTGTGTAAGTTTTAGCCGATTCGTCCACAGCGTACTGCACGGCGATCCTGTTCTGTATGACAATCATTTCGGGTTTACAGGCATCCCCTGATGATTGCTGGAGCCGAAGCTACCAGGAGGAAGGCTAGCGCCGCTTACGCAGCGAGAGCTTGTTCCCCGTAGGTTTCGTCATTGGCAACTATAGAAAGTTGCAACAGTGGATTTACGACTTCTGTTACCAAGTCGGCATGCCCCTAGAGTTTCATCACCGGCGTCGAATCCTAATCGGCCCCAATTCTGCTGCTCCAGGCAGTCAGGCGGCGGAGTGTACCCGAATCAATGGGATACGTCGACTCCGAGCCTGAAGCCGCGTCGCCTGGCCAGCCCGAAGGCTGGCCGCAGTGCCCGCAGCGAGTTACTTGGCGTCACCGCCGTCAGAGCCGTCGCCGCCCGTTTTGAGAGTGGTGATCTCTTTGGTGGTGAGCTCGATGCACTTCTTGTCATCGCCGGCTTTTTGCGCAGCGGTGGCTGCAGCCAGGGTTTTTTCCAGTTCGTCTTTAGTGTCTGCGCTCAAGTTGGTGCTCGTCGAGGTGTGAGCATCCTTCAGCGTTTGCAGGTTGGCGCCGCACAGGTCGTCGGCAGCGAATACCGGGGAACCCATCAGTGCAGCGGTCAGAAACAAACCAGTCAGTGCTGTGCGCTTCATGTGTATCTCCTTGATCCTGTGGACTCGCCTCAAAAGATGGGCTGATGTCCTGAGTAGGGTGGCAAGCGCTTGTTGATCAGCGCTTACGGAGATGGACTGTGGACAAATGCAGGGGTTCTATTTTTTTTGCGAATGCTATGAAAAAGCCATGTTGCAGGATGTGACAGGGAAAAGGGGCACATCTTGCCCCATTTGTGTGCATCATGCGTTTTTGGGCTGGGTGACGCGGTCCACCAGATAGACCAGCCCGTGGTAGTCGATGCCACCGTGGCGGGTGAGCCCGATTTCGCAGGTGCGGCTGGTCGAGATGCCTTCGCTGCAATGCTGAACGGCGTCTTTGAGCGTTCTCAGCGAGTGGGCGTTGAGCTCGGGCGTGGTGAAGCCTTTGTCGCCCGAGAAACCGCAGCAATGGATGCCTTCCGGAATGACCACGTTGACGCTGCACAGGCGCGCCAGTTCGATCAGCGCTTGGCTTTCGCCCAGGTGTTGAGTGCTGCAGGTCACGTGCACGGCGATGGCTTCCTGCTGCGGCGTGAACACCAGTTTGTCCAGCAGGTGGGTGCGGATGAAGCGCACCGGGTCGTAGAGGTCGAGGCGCGTGTCCTTGAGGTCTTGAACCAGGCGCAGGGTGCAGGGGCTGGTGTCGCAATAGATCGGGTCGAGCCCGCCACGGCTGGCGTTGCTCAGTGCGGCCAGCAGCTGCTGGCGCTTGTCTTCGGCCTGCTCGGCGTAGCCTTTGGAGGCGAACGGCTGGCCGCAGCACAGGCTGTCCTGCCCCTCGGGGAATACCACCTGGTACCCGGCCTTTTCCAGCAGGCCGCGGGTTTTATCGAGGAGTGAGGTTTGCTCGCGGTCGCCCGCCGCGGGGCCCATCACGCGCGAAACGCAGGCGGCCAGGTAGACCACGCGGGGACGCTGATCGTCACGGGGCGGCGTGAAACGGATCGCGGCTTCGGGTTGCGGCAGGGCGGGCGTCCACTGCGGAACGCGGCCTGATGAGGCTTTGGTCAGTGCGGCGGACAGTTTCTCCAGCCTCGGAGCACCGAGCAGCATGCGGGCGCCGTTGGCAGCGTGCAGCGTGAAGCGTGCGCCTTGCAGGGCAGCCCTGAAGTGTTGCGCCAGCCAGCCGGCTGTCTTGCCGTGGGTCGCCTCTTGAGCGCGGAGTTTTTTCACCAGTTCGCCCGTGTTGATCCCCACTGGGCAGCGCTGCGCGCAGAGCCCGGTGGCGGCGCAGGTGTCGATGCCTTGGTAGTGGTAGTTGCGCTCCAGCTCGGCGGTGTCGGCGCCTGCGCGTTTTTTTGCCTGGATATCGCGCCACATGACGATGCGTTGGCGGGGGCTGAGGGTCAGGCCTTTCGAGGGGCAGACCGGCTCGCAAAAGCCGCACTCGATGCATTTGTCGACCAGCGTGTCGGCGGCTGGCATGGGTTTGAGGTGCTTGAGGTGGATGTCCGGATCTTCGCTCAGGACCACGTTCGGGTTGAGGATGCCGCGAGGGTCGAGCAGGCGTTTGATCGTCCACATCAGTTGGTAGGCGTCACTGCCCCATTCCAGTTCGACGAAGGGCGCCATGTTGCGGCCGGTGCCGTGCTCGGCCTTGAGCGAGCCGTTGAATTCGACCGCCACCAACTGCGTGACGTCGTCCATGAAGGCCGAGTACCGCGCGATTTCCTGAGGGTCGCCGAACCCTTGCGTGAAGACGAAGTGCAGGTTGCCCTCCAGCGCATGCCCGAACAGGATCGCTTCGTCGTAATGGTGTTTGTCGAAGAGTTCGATCAGGCGGCGCACGCCGATGGCCAACTGTTCGACGGGGAAGGTCACGTCCTCGATGATGACCGTGGTGCCGGTCTCGCGTACCGCGCCGACGGCGGGGAAGGTGTCTTTGCGGATGGCCCAGAGGCGCGCGTTCTCGCCGGGGTCTTCGCTGAAGTCGACTTGCTTTTCCACCGGAAACTGCGCGATCGACGCCATGATTTGCGCGAGGTGTTCGTGCAGCAGTGGCTGCGTGGCGGCCCGGGCTTCGATCAGCAGGGCGCAGGCGTTTTCTGACAACTCGCGCACGAACGCGGGCATCCCCGGTTTGTTCTGCACCGAGCGCATGCTCCGGCGGTCGAGCAATTCCACGGCCGACACGGGCTGGGTTTTCAAGACCGTCACCGCGTTGCAGCAGGTTTCCACATCCGGGAAGACGATCAGCGCCGAGGCCTTGTTCGGGTAGTCGGGCACGGTGTCGTAGGTCACGGCGCTGATGAAGCCCAGCGTGCCTTCGGAACCGACTAGCAGGTGGCTGAGGATGTCGAGGGGCTCATCGAAATGGACGAGCGCGTTGAGTGAAAGCCCGGTGGTGTTCTTCAGGCGGTATTTGTGGCGAATTCTCGCAGCGAGTTCAGTGTTGGCGCGGGTCTGACGACCCAGCTCGGCCAAGCGTTCGAGGAGCGCGGCATGGCTGACGCGGAACGCTGCGACGCTCGCTGGATCTTCAGTGTCCAGCCGGGTGCCGTCAGCCAGAATGAGGCGCATCCCGGCGAGGGTGTGGTAGGTGTTCTGCGCCGTGCCGCAGCACATGCCGCTGGAATTGTTGGCCACGATGCCGCCGATTTTCGCGGCATTGATCGACGCCGGGTCGGGGCCAATCTTGCGACCATACGGCATCAGCCAGGCATTGGCCTGCGCACCGATCACCCCCGGTTGCAGACGAATCTGTTCGCCGTCGCGGCGTATTTCCCGCCCGTTCCAATTGTCGCCGAGCACCAGCAGCACCGAGTCGCTGATGGCCTGGCCGGACAGGCTTGTGCCTGCCGCGCGGAAGGTCACGGGCACGCTGTCCAATTGCGCCAGTTTGAGCAACGTGACCACCTCCTCCTCGGACTCGACCCGAATCACCAGTTTGGGAATCAACCGGTAGAAGCTGGCATCGGTGCCAAACGCGAGGGTCGAGAGCGGGTCGTCGAAGCGCCGTTCAGCAGGTATCAGGCGCTTCACATCGGCCAGGAAAGTGGCGGGAAGGGTCATCGGTTTTTCCTCATCTGCCGCGGCATCTGACGTGCCGCGTGCGCAGGTTGACGGCGCGTTACGGGATCAGAGATTCACGCACCAGGGAGTCGCGGGTGATCTCGCTGATGGACTTGGCACCGGTCAGTACCATCGCCACGCGCATTTCCTTTTCGAACAGTTCGAGCAGGTGCTTTACGCCTGCTTCGCCGTGGGTGGCGAGGGCGTAGATGAAGGCGCGACCGATCAGGACGGCGTCGGCGCCCAGCGCGATCATGCGCACCACGTCCAGCCCGCTGCGGATGCCCGAATCGGCGAGGATCTTTATTTCGCCTTTCACGGCATCGGCAATGGCGGGCAAGGCGCGGGCACTGGACAGCACGCCGTCGAGTTGGCGACCGCCGTGGTTGGACACGACGATGCCGTCCGCGCCGAATTTCACAGCGTCGCGCGCGTCATCGGCATCGAGGATGCCTTTGATCAGCATCGGGCCGTCCCAGAAGTCGCGAATCCACTCCAAATCTTTCCACGAAATGGACGGGTCGAAGTTGGCGCCCAGCCAGGCGATGTAATCCGTGAGGCCCGTCGGGTTGCCCCGGTAGGCGGAGATGTTGCCCAGATCGTGCGGGCGGCCGTTGACGCCCACGTCCCAGGCCCATTGTGGGTGGGTCATGGCTTGCAGGACGCGGCGGGTCGGGCCGCTGGCACCGCTCATCCCAGAGTGCAGGTCACGATACCGAGCGCCGGGCACGGGCATGTCGACGGTGAACACCAGGGTCTTGACCCCGCCTGCCTTGGCCCGCTCGAGGGCGTTGCGCATGAAGCCGCGATCCTTGAGCACGTACAACTGGAACCACATCGGGCGGTCGATGGCGGGTGCGACTTCTTCGATGGGGCACACCGACACGGTGGACAAGGTGAATGGGATGCCTTTGGCCGCCGCCGCCCGTGCCGCTTGCACCTCGCCACGGCGGGCGTACATGCCGCACAGGCCGACCGGCGCGAGCGCCACCGGCATGCTCAGGGTTTCGTTGAACAGCGTGGTGTGCAGGCTCAGTTCAGACATGTTCTTGAGTACCCGCTGACGCAGCGCGATCCCCGCGAGGTCTGACACGTTGTGCCGCAGGGTGTGTTCGGCGTACGCACCGCCGTCGGCGTAATGAAAGAGAAAGGGCGGCAGCTTGCGTTGCGCTGCAGCGCGGTAGTCGGTAGAGGCAGAAATGATCATGAGGACTCGCTGCTATAGGGAAAAAGCCGATTGAGGCGAGCAGGCGCCGGGCGCATTTGCTTGCGCCCGGGCCTCTCTCGTCAGTGAACCAGCATGCCGGTGAACCAGTACGCCTGGGCATAGGTGATGCAGCCGACGATGGCGGCGAAGAAAATGCTGTGCTTGAGGGTGAAGCGGAACAGGTCCGATTCCTTGCCGACCAGGCCGGTGGCCGCACAAGCGACTGCAATCGATTGTGGCGAAATCATCTTCCCGGTCACGCCGCCGCTGGAGTTGGCGGCCACCATCAGCACGTCGCTTACCCCGACCTGATGCGCGGTCGTCGCCTGCAGCGAGCCGAACAGGGCGTTGGACGAGGTGTCCGACCCGGTCAGAAACACTCCCAGCCACCCCAGGAAAGGCGAGAAGAACGGGAACGCAGCGCCGGTGCCGGCCAGTACGAGGGCCAGCGTGGTGGACATGCCTGAGTAGTTCATGACGAAAGCGAACGCCAGCACCATGCCGATGGACACGATCGCCCAGCGCAGTTCGATCAAGGTTTCCTTGAAAGTGGTCAGACCAGTTCTAACGCCAATCCGCAGCACGATCATCGCCAGAATGGCCGAGATCAAAATGGCGCTGCCCGATGCCGCGAGCAGGTCGAACTTGTAGACCGCAGGCATTGCCGTGGGGTTGGCGACGATGGGAGCGGCTTTCATCACCAGTTGATCCAGGTGGGGGACCGGGAAACTCTTGGTGAGCGCCTGGAGCGCACCGCCCGCAGCGAACAATGCTTTGAAAGGCTTGAGCGTCCAGATGGTCACGACCACGGTGAGGATCAGAAAGGGCGACCAGGCCTTGATGATGGTGCCGGTGGAGTAGGGGGATTTTTGCGTCGTGCGTGGTTGGCCGAAGCCGCCCGGTCCGCCGCCCATCACCACGGCACCGCCGCCTGCGCTGGCGACTTGCACGTCGCTGGCGCGCGCCGGTTGCCAGACTTTCAGGAAGAACGTCAAAGCCACGAGACTGACCAATGCAGAGGTGATGTCCGGCAGTTCAGGGCCGATGAAGTTGGAGGTCAGGTACTGGGTGATGGCGAAGCTGCCGCCTGCGATCAGGGCTGCTGGCCAGGTCTCTTTCACACCCTTCACACCGTCCATCATGAACATCAGCCAGAACGGTACGAACACCGACAGCACGGGTAACTGACGGCCCGCCATGGCGCCGATCTTGAATGCATCGATGCCCGACACCTGGCCCGCCACAATGATCGGGATGCCCAATGCGCCGAAGGCGACTGGCGCGGTGTTGGCGATCAGACAAAGCCCGGCGGCGTACAACGGGTTCAAGCCCAGGCCGACGAGCAACGCAGCCGTGATCGCCACTGGCGCGCCAAAACCGGCTGCACCCTCCAGAAAAGCGCCGAAGCAGAAACCGATCAGCAGCACCTGCAGGCGTTGGTCGTCGGTAATCGACATGACCGAGCTGCGGATGATCTCGAACTGGCCACTTTTGACGGTGAGTTTGTAGAGGAACACCGCCGCGACGATGATCCACGCGATTGGCCACAGGCCATAGAAGAAGCCATAGATGGCCGAGGCGATAGCCATGTCCGCTGGCATGTTGAAAGCGAAGATCGCGATCAGCACGGCAAGCAAGAGGGTAACGGTGCCCGCGACATGCCCTTTCAGCCGAAAGACGGCCAGCGCCACGAAGAAGAACACGATCGGAATGACTGCAACCAGCGCCGAAAGGCCCAGGCTGCCGAGGGGTGTGTAGAACTGTTGCCAGGTTTGCATGTAGGAGGCCCCTAATTGTTTTTGGTTAGGCCCGGTGTCCGTGTCGTACGTGCGCTGCTCTGCAAGCGACAACTGCTGGTCTGTCGTCCTGCCGATGCTGACGAACGAGTCGCACAGCCCACCAGCTCAAGCTTTCGCCGTCGCGAAGCGCTTGCAGTGCCCCGTGGGGATCGCCACTGGTCACCGGCATCGATAAATTGGTAATACCAATTTACAATGTCTTGGTGCTAGGTTAAGAGCCTTGGCATTGGCGTGTCAATTTATGGCTCTAGAACTTTTGTAGCAGTTATCTCGGTTTTTTCCTGAAACGTTGATTTCTCCTACATCTGCCGGATGAATGTCGGATGACAATCGGCGAGAATATGCGCCCCCGCTGTAGTGTGAGGCGTGGGCAGTAGGGGATGCGGAGTGATGGGGTATGGGCTTTGATCAGGTGCGTCAGCGCCGCTTGTCTGACGATATTGTCGAACAACTCGAACGAATGATTCTGGAAGGCACGCTACGCCCCGGTGGGCGGCTGCCGGCCGAGCGTGTCCTGGCTGAACAGTTTGGCGTGTCGCGCCCGTCGCTGCGCGAAGCCATTCAGAAACTGACGGCCAAGGGCCTGTTGGTCAGTCGCCAGGGTGGCGGCAACTACGTCGTCGAAAGCCTCGGCTCGACGTTCAGTGACCCGCTGCTGCATTTGCTCGAAAGCAGTTCCGAGGCCCAGCGCGACCTACTGGAGTTCCGTCACACCCTGGAAGCCTCCTGTGCTTACTACGCGGCGATGCGCGCCACGGATGTTGATCGCGTTCGTCTGCGCGAGGCATTCGATGCCCTACAGGATTGTTACAGCCGAGTCGACGAAGTGAGCCGTGCGGAAGAGGGCGCCGCCGATGCCAATTTTCACCTCGCGATTGCCGAGGCCAGCCATAACGCCGTTTTGCTGCACACCATTCGGGGGTTGTTCGACCTGCTCAAGCGCAATGTGGTGATCAACATCGGTGGCATGTACAAGCAGCGCGCGGAAACCCGCGACATGCTGATCAAGCAGCACCGCGAGCTGTACCTGGCAATCATCGAAGGGCGCGCTGAAGAGGCGAGGGAAGTGTCCAGCCGTCATCTGCTCTATGTGCAGGAAGTGCTGGAAGAAGTGCGTCAGCAGGTGCAGCGCACGGCGCGCGCGGAAAGGCGGAATGGGATTTAGAGCCCGACGCGCCTGTGGTGAAAGCGATTTTGTGCGAGCTCACAGACCCCGACAGGAGTCGGCGTCTGTAGAGCACGCTGATCGGATCAGTCTTCCTTGCCCTTGTTGCGCACCGCCCGCTGGAGTTCGCGATCGGAATCCCGCGCGCGCTCGGTGTCGCGCTTGTCGTATTCCTTCTTGCCCTTGCCCAGTGCGATTTCGCACTTGATCAGGTGCGCCTTCCAGTAAAGCGACAGCGCGACGGCGGTGTAGCCTTTTTGCGCGACCGAGGCATTGAGCCGATCGAGCTCGCGCTTATTGAGCAGCAGTTTACGGGTGCGTGTCGGGTCAGCGATGACGTGAGTGCTGGCGGTCGTGAGCGGCGTGATGTGGCTGCCCATCAGCCAGGCCTCGCCGTCCTTGAGCAGCACGTAACTGTCCACCAGCTGCACCTTGTTGGCACGCAGGCTTTTTACTTCCCAACCGGCCAGGACCAGACCGGCCTCGAACTTGTGTTCGATGAAGTAATCGTGTCGCGCCTTTTTGTTTTGCGCGATGGTCCCTGTGGGATGTTTCTTGAGCTTGGCCATAGGCGACGCATTATAGGGATCAACGGTGCTCTCGGCTATGGGGAGACGACGTGACCTGCGTGCTTGAGCGCGCAGGGTGAATCCCGGACAATGCGCGCTCTTTTTTGGGTGTTGGGCGTGTCAACGATGTCGAAGGACAAGGTTTCGGTTCACGGTAGTTGGGCAAGCCGCTGGGTGTTCATCCTGGCCGCCACAGGCTCGGCCGTGGGGTTGGGAAGCATCTGGAAATTTCCCTACATGGTCGGCGTCTACGGCGGCGGCGCCTTCGTGCTGGTGTTTTTGGCGTGCATCGCGCTGATCGGCATTCCCGTGATGATGGCTGAAACCCTGATCGGTCGTCGTGCCCGACAGAGCCCGGCCAACGCGTTGAAAGTGCTGGCGCATGAAGCCGGGCACTCCGGCAAATGGTCCTGGGGGGCCTTCGCCGGGATGATTACGGCTTTGCTGATCCTTTCCTTCTACAGCGTCGTGGGGGGGTGGTCGCTGGAGTACATCCTTGACGTCGGCAAGGGCAGTTTTCGGGAGGTCACCCCGGACAGCGTAGGCGGGTTCTTCGGTGAGATGATCGCCGACCCCTGGCGCATGGTGGGCTGGCACACGTTGTTCATGCTGCTCTCGGCAATCACCATCGCCAAGGGCGTGAACGCGGGGCTCGAACGCAGCCTGCGTATCCTGATGCCGCTGCTGTTCGTGCTGATGGTCATTCTGCTGGGTTACAGCCTGACCACCGGGCACTTCATGGAAGGCCTGCATTTCATGTTCGACTTCAAGCCGGAGAAAGTGATGGAAGGGCTGTTGCCGGCGATGGGGCATGCCTTCTTCTCGCTGAGCGTCGGTGTTGGCTCGATCATGATTTATGGTGCATACATGACCAAGGAGGCGTCGATCAGCGCCACCGTTGTCGGCGTTGCATTGCTGGATACCTTCGTTTCCCTTCTGGCAGGTTTGGCTCTGTTCCCGATCGTGTTCGCCGCAGGCCTCAACCCGAGCGAGGGGCCGGGGCTGATGTTCGTTACCTTGCCTTTCGCATTTGGTAACGTGGCGTTCGGCACGGTCATGGGCGTGGTGTTCTTCATTCTCGTGGCCGTTGCGGCCTGGAGTTCAGCGATCTCGCTGCTCGAGCCGATGGTTGCGTACCTGGTGGAGCGAACCAACGTCCGTCGCGGCTGGGTAACGTTTTGGCTGTCGTTCATCTGCTGGTTCGTGGGATTGGGGACGGTGTTCTCGTTCAACATCTGGAAGCAGGCCAAGTTTTTCGTGAACGAAGGTGGCGCCTTCCACCTCTATCAATGGGGCGCGACAGCGGGGCTGGATTTCTTCGGGGTGATCGATTTCTTCACGTCGAGGATCATGCTGCCGCTGGGCGGTTTGTGTTTTGTGATCTTCGCGGGTTGGGTGATGGGCCGTGAAGCGGTGCGCGACGAATTGTCGGTGCGCAGCCCGGTCCTTTTCGCTCTGACGTTCTTTTTGATGCGCTATGTGGCGCCGATCGGCATTCTGATTGTCTTTGCCGCTCAGCTTTGGAAATGACGCTGACATGACTACGCATATTCAACGTTCGGCCCTGCTGCCGTATCCGGCCAAGGCACTGTATGACCTGGTCAATGACGTGGCCCGGTATTCGGAATTCCTGCCTTGGTGTTCAGGGGCAGCAGTGCTCGAGCACAGTGAAACCAGCATGCGTGCACGGGTGGAAGTGGCCAAGGGCGGGCTGAGCCAGCACTTCATCACCCGCAACACGCTGACGCCGGGGCAGACCATCGAGATGAATCTCGAAGAAGGCCCTTTCAGCCAACTGCATGGCGTCTGGACATTCAAAGCCTTGAACGAAAAGGCCTGCAAGATCAGCCTTGATTTGTCGTTCGATTATTCCGGCTCGATCGTGCGCGCCACTTTGGGCCCGCTGTTCAACCAAGCGGCGAACACGTTGGTCGATGCGTTTTGCCAGCGAGCCAAAGAGCTGTATGGCTGAGCCTCTGATGCGCGTCGAGGTGGTGTATGCCACACCTGAGCATCAGACGCTATTGGCCGTCGATGTGCCTGTGGGTGCGACGGTATCGGCAGCGGTCGACGCTTCGGGTATCGCTCGAACAATCCCAGGGCTGGATATGACGCGCTGCACCTTGGGTGTATTCGGCAAAGTCATTGCCCATCCTCAGGAACGCATTCTCAACGCGGGCGATAGGGTGGAGATTTACCGACCCCTGCTCGCCGATCCCAAAGCCGTGCGTCGTCTCCGCGCCGAGAAAGCAGCCAAGGCGAAGCGGCAGGCGAAGTCGATTTAACTTTTACATGGGGTCGATTGAGCAGGCATGAAAAAGCCCGGGTATTCCGGGCTTTTTTCTACTCGCCACGCGGAGGCGGCAGGTGGAATTACTGCGGGTTGGTGTCCAGGGGTTCCTGAGAGGGAGCGGGGACGGTTTCGACTTTGTCGACGTCGTTCTGGATCTGCTCCAGCAGTGAGCCTGGCTTCGGTGGCTCTTCTTTCTGCGGCTGATCCCCTTTATTTTCGGGGGTGACAGTGGTATCGCTGCCTTTGCCGAGGATGGCTTCGTCACGGCTGACACCGGGTTTGAAGTCGCCAGAGAGGCTCACCAACTGGTCACTGCCGTTGAACATCAGGCTGATACGTTCCTGCTGACGCTCACCGCCACCGGGCTGGAGACTGTACAGATAGTCCCAGCGATTAGGGTGGAAGGTGTCGACCAACAGGGGGTTGCCCATGATAAACCTTACTTGCCGTCGGGTCATTCCGGGGCGTAACTGGTCTATCATGTCTTGCGTGACGACATTGCCCTGTTGGATGTCGATTTTATAAACCCCGGGGAATGAACAACCGGCGAGTGCGAGCAGTCCCACGAAGGTGAAACTGGTTAGCAAGAGCTTGGTGTTTTGCATCGGTGGGCGACTTCCACTATCTTGGCTGGCAACGTAAACCCCGATCATACCTGCATTAAGAGAAGCTGCGAAGCAGCGTCTGCGAGAAAGCTGACCATGGTTGAAAATAGCGAACTACGCAAAGCTGGACTTAAAGTGACCCTGCCAAGGGTCAAGATCCTTCAAATGCTCGATTCTGCAGAGCAGCGCCACATGAGCGCGGAGGACGTCTACAAGGCACTCATGGAGGCCAACGAAGACGTCGGTCTGGCGACGGTTTACCGTGTTTTGACTCAGTTCGAAGCAGCCGGGTTGGTGGTTCGCCACAACTTCGACGGCGGTCATGCCGTATTCGAACTGGCAGACGGAGGTCACCACGACCATATGGTCAACGTGGATTCCGGCGAAGTGATCGAGTTCTTTCACAAGGGCATTGAAGAGCTTCAAAAACAGATCGTGGCCGAACATGGCTTCGAACTGGTGGATCACAATCTCGTGCTCTACGTGCGCAAGAAAAAGGCGTAAGTCGTTTTCGAGACAAAACAAAGGCGGCCCTAGGGTCGCCTTTGTCGTTTCAGCGCGTCATTCCGCCAGAGGGCGGGTGGATATCAAGACTTCGTCGTCACGACCATCTTCTTGGCATGGGCCAGCGACTCTTTCGTCAGGTCGATGCCGCCCAGCATTCTCGCCACCTCTTCGACACGCTCGTTCTTGGTCAGCTTGGCGACTGCGGTGCGCGTCGCGTCGTTCTCGCGCACTTTGTGCACGAATAGATGTTGATGGCCTTGGGCAGCCACTTGGGGCAAGTGAGTGACGGTCATGACTTGGCCGCGCTCGCCCAGCCTGCGAAGCAGTTGACCGACGATTTCCGCCGTAGGGCCGCCAATGCCGACGTCGACTTCATCGAACACCAGTGTCGGCACGCGGGAGGTTTGTGCAGTGATCACCTGAATCGCCAGGCTGATGCGCGACAGCTCACCCCCTGATGCGACTTTGGCCAGTGCTTTGAGGGGCTGCCCGGGGTTGGCACTGACCAGCAGTTCGACGTGCTCGAGTCCGTGTGGAGAAAGCTCCTTGTCGGCGCTTTGGCGCAACTCGATGTTGAAACGACCACCTGGCATGCCCAGCCGTTGAATTTCCTGCTCCACCGCCAAGGCAAGGTCAGGGGCGGCGCGGTGCCGCAGGTCGCTCAGCTCCCGTGCTTTCTCCTGATAGTGGCGGGCGTAAGACCCCAGTTCGTGCTCGAGACGTTCGATGGCTTCGTCATTGGCGTTGAGCGTTTCGATCTCGTCCAGCAGCTTTTGATGCAGCGCGGGAACTTCCGTTGGCTGGACCCGGTGCTTGCGGGCGAGGGTATAAATGGTGTCGAGCCGTTCTTCCACCTGTTGCAGGCGTGCCGGATCGGCTTCGAAGCGATCAAGGAAGCGGTTGATTTCACCGACCGCTTCTTCGACCTGGATCTGCGCGCTGGAGAGCAGGTTGGTCGCTTCGTTCAGCGCATCGGGCGAGTTGTTGACGCTGGTCAGGCGATTGAGACTGGCGGTCAGTGCGTTCAGAGCATTGCCCGAATCACTTTCGCTGCACAGTTCGACCACCTGCCGGCAGATGCCCAGCAGGCTCTCGGCATTCGTGAGCGTGGTGTGCTCCTGTTCGAGGTATTCCAGCTCGTTTTCGCCCAGGCTCAAGCCTTCGAGTTCTTCGAGCTGGTAACTGAGCAGTTGATGCTTGGCGCGTTGCTCGTCACCGGAATTGGACAGACGCTCCAGCTCCTGGCGGGTCTGGCGCCAGCGCTGCGCAGCGAGGTGAACCTGGCGCGCCAGTTCGGTCGCGCCTGCGTATTCGTCCAGCAGGCGACGGTGGGTGTCGGTTTTCAGGAGCGACTGATGCTCGTGCTGGCTATGAATGTCGATCAGCAGCTCGCCCAGGGCTTTCAGGTCGCCTTGCGGGCAGGGCGTGCCATTGATGTAGGACCGGGATCGACCCTCGGCCGTGATCACTCGCCGCAGGATGCACGGGCCGTCATTTTCCAGGTCGCGTTCAGCGAGCCAACTGCGGGCTTCCGGAATATCGGCGATGTCGAACGTCGCGAGAATGTCGGCCTTGTCGGCGCCCGGCCTGACCACGCCGCTGTCGGCGCGATCGCCCAGCGTCAGGCCTAGCGCGTCGAGCATGATCGACTTGCCCGCACCGGTTTCTCCGGTAATCACGCTCATGCCTCGGTCCAGTTCCAGATCGAGGTGTTCAACGATGGCGTAGTTATGTATGGACAGGTGCACCAGCATGCGAGCGGCTCCCAAACGTGAGGTCTGGTTATTTATACAGTGTTTTGATTCGTGCTGACAATGCCCGGCCTCTGCTTGAAGCGGGCAGGTCGTCTGGAATTTCCAGCAGGCGCCCAAGGCGCCGTTGGCCGGAGAGTGGCGAACGGTCATGTCGGAATATTTGTGGGGTTATTCGTTCAATCCTGCACTTTCACCCCTTGAAGCCGTGGATTGCGGCCCCATATACCCGGGCAGAAGCGTGAGTTCAGCTCACGGAAGTGATCAGGAGGAGAGAACAATGGCTGACGAACAGAACCCGGATACGCAAGCCCAGGACCAGACTGCTGAAGCGGCGACTTCCGGAGAGGATTTGGCGACCCGCGTGCAAGTGCTGGAAGAGCAACTGGCCGCAGCAAAAGACCAGTCCCTGCGTGTTGCTGCGGATCTGCAAAACGTCCGCCGTCGCGCCGAACAGGACGTCGAGAAAGCACACAAATTCGCCCTGGAAAAATTCGCTGGCGACTTGCTGCCCATCGTCGACAGCCTCGAGCGCGGTCTGGAGTTGTCCAATCCGGACGACGAGAGCATCCGCCCGATGCGCGAAGGCATCGAGCTGACGTTGAAAATGTTCGGTGACACCCTCAAGCGTTACCACCTGGAAGCCATCGATCCGCATGGCCAGCCTTTCAACGCCGAGCACCACCAGGCCATGGCGATGCAGGAAAGCGCTGAGGTCGAGCCAAACAGCGTGCTCAAGGTGTTCCAGAAAGGTTATCAGCTCAACGGTCGTCTGCTTCGCCCAGCCATGGTCGTGGTCAGCAAGGCGCCGTCGCCCGTTGCGCCATCGATTGATGAGCAGGCTTGAAATCGGCTGAGCGGCCCCCATTACAAGGCCATGCATTCAAAGAATTACCGCAATTTGTAAATGCAGTTGCGGCAACCTAATTAAAGTTTCGGGAGAGTCAAACATGGGCAAGATTATCGGTATCGACCTGGGGACCACCAACTCCTGCGTCTCGGTGCTTGAGAACGGTGTCGCCAAGGTCATCGAAAACGCCGAAGGCGCGCGTACCACGCCGTCGATCATCGCGTACGCGAACGATGGGGAAATCCTGGTCGGTCAGTCCGCCAAGCGTCAGGCCGTCACCAACCCCCATAACACCCTGTACGCGGTGAAGCGTCTGATCGGTCGTCGTTTCGAAGAAAACGTCGTTCAGAAAGACATCGAGCTGGTGCCTTACAAAATCGTAAAAGCCGACAACGGTGACGCTTGGGTCGAGGCCAGCGGCAAGAAGATGGCGCCTCCGCAAATTTCTGCGGAAGTCCTGAAAAAAATGAAGAAGACCGCCGAAGACTACCTCGGCGAACCGGTGACTGAAGCGGTCATCACCGTTCCAGCCTACTTCAACGACAGTCAGCGCCAAGCGACCAAAGACGCTGGTCGTATCGCGGGTCTGGAGGTCAAGCGCATCATCAACGAACCCACCGCTGCGGCGCTGGCGTACGGTATGGACAAAGCCAAGGGCGACCACACCGTCATCGTCTATGACCTGGGTGGCGGTACCTTCGACGTCTCGGTTATCGAAATCGCTGAAGTGGATGGCGAGCACCAATTCGAAGTGTTGGCCACCAACGGCGACACCTTCCTGGGTGGTGAGGACTTCGACATTCGTCTGATCGATTACCTCGTCGACGAATTCAAGAAAGAAAGCGGCATGAACCTCAAAGGTGATCCGCTGGCCATGCAGCGTCTGAAAGAAGCGGCGGAAAAGGCCAAAATCGAGCTGTCCTCCAGCCAGCAGACCGATGTCAACCTGCCGTACATCACTGCAGATGCCACCGGTCCGAAGCACCTGAACGTGAAGATTTCCCGCGCCAAGCTGGAGTCGCTGGTAGAAGACCTGGTTCAGCGCACCATCGAGCCATGCCGTATCGCACTCAAAGACGCGGGCATCGACGTTGGTTCGATCAACGACGTGATCCTGGTCGGCGGTCAGACTCGTATGCCACTGGTTCAGAAAGCGGTCACCGACTTCTTTGGTAAGGAAGCTCGCAAGGACGTCAACCCTGACGAAGCGGTTGCGATGGGTGCTGCGATTCAAGGCGCCGTATTGGCTGGCGATGTCAAAGACGTTCTGCTGCTGGACGTCAGCCCGCTGACCCTGGGTATCGAAACCATGGGCGGCGTAATGACCCCGCTGATCGAGAAAAACACCACGATTCCGACCAAGAAATCGCAAGTGTTCTCGACTGCCGACGACAACCAGAGCGCGGTGACCATTCACGTGCTGCAAGGTGAGCGCAAGCAGGCGTCTTCCAACAAGTCGCTGGGCAAATTCGACCTGTCCGAGATTCCACCTGCGCCTCGCGGTGTGCCTCAGATCGAAGTGACTTTCGACATCGACGCCAACGGCATCCTGCACGTCGGCGCGAAAGACAAGGCCACCGGCAAGACTCAGTCGATCGTGATCAAGGCCAACTCCGGTCTGTCGGACGACGAAATTCAGCAGATGATTCGCGACGCTGAAGCGAACTCGGAAGAAGACCGCAAGTTCGAAGAGCTGGCCGCAGCCCGTAACCAGGGTGACGCGCTGGTTCACTCGACTCGCAAGATGGTCGCCGACGCGGGTGACAAGGTCTCTGCCGAAGAGAAGACTGCCATCGAAGCGGCTGTGGTTGCACTGGAAACCGCTGTGAAGGGCGACGACAAGGCGGCTATCGATGCCAAGGTCGAAGAGTTGTCGAAAGTCTCCGCTCCGGTCGCACAGAAAATGTACGCCGAGCAGGCTGAGAAGCCTGAAGCCGGTGCTCAGGCGGCTCAGGAAGAGCACAAGGCTGATGACGTCGTCGATGCCGAGTTCGAGGAAGTGAAAGATCAGAAGTAATGGGTGAAGTGAGAAGCCCTGAGAAAGCGCAGGCTCACTTGATCGCCGGTTGACCACTTTTGAGTGGTCGCTGGTAGGATGTCGCCGCGCGGGGGCTTGCTCCCGCGTTGGCGTGTCTGGAATCCGCAAAATTCTAAGGGGCGCGAATCATGTCGTGCGCCTTGTGGCTAAGCCGGTTTGCTCCTGCAGTCCGGTTTGTTCTGCCGTTTTACTCGGTCGATCAAAGGCCGTTGAACCAAGACCAGGATCGTTAATTGACGTGAGTTGGGTCCGGGCCTGAAAGGGGCTCAACGAGTTCGACACGCTCAGGAGCGTGGTGTCGGACGTCCTCAAGAGTGCAGAAAACTTATGTCAAAGCGTGACTATTACGAAGTATTGGGGGTGGAGCGAGGCTCCAGCGAGGCCGACCTGAAAAAGGCTTACCGCCGTCTCGCCATGAAATATCACCCTGACCGCAATCCGGGCGACAAGGCCGCGGAAGATGCGTTCAAGGAAGCCAACGAAGCTTATGAAGTACTGTCCGACGCCAGCAAGCGCGCAGCGTACGACCAGTACGGTCATGCGGCCATGGAACAAGGCATGGGCGGCGGCGGTGGTTTCGGTGGCGGGGCGAACTTCTCCGACATCTTTGGCGATGTCTTCAGTGACTTCTTCGGCGGCGGCCGTGGCGGTGGTGGTCGCGGCGGCGCTCAGCGTGGCAGCGATCTGCGTTACACACTGGAGCTGAATCTCGAAGAAGCGGTGCGTGGCACGACGGTCAGCATTCGTGTGCCGACGCTGGTCAATTGCAAACCCTGCGATGGCAGTGGCGCGAAGAAAGGGTCATCGCCTGTCACCTGTCCAACGTGCGGCGGTATTGGTCAGGTGCGGATGCAGCAGGGTTTCTTCTCCGTTCAGCAGACCTGCCCACGTTGCCACGGCAACGGCAAGATCATTTCCGACCCTTGCGACTCCTGCCACGGCCAGGGCCGGGTGGAAGAGTCCAAGACCCTGTCGGTCAAGGTTCCGCCGGGCGTCGATACCGGCGACCGCATTCGCTTGTCTGGTGAAGGTGAGGCGGGTGTTCAAGGCGGGCCGACGGGTGATTTGTATGTGGTCATCAACGTCCGTGAACACGACATCTTCCAACGCGATGGCAAGCATTTGTACTGCGAAGTACCGATCAGCTTCACGGATGCGGCCCTTGGAGGCGAACTCGAAGTGCCTACGCTGGATGGTCGGGTCAAACTGAAGATCCCGGAAGGCACCCAAACCGGCAAGCAGTTCCGGCTGCGTGGCAAGGGCGTCGCGCCCGTGCGGGGTGGTGGTGCAGGCGACTTGATGTGCCGTGTGGCGGTGGAAACGCCGGTCAACTTGAGCCGTCGCCAGCGTGAGTTGCTTGAAGAGCTGCGCTCTTCTCTCGAAGGTGACAGTTCGCACTCGCCGAAGGCCAGTGGCTGGTTCGAAGGCGTGAAGCGTTTCTTCGGCGACCTCTGAGGAGCATGGCATGCGACGTATTGCTGTAATGGGCGCTGCCGGGCGCATGGGCAAACATCTGGTCGAGGCGGTGCAGTTGCGCGCACCGCAGGCCGGTTTGACGGCTGCCATCGTTCGGCCTGGCAGTACGATGATCGGTGCCGACGCTGGCGAACTGGCGTCGCTCGGTCGGATTGGCGTGCAACTGACCGGCAGCCTTGAGCAGGTCGTCGATGAGTTCGACGTGCTGATCGATTTCACCTTGCCGGACGTGATGTTGAAAAACCTGGCTTTCTGCCGCAAGGCCGGCAAGGCCATGGTCATTGGCACGACGGGTTTGAGCGCAGAACAGAAACACACGCTGGTCGAAGCGGGGCGCGAGATTCCCATCGTCTTCGCCTCGAACTTCAGCGTGGGCGTGAACCTGTCGTTCAAGTTGCTGGATCTGGCGGCGAGGGTGATGGGGGAAGACGCCGACATTGAGATCATCGAGGCCCACCACCGCAACAAGGTCGATGCGCCGTCGGGAACGGCGGTCAGCATGGGCGAGGTGGTGGCCAATGCGTTGGGGCGTGACTTGAGCAAGGTCGCCGTTTATGGGCGCGAAGGTCACACCGGCGTCCGCGATCGCGAGACGATCGGGTTCGCGACCGTTCGGGGTGGTGACGTGGTGGGTGATCACACCGTGCTGTTCGCCGCCGAGGGCGAGCGGCTGGAGATTACCCACAAGGCCTCAAGCCGGATGACGTTCGCCAAGGGCGCCGTGCGCGCTGCGCTGTGGCTCGATGGCAAAGACGTGGGGCTGTACGACATGCAGGACGTGCTGGACTTGCATTGATCGCCCTTTGTTGATCGTTTGATCTCCCTTCCGCTGCAGGTGTGAAACAGGTTTTCCCTGGTATTGCACCTGCAGTGGTACACCGCTTCGCGATGGCCTGTCGCATTCCTCTGCCTTCAAGGCGTTTTAGCGGTGGATTAAAAAAGCCTTTTTCTGTAAGCTACAGCTTTAGTGTGTCCACTAAAAGCGCGCAGATAATTCGACGAAAAAAAGCGGGGTGACGTGTCAATACGTCATTCCGCTTTTTTACAACCTGCGATCGCCCTTTCAGGCTTTATTACGGGAGGTCTTCTTGACTAAGCCAGCCATACTCGCCCTTGCTGATGGCAGCATTTTTCGCGGCGAAGCCATTGGAGCCGACGGTCAGACCGTTGGTGAGGTGGTGTTCAACACCGCAATGACCGGCTATCAGGAAATCCTTACCGATCCTTCCTATGCCCAGCAAATCGTTACCTTGACCTACCCTCATATCGGCAACACCGGCACCACCCCGGAAGATGCCGAGTCGGACCGCGTGTGGTCCGCCGGTCTGGTGATTCGCGATCTGCCTCTGGTCGCGAGCAACTGGCGCAACAAAATGTCGCTGGCTGACTACCTGAAAGCCAACAACGTTGTCGCCATCGCAGGCATCGATACTCGACGTCTCACTCGCATCCTGCGCGAGAAAGGCGCCCAGGACGGCTGCATCATGGCCGGCGACAACATTTCCGAAGAAGCGGCCATCGCAGCAGCGCGTGGCTTCCCCGGCCTGAAAGGCATGGACCTGGCCAAGGTCGTCAGCACCAAGGAAAGCTACGAGTGGCGTTCCAGCGTTTGGAGCCTGCAGACCGACAGCCACCCTGACATCGCTGCCGCTGACCTGCCGTACAACGTCGTGGCGTACGACTACGGCGTCAAGACCAACATCCTGCGCATGCTGGTCGAGCGCGGCTGCCGCGTGACCGTGGTGCCTGCCCAGACCCCTGCTCGTGAAGTGTTGGCCCTCAACCCGGACGGCGTATTCCTGTCCAACGGCCCAGGCGATCCCGAGCCCTGCGACTACGCCATTCAAGCCATCAAGGATGTTCTGGAAACCGACATTCCGGTATTCGGTATCTGCCTGGGTCACCAACTGCTGGCCCTGGCCTCGGGTGCGAAAACCGTCAAGATGGGTCACGGCCACCACGGTGCCAACCACCCGGTTCAGGATATGGACACTGGTGTCGTCATGATCACCAGCCAGAACCACGGCTTTGCGGTCGACGAAGCCACCTTGCCGGGCAACGTCCGCGCGATTCACAAATCGCTGTTCGACGGCACCCTGCAAGGTATCGAGCGCACCGACAAGGACGCCTTCAGCTTCCAGGGTCACCCTGAAGCGAGCCCGGGCCCTAACGACGTCGCGCCGCTGTTTGATCGCTTTATCACAGCCATGGCCAAGCGCCGCTAAGCGGCTGACTTGCGACTGTAGCGAGCAGGTGGCTGCGGCAGGCCGGATTCATCCGACAGCCTGCCCGGCCACCTCAGAGAATGTTCAAGACGGCTTGCCGACTGACACAGGATTCGAGTGACAACCCATGCCAAAACGTACAGACATTAAAAGCATCCTGATTCTTGGTGCTGGCCCGATCGTGATCGGCCAGGCCTGTGAATTCGACTACTCCGGCGCTCAGGCCTGCAAGGCGCTGCGCGAGGAGGGTTACCGCGTCATTCTGGTGAACTCCAACCCAGCCACCATCATGACCGACCCGGCCATGGCCGACGCCACTTACATCGAGCCGATCAAGTGGGCGACCGTTGCCAAGATCATCGAGAAAGAGCGTCCAGACGCACTGCTGCCAACCATGGGCGGCCAGACTGCGTTGAACTGCGCACTGGATCTGGAACGCGAAGGCGTCCTGGAGAAGTTCGGCGTCGAAATGATCGGGGCCAACGCCGACACCATCGACAAGGCCGAAGACCGGTCCCGTTTCGACAAGGCCATGAAATCCATCGGTCTGGAATGCCCGCGCTCCGGTATCGCCCACAGCATGGAAGAGGCCAATGCGGTCCTCGAGAAGCTGGGCTTCCCATGCATCATTCGTCCGTCCTTCACCATGGGCGGCACCGGCGGCGGCATCGCCTACAACCGTGAAGAATTCGAAGAGATCTGCGCTCGCGGTCTGGATCTGTCGCCGACCAAGGAACTGCTGATCGACGAATCGCTGATCGGCTGGAAAGAATACGAAATGGAAGTTGTCCGTGACAAAAAGGACAACTGCATCATCGTCTGCTCCATCGAGAACTTCGACCCGATGGGCGTGCATACCGGTGACTCGATCACCGTCGCGCCTGCACAGACCTTGACCGACAAGGAATACCAGATCATGCGCAACGCCTCGCTGGCGGTGCTGCGTGAGATCGGCGTTGAAACCGGGGGTTCCAACGTCCAGTTCGGTATCTGCCCGGACACCGGCCGCATGGTTGTGATCGAGATGAACCCGCGGGTTTCCCGCTCATCGGCCCTGGCCTCCAAAGCCACCGGTTTCCCGATCGCCAAGATCGCTGCCAAGCTGGCCATCGGGTACACCCTCGACGAATTGCAGAACGACATCACTGGCGGCCGCACGCCAGCGTCCTTCGAGCCTTCCATCGACTACGTCGTGACCAAGCTGCCGCGCTTTGCCTTCGAGAAATTCCCGAAAGCCGACGCTCGCCTGACCACCCAGATGAAATCCGTGGGTGAAGTCATGGCCATCGGCCGCACGTTCCAGGAGTCGCTGCAGAAGGCTCTTCGCGGCCTGGAAGTGGGGGCTTGCGGTCTGGACCCTAAAGTCGATCTGGCCGGGCCTGAAGCCAACAGCATCCTCAAGCGCGAACTGACGGTGCCGGGTGCCGAGCGTATCTGGTACGTTGCCGACGCTTTCCGGGCGGGCATGACGCGCGACGAAATTTTCGCCCTGACCAACATTGATCACTGGTTCCTGATCCAGATCGAAGACCTGATCAAGGAAGAGGAGAAGGTCAAGACCCTGGCCCTGTCCTCCATCGACAAAGACCTGATGCTGCGCCTGAAGCGCAAGGGCTTCTCCGATCAGCGTCTGGCCAAGCTGCTGGGCATCACCGACAAGAACCTGCGTCGCCATCGCCACAAGCTGGAGGTGCTGCCGGTTTACAAGCGCGTCGACACGTGCGCAGCCGAGTTCGCCACCGACACCGCCTACCTGTACTCCACGTACGAGGAAGAGTGCGAGGCCAATCCGTCCACTCGCGACAAGATCATGATTCTGGGTGGCGGCCCGAACCGTATCGGGCAAGGTATCGAGTTCGACTACTGCTGTGTGCATGCCGCGCTGGCCCTGCGTGAAGACGGTTACGAGACCATCATGGTCAACTGCAACCCGGAAACCGTGTCCACCGACTATGACACCTCGGACCGTCTGTACTTCGAGCCGCTGACGCTGGAAGACGTGCTGGAAATCTGCCGTGTCGAGAAGCCGAAAGGTGTCATCGTGCACTACGGTGGCCAGACGCCTTTGAAGCTGGCACGTGCCCTGGAAGAGGCGGGCGTACCGATCATCGGCACCAGCCCCGATGCCATCGACCGTGCCGAAGACCGTGAACGCTTCCAGCAGATGGTTCAGCGCTTGAACCTGCTGCAGCCGCCGAACGCTACCGTGCGCAGCGAGGACGAAGCCATTCAGGCTGCCGGCGGCATCGGCTACCCACTGGTGGTGCGTCCGTCCTACGTTCTGGGTGGGCGCGCCATGGAGATCGTCTATGAACTGGACGAATTGAAGCGTTACCTGCGCGAAGCGGTGCAGGTTTCCAACGACAGCCCGGTGTTGCTCGATCACTTCCTCAACTGCGCCATCGAGATGGACGTCGATGCGGTTTGTGACGGTACCGACGTGGTCATCGGCGCGATCATGCAGCACATCGAGCAGGCGGGTGTTCACTCGGGTGACTCAGCGTGCTCGCTGCCGCCTTATTCGCTCAGCAAGGACGTGCAGGATCAAGTCCGTGAGCAGGTGCGCAAGATGGCGCTCGAGCTGGGCGTTGTGGGCCTGATGAACGTACAACTGGCACTGCAGGGCGACAAGATCTACGTGATCGAAGTTAACCCACGGGCTTCGCGTACCGTGCCTTTCGTTTCCAAGTGCATCGGCACTTCGCTGGCCATGATCGCTGCGCGCGTCATGGCGGGTAAGACCCTGAAAGAGTTGGGCTTCACTCAGGAAATCATCCCGAACTTCTACAGTGTCAAGGAAGCAGTATTCCCCTTCGCCAAATTCCCTGGCGTCGACCCGATCCTCGGCCCGGAAATGAAGTCGACCGGCGAAGTCATGGGGGTGGGTGATACATTTGGCGAGGCATTCGCCAAGGCGCAGATGGGTGCAAGCGAAGTGCTGCCGACCGGTGGCACCGCGTTCATCAGCGTCCGTGATGATGACAAGCAATTGGTTGCAGGCGTTGCCCGCGACTTGATCGAACTGGGCTTCGAAGTCGTGGCCACTGCAGGCACTGCACGCGTCATCGAGGCGGCCGGTCTGAAAGTTCGTCGTGTCAACAAGGTGACCGAGGGCCGTCCACACGTGGTCGACATGATCAAGAACGACGAGGTGTCGCTGATCATCAACACGACCGAAGGCCGTCAGTCCATTGCTGACTCTTATTCGATCCGCCGCAATGCGTTGCAGCACAAGATTTACTGCACGACCACCATCGCGGCCGGTGAAGCCATCTGCGAAGCGTTGAAATTCGGTCCGGAAAAAACCGTTCGTCGCTTGCAGGATCTGCACGCAGGACTTAACGCATGAGCATGACCAAATATCCAATGACCGTTCAGGGCGCCCGCGCCCTGGAAGAAGAGCTGAATCACCTGAGCAAGGTCGAGCGTCCGCGCTTGAGCCAGGCTATCGGTGAGGCGCGTGAGTTGGGCGACCTGAAGGAAAATGCCGAATACCATGCCGCTCGTGAAGAGCAGGGCATGGTCGAGGCGCGAATCCGGGATATTGAGGGGCGCTTGCAGAACTCCGTGGTGATCGACGTCACCACCATCGCGCACACCGGTAAGGTTATCTTCGGTACGACCGTCGATCTGGCGAACGTCGATACCGACGAGCAGGTGACCTACCAGATCGTGGGCGAAGATGAAGCCAATATCAAACTCGGCAAGATCTCGGTGAGTGCGCCGATTGCCCGGGCGATCATTGGCAAGGAAGAAGGCGATGTCGTTGCGATCAAGACCCCAAGCGGTCTGGTCGAGTACGAAATCGTGGAGGTCAAGCACATCTGACCTGCTGCCTCGGAAGCCGGGATTTCCGGCTTCCGATGACAAGCAGGTTACGCTCGGGGGCGCGAACTCGCGGCCTGAGCGTTGATGCCGTTATTTGTAACGGTGGATGTTGGAGAGTTGCTTGTTTGGCTGCGGGTTCTTGCGGTAAATCAACGCCATTTTGCCGATGGTCTGCACGAGTTCCGCACGGCCCAGCTTGCACAGTTCATCGATGACCGCGCGACGTTCGTCGCGGTCTTCCAGCTTGATCTGGACTTTGATCAGTTCATGATCCACGAGCGCGCGGTCAAGCTCGGCCAGTACGCCCTCGCTCAACCCATTGCCTGCCACCATCAAGACTGGCTTCAGGTCATGTCCGATGGATTTGTATTGTTTCTTCTGCTCGTTATTGAGCGGCATAATCTGACCCTTTTCGTCTGATTCTGTAAAATTGGCGGGCATTTTACCCGAGGGGCCGTGGCTCCGCCCAGTCAATCACGACCCTTATCATCGAGGTGCCCCGTGGCGCAGCGTTCCAAAAGTAGCCATAACTGGCTCAGAGAGCATTTCAACGACCCCTTCGTCAAACAGGCGCAAAAGGACGGCTACCGTTCGCGTGCGAGCTACAAACTGCTGGAAATCCAGGAAAAGGACCGCTTGATCCGTCCAGGGATGACGGTAGTCGATCTTGGTGCCGCCCCAGGAGGCTGGTCCCAGGTGACCAGTCGTCTGATTGGTGGGCAAGGGCGTTTGATCGCTTCCGACATCTTGGAAATGGACAGCATCCCTGATGTGACCTTTATCCAGGGGGATTTCACCGAGGACGATGTGTTCAAACAGATCCTCTCGGCTATCGGGAATACCGAAGTGGACCTTGTGATTTCGGATATGGCCCCCAATATGAGTGGAGTAAGCGCTGTGGATATGCCACGCGCCATGTTCCTGTGTGAGCTGGCGCTCGACCTGGCGGGTCGAGTATTGCGTCCGGGTGGTGATTTTTTGATCAAAATCTTCCAGGGGGAAGGTTTCGATGCCTACCACAAAGAAGTCCGGAAAATGTTCGACAAGGTGCAGATGCGCAAGCCCACGTCGTCCCGCGACCGTTCCCGCGAGCAATACCTGCTGGGACGGGGTTTCAAGGGCGGCTATGAAGTGCCGGGCGGTTTCGAGTAAAGGCAATAGCTTTTTTCAAATGGCTTTATTTACGAAGCGTAACGAACATCTTGTTGTCAAAGTTTCACAAAGGGTTACAGACGCCGCCTGCCACGCCTGTAGGTTCTGTAGTAAGTTAGGCCGGTGAATATCATGCGAGGCACGCTCCAGCCTGGCGCTTGCTTCAGAGGGTAGCTAATTGAACGATATGGCAAAGAATTTGATCCTGTGGTTGATCATCGCTGCAGTCCTCGTGACGGTGATGAACAACTTCTCCAGCCCGAACGAGCCGCAGACCCTCAACTATTCCGAGTTCATCCAGCAAGTGAAGGATGGCAAGGTCGAGAAAGTTGCCGTGGATGGTTACGTGATCACGGGCAAGCGCACCGATGGCGATTCCTTCAAAACCATCCGTCCAGCTATTCAGGACAACGGTTTGATCGGTGATCTGGTCGACAACAATGTCGTGATCGAAGGCAAGCAGCCTGAGCAGCAAAGCATTTGGACCCAGCTCCTCGTCGCCAGCTTCCCGATTCTGGTGATCATCGCCGTCTTCATGTTCTTCATGCGCCAGATGCAGGGCGGTGCGGGCGGCAAGGGCGGCCCGATGAGTTTCGGCAAGAGTAAGGCCCGTTTGCTATCGGAAGATCAGGTCAAGACCACGCTGGCGGATGTCGCAGGTTGCGATGAGGCCAAGGAAGAAGTCGGCGAGCTCGTCGAATTTCTCCGCGACCCGGGTAAATTCCAACGTCTCGGCGGCCGTATTCCGCGTGGCGTGTTGATGGTCGGCCCACCGGGCACCGGTAAGACCTTGCTTGCCAAAGCCATCGCGGGCGAAGCCAAAGTGCCGTTCTTCACGATTTCCGGTTCTGACTTCGTCGAGATGTTCGTCGGTGTGGGGGCCAGCCGTGTTCGCGATATGTTCGAGCAGGCGAAGAAGCATGCGCCTTGCATCATCTTCATCGACGAGATCGACGCCGTTGGTCGCCACCGCGGTGCCGGCATGGGCGGTGGTCACGACGAGCGCGAACAGACCCTCAACCAGTTACTGGTGGAGATGGACGGCTTCGAGATGAACGATGGCATCATCGTGATCGCCGCCACCAACCGTCCTGATGTCCTCGACCCCGCGTTGCTGAGGCCTGGCCGCTTCGACCGTCAGGTCGTCGTTGGATTGCCGGACATCAGAGGTCGCGAGCAAATTCTGAAGGTGCACATGCGCAAGGTGCCCATGGGTGATGATGTCAACGCGGCTGTCATTGCGCGTGGCACCCCAGGCTTTTCCGGTGCCGATTTGGCGAACCTGGTCAACGAAGCGTCGTTGTTCGCCGCTCGCGTTGGCAAACGCGTCGTCGAAATGAAAGAGTTCGAGTTGGCGAAAGACAAGATCATGATGGGCGCCGAGCGCAAGACCATGGTCATGTCCGAGAAGGAAAAACAGAACACTGCTTATCACGAGGCGGGGCACGCGATCGTTGGGCGCGTCGTGCCTGAGCATGATCCTGTCTACAAGGTGTCGATCATTCCGCGTGGTCGTGCACTGGGTGTAACGATGTTTCTCCCTGAAGAAGACCGTTACAGCCTGTCCAAGCGCGCGCTGATCAGTCAGATCTGCTCGCTGTACGGGGGGCGGATTGCAGAAGAAATGACGCTGGGCTTCGATGGGGTTACCACCGGTGCGTCGAACGACATCATGCGTGCAAGCCAGATCGCACGGAACATGGTGACCAAGTGGGGCCTTTCCGAGAAGCTGGGGCCATTGATGTATTCCGAAGAGGAAGACGGCGGCTATCTCGGGCGTGGCGGTGGTGGACAGAGCGCGAGCCTGTCGGCCGATACGGCGCGAATGATAGACTCCGAGGTGCGTAGCATCATCGATCACTGCTACGGAACGGCCAAGCAGATTCTCACGGACAACCGTGACAAGCTCGATGCCATGGCGGATGCGCTGATGAAGTACGAGACGATCGATGCCGAGCAGATTGACGACATCATGGCCGGGCGCACGCCGCGCGAGCCCCGTGACTGGTCCGGTGGAACCGGTAACTCCGGTACGCCTGCCGCGCCTGTTGGCCCTCGGCCGGAAACTCCCATCGGCGGTCCCGCTGCTGATCACTAAGGCCTGACATGACTTCCACGCTGTACCCGACCCGGTTGCCTTGCGGCAACCGGGTTCTTGATTTATCGCGGCCCCATGTCATGGGCATCCTCAACATCACGCCTGACTCGTTTTCGGATGGCGGTCGTTTCGCACAGCGTGATCTCGCGCTGAGGCATGCCCAGTCCATGGTCGCGGCGGGCGCCACGCTCATCGATGTCGGGGGGGAGTCGACGCGTCCTGGCGCCCGGCCAGTGGCTCCGCTCGAAGAGTTGGAGCGCGTTGCGCCGATTGTCGAGGCCATCGCCCGCGAACTCGATGTCATCATTTCCGTGGACACTTCCACGCCGGCGGTGATGCGGGAGACGGCTCGCCTTGGTGCGGGTCTCATCAACGACGTGCGCTCCCTTCAACGAGAGGGCGCCTTGGATGCCGCTGTCGCGACAGGTTTGCCGGTTTGTCTGATGCACATGCGCGGTGAGCCGACGAACATGCAGGACGATCCACACTACGACGATCTCGTCGGGGAGGTGGCGTCGTTTCTCAAGGCGCGCATGGAGGCGTGTGTCGCAGCGGGAATTCCGGTTGAGAACATTGTCCTTGACCCCGGCTACGGCTTCGCCAAGACCCTGGATCACAACCTCAGCCTGTTCAAGCACATGCCAGCGCTCCATGCGCTGGGGCGCCCTCTCTTGGTCGGCGTTTCGCGCAAGAGCATGATCGGGAAGGTCCTGGACAAGCCTGTCGACGAGCGTCTCTACGGCGCGCTTGCCCTGGCCGCGATGGCTGTAATGCAGGGCGCAAAAATTTTACGTGTCCACGATGTGGCGGAAACTGTCGACGTGGTGCGGATGATTGCCGCTGTCGAGTCGGCAAAATAAGAAGGCTGGAGCACCCATGACCAAGAAGAAATATTTCGGAACAGACGGCATTCGCGGTCGTGTCGGTCAATTCCCGATCACCCCGGATTTCATGCTCAAGCTTGGCTGGGCGGCGGGGATGGCGTTCCGCAAGATGGGCGCGTGCCGCATCCTGGTGGGCAAGGACACGCGTATCTCGGGCTACATGTTCGAATCCGCGCTCGAAGCCGGCCTCTCCGCGGCCGGTGCCGATGTCATGCTGTTAGGTCCGATGCCAACCCCGGCAATCGCCTATTTGACCCGCACGTTTCAGGCGCAAGCGGGCATCGTGATCAGTGCATCGCATAACCCGCATTATGACAACGGCATCAAATTTTTCTCCGGGCAGGGCACCAAGCTGCCGGACGATATCGAGATGATGATCGAAGAGTTGCTCGATGCGCCGATGACGGTTGTCGAGTCCGAGAAGCTCGGCAAGGTGTCGCGTATCAACGACGCTGCGGGTCGATACATCGAATTCTGCAAAAGCAGCGTGCCGACGAGCACCAGTTTTGCGGGGCTGAAACTTGTGATCGACTGCGCACACGGCGCCACGTACAAGGTCGCTCCCAACGTTTTCCGAGAGTTGGGCGCTCAGGTTTCGGTGCTGTCTGCTACCCCTAACGGGCTGAACATCAACGACGACTGCGGCTCGACCCACATGGGCAATCTCCAGGCTGCCGTGGTGGCCGAAAAGGCCGACCTGGGCATTGGCTTCGATGGCGACGGCGATCGGGTGCTGATGGTTGATCACACCGGTACGGTAGTCGACGGTGACGAGCTGTTATTCATCATCGCCAGAGACTTGCTGGAGCGCGGACGGCTTCAGGGTGGTGTCGTGGGTACGCTGATGAGCAACCTGGGGCTGGAGCTGGCGCTGGCCGATCTCAACATTCCGTTCGTTCGCGCCAACGTTGGCGACCGTTACGTCATCGCTGAGCTGTTGGAGCGTGACTGGCAAGTAGGCGGCGAAAACTCAGGCCATGTCGTTTGCTTCCAGCACACCACGACTGGCGACGCCATTATCGCGGCGCTTCAAGTGCTCCTGGCTTTGAAGCGCACGGGTCAGAGTCTGGCCGAGTCGCGCCAAGGTGTGAAGAAATGCCCGCAGGTATTGGTCAATGTGCGCTTTGAAGGCAGCAAGGTCGACCCTGTGCAGCACCCTGCCGTGAAGGAAGCCTGCGAGCGGGTCACTGCGGCGATGGGTGGGCGCGGGCGTGTCCTGTTGCGCAAGTCCGGGACAGAGCCCCTGGTGCGGGTGATGGTCGAAGGCGAGGAAGAAAACCAGGTGAAAAGTTACGCTGACGAGCTCGCGAAACTGGTCACGGAAGTTTGCGCCTGATTTCGGCTTGCCAGTGTTGAAACTGTTGGGTAACATCTGCGCCCACTTTGACCGACGAGGTACAGCATGCGTCGCCCTATGGTAGCTGGTAACTGGAAAATGCACGGTACCTGCGCCAGCGTCGCTGAGCTGGTCGAAGGGTTGGCGAATATCGCCATTCCTGAGGGTGTCGAGGTCGCTGTGTTTCCTTCGAGTCTGCACATCGGCTTTGTTGCTGAATGCTTCGAAGGGCACTCGATCGCCGTAGGTGCGCAGAACTGCGCACATGAGGCGGGGCAGGGCGCACTGACCGGTGAAATCTCGCCAACTCAGTTGCAGGACGCGGGTTGCAAGCTGGTGCTGGTTGGGCATTCAGAGCGTCGCCAGATCATGGGCGAAGGCAACGAGGTGCTGAACCGGAAGTTTGCAGCTGCCCAGGCAAGTGGCCTCATTCCGGTCCTGTGCGTGGGTGAGACCCTTGAAGAGCGTCAGGCCGGCAAGACCCTTGATGTGGTCGGGCAACAGCTCGACAGCATCATCGAAGAGTTGGGAATCGATGCATTCGTTAGTGCGGTAATCGCTTACGAGCCGGTCTGGGCCATTGGTACCGGATTGACAGCCTCGCCCGAGCAGGCGCAGGAAGTGCACGCAGCCATTCGTGCGCAGTTGGCGAAAGAGAATTCTGAAGTTGCACAAGGTGTGCGGCTTCTCTATGGCGGCAGCGTGAAGGCGGCCAATGCGGCCGAGCTGTTCAGCATGCCGGATATCGATGGGGGCCTCATTGGTGGTGCTTCCCTGAATGCAGATGAGTTCGGTGCGATCATTCGCGCCGCGGGAAACTGAAAAAATGCTGGAAACAGTCGTAATCGTTCTTCATCTGCTGGCTGCCCTGGGCGTGGTTGCTCTGGTATTGCTGCAGCAGGGTAAAGGTGCGGACGCTGGCGCGTCGTTCGGGGCAGGTGCATCAAATACTGTCTTCGGAAGCCAAGGTTCCTCTACCTTTCTTAGTAAGTTTACTGCTATACTTGCCGCCTGTTTCTTCTTGACCAGCTTAGGGTTAGGTTACTTTGCTAAAGAGAAGTCTCATCAGCTGACTCAGGTAGGTTTGCCAGATCCAGCGGTACTTGAAGTGAAACAAAAGCCGGCGACAGATGATGTGCCGGTGCTGGAAGGTCAGGCCAAGCCTGCGGCTACACCAGCCGATGTTCCTGCTGCTCCGGAACAGAAGTAATACGGAATTCGCAGCTGATATTGGGGCTGCAAAAAGAGTTGTAATGCCGAGGTGGTGGAATTGGTAGACACGCAACCTTGAGGTGGTTGTGCCCATAGGGTGTAGGGGTTCGAGTCCCCTTCTCGGTACCAATTAACAAGGCAGCCCGCAGTAGCGGGCTTTCTTGTAGGTGGATGTGTCGGATTGACCCAGATCGGGTTCGGTCGTATACTTCCGCCCCAGCTTTGTCGCGGGGTGGAGCAGTCTGGTAGCTCGTCGGGCTCATAACCCGAAGGTCGTTGGTTCAAATCCAGCCCCCGCAACCAGTTTTCGCTGAGCCCCTTTTAAGGGGCTTTTTGTTAGCTGGACACTTTATGACGCCGCTATTCAACGGCGTTTTCATGATGGGCGCTTCGCCCATTTTTTATTTGCACAGCATGCACGAGGGGGTTCAGGTGTCGAGCAAGCTAGAACAGTTGCAGGCCTTGTTGGCCCCAGTGGTCGAGGGCCTTGGCTATCAATGTTGGGGGATTGAATTCATCTCCCAGGGTCGGCACTCGTTGCTGCGCATTTATATCGATAAGGAAGGCGGGATTCTGGTGGACGACTGTGAAGGCGTCAGCCGCCAGGTCAGTGGTGTTCTGGATGTCGAAGATCCGATCAGCTCTGAATACACCCTCGAAGTTTCCTCTCCCGGCATGGATCGCCCGCTGTTCACGCTCGAACAGTTTGCCTCGCATGCCGGGGAACAAGTGAAAATAAAGCTGCGCTCGCCTTTCGAAGGGCGACGTAACTTTCAAGGTCTTCTCCGCGGGGTGGAGGAGCAGGATGTCGTGGTGCAAGTGGATGCCCATGAGTACCTGTTGCCGATCGATCTGATCGACAAGGCCAACATTATTCCCACGTTTGACTGAGACGTGCCAGATACTGCGGATCCCGCGGATCCAATGGCTTGCGAAAGGCGAGGCGTACGATGAGCAAAGAAGTACTGCTGGTTGTTGAGTCGGTATCCAATGAAAAAGGCGTACCGGCCGGCGTGATTTTTGAAGCGCTTGAAATTGCTTTGGCCACGGCCACCAAAAAGCGTTTCGAAGACGAAGTGGACCTGCGTGTGGAGATCAATCGCCACACCGGTTCCTATGAGACGTTCCGTCGCTGGACCGTTGTCGAAGAAGACGATCTTGACGATCCGGCGATCGAAACCTGGCCAACGAAGGTGGCTCAGACCCACCCGGGCGCCAAGGTCGGTGACGTCGTAGAAGAGAAAATCGAATCCATCGAATTCGGCCGCATCGCTGCGCAGACTGCCAAGCAGGTCATCGTGCAGAAGGTTCGCGAAGCCGAACGTGCTCAGGTCGTCGATGCTTATCGCGAGCGTCTGGGCGAAATCATTTCCGGCACTGTTAAAAAGGTGACACGTGACAATGTCATCGTCGACCTGGGTAACAATGCCGAGGCGTTGCTGGCGCGTGAAGACATCATCTCGCGGGAGACTTTCCGTGTGGGTGTTCGCGTCCGTGCATTGCTCAAAGAGATCCGCACCGAAAACCGCGGCCCTCAGCTGATCCTGTCGCGTACCGCGCCGGAAATGCTGATCGAGCTTTTCCGGATTGAAGTTCCGGAAATCGCCGAAGGCCTGATCGAGGTGATGGCTGCCTCTCGCGATCCTGGATCGCGTGCAAAAATCGCAGTTCGCTCCAAGGACAAGCGCATTGACCCGCAAGGCGCCTGCATCGGCATGCGCGGTTCGCGTGTCCAGGCTGTCTCCGGTGAGCTGGGCGGTGAGCGTGTGGATATCGTGCTGTGGGACGACAACCCTGCACAGTTTGTCATCAACGCCATGTCGCCTGCCGAAGTGGCGGCGATCATCGTTGATGAAGACGCCCACGCCATGGATATCGCTGTAGGTGCAGATAACCTGGCCCAGGCGATTGGCCGTGGTGGCCAGAACGTTCGCCTTGCCAGTCAGTTGACCGGCTGGACCCTGAACGTGATGACCGAATCGGACATCCAGGCCAAGCAGCAAGCGGAAACCGGCGACATCCTGCGCAACTTCATCGACGAGCTGGAAGTCGACGAAGAACTGGCTCAGGTGCTGGTCGACGAAGGCTTCACCAGCCTGGAAGAGATTGCCTACGTACCGTTGGAAGAAATGCTCAACATCGACGGCTTCGACGAAGACATCGTCAACGAGCTTCGTGCTCGTGCCAAGGATCGTTTGTTGACCAAAGCCATCGCTACTGAGGAAAAGCTGGCAGACGCCCATCCGGCCGAAGACCTGCTCTCACTTGAGGGCATGGACAAGGATTTGGCGATGGAACTGGCGGTGCGCGGCGTGATTACCCGCGAAGACCTGGCCGAGCAGTCTATTGACGACCTGCTCGACATCGACGGCATTGACGATGATCGTGCCGGCAAGTTGATCATGGCCGCCCGAGCCCATTGGTTCGAGTAAGTAAATGCGGCCTGAGGAGAGAAGTGCATGACGCAAGTCACGGTGAAAGAACTGGCCAAAACGGTCGACACACCGGTAGAGCGCCTGCTACAGCAGATGCGTGAGGCAGGTCTGCCGCACACCGCCGCCGAGCAAGTTGTGACCGATAACGAAAAGCAAGCCCTGTTGACGCACCTGAAAAGCGGCCACAAGGCAAAAGTGGAAGAACCGCGCAAGATCACTTTGCAGCGTAAGACCACCAGTACCCTGCGCGTTGCCGGTAGCAAAAGCATCAGCGTGGAAGTGCGCAAGAAGAAAGTCTTTGTACAGCGCAGCCCGGAAGAAATCGAAGCCGAGCGCAAGCGTGAGCAGGAAGAACGTCGTGCGGTAGAAAATGCCGCCCGTCAAAAGGCTGAAGAAGAAGCCCGTCTGCGTGCCGAGGAAGAAGCGCGCCGTCAGCCTGCTCCAGCTCCGGAAGCTGCCGAGGCCGTTGCACCTGCGCCAGAGCCAGAGCCCGCTCCACAGGCCGTGGACGCGCCTGTCGAAGCGGCTCCAGTGGCCGCTCCCGCTGCCGATGCCCGGAAGAAGGACGAGCCGCGCCGGCCTGATCGCACCCGTAACGACGATAGCAACCGTCGCGGCGGTGGTGATGGTGAACGCAAGAACGCCCCGCATCGTGCCACCGTCAAGGAGAAGGCGCCCGCGCCGCGCGTTGCTCCGCGCACCACGGACGAAGAAAGCGATGGTTTCCGTCGTGGCGGTCGCGGTGGCAAGGCCAAACTGAAGAAGCGTAACGCGCATGGCTTCCAGAACCCAACCGGTCCTGTGATCCGTGAAGTGAAGATTGGCGAGACCATCACTGTGGGCGACCTCGCCCAGCAGATGTCGGTCAAGGCCGCTGAAATCATCAAGTTCATGTTCAAGCTGGGTACCCCGGCCACCATCAACCAGGTACTGGATCAGGAAACTGCCCAACTGGTTGCTGAAGAACTGGGCCACAAAGTGACCCTGATCAGTGACACCGCGCTGGAAGATTCCCTCGCCGAGTCGCTGAAGTTCGAAGGTGAGACCGTACCTCGTGCGCCGGTCGTGACCGTCATGGGCCACGTCGACCACGGTAAGACCTCTCTGCTCGACTACATCCGTCGTGCCAAGGTCGCTGCTGGCGAGGCCGGTGGTATTACTCAGCACATCGGTGCTTACCACGTGGAAACCGAGCGTGGCATGGTGACCTTCCTGGACACCCCGGGCCACGCTGCGTTTACCGCAATGCGTGCTCGTGGTGCCAAGGCCACCGACATCGTGATTCTGGTCGTCGCCGCAGACGACGGCGTGATGCCGCAGACCATCGAAGCCGTGCAGCACGCACAGGCTGCCGGTGTGCCGCTGGTGGTCGCCGTGAACAAGATCGACAAACCGGGCGCTGACCTGGACCGCATCAAGAGTGAATTGGCCGCCCACGGCGTGAACCCTGAAGAGTGGGGTGGCGACAGCCCATTCGTACCGGTTTCGGCGAAAATGGGTACGGGCGTCGACGAGTTGCTGGAAGCTGTCCTGCTCCAGGCCGAAGTTCTGGAGCTCAAGGCCACGCCTTCCGCGCCGGGTCGCGGTGTGGTAGTTGAATCGCGTCTGGACAAGGGGCGTGGTCCTGTGGCCACCGTCCTGGTTCAGGACGGTACGCTGCGTCAAGGCGATATGGTTCTGGTCGGCTCCAACTACGGTCGCGTCCGCGCCATGCTCGATGAGAACGGCAAGCCCATCAAGGAAGCTGGCCCGGCCATCCCGGTCGAGATTCTCGGCCTGGACGGTACGCCGGATGCGGGCGACGAGATGAGTGTGGTCGCTGACGAGAAGAAAGCTCGCGAAGTGGCGCTGTTCCGTCAAGGCAAGTTCCGCGAAGTCAAGCTGGCCCGTGCTCACGCAGGCAAGCTGGAAAACATCTTCGAGAGCATGGGGCAGGAAGAGAAGAAGACGCTCAACATCGTCCTCAAATCCGATGTTCGTGGCTCTCTTGAAGCGCTGCAAGGTGCTCTGAACGGCCTGGGCAACGATGAAGTGCAGGTGCGTGTCGTGGGTGGCGGCGTCGGTGGTATCACCGAAAGCGACGCCAACCTGGCGCTGGCTTCCAACGCTGTTCTGTTCGGCTTCAACGTGCGTGCCGATGCCGGTGCGCGCAAGATCGTCGAGCAGGAAGGTCTGGACATGCGTTATTACAATGTCATCTACGACATCATCGAAGACGTCAAGAAGGCCCTCACCGGCATGCTTGGCAGCGACGTCCGGGAAAACATCCTGGGTATCGCCGAAGTGCGTGACGTGTTCCGCTCGCCGAAATTCGGTGCGATCGCAGGTTGCATGGTCACCGAAGGTGTCGTGTACCGGAACCGTCCGATTCGCGTACTGCGTGAAGACATCGTTATCTTCGAAGGCGAGCTGGAGTCCCTGCGTCGCTTCAAGGATGACGCTTCTGAAGTGCGTGCCGGCATGGAGTGCGGTATCGGCGTCAAGAGCTACAACGACGTCAAGGTCGGCGACAAGATCGAAGTGTTCGAGAAGGTCGAAGTGGCCCGCAGCCTCTGAATCGCGAGCCTCAAGAGTCGCGATACTCGTCGCAGGCCTGTGCCCGCCGAGTGTCATGAACTCTCAACGCAACGCCCGGTCCGGCTTCAGCCTGGCCGGGCGTTTGCCGCTTTCAGACCGTACGGCTCATGCCGTGGGTCAGTACAGGTAACAAGACATGGCAAAAGAATACAGCCGCACCCAACGTATCGGCGATCAGATGCAGCGCGAGCTGGCACAGTTGATCCGTCGTGAAGTCAAGGACCCTCGCGTAGGTCTGGTCACCATTACAGCCGTGGACGTGAGCCGTGACGTCGGTCACGCCAAAATCTACATCACCGTGATGGGGCAGGATGGCGCGCAAGACATCGCTCAAACCCTCAAGGTGTTGAACGCTGCGGCAGGCTTCCTGCGTATGCAACTGGGCCGCGAGATGAAGCTGCGCAGCGTCCCGCAATTGCACTTCCACTACGACGAGAGCGTCTCCCGTGGCGCCCACCTGTCGGCGCTGATCGAGCGCGCTGTGGCCGAGGACAGCCAGCACGAGCCGGCCGCGAAGCAAGACGGTTCGGAGGACTGACGGCGTGGCTCAGGTCAAGCGTATCCGCCGTAACGTCAGTGGCATCATCCTGCTGGACAAGCCGCTGGGGTTTACCTCCAACGCTGCGTTGCAGAAAGTGCGCTGGTTGCTCAATGCGGAAAAGGCCGGGCACACCGGCAGTCTCGACCCTCTGGCGACCGGCGTCCTGCCGTTGTGCTTCGGCGAGGCGACCAAGTTTTCCCAGTATCTGCTCGATTCCGACAAGGGCTACGAGACGTTGATGCAATTGGGCAAGACTACCACCACCGCCGACGCGGAAGGCGAGGTGTTGCAAACCCGTCCCGTGACCGTTGGTCGCGCCGATATTGAGGCGGTCCTGCCTGCTTTTCGCGGAGAAATCAGTCAGATACCGCCCATGTACTCGGCTCTCAAGCGTGATGGTCAACCGTTGTACAAGCTGGCCCGCGCAGGGGAAGTGGTGGAGCGTGAAGCGCGTTCTGTTACTATTGCGCGCCTGGAATTACTGGCGTGCGAGGGCGAGACTGCCCGGCTATCGGTCGGTTGCAGCAAAGGCACCTACATTCGCACGCTGGTGGAGGATATCGGTGAAGAGCTCGGCTGTGGTGCCTATGTCGCAGAGTTGCGTCGTACCCAAGCCGGACCGTTCACGCTGGCACAAACGGTCACCCTCGAAGAGCTGGAAGCCGTGCACGCCGAAGGTGGCAACGAGGCGGTCGACCGTTTCCTGATGCCCTCCGACAGCGGTCTGCAAGACTGGCCACTGCTGAAGTTTTCCGAGCACAGTTCGTTTTACTGGTTGCACGGGCAACCCGTTCGCGCGCCGGATGCGCCGAAATTCGGCATGGTGCGGGTGCAGGATCATGAAGGTCGTTTCATCGGAATCGGTGAAGTGAGTGAAGACGGGCGTATTGCGCCGCGTCGACTGATTCGGTCAGAGTGACCGAAGCCGTTGTGTCGGATATCCTGACGCGGCGGTACGAGGGTGGCTGTCAACAGGCATGGTCACTCCTCCTTTTTTAATACGGGAATTGCTCCCGGCCTGTTGAAACCGCTTTTCGCGAGCGGTTTCCCGAAATAAGGAATGCCCACATGGCACTCAGCGTTGAAGAAAAAGCTCAGATCGTAACCGACTACCAGCAAGCTGCCGGTGATACTGGTTCGCCAGAAGTGCAAGTTGCACTGCTGACCGCCAACATCAACAAGCTGCAAGGCCACTTCAAGGCCAACGGTAAGGACCACCACTCCCGTCGTGGTCTGATCCGCATGGTAAACCAGCGCCGCAAGCTGCTGGATTACCTGAAAGGTAAGGACGTTAGCCGTTACAGCGCCCTGATCGGTCGTCTGGGTCTGCGTCGCTAATAACGCCGCAGTTAGAGGTTGGTTGTTCGTCACGTCCCGCAGGCCATCATGCCTGTGGGCTGGCGAGCTCCCAGCCTCTAGTTTTATCTGGTGTAACGGCTGGGTCCGATTCCCGCCGATACCCAAGAATTCGCAAGAAACCAGTTCCCCCAAGAGCCACAAAGAAGGTAGGAAACCGTGAACCCGGTAATCAAGAAGTTTCAATTCGGTCAGTCGACCGTCACGCTGGAGACAGGCCGCATCGCCCGTCAGGCTTCTGGTGCGGTATTGGTCACCGTTGACAACGACGTCACCGTGCTCGTGACCGTAGTCGGCGCCAAGCAAGCGGACGCAAGCAAAGGCTTCTTCCCGCTGTCCGTTCACTACCAGGAAAAAACCTACGCCGCCGGTAAAATTCCTGGCGGTTTCTTCAAGCGTGAAGGGCGTCCTTCCGAGAAAGAAACACTGACTTCGCGTCTGATCGACCGTCCGATCCGCCCATTGTTTCCTGAAGGCTTCATGAATGAAGTGCAGGTTGTCTGCACCGTCGTGTCCACCAGCAAAAAGACCGATCCGGACATCGCTGCCATGATCGGCACCTCCGCTGCACTGGCCATTTCCGGCATCCCTTTCGATGGCCCGATCGGCGCTGCACGCGTGGCTTTCCACGAAAGCACCGGCTATCTGCTGAACCCGACGTACGAGCAACTGAAAGCGTCGAGCCTGGACATGGTTGTCGCCGGTACCGAAGAAGCGGTACTGATGGTTGAATCGGAAGCCAAGGAGCTGACCGAAGACCAGATGCTGGGCGCTGTGCTGTTTGCCCACGACGAATTCCAGGCCGTGATCAAGGCCGTCAAGGAACTGGCCGCCGAAGCGGGTAAGCCGACTTGGGCATGGGCTCCTCAGCCTGAGGCCACGGCGCTGCTGAACGCGATCCGCGCCGAATTCGGTGCGGCCATCTCCGAGGCGTACACCATCACCGTCAAGGCTGACCGCTATGCACGCCTGGGCGAGTTGAAGGATCAGGTCGTTGCCAAACTGGCCGTCGAAGAAGGGAGCCCGTCGGCTTCGGAAGTCAAAGCCGCTTTCGGCGAGATCGAATACCGTACCGTTCGCGAGAACATCGTCAACGGCAAACCGCGTATCGATGGCCGTGACAACCGCACCGTGCGTCCGCTGAACATTGAAGTTGGCGTTCTGCCGAAGACCCACGGCTCGGCCCTTTTCACCCGTGGCGAAACTCAGGCGCTGGTCGTGGCTACCTTGGGCACCGCGCGTGACGCTCAGTTGCTGGACACCCTGGAAGGCGAGAAGAAAGATTCCTTCATGCTGCACTACAACTTCCCACCGTTCTCGGTGGGCGAGTGCGGCCGCATGGGCGGTGCCGGTCGTCGTGAAATCGGCCACGGTCGTTTGGCACGTCGTGGCGTTCAGGCCATGCTGCCTCCGGCTGACGAGTTCCCGTACACCGTTCGTGTCGTTTCGGAAATCACCGAATCCAACGGTTCCAGCTCCATGGCGTCCGTTTGTGGCGCTTCGCTGGCTTTGATGGACGCGGGCGTGCCGATGAAGGCACCTGTGGCCGGTATCGCCATGGGCCTGGTCAAGGAAGGCGAGAAATTCGCTGTTCTGACCGACATCCTGGGTGACGAAGACCACCTCGGCGACATGGACTTCAAAGTGGCCGGTACCGCGAACGGTGTCACGGCGCTGCAGATGGACATCAAGATCAAGGGCATCACCGAAGAGATCATGGAGATCGCTTTGGGTCAGGCCTTGGAAGCTCGTCTGAACATTCTGGGTCAGATGAACAACGTCATCGGCCAATCGCGTTCCGAGCTGTCGGAAAATGCTCCAACGATGATTTCGATGAAGATCGACACCGACAAGATCCGTGACGTCATCGGTAAGGGCGGCGCGACCATTCGTGCCATCTGCGAAGAAACCAAGGCTTCCATCGACATCGAAGACGACGGCTCGATCAAGATCTTCGGCGAGACCAAAGAAGCTGCCGAAGCCGCGCGCCAGCGTGTTCTGGGCATCACTGCAGAGGCCGAAATCGGCAAGATCTACCTCGGTAAGGTCGAGCGCATCGTCGACTTCGGCGCCTTTGTCAACATCCTGCCTGGCAAGGACGGTCTGGTGCACATCTCCATGCTGAGCGATGCTCGCGTCGAGAAAGTCACCGACGTACTGAAAGAAGGTCAGGAAGTCGAAGTGCTGGTGTTGGACGTGGACAACCGCGGCCGCATCAAGCTGTCGATCAAAGACGTTGCGGCAGCCAAAGCGTCGGGCGTTTGACCGCACGTCGTGACGGATGAATGGAAGGGCCCTTCGGGGCCCTTTTTTTTGAACATAAATAACAGGTTACGACGCCCTCCAAACAATCGACGCACGGTGGCAACATGCATCTTGCAAGCGGAACTTTTTGGAAACGGGCAATCTGCACGATCAGGCTGGATCCGAGAATTTATAACTCATTGATTTAACAGTATTTATAGGTTGTAAGAAGTTTGGCACACCGCTTGCGATAGTAGGGTAACCCTGCAGCCAATGAGGTTGGTTGCAGATTCTGAGAAAAACAGGAGTTACTCGTATGAAGAAGTTCGCTATCGCTGCTGCCGCTGCCACCGCTCTGACCCTGACCATGGCTAACGTAGCCATGGCCGAAACCTCCAATCAGGCGCCTATGCAGCTAGCCGCAGGTGAAGTTACCAAAGCTAAAGAAGCCACTTCTGACACTTGGATCACCACCAAGGTTAAATCCGACCTGCTGACCGAGAAAGGCATCCCTGGCTCCGACATCAAGGTCGAAACCAACAAAGGCGTGGTTTCCCTGTCTTCGGATGTCGCGGTCACCGATGCACAGAAGAAGATGGCTGTTGACATCACCAAAAAGATCAAAGGCGTCAAAGCCGTATCGGCTGACGGCCTGAAAGCTGAGTAAGCCAATTCTCAGGAACCGGGGAACCCGATGATTTACGGCCAGGGAGGCCGCGGATCTATCGATTCGAGGTTCATGCGAAGGCCATAAGGATGTGGCCATTACAAGCCCTGGCGCCCGCGCCGGGGCTTGTTCTATTTCCAGCCATGCTCTGTTCGGAGCTGGTGCGATTTCCTCAATTGAGCACATTCGCTCAAGTCTTCCTCTCGTTTCGGCATTACGCTGGTTCGCTGTCCGCTTTTTGAGGCCCTATCCGGGGAGGCTCTTCCTGGCTATCTATACCTGAGTGCAATGGAAGCGTGTCGATGCTGCACCTTATTATTCTGGCCTGCGCCCTGACGTAGAGTTAGCCGCAGGCGTGCGTCGCCCGCGAAAAGATTTGCGCTGCCTCACCAACGACTCATAACAAGGCAAGACTGTCGCAATGAAAAGGTTTTCCGCCGGACCATCGGCCGCTCCTCATACGGAGGTGTCACCCAGCATCTGGCTGTTGCGAGCAGGGGCGGTGATGCTGGCGATGATCATCTTCCTGATCGACTGGCTCAGCTCGTTGGACGTGGCCATCGCGGTCTTGTACGTCACGGTCATCCTGATGTGCGCCGACGTGTTCTCGCGCAAGAGCGTCATGGCGGTGTCGATCGGTTGCGGAGTGCTTACGCTCGCTGCCTTTTTGCTGTCCCACGGCGCCGAATGGATGGTGCCTCCCTTCGCACGTTGCCTGGTCAGTCTGTGCGCCATCGCCATCACGGCGTTCCTTGCGATGAAGCACATGGCATCTCGGGACGCCCTCCAGGCGCAGATCCATTTGTTGCATCGCAGCGAGGCTTTCTTGGCCGGTGCCCAGCGCTTGAGCCTGACGGGCAGCATCGGGCTGAAGATGCCCAGCGCCCGGATGTATTGGTCCGACGAGGCGCGGCGTATTTTCCAGTTCGATGAGTCGCTGCAACCAACGCTCGAATACATGATGAGCCGTACCCACCCCGACGACATCGACGACCTCAAATCGCTGATCGAGCAGGCCTATGCCCGGCACGCCAACATGGAAGCGGAGTTTCGCCTGTTAATGCCGGACGGATCCTGCAAATCGGTGCGTATGCTCGCGCAGCAGGTGGAGGATGGTTCTGGCGGCTGTGAGTACATCGGTGCGTTGATGGACGTGACGGCGACCAAAGAGGCAGAGGAGGCGCTTCATCGCTCCCAAAGCCAATTGGCGCACGTCACCCGCGTGACCACACTGGGGGAAATGGCAGCCTCCATTGCGCACGAAGTCAACCAGCCCCTGTCAGCGGTGACCACCAATGCCGAAGCGGGGTTGCGCTGGTTGAACCGGGAAGTCCCGAATCTGGACGAAGTGCGCAGCGCCATCGAACGCATCAAAAGCGAAGCGCATAGGGCCAGTGAGGTGATCCGTCGCATTCGCACGCTGTCGCGCAAGACCGATCCTCAACATGTCCTGCTTGACCTTCATGACGTGCTGCATGAGGCTGCGGATCTGGTCCGCCGGGAAGTGTCGCGGCATCGAGTGAGCCTGGTGCTGCAGGCGGCCGATGAGCCCGTTTGGGTCAGGGGCGATCGCGTACAGTTACAGCAGGTCATCATCAACCTGCTGATCAACGCGGTGCAGGCCATGTCAGGCATGCATGGCCGGGCGCGCACCTTGAGTGTGTCGCTGGGCAACAGTGAGGACGGCGACGCAACGCTTTGCCTTCGGGATAACGGGCCAGGCATTTCAGCGCAGAACCTACCGAATCTGTTCAATCCTTTTTTCACCACCAAACCGGAGGGGATGGGCATGGGCCTGTCGATCTGTCGCTCGATCATCGATGCTCATGGTGGGCGGATCTGGGCGGAAAGTGAGTTGGGGCATGGGGCGAGCCTGAATTTCTCGCTTCCACTCTGTGAGCCGGTTGCGTCATGAGCGGCCCTGAGCTGAGTCCAGTGGTGTTCGTCGTCGATGACGATCCGGCGATCCGCACAGGGCTCGATAGCCTGTTGCGATCGGTGGGGATGAGGGTGCACACCTATGCATCGGGGGCGGAGTTTTTGCGGCACCCCTTCGAGGACGTTCCCGCTTGCCTGATTCTCGACGTGCGCCTTCAGGGGGAGAGCGGTCTGGATTTTCAAGTGCGTCTGGCGGACATGAAAGTGGCGATGCCAATCGTGTTCGTGAGCGGACACGGCGACATTGCCATGTCGGTGAGGGCCATGAAGGCCGGTGCGCTGGATTTCCTGGTCAAACCATACCGCGAGCAGGACTTGCTGGATGCCGTTTCATTGGCGTTGCAGCAGGATGCCCGGCGCCGCGAAAGTGGCAAGGCTTCAGCGGAACTGTTGACGCGCTACCAGACCCTCACCGCCCGCGAGCAGGAGGTGATGGCCTACGCAGTGAGAGGCCTCATGAACAAACAGATCGCGGCGGAAATGGGACTGAGCGAAATCACCGTCAAGATTCACCGGGGCCACGCCATGAAAAAGATGCAGGCCCGCACCTTCGCCGATCTGGTGAAGATGTCGCAGGTGCTCGAGGGGGTGTAGGGCGCTCATACCTGAGTATGAGCAGGTCAGCCTGATAGCTAATCGGCATCAGTGGATGATAGTGATAATTTCTTTTCACGAGCCTGAAAGTTCTTTCAGGCCTGCACCCCATCCTCCTGAGCGCTATCGATGACTGAGTACACCGCACCCGCTGGCGGCGCGCTGACCGCTTTCCTGCCGGCGTCTATCACCGACGACACAAAGGGAGCCGCGCCGGAATTTCGCGTTTGGCTCTGGGGCGGGTTGGCGCTGGCAATCGCATTGCTGCTGGGTGCGCTCCTTGGATGGCTGCATCAGCAAGCGCAGCGGCAGGCGATTTCCGATGTGGGCAATTTGAGCCGCATCCTGGAGGCGCGGCTGAGCAATACCTTTCACGACATCCCGTACGACGTTCAAAACGTCCCGCTGGAAAAAGTGCGTGAGGTGCTAAGAGACGTCGACGTCGGCGCTCACGGCGTCATCACCTTGCGCCGTACTGACGTTGCGCAAAACCTGCTCCGGATGCCACCCGCGCCTCTCGGCACTCCGGCACCGTCCGCCGCCGACCCCATAGGTCGCATGCTGACTGAGAATGCCAAGGAAGGGACCCTGATCACCTTTTCTCCGGTGGACGGCGTCAAGCGCCTGTACAGCTTCCGGCGCATCGATGAGTTGCCGCTGGCGCTGGTCATCGGGCTCGCGGCGGAAGATTACCTGCTGGGCTGGAAATACACCGTCATCGCGTCATCGATCGTGTGCGGTGGGCTGTACTTGCTGGTTGTCAGCCTGACGTTGCGCCTACAGGCCAATCGCCTTCGTCGGCAGCAGATCCTGGACGAGCTCCGGGACAGTGCATTCCATGATGAGATGACCGGCTTGCCCAACCGCCGCTATCTGCTGGAGCGGGTCAACCAGGCCATCAACGAAGGTGATGGGGTGTCGCGTCTGTCGTTGTTTTACATTGACGTCGATAACTTCAAGACCATCAATGATTCGCTGGGACACGTCGCAGGGGATACGGCGCTGACGCGTCTGGCGCAGCGCTTGCTCGCGCTCAGACCAACAGTCGATACGGTGGCCCGGTTGAGCGGCGACGAGTTTCTCGTGCTGGTGAACGATGACGATTTTTCGCGCATCGCGCAGATAATCAAAGACGTGCTGTATGTCATGCAGCAACCTCTCGAATTGGCGGGCTACACGTTGTCCGTTTCAGCTTCTGTCGGTATCGCGGCGTACCCTGCCCACGGGCATGATTTCGGCTCGCTCTTGAAAGCCGCCGACACGGCCATGGCCCAGGCCAAGCGCAATGGACGAAACACATGGGTGCTTTACGAAGCGGCCATGGGCGCGCGCGAGCTGCGCTTTCTGCATGTCCAGAGCGAATTGCGGCTGGCATTCGAACAACGCGAATTGCAAGTGCACTACCAGCCGCAGATCGACCTGGGTACGGGGGCCGTCATCGGTGCCGAGGCGTTGCTGCGCTGGAACCATCCGGGACAGGGTCCGATTGCTCCCGGCGAATTCATTCCGGTTGCGGAGTCCAGCGGTTTGATCATCCCGATCAGCCGCTGGCTGTTACACCAGGTGTGCCATCAGGCCGTCGCGTGGCAAGCGGCGGGGTTGGGTGAGCTGAGCGTGGCGATGAATTGCTCGGCGGTGCAGTTCCGCCAAGGCAATCTGGTTCAGGACGTGAGGCGGGCACTCTACGAAAGCGGCCTGAAGCCGCATCTGCTGGAGCTGGAGTTGACCGAATCGATTCTGATCGAGCACTCCGAGCGGGTGCTGGACACGGTTCGCGGGTTGAAGGCGCTGGGGGTGCGGATGTCCATCGATGATTTCGGCACGGGTTATTCCAGCATGGCTTACCTGAAGCGCTTCGCAGTGGATAAGTTGAAAATCGACCAGTCCTTCGTGCGCGGCATGCTCAGCAATGCGCAGGATGCGGCCATCGTGCAAGCAGTCATCACACTCGGCCACAGTTTCGATATGAAGGTGATTGCTGAAGGGGTGGAAGACTTTTCCGTTCTCGACGCGTTGAGAGTGCGCGGTTGCGACGAAGCGCAGGGCTATTACTATGCCAAGGCATTGGAAGCCCATGCTTTCGAGACATTCCTTCAAGAGCGTATCGAGTTCGCGTTCACCACTGAGCGGTGGGTATGAGCGTAAGGAAAATTGTCTGGGCAGTCAGAAATCTTCCTCTCGTCATTTTCATACAACCGTATAATTCTCGGCGGTAAGCGAGGCCGGTAACGTGTGACCCGTTGTCGAGCACGGTACCGTGCATTCATACCCGTCTGCTATCGAAGGTAATTTGTTTGTCCAGCTCTCCCCTGATCGCTGTCGTCGATGACGATGAAGCGGTCCGCGCCAGTATCGATAGCCTCGTTCGTTCGCTGGGTTTTCTCGTTTGCGTCTTTTCCTCGGCTGAAGCCTTTCTTGGCTCGGAGGATATAGGGCGGACCGATTGCCTGATCACGGATGTGCAGATGCCGAACATGAGCGGCGTGGAATTGCATGAACACCTCGCTGCGCAAGGCATACACATTCCGACCATCTTCATTACCGCCTTTGCGGAAGAATCGATTCGCCGGCGTGCGATGACCGGGAGTGCGATTTGTTTTCTTGCCAAACCTTTTCACACTCAAACATTGATTGATTGTCTTGAATCAACCTTGAGTTGAAGAATGTTTATCGCGTTGCAGCCGCGCACTGACTTGGTTCAGGCGTGGGCGATCAATAGGATCCCACTGCACGTGTTTATCGCATCGGCATTGTTGTTACGCTTCAGCGATACTTTCATGACTCATCCTTTAGTACCGGCACCTCGTGATGAGGCTACCCACTCTCGTCATCTACCCCCGCTCTAAACCCGGCCTTGCCACTCCTTTTCGAAACATTTCGCTGTTTTTATTAAGCCAGGCGTGTGATTTCGCTGGCCGGTTGACGTCAACATTCCAGCGTTTCTTTATGTTGTTGAAGTTTGCTGTTTGAAGTCTTTATGAGCATAAATATTGCATAGGGTGCAGCTTGTTGCTGAATGAGTGAAGATTCGACTCACTTTCTCTGCTACTCGTTATCGATAGGTTTGGATTGAAAGCGCAGAGCGTACTGCCAAACAATTGATTGCACAGATTATCCGGGCACCGCCTGAAACTCTTTTGCCGTGAGATCGAAAGCAATGCCCACGATTCCCCTGCTGATTTGCGATGACTCCAACATGGCGCGCAAACAGCTCATGCGCGCCTTGCCCCCTGACTGGGGCGTGTCGGTTACAACCGCGACCAATGGGCACGAAGGCCTGGAGGCCATTCGGCTTGGGTTGGGGCAGGTGGTGTTACTTGACCTGACCATGCCGGACATGGACGGGTATCAGGCACTCGCAGCCATTCGCGAGGAAAACCTGCAGGCCAAGGTGATCGTGGTTTCCGGTGACGTTCAAGACGAAGCGGTGCGCCGGACGCGCGAGCTCGGTGCCTTGGCATTCCTGAAAAAGCCGGCAGACCCTCTCGAACTTCATCTCACGTTGCAACGGCTGGGCCTCATGGGCGAGCCGAGTGCGCCCAAGGTGCTGACACCGAAGGCCGAGCCGACCGCCATCAGCTTCCAGGACGCGTTCCGTGAGACGGTCAACGTCGCCATGGGGCGGGCCGCTGCTCTCCTGGCGAGGGTACTGGGCGTGTTCGTGCAACTGCCGGTGCCCAACGTCAACATTCTGGAGGTGGGCGAGCTGCACATGGCCTTGGCCGATGCACAGGGCAGCGAGCGCCTGACCGCGGTATGCCAGGGCTACATCGGCGGTGGAATTGCAGGCGAGGCATTGCTCCTGTTCCACGATTCCGAGATCGCCGACATGGCGCAGTTGATGAAGATCCGCGACAAGGATTACTCGGACATGGAAATGCTGCTGGACCTGTCGTCGATCCTCATCGGCGCGTGTCTCAGTGGTATCGCCGAGCAGATCGACATCGCATTCTCCCAAGGTCATCCTCAGGTACTCGGCGCCCACAGTGGTATCGAGGAACTGATCCGCATCAATCAGCAGCGCTGGAAGAAGACCCTCGCTGTCGAGATCAGCTACAGCCTGGAAGGGCACAACATTCATTTCGATTTGTTGATGTTGTTCACCGAGGACTCGGTAGAGCGGCTGTCAGGCAAACTCGCCTACCTGATGAGTTGATTCATGAACGATCGTATCGACATCAAAGAGCTGCACTGGCTGCTGACCATCACCCAAAGCATCGACGTCGGTGTGGTGGTGCTGGATCAGGAATACCGCGTACAGGTGTGGAACACCTTCATGGAAAACCGCTCGGGCGTGCTGCCGTATGAAGCGGCGAACCGTTCGTTCTTCGAGCTGTTTCCCGAGGTCCATCAGGAGTGGCTGAAAAAGAAGATCGACAGTGTGGTCACCCTCGGCACCCCGGCGTTCACGATTTGGGAACAGCGTCCTTACCTGGTGCGTTTCAAGAGCTACCAGCCGATCACCGGGCAACAGGACTTCATGTACCAGAACACCACGATGTTCCCGCTACGGGCCACCAGCGGTGAAGTGACGCACGTCTGCCTGGTCATCTATGACGTGACCGACGTGGCGACCAACCGGCTGCAACTGCAGGCCGCCAACCAGGAACTGCAGAAGCTGTCCAGCACCGATCGGTTGACGGGGCTCTACAACCGCGGGCACTGGGAGGAGGCGCTGCGCCTGGAATATGCGCGGCACGTGCGTTACGGCACTTCGGCGGCCTTGGTGATGTTCGACATCGACCACTTCAAACGCGTCAACGACACCTTTGGTCATCAAGGCGGTGACAAGGTGATTCAGCGCGTGGCCGACGTGATCCGTGAGCACGTTCGCGATTCCGACATCGCCGGGCGATACGGGGGGGAGGAGTACGCCGTGTTGCTGCCGGACACCGACAAATACGGTGGCGGGATGTTCGCCGAGCGCCTGCGGGTGGCGGTCGAGGCTCAGGAAATCCAGCATGAAGGCGAAACCATCCGGATCACCATCAGCTTGGGTGTCGCCGACATGACCTCCCCACTCTCGGAGCACAAGACCCTCATCGAATGGGCGGATCAGGCGTTATACGCCTCCAAGAAAAATGGACGGAATCGGGTATCGCTGCACGGCGCTGCCTGAGGCCAGGGGCAACGCGACAAGCGCGCCTATGAAACTTCCGCAAAGTCGCTCAGGACGTCGTCCCTCAGGGCAATGAACCGCGCGTCGCTGCTATTGCGCGGGCGGGGAAGGTCAATGTCGACGATACGCCGGATACGCCCCGGATGGGGTTGCATGACCACAACGCGATCGCCCAGGTAAACCGCTTCGTCCACATCATGGGTGACATGGACCATCGTGATCCTTTCCTGCTGCCAGATGTTCTGCAGTTCCCGCTGGAGTCGCGTGCGCGTCAGCGCATCGAGGGCGCCGAAGGGTTCGTCGAGCAGCAGGACGCTCGGGCGATTGACCAGCCCGCGCGCAATGGCCACGCGTTGCGCCATGCCGCCGGAGATCTGGTGCGGGTAGGACGCCGTAAAGTCCTGAAGGCCGACCAGGTGAATGTGTTCCCGAACTGTGTCGCGCTTTTGCGCAGGGGACAGTGGCGCGTTTTTCAGGCCCACGGCGACGTTCTGTTCAACGGTCAGCCAAGGGAACAGGCGGTGGTCCTGAAACACGATGCCACGCTCAAGCCCGGTGCCTTTGATCGGTTTCTCGTCCAGCAGAATCCGCCCTTCGTTCGTTTCCTCCAGGCCCAGAATCAGCCGCAGCAACGTTGACTTGCCACAGCCGCTGGCACCGACGATGGTGATGAATTCTCCCGGGGCGATGTCCAGTTGAATGTTGTCGAGCACGTGCAACTGAGTGTCCCCGCCCGCGTTGACGAAGCGTTTGCTGACGTGCTCCAGGCGCAGGCCATTGCCGTGCTGCGCAGGAAGAGAAAGCTGGGGGGTGGCCGTCATGGTAATTCCCTTGTGCAAAATCGTTAACGAGGTGTGATGCCATAAAGCCGTTGCAGGCGTCGCTCCAGTCGGCGTGCCAGCACATTCAGCGCCCAGCCCACCAGCCCGATGATCACCATGCCGAACAGCACCAGGTCCATCATGAAATGTTCGCTGCCATCGATCAGTGTGTTACCGATCCCGTCGCCGGATACCAGCAGGTATTCCGCGCCGATGGTGGCCAGCCAGGAATACACCAGCGCCAGGTAGATGCCGGTGAAAATCGAAGGCAGTGCGGCGGGCAGCATGACGCCGAAGATAGTCTGCCAGCGGCTGAAGCCATACACCCTCGCGACCTCCAGAAAGGCATTGGGGACATTGCGCAAACCGTCGCAGGTGTTCACCACCACGGGCACCAGCGCGGCCAGCGACAGAAAGACGACCTTCGCCACATCCCCCAAGCCGAACCACACCGAGATCAGTGGAATCCACGCAAAAAGGGATATCTGTTTGAAGGTATTGAAGCTCGGGCCGACGAGCCGCTCGAAACGCCGCGAGATACCCAGCAGACAGCCAAGGATGAGACCAAGCACAGTGCCAATGAAAAAGCCGCTGAGGTTGCGCGCCAGGCTCGACGAGATAGCCCGCCAGAATTGCCCCGAGGTCACTTGGTCCCAAGCGGTGAGGGCGACCTTCTGCGGGGCCACCAGCAGGCCCGAATCGCTCCAGCCCTGGCTTGCCGCGAGCCACCACACTGCGACGCCGACGACGGGCAGTACCCAGCCGCGATAACGATGCGGGCGAGAGACCTGTATGAGTGTTGCGCTGGTCATATGAGCCTCCCCGACGTAATGGGTCGCCCTTTGTTGAGACGACGTTCCATGGCTTCGAAGCCGCGGTCGATCAGCAGCCCGACGGTTCCGACCACCACCACGGCCGCCATCACCAAATCCAGCTGGAACAACTGACGCCCATACGCGATCAGGTAACCCAGGCCTTCACTGGACGCGAGCAACTCGACCACCACCAGTGAGAGCCAGGCCTTGGTGAAACCGAGCCGCAGGCCGGTGAAAATCGGGGCCACCGCTGACGGTATAACGATGTCGGTGACGATCTGACGCTGGCTGAAACCGTAGGCGCGACCGACTTCCAGCAGACGCTTGGGCACCTGATGGAAGGCTTGCAAGGTGCAGAGCGTGACAGGCACCAGCGCTGCGTGGGCGATGAGCACATATTTCAACGGTTCGCCGATGCCGAACAGCAGCAGCGCGAATGGCATCCAGCCCAGGACCGGGATTTGCACCAAGGCGTTGAACGTCGGCAGCACATAGTCCTCGACCGTCTTCGACAGCCCCATGACCAAACCCAGAAGCACGCCAAGCCCCGAGCCGATCAGGAAGCCCACCAGCACCCGTTGCAGGCTGGCTGAAGCGTTCAGCCACAGGTCGCCAGTGGTCACCAGGTCGACCAGCGTCTGATAGACATAGGCGGGCGGCGGCAGCACCTGCTCCGACAACCAGCCTCTCTCGGCGCCCAGGTACCAGAGCCCGAGCAACGTGACCGGCAGCAGCCACGGCAAGGCGGCGTTCAACGCAGTGTACCGCCAAGGTGATCGAAGACCCTCGCGGACCACGAGCCGTCGGGGCGCACGGGAGGGAAAGTTGGGCAGTCGCTCCACCGGCGCGAGCGCTTTGGTCGAGGGCTCTCGTCGATCAAGTGCGGTGGCATTGGCTCTGGCCATGGCGTCAGCCTCCGTTATTGACGGCTTTGTCCGACGACGCCGTGGCGGTGTTGCCGGTGGATTTGCCATCCGCGCCGTAGGCCGTCCAGTAATGCTGCAAGCCTTTGGACTTCAATGCGTTATCCAGGTATTTGGTCTCGAACCAGCCATCGATGCTCACCGGGCGGCGAATCATCTTTTCATCCCGGGCTTGATCGGCCACCGCCTGGTAACGCCCGCGCAGGAAGTCATCCACCAGTGGCGAGGCACTGTCGCGCAGAGCGATGTGGCTGAAATCGGCCTTGAGCGAGGCAACCGGCTCGTTGGTTTTGGCCCACTCATTGAGCACGGCGTCCCGGTTGCTTTCCTCTGATTCCCACTTGGCGGCTTCCACCAGTGTATCGACGACTTTCTGCACGTTGGCGGAATGCTCTCTTTCGTATTCCCCACGAACCAACAGGGCGCACTGTCGGGTGTATCGGACATCGTTGGTCGGGTTGTCGAAAATGATGTCGGCCAGCCCTTGGTCGCGCAGTTTGAACAGTTCGCGCCCGCCGAACGCGGCGTCCACACCCTTGGAAACCAGCGCCGCCTGGCTGCTGCCACTGTCGAGGTTGATCACTTTCAGGTCGCGCTCGGTCAGGCCGTGGTCCGCCAGCAAGTTGATCGAAACCAGATGCCCGTTGGTGCCCCGGAACACAGCGACTTTCTTGCCCTTGAGATCTTCGATGGTTTTGATATCGGAACCTTTCGGCACGGCCAGGTAAACGTTCGAGCGCACGCCAATGGCGGCCAGCAGCTTGGTGTCCAGGCCGTTGGCGCGGCCCACCACTTGCGGCAGGTCACCCTCGTAGGCGAAATCCAGCTGCTTGTTCGACAGCGCCTCGTTGACGGCAGGGCCAGCACCCTTGAAGAAGAACCACTGGATTTCGGTCCCCGTGCCCTCGAAGGCTTTTTCCAGTAATTGTTGATTGCGCACGATGCCCAGCGGTGAGCCACTGAAGGTCACGGGGTCGCCGCCGCCTGCACTGGCCACGCCGATGCGCAGTACATCGGCTTGAACCAAGGGCATCATCAGCAGCGCCGCCAGTGCGGTAGCTACGCTTGTTTTGCTGAATACAGATGTTCGCTTGGCCTTTGCCATGACGGTGCTTCCTTGAACGAGGGGGGGTTAGGGAATCAGGCAGCCAAGTGTTTTTTATCGGCTTCTGTTCGTGGAGAAAGGGTTTCAGGTGTGGGCTTGATTGCCTGGCTGAAACGCCCATCGACGCCCACTGGAATGTCACCGGCAACGGTGGTGCGGCGTACGATGCGTTGCGCCTGGCCGTAATCGTTGATGGCGATGTGTTGGGTCGCCCGGTTATCCCAGATGGCGACATCCCCCTCGCTCCAGCGCCAGCGCACGGTATTGTCGATTTGAGTGATGCGATCGTGGAACAGGCGGATCAGTTGCTTGGAGTCGTTACTGCTGACGCCCAGGATGTGCTTCACGAAGTGGCCGAGAATCAGGCTGCGCTCGCCGGTTTCCGGGTGCACGCGCACCAGTGGATGCTCGGTTTCGTACACCTGCGCGGTGAACTGCTCGCGATAGCGTTTCAGGCCAGCCTCGCCGGTGTCCTTTGGCGCTGCGTAGTCGTAGAGGTTGGTGTGCAATGCACGCAAGCTGTCGGCCAGGGTTTTCAACGGGGCGGGAAGGTCAGCGTATGCAGCGGCGGTGTTGGCCCATACCGTGTCGCCGCCATAAGGCGGGATGACCACGCCGCGCAGGATGGAGATTTTCGGGTAATTGGCGACGAAGGTGACGTCGGTGTGCCAGGAATTGGCGCGGGTTTCCCGGGAATCGAGGTTCAGGATGGCAGCACTTTGTTCGGCTGAGGGAACAGTCGGATGGGGCACTTGTTCGCCAAAGCGGCGGGAGAAGTTTTCGTGCTGTTCGTCGGTGAGGAATTGATCGCGGAAAAACAGCACCTTGTGTTTCAGCAGTGCCTGGTGGATGAAGTCGAAGTCTTGCTCGGAAATGTCGCCGGAGAGTTTGATGCCGCTCAACTCGGCACCGATTTTCCCTGCCACGGGTTTGATCTGAATGGCCATGCCTGAACCCCTGTTTTTAGGTTGGTGTGGCTCAGATCATAAAGATATAAATCCGCTGAACGCTAATCACGATTTGTCATAAATATAGAAGAGTAGTTTATGCAGGAAATTTATGAAGATAACCGGATTACATAAGGTTATTCAAAATTCTATTTTGTAGTTTTCAGCGGATTGGAGAGCGCTTGCGCGGGACAGATACCGTGATTGAGCTCGACCATTCCGGCATGTCTGGATCCACCAGGTGTTGTTTAAAACGCGCCCTGAGGCGAGCGCAATCCCCATTCTAGTGGCCCGATCACCCACCGAAATGGGATTCCGCCATGCCTTCGACGCCAGGTCTCAGCGCAAATACACCGCCGGCCAGTGGCTGGTCGCTGATGTCCCCTCCCGGCCGGATGGACGTCACGAACAATGTGCTCAGATCGCGCCCCCCAAAGGCGCACATCGCGGGTTTTTTCACGGGCACGGACAATGAACGATCCAGTTTGCCGGCAGGGGTGAAGCGATGGATCAGGCCGGCGTCATTGCCGCAAATCCAGTAGCAGCCGTCAGCGTCCACCGCAGCGCCGTCCGGGCGGCCCGGGTAGTGATTCATGTCCACGAACAGGCGGCGATTGTGAGGGGTGCCGCTATCGATGTCGTAATCGAACGCCCAGATGCGCTGCACGGAGGGGTGGGAGTCGGAGAGGTACATCACGCGCCCATCGGGGCTGAAGCCCAGTCCGTTGGGCACCAGCATGTCGCAGAGGGCAGGGCGAAGCGGCTCTCGCTGATCCTCGGTGTAGCGGTAGAGCGAGCCGACGGCGCTGGCCGCAGCCATGTCCATCGCCATGGTGCCCGCCCAGAATCTGCCTTGACGGTCACAACGTCCGTCGTTGAAGCGCATGTTTGCTTGCGGATGCGCAACGTGGGTCAAACAGTCTGACGCAAGCGTGCCATCGTCGTTGGGGTGAATGCGGTACAGCCCATCTTCCATGCCTGCCAGCCAACTGCCATCGCCTTGGCTCGCAATGCAGGCGAGCATGTTCGGGGCTGTCCAGGTGCCGGCGCGCCCATCGCTGATTCGCCAGCGGTGCAAACGCCCGGCAGGAATGTCGACCCAGTAAAGTGCCTGTTCCTGGACATGCCACACCGGGCTTTCACCTGTTGCGTTACGCGCGTCGAGAATCAACTCAGCCTGCATGAGGGTTCATCCGTAGAGGAAAGAGTGCCTGCGGCACAGGCACTCAGTCGTCGCCAAACGGCCCCGCCGCAACGAATGCGCCCCCTTGGTACACCATCGCCGGATCATCGGCGGCAGGTGCAGGTTGCGCTTCGACCTTTGCGCGAAACTGTTCGGAGCTGTCTTTGGGCTGGTAATCCAGATGGCTGGCCAGGCGATTGTCCCACCACACTGTCCGATTGTTCGAAGCGCCATACACCACGGTATGCCCGACATTGGGCGTGAACAGGCCGCGTTCGATCAGTTGGGTGAGGTCGTCATAACTCAACCAACTGCTGAGCATGCGACGGTTTTGCGCTTCAGGGAATGACGAGCCGATACGGATGCTGACGGTCTCGATGCCATACCGGTCGAAGTAGAAACTGGCCATGTCCTCGCCGTACGACTTGGACAGCCCGTAGTAGCTGTCGGGCCGCTTCACCGCAGCGGCGTCGAGTGTCTGATCCTGGCGATAGAAGCCGATGACATGGTTAGAGCTGGCGAAGATGACGCGCTTGACGCCATGACGTCTAGCGGCTTCGTAGATGTGGTAAACGCCGCAGATGTTCGGGCCGAGAATGTCCTCGAACGCGTGCTCCGTGGACACCCCTCCGAAATGAACGATGGCGTCGACGCCCTCTACGAGTTGATCGACCGCGTTTTTGTCGGCCAGGTCGCAGACCCTGACCTCCTCATGAGGGCCATCCGAAGGGGCCATCTCGGCAATGTCGGATAAGCGAAGGGTACGCGCGTAAGGGCGCAGGCTCTCGCGCAGTACCTTACCGAGCCCGCCTGCCGCACCGGTCAGCAGAATGCAGTTGAAAGGGGAATGGGCGACGGATTCAGTCATGTAAGGGGCCCTGATATTGACGTTCTTGTAAGGGTGTTATCGGTTGTCGTATGACATGGGCTGGATTATCGGCAGCGGTTACGAAATTTGTCAACGCAGATGGCTACAGCCAGGGCCCGCCCCGAAACCCGGCAACTATCGAAGGAGATACCTCCTTGCCCGAGTCAACCGATATGTGGTCAGAGACGGCCTGTTGCGAACCCTAATATTCTCTGCTAATTTCAAAAATGTTAACGATGACATTTCCGCTTTAACAATAAAAACAACGGGATTTTTCGCTATGACAACTCGCCTCAGAAAAGGCTTTTCCTCTGTTTTGTGTTCTCTCGCCGTAGCTGTCGCGTGCGCCGGGTCTTTCTCCGTGCACGCCGCTGACGCCAAGACCGGGCCGCTGAAGATCGGTGCGTCTTTCCAAGAGATCAACAACCCCTATTTCGTCACCATGAAAAACGCCCTGCAGGACGCGACCGGCAGCATTGGTGCGACGCTGCTGGTCACCGACGCGCGGCATGACGTTTCCAAACAGATCAGCGATATCGAAGACATGCTGCAGAAGGGCATCGATATCCTGATCATCAACCCCACCGACTCGGTTGGCGTGCAGTCCGCCGTCAAGCAGGCCCACGACAAGGGTGTGGTCGTCGTGGCGGTCGACGCTCAGGCCGACGGTCCGCTGGACTCCTTCGTGGGGTCCAAGAACTACGATGCGGGCGTCGAGGCCTGTGAGTACCTGGCCAAGAACATCGGTGGCAAAGGCGACGTCGCGATCCTCGACGGTATTGCCGTGGTGCCGATCCTGGAGCGTGTCCGCGGTTGCAAGGACGCACTGGCCAAGCATCCCGACATCAAGATTGTCAGCATTCAGAACGGCAAACAGGAACGCGACCAGGCCCTCAGCGTGACCGAAAACATGCTGCAGGCGCAGCCAAACCTCAAGGGGCTGTTCAGCGTCAACGACAACGGCTCGCTTGGTGCGTTGGCCGCCATCGAATCCAGTGGCATGGACGTGAAGCTGACCAGCGTCGATGGCTCGCCTGAGGCGGTGAAGGAAATCCAGAAGCCGAACAGCAAGTTCATCGCCACCTCCGCCCAGTACCCACGCGATCAGGTGCGTCTGGCCCTTGGCGTGGCGCTGGCCAAAAAATGGGGCGCGCAAGTCCCGGCGACCCTTCCGGTCAACATCCTGCTGGTGGATCAGGCCAAGGCCAAAACCTTTTCCTGGTAAACGAAACGTCGCTGCTCGTCCGGTAAGGCGAGCGGTGCGGCTTCAGCCGAGCTGCGGTTTGACGAGGTGCCCATGAGCTGCCTTCTGCAACTGGAAAACATCTGTAAAAGCTACCCTGGCGTGCATGCGCTCAAGTCGATCAATCTGCAGGTCGAGCGGGGTGAGATCCACGCGCTGTTGGGCGAGAACGGCGCGGGTAAATCCACCCTGATGAAGATCCTCGCCGGTGTCGAACATCAGGACAAAGGCAGCATTCTCATCGATGGGGCCGAGCAGCATTTCGCAACGTACAACGAAGCCATCGCGGCCGGGATCGGCATCGTGTTCCAGGAGTTCAGCCTGATCCCTTACCTCACGGCCGTAGAGAACATCTTTCTTGGCCATGAGTGGGTCAATGGGCTGGGCTTGTTGCGCAAAAAGGACATGCGCGAAAAAGCCATCGCGCTGTTCGATCGGCTGGGGGTGAAGATCAACCTCGACTGCTCCGTTGAGCACCTGAGCGTCGCCGAGCAGCAATTCGTCGAAATCGCCAAGGCCCTTGCCCTGGATGCGCGCTTGCTGATTCTCGATGAGCCGACCGCCACGCTGACACCGTCCGAAGCCGATCTGCTGTTCGACATCATGCGTGAGCTGAAAAGCCAAGGTGTGGCGGTGATCTTCATTTCGCACCATCTGGAGGAAATCTTCCAAGTGTGCGACCGCATCAGCGTGCTACGTGACGGTGCCAACGTCGGGGCGTTGACCGTGGCCGACAGCGACATCGACACGCTGGTGGAGATGATGGTCGGGCGACGCCTCGAGGCCAGTTTCCCACCCAAGCCCAATAAGCCGCTGGGCGATGTGGTGCTGCAAGTCCGTGACATTCAACTGACGCGCAATGGCCCGCACAACCGCTTTGATTTGCACAAGGGCGAAATTCTCGGGTTTGCCGGCCTGGTCGGCTCAGGCCGGACGGAATTGGCCCTCGGGGTGATTGGCGCCTTGCCGGTGGTCACCAAGGACGTGGTGTTGCGTGGCCAGCCGGTCAACCTCAGCGACCCTGCGCATTCGCTCGCCAATGGCATCGGCCTGTTGCCGGAAAGCCGCAAGAGCGAAGGGTTGATCGTCGATTTCAGTATTCGCGAGAACATCTCGCTGAACAACCTGGGCAAATACGAAGGCGCTGCGCACCTGCTCGACCGGAACAAGGAAGACGCCACCACGGCGGCGCTGATGAAGCAGCTGTCGATCAAGGCGCCGACCTGTGAAAGCCGCGTCATCAACCTCAGCGGTGGCAATCAGCAGAAGGTGGTGATCGCGCGCTGGATCAATCACCACTGCGACATTCTGATCTTCGACGAACCGACACGAGGGATCGACGTCGGCGCCAAGGCAGAGATTTACAACCTGATGCGCAAACTCACCGAACAAGGCTTCGCGATCATCATGATCTCCTCGGAATTGCCGGAAATCATCGGCATGTGCGATCGCGTGGCGGTGTTCAACAAAGGCGCCATCGTCAACGTGCTGGAGTCATCGGCTATCAACCCGCAAGAAGTGATGCGCCATGCCACCGGGAGTCTGAACAGTGAACACGTCCATTAAATCCATGACCGCACAAACCGATCGCCCCAAGGCCAGCGCGAAATTCAATGTCGCCCAGTTGCTTCGCTCACCGGCGTTTTACCCCTTCGTCGGGCTGGTGGTGGTGACGATCTTCATGATCTTCGCCAGCGACAAATTTCTCACCGGTGCGAATCTGGAAAACATTGCCCGGCAGGTTTCGATCAACGCAATCATCGCCGTGGGCATGACGTGTGTGATTCTCACGGGCGGTATCGACCTGTCGGTGGGGCCGGTGATGGCCTTGTCCGGCACCTTGACCACTGGCCTGATGGTGGCAGGCGTACCGGCGCCGATCGCGATACTCATCGGGTTGCTCATCGGCGTGGGGTTCGGTGTGGGGAACGGGGTATTCGTCGCTTACCTGAAAATGCCCCCGATCATTGTCACCCTGGCCACCATGGGCATCGCTCGCGGCCTGGGCCTGATGTACACCGATGGCTATCCGATTTCCGGCATGCCGGACTGGTTCGCCTGGTTCGGTCGCGGCACGTTGTTCGGCATTCAGGTGCCGATCCTGATCATGCTGCTGACCTATCTCTTCGCCTGGGTGCTGCTTCAACACACCCGTATCGGGCGCTACGTCTACGCCATTGGCGGCAATGAAGAGGCGGTGCGCCTTTCAGGGGTGCGTGCGTCGCGTTTCAAGTTGCTGGTCTACTCGATCAGCGGCCTCACTGCCGCGATTGCCGGGCTGGTGCTGTCCTCGCGGTTGATGAGTGGCCAGCCCAACGCCGGGGTCGGCTTCGAGCTGGACGCTATCGCAGCGGTGGTGCTCGGTGGCGCGTCCATCGCCGGTGGGCGCGGCGTGATCATCGGCACGCTCGTGGGAGCCATGTTGCTGGGGGTGCTCAACAACGGCCTGAACATGCTGGGCGTGTCGCCCTACGTACAGAGCGTCATCAAGGGCGGAATCATCCTGCTGGCGATTTTCATCAGTCGGCAGCGGCACAAATAGAGATGGAACAACAACGTATGTAGGAGCGCGCTTGCCCGCGATGGCAGCGGGCCGAAGGCGGTGCTGTCAACGGCAGAGCGCGATCGCGGGCAAGCGCGCTCCTACGGGTCATCAAACATCCTCAACAGGTGAACCGACATGGAACAAAACACAACGAACACCATGCAAGCTGTCGTCTGCCACGCGCCGAAAGACTACCGTCTGGAGCGCATCGGCAAGCCGGTGGCCCGTGCAAACGAACTGGTGATTCGCATCGGCGCGTGTGGCATCTGTGCCAGCGACTGCAAATGTCACTCCGGCGCGGCCATGTTCTGGGGCGGCGAAAGCCCCTGGGTCAAGGCACCGGTGGTGCCGGGCCACGAATTCTTCGGTTATGTGGACTCCATCGGCGAGGGCGCCGAAGAGCACTTCGGCGTGAAGGTCGGCGACAAAGTGATCGCCGAGCAGATCGTCCCCTGCGAAAAGTGCAAATTCTGCAAGTCCGGGAAGTACTGGATGTGTGAGGTGCACAACATCTTCGGTTTCCAGAAGGACGTCGCCGAAGGCGGGATGGCTCAGTACATGCGTATTCCGAAAACTGCCATCGTGCACAAGATCCCGGAATCCGTGTCGCTGGAGGACTCGGCGCTGATCGAACCCATGGCCTGCTCGATTCACACGGTCAACCGCGGCGACGTGCAACTCGACGATGTGCTGGTGATCGCTGGCGCAGGGACGCTGGGCCTGTGCATGGTGCAGGTAGCCGCCCTCAAAACGCCGAAAAAGCTTGTGGTCATCGACATGGTCGATGAGCGTCTGGAGCTGGCGAAGAAGTTCGGTGCTGACGTGGTGATCAACCCTAGCCGTGACAATGCCAAAGAAATCATCAACGGCCTCACCGACGGTTATGGCTGCGACGTCTACATCGAAACCACTGGGGTGCCGGTGGGCGTGACGCAGGGCCTGGACCTGATTCGCAAGTTGGGCCGTTTCGTCGAGTTCAGCGTGTTTGGTGCCGAAACCAGCGCCGACTGGTCCATCATCGGCGACCGCAAGGAGCTGGATGTGCGCGGCGCTCACCTGGGGCCGTATTGCTATCCGATCGCTATCGACCTGTTCGAGCGCGGCCTGGTGACCTCCAAGGGTATCGTCACCCATGACTTCGGCCTGGATGACTTCGCCGAAGCGTTCGAGCTGGCGAATTCGACTCGGTCGATCAAGGTGCTGCTCAAGCCGGTCACTGGGGCCTGACGGACAGCCCGGCGCCTGTGGCTGATCCCCTAACAAGAGAGCGGGTGAAGATGGAATACGTCATCGGGGTCGACATCGGCACCCAGAGCACCAAGGCATTGCTGGTCGATGCCGAGGGGCGAATCGTCGCGCAGCACAGCCACGCGTATAAGGTCGATACGCCCAAGCCGCGTTGGGCCGAGCAGTGGCCGCAAGTCTGGCTCGATGCGGTGGAGGTGTGCGTCGCGGCTTGCATGGCTAAAAGCCAGGTGCCGAAGGACCGTGTCAAATCGCTCTGTGTCAGCAGCCTGTACGGCGGTTCCGGCATTGCGGTGGATGCGCAGATCACGCCGCTCTACCCCTGCCTGATCTGGATGGATCGGCGCGCCGAAGCGCAGGTGGAGTGGGTTCGGGCTCACGTGGATCTTGAGCGCCTGTACGCGATTACCGGGAACGGGGTGGACAGTTATTACGGCTTCACCAAGATGCTCTGGCTCAAGGAACAACAGCCGAACGTTTGGGCGGATACCCGCTACCTATTGCCACCCAACAGCTACATCAACTATTGCCTCACCGGTGAGTTGGCGGTGGACCACAGTTCGGCGGGCAATATCGGCGGTGTCTACGATATCGAGGCCAGGCGTTGGTCGGTCGAGATGCTGGATGCGCTGGGCATTCCCAGGGCGATGATGCCCGAGCGGCTGGTGCATTCCGGTGATGTCGTCGCTGGGTTGCTGCCGGAATGGGCCGAGCGCCTTGGACTGAAGGCCGGAACTCCTTTGCTCGGCGGTGGGGTCGATGCGGCCATGGCGACCTTCGCCGCAGGTGTCACAGAGGCGGGTAACCATGTCGCAATGATCGGCACCAGCATGTGTTGGGGCTACCTCAATCAGCAGGTCGATGCGCGTCACGGGCTGGTGAGTTTTCCCCACGTCTTCAATGGCGCGAGCGATCTTTACATTTTTGGCGGTGCAATCACCGCCGGGGCGTCCGTCAGTTGGTTTCGCGAGCAGTTCTGCCAGGCTGAAGAAAACCAAAGCCGCGAGACGGGCGAAGACAGCCACGCCATTCTGGAACGTGCCGCCACGAAGATTCCGGCGGGCAGCGACGGGGTGTTGTTCCAGCCATACCTGATGGGTGAACGCAGTCCGGTCTGGGACGCGAAAGCCAGTGGCAGTTTTGTCGGCCTCAACCTGTATCACACCCGGACTCATCTCTACCGTGCGGTGCTCGAAGGCGTCACCTACGCGCTGCGCCACAACATCGAAGCGGGCACCAAAGGCGCGCGGTCGCTGGATCCCCGTTTGATTGTTGTCGGCGGCGCGAGTCACTCGGACCTGTGGATGCAGATCATCGCCGACGTTACCCAATTTCCCGTGTACACCATCGTTCAGGAGGTCGAGGCAGCACTCGGTGCGGCGCTTCTCGCGGCCCACGCGGTAGGGCTGGTCGACGAAGCCCAAGTGCACAAAGGCTGGGTGCAACTGGAGCGCCGAGCCGAACCTCGAGCCGAAAACGTTGCCGTCTACTCGCGGTTGTTCGCCGATTACGTGGCGCTTTACCCGGCGCTCAAACCCATCATGCATCGTCTACAGGGAGCGTGAATGTGAGTAACGTCCGTTTTGACTTCAGCGGCCAGCGGTTGCTGGTCACCGGCGCCAGCAGTGGCATCGGCTGGGAGGTCGTTCAGCAGTTGTTGGCCGGCGGCGCGGAGGTGTACGGGATGGGCCGTGATCCGGCCGCCTTGCAGAAACTGGAAGGGCAGGGTTGCCGGGTCCTGCGGGTGGACATGGCGGATCAGGCGCAACTGAGCGCTTCGCTCGATGATCTGCCCACGATGCACGGGTTGGTCAATTGCGCTGGCATTTCCATTCTGGAAGCTGCCACCGAGGTCAGCGCACTGGCGTTCGACCAGGTCATGGCGGTCAACGTCCGTGCCTCGGCGCTGGTTGCCGCGCAGGTGGCGAAAGCCATGATCAGGGACGGGGTGAAAGGCAGCATCGTCAACGTTTCGAGTCAGGCCTCTCTGGTGGCGCTGGACGACCACCTGAGTTACTGCGCGTCGAAAGGTGCGATGGATGCCATGACGCGGGTGCAATGCGGCGAGTGGGGCCGGTACGGGATACGTGTCAACAGCGTCAATCCCACGGTTACCCTCACCCCCATGGCGCAGATGGCCTGGAGCGAGCCGAGCAAGCGCGACCCGGCGCTGGCGGCCATTCCATTGGGCCGTTTCGCTGAAACAGCGGAAGTGGCGGCACCGATTCTGTTTCTGCTGAGCGAGGCGGCCTCGATGATCAGTGGGGTCACGCTGCCCATCGATGGGGGTTACACCAGTCGATAACCTTGTGGAGCTGCCCCTCAAACCCGGGAGGGGCCATAACCTCTGCGGGGCAGATCAGCAGGCGGGCATGCTCGTGCCCCTCGTCGGCTCCGCGGTGACCTCACCCGACCGTGCCGTTCTCCAACTCCCCTGCGATTACCACCTTCGCCTTGGGCAAGTAGCGATCCTGAATACGCTCGAGCAATAACGTGACTGCACTGCTTCCCGCCCGGGAGGCATCGTGGGCGATACATGCGATGGGGATGCCGAAAATATCCGCGAAGGGCAGGCGATCGATACCGCAGATGGGCAGGCTGTCGTGGGCGATGCCGCGGTCTCGCAATGCCCGCATTGCACCGAGTGTGATCAACTGGTTGAAGCCGAAGATCGCGTCCGGTGCGGTGTTGTCGCGCAGGTAGTCCAGTGTGCTCTGGTAAGAGGGTTCGAGGGTGTAATCCCCGACTCGAATGTCCAACTGCACCGCTTTGCCACTTTCGGCCAGCGCCGCTTTCACGCCTTTGAGGCGCTCTTCGGAAATCCGTGAGTGGGCCGGCCCCGTCAGCACCAGCAGTCGACGCATGTCTGGACTTTGCGCCAGCAGATAGCGGGCACCCTTGAGCCCGCTGTGATAGTTGTCGAGCACCACGTGACTGAAGGGGCTGCCGTGCAGCGCGCGGTCGAGTTGCACGACGGGCACGTCGCCGTTGCTCAAGCGATGAAGGTAATTGGGCTGGTATTCCGGTTCGTCCGAGACCGGCGACAACACGATGCCCGCCACGCGATAGCTGAGCAGGGTGTCGACTGCCTTGCGCTCCAACTCCTCGGAGCCATCGGTGTCCACCAGCATGATGGTGTAGCCGTGCTTCTTCGCCTCACGGGAGATGGCTTTGATCATTTCGCTGTAGAACGGGTTATCCACCGACGCGGTAATCACACCGATGATCAGACTTTCGCTGCGCTTCAGGCTGCGGGCGAAAGCGTTGGGCACATAGTCCAACTCCTGCGCCACTTCCAGAATCCGCGCCAGGGTTGCAGGCTTGACCAAGTCAGGTTTGTTGAGTGCACGAGACACTGTGACCGGCGTCATGTTGACTCGCCGTGCAATGTCGGAAATGGTGACGGGCGTCTTTTTACTCATGAATTCCGGGCGCCTTGAAACGAGACGTCATCGGCAGGGCCGCATGGACGCTTAAAGGGCTAAGGCTAGCACGATGACAGGTTGAACGGCTCAGTAGAACGCTGCAGATGTTAACGTTTTCATTGTCGGTTTTTCGGGCGCTCACATGCCTTGGTCCGCCGGGCTCGGTCACCGTTTCAGGCGCAGCAGGTCACCCTTCGCAGAACTTTCAGGGCGCCCGGTATCGAATTGACCAATACTGTGTGTCCTTTTTTGTCGTTCATGGAGGGTTCATGACCTCGCCCGATTCAACGTCCTCACGCGATTTCCTCATCGCGGCGGCTGCCCTGCTGATTGCCATGGTGGGCACGACGCTGCCCACCCCGCTTTACGCGATTTATCAACAGCGGCTGGGGTTTGATGCGAGTTGGCTGACCATCATCTTTTCGATCTACGCGGCAGGCGTGATCGCGGCCTTGTTGGCGGTCGGCAGTTGGTCGGATCAAGTGGGGCGGCGCCCCATGCTGCTCGCCGGGTTGTTCATGGGGGCGCTCAGTGCGGTGATTTTTCTACTGTCCGATTCGATCGGGGGCCTGCTGCTGGGGCGCCTGTTTTCCGGTTTTTCCGCTGGCATCATGACGGGGACCGCCACTGTCGCCGTGATCGAACTGGCGCCTAAAACCTGGAAGAACGCCACGCTGGTGGCCACTGCAGCGAACATGCTGGGCCTGGGCGTCGGCCCATTGTTGGCAGGGTTCACCTCCCAATATCTGCAAGACCCGCTGAATCTGATTTTCTACGTTCATCTCGCGCTGCTCGTGCTGGCCGCGCTAGGCGTTGCCGTGATCCGCGAGACGGTAAAGCGCCCACCACGGCTCAAGCTGGCCATACAGAAACCTTCGGTGCCCGCCTCGGTGCGTGGCGTGTTCATCTCGGCGTCGATTGCGGGGCTGGCCGGGTTCAGCGTAGCGGGATTGTTTACCAGCATGGTGCCCTCGGTGATGATGCATATCATGCAGGTTCGGGGCGGGGTCCTGATCGGTGCAGTGATCGGCTTGTTTTTCGTGGCGTCGATCCTCGGGCAGGCGTTGCTGCAATGGCTGCCCAAAGGCGTGCATATGACCCTGGGCTGCGCAGGGTTGATCGCAGGCATGGTCTGCCTGGGGTTGAGCATTGCTACGGCGCAGTTGCTGCTGTTGGTGGGAGCGGGGCTGCTGGCGGGCCTCGGGCAGGGCATGATCCTGCGCGCGGGCATGGGCGCGGTCACCGCCTGCAGCCCTGCGCATCAGAAGGCGGCCGTGACGTCGGCGTTTTTCGTGGTGTTGTATATCTCCATCTCGGTGCCCGTGGTGGCGGTCGGTTTCAGCGTCCGGTCATTCGGCTTGCCCCACGTTGGCGAGTTCTTTGCGACGCTGGTGGCACTGGTCGCATTGCTGGCGATGATCAGCATGAAGCGTGTGCAGTCTCGCCAAGCGGCACTGGCGGCGAGCGGGAGTTGAGCGATGGCAACGAAAGTCGGCCTGATTTCGGACACCCACGGCTTGCTTCGCCCCCAGGCGGTCGACGCATTGCGGGGCTGCGATCACCTGATTCATGGTGGTGACATCGGCAAGCCTGAGATCCTCGATGCGCTCAGGAACATCGCCCCGCTGACCGTGGTGCGCGGCAACAACGACACCGACGATGCCTGGGCGGCAAGCGTGCCCTTCGAGGCCACCGTGCGTGTCGGGTCGGTCGGGATCTACGTGACCCACATTTTGGCCGATGTTCCTGAGACATTGCCGCCCGACATTGGCGTGGTGGTCACGGGGCATTCCCACAAGCCGCTGCAAGCGTTACGGCACGGCGTGTTGTTCATCAACCCCGGCAGTGCCGGGCCGCGACGATTCAAACTGCCGATCACGGTGGGAATCCTGCACATCGATGGCCTCGCGGTGCGGGGCGAATTGGTCGAGCTGGATCTGACCTGAGGCGGCCTGCGCCGCCAGGGAGAGACCGCGCCAACGGCCTCAGCCGCCGACTCACTTCGCGATCGGGTCCAATCCGCTGGCCTTGATCGCGGGCGCCGCAGCAGACGAACTCAGAAATTCCAGAAATTGCCGGGCCTGTTCCGGGTGCTTGCTGCGGGCGACCACGCCGGCCGAATACAGCGTCATCTGCTGCGCCTGGTCGGGGATCAGGCCAATGATGTCGATACCTTCCACCGGTTTGAGTTCGCTCAATTGCTGAAAGCCGATTTCCGCATCACCCCGGGCAACCACTTCACCGACCGGCGTGGCCGGGATCATCCGGCTCTTGCCTTGAATGCGTTCGGCAATGTGCATCTGGTTGAACAGCACCCGTGACAGGTACACGCCGCTGGCGCTATCGGAATACGCGATGCTCTTGGCGTCGAGCAGGGTCTGCTTGAAAGCTTCCATGGTGCTGATGTCCGGATGCGGCGCGCCGTGCTTGACGGCCATCGCGATGTAGGATTTGCCCAGGTCGACGCGGGTTTTCGGATCGACCTGCCCGTCCTTGATCAGCTTGTCCAGCGCCGCCCCGACCATCAGCACCACATCGGCAGGTTCGTTACGGGCAAGGCGATTGGGGATGGCTTGCGGCGTGGCGCCCATGGACGGCGCGACTTCGCCCTGAAGTTTGACGCCCACGCGTTGTTCGTAATCCGGCGAGACCGCCTTGAACGCACCCATGATGCCACCGGAGCTGAGGACGATCAGTTGAACGGGCGCGACCGGGGTTGCGGCCTGCGTGAAGGCCGACGGGATGAAGGTGATGGCGGCGCTCAGAAGGTAGGGGAGAATTTTCTTCATGAAGATGACCTTGGCTTTTGAAAATGATGCTGACGAAATAAAAAAGGCGCCGGCAAGTATGTGGCAATTGTCGGAGGTGTAAATCCCTTTATGCACAATCGGCACGATCATGAGCACGAGGGCGTGGTGAGGTTTCCCTCGGTTTGCCTGCCGGGAAATACGACGGCTGGCCTGGGGCGCACCTCAAGAAAGCTACTGCAGGGCCGATGCTAAGGGCGATTCCCGTCACCTCTTCGGAAGCTCGTCGTTCATGTTCAATAAACGTCTAAAACAAGAGTTGGCTGCCCTGCGCGAAGAACTTTCTTCCGTAGAGCAGGTGAGGAGCAGTCTGGACAGCGAGATGCTGTGCATGCGCCTGGACGCGCAAGGTCGTATCGAGTCGGTCAACGGTAATTTCGAAAACGAAATGCATTATCGAAACGCCGACCTCGTCGGGCGCTCCATCGAGGAACTGGTTCCTGCGCATGTGATGAACCTGGATTTCCATCATCGGGTAAGAACGGCAATCAGCCGGGGAGAGCACCTCAGCGGCGCGCTGCGATTGATGCGAGGCAACGGCCAGGAAGCCTGGTTGCGCTCGATCGTTCAGCCCGTGCGTGACAGTGCCGGGGTGGTGAAGCATTTCACCGTCCACTCCAGTGACCTCACACGCACCATCGAAAACTCCCGCGAACATGAAAATCTGATCGAAGCCTTGCAGCGTTCTACCGCGGTGATCGAGTTCAATCTTGACGGCGAAGTGCTGACGGCCAACGAGCGTTTTCTCGGCTCCATGGGCTACTCGCTAGCGCAGATTCAAGGTCAGCACCACCGCATGTTCTGCGACGCGGTGGAGTCCAACTCGCCGGCGTATGAAGCGTTCTGGGACACGTTACGCCGTGGCGAGTTCGTGACCGGACGTTTCAAACGCGTCGACAGCCGCGGCCGTGAGGTCTGGCTCGAAGCGTCCTACAACCCGATCACCGATGCTCACGACCGGTTGTACAAGGTGGTGAAATTCGCCACCGTCATCACCGATCAGGTTAACCGCGAGATGGCAGTCGCGGATGCGGCGAGCATCGCCTTCAGTACCTCTCAGCAAACCGACGGCAGCGCGCAGAAAGGGGCCGCCGTGGTCAGTCAGACCGTCGACGCGCTGCGTGAGCTGGCCGGGCACATGGAGCAGGCCGCCGAACGCATTGCAGCGTTGGACAAACAGTCGCAGTTGATCGGTTCGATCATTCAAAGCATCAGCAGCATTGCCGATCAGACCAACCTGCTGGCACTCAACGCGGCCATCGAAGCAGCGCGCGCCGGCGAGCAAGGGCGCGGCTTTGCAGTGGTTGCCGATGAAGTCCGGCAGTTGGCCTCGCGCACCAGCAAAGCCACTGAAGAAATCGTGGGCGTGGTTCAACAGAACCAGCAACTGGCCGAACAGGCCGTCAACGTGATCATCAATGGCAAGCAACAGGCCCAGCAGGGACTGGAACTGGCCAGTGAGGCGGGCTCGGTGATCGTGGAGATCCAGGACGGCGCGCGAAAAGTGGTGAGCGCGGTGGGGCAATTTGCCAATCAGCTTTCGGGCTGAGGCCTGTGCGATGTGAAGGGGGAGCGGGCATCCAGTCCACCCTCTTCTTCGGTTCTAATCCGTGAAGGGTGACTGACCGGGCTGCTGCAAGAAGGTGAAGTTGCAAAAAAGCCGCGTCCGGGTAGCTCCCGGAACGCGGCTTTTGCGTATCAGACCTTGAAGTGGCTGACCAGCATCTGCAGTTGATTGCCCAGGCGGGCCAGCTCGACGCTGGACGCGGCGGTTTCCTCGCTGGCGGCGGCGGTCTGTTCGGACACGTCGCGAACGTTGACGATGCTGCGGCTGATTTCTTCAGCCACCGAGCTCTGCTGCTCGGCTGCGGCTGCGATCTGCTGGTTCATCGCCTGGATGTTCGACACCGTTCGGGTAATGCTTTCCAGCGACGTGCCCGCCTTGCGGGTCAGCGCGACGCTGCTGTCGGTCAGGTTACGGCTGCTGAGCATCATGTCCGACACCTGACGTGTGCCGTTCTGCAGCGCCGCAACCAGGCCTTCGATTTCTTCCGTCGATTGTTGGGTGCGTTGCGCCAGACCGCGCACTTCGTCGGCCACCACGGCAAATCCACGTCCGGCTTCGCCCGCTCGGGCTGCCTCGATGGCGGCGTTCAAAGCCAGCAGGTTGGTCTGCTCGGCCACGGCCTTGATCACGTCCATGACTTTGCCGATCTTGTCGCTTTCGTTTTCCAGCACGCTCATGGCGTCTGTCGAGCGAATCACTTCAGTGGCCAGTTTCTCGATCTGCGCGATCGCCTCGCCAACCACCTTGTCACCCGCGCGCGCTTCCGTGTCGGCGGCCGAGGCGGCGACAGAGGCCTGTTCGGCATTGCGCGCAACCTCGTGCACGGTGGCCGACATTTCGTGCATAGCGGTGGCCACCTGGTCGGTCTCGACTTTCTGGCTGTTCACGCCAGCGCTGGTCTGTTCGGTGACCGCTGACAGTTCTTCAGCAGCGCTGGCGATCTGCGTCACGCTGTCACGAATGCCGCCGATCAGGTCGCGCAGGGTCGCGCCCATTCGCTGAATGCCTTGCTGCAACACACCCAACTCGTCCTTGCGCGTCACAACCAGGTTCTGCGTCAGGTCCCCAGATGCAATTCGGTCGACCACCGCCAGGGTTTCTTGCAGGGGGCGGGTGATCTGGCGAGTAATGAGTACCGCCGCCAGCGCGCCGAAGATCAGCGCCAGCAGGGTGCCGCCAATCTGCAGCATACGTGCCTGGCGCGTATCCGACTCGCCCAGCGAGTTCTGAATATCGACCAATTGCTGGCTGAGCTTGACGATGTTCGTCTGCTCTTCCGTCATCTCGGCGCGGGCGGCATTGATGCTGTCCGTAGCGTCCTTGAAGCCTTGTACCGAGTTGCGGTAGCCGATCAGCGACGCTTCCAGTTGCTTGAGACGATCGGCCTGGGTGCCACTGAAGGTCGCCTTCAGCTGATCCAGCCCGCTGATGGCCGCTGCCAGTTGACGCTGAGCCGCTTCCTCGGTCTTGGCCGTGACATTACCGGTGTAGCCGCGCACTTCGTAGCGCACCAGCATAACGTCTTCCTTGGCCTTGATGATGGTCTGGTACTGCGCGAATCGTCGTTCGTCGCTCGGGTCGAGCTTCATCACGTCATCGGTGATTGCGGCGATCAGATCGGCCGCCTTCACCGCGTCCACACCCATGTCGGCACGGACCTTGGCGCTGAGCCTATAGCCGTCACGCATTTTGTTGAGTGAATTTTGATAGGCGCTGATCTGATCGCTCAGCGCCTTGATCACCGGCACGTTCAGCGGGTTGCTGAAGGTGGTGAGCAGGAATTGCTGCTGGGCTTTGTAGTTATCCAGCGCCGTCTGGACGCTTTGCGCGGCGGTTTCGTCGCCACTGCTGAGCATGTATTGCAGTCGGGTCACGCGAAGGTCGGTGAGTTTTTGACCCAGCTTGGTGATGTCAGCCACCCGCTCGCTGCGGTAGGTCATGTTGCCCAGGCTGTTCCAGCCGATGAGAGCCAGCAAGGCAGTGAAAACGAGAACGATGCCGAACCCAAGGGCCAGTTTCGTGTTGACGCTGATGTTTGCGAACCAGCTTTTCATGTCAATCTCCAGAATGTCCGTTTTTTCGAAGTCGTCAGCTGGAGAGTTATTGTTATCAGGGCCAGCGAAACAGTGAGTCTTACGAATGCATCGGCCAGTCTCGGAAAAACTGAAAGAAATGTCAGGACGCCTCTCGGGGCTTCTTGAAAGCATGGCTGAGGATCAGACGCCAGGGCGAAGAAGTGCATGGGGTGACGCGGATTGATGGGGGGAAAAATCAAGCCCGGCAAAGGCCGGGCTGGGAGGGGCTGGGGGCGGAAAGATCAGCTCAGGCGGTTGGCACCTACGCGATCCGCGCCGTCGGCAGCGATGCGACCCAGAGCGGTGCGATCGGAGCCGTTTTCAGCCACGCGATTGGCACCTACACGGTCCGCGCCGTCGGCAGCGATGCGACCCAGAGCGGTGCGATCGGAGCCGTTTTCAGCCACGCGATTGGCACCTACACGGTCCGCGCCATCGGCGGCCACGCGCTCGATGTGGGTATGGGATGAACCGTTTTCCGCTACGGCGCTGGTGCCGTGGACAGTGGGCAGTGCAAACGCGCCGGTTGCCAGTACAGAGAAGGCCAGGCCCAGGATCAGTTTTTGAGTGTTCATGTCGGTAGCTCCAGAAGTCGGTAGTGGGTGACTCGGTATGGAGGTGATGTTACGCCGCGCCGAATCATTAAGAAGTCAATACGAGTGGTAGCGATCATCGCCGCCATTGATAGTTGAGCGAAGCGCGTTCGTGGGGCTGGGTTGCCGGAGAAGCCGTCTGGATGCGGCGTTCACGAAGCCAATTTCCCGACGTTGCGTGGGCGATACATTTTTCGGTGACTGTAAAGTCATTGATCACGATCGATGGCGTCAACTTTTGCGCACCCGGGAACCGGCGGGATGAAATATTTCAACTGTTGAGGCACAGGGGAACCCAATACCGTGTACTGGCGCCAGCTTCGGCAGGGTGGCGATTTCATCAACCAGTACGGAAGTTGCGTTATGAAGCCTGTTCAGCGCTTTACCACCCTCGACAGTTTCAGAGGCATTTGCGCCTTGTTGGTTGTTTTTTTCCATTTGCATGTCGTTGACAGTTTCATCACGCTGCCATTCTTTCGTCGCGACGAAGTTCTGCTCAACTTCTTCTTCGTGCTCAGTGGCTTCGTTCTGGCGCATACCTACGGCATGAAGCCCAACCTCTCATTCAAAGCGTTTTTCATCTCCCGGGTCTTTCGCCTGTACCCGCTGCACCTGACGATGCTGGCGGTATTCATTCTGTTTGAAACGGTCCGTTGGACGGCCTACAAGAAGGGCTTTGATCTGAACAACGTGCCGTTTACCGGCCTGTTTGCCCCGCGCGAGATCCTGCCCAACCTGTTTCTCGTGCAGGCATGGACTTCGCTCACCGAAACCATGTCGTTCAATTACCCTTCCTGGACCATCAGCATCGAGTTTTACATTTATCTGCTGTTCGGCGCGCTGTGCCTGTTGTCGATGAAGAACCGCTTTCTGATGTTCGCTGCCATTTCGCTGGTCGCCTTCATGCTGATCTTTTCGGAAAACGAGCCACTGGTGGAGCGGGCAATGCTCGGCCTGTCCTGCTTCTTCGCCGGTAATATCACCTATCTGGTCTACCTGATGATCCGCGATAAGTGGACGTTCAAGCCGTGGCTGGTCACGGTGCTCGAATGCGCCATGATGTATGCCACTTGGTGGATCGTGATGAACGACTTCAACTTTCGCTCGCCGGTCGGCAGCCTGACGTTCTGTGCGCTGGTGCTTTTGTTCGCCTTCGAGGGTGGCCTGGTGTCGACGCTGCTCAAGACTGGCCCGTTCGTTTTGCTGGGCAAGTTGTCTTACTCGATCTACATGACCCATGCCGCGCTGCTGTTCTCACTGTCGACGATTTTCATCGTCGCGCAGAAGGTCACAGGGCTCGCTCTGGCGCCGATGATCGGTGGTCAGCGGTTCATGGACACGGGATCGGTGTGGGCGAACAACCTCTTCGTCATCGCCGTGGCAGGCGCCTGCGTGATCCTCGCCGCGTTTGCCCATAAATACATCGAGATGAAAGGCTACGAACTGGGCAAACGGGTGTTGGGCGGGGCGGGCAAGGCCAGGCCCGCTGCCGACAAGCCGGAGGCGGTGCAGCCGCTGAAGCCGCAGGTCGATCGAGTGGCGTGAGCGTGGGCGCGGCGGTGCTCGAGTCAGGAACTGCCGCGCAGGTGCGCTACCAGCCCCAACCCGGCGGCACGCCCACTGGCGAAACAGGCGGTCAGCAAGTAGCCACCCGTGGGCGCTTCCCAGTCGAGCATCTCACCTGCGCAGAAAACGCCGGGCAGCGACTTGAACATGAGGTTATCGTCCAGCGCCTCGAAAGGAACACCACCTGCGGTGCTGATCGCTTCTTCCAGCGGGCGAGGCCGAACCAGCGTCAGCGGCAGCCCCTTGATGGCCTGCGCCAACTGGCGGGTGTCGTTGAAGGTTTCTGCAGAGGCCAGTTCCCGCAGCAGGGCGGCCTTGACCCCATCGATGCCGACCTGACTGTGCAGGTGCTTGGCCATCGAGCGAGAGCCGCGGGGTCTGGCGAGTGCCTTCTCCACATCCACCCGTCGTCTGCCGGGCAGCAGATCGATTTCCACCGTCGCCGCACCCTGATCAACGATCTGTTGGCGAATCTGCGCCGAAAGGGCGTAGATCAGGCTGCCCTCGATTCCGGACTGCGTGATCACACATTCGCCCAAGCGCAACGATTGCCCCTGCAAGCCGATGGCGACGTTCTTCAATGGTGCGCCAGCGAACTTGCTCTGCAGCACCTCACTCCAAGCGGCCACCTCGAAGCCACAATTGGATGCCTGAAGGGGGGCGATGCTGACGCCGCGCTCCTCCAGCAGCCGAAGCCACGCGCCGTCTGACCCCAGACGTGGCCAACTGGCACCGCCCAATGCAAGCAGGGTGGCGGCTGGAGCAACGGCCAATTCGCCCTCGGGGCTGGCGATGCGCAGACTGCCGTCGGCATTCCAGCCCAGCCAGCGATGGCGAGTGTGAATCGCCACCCCGTGCTCTCGTAGGCGTTTGAGCCAGGCACGCAGCAGTGGCGCGGCTTTCATGTCGGTGGGGAACACGCGGCCCGAACTGCCGACGAAGGTCTGAATGCCCAGCCCGTGAATCCAGTCGCGCAGCGCAGGGGCATCAAAACCGCGCAGCAAGGGAGCGATCGTCGCGGCGCGTTCGGCGTAGCGGGAAATAAACGCGGGGTAGGCTTCCGAATGGGTGATGTTCATGCCGCCGACGCCCGCCAGCAGAAACTTGCGCCCAACGGAGGGCATGCCGTCGTAGAGGTCGACAGGATAACCTGCCCGGCTGACCACCTCAGCGGCCATCAACCCTGCGGGGCCTCCCCCGATAATGGCGACGGATGGGAGGGAAGTGAGGGTGGCTGATGTCATGAGCGAGGTGCGAATCGAGAAGTGGGCCGCGCATTCTACCCGAGCGCTGTGATGAACGAGCGCCCTGTGGAAAACTATTGAGCAAAAAATGTACAGCGGGCTGCCGCGCCCGTGTTTACAGGAGCCTCTATGCTTGCGCTCAGCTTATCCACAGGCCGCTCCACAGCCGATGTGGGTAAGTCTTTGACTCGCCAGGCCTCCGTCCGTCCAAGGCGAGCTTACAACCCTTCCGACATCCAGACCTTATTGGCGCTGTGGTGCAAAATCCCGTGCCGCCGGGCCAGGGCCTCTCGGTCCTTGCTGTAGCCGCCGCCAATCACGCCCATTACCGGAATGTCCCGCCCAAGGCAGTGACGCATGACCGCTTCATCCCGTTGCGCAACACCATCATCCGTGAGCTTCAGGTACCCCAGCGCATCATCCTTATGCACATCCACCCCGGCGTCATAGAGCACTAGGTCGGGACGGTAGAGCGGCAAGAGGTAATTGAGCGTGTCGTCGACTACTTTCAGGTAATCGCCGTCCCCCATGCCCATTGGCAGGGGAATGTCCCAGTCGCTACGGGCCTTGCGCGCGGGGAAGTTTTTCTCGCAATGCAGGGAAACGGTGATGGCGTCGTCGGTGTGTTCGAGAATCCGCGCGGTGCCGTCGCCCTGATGCACATCGCAGTCAAAGATCAAGACGCGGTCCACGCGGCCGCTCTGCAGCAAGTAGTGGCTGATGATGGCCAAGTCGTTGAAGATGCAAAAACCGGCGGGGTAATCGTAATGCGCATGGTGGGTTCCGCCGGCCAGGTGGCAGGCCAGCCCATGCTGCAGCGCCTTCTCGGCCGTGAGCAACGAACCGCCGACGGCGCGTACGGTACGGCGAGCCAGGTCTTCACTCCAAGGCAGCCCCAAACGACGCTGATCCTCGCGGGAAAGATCGCCATCCATGTACCGACGGATGTAGGACGGATCATGAGCCAACGCGAGAATATCGTCAGGGCAGACCTGTGGGCGGAATAGTTGAGCATCCGTGGTCAAGCCGCTGTCGATAAGGTGGTCGTGAAGCAGACGGAACTTGTCCATCGGGAAACGGTGGTCGGGCGGAAACGCCGGGCTGTAATCTTCGTGGTAGATAAGCGGCAGAGGCATGGCGGCTACGTGTCGAATGCGAAAGGGGATCTTGCCAGTTATGGCCGTCAGCGCACAGCCGAATGGCAAGCCGGTTGCTGATTCATCGGTGAGGGATTTGAGCAGTGAATCAGGGGAGATGTTCGATGGAGCCGATACTGGAGCTCAACAGCCCGCGCTTGTTGATGCGTCAATGGCGCGATGACGATTTGCCAGCCTTCGCGCACCTGTGCGCCGATCCTCAGGTCATGCGTTATTTCCCGCAGCCGTTGACGCGCCTAGAAAGCGCAAAGATGATTGGCCGCATTCGCGGTCATTTTGCGGAGTACGGCTTCGGGCTCTGGGCGCTCGAGCGCAGGGACACAGGTGAATTCATCGGTTTCACCGGACTGAATGTGGTCGGGTTCGACGCGCCGTTCACCCCCGCGGTTGAAATCGGCTGGCGGCTGGCACGAGAACACTGGGGGTTGGGTTACGCCAGTGAAGCGGCCTGGACCGTGCTGGGCTGTGGGTTCGAACACGTCGAGCTGGACGAGATCGTTTCATTCACCTCTGTCAGCAACCTGCCTTCGCAAAAGGTGATGCAGGCCATCGGCATGCACAACCGCCCCGACGACGATTTCGACCACCCCAACCTACCCGAAGGCCACCCGCTGCGTGCGCATGTGCTGTATCGCATCAATCGTCAGCAATGGCTCGCAACCTTGTAAGAGGCGCGAATCGCGCGGTAAACATCTGTATCATCTCGCGCGATTGCCACATCCGGCGCGCAACGGTGCCCGTGGCTGGATCTGCTTGTGATGACTGTGTGCGAGGAACCCCCAATGAGCCATGTGCTGGATGATCTGGTGTCGCTGTTGAGCCTGGAGCCCATCGAAGAAAACCTCTTCCGTGGACGTAGCCAGGATCTGGGCTTTCGTCAGCTGTTTGGCGGGCAGGTGCTGGGTCAGTCGCTGTCGGCGGCGAGCCAGACCGTTGAAGACGAGCGCCATGTCCATTCGTTGCATGGTTACTTTCTACGCCCCGGCGATGCGCATCTGCCGGTGGTGTACCAGGTCGACCGCGTGCGCGATGGCGGCAGTTTCAGCACGCGCCGTGTGACAGCCATTCAAAAGGGCAACCCCATCTTCACCTGCAGCGCCTCGTTTCAATACGACGAGCAAGGCTTCGAGCACCAGAGCCAGATGCCGCAAGTGGTCGGGCCGGAGAACCTGGCTTCCGAACTGGAGTTGATGCGCCAGCGCGAGCACCTGATTCCCGAGCACCTGAAAGACAAATTACTGTGCCCGAAACCGATCGAATTCCGGCCGGTCACCCAATCGGACCCCTATAACCCGAAGCCGACCGATCCGGTGAAGTACGTGTGGTTCCGCGCCGATGGCACGCTGCCGGATATTCCGGCGCTGCATAAATACATGCTCGCCTACGCGTCGGATTTCAACCTGCTGACCACGTCGCTGTTGCCCCACGGCAAGACTGTCTGGCAGAAGGACATGCAGATCGCCAGCCTCGATCACTCGTTGTGGTTCCATGGCGAGCTGCGCGCGGATGATTGGCTGCTCTATGCCATGGACAGCCCCTGGGCCGGCAATTCTCGGGGCTTTTCCCGGGGCAGTGTTTACAACCGTGCGGGCAACCTCGTCGCATCGGTCAGCCAGGAAGGCCTCATTCGCCATCGCAAGGATTGGTCATGAGCCTCGCGCAACTGCGCCATTGGGTGTTCGACATGGACGGCACCCTGACGATTGCCGTGCATGACTTCCCGGCAATCAAGCGGGCGCTGGGCATCCCGCAGGAAGACGACATTCTCAGCCACCTTGCCGCACTGCCCTCTGAGGAGGCCGCAGCCAAGCACGCCTGGTTGCTCGAACACGAACGTGAACTGGCCATCGCCTCCAAACCTGCGCCAGGCGCTGTCGAGCTGGTGCGTGAACTGGCGCAGCGGGGCTGTCGCCTGGGCGTACTGACCCGCAATGCCCGCGAATTGGCGCATGTGACCCTGGAGGCCATCGGCATCGCGGACTGTTTTCAGGTGGATGATGTGCTCGGGCGCGATGAAGCTGCACCCAAGCCTGATCCGGATGGGCTGTTGAAGCTGGCGCGGGCTTGGGACGTCGCGCCTTCGCAGATGGTCATGGTGGGGGACTATCAGTTCGACCTGCGCTGTGGCAAAGCGGCGGGAACGCATACGGTCCTGGTCAACCTGCCGGATAACCCTTGGCCGGAACTGACGGACTGGCACGCGCAGGATTGCGGCGCAGTGCGTGAATGGCTGCGTTAACGTTTTGATCGCGCCGCACACCTCGCCCCGTGGGCGTGAGCAGGCTCATTCCACAGGGCGGGGTGTCGCGAGCGACGCCGGTCAGTTCCCTTTGAACAACGCCGCCTGCCCCTCTGGCGAGGTGAACATTGCGCTGCCGTTGTGACCCACCCCTTTGACTTCGATCAACCGCTGGTTAATGCCTTCCGGATGACGCCGGGTGAGGTAGTCGAAATAATTGTGCCCGCGTGCCAGACGAAACGGCCCCTGGGCTTCCGCGCCGCAATCCTTGTCCAACGCGGGGTGGTTGGGATCGGTGTCCTGATCGCCCAGCAGGTAAGTGACATCACGCTTCACGTACGCCGCTTCCAGCTCGGCTGGAGTGTCCTTACCCGCATACGGCGGCAGTTTGTTCATGCCGTATTTCCAGGTATCAAACGCCGGGCAGGTGGCCGCATTGACCGGCAGGGGGCGGGTGGCATCGAAATAGGCATACGAAGACGGGTTGGCGATCACGTAACGCAATTTGATCCCTTCCTTCTTCAAAAGCGCGTCTTCCTTGCCGCCGATCACAGCGTAACGCTGCACCACTTGGGCACCGCCGGAGTGGCCGGCAATCACGATTTCTTTCAGGTTCGGAAACAGCTTGCTGTCGCTCAGGCGCTTGAGGATGTGGTCGATGACCACGAATGAGCTGACCGGTTTGGCTCCCAGCGATTTTTCGCCTGCCATCCAGTCGTTGCCGTGCCAGCGCAGGATGCTGTCGGGCAGGCGATGGGCGGTGATGTCTTTCTCGTCCAGAAATTGCGGTGCGATCAGCAAGGTTTTCGAGCGTTGCCGCGATTGATTGGCGGCACGCTCGACACTGCGCAGGTAAGTCTGGGCGTTACGCAGGCGACCGTGAAACACGATCACCACACGCTGGATGTTGGGGCTGGGATGGACCCAGTTCTGGCTCAGGCCCAGCGTCGCCTGGGAGGTTCCGTTTATCAGCAGCCGGTCGGGGCTGATGGATTTGACCGCCTGATCCGCAGCATGAGCAGTGACGCTCATCAGGGTGCCCAACAACAGGATCGAAAGCGGTTTCATCATAGGATTCAGAGGCTCTTGGCGGCGAACGTGTCGCATTGGTTGATTTGTCCCTGGGCGAAACCTGTCTTGAACCAGCGGACGCGCTGGGCAGACGTCCCATGGGTGAACGAGTCGGGCACTACCCGCCCTTGGCTTTGTTGTTGCAAACGGTCGTCGCCAATGGCGTTGGCCGCATTCAAAGCCTCTTCAATATCACCGGGCTCAAGCCAGTTCAAACGCTTTTGAGCGTTGTAGGCCCAAACACCGGCCAGGCAGTCCGCCTGTAGTTCCTGGCGCACCAGCAGACCGTTATCACCTTCCATGCGGGCGCCGCGCTGACGGGCGGCGTCAACTTTAGCTGAAACCCCAAGCAAGGTCTGCACATGATGGCCAACTTCATGTGCGATCACATACGCCTGGGCGAAATCTCCGGCGGCTTTGAAGCGCTGGGCCATTTCGCGGAAGAAATCCATGTCCAAGTAGACCTGCTGATCCGCCGGGCAATAGAAAGGCCCGCTGGCCGATGAAGCAAAGCCACAGGCCGATTGCACCTGGCCTCGGAAGAGGATCAGCGTCGGATCCTTGTACTGACGGCCGCCTTGCTGGAAGACCTGACGCCAGGTGTCCTCGGTGTCACCCAGTATCGCCCGCACGAAATCAGCCTGTTCGTCGTTGGCCGGCGGCGCCTGACGGGTTTGCGGATCGACCGCGCTGGTCTGTTGCGTGCCCATCTGGCCCGCGATCTGCCCAAGGATCTGCATCGGGTCCTGGCCGGTGAGCAGGCGATTT
>NZ_QARE02000010.1 GCF_003052515.2 Pseudomonas sp. RIT409 | reverse complement strand
CGGCCTTCCTCATGCTTGCTGGGCTTGAGCGCCAGGCCAAGGAAATCGCTGAACGCTTGGGAAACATCCGGCAGTGCAACTCGGTCCTGTGGCCGTTTGGGCCCGGCGAGGCTGGCGACCACCGATCCCATGTCCAGCTCGAGCGCGTCGGTGAAAACCGGCTCCTGACCGGGAAGGCGCCACAGCCCTTGGGCCTTGGTATACGCCTCGACCAGTTCCACGGTCGTTTCCGGCCGACCGGATAGACGCAGGTACTCGAGGGTGACCTCGTCGACTGGAAAAAAGCCGCAGGTCGCGCCATATTCCGGCGCCATGTTGGCGATGGTTGCGCGGTCTGCCAACGGCAGATCGGCGAGCCCGTCGCCGTAGAATTCGACGAACTTGCCCACCACGCCTTTCTTGCGCAGCATCTGGGTCACGGTGAGCACCAAGTCGGTCGCGGTGATCCCTTCTTTCAGCTTGCCGGTGAGCTTGAAGCCGATCACTTCAGGAATGAGCATCGACACGGGCTGGCCGAGCATCGCGGCTTCCGCTTCGATGCCGCCAACACCCCAACCCAATACTCCGAGGCCATTGATCATGGTGGTGTGGGAATCGGTACCGACCAGCGTATCCGGGAAGGCGTAGGTACGGCCGTCTTCTTCCTTGGTCCACACCGTGCGGCCCAGGTATTCGAGGTTGACCTGGTGGCAGATGCCGGTGCCCGGCGGCACCACGCTGAAGTTGTCGAAGGCGCTCTGGCCCCAACGCAGGAAGGCGTAGCGCTCGCCATTGCGCTGCATTTCGATGTCGACGTTTTCGCTGAACGCGCGGTCATCGCCGAATTTGTCCACCATCACCGAGTGGTCGATCACCAGATCCACCGGGGACAGCGGATTGATGCGCTGGGGATCGCCACCGGCCTTGGCCACCGCGGCGCGCATGGCCGCGAGGTCAACCACGGCGGGCACGCCCGTGAAGTCCTGCATCAGCACGCGGGCGGGGCGGTATTGGATTTCACGATCGGATTTGCGCTCGGCGAGCCAGGCCGCCAGCGACTTCAGGTCTTCTCCGGTCACCGTCTGGTTGTCTTCCCAGCGCAGGAGGTTCTCCAGCAGGACCTTCAGCGACATGGGCAATGTGTCCAGATTACCCAGGGTCTTCGCCGCTTCGGGCAAGCTGAAGTAGTGGTAGGTCTTGTTGCTGACATCGAGTGTCTTGAGGCTTTTCAGGCTATCGAGGGAGGGCATGAACTAACTCCTTGACGGTTGCGCACGGTATGAACGGGGCACACGAATCGGGTCGGTAAGACGAGGTGCTTCAGAGCGCTCTGCGGGGCGCCTTTCATTGATGCCAATGAGTACTGGACCCCCTGGCCGAGCCAGTGGTTCCTGATTCCGCTATCATGCGCGGCTTTGGTGTCGTTGAGATTTATCCTCGAGTATAGGTCGCGTCGGCAAAACCTCTGGCACGCCATGGAGCCCACCCCGTGAACACCCTTTTCATGCATTGCCGCCCCGGTTTCGAAGGCGAAGTCTGCTCGGAAATCAGCGAGCACGCCGCCAGGCTGGGCGTATCCGGCTATGCGCGGGCCAAGCCTGACACGGCCTGCGCCGAATTCATCTGCACCGAGCCCCACGGCGCTGAACGCCTGATGAACGGGCTGCGCTTCACCGACCTGATTTTTCCTCGGCAATGGGCGCGTGGCGTCTTTGTGGCGCTGCCGGAAACCGACCGGGTGAGCGTGATCCTGGAGCACATGGCCGATTTTGCGACCTGTGGCAGCCTGTGGCTGGAGGTGGTCGACACAAACGATGGCAAAGAGCTTTCGACCTTTTGTCGCAAATTCGAGGGGCCCTTGCGCAAAGCCTTGGAAAAAGCCGGGAGACTGGTGGACGACCCGCGCCTGCCGCGTTTGCTGCTGACGTTCAAAAGCGGCCGGGAAGTCTTTCTCGGGTTGGCCGATGCGGGCAATTCAGCGATGTGGCCCATGGGTATTCCGCGCCTGAAATTTCCGCGCGAGGCCCCGAGCCGCTCGACGCTCAAGCTGGAAGAGGCGTGGCACCACTTCATTCCGCGCGACCAATGGCCGCAGCGGCTGTCGGAGGACATGACCGGTGTCGATCTTGGCGCGGCGCCCGGTGGCTGGACGTACCAACTGGTCAAGCGGGGCATGCTGGTCACCGCCATCGACAACGGCCCGATGGCGGAAAGCCTGATGGATACGGGCTTGGTCCAGCATTTGATGGCCGACGGTTTCACCTACAAACCGCGCCAGATTGTGGACTGGATGGTGTGCGACATCGTCGAAAAGCCCGCACGCAGCGCGGCGTTGCTGGAAACCTGGCTGGGGGAGGGGCTGTGCCGCGAGGCAGTGGTGAACCTCAAATTGCCGATGAAACAACGCTACGCCGAAGTACGGCGATTGCTGGACCGCATCGAGGAGGGTTTCAAGGCACGTGGGGTGAAGGTGTCGATTGGTTGCAAGCAGCTCTACCACGACCGTGAAGAAGTCACCTGCCACCTGCGCAGGCTGGATCTGAAGCCCAAGGCTTGATGGACCCCGAGCGCGAGGCAGGCCTATCTGGCGCGCAGCCGTCACCCGAACATTACATCGCCATTCAGGAATGACTCCATGCAGAAGGACACTTCCTCCCGCGCATCGGTACTGCAGCATGTCAGCGTCAATGTCCGGCGCCTGCGCCATGAGGCTGACATGAGCCAGGCCGCCCTCGCCGAAAAGTCAGGGGTCAGCCGGCGCATGTTGGTGGCCATCGAAGCGGGGGAGCGGAACGTGAGCCTGGCGACCTTGGACAGGCTGGCCGAGGCACTGGACGTGGCGTTCAGCGACCTGATCCAGGGGCCTGAGGAGCGTGATCCCAGTCGCATCAACGAGTTGGCGTGGGCGGGGTTACACGCGGGCAGCCAAGCGGTGCTGTTGGCCAGGGCGTCCGCGCGCCGCGGGGTGGAGCTCTGGGAATTCAGCCTGGCACCCGGTGAGGCGTACGCGTCGCAAGCTGACCCTGACGGTTGGAGCGAGCAGGTGTATGTCATCGAAGGATGCCTGACGGTGGACCTGCCGGATCAGACGCAGCAGGTCCAGGCGGGGGCGTTCTACATGTTCGCCAGCAACCGTCCCCATGCTTATCGTAACGAGGGCGCGGTTGCGTTGCGGTTTGTCAGAACCGTTGTGTCGTGACGGACGCCTCGCCTTCGCCCACCCAGCGTTTGTGCACCAGGGCTCCCGCCGAATAGGTTTCGCTGACGGTCCGGTCGTCGCCCAGCGTCATCAGCACGAACAGCTTCTCTTCAATGCTGGTCGCCTGTTTCATCCGGTACGAAAGCAGCGGCGTGGCGTTGAAATCCAAGACCACGAAGTCCGCTTCGGACCCTTCCTGCAGGTTCCCGATCCTGTCTTCCAGGCGCAGTGCCCGGGCCCCGCCCAGGGTCGCCAGGTAAAGCGACTTGAATGGACTGAGCTTGGCCCCCTGCAATTGCATCACCTTATACGCTTCGTTCAGGGTCTGGAGCAGCGAGAAGCTGGTACCGCCACCCACGTCTGTGCCCAGTCCGACGTTCACCTTGTGCTTTTCCGCCATCGGCAAGTTGAACAGGCCACTGCCCAAGAAGAAATTCGAGGTGGGGCAGAAGGCGATGGCCGAGCCGGTCTCTGCCAGGCGCTGGCACTCCTGCTCGCAAAGATGAACACCATGGGCGAACACCGAGCGCTCGCCGAGCAGCTTGAAGTGGTCATAGACGTCCAGGTAGTTCTTGCGTTCCGGGAACAGCGCCTTGACCCACTCGACCTCCTTGAGGTTTTCGCTGATATGGGTCTGCAGGTAGAGGTCGGGGTATTCGCCGAGCAACTGACCCGCCAGTTGCAATTGCTCGGGCGTGCTGGTCGGCGCAAAGCGTGGCGTCACCGCGTAATGCAGGCGGCCTTTGCCGTGCCAGCGCTCGATCAGTGCCTTGCTGTCAAGGTAGCTCGACTCCGCCGTGTCCACCAGATAATCGGGGGCGTTTCGATCCATCATCACCTTGCCCGCGATCATGCGCAGGTTGAGCTTTTCGGCGGCGGTGAAAAAGGCGTCGACCGATTCCTTGTGCCGACTGCCGAACACCAATGCGGTGGTGGTGCCGTTGCGCAGCAGTTCCTTGATGAAGATGTCGGACACCTGCGCAGCGTGGACGGGATCGGCGAACTGGCGTTCGACCGGGAACACATAAGTATTGAGCCAATCGAGTAACTGTTCGCCGTAGGAACCGACCATGCCGGTCTGCGGCAGATGAATATGGGTGTCGACGAAACCGGCGGTGATCAGCGCGTCGGTGTAGGTGACCACTTCCACGTCTTTGGCCAGCGTACCCAACAGTTCATTGGCATGCCCGACAGCGGTAATGGTGCCGTTTTCGACCACCATCAGGCCGTCGTCAAAATACTCGTAGGAGGCTTCGATCCTCACCTGCGCCGGGTCGGCGAGGCTGTGAACGATGGCAGCGCGGTAAGCTTTGGTGGTAGAGGTCATGGTCGAAAGTCGTTCTTCAAGGATTCATTGAGCCTGGCTGCGGCGCGAAACCGGCGTCAGCCTGGCGATGGGTTCAGCGGTGGCGGGGGTGCCCTGCTCACCAAAATTCAAGTTGTAGGTGGCGATCACTTCAGCGGCGACGGAGATGGCGATCTCCATCGGCAGTTTGCCTTTCACGTCGGCCAGCCCCATGGGGCAGCGCATGCGCTGTACCAACGCCGGATCGAAACCGCGATCCCGCAGGCGGTGCTCGAACTTCATGCGCTTGGTCTTGGAGCCAATCAGTCCGAACCAGGTGAAATCACCGCGCTTGAGTATTGCGGCGGTCAATTCCAAATCCAGTGCGTGGTTGTGGGTCATTACGATGCAGTAACTGCCGGGCGGCAGATGATCCACTTCGTCGACGACCTCCTCATTGACGATCCGGTTGACGCCTTCGGGCAAGTGCTCGGGAAATTCGCCTTCACGCGAGTCGATCCAACGCACGCGGCAGGGCAGGCTGGCCAGCAATGGCACGAGCGCACGGCCTACATGGCCAGCGCCAAACACCGCGATGTGCGCTTGAGGCTGCCCCATCGGCTCGAACAGCAGCACATTCACGCCGCCGCAGCATTGGCCCAGGCTGGCGCCCAGGCTAAAACGTTCCAGGCGCGTCTGCCGAGTGCCAGCGGCCAGCATCTCGCGAGCGATGGCCATGGCCTTGTATTCCAGATGGCCGCCGCCGATGGTGTCGTAAATCCGCTTGGCGCTGACCACCATCTTCGAACCCGCGTTGCGCGGCGTCGAGCCACGCTCTTCGATGATGGTCACCAGCACGCAGGCCTCCCCCTGGGTTTGCAATTCGGCGAGGGCGCTGATCCAGTTGTTCATGTGTTTCTCCTGATCACCCAAATGGCAGATCAAACATAGGGGGATGTTTTCCAGACGTCGTCGCGGGCAAGCGCGCTCCTACAGTTGAAACGCGATCCTCCGTAGGAGCGCGCCCGCCCGGGATAACGGTCTTCCAGACCCCTCCAATCAAACCGGTGACACCGTCAACTCATGGGCCACACCCGCTGCGTCCGGGCTGGCGGCCTTCAACTTGCGCATCTGCTCACAACCCCAGAGCACCCGTTCCGGGGTCGCAGGGGCGTCGATCTTCGGCTGATGCCGGTAATCGCCGAGGCTGGCCACCGCGTCCTTGATCGCGCACCAGGCTGCAATGCCCAGCATGAAGGGAGGTTCGCCCACCGCTTTGGAATGGAACACTGTGTCTTCGGGGTTCTTGCGGTTTTCCACCAGTTTCACCCGCAGATCGGCCGGCATGTCGGCCACCGCCGGGATCTTGTAACCGGCGGGGCCATTGGTCATCAGCTTGCCTTTGGCATTCCAAACCAGCTCTTCGGTGGTCAGCCAGCCCATGCCCTGAATGTAGCCGCCCTCGACCTGGCCAATGTCGATCGCCGGGTTCAGTGACGCGCCGACGTCGTGCAGGATGTCAGTTCGCAGCATCTTGTACTCACCGGTCAGGGTATCGACCACCACTTCGGTGCAGGCTGCGCCAAAAGCGAAGTAATAAAACGGACGCCCTCGGGCCTGGCTGCGGTCGTAATAAATCTTCGGCGTCTTGTAATAGCCAGTGCTCGACAGCGAGACCTGGCCCATCCACGCCTGCTGCGCCAAGGTGTCGAAGCTGATCACCTGCTCGCCTACGCGCACGTGGCCATTGCGGAACTCAACCTGAGACGGTTCGCACTGGTAGTGGCTTGCCGCAAATTCGGTCAGCCGCTTTTTGAGGGTTTCGGCCGCATTCTGCGCCGCCTTGCCGTTCAAATCCGCGCCGCTGGAAGCCGCCGTGGGCGACGTGTTCGGCACCTTGTCGGTGTTGGTTGCAGTGATTTGCACGCGGCTGATGTCGACCTGAAACACCTCGGCCACCACCTGTGCAACCTTGGTGTTCAAACCCTGGCCCATCTCAGTGCCGCCATGGTTCAAGTGAATGCTGCCGTCGGTGTAGATGTGAATCAGCGCGCCGGCCTGATTGAGAAAGCTCGCGGTGAAGGAAATGCCGAATTTCACCGGGGTCAACGCCAGGCCCTTCTTCAGAATCGGACTGTTGGCGTTGTAGGCCATGATCGCCTTCCGACGCTCGGCATATTGGCTGCTTTCCTCCAGCTCGGCCGTCATTTCTTCCAGCAAGTTGTGCTCGACTTCCTGGTAATAGTGGGTGACGTTGCGTTCGGTCTTGCCGTAATAATTGGCTTTGCGTACCGCCAGCGGATCCTTGCCCAGATGCCGGGCAATGGCGTCCATCACTTCCTCGATGGCGACCATGCCTTGCGGGCCGCCGAAACCTCGATACGCCGTGTTGGACGCGGTGTTGGTCTTGCAGCGGTGGCCGTTGATGGTGGCGTCGCCCAGGTAATACGCATTGTCGGCGTGGAACATGGCGCGGTCGACGATGGACGCGGACAAGTCCGGCGAATAACCGCAATTACCCGCCAGCTCCAGTTGAATCCCGTGCAGCCGACCGTCCTGATCGAAGCCGACGTCGTATTCGACGTAGAACGGGTGACGTTTGCCGGTCATGATCATGTCTTCCATGCGCGGCAGACGCATCTTGGTCGGCTGGCCGGTCAGGCGGGCAACCACCGCGCACAGGCACGCCGGGCTCGCTGCCTGGGTTTCCTTGCCGCCGAAGCCGCCGCCCATTCGGCGCATGTCCACCACCACCTTGTTCATCGACACACCGAGTACTTCGCTGACCAGCTTCTGCACCTCAGTGGGGTTCTGGGTGGAGCAGTAGACGATCATCCCGCCGTCTTCCGTGGGCATCACCGAAGAAATCTGCGTCTCCAGGTAAAAGTGTTCCTGGCCGCCAATGTGCAGCGTGCCTTGAATGCGGTGCAGGGCCGATGCCAAGGCGGTGTCTGAATCGCCCCGTTGATGGGTATGGCTATCGAGCACGAAATGCCGTTTGCGCAAGGCTTCGACCACGTCGAGCACCGGCTCGAGGTCTTCGTACTCGATGATGGCCGCCATGGCCGCCTTGCGCGCCGTTTCCAGATCCCGGGCGGCAACGGCAATCACCGGCTGGCCGACGAATTCGACCGTGTCGATGGCCAGCAGCGGATCACCCGGCAGCAGGGGACCGATGTCTTTCAGGCCAGGAATGTCTTCGTGCGTAATCGCAAGGCGCACGCCTTCGAACGCATAGCATGGGGCGACGTCAACGCTGACGATGCGCGCATGGGCGCGGTCGGAAAGGCGCGCATAGACGTGCAGTTGATTGGGAAATTCCAGCCGATCGTCGATGTAAATGGCCTCGCCCGAAACGTGCTTGTCGGCGCTGTCGTGTTTGACGCTGCGCCCCACACCTGTGGTGAGGTCCTGCTGGAACAGAGCGACCCGTTCTTCCGGGGATGTCACGGGATGATGGTTAGACATGAGCAGTCACCCGAGTCTGGATGTGTGGCGTTTGCAATTCGATGAAATATTTACGCAGCAGATTCTGCGCGGCCAGCAGCCGATATTCCTTGGTGGCGCGGAAGTCCGACAGCGGCGTGAAATCCTGTTCGAGGGCCGCACAGGCGCGCTCCACGGTTGCCGATGTCCATGGCTGGCCAATCAGGGCCTGTTCGCAGTGCGCAGCGCGTTTCGGGATCGCGGCCATTCCGCCGAAAGCGGCGCGGGCGTCGACGATGGCACCGTTCTCGACGTGCACGCGGAACGCCGCGCACACTGCCGATATGTCATCGTCCAGGCGCTTGGACACCTTGTAGGCCCGGAATGCCTGCTTGATATTGGGCTTCGGCACGATGATCTTTTCGATGAATTCGCTTTCTTCGCGCGCTGTGACGCGGTAATCGATGAAGTAATCTTCCAAGGCCAGTGTGCGGGTATGACGGCCTTTGCGCAGGACGATCTGCGCCCCCAGCGCGATCAGCAGCGGTGGCGAGTCGCCGATGGGCGAGGCGTTGCCGATGTTGCCGCCCAAAGTGCCTTGGTTGCGGATCTGCAACGACGCAAAACGGTGCAACAGCTCCCCGAAATCCGGGTAGTCGCTGCTCAGGGCATCGTAGCAATCGGTCAGCGCCACGGCCGCCCCGATTTCGATACGGTCGTCGAAATGCTCAATCTTCTTCATATCGGCAACGTGGCCGACGTAGATCATCACCGGCAGAGTGCGATGGAACTGAGTGACTTCCAGCGCCAGATCAGTGCCTCCCGCCAGCAGGCGCGCCTGTGGATAGGCATCGTAAAGGTCCGCCAGATCGGCCACGGTCAGTGGCACCAGGCAGCGTTTGTCGCCGCTGTTCAACTCTGCGGTTGTGTCGGGTTTGATGGCTTTGAGCCGGGCGATGGTTTGCGCAGTGCGGGCATCGAACTGGTCGTGTTGGCGTGACTGGCCGCACGCCTGCTCGGCGGCGGCGAGGATGGGGCGGTAACCCGTGCAGCGGCACAGATTGCCCGCCAACGCCTCGTGAGCCTGTGCATGTCGCTGGTCCGATGAGCTGACCTCGGAGGTGTTTTTCTGCAAGGCAAACAAGGACATCACGAAACCCGGCGTGCAGAAGCCGCATTGTGAGCCGTGGCAATCGACCATGGCTTGCTGCACGCTGTGCAGTTGGCCCTGATGCTTGAGGTCTTCGACACTGATCAGTTGCTTGCCGTGCAGGGAAGCGACGAAGGTCAGGCAGGCGTTGAGGCTGCGATAACGCAACTGTTCCAGACCGTCTTCTGCAGTGGTCAGCTCACCGACGACCACCGTGCAGGCCCCGCAATCGCCGCTGGCGCAGCCTTCCTTGGTGCCGGACTTGTGCACGTGCTCGCGCAAGTAATTGAGCACGGTCAGGTTGGGGTCCAGAGCATGCTCGGTTTTCAGCTCTTGGTTCAGCAAAAACTGGATCACGGATTACGCCTCGTCTTCTTGTAATAGAACGCTGTCGTGGAAGGTGTTTCGGAATTTGTCATCGAACCTGTCGATGAATCTATCAGTTCTGACTATTGGGTCAATTAAAATCTGACCTAAGGGTCAAGAATAATGAAATTCCTTCGCGCACCGATCATCGGCAGCCAGAAGTTGCTATCACCCGCCGCAGGCGACCCCTGACGTTTTGCTTAATTCGTGCCAGTTTGCGCGTATGGCCCTGCGCCACAGGTGTTCAGTGCGTTACACTGCGGCGCTTGGGTTAATGCTATGGGTTGAAAGGAAAGACATGACGTTCAAGGCACCGGACAGCCTCGCTGAGCAGATCGCTCATCACCTCGCCGAACGGATCATCCGCGGCGAGCTTCGGCCGGGGGAGCGGATTCAGGAGCAGAAAGTCACGCAAGCGCTCAATGTCAGCCGGGGATCGGTGCGCGAAGCGCTGCTGATTCTCGAACGCCGTCACCTGATCGTCATCCTCCCGCGCCGCGGCGCTCAGGTGTCCGTTCTTACGCCCCACAACATTCAAAGCCTGTGCGCGTTGATGAGCGAACTGTATATCCTGTTGGGCCTTGCCGTGGCGAAAGCCTGGCAGCAGGAGATTGACCTGGCGCCATTCTTGCAAATTCAGCAGCGCCTGACGGCCAGTTGCGCCCGTGGCGACGTGAAGAGTTTCGTCGAAGACAGTTTCAACGTGATGCGCGCTGCCTACCCATTCGCCAACAATCCGTACCTGGAAGAGACCATCGAGAACCTACAGCCCTCCATGAGCCGCTTTTATTACTTGGCACTGGAACAGCGTCAGGCGGAAATGAGCGAGTACCTGACGCTGTTCGCCCGGTTGCTCGAGGCGGTGATCGCCCGCGACCTGCCGCGCATCCGTGAGGTGCTGGCCGCCTACTGCGAGCGCAGTTGCCAATCCGTGCTGTCTGCGCTGGCGGTCGGCTGAATCATGCGCCTCAAGTGCATCAGGCTGGCCGGGTTCAAATCGTTCGTCGACCCGACGACTGTGAACTTTCCCAGCAACATGGCGGCCGTGGTCGGCCCCAACGGATGCGGCAAATCCAACATCATCGACGCGGTGCGCTGGGTCATGGGCGAAAGCTCGGCGAAGAACCTGCGCGGCGAATCGATGACCGACGTCATCTTCAACGGCTCCACCAGCCGCAAACCGGTGAGCCAGGCCAGCATCGAGCTGGTGTTCGACAACTCGGACAACACGCTGGTCGGTGAGTACGCGGCCTACGCGGAGATCTCCATTCGGCGCAAGGTCACCCGCGACAGTCAGAACACCTACTACCTTAACGGCACTAAATGCCGTCGCCGTGACATCACCGACATCTTCCTCGGCACCGGACTTGGCCCGCGCAGCTATTCGATCATCGAACAGGGCATGATTTCCAAGCTGATCGAAGCCAAACCGGAGGATTTGCGCAACTTCATCGAAGAGGCGGCAGGCATCTCCAAGTACAAGGAGCGCCGGCGGGAAACCGAGAACCGCATTCGCCGCACCCATGAAAACCTCGCACGCCTGACTGACCTGCGCGAGGAGCTCGAACGTCAGCTTGAGCGTCTGCACCGCCAGGCCCAAGCCGCGGAGAAGTACCAGGAATACAAGGCCGAAGAGCGTCAGTTGAAGGCTCAACTGTCGGCGTTGCGCTGGCAAGCGCTGAATGAACAGGTGACGCAGCGCGAAGCGGTCATCGGTAATCAGGAGATCAGTTTCGAAGCGCTGGTCGCCGAGCAACGCAACGCCGATGCGGCCATCGAGCGGCTGCGCGACGGGCATCACGAGTTGTCCGAGCGCTTCAACCAAGTGCAGGGCCGGTTTTACTCCGTCGGCGGCGACATCGCGCGCAATGAGCAAAGCATTCAGCATGGCCAGCAGCGGTTGCGTCAGTTGCAGGACGACCTGCGCGAAGCCGAACGGGCGCGGCAGGAAACCGAGTCCCATCTGGGGCACGACCGCACCTTGCTTGCCACCCTCGGCGAAGAGCTGGAAATGCTCGTGCCTGAGCAGGAAATGACCCTTGCGGCAGCGGAAGAGTCTGCAGCCAGCCTGGAAGAAGCCGAAGCCGCGATGCACGGCTGGCAGGAGAAGTGGGATGCCTTCAACCTGTCGTCTGCCGAGCCGAGACGCCAGGCCGAAGTCCAGCAGGCGCGCATCCAGCAACTGGAAACCGGCATGGAGCGTCTGGCCGAACGTCAGCGCCGTCTGGCCGAAGAGCGCCAACTGCTGGCGGCCGACCCGGAAGACGCAGCGATCCTTGAGCTCAGCGAGGACCTGGCTGCCCGGGAGATGGTGCTTGACGAATTGACGGCCGAAGAGGGGCAGCAGGTCGAAAGGATCGAGCAACTGCGCCTGGATCTGCAGCAGGCCAGTCAGGCCCAGCAGCAGGCACAGGGCGATCTGCAACGGCTCAACGGCCGAATGGCCTCGCTGGAAGCCCTGCAGCAGGCCGCGCTGGATCCCGGCAAAGGTACGGCCGAATGGCTGCGCGACCACCATCTGCATGAACGCCCCCGACTGGCTGAAGGTCTGCGCGTCGAGGCCGGCTGGGAGCTGGCGGTGGAAACGGTGCTGGGCGCTGACCTCAATGCCGTGCTGGTGGACGACTTCGCGGAGCTGGACCTCTCGGGATTCCGTCAGGGGGATTTGCGGCTGGTCAGTGCTGGCGGCGAGGCGGCACGCATGCCGGGCAGTTTGATGGATAAGGTCGACAGTGATATCGACCTCAGCCACTGGCTTGGGCAGGTCCGGCCGGTGGAGACCCTCGACGATGCGTTGACGTCGCGAGGAACGCTGGGAGCGGGGCAGAGCCTTATCAGCCGCAACGGCTACTGGGTCGGGCGCGACTTTCTGCGGATCCGCCGTGCCAGCGAGGCCGAAAGTGGAGTGCTTGCCCGCGGGCAGGAATTGCAGCGCCTTGAGGCCGACCGCGAAGCGCGCGAAGCGGCGCTGGAGGCTTTGGAAGAACAGGTGCTCGCGCTGCGCGAACAGCAACGCGTGCAAGAAGACAATCGGGAGCAACTGCGTCGTCGCCTGCAAGACGAAGCCCGGCAGCAAAGTGAGCTCAAGGCGCAGTTGTCGGCGGCCAAGGCCAAGGTCGAGCAACTGACGCTGCGCCGCACCCGACTGGATGAAGAGCTGAACGAGCTTGGCGATCAGCGCGCGATCGAGCAGGAAAGCCTGGGTGAGTCGCGCCTGCAATTGCAAGACGCTCTCGACAGCATGGCCCTCGACACCGAACAGCGCGAACTGCTGCTGGCCCAGCGCGACAGCCTGCGTGAGCGGTTGGACCGTGTGCGCCAGGAAGCTCGACAGCACCGCGACCACGCCAACCAATTGGCCGTGCGCCTGAGCTCCCTGCGCGCCCAGCATGATTCGACTCGCCAGGCACTGGAGCGTCTGGAGATGCAATCCGAGCGCCTGACCGAGCGTCGCGAGCAATTGAGCCTGGGCTTGGAAGAGGGCGCCGCGCCGCTTGAAGAGCTGCGCCTGAAACTCGAAGAATTACTGGAGAGGCGCATGATCGTCGACGACGAAATGCGCACTGCGAAAAATGCCCTGGAAGACGCCGACCGCGAGCTGCGCGAGGCGGAAAAGCGTCGGACCCAAGCCGAGCAGCAGTCGCAACTGTTGCGGGGGCAACTGGAACAGCAGCGTCTGGAATGGCAATCCTTGACCGTGCGCCGCAAGACGTTACAGGAGCAATTGCACGAAGACGGCTACGATCTCAATGGCGTGCTGGCGACTTTGAATGCAGATGTCAGCGAAAAGGATGCCGAGGAAGAGCTTGAACGGCTTGCGGCGCGGATTCAGCGCCTTGGTGCAATCAACCTCGCGGCCATCGAGGAATATCAACAGCAGTCCGAGCGCAAACGCTACCTTGACGCGCAGGACGCCGACCTGGTCGAGGCGCTGGACACGCTGGAAAACGTGATCCGCAAGATCGACAAGGAAACGCGTAATCGCTTCAAAGAGACCTTCGATCAGATAAACAGCGGGATTCAGGCACTTTTTCCAAAAGTTTTCGGTGGTGGCAGCGCTTATTTGGAACTGACGGGCGAAGATTTACTCGATACAGGGGTGACGATCATGGCGCGTCCGCCCGGCAAGAAAAACAGCACGATTCATCTGCTGTCCGGTGGCGAGAAAGCCTTGACCGCACTGGCACTGGTCTTCGCCATTTTCAAACTCAATCCGGCGCCGTTCTGCATGCTCGACGAAGTCGATGCGCCACTGGACGATGCCAACGTGGGCCGCTATGCCCGATTGGTCAAGGAGATGTCGCAGACTGTGCAGTTCATCTATATCACCCACAACAAGATTGCCATGGAGATGGCCGATCAGTTGATGGGTGTCACCATGCATGAGCCGGGGTGCTCCCGCCTCGTGGCGGTGGACGTAGAGGAGGCGATGGCGCTGGTCGATGCATAGCTGAACCGGTCTGAATGGGAGTGACGCTGAAAGGCGGAAGGAATGCTCGGTGGGATCGCCTTGAATTACGGCACGGCCTGCCCGCTGACAGCGGTACCTACGATTGATGGGCTATCCCATCGACATATTGGCCCATTCGGGTTCGGACGAATTGACAAGGGGAAAGTGGGGCATTGAAGGCTCGGTACAGAAAACACGCGCACTGCCTGACACAGGCATGCGACATGCCTGAAGTAACTGACGGTGTAAAGTTGCCTTTGGTCGTGCTAGCTTAATGTCCACTTTTTTCGTTTGCGTGGGTAAAAGGCCATTCAGAACAGAGAGTTGGCTCCACGTTTTAAAGGGGTTTAAGCCCTTAATTTTCAGAATTTTCAGTAGAGGCACGGGATTACATGGAAATCGGTCTGCGAGAGTGGCTGATCGTCATCGGCATTATTGTCATTGCCGGTATTCTTTTTGACGGCTGGCGCCGGATGAGGGGCGGCAAAGGCAAGCTGAAATTCAGGCTGGACCGCAGCTTCTCGAACCTGCCAGACGATGACGACAGCTCGTCGGCCGAGGTGCTGGGCCCTGCACGGGTTCTTGAAACCCAGAAGGAGCCTCAGCTGGACGAGCATGACCTGCCCACCTTGAGTGCCGCCCGCGAACGCCCTGAGCGTCCCGAACGTGAAAGCAAGCGCAACAAGCGCAAGGATGAGCCCCAGCAGGGCGATCTGAACCTGGAGGCCGGCGGCCCAAGCCTGTTCAGTGCCCGCGACGATGACTTTCCTGACGACAAGGCCGCTCCGCGTGTCGCCGAAGAGAGAGATCAGGTGCCGGTGGAAGAGGTGCTGGTGATCAGCGTGATTTCCCGCGATGAAAGCGGCTTCAAAGGGCCGGCGTTGTTACAGAATATTCTGGAAAGCGGCCTGCGGTTCGGCGAAATGGACATCTTCCACCGTCACGAAAGCATGGCGGGCAACGGCGAAGTACTGTTCTCGATGGCCAATGCGGTCAAGCCCGGCGTGTTCGATCTGGACGACATCGACCACTTCAGCACCCGTGCCGTCAGCTTTTTCCTGGGCTTGCCTGGCCCGCGCCATCCCAAGCAGGCGTTCGATGTCATGGTTGCTGCCGCCCGCAAGCTGGCCCATGAATTGAATGGCGAGCTCAAGGACGATCAGCGCAGTGTCATGACCGCGCAGACCATTGAGCATTATCGCCAGCGCATCGTCGAATTCGAACGCCGCGCGCTGACCCAGCGTCGCTGATCGAACGCCGCAGATTTTCTTTGTAGGAGCGCGCTCCTGCAAAGTCATGCAATACCAGATGAGCAGCCCCGGCTGCTCTTTTGCTTTCCGAGAATGCCTTTATGAACGCCGAACAACGAATCCTTGAACTGCGCGCCGAACTGGATCTGCATAACTACCGCTATCACGTTCTCGACGAGCCGAGCATTCCGGATGTTGAATACGATCGCCTGTTCCACGAGCTCAAGGCGCTGGAAGCGGAAAACCCGCACCTGGTCAAGCCTGATTCGCCCACCCAGCGTGTCGGCAGCGCGGCGCTGTCGGCCTTCACCCAGGTGCGTCATGAAATTCCGATGCTCAGCCTGGGTAACGCGTTCGAAGAGGTCGATATGCGCGAATTCGACCGTCGCGTCAGCGAAGGGCTGGATCTTCCGGTGGCGGATCTGTTCGGCGGCGCAGGTGCGGTGGAATACAGTTGTGAGCCCAAGCTCGATGGGTTGGCCGTCAGCCTGCTCTATCGGAACGGCGCACTGGTGCGCGGCGCGACTCGCGGCGACGGCACGACCGGAGAAGACATCAGCGTCAACGTGCGCACGGTGCGTAATATTCCCCTCAAGCTGCACGGCCAGGGTTGGCCCGAAACGCTCGAAGTGCGCGGTGAAGTCTTCATGTCAAAGGCCGGCTTCGAGCGCCTGAACGCCAGCCAACTGGAAATCGGCGGCAAGACCTTCGCCAACCCACGCAACGCCGCAGCGGGCAGCCTGCGCCAGCTGGACTCGAAAATCACCGCCAATCGTCCGCTGGAGTTCTGCTGTTACGGCATCGGCCAAGTGTCCCATGACATCGCCGACACCCACATAGGCAACCTCAACCAACTGAAAGCGTGGGGCATGCCCATCAGCCGGGAGCTGAAAATCGCCAAGGGCATCGAAGATTGCCTCGCTTATTACCATGACATTGGCGAGCGTCGCCTGTCGCTTCCCTACGAGATCGATGGCGTGGTGTTCAAGGTCAACAGCATTGCCTCGCAGCGCGAGCTGGGCTTTCGCGCCCGCGAACCGCGCTGGGCGATTGCCCACAAATTCCCAGCCATGGAAGAACTGACCGAATTGCTCGACGTCGAGTTTCAGGTCGGTCGGACGGGGGCGGTGACGCCGGTGGCGCGTTTGAAACCGGTCAAGGTTGCCGGTGTCACGGTCGCCAATGCCACCTTGCACAACATGGATGAAGTGGCGCGGCTGGGCTTGATGATCGGCGATACCGTGATCATTCGTCGTGCGGGCGACGTGATCCCTCAGGTGGTGCAGGTGGTGCTCGAGCGCCGCCCGGCCGATGCGCGCAAAGTGGACATTCCGCAGGCATGCCCGGTGTGCGGCTCTCAGGTCGAGCGCACGCAGTTGATCAAGCGCAGCAAGGGCAGGGAAACGGTGAGTGAGGGTGCGGTTTACCGTTGCGTGGGCCGCCTGGCCTGCGGTGCTCAGCTCAAACAGGCGATCATCCACTACGTCTCGCGTCGGGCGATGGACATCGAAGGCTTGGGCGACAAGACCATTGAACAACTGGTGGACGAAAAGCTGATCGGTTCGCCCGCCGACCTCTACACGCTCGAGTACGAGCAGATCATCGAACTGGAAGGGTTCGCCGACGTCTCGACCCGTAAATTGCTCAAAGCCATCGATGACAGCAGGCAACCGACGCTGGCGCGATTCATCTATGCGCTGGGCATCCCGGATGTCGGCGAGGAGACGGCCAAGGTGCTGGCGCGGTCCCTGGGTTCGTTGGAGCGCGTCCAGGCGGCACTCCCGGAAGTCCTGACTTACCTTCCCGATATCGGCCTGGAAGTAGCGCACGAAATTCACAGCTTTTTCGAAGATGAACACAACCAGAACGTGATTGGCGCGTTGCTGGGCAAGTGCGGGATTGCATTGCAGGACATCGGTGAGCTGGGCGCCGAGTTCGCGGCCAGCGCGACCCTGGGCGGCATGCTGGACAAACTGAACATTCCGTCCGTGGGCCCGGGCGCAGCACAGAAGCTCGCCGACAAATTCGCGACCCTGGAGGGCGTGATCAAGGCCGACTGGCTCGACATGCGTCAGACCCTGCCCGAAAAACAGGCGCAGGCCGTCCGAACCTTCTTCGATAGCAAGGAGAATGCAGAGCGCGCGCTGCGAATCGAGCAACAGCTCAAAGACTTCGGCATGCACTGGCAGAGTGAGAAAAAAGTCGTCGAGGGCTTGCCATTGGCAGGCCAGACCTGGGTGCTGACTGGATCGCTGGAATTGATGAGCCGGGATGTTGCCAAGGAAAAGCTCGAAAGCCTCGGTGCCAAGGTCTCCGGCTCGGTATCTGCCAAGACCCACACCGTTGTCGCCGGGCCGGGGGCGGGGTCGAAACTGACGAAGGCCAATGAACTGGGCTTGAAGGTACTGGATGAAGACGCGTTCGTGGCCTTTTTGAAGCAGCACAATGTCGCGATCCAGTAACGGGCCCTCTACGGCGATTGGCCTTGGCACCGTGATCGGTCGTCCCGATGCCGTAGCCCCCGACCAACGCCGCGGTGGGGCTGGGCGAGCGGCCCCGTCGAAGGCGTGCTGTTGTGCTTCTGGAGGTCGGTAATCGTCCTTCGAAAATCCATGGAACCGCCGCCCGCGCGAAGGATCTAGAGCTTGCAGCCCCCCATCAGGAGATCCCCATGTTCCAGTTCTTCGAGCAGCTCAGCACGCGGATCGCGGCGCCTTTCGCCGGGGACAGCAAGCGCAACAGCAAAGTCTGGCAATGCCGTTGTGGCCAATCGGTATTCTTTCGTAACAGCCAATGCCTGGCCTGTCTGGCAGCGTTGGGCTACCTCCCGGAACAGAGCCGGATCGCGGCGCTCGATCCTGGCCCGGACAGCGCCACTTGGCGCCTGAGCGATGATCCACAGGCCGGGCTTTATCGCCGGTGTGCCAACCTGGACACCGCCGCAGCGTGCAACTGGCTGTTTCCAGCGCACGATGCCGGGGACTTCTGTGTGGCGTGCAGCCTGAATCGCACCATCCCCGATCTGTCCGTGCCCGAGAACCCCGAGCGCTGGCGCAAGATCGAAATCGCCAAGCGGCGGCTTGTGGCGCAACTGATCACGCTGGGGCTGCCCGTGGTGCCGAAGTCGGTCGATGAGGAGAAGGGCCTGGCGTTCGAATTTCTCGGTGTCGATCTGGAGGGCAATCTGCCCACCACCGGACATGCTAACGGTCTGATCACCCTTAATGTCGAGGAGGCGGACGACGCCATCCGTGAGAAGGTTCGAGTCCAGATGCACGAACCGTATCGCACGCTCCTCGGCCATTTCCGTCATGAAGTGGGTCACTACTACTGGGATCGCTTGATCGCGGGTACCTACTGGCAGGACGGCTTCCGCAACCTGTTCGGCGACGAGCGCGCCAGTTATGCCGAGGCGCTCGATCGCCACTACCAGCAGGGCGCCCCCGCCGACTGGCAACAGCACTATGTCAGCGCCTATGCCACCATGCACCCGTGGGAAGACTGGGCGGAAACCTGGGCTCACTACCTGCATATGATGGACGCGGTCGACACGGCGCTGAGCTTGGGAATGAGTGCCCGTGACATGGACCTCGACTACCAGCCTTTCGAATTGCATACCCTTTACGATCCGCAGCATCCGGGCGGTCCGTCGTTTCTGGCTTTCGTCAATGCCTGGATCGAGCTGGCGGGCATGCTCAATGAGCTGTCCCGATCGATGGGGCAACCGGATTTCTATCCGTTCGTGCTGCCGCCTGACGTCATCACCAAACTGCACTTCATTCATCTGGTGATCCAGGGCGCAGGCGGGAAGGCAGACGAGGTGTTGCAAGTCCAGTAATTTCATTCATTTGAATGGATTGTGCGGGCGCTGCAACTTTGTTTCGGCAGGCCGGTCATCACCGCCGGTCTGGCGACGCCTGCACGACGCTGAAACTGGTGCTAACTTTCCTAGCAATATCGTTTTGATACTACTGGCGAAAGCAGTTTGCAGGGACCCGCAGTTATGGCCGACAGCGCACCCATTCCGTTCAACGAGGCATCGCGGCTGTCCAGGATCACCCATATGGGGCTACTGAGCTCTGCGTCGGACGATGTGCTCGATCACATCGTCGACATGGTGGCGCATTATTTCAACGCGCCAATTGCGCTGGTTTCGATCGTCAGCGAGCATCGACAATGGTTTCGCGCAGGCACCGGGCTCGACGAGAAAGAGACCCCCCGCGAGATTTCCTTCTGCGCCTATTCCATTCTGTCCGCCGAGGTGCTTCAGGTGCCTGATGCGCGCCATGACCCGCGCTTCATGGACAACCCGATGGTGCTGGGCGAACCCTTCATCCGCTTCTACGCGGGGGTGCCGCTGGTTACTTCCGACGGCTTGGCACTCGGCACACTTTGCGTGATCGACAGCCAGCCCCGTGCTCCCCTGGATGCGCGCGACATCACCATGTTGGAAATGTACGGCCAATTGGTGATGAAGCGCCTGAACAACCTGCGCAATGCCAGCTACGTCGACCAGCCCACTGGCCTGTTCAACCGCCTCCGGCTGGAGGAAGACATTCTGGCCCTCGCCAATCGAGGCGATTACGCCCTGGTCGCGCTGGACATGGTCAATCCCGTCTTTCTCGACAGCCTCATCAAGGCGTTGGGTTACAGCTTCGCGCAGGAACTGGTGCGCTGCATGGTCGATGCTTGTCGCGAGCAATTGCCTGCTGACACGGCGCTGTACAAGGTCAGCCCGACTCGGATCGCGCTGCTGACCCAACACACCAGCCCCGACCACGCCGAAATGCTGTTTCGCCGGCTCATCAAACATTTTCAGCGGCCGTTGGTGTGTCGCAACATCCCCATTCAGATGGAGCTGGGCATCGGCGTGCTGCCGCTGGGCCTGGAATGCCGTGACGAGAAGGACTGGATCCGGCTGGTGGTCGGCGCCGCTGACGAGGCGCGAGGCAAGGCACAAGGCTGGCGCTGGTACGAACCGCATCTGGACTTCGCCCAGCAGCGGGCGTTTTTGCTGCTGGCTTCACTGGCCGACGCCGTACGCAGCCCGGACCAACTGTCACTGGTATTCCAGCCACGGCTCGAAGTGAGCACCGGGCGCATCGTCACCGTCGAGGCTTTGTTGCGCTGGCAGCACCCCGTGCTGGGGCCGATCAGCCCCGCTGAATTCATTCCCCTGGCCGAAAAGACCGCGCTCATCCGCAGCCTGAGCCTGTGGGTGCTGCGCCATGCCGTCGAGCAGGCGCGCGCCTGGCAGCGGCAGGGCTATGCGTTCAAGGTGGCGATGAACGTGTCGGCCATTGACCTGGCCAATTCGCAGTTCAGCGATGCGCTGTTCGAACAACTCGCCATCAGTGGCCTGGATCCGGGTCGCTTCGAATTGGAATTCACCGAAAGCGTGCTGTGCGACAACCCGGCGCTGACGCGCGAGCAACTCGAACGCTTGCGTGCGCTCAACATCGACATCGCCATCGATGACTTCGGTACGGGGTACAGCAACTGGACCTATTTGCGCCAATTGCCCGCGACCACCGTCAAACTCGATAAATCGCTGGTGGAAAATGTCGACGCCAACGAAAAAGATCGTCGACTGGTCGAGGCCATCGTCGACCTTGCCCGCCGCTTGGGTTACCGCGTCGTGGCAGAAGGCGCCGAGACCGAGGACGTCTACGAAATCCTCTGTCAACTGGGCTGCCACGAAGTCCAAGGCTTCCTCATCGCGCGCCCGATGACCGCTGGCGCGCTGGAACACTGGGTCAACGGCGAACACAACAGCAAGGTCAGGCAACTGCGCGCGCTGGGTCGCTGAGCGCGTCCGTCAGCCGGGCGACAGCCACTGAATTCAAGTGCTTGAGCAGGCTCGGAATTTTTATCCAGGCCAAAGGTTGTAACTTCGCGCCAGACCGGTACAATGGCGCGGCTCGCCGACTGGCGAGTGTCGTTATGGTGACCCCATCGGTCCCCCCGCAACGATTACCCGTCAACCTGGTCAGGCCCGGAAGGGAGCAGCCACAGCGGGAACATTGTGTGCCGGGGTGTGGCTGGTGGGGTTGCCTCCATTTCTTAAGTCCTTGAATTCTCAAGGATTTCTCTCTCAAAAATCTCGAAGTGTGACAGCGTTTAGGTACACCTAAGTGGTGCACTGTGCTGTGCATTCTATTCGGCAATACTCCCGCCTACCAAGCTCGTTTTTATGCGTCGTCACCAAAGGCAGATATCGGCTAGGTGCCACGCCTTCGGCTTGTTCTCCCTTCGGCTCATTGGTTTTCTTTCGTGGCTCTGTATACTGGCTTTCTGGCATTGCCATGCCACCTGCGTGCGAGATAGCGTGTACGAAAGGAGTAGCTATATTTTGATACGGATGTGAGAAGTCATTGCGTGCATTCTTATAGTTAGGAAAATTAGGTTATTTATATTCAAGGAGTGAGGATGAACGATTCGGAAGCCGTACTGAAGTTTGCTGGAAATTTCTCATGAACCATCCAGAACAGTTTCTTAGTTTGGTCGTGCATGAAATTGATGCTGCTGGTGATGATCTAGCATTGTGTGCAGGGTTCGAGCGCGGGGTGTGGCGGAGGGATCAGTTAGCAAATCATGTAATGGAATGGCTTCCGGAATTTGCTTTGAATTACTCAGAGTTGGAAGAGATTGGGCACTATAACGCGATCCGCATGACAAAAAAAGCTGCGAAAATCGTTTACCAGTCCGAGAAGTATGGGTTGCGTGGCGAGTTTGGTGAGATTTTTTTGCATATAGCAATCAGGCAGGTTTATAAAACGTTACCAGCGGTTAGTAAGATTTATTATAAGTCTTCGGCTAATGAAACGGTAAAGGGATTTGATGCTGTTCATGTAGTGAAGGGTGAGAATGGATTAGAGTTATGGATAGGTGAAACTAAATTTTATAATGATATCGCTAGAGCTATATATGACGTGTGCAAAGAAATTGTTGATCATCTGGCTACGGATTATTTGCGTACAGAATTTATATTGATTCAAAATAAAATTGATCCCGAATGGCCTGAGGCAGAAGCTCTAAAAAAATTACTCAGTAGTAATGTCTCGTTGGATCAAGTCTTCAAAAAAGCCTGCATACCAATACTGCTTACTTATGATAGTCGGGCGGTTGAAAGTTCTAGCGAATCTAATCCTGATTATTTGAATTGCCTTAAGGCTGAAGTGGCTGTTGCATATAAAAATCTTCGAGAAAAGCTTGGCGAACAATATCGGGATAAATTTGGTTCGGATTTGCCGGTTACGGTTCATGTGATCCTTATACCGCTTAAAGATAAGAAAGAGCTAATTTCTGCCATGGATACTAGGTTGAAGGCACTTCAATTATGATGGATATTAATGAGGTTAGAGAGGCCCTTAAAGGGGAGCGGTTAGTCGAGTCACCATTTCATCTTGTTTCAAATATCGCGAAAATTTGTGTCGAAAACGTTGAGTTGGGGCGTGAATTAGTAATAAGAGCTTTGGATAGCGAACTCATATTGGCTCACGGCTATCGAGAAATAATTGATGAGCTTGCCATGCAGGTTGGGTTGTATCCTTACGTGGAAAGTTTATCTGATCTGTCTCTGCGAAGTGCAATGATGCACGCCGCTCACAGAGCGGACGGAGAGATGAGTGATTTTGTCATTCACAGTGCCCAAGCTAAAGTTTTGCGTAAGCTCATGGCTGGAGAGTCAGTTATTTTAAGTGCACCAACTTCTTTTGGTAAAAGTCTGTTGGTGGATTTGTTGATCTCGGCTAAGGATTTTTTAAATATAGTTTTAATTGTGCCGACCTTGGCGTTGGTGGAAGAAACTAGGAGGCGTGTTTCGAGGTTTGTAGATAGATACTCAATTGTCACATCTGCAAGTCAGAAAATAGAAGAGCGTAATATATTTGTTCTTACTCAAGAACGTTTCCTTAGTATTGAGGGCAAGCTTCCTGCTGTTGATTTCTTTGTGATTGATGAATTCTACAAGTTATCGATATCAGGGGAGGGGGATAGAGCTACTCTGCTGAATCAGGCATTTTTGGCGCTATCAAGGACTGGTGCTCAGTTTTATCTGCTCGGCCCATCTATAAAGGCTATCCCTGAAGAGGTTTACAACAAGGTTGAATGTAGTTTTGTTGTGGAGAATTTTCAGACGGTTGCTGTTGAGTTACATCATGTCAAGAAAAAGCCTAACAAGGCTTTAGCACTTGCGGGGCTACTGGATCGGTTAGATGGTCAGACAATGATTTATTGTCAATCTCCATCAAGCACAAGGACTGTATTGAGCGAGTACCTCGAGAATAGAGAACTCCAGCAAACGAGTGATGAAGAGCTCATAGAGGCTGCTGATTGGACTGCTAAACACTACCATCACGATTGGTTGGTTTCTGTCGGCTTAAAGTACGGCATCGGCATCCATCATGGACGGCTACCTAGGTCTTTAGGGCGCTTCATGGTTCGAGCCTTCGAGGAGGGTAAGTTAAACATATTGCTCTGTACTTCAACCCTCATTGAAGGTGTAAATACAGCGGCGAAGAATGTCGTTATATACGATAATAAGCTAAATCGGAAGCCTCTGGACTTTTTTACTTTTAATAATATCAAAGGTCGATCTGGACGGATGTTTCGTCATTTTGTCGGGAATGTATACTTATTTGAGGCTCCTCCTGAGGAGGATTTGCCATTCGTTGATATACCCGCACTCAACCCTACTGATGCGACTCCAAGCAGCTTGCTACTTCAAATGAGTAAGGATGATTTGCCGAGTGGATTAGAGGGAAAAGTTGAGAGGCTCACAAATCAAAATTTTTTACCTGTTGCCATTTTGAAGGCTCACTCGGGTATCGAGCCGGAATATTTGATTGATACAGCCAAGTATTTGCGTGGGTTGGATATCCGCTCTCTTATGCAGTGCTCTTGGATTGCTCGCCCCACTTATGATGAATTAAGGTTGTCGTCCGAGATAATTTGGGAAAAGCTGGGTGGTGCTCAGTCGGCGCGTAGAGCAGCAATGAGAACATCCAGTATGATGACGAAGTGGATATGGGATTTGTTTAAGCTCAAGAGCGTCCCGGTATTTAGGAAACAAAAAATTATTAATCAGATGGAGTATGGCTTGGCAGCCGATGAGGCGGTTGAGAATGTACTCGCTTTCATACGCGGATGGGCGTCTTTTAACTACCCTAAATATCTTTCCGCTTTAAATGATGTTGCAGCCTTTGTGTTGGCGGCGAGAGGGCTGAGGGGGTGCAACTACATTCCCTTTGCGGCCTCGATTGAGCATTTATTTCAGCCTGACAGTTTTTCCTCCCTTGAGGAATATGGTTTGCCAACTGAGATTACTGAAAGATTAATGCAGAGGAAACTCTTTGGTAAGGATGAATCTCTTGATATTGTAATTCAAAGGTTGCGTGGTCCTGAATTAAATCGATATGCCGATGGGTTGTTTGAAAAAAGAATCATTGAGGATTTTCAGAGCGGAATTGGGGTAAAAAAAATTAAGAAACCTTAGCGTGTTCTTTATTTGGTGTTAGGCTTGTCTAGTGTCAATATCCAATAGTTTCAATCTGTGTACGGAATTTGGACAAGAGATACTGTTTACTGATCAGGCAGGGAGCGTAATTTCGGCGTACAACGGACCGAGCAATTGACGTTATAAAGCGGCTTACGTTTCTGTCCGACTCCGACCCAGAGTTGGATGTGCGACGGTGTACCCGCCCGATGCGATTCGATAACGGCTTGGTTCGTTGGCTGCAAATTGAATTTTTACCTGAGGTGCTTAGTCGGATGCAAGACGGCATAATGAGCGCCGCCAAGATTTGAAAATAAGCGACAATTTAGCTTGTAGTCGCTGATCATGTTGATAGGCGCCCGGAGAGCCTCTATTACGCTGCTGTTGAGTCCCTCTTGATCCTGTACACAGTAGCGACACCACAGTCGGCCAGCTTGGCAATCATGTCAGCTGACATGGTTGGGTGCTCCTTCATTAGTGACCGAACCTTGCTCCATATGGCCGCATTTCTACCTTTTCCGGCTGGCCTCCACTCAGGCTCAGCAGCCTTTTTGTTTTCCAGTCCCTGCTTGATGCGCTCCACACGCTTCTCTTGATCCAGTCGTGCCATGGTTGCCATCAGATCAATCAGCATATTGTTAATCACATCCATGATTTGACCTGTGATGCCCTTCGCTTCAACCAGCATGTGACTAGTAGGCAGATCAGCGACAACCAGACGCAATCCCTTTTCCTTGATAGTAGCTTTAAGAGTGTCCCAGTCAGCTGGTGAGAGGCGACTGAGGCGGTCTACAGACTCGACCAATAGCACATCTCCACTCTGGGCGGTGTTGAGCAAGGTGAGCAACTGAGGGCGGTTAAGCTTGGTGCCACTGATGTTCTCAGCATACACACCAACGATGCTCAATCCCTTCTCGACGGCGAACAACTCTAGAGCAGCCTTTGCACGGTGAGCGTCTTGGTCTTTGGTTGATGCTCGAAGGTAGAGGTGGGAATTCATCGCTGACTATCCTTAACTCTTGGATTTGATAGTTCAATGATAATTGAATCATATAGCTATCTTCAATAGCTATTTGATAGCTCCAATGGGGCAGTCTCCGTACTACCAGTTAGGTAGACCTCTTTGATAGTGAGGGAGGGTCAGGATCGCAGCGAATCGATCCCAAAGACGATTGCTTCGGCGTTGATGTCGAGGGTATGCAGGATGTTCACTCATGCACGTTGATTGATCCGCGTTGACTGATCCAAAGCGAAGTTCCTCCAGGCCAGCACGTAGTGCCTGCTGGTCAGTAGAAGTAGCTCAAGGGCGTCAGCAGTGATGACGGTGCGGTCGTCCATGGGAGGTGGGTCCGTTCAGATCAGTAGCGTAACTGTAGCGCTATTCTGACGGTTTAAAGACCTTGCAGCAGATCGGAGAGGGAGATGCCCAGACCGTCGGCAATCACTTTGGCCGCTTCAAGACTGGGGTTGGCGGTGCCGGTCTCAATGCGGGACATGTAAGTGCGCATCACGCCGCATTTGTCGGCAAAGGCTTCTTGGCTGATGCCCTGTTCTTTGCGTAGGTTGCGGATTCGTTGGCCAAAAGCTGTTCTGAGGGGCTGGTTTGTCTGCATCAGTGAATGATGGGGAGGTGCAGCTCAATCGTGAACACACCAAGTGTTGACACACCAATCGTTACATTTTGGTCTTGTGGTGGCATTATGGCTTCTTTTCAACTGACCCATTTAGGATCGTACGATGAAGACCGTTGCCCGTATGCTTTGCCTGTTGCCGCTGATTGCATCTGCCGCGATGGCAGAAACCTACCCCAAGAAGACCTTGGTTGGTGGTTCGATGGTTTGCTTCAAGGGCGGTGACTGGAGGGATATGGTGGAGGCTTCGCTTGATCAGGATGAGGAAGCGGCTGAGCGTCTGATTGGCTCTGGTAAGTGCAGGACGATTTCGAACGCCACCAAGGTCAGCTACATCGAAGCCGCCAAGTTCATTGGCGATTCTGCACTGATCCAGCTGCCGAGTGGCAAAACTGCCTTCACTGCTGATGGTTGGCTTCGTTGAGTTTTGAGAGAGATAAAGTCAAGTTGATGTCATCGCAGTTTTAACGGAGGTTGCAATGAAGCATCTGGTAATAAAAGTTGTGAGCTTTTTCGCGTGGGTAGGCATTCTCTTCAGCGTGATTGGAGGAGCCGTCATAGGCTCTGAAGCAGGCCATGGAATCATTGGTGCAATGCTGGGCTTTCTGGTTGGCTGCTTCGGTTCGGGCATTTGGTTCCTGTTGGTGTCTATGCACGATAAGCTCACGGTCATTGCAGATGCTGCCAGTGGCCAAGGCTCCACTTCTCCCAAAGCACCAATCGCCGCACCAGAAGAAAAGACTCCGGGGTGGCTGGATGTAATTTCAGGGGGTAAGCCTTAAGTCTTCTTCCTACCCGCTCACGCTGAATCATTCGCACTGAAAACTGCCAGCTCTCAGCAGTCCACGTATGATTGGTGAGACTGCTGTTGACCTATCGGTCAAACGATGCATTTATGAAAATGATGCATCCTGTACGGCAGTACAGAGGGATACCCAGACCAACAAAAACCAATAGAAACCAAACCTGATGAGCTTACCGCTCCTGTCTGTATGGTGCAGAGAATCAACGGAGAAGGGATACCCCGTGTCGCACCGACACAGGATCATTCCTTTCATTTTCTGGGGAATTGATATTCATCAATTTTTATTCCCCAGTAACACTTGAGGTCAGTAAGCCATGACCTTCGGTCGAGGTGTATCAAGCTTAGACCTGTCGGTCTGAGAGCTACCTTCATGGTGCGAATGCTTCACTTCTATATCCGAGCGTAATTCACCTTTCCAGTTTGGCGTCTCTAACAGGTCGTTCGCTTCTCTCTCTTATCCGAGCGTAATTAAATCACGCCAGTCCTTGCAGCTGTCTAGTGTTGTCTTGGCGATACGACTTGGCAAAGTCCACTTCGAACTGGAGCTGCTGACGCACTATAGGATTTCGTTCAAGGTAGAACTCCATCCCGTCGATGGCGAATCGTGCACACTGACAGATTCTCCGTGCTTGTTGGTCGCTCATCGTGCGTAAACCCTCAAGGCGAATCACCTTCTTCACTATCTCGGTGCTGATCTCATCAAGCATACAAGCTAGCGTTACATGGGAGGGACTTACGTTCATCTTCCCATTATTGACCCCGGCTACTGTCATGCAGGCGCCATGAACGTAATCGTCAATCCAGCGATGGCGTTCAGCATGGGCCACCTTAAGATGACTAGCGTACTGATTGGGCGTTACCTTGGGCTTTGGTCCACGTTCACTGCGTTGTGCATCGAGGTCAGCAACGCCATCTGGAAGACACTCCGCTTCTGCCTCGGTAATGTTCGGGCGTGGAGCAGGATCAAGCTCATAGCTCGGGTGTACCGCTTGGGTCTTGCCAATCTGAGGCTGTTCGTAATCGTAAATAGTTGTGGCAAGATCGTGAGTTGTGTAGCAGCCCAACATCTCGCCAGTGGTCTTGTCGACGACGAAACGGTCAACGGTAGTGGTGCGGTGCTTGGCCAGTGTGGAGCGAATGTCGGTAGCAGGGGTGGCGGCGGGAAGTACTTTATTGCGGGCGAGCGTGGTCATCGTTTGTCTCCTGTGTCAGTTCATTTGCATAGGCATTCCTCTCGGGTTGTGCCGGTTGGTTTGGTAAAACGCAGGCGTTAAAAAGCCCCCTTGCAAGGCACCATCTCGGTGGTCGCGGTGGAGGCTTCTAAACTGTCTGTCTACCTACTGCGTAGGTCGCTGATTATACACGATTTCGACGATCGGTCAAGTCAAGAGTTGACGTGGATGATTTTTTCAGAAACTAGTTTTCACGGAGAAGAACGCGCTTTGCTTAGTTCAGACCGGTCATCCGCCCCGTAAACACTGGCTTTGTTAAAGGGCGGAGGTTGGTTGGCGTCGTTTGAAAGCGAGGTTTTGGCAAGGTTTCCGGCAGGTTATTCGATATGCCTGAGTGCTTCGGCCATTGCCTTGATTGGCGTCCTGCTGCCGTAGATGCCGAAGGTTACGGAGCTGTCTTCGTGTCCCACCATGCGTTTGATTAACGAGTCTTGCACGCCAGCCTCACGCAGGTCATCGATGAAGGTGTGGCGGAAGCTGTGGAAGGTCTTGCGTGGGTCGGTGATACCCATTTTCGCCTTGTAACGTCCAAACCATTTTGATGGTGCGTGACCCAGCTTCCCGCGTACTGCTTCCAGATCAGGGAATACTCGATCTGCACCAGTAACCCTCATCGACTCAACATGCTGAAGTAGGCACAGATCGAGCAGAGCAGTGTGTAAAGGAAGCACGCGGCGGCTGCTTGCGTTTTTCAGGTTCTGACCTTCACGGCTGTCATCAATCCGGATGCACTGGATGCCCTGTTGCTCAATGAAGTCATCGACACGCAGTTGGCACAGCTCCTCCAATCGTGCCCCAGTGGTTCGTCCAAGGAGCGGCAGCCAGTAACGCCAAGGGTGCTTGCGGGCTTCCCTTCGCAGTGCCTCATGGTTCAGCAGGGCATTTAGGTCGTGTCGTTCAAAAGACAGCCGGGCTTCCTTCGCTGATCCTGTCATCACTTTCATGCCCGTCAGTGGGTTGTCTGTGACGTACCCATTCGTTTTGCACCAGTTCAGGAAGGCAGTGAGCTTGCGTAGCCGATTGTTCACTGTGACAGCGGTAATGGTCTTGTAAGAACTTCCTGAGTCAACCACCTGCCTCAGCGTCTTTCCCTTGAACTCGGGGCGTAAGCCGAAATATTGCGGGCATAGGCTGAGCCGTTCCTTTAGAAGGCGTGCTTGGTGCGCATCGAAGGCTTGAGCGGGCATGTCACCCACCAACTCGAAAAGGTCTGATAAGGCTCGCTCGACTTCCTCGGTGCTGACCTGTCGCCATGTGCCTCCCCGTTTCCCTTCCTCTATATAAAGCTTGGAGAGTGCAGCGAGAGTAGGGCTGTCGCTATTCCGTTTCGCTGAGACTGCCGCAGTGGTCCGTGGAGTGGTTGGGATAGTGGGCGTGGGTGTTGAGTCCCGCCACTGCGAACACAGCGCACGAAGCGTCTGAAGGTCTGTAAGAGGGTGCTCGCTAAGGTGGTGATGCAGCCGCTGCACCAGTGATGTGGCAATGAATAATGCGCTCTGGCGATGCCGTATGTTCAGACTCAAACGCAAAGTGGTACACCTCGGAAAGAGGTGCTTTGGCAGCTTGAGATTGAGGTAGTAGAGCGCCCCGCGCTTGATGATGTAGGCCATGGGTGTGACACCAAAGTGTTACAGCAAAGTGTGACAGTGCTGGCTACACCCCAAGATTTGAGCACCCATGCTGGGTGTGCGTACCGGTAGAACTCTGGTTGCCTCATCAGCCTGAAACCCTTGCCCCATAAGGCCCGCATTGATTCCCGAGCATGCTTGCATGCCATCTGGTCAGGCCCGGAAGGGAGCAGCCACAGCGGGAACATTGTGTGCCGGGGTGTGGCTGGTGGGGTTGCCTCCTTTCTTTTATCCGCTTTCCCGCCCTCTCTTTGATCACGTCACTCGGCAGTGCTTTACCGCTGGGTTTGGCGCATTCATACGTCAGAACACGCAGTTGGCTCGGGCTCATGCTCGCCAATGATCAAACGTTGGGAGAACGTGGTTCCTTGCACGGCAACCCTCGCCGCAACGTTCAATCGCTGCACGCCACCGCTTTGTTCGACATTGGGACGCAGGGCAGCACGCGCTTGACCGTCGACCGATACCCGGCAGGGCGGGGTCAGAGCGAAGCGTGCCGTTCAGTGGCATAATCCCCACCCGCCAATGAGAGAGTTCACACGTGGACGAGATCGACAACCTGACCCGTGCCAAGCTGCGCGAATGGCAGATGCGCCGTCTGGAGATCAAGGACCGGATGCAGTCGCAGCCCGAGAAAACGCTGGAGTTGTCGCGTCTGTTGGACCTGATGGACGAGGAGCACGCAGCGATTCTGGCGGCGTCGACGCGTCAGGAAGCCGGTGGGCCGGGCGAGCTGCCGGTTGCGTCGGAAAACGCGAGCTTCGCGCTGCAACTGAGCCTGTGTGCGAGCAGCCTGGACGATTTGCGTAAGTTGCTGGACATGGCCGTGCATGAAGTGCAGCGGGAGATCGACGGTGGCGATCAGCGCCGTCAAGCGGGCGGCATGTCGGGCTCGCTGGGCGACTATCGATTCGAGTTGACCGTGCCTTCCGTTTCTTTGAAATCCTGAGGCTGTATGCAACCTGAACATCTCCTGCTTCAAGGCCCGGTCTTTCTGCCCGTCACCGCTGAAACGTGCGAGCGACTGAAAAACGAGGGCGTGCACGCGCTCGACCCACTGAGCGAGCCTGAACTGGCGGCCGTTCTGGTGATCCAGAACCTGGCGCAGGCGTCGGAGAACGAACTGACCTGTGCTGCCGCCGAGAAGGTGCTGGGGCGTTTGCTCGCCTGGTCAGTGGCGCAAGGGGCTGCCGCAGGCGGGTTGTTGGCGGAGGCACGGCGGTTGTTCGACGCCCGCCAGTTGTATTTCGGCCTGAACGCTATCAAGGGCCTCAATCTGCGGCTGTTGCTGGAAGAAGAAGTGGCGGCCAGGGATTACCTGCTGGCGGATGGGCAGTGGGACCTTGAGTACAAAACTCGCCACCATCGTCAGAACGATCCATTCAGCGAGCGGTTGATCACGCCCCGCTATCGCGAGCGCTGGCTGAGCGCTGCGCAGGACAAGCTGGTCCGAACGTTTCGCGCCAATCTTGACGAGGATCTGCACGTTCAGGGTTATGCCGGAATCGGCAAGAGTCATTTGCTGGGCGTGCTGATGGAGTGTCTGCCTCCGGCGCGGACGCTGCTGCTGGCGCGCACGCCAGGCAAGCTCGCTGCGCTGCGCGAGCGGCTGAAAGGCGCGCAGGGCAAGGGCAAAGGCCCCGGCTCGACGTTCAAGGCTTTCGCTCAAGCGTTGCTCAATGGCCCGCGCTTTGAGCCCGAGCGCGTGACGGAGAGCGTGCCGAGCAAGCAAGCGCTGGCGCAAACCCTGAACATTCTCGGCTTTCGCGATCAAGGTCCCCAGGCCACGCTGGACCTGTGCCTCAAAGTGCTCGAGTGTTATTGCCAATCCTGGGAGCACAGCCTGGCGGGCAAGCACCTGCCGCATTTCAATCTGGCCCTCAGCCCGCTGGAGCAGCAGGTCTTGCTCGAATACGCCAGTCGCCTCTGGGTTTACCTCGACAGGCATCCCGAATGGGGGAGCCAGACTGGATTCGAGGCGTTGTGGATGTTGAAACGGGCAAACCTGAACGGTTGTGCGATGCCGGATCGCTACAGTCACGTTCTGGTCGACGAAAGCCAGGACATTGCCCCGGCATTGCTGCAAATCATCGAACGTGGCAAGCAGGTGCTCATTACGTTGGGTGACGAGTACCAGCACCCCGGGAGAGCGATGGTCAAACGCGGCCCCCGGGTGCGCCAGACCGACATCAGTTACTCGGTGCGTTCGGGGCGTAACGTCGAGCGGTTGGTCAATCCGTTGATCCATCAGCATTCGGAGAAGGGCAAGTTGCCGTTCGAGGGCGCGCGGGATGCAGATGTCGGCATCGAGCAATACCCCGAGGGTTTCGTGCCGCCCGAGGGCTGCGTGATCCTGACCGCGTCGCCTTGGGACATGATGAAGTGGGCCATGGAGCTGCATGCCGCCCGTTGCGCCTTCGGTTATCAGGATGCGGCGTCGCAACGGGACTTCGAGCACTTCATGAACACGGCCGTCGGCCTGTTCAAACCGGACTTCTACGCGCCCGAGCGAAGTGCGCTCGGGCTTCACGCGTATTTCAGCGACATGTCCGACTGGCAGCGGGTGCGTGCTGCGAATCGGTTCGATGAAGCTTTCCTGTGGGTCGAGCAGCGCCTGGATCAGGGCTTCAACATGGCCGACGTCACGCGCTTGAGCCGCCTGTCTGGCGACCCGTCCAAGCGCTGTGTCCTGATGCGCGCGGAGGAGGCGGGGGGCATGGAGTTCGAGCAGGTGTTGCTCACGCCGGAACTGCTGACCAACGTGAAATTCAAGGACGCGTACGATTTCGATCAGCGCATCTGTGCGGTCTACATCGCTATTTCAAGGGCAACTCGACAGCTCTATGTGCCCTACGATGTGGTCGAATGGATCGAATACCACAACTACCAGAAATTCCGAGAATCCCACGGCTATTGACGCCCTGTTCATGCGCGTCGGCCAGCCCGGTCATGGGCGAATCGTTTGCCGGCGGGGGTTCGCTCGGCCACGACACAGCCATTTTCGACCGACACTTGCGCAAAACCCTGATCCCGGAGATACAGCAGCGCGGTGAAATCCAGCGGGGAAACTCGTGACGCCACCTCATCGGTGAGGGTATTCAGAAGTCGCAACGCCAAGGATTCGAGCCGCATCGAAAATGCCTCCGCTGGTGAGTAGTGGCTATTCGTCACCAGAGGCGATGCGGGAGTTCAATCTATTTGCAGCGTCGCTGCGATTCTTTCGGCGCACGCGTGGGGTGACGTTTTCTCAGGCGTGCGATCCCGTACAGGATGCGAGCAGAAGGCCGATGGCGTGGTCGATGTCATGGCCTTCGCGGGTCAGCTCGACCAGCTCACGCAGCATCTGCGGGCCGTTGTCGTTGATCAACGCCTCACTCAGCCAACGCCGCACCGGTTCAGGCTGGGGCGTTGTTTGGCTGACGGCTGATGTCTCAGCGCGCAGGGCTTTGAGCCGGCTCAGGACTTCTTTGCCAGGCGTGTCCTCATCGATGCCGAACATCTCGGTAAACAGCATGCCCAGCGTACCCGAGGGCTGGTGGTCAGGGCGGTCCCATTTGCGAATGTTCGTCTCGTCTTTCTCTGCCTTTTCCAGGGCCCTGAGAATTTTCCCAGGGAGGGTCGCCGTGGCGCGGGCTTCGGAGTAATAAACCAGCCTCGCCAGGCTGGCGGCGTCTTTCACGCATTTCCAGGCCACGAACCAGACTTGAGACACGCTCCAGGTTTTCAAGGCTTCGCGCAGCGTGCTTCTGATTTCCTTGAACTGATCGACATCCACGTCATGATTGAACGCCGTGCACTTATCGAAGAAATAGCGCATGGCATCGGCCGTGGCGAAGTCCAGCCAGAGATCGAACAGGGCGGACGTGTCCGAATATTCCCGTTCGATGAGTACCGACAGAGCCTCGTCGGTTGCTCCGAAATGGATATCCGGAGCCAGGCGGTAGGCGACATAGGACTTTTGAAACCACAGTTCACCGTCCTGCAGGTAGTAAGTGCCTGGAGAAGCGTCGAGCGGCGCTTCGCGGATTGCGTCTGCGCAGCGCAACCTGTCGATGAAGACGCTGACGTCCAACGGGGCGATCGCTTTGCAATCACTCACGCAGAAGGCTGCCGAGCCCAGTCGCGGGGACAGGGCGGCATTCAGCGCAAGCAGCAACAAGGCTTGGTCATCGCTCAGTTGTTGGTAGTCGATGGGCGTGGAAGGTAACTGAGCGATGTAGGCGCTCAATTGAGCCTCCAGCGCGGCGGTTTCGGCAGCGCGGGCCTCGCGTTGCTCTCTTTCGCGTATCGTCCTGCAGTCGGAACAGGGGAGGGGGGACTTCTGCGGAAACCTCTTGACGGCGGAGCGGCTGGTCACTTCCCGGCAGGCACCGCAATCAGGGCAGGTCAGGTTTTCGTCGTAAGCGCGACACCATTCCCGCACATGCGCGGCCAACGTGCCGCTGTGGACGATGTCACGAAAAGGCACCAGATCCACTACTTTTTCCACGAAATCCCCGGTTTCACTCATCGCCCAGTAGCGAACGGCGAGCTCCATCTTCTCGGGGTCGGTGGTTTTCATTTCCAGCTTGATCGGCATATCCAGGGCAATCCCGTGTTCATCGGTCGATAAGGGCAAGGCCGTCGGCGGTGTAGAGCGGCGGCATTCGCACGGCCTCCATTGGAAACAACCTGTCACGACCAGCGTCATGATCGGGGCTGGCCGAAGGGTTGGATGTAGGCCGACCGACACGCGCTCCGTAGGCAACATCTGGAAACTGTCCCGTCCCCGATGGCGAATCTGTGGGCAATCGGTCGGACACCTTGGGCATAGGCCAAGCCCGACGCCATCGCGTCGATAAAAGCGTGGGAAATCAAAGAAATCTGCCCGGTTTTTGGGTCAATACGATAGTCTTCGCACCATTGTCGATTCCGACACCTGGATTGGAAGGCTATAGATGGCGCCTGATGACTATCTCGTAATGACCAGCAAGGAATGGGCGGGGCTGCGCGCCAGCACGCCACTGACGTTGTCCGAAGAAGACCTGGCGGCGTTACGAGGCGTGAACGAAGATATTTCCCTGGAAGATGTCGTCAACATCTACCTCCCGCTGTCCCGCCTGATCAACCTGCATGTCAATGCCGCGCGCAATCTGGCCAGCATCAAGGACACATTCCTCGGCCGACCGGCGAAAAAACAGACCTATGTGGTGGCGGTGGCCGGCAGCGTCGCGGTGGGCAAAAGCACCTTCGCTCGGGTGCTCCAGGCACTGATGGCGCGTTGGCCCGACCATCCTCGGGTTGACCTGATTACCACCGACGGGTTTCTGCATCCCAACGCGAAGCTGGCGGCGGATGACATCATGCACCGCAAGGGTTTTCCGGAAAGCTACGATCGCAAGCGCATGGTCAAGTTTCTCTCCGACCTGAAAGCGGGGGTGGCCAAAATCAGTGCCCCGGTCTATTCCCACATCAGTTACGACATCGTGCCGGACACGTTTCTGGAGGTCAGCCAGCCTGACATCCTGATCTTCGAGGGCCTGAACGTGCTGCAAACCGAAGGCAACGACGGCCAGAAGCCCGGGACGATCGTGTCCGACTTCTTCGATTTCTCGATTTACCTGGATGCCGACGAAGGCGACATCGAGCGCTGGTACGTCGAGCGCTTCCTCATGCTGCAACGGACTGCTTTCCGCGCGCGAGGCGCCTATTTCCGTGAATTGGCCGACCTGCCGCCGGAGAAATCGCCAGATGCCGCGCGCAAGATCTGGCGGGAGATCAACCGTCCGAACCTGCTGGAAAACATCCTGCCGACCCGCGAGCGTGCCAGTCTGGTGGTGCGCAAGGCGGCAGACCACTCGGTCAAGGAACTGTGGCTGCGTTGATGATGCGGTCCACGTTGTGCGGCTTCGTGCTCATGGTCCTGTGCTTCAGCACCGCCGCTCTGGCCGATGGCAATAAATTGCTGCTGGAGTGCCAGGACGGCATCAACAGCATGAATGGCGGCATGGCGAAGAATCCGGTGGGTGTCGGCCATTGTGTCGGCGTGCTGCAGGCCACCATCGATACACTGGACATTCTCCATGAGGCGGGTGGCGCACCGAAATTCGTTTGCGTGCCCGACGGCGGGATTCCCATGGTGCAGTCGATGCGCATCGTCGTTCAGTCACTGGAAGAGCATCCGGAAAGTCTGCACCTCAACGAATCGGTACTGGTGGTCGCTGCCCTGAAAAACGCTTTCCCCTGCCGCTGAATATGCTCTTCGTCGGGAAGCCGAGGCCGAGCATTGCGCGTCTGTCTTCGGGGGCTATCCTTACCGGTCAGTACAGTCACTGATCAAGGTCATACCATGGCGACGTCCCGCGACGCTGGCGCTAATCATCAGCGGCTGATCGATGCCGCCTCGAAGCTGTTCTTTCGAGACGGCATCAACGCCACGGGCATTGCTGCGGTGGCAGAGGCGGCGGGCATGTCGAAGATGACGCTTTACGCGCATTTCGCCTCCAAGGACGAGCTGATTGTGGCGTTCCTCGACAAGCGCAATGAGCGCTGGGAGGCTGCTGTACAACAAACGCTGGCCGCCAGCGAGTCTCCCGCGCAGAAGCTACTGGGCTTGTTCGATCTGCATCGGCAGTGGCTGCGCGAAGGTGGCTTGCGGGGCTGCCCTTACGTGAATTCCGCTGCCGAGTTCCCTGACCGTAACCACCCGGTGCGTCTGGCAGTGGAGCGGCACAAAACCGGGGTGAAGCAGCACCTGCTCGACCTGGCGGTGATGGCCGGGCTCAAACGTCCTGACGTGCTGGTTCGGCGACTCTTCTTGCTATTGGAAGGCGCATTTCTGACAGGGGCGCTGGAAAACGACGACAGCGTTTTTCTACTGGCCAAAGACCTCGCCGCCGAACTGATCGAGGCCGCTCAACCCACGGCTTGATCCTTCAAGGTGACGTTCCCCTCTCATTGACGAAAGGATGCTGACGATGCGTATCAATGCGTTGATTGTGATGTTGCTCACCGGCTTGGTGGCCGCGACATTCGGCTTCGGTATCTACCTCTTCTCTCAACTGGTGCCTGACATGCGCGCCAGCCTGGGTTTCGACATTTCCTACGTGGGCAGCATCACGGCGGCAGGCCAGTTTGGCTACATGGTCAGTGCGTTGCTGGCGGCCTGGTTGACTGCGCGGGTGGGTGGTGGCTGGGTTATTTTCGGATCTGGCGTGGTGTGCGCGCTCGCGTTGCTGGGGTTGTCCCAGGCGCACAATGTGATTCTCATCGGCGCTTTGCTGACGGTGCTGGCCGGGACTGCCGCGTCGGTGTTCGTGCCAATGGTGGCTGTGATCGCCCGTTCGGTTGCGTTCAAGTACCGCGGCATGGCCATGGGGCTGGTGTCCAGTGGCACCAGCTATGGCGTGTTCATCAATAGCCTGCTGGTGCCGATTTACGCACCTGGAGGGGAGTGGCGGACGGTGTGGTGGATCGTTGGCGTCATTACGATGCTGCTGGCTGTTGCGGTCTTGTTGGCTTTCAGGAAAGCCGAGTTGTTCACGCGCGAACCCGAAGCAGCGGCCGCGAATGTTCCTGCGAAACGTATCGGCGTTTCCTCGCTGATGCAGCCTTGGGTGCTGACGGTGTGGGCGATGAACTTCCTGCTCGGCTTTTCGACTTTTCCGTTTCAGAATTACTTGTCGTCCTACCTGCGGACGGAGCTGAATTTTGACGTGACCTACACCGCGCAGATCTGGGCGAGTATCGGCTTCGTTGGCATGTTCGCCGGCCTCTCTGTGGGCTGGCTGTCAGACCGCATCGGCTTGCGGTTGACGATGATACTGGTCTATGTCTGCGTCGCACTGGCTGCGCTGGTCCTCGTCGTGCACCCGGTCGGTTACTGGCCGCTGGTCGCGGGCGTGCTGTTCGCGGTGGCGTTCTACCCGATCTTCGGCCTTATTCCCGCCTACGTCTCGAAGATGGCCAGCAGCGCGGCGCTTGCCGTGACGCTGTTCGGCGTGGCCAACATCATGCAGGGCGTGGGCGGAATGATCGGCAACTTTTGCGGCGGCTGGCTGGCCAGCGCCAATGGCTCATTCGTTGGCGTGTACGTGGCGATTGGCGTCGTGGCGGTGTTGTTGGCGTTGCTAACGATGCGACTGCCTTGCGAGTCACAGGCCTTTCAACGCGCGACCAGCGCCACACTTTCCAAAGTTTGATCGTAGTGGAATGACACATAGGGCGATAGGGCGATGCTATATCTTTAATCGCGAAAAAATCTAATGCGATCTGTCTTGTTCTTTATACTTTGGAAGTTGCTGAGCTCAAACTAAATTTAGAGGTGTGCTATGGACAGGCAATATATTGAGAATGTGTTGATCGATTGGCTGGAAGGCAAGAGAGTTGATAGAACGTTAATAAACCCCGAATCCAGACTAATAGAGGACTTGAACCTTGATGATTCGGATCATGCTGAACTCCGGTTATACTTGGAGAAGGAAATGGGTATATCGATTGGCGATGATGAGTATCTCAAGGCTCAAACGGTGAAACAGCTTATCGATCTCGTTGCGTCGAAATCTCCGTCATCTCAAGATGACTTAGAAGATGAGTATGATCATTACGGCGATTAATTACCAAGTGGTGAGTGATCCAGACAATAAATGACTAAATTTAAACAGAACGGGTTAAAGTGCCCGCTCTGTTACGAATCGACCGTTATATTTTAAATCATCAACTTACCTTCAATGCATTGCTGCACATCGCCGCCAATCCAGATCTGCTCACCCACCTGTTTGATGTTGATCCGCCCGCGATGCCCCATTGCCGTGCCTTGCCGGGCGGTGTAGATGCTTGGCGCCAGACCGGCGGGAATCAGCCATTGGGCGAGGCTGGCGTTGAGGCTGCCTGTGACCGGGTCTTCGGCGCCAAGGTCGCCGGTAAATGCGCGGACCTCGAAATCGGCTTCCGCGTCGGCTCCAGTCCATGGGGCCACCACACCGACGTTGAGGCCCTTGAACGCTGTGTAGTCGGGGCGAATCGCCAGTAGCGCGTCGCGGTCGGCCAGCATGACTGCCACCCAGCCAGGCCCATTGTCCGCCCATTGGCTGGCGACGATCTGCTCGACGGGGATGCGTAACCCCGAGGCGATGGTTTGCAACGTTTCGGTCTCCACCGGCCCGCTGCGCAGCAGAGGCGGCGCGGAAAACGCCAGGCGCGAGCCATCCCGGCGAATCCTTACCAGCCCGGCGCCGCATTCCTGAACGATTTCCTCCCCCTTGGGTACGCCACCGTTGTCGAGCCACACGAAGCAACTGCCCAGCGTCGGATGCCCGGCGAAGGGCAGCTCCCGAGTCGTGGTGAAGATGCGCACGCGGTAATCGGCGTCCGGATGCGTGGGACGCAGTAGAAAGGTGGTTTCGCTGAGGTTGGTCCAGCGTGCGAAGGCGGCCATCTGCGCGTCAGTCATATCATCCGCAGCACCGACCACCGCCAGCGGATTGCCTTCGGTGGGCGTGCTGGAAAAGACGTCGACTTGCTGGAACTTCAGTGTCTGCGGCATAGCACTCTCCTCGATGGTGCGAATGGGCGCGGTCACTCTAGGCAGCCGCGACCGCGCTGTACATGCACAGATGTGCACTCGATTTCGGTAAATGTGTGTGGTTTGGCGAGTGGTGCAGGGCAATCAGTTTTGCGTGAGCCAAGTCGCAACATCGAAGGACGGGCACGCCTTGATGAACTCGATGGGCGTGATTTTTCCATCGTTGTTCAGGTCGGGTGACAAATCCCGATGGCCCAGAATGCGCGCAGCGGGATATTGATGTTCGGTGGTCTTGCGACGTTTCGGAATGTAGAAGGGGGGCATTCATGGTGCTGCTTCCCTGCAGAGTGAATGAAGTTCTGAAGGAATACGTCCCAAGCGGGTGAGTCAATCTGGTAAACGTTGCAGAACGTCTCGGAGCCGTTCTGCAACGCAGGGCTTGATCAGGCTGGAAAATGCAACGCGTTGGTCAGGTCGCCCATAGGGACCTGTCCGCGGGCGATCATGGCTTCGTCTCGTTCCTTGAGACCGTCCAGTTTTTCCAGACTGTGGACACGAGTGATCAGGCGCAGGATCGACGCGGTGTCATAGACCGTGTGGTCGACCGTCCCCTTGCGTGCAAACGGCGACACTACAATGGCCGGAATGCGCGTGCCGGGTCCCCAACGGTCGCCTTTCGGCGGCGCGACGTGGTCCCACCAGCCGCCGTTTTCATCGACCGTGACGATGATCACCATGTTCTTCCACTGCGGGCTTTCACGGAGGATCTTCACGGCGCGGTCGATGTGCCGGTCTCCGGCAGCGACATCAGCGTAACCGGCGTGCATGTTCAGGTTGCCTTGCGGTTTGTAGAAGGTGACGGCGGGGAGCTTGCCCGCCTGAGCGTCCGCGAAGAAACGGTTGGTGCTGAAGTCGTCCCCCAGGCCTGCGTCGCGCAGGCGTTTGCTGCGTTCGACCGGGTTCTCGGGGCCTTGCTGCTTGAAGTAATTGAAAGGTTGGTGGTGGTACTGGAAATTGGGGATCTTGGGAATGCCCGTCGAATCCTTGTAGGCATCCAGCGTCACTTGCCATGCGCCGGCGTACCAAGCCCAGTCGACGTGCTTTTTCGACAGTTTGTCGCCGATGTGGTCGTGGCTCTGTGGCACCAGCACGTTGGCCAGGTTCGGCTGCGAATAATCCGGTTTGTCTTTGTCACGCAGCCAGGTCGGCCAATAGGGCGGGGCCATGGTATTGACCGCATAGCCGTCCGGGGTCAAGGCGCTGGGGCCGAACTGCGGCGGGCCGACCATGGCGCTGGCAGGGGATTTTTCCAGCGGCTTGAGGCGATAGTCCAGCGGGTCATCGCTTTGCAGAGATGCTATCTGCGATTTGGCTGGAGAAGTGGCGGCGTCCGGGTAGTACGGTGCCTTCGCGCAGATCAGGTAGTGGTGATTGAGGAACGAACCCCCAAAGGCGCCTTGAAAGAAATTGTCGCAAAGCACGAACTCCTTGGCGACGTCCCAAAGGCGCAGGGAATACTGGCTTTGCCCGTAATAGCCCATGGGCAGGCCGCCGGAGTCGGCCCAGGCCACGAAGCCGTCGTTCTTGCCCCCGTTGATCTGCATCTGGTTTTGATAGAAGACGTGCCATAGGTCGCGGGTCACGACACCCAGCGGCAGGTCTTCGCCGTTCGGTCCTTTTAGCGGGTAGGGCGCATTGGGCAGGTTTTCCTGAAATTGCACCCCTGTGGCGTAGCTCACGCCGTCAATGCTCTGCGGACCGACCTGGCACACCCCACCCCAGCAGACGGGCAGGTTGTCCAGAACCTTGCCGTCGCGGTCCCGTTGGCGATAGTCCTCTGGCTTGACGGCAGAAAGGGGTTTTTCCACGCCTGGGAAATTGGCGAACAGGTTGTTGAAGCTGCGGTTCTCGGCGTAGATCACCACGATGGTCTTGATGTTGTCCTGCAACGCTTTGTCCAGCGCCGCGCCGCTGAGGGCGGTGTCCAGCGAGGCGGCCTGGCCCTGGCCACCCGACTCACTGGCGGTGACCACACTGCTCAGCGTGGCGCCCGCGCCAAGGACCGCGACGCCACCGAGAAAGCGGCGACGGCTGGCATCGGTCGGGGCGTTGGCGGGCATCGGTTCGGCGGAAGGCGGGTTGGGGATGTGTTTATCGCTCATCACGGTTCCTGTCAGCGGGTCGAAACGGTGTTACCCATTATGTCGACGGAGGCTAATCGCGGAGTGTGACGGTTGTGCGACAGCTTACCGGGCCGCCGACCCTGCATCCGCCTCATCGCGGCGCCGCAGGACCATCCGCTGGTAAACCGGACACCGTGTTATAGCGGCTCATGATCCGGTCGATCTCTCCGGACATGCGCATGCGCAGGAGGATCCGCATCAGACGTTGGGCGGGAATGTCGGTGTCGTTGCGCACGATGCAGCCCACGGGTTGTTCGTCGATCACCGCCACGCCGCGCAATTTCTGGTCGTCGGGCAGGTTACGGTTGAACCAATCCAGCGACCACTGGTTGCCAACCGCGTAGCGATAGCGATGGATCTGAAGTTTTTGTAGGACCTGGACTTCACTGCGCGCATCATCGCGGACCAGGCGGTGGTCATCGAACGCTTTCTGCAGCGTCGGGTAGGCGTACCCTAAAACCGTGCCGATGGTCTCATTGGTCAGGGAGTCCGGCGCGCGCGGGCTGGCGTTGTCGGGGGTGCTGATCAACAGGTCGCGCTGGATCAGCAGCGGCAGGCTCCAGGTGTAATCGCCTGACAGGTTGGGCATCCAGGATTGCGCGGCGTAGCAGCGGACATCGATCGCCCCGCGTTCCAGCGTGCGTTGCACGCGCTTGATAGGCACAACGCGGTATTCCGCCGAGAGGTTGGCGTGGGCGGCCATGCTTTGCATGATGTCGAAAATGATCCCACCGGTGGGCTGGTGGTCGTCGATCTGCACCAGTGGCATCGCCCAGGCGTCGGCGATGGAAAACCGCAACGGTCCCTGTCCGGCCTCTACGGCCCCTGTCATCAGCCACATGGTGCTCAGTGCCAGCAGACGCATTCAAGTCCCTCATATGAGCATGACGAAGCGATTGGGCAGTGGTGGCAGTTTAGCCTCAGTCTGTCGATTCGCGGGCGCTCAGATTGCCCGGATGCAATTTTGGCCTCGCTCCGCTAGGATTAGCGGTCTTCCGCAACCCAGTCGCGACGGTTTTCGATGAGTTATCAGGTTCTTGCACGTAAATGGCGTCCGCGCTCGTTCCGCGAAATGGTCGGCCAGACCCATGTGCTCAAGGCCTTGATCAATGCGCTGGACAGCCAGCGCCTGCACCACGCCTATTTATTCACTGGCACGCGCGGCGTCGGCAAGACCACCATCGCGCGCATCATCGCCAAATGCCTGAACTGTGAAACCGGTATCACTTCATCGCCTTGCGGCGAATGTTCGGTGTGCCGCGAGATCGACGAAGGCCGTTTCGTCGACCTGATCGAGATCGACGCCGCGAGCCGCACCAAGGTCGAGGACACCCGTGAACTGCTGGACAACGTGCAGTACGCCCCTAGCCGTGGTCGCTACAAGGTCTATCTGATCGACGAAGTTCACATGCTCTCCAGCCACTCGTTCAACGCCTTGCTCAAGACGCTGGAGGAGCCGCCGCCCTACGTCAAGTTCATTCTGGCCACCACCGACCCGCAGAAACTGCCCGCGACCATTCTGTCGCGCTGCCTGCAATTCTCACTGAAGAACATGACACCGGAACGTGTGGTCGAGCACTTGACCCATGTGCTGGGCGCGGAAAACATTCCGTTCGAGGACGATGCCCTGTGGTTGCTGGGCCGTGCTGCGGACGGTTCGATGCGCGATGCCATGAGCCTGACGGATCAGGCGATCGCGTTCGGCGAAGGCAAGGTACTGGCTGCCGACGTCCGGGCGATGCTGGGCACGCTGGATCACGGCCAGGTGTACGACGTGCTGACCGCACTCATCGACGGCGATGCCCGTGCGCTGCTGGAGGCCGTGCGTCATCTGGCCGAGCAAGGCCCTGACTGGAATGGCGTGTTGTCGGAAATCCTCAACGTGCTGCACCGCATCGCCATTGCCCAGGCGCTTCCGGAAGGGGTCGACAACGGTCATGGCGACCGCGACCGCGTGCTGGCCCTGGCCCAGGCACTGCCGGCCGAAGACGTCCAGTTCTACTACCAGATGGGCCTGATCGGTCGGCGCGACCTGCCGCTGGCGCCCGACCCGCGTGGCGGTTTCGAAATGGTCCTGTTGCGGATGCTGGCGTTTCGGCCCGCCGACAGCGAAGGTGCCCCCCGGCAGCCGCTAAAGTCAGTGGGGATCAGCCCGGCCACGGCTGATTCCCAACGAGCGGTGGCCGGCGCGGCGCCCTCGGCTTCTACACCTGCCTACGTGCCTGCGGCGGCTGGGGCTGCCGCACCTGAGCCAATGGAAACGCAACCGGTAGCGGCTGTGGCGCCTGAGCCGGGCCCCGTCATGGCGGCCGAAAATAGCACGGCGCTTCCGCCGGATGACGTCGATTTGCCCTGGAATGAGCCCAAGGCGGTGCCCCCCGCCGTCGCTGCGGCACCTGCAATTGAATCGGAGCCGGTGACGGAGCCTTTGGTCCCGGACGTGCCCGAGCCAGTGCTCGACACCGTTGCCGAGCAGCCCGAATTGACGCCGATGCCGGCACCGGCGCCCGCCAGCCCCGTGCCCGATGCGCCTGAAATGGCCTCGCCAGAACAACTGCAAGCCGCGGCTGAAGTGGTCACACCGGCGATGCTCGACCCGCTGCCGGATGCCGCGTCCTATGCGCCTGCGCCGATGCAGCGCGACGACGAGCCGCCTCCCGATGACGACTATTACGAGCCGGATGTCGACATCGACCCGGCGTCGTTCGCCTATCTGGACGACTTGGCGCATGATGCCGTCGAGGCCGTGGAAAAAGAGCCGGAGTTGCTGCCTGCCGCCCAACCCGCCACGGGGCTTGCGGCGGAATGGCTGGAATTGTTCCCCAAATTGCCGATTTCCGGCATGACAGGCAACATCGCCGCCAACTGCACCCTGATTTCCGTCGAGGGTGACCGCTGGCTCCTGCACTTGGATCCTGCGCACAGTGCGCTGTTCAACGCCACGCAACAGCGCCGTCTGAACGAGGCATTGAACCAATATCATGAACGGACGCTCCACCTGACCATCGAGCTGATCAAGCCCGAACAGGAAACCCCGGCTCAGGCCGCTGCCCGACGGCGTGCCGACCGTCAGCGTCAGGCTGAAGCGTCGATCAACAGCGACCCATGCATTCAGCAGATGATGGAACAGTTCGGCGCGTTCATTCGCGAAGACTCCATCATTCCGGTGGATGCGCCCGTTAACCCGTAATGACCGTGAGGCGCTAAGCTCCACTGGCGCCTTGCAACGAACCATCGACTTTCGAGGAGAACTCCCATGATGAAAGGTGGCATGGCTGGCCTGATGAAGCAGGCTCAGCAAATGCAGGAAAAAATGGCCAAGATGCAGGAAGAACTGGCCAATGCCGAAGTGACCGGCCAATCGGGTGCTGGCCTGGTGAGCGTGGTGATGACCGGTCGTCACGACGTCAAGCGTGTCAGCCTGGACGACAGCCTGATGCAGGAAGACAAGGAAATCCTCGAAGACCTGATCGCAGCCGCCGTCAACGACGCCGTGCGCAAGATCGAGCAGAACAGCCAGGAAAAAATGTCTGGCATGACGGCGGGCATGCAGTTGCCACCGGGCATGAAGCTGCCGTTCTGATCGCGTCTGCGTTGCACTGTCTCTCGATGCCAGGCCCAGTGCCTGGCATTTTTGTGTCCGGGGTTTGGAGGGAAACGCGCGCGGCGTTTTCCTTTGGGAGCCGTCATGGAGGGGGACGTCGTGATCGGTCACATCCGCCCGAACGCCATCCAACGCCCATGGTCTGCTTTTTATAGCCATTCAAGGAGCCATTCCCGATGTCGCAAGCATTGATCCTCAACCAACGCGTTGTTCTGGCCTCCCGCCCTCAGGGTGCGCCCACGCCGGAAAACTTTCGACTCGAGCGCGAAGCGCTGCCCGACCTGCAAGATGGGCAGGTCCAACTGCGCACGCTTTACCTTTCGCTCGACCCCTACATGCGTGGCCGAATGAGCGATGCGCCGTCCTATGCACCTCCGGTCGAGATCGACGCGGTGATGGAGGGTGGGGCGGTGAGCGTGGTCGAGCAGTCGCGCAATCCCGCCTTCTCGGTGGGCGACCTGGTCGTCGGTCAGACCGGGTGGCAAAGTCACAGCCTGTCGGATGGCAAAAACCTGCTGCCTGTGCCCAAGGATTTGCCCAGCCCGTCGTTGGCAGTGGGGGTGCTGGGCATGCCCGGCATCACCGCCTACATGGGGCTCATGCATATCGGCCAGCCCAAGGCTGGCGAAACGTTGGTGGTGGCCGCAGCATCGGGCGCCGTAGGGTCGGTCGTCGGCCAGATCGCCAAACTCCACGGTTTACGCGTCGTCGGGGTGGCAGGCGGTGTCGATAAATGCCGCTACGTCATCGACGAACTGGGCTTTGATGACTGCATCGATCACCGCAGCGAACATTTTGCCGAGCAATTGAGCGAAGCCTGTCCCAGTGGCATCGACATTTATTTCGAACTGGTGGGCGGCAAGGTCTTCGAAGCGGTCATTCCTCTGCTCAATGAGCATGCCCGGGTGCCACTGTGCGGACTGATCGCGCAATACAACGCCCAACGGCTGCCCGACGGCCCCAATTACTTGCCCCTGCTGATGCGGACGCTGTTGACCAAACGGGCGCGGGTTGAGGGCTTCATCGTCTATGAAGCGTATTACCATCGCCTGGATGAGTTCATGCAGGCCATGGTGCCTCTGGTCAAGGAGGGCAAAGTCAAGTTTCGCGAGGATGTCGTGGAAGGCCTTGAACATGCGCCGGACGCTTTCATTGGCATGCTGGAGGGAAAGAACTTCGGCAAGCTGGTGGTCAAGGTGTCCTGAGCGTTTGACGCTTGTCAGAGGCGCGGGTATAAACCGCGTCTCGTGTTTTCGTGAGATTTTTCCTCGATGAGCTTCAGCCCCCTGATTCGCCAATTGATCGACTCCCTGCGCATTCTGCCCGGTGTCGGTCAGAAAACCGCCCAGCGCATGGCGTTGCAGTTGCTCGAACGCGACCGCAGCGGCGGATCGCGTCTGGCGCAGGCCTTGAGTCAGGCCATGGAGGGCGTGGGCCATTGCAAGCAGTGCCGTACGCTGACCGAAGATGAACTCTGCCCACAGTGTGCCGATGTCCGTCGCGACGACACGCTGCTGTGTGTGGTGGAAGGGCCGATGGACGTTTATGCCGTCGAGCAAACTGGCTACCGGGGGCGGTACTTCGTGCTCAAGGGGCATTTGTCGCCGCTGGACGGGCTGGGGCCGGAGGCCATCGGGATTCCGCAATTGATGGCACGGATCGAAGAGCAGGGCACGTTTCGCGAAGTCATCCTGGCGACCAACCCGACCGTGGAAGGCGAGGCCACCGCTCACTACATCGCCCAGATGCTCACCGACAAGGGCTTGGTGACCTCCCGTATCGCCCACGGTGTGCCGCTGGGAGGCGAACTGGAACTGGTGGATGGCGGCACGCTGGCCCACTCCTTCGCGGGGCGCAAACCCATCAAGCTTTGAGCGGCACACGGCGCACTGCGCCGAATGGGCGCGTGGTGATCGTCCCGTGAGGGCCTGAATTCAAAACCGTGTCAGGCAGAACGTCGGGATCTCCATCGCTTCCAGCCGTTGCGAGCCGCCCAGTTCCGGCAGATCGATGATGGCGGCGGCTTCATGCACCTTGGCCCCCATTCGGCGAATGAGGTTGGCAGCGGCTATCAGCGTCCCGCCGGTCGCGATCAGGTCATCGAACATCACCACTGAGTCGCCGTCGCAGAGGCTGTCGGCGTGGACCTCCAGAAACGCTTCGCCGTACTCGGTTTGGTACCCTTCCGCCAGCACGTCGGCTGGCAGCTTCCCCTGCTTGCGAAACAGCACCAGCGGCCGGTTGAGTTCGTAGGCAATGATCGAACCGATCAGAAAGCCCCGCGCGTCCATGGCGCCGACGTGGGTGAAATCCGACTCGATGTAGCGGTGCACGAAGCTGTCGATCACCAGTCGCAGCGCTTTGGGCGACTGAAACAGCGGAGTGATGTCGCGAAAGATCACGCCTGGCTTGGGAAAGTCCACCACTGGGCGGATCAGAGATTTGAAACTGAATTCGTCGAAGATCATCGAAGCGGTCCTGGGCAGGCGACACAAAGAGCGTAGTTTAAGCCTGCCCGGACCGGACTGTCATATCAGCTTTCCAGCGAACCGCCTGCCAGCGCGCAAAGCTGGATGGGGTCAAGGATATGGACCTCCTTGCCTTCGGCGGCGATCAGTTCGTTCTGCTGAAACCGGGTAAACACCCGCGACACGGTCTCCACCGCCAGCCCCAGGTAGTTGCCGATTTCGTTGCGCGACATGCTCAGGCGGAACTGATTGGCGGAAAAACCGCGGGCGCGGAAGCGGGCTGACAGATTCACCAGAAAGGTGGCGATGCGTTCATCGGCGGTCTTTTTCGACAGCAGCAGCATCATCTGCTGATCGTCACGGATTTCACGGCTCATGACCCGCATGAGCTGGCGACGCAACTGCGGCAGTTGCACCGACAATTCGTCCAGTCGCTCGAAGGGGATTTCGCATACCGATGTCGTCTCCATCGCTTGCGCCGAAACCGGGTAGGCCTCGGCGTCCATCCCCGACAGGCCGACCAGCTCGCTGGGCAAGTGGAAGCCGGTCAGTTGCTCTTCGCCGCCATCGCTCAGGCTGAAGGTTTTCAAGGCGCCGGAACGTACGGCGTAGACCGAATCGAATGCGTCGCCCTGGCGGAACAGAAAGTCGCCTTTCTTCAATGGCCGACCGCGTTTGACGATTTCGTCCAGTGCGTCCATGTCTTCCAGGTTCAGGGACAGCGGGAGGCAGAGCGGGGCCAGGCTGCAATCCTTGCAGTGAGCCTGGGTATGAGCACGCAGTTTGACTGGCTCAGACATCGGGTAATTCCTTGTGAGAAAACACACATTAGTCGTAAGGGTAGCGCAGGGCCTGTCCTTGCGACCAGCACGCGCCCTCCGTGGCGTGAAATTGATTCCTGCCGTCTTTGCGGGTATTCCCTAGATGACTCGGGAAAAGCGCTGACGGTTTTGTAAGTCGAGATAAGCGTCGAATGCCATGCACACCGAGCGCACCAGCAGGCGCCCGGCAGGCGTCACGCGGATGCCCTGGGCATCCAGCTGAATGAGCCCGTCTTTGGCCATGGTCAGCAACTTCGGCCAGGCCTCGTTGAAGTAATCGCGGAAGACGATGCCAAAGGCGGCTTCGATCGGTGCGAAGTCCAGCGCGAAATGGCAGATCAATCGGGAGATCACGGTGCGCCGGATACGATCGTCGAGGGTGCACATCAACCCCCGTTTCGTGGCCAGCTGATCGGTGCCGATCACGTTTTGATAATCGGTCAGGTCACTGCTGTTCTGAGCGTAGAGGTCGCTGACCTGACTGATGGCCGACACACCCAGCCCGATCAGGTCGCAGTGCCCATGGGTGGTGTAGCCCTGGAAGTTGCGCTGCAGCGTGCCTTCTTCCTGGGCGATCGCCAGATCGTCGTCGGGCAACGCGAAGTGATCCATCCCGATGTAGCGATACCCCGCGCCGGTCAATTGCTCGATGGTCCGCTGCAGCATTTCCAGCTTGTGCTCGGCGTTCGGCAGTTGCGCACTATCGATACGCCGCTGTGGCATGAAGCGCTCCGGCAAGTGCGCGTAATTGAATACCGACAGCCGATCGGGCTGCAGGGCAATGACCTCGTCCACCGTGCGAGCAAAGCCTTCCGGCGTTTGCAGGGGCAGACCGTAGATCAGGTCGATGTTGACCGAACGAAACTGCAAAGTGCGGGCGGCTTCGATGATGGCCCGGGTTTCGGCCAGGCTTTGCAGGCGATTGATGGCCCGTTGCACCAGCGGGTCCAGATCCTGCACGCCCAGGCTCACGCGATTGAAACCCAGCTCCCGCAGCAGGCCCATGGTCGACCAGTCCGCCTCGCGTGGGTCGATTTCGATGCTGTAGTCGCCGGAATGCGCATCGAGCAGCGTGAAATGCTTGCGCAGGTGGCCCATCAACTGGCGCAGCTCGACATGGCTCAAGAAGGTGGGGGTGCCGCCGCCGAAATGCAGTTGCTCCACCACCTGCCCCTTGCCGACGTGGCCGGCGATCATCTGGATTTCCTGTTCCAGGCGCTGGAGGTAGACCTGCGCCCGGCCTCGATCCTTGGTGATGACCTTGTTGCAGGCGCAGTAATAGCAAATGTTGGCGCAGAACGGGATGTGCACGTACAGCGACAGGGGCCGATCCGCTTTGCGGCTCTCGCGCAAGGCGTGCAGAAGATCGAAGGCGCCCACCTGAGGGTGAAATTGCACAGCGGTGGGGTAGGACGTGTAGCGCGGCCCGGTCAGGTCGTGGCGGCGGATGAGGTCAAAGTCCCAACGGAGGTCGTCGAGCATGCGGGGGTTCCCGGAAAGGTGGGCGGTAAAGGCAGTCTACCCACCTCGCAACTGACGACTATTGATCTGCGTCAATGCCGCCGAGGGCATCGACGCTTCTTCATCTGGAGGCTGCGACGCTCGATCGGGGCATCCAGTGCGCGCCCACGTTCTGCTTACAGCCCGTTCCGTCGCTTCTGCGCCAGCACATGCCGGACACCTTCGGCCATCAGCACCATGACGCCCAGCCAGATCGGCAGGTAGGTCATCCACTCGTCCCGGCCGATGGTTTCGCCCAGCAACAGGGCCACACCCACCAATAACACCGGCTCGACGTAGCTGAGCAGCCCGAACACGCTGAACGCCAGCAGGCGGCTGGCGAGGATGTAACTGACCAGCGCCAGCGCGCTGATAGCGCCGAGAATCGGGATCAACAGGTAAAAGCGCGGCTGCGCTTCGACGATGCCGGGATCACCCTTGACGATGAACAGCAACGCCGCCGGCAGAATCAACAGCATATCCCACCACAGGCCGCCGAGGTGATCGGTCTGGCATCGGCGTCGCAGGATGAAATACAGCGGATAACCGAGACAGACCAGCAGCGTCTCCCAGGAAAAGGTGCCCAAGCGCAGCAGCTCGTTGCCGACGCCCACCAACGCGCAGCAGGCCGCGATTTTCTGCAAATGGGACAGCCGCTCGCCGTACACCACGCGCCCGGTGAGGATCATGGTCAGAGGCAAGAGGAAGTAGCCCAGGGAGACCTCAAGGCTGCGCCCGTGGAGCGGCGCCCACAGAAACAGCCACAACTGCACCCCCAGCAAGCTCGCCGACAACGCCATCGCGCCGAGCAGCGCGGGCGTCTGGCGAATGCGCGCGCCCAACGCCCGGACCCGCCTCCAGTCGCCGCTGGAAAGCATGAAAGCGGTCACGCAGGGCAAGGTGAGCAACATGCGCCAGCCGAAAATTTCTTCTCCACTCAAGGGTTTCATCCATGAGGTGTAGTAGTACATGACCGCGAAGAGGCAGGAGGCCATGACCGATAGCGCAACACCCTTGTACACAGGGGCTCCTTGGTTCGGTTCGATATTGATCAGTGAGGTTCGAGGCCCACCGCGTGCTCTGGCGGCCCGCTGGCGAGGCGCGCGCAGTTTAACGCAAGGCCGGTCCGGCGTTGGGCTGTGTTCTGTTAAACCCGACTCCGGCTGGCAGTAAACGATGCACGTTTGGCAGAGAACGAGACCGCGTGCCGATTGAGCGAACAATGCCCCTGCTCGACACTTGTCCTCAACGCGCCGACCCGACGCGACCCACCGAGGAATACGCCATGACCCAAGCCATCGCCGGCATCAACATCCCGGACAGTGCCCTGGCTCGCGCCACCACCGACTATATCCGTGACGAAGAAGACGATCTGCTGTTCAACCACTCCCGCCGTGTGTTTCTGTGGGGCGCGTTGACCGGCGAGCGCAAAGGCCTGAAGTACGACGCCGAGCAGCTGTACGTCGGCGCCATGTTCCACGACTTGGGGCTGGTCAAGAAACACAGCAGCCCCGACCTGCGTTTCGAGGTCGACGGCGCCAACGCCGCGCGCACTTTCGCCCAGTCGTTCGGCTTGTCAGAAGGGGACTTGGAGCAGATCTGGTTGTCCATTGCGCTGCACACCACGCCAGGTGTTCCCGAGCATTTGCGACCGAACGTGGCCCTGGTCACTGCAGGCGTGGAAATGGATGTACTGGGCATCAACTACCACCAGTTCAGTGATCAGCAGCGCGAGGTGGTGACCCATGCACACCCCCGTGGCGAGGCCTTCAAGGAGTGCATCCTCTGCGCCTTCGCCAACGGTTTTCGCCATAAACCGGATACCACGTTCGGCACGGTCAACGCCGACGTACTGGTCGATGAAGAGCCCTCGTTCAAGCCGCTGAACTTCGTCGAGATCATTCGCAAGTCGCCCTGGAAGGCTTGAAGGGTACACGGGGGGGCATCGCGACCGGCTGTGGGTCGGTCGCAGCCTTGCCGGCCAGGTTGGCGGGCAGAAGCTGAGGCCTTTGTGAGGGCATCCTTCTCGACTTTCCCGCTTCGGCATCTCGCCAACCTTTGTTACGCTGCCTTTTTGCCCGCTCATGAGGAGCGGCATGCAAGTAAAGGGAGCGGCAATGACTTCCATTGGCACCGCGGCGCCGGTCGTGCCGGGGCGGCTGGAGCAGTATTCCACCCGCGTGGCGTTTTTCATCGCCGGTTTCAGCCTTTCCGCCTGGGCACCGCTGGTGCCTTATGCCAAAGCACGGCTGGCACTGGATGATGCCAGCCTTGGCTTGCTGTTGCTGTGTCTGGGGATCGGCTCGATCCTTTCCATGCCCCTGGCGGGCGCATTGACCGTACGCTACGGCTGCCGACGCATGATTCTGTGGGTCGGCTGTCTGGCCTGCCTGTGCCTTCCGCTGCTGGCGACGGTGACCACATTGCCGTTGATGGTGGCGACACTCTTTGTGTTCGGTGCGAGCATGGGTGTGCTGGACTGTGTGATCAACTTCCAGGCGATCATCGTCGAGCGGGCCAGTGGCAAGACCATGATGTCGGGCTTCCATGGCCTGTTCAGTTGCGGGGGCATTGCAGGCGCTGCGGGCGTTTCGGCTTTGCTGAGCGTCGGTGTCTGGCCGTGGCTGACCATGGTGCTGGTGTCGCTGCTGATCGGCGTTGCGCTTTATAAGGCCTATCCCCACCTGCTCGGCTACGGCAGCGAGGCGGGCGGTCCGGTGTTCGCGATCCCCCAGGGCGTGGTGCTGTTCATTGGCCTGCTGTGTTTCACGGTCTTCCTGACCGAAGGCGCGATGCTGGATTGGAGTGCCGTTTTCCTGAGTGCACAACGCGGCGTCGAACCGTCCTATGCGGGCTTTGGCTACGCAGTGTTCGCCTTGGCGATGACCCTTGGCCGATTGGGCGGCGACCCGATTGTCCGGCGGTTGGGGCCCCATCGGATCATCCTGTTCGGTGGTTTCTGTGCGGCAGCGGGCATGGCCGTCGCCACGCTGGTTGCCCATTGGCAAGTGGCGTTGCTCGGGTACGCGCTGGTCGGGATCGGTTGTTCCAATATCGTTCCGGTGTTCTACAGCGCGGTCGGGCGCCAGAAGACCATGCCCGAGAACGTTGCCGTCCCGGCCATTACCACGTTGGGGTACCTCGGTATCCTCATGGGGCCGGCCGGTATCGGTTTCGTTGCCCACCTGAGCAGCCTAGACGTGGCATTCATGATCCTGGCCGTCATGCTGCTGGGGGTGGCTCTCAGCGGGCGGTTCTTGCGGGTGTGACCGGCCTGCTGCAAGCCGGCGACGCGCACCTGCTGCAGCGTGCCGATGCTGCTAGGGGACCATTGCGAACCCGACGCCAAACCGGTTCCATGCGTTGATGGTGGCGATGGCCAGGGTGATGTTGACCACCTCCGCTTCGCTGTAGTGCTCCAGCAGCGCTTCATACTGATCCTGAGGCGCGTGATGGGTCGACAGTTGCGTGAGGCTTTCGACCCAGGCGAGTACTGCCTTTTCCTTGGCATCGAAGAAGGGGGTTTCTGCCCAGACGCTCAGGGTCTGCAAGCGGGTTTCCGTTTCGCCGGCCTTGCGCGCGTCGTTGGCGTGCATGTTGACGCAATAGGCACAGCCGTTGAGTTGCGAGGCGCGCAGGCGGATCAGTTCCATGAGTGAGTGGTCGAGGCCGGTGCGGGCCAAGGCGGTCTCCAGGCCTACCATGGCTTTGTAGGCTTCCGGTGATTTCTGTGCCCAGGCGATGCGTGCGTTCATGGGGTTCACTCCATTCAAAAAGGTAGGAAATGTCGTTTGACGTGGCGCTACCTTACGCTGGGCGGGCGGCGCGCCGAATAGCCAATGGCACGGGATTACGGGAGACCAATTGCCCGTCCGTCCCCCCATGGCGCGCATGCGAGCCAACACGTTTCATGAACGCCGTCGCCACGTTTCGCGCCTTGCCGCTCAGGCTCATCGCTTTAGCATGTGGCCAACAATCATAAGGAGTGACCCATGTTTGCCGGATTCCAGAAAGACCTGCGCCTGGTCAATGGCGTGCGGATTGCCTACCGCATCGGTGGCCATGGCCCTGGTCTGTTGCTGCTGCACGGGCATCCCCAGACCCACGTCATCTGGCACAAGATCGCCGAGCGTCTCAGTCAGCACTTCACGGTGGTGGCGGCGGACTTGCGTGGTTACGGAGACAGCGACAAGCCCTTGGCCACCGACGACCATTCCAGTTATTCCAAGCGTGAAATGGGGCGTGACATGGTGGCGCTGATGCGCGAGCTGGGCCTGCCGACCTTTTCGATCCTGGCCCATGACCGGGGCGCCCGGGTCGCGCACCGGCTGGCGCTGGACCATGAGCAGGCCGTCACGCGCATGGCCTTGCTCGACATCGCGCCCACGCTGGCCATGTACAGCCAGACCAACGAGGCTTTCGCCCGAGCGTATTGGCACTGGTTCTTCCTGATTCGCCCGGCGCCGCTGCCTGAAACCTTGCTCGAGGCCAACCCCGAGCAGTACGTGCGCAGCGTCATGGGCACACGCAGTGCGGGGCTTACCCCATTCACCGATCAGGCCTTTGCCGAATATGTGCGCTGTGCCCGCTTGCCAGGCGCCGCGCGTGGCGTCTGCGAAGACTACCGCGCCAGCGCCAGCATCGATCTGGATCACGACCGCGCCGACCTTGCTGCCGGTCACCACCTGCAACTGCCTTTGCTGGTGCTGTGGGGCGCGGAAGGCACGGTGGGCCAATGCTTCGACCCGCTCAAGGAGTGGCGACAGGTCGCCAGCGATGTACAGGGCAAGGCGCTGCCGGGCGGCCATTACCTGGCAGAGGAGATTCCTGACGCGTTACTGGCCGAAGTGCTGCCCTTTCTGGTGTGAGCAGCGAGGTCACGCCTTGCACGGGGGCGATCATCGACAGGTATCCGGGCCCAGCATTCTTCTGGCCAGCAACCGCTCCCGCACCTTGTCGTACACCAGGTTGAACACCATCGTGTACGGCAGGAACGACAGCAGCAGCCCGATATCCAGCATGAACGCCTCCAGCAAACTGATCGAAAGCCACCAGGCAGCGAGCGGCACAACGGCGACCACCAGCCCGGCTTCGAACGCGATGGCATGCAGCGCCCGTACCTTCACGGTCATTGGAAACCCGAGCCGGGCGCGCAAGCGATCGAAGCTGGCGTTGAACACCATGTTCCACAGCATCGCAAGGGTGGAAATCATGACCGTCATCGCGCCCATCTTGCCCAGTGGCTGATCGAAGACCCAGGCCAGGGCAGGCGCGAACAGCAGCACGCCGATGAGTTCAAACAGCGCGGCATGGAAGGCGCGCTCTTTGAGCGACTTGGTGGGCGTCGTCGGTGTCTCGGTTGAGTGCACGGGCATGGGTCGGATTCACTGTTTGGCTGGGCAGGGCTGCATTGTCGCGGTGCAGTCGGCTACAGTGAAAATCGTTACCATCGGAAAAACCGATGGACCTGCCAAGGATCTCTCATGAGCTATTCACCGGAGGCGCTCGAAGCCTTTGCCCAAGTCGTCGCCCTCGGGTCGTTCAGTGCGGCGGCCCGACGGCTCGGCAAGAGTCAGTCGACCATCAGCGAAGCGATTTCCCGGCTGGAGATCGACTTGGGTGTCACCCTGTTCGATCGTTCGTCGAAGCAGCCGACCCTGACGGAGGCGGGCAGGGCGCTGGAAGACCGTATCACCGATGTGCTGGTGTCCTCCGACAAATTGCGGCGGGCGGCAGGCCGGTTGGTGGAGGGCGTCGAGTCGCGCTTGACCCTGGTGCTCTCGGATGCCAACCAATTCGCCGAATTCGAAGCGCGCATGACCGAGCTCGATCAGCGTTTTCCCGACATTGAGCTGGAGTGCGTATTCGCCGAACACGGCGATGCGATCAACCTGATTCAGACCGGGCGCGCCACGCTGGGGCTGTTGTCCGCGCAACCCGGTTACCCCCCGGAAATCGGCTATGCGACGATCGTCGAGCGCGCGGACTTTGGCTTGTTCGTTTCCCATGGGCATCCGTTGGCCGGCGAGCCGCAGGTGGATTATCGGCAACTGGCCAAGCATCGCGCGTTGCGGCTGAACACGCTCCTTGACGAGTGCGTCACCACCGATGACCTGCCAGAGGGGGCGCAACGGACTTGGTCAGCGCCCAATTACCTGTTGTTGATGGACATGGCCGTTTTCGGTTTTGGGTGGTCGGCTCTGCCGCGCTGGCTGGTGCGAAGTTACGCCCAGGGCCGCTTGAAAGAGTTGCAGGTCCCCGGCTGGCCGCGCAGTTCGGCGGTCGACGTGATCTGGTCGCGGCAAAAAAGCCCGGGCCCTGCTGCGGCGTGGTTGCTGGACACCTTGCTGGAAGGGCGGGGGGACTACTGAGCAGCGGAGCACCCAGGCCATGGGACGGCTGCGCAGCCGATGGAAGCTGGTTTCGCGGCGGGCCGCCACTTCAATCATCACCCCCTTCCAGCACAAAGCCGTCGGGCATTTCCTGCGCGTATTCACTGACCACCTCGCGGGTCAGGCTGACGATGTCCTCCACCCGTTCCATTCCGGCGCCCGTGCGCCAACTGGCGACGATATCCATCTGCGGCGGCAGTGGCACGTTGTCGATCAGGGTCAGTACCCCTTGCGCCAATTCGCCACGGACCAAGGCGACCGGCAAGGCGCCGATGCCGAAGCCGTCACGCACCAAACGGGTGATGGCCGATGCCGAGTTCACGCAATTGATGCGCGGTGTGATGATGTCGGCGGTGTGTAGCATGTTAAGGATGTCCTGATGCGGCCGGGAGTTGCGTGAGAAGGTCACGATACGCGCCTGGGCGATTTCCTCGAGCGTCACGTCGGCGCGGTCGAACGTCGACCCGGCGGGCACGACCCATTGCAGGGGATAGCGCGCCAATCGCGCATTGCGCACGGCGTCGAAGCGCAGCACGTCGGTCTGGAAAATGATGTCTTGATAGCCCTTTTCCAGTTGCATGCACAGATTGCTGGCGGTCTCGGCGGTCAGCTCGATTTCCAGGTTCGGGTAACACTTCATCAGCCGTGTTACCAGCGGGCTGAGCCAAGTGTGTATCACCGTATCCATGGCGCCGATGCGGATCCTGCCGCGCACTTGGGTGGGGTCATTGATCGCCGCTTTCATGCTTTGCATCGTGTCCATGATGTGTTCGGCGTACTCCAACACCCGCACACCCTCGGTGGTCAGGGAGACGCCCTTGGAGTCGCGGACGAACAGCCTCACGCCCATTTCGTCCTCCAGCGCGGCGATCCGGCTGGAGATAGACGCCTGGGTGCTGAACAGCTTCTCTGCCGTGAGCCGGAAGCTTTTCAGCCGAGCGACCCAGACAAAGGTTTCCAGAAACTTGAGGTTCACCGAGCGTTTTCCTTGAGCGATTGAGCGGTGCCGAACGGGGCAGGGGGCCGAAGAGCCCACCGCGAACGGCGATCATCAGTCAGGGAAAAAGCAGGTTACATGCCAGTGAAACAATGGAAATTCTGATCGGGCGCCACGGTTTTATTTGTTGGACGCCCGATCAAATCCGTGCGAGCAGCTATTTCACCAGGCGTAGCGCAGGTCGGGAGCGCTGTGCCTGATGTTGCTGACGGACGATGTCCTGCATCCTCAGGTTCAGTTCCTCGGTGGCTTTGAGCAGTTGGCGTAGGGCTTCGAGCAGGGTCTTCTGGCCATGAATGTCCAGATCGTGCCGGGATCCGGCAATGCTCTCCAGCAGGCTGGTCAGGCTTTGAGTCAATTCGTCGATTGGTTCCATCGCAGCGTTCCGTGTCATTGGAAGGTAAAGCCGTCGAGACGCTGTTTGAGCGCCACCGCGATCTGTGCCAGTTCTTCGCTCGCCGCCCGGGTCTGGTCGGCGCGCACCGAGGACTGCATGGAGAGGTCGCGAATGCGGATGATGCTGCGATCCACGTCCTTGGCCACCAGCGCTTGTTGCTCGCACGCAGTGGCGATCAGGGTGTTGCGCTCATCGATGCGGTTCACCGAGGTGGTGATGCCCTGCAGCGCCGCGTTGGCGGACACCGCCTGTTCCCGCGTCTGAGCAGCCTGGGTCGCACTGTCGGTCAAGGCTGTGACGGTTTCGCGGGTGCCACTCTGGATGTGGCCAATCATGCGCTCGATGTCCATCGTCGAAGTGCTGGTGCGATGGGCCAGCGAGCGCACCTCATCAGCGACTACGGCAAAGCCGCGACCGGCTTCGCCTGCACGCGCCGCTTCGATGGCAGCGTTGAGCGCCAACAGGTTGGTCTGCTCGGCAACGGAGCGAATCACCTCAAGTACTTTGCTGATTTCGAGCGTGTTGCTCGCCAGCACACCGGCACGCTCGGAAGCGCCGCTGACGCTGCTGTCCAAGCGGGTGATCGCGCCCAGCGTGGCGTTGAGTTCCTGCTGGCCGTCCTGGGCCAGGTGCAACGAACTTCTGGACTCATCGGACGTGCTCAAGGCATTGCGCGCGACTTCGTCGACGGCCTGGCTCATCTCGGTGATGGCGGTGGCAGCCTGCTCGATTTCGCTGTTCTGGGCTTGCAGATCGGTGTTACTGCTGTTGACCAGCGCACTGAGTTCCTCCGCAGCGGCGGAAAGCTGCGCTGCGGCGTGGTAGACACCCGACAGCGTGCCGCTGAGGTTGTCGCGCATGACGACCACCGCTCGCAACAATTGAGCCGCCTCATCCTGCTCTTCGATGTGCACTGACGTCGCCCGCAGATCGCCCTGCGCAATCTGTTCGGCAAACGTCAGCGCCTGGGACACGGGCTGAGCGATGCTGCGCGTCAAACTGTGTGCGATGAGCGCTGCACCCAGTGTGACCACAATGATCACTCCCAGCGTGACCTGCAGTGACATCCGGTAAGCCGCGGCTCCCGACTCACTGGCGGCCTGTTGAGAGGCGTCATTCATACGCTCCAGTTCGCCCAGCGCATCACTCATCTGCTGCGCGAGGGTGGTCAGCTCGTTTTCGATGAATGCCTGCGCCTGCGTCGCGTGGCCTTGCGCCAGTTCATCATGCACCTTGAGCGCGCCCGCTCGATACTGATCGAACAGCGTGCCGACACGGTTGAAGATCTGCCCCTCGTGCTCGGTGGAAATCAACGGACGGTAGGTATCTTGCGCGGTCTTGAAGTCGCGGATGTCGTCCATCAGCAGTTGATAGTTCTTGGCCAGTGCCGCTTCGTTGGTCGAGACCAGCAAGCGCAGGGTGCTCAAGCGCGCCTTGGCCACCGCGAGAATGATGTCATCGCCAAAGGCAATGCCCGGCAGGGCATCTTGTTCGATCACCAGACTCGCCTGACGAATCATTTTGGCTTGATACATGGCAAAGGCACCCACCCCGATCAGCGCGAGGATCACCAGTGCAAAGCACAGTCGAATACGTGTGGCGAATTTGAAACGTCTGAGCATCATTGAATGTTCGTCCCCAGTGAACGGCAAGTCCCGTCACGGGGTTTTACCGTGTAAGCGGTAGGTTTTAACCGGGGCGTCACCTCGGGGACAAACGAAAACAGCTTGCGGATAACAATAAAGGCGCCAGTGATCCGTTCTAGATGGAACTTGAACCGCGTTTCATTGGGTACCGGACGGGGAGATCCCTCGTTCGATCCGATAACTTCCCGGCGACATCGAAAACCATCGCTCACAGGCTTTATTGAAGGCGCTCTGGTTTTTGAATCCGATGCAGTAAGCCACTTGTTTCAGACTCAGATCGGTATTTAGAAGCAAATGACGACTGTGTTGCTGGCGTACCTCGTCCAGCACTTTATGAAAACGCTGACCTTCTTTTTCCAATGCGCGGGATAACTGATGCGCAGACATCTCCATGCCTTGAGCCACCTCTTCGAGCGCCAGCGTCTTGCCCTGGAGCAAGTACTGGAGGATGAGCTGCCTGAGGCGTGTCGTGATCACCGCCGCTTGCCATTCGCGATGGCGTCGTCGCAGGTATTCGTCATGGATCTGCTGCAGTGACGGGTCGAAGGTCGCCACCGGCAATTCGCCATCGCAGCGGCGGAAGGTCAGCGATGTGACCGGGGCGGAAAACTTCAGGTTGGTGCCGAACAGTCGCTCCAGTTGACGCTTGTCTGTGGGTTCGCGGTAGCTGAATTCGGCCTGGATCGGCTCGATACGAGCCTTGGGCGCCAGCCAGTGCAGCAAGCCAAGCGTGAGGGCGGCCACCGCGTCGATGAAAGCCCGCGGCAGCGCCGTGTTGCATGGGCTGGTGGACAATCCGGCAATCTTCATCGCCGTCGGGTGAACGTCCAGGAACAGGCTGAAGCCGCTGCCGATCAGGGTGTGGTGCTCGGCGATCCGGGCCAGCGCGTCGTGCAGCGTTGGGCACGACATGATCGCGTAGCCCAAGACCCCCAGGTGCCCGGGGTGCGCGCTGTGATACGCCAGCAGACCGATATCCTCGTTGCCAGTCTGCAGGTGCGCGCGGGAAAAGAATTCGGTGAGCTCGTTCATCGGTACATGGGGAGGCGGCGGCAACTCATGCGCCTGCTCCGGCGAATGAACAAGATGGTGCTCAACACCTTTTTCGACGTGACAAATAGCGTCGATAAACGCTTGCGCGAAAACCGGAGAGATACTCTGCATGGTCATTCCGTATCGTGATCGGTCGGCCGGTGACGGTGTTGTTATAAGGCCTGGTTTGTTGACTGATTGCTCAGGATTTAAGAAGGAAAGTTGCGTGGTGAATCGAAGAGGTCATGCGCTCCCTGAAAGATACATTTAGCGGTCGATATAAGCCGGATCTGGAACCAACTACTGGCCATCCCTCTACAGCGAGTCCTAGTTTCCGGCCCCTACACTAGCGAATGGATAGCAAGTGTAAAGTGAATATGATTATCGCGTCACTCATTGCCCTCCAAATGAAGGGGAGACGATGAACGGTGCTGAACAGATTTTCTTATAGGGCATAGCGGTTTTTTCCCGTTGGACGGCATGCAGCGGTCTGCCGAAAGATGCTCGGCGACACGAGAAAGGCACGACGCCGCGTCGGTAGACACCGATGCAATCCACGCGCCAAGCCTTCAGGGTCGCGGTGTTCAGGCGCCCGACCTCATTCATTAGCTGCGCTCTGCCAAGCAGTCGGTCGACACCGCTGCGCGCTCACGGGAAGAGGCTTCAATGACCCATAACAATCAGAAATACGTCTGTGCATTGATCTTTGGCAGCGTCACGCTGACACAGGGCATCACCGCCCACGCCGATTTCGTTGCCGACAGCAAAGGCGAACTGGAAGGCCGCAATTTCTACTTCAATCGTGACTTCCGTCAGGAGGGTGCTCGCGACAAGGCGGAGGAATGGGCCCAAGGGCTTCTGCTGCGTCTGCGATCGGGATACACCGCAGGCACTGTAGGCGTTGGGCTGGACGCGTTGGGCATGGTGGGGTTGAAGCTCGATTCGGGTGACGGCACGGCGGGCACCGGCTTGCTGCCTGCGGACCGCTCATCCGGTGGCTCCCAGGACGACTACGCCAAGTTGGGGCTGACCGCCAAGATGAAAGCCTCGAAAACCGAGCTGAAGGTTGGCTCGTTGTTTTTCAAGGACCCGGTGATCAACGCCAACGACACCCGCCTGTTGCCGCAAACCTTTCGCGGTGGGCTGCTGACCTCACAGGAACTGGCCGGCCTCACGTTGAACGCAGGCCATATCGACCGCATCAAGGCCAACAGCTCGAGTGACTTCACCGAGATGACCGGCAATCGCATCGGCGGCACCAGCAACAGTTTCAATTTCGGCGGAGGTGATTATCAGGTCACGCCGCAACTGACGCTGAGCGCTCACTATGGGCAACTGGAAAACGTCTATCAGCAGTACTACGGCGGGCTGATTCATGTATTGCCCCTCGGCACGGGCCAGAGCCTGAAATCGGACATCCGCTACGCCAGCAGTCGCGAGGACGGATCTTTCCGCGCCCTGGACAACACGGCATTCGGGTCAATGTTCACCTACCGACTCACCGCACATGCCTTTGGCGTCGGCTACCAGCGAATGAACGGCGATGACCCCTTTCCGTACATCGCGGGCAGTGATCCCTATCTGGTCAACTTCATTCAGATCGGTGATTTCGCCAATGCCCGGGAGCGCTCCTGGCAGTTGCGCTATGACTACGATTTCGCGGCGTTGGGGCTGCCCGGCCTGACGTTCATGAGCCGGTATGTGTCGGGCGACAACGTCGAACGTGCGGCAGGCGGCGAGGGCAAGGAGTGGGAACGCAACACGGACATCGGGTATGTGGTGCAAAGCGGGGCGCTGAAGAACCTGGGCGTCAAATGGCGCAACGCGACGGTGCGCTCGAACTTTGGCAATGACCTGGACGAGAACCGGTTGATCGTGAGCTACACCGTCCCGCTTTGGTAAAAGCCGGCGCCGCCCAACCCTCTCCATTTCGCGTGGGCTGTCCAGTCCTCACGCGGCCCATAACCTCGAGAGATTCATCATGCAAACCGCTATCAACCTCTGGCCGCTGCTCGGCGTGCTCGTCATCGTGTTGGGCTTCGTCCTGCGTTTCAATCCCATGCTGGTGGTCGCGCTGGCGGCACTGGCCACGGGCCTTGCGGCGAGCATGCCGCTGGAAACCATCCTCGCCACCATCGGTACCGGCTTCATCAAGACCCGCACCTTGCCGCTGATCATTTTGCTGCCGCTGGCCGTCATCGGTTTGCTGGAGCGACATGGCTTGCGGCTGCACGCCCAGAACTGGGTCACACGGTTCACCCGACTCACTGCCGGGCGGCTGCTGATCGCTTATCTGTTCGTGCGGGAGAGCACGGCGGCGTTGGGCTTGACCAGCCTGGGCGGGCATCCGCAGATGGTTCGTCCGCTGCTCGCACCGATGGCGGAAGGTGCAGCCGAATCGCGCTTCGGCAAGTTGCCCGACGCCCTGCGCGTCAAGCTGTTGTCCCTGTGTGCCGCCACCGACAACGTGGGGCTGTTTTTTGGCGAAGACATCTTCGTGGCCTTTGGCGCGATCGCCCTGATGCACACGTTCCTGCTGGGATCAGGTATCGACGTGGACCCTATGCACATTGCCTTCTGGGGCATCCCGACAGCGCTGTGCGCGTTCGTGATCCACAGCATCCGCTTGCACCGCTTCGACCAACGCCTGAATCGCGAACTCAAGGCGCTGCCACACCCATCCGCCACGTCTGAGGAAGTGTCGTCATGATCCTGTCCATTCAATACCTGTACTGGCTGGCCGGCCTGATCCTGGCGATCACGGCCTTGATGACAGCCGCAGATCGCAGCAACCCCAAGCGCTGGACCACCGGGCTTTTTTGGGGGCTGTTCGCGACTGCTTTTTTGATCGGCGAGCGCCTGCCCGCTGTCTGGGTGGGCGCCGGGGTGCTCCTCATGGCGTTGATCGCGGGATTAGGCGGTGTCGGATTCGGTCGCCACGATAACCTCCCGGACGCGGCGCGACGCGAAAGTGCAGGGCGCTTGAGGAACAGGTTGTTCGTCCCCGCACTGGCCATTCCGCTGGTGACGGTGGTGGGCGCGGTGGGGCTGAAGGCCATCAAGTTTGGCGACGTCTATCTGCTGGATCCGGCCAACAGCACCTTCGTGTCGTTGGGCATCGGCAGCCTGGTGGCGCTGGCACTGGCTTGTTGGCTCACCCGCGACACCCCGGTCCAGGCCATGCGCGAGTCCCGCCGCCTGACCGAAGCCTTGGGCTGGGCGCTCGTGCTCCCACAAATGCTGGCGATGCTGGGGCTGGTCTTTAACGACGCCGGCGTCGGCAAAGCGGTGGCGCATCTGGCGACCGCGTACATCAACTTGGATATTCGGCTGATCGCCGTGATGGTGTATGTGCTCGGGATGGCGCTTTTCACCGTCGTCATGGGCAACGGATTCGCGGCGTTTCCGGTGATGACCGGCGGTATCGGCGTACCGGTGCTGGTGGGCATGTACGGGGCCAACCCTGCGGTGATGGCGGCTATCGGTATGTTTTCCGGTTACTGCGGCACGCTGATGACGCCAATGGCGGCGAATTACAACCTCATTCCGGCAGCGCTGTTGGAACTGCCGGACAAATATGCGGTGATCAAGGCGCAGGTACCCACTGCGCTGGCGATGCTGGTGGCGAACATCGCGCTGCTCTATGGCTTGATGTAAATGCGCCCACGAGAGGGAAAGTGAAGTTCCGAACGCCCACGTGCAGCGGTGACGAAATCCCCATCGCAAACGATTGCGACCGCCGGTGGTCTTAGCTTTTCGACGAGGCAAACCTCTCTATCTCCGGATCTTTAGCGGGTCAGGCAGCGATGCCTGACCCGCTTTGCATTGCGAGGCTGACCGCTTTCAGAAAAAAGAGGTTGAATAGTCACAATAATTGTTATTTAAATAACAGAAATAATAGCGCTCGGGCGATTGGGTTTCAGGTCGTCAGAACGTGCACAAGGTAACGACACATGAAAAAGATCGCGGTCATTGGCAGCAACATGGTGGACCTGATCACCTACGTCGATCGGATGCCGGTCCAGGGCGAGACGCTGGAAGCACCGGATTTCGCCATGGGATGCGGCGGCAAGGGTGCCAATCAGGCGGTGGCAGCGGCCAAACTGGGGGCCGACGTGCTGATGTTGAGCAAGGTCGGTGACGATGCTTTCGCCGACAACACCCTCGCCAATTTCCAGCGCCATGGCATCGATACGCTGTTCGTCCAGCGTGTGCCCGGCGTTTCCAGCGGCGTGGCGCCCATCTTCGTGCAGCACGATTCCCACAACAGCATCCTCATCGTCAAAGGTGCCAACGCCCACCTCAAGCCCGCGGATATCGACGCCGCGCACGCCGCGTTGCGCGACTGCTCGCTGATCGTGTTGCAACTCGAAATCGCCTTGGAGACCGTTTACTACGCCATCGACTTTGCCAAGGCGAACGGCATTCCGGTCTTGCTCAACCCTGCGCCCGCCGTCAAAGGCCTGAGCCGCGAACACCTGCTGAAACTCGACTTCCTGATCCCCAATGAAACCGAGTTGGCTCTGATCACCGGCGAGGTGATCGACTCCCTCGAAGCGGCGAGGGCGGCAGCACTGCAATTGACGCGGGACGGCATTCGCCACGTCATCGTGACGCTGGGCGACAAGGGGGCGCTGTACGTGGGCGAGGAGGGCGAGTTCCGCGTCGAGGGTCTCAAGGTGGATGCCCGCGACACCACGGGTGCCGGTGACGCTTTCATCGGCTGCTTCGCGCGTCACTGGAGCGAGGACGGCGACATGCGCCACGCGATGACGCAAGCCGTGGCCTATTCCGCGTGCTCGGTCACCGGGCGAGGCACGCAGAGTTCGTACCCGGACGCCGACGGGTTCGCACGTTTTCTCGACGCCCTGTAAGCCATTCATGAGCCGCCGCACTCTGGCCGGACGTTGGTGGCCGACGGGGTGAGGTCTTTCTGCACTTCACGGAGAACAACAATGACAAAGCCCGCGCTCCAACATTCCCCGGACGGGTTCTACCTGAACCGCACGCCGTGGTTCGCCTTTATCCTGCTGTGCTGCTGCTTCGCGCTGTGGGCAGCGGCGGCGAGCATGAACGACGTGCTGATCGCGCATTTCAAGAAAGCCTTCCTGCTCAGCGATTTCCAGACGGCATTCGTGCAGTCGGCGTTTTATCTGGGCTACTTCTTCGTAGCGATACCGGCGGCCATGGTCGTCAGACGTTTCAGCTACAAGACCACCATCCTCATCGGCCTGCTGCTGTACATGGTGGGCTGCTCGCTGTTCTTCCCCGCGGCGTCGATGGCCAAATACGGCATGTTCCTGATGGCGCTTTTCGTCATCGCCGCGGGGCTGTCGTTTCTTGAAACGGCTTGCAACACCTACTCGACTCTGATGGGCCCTCGTGAAACCGGCACTCGTCGCCTGAACATCTCACAGACGTTCCACCCATTCGGCGCCATGGCCGGGGTGTACGTGGGCAGCTTCGTGATGTTCAAGGACACCGACGCCAGCCGCGAACAACTGACTCAGATGAGTGCGTCCGAGGCGGCGATTCAGCAGTTGGAGATGATCCAGTCGACGCTCCTGCCGTACAAATGGATGATCGCGGTGCTGATCCTGATGTTCGTACTGATCGCCTTCACCCGGTTCCCGGCGTGCAAAGGCAACCTCAAGGACATCGCCAAGAAAAGCAGCGTGGCGCAAAGCCTGTCTCGCCTGTGGCGTAACCCGCGTTTCACCTTTGGAGTGCTGGCGCAGTTTCTTTACGTCGGGGCGCAAGTGGGGGTTTGGAGTTTCACCATTCGTCTGGCCATGCAGATGGGCGGCATGAACGAGCGCAGCGCGTCGTGGTTCCTGCTGACCACCTTCGCGGCGTACTTCGTCGGCAAGATGATCGCTAACCTGTTGATGCGCAAAATGCACCCGGCCAAAGTGCTGGCGATTTACGGGGTGCTGACCATCGTGCTGCTGGCCTACACCATCCTGGTGCCGAACATCAGCGCCGTTTACGCGGCGGTGGGCGTGAGCATTTTCCTCGGCCCCTGCTGGCCGACCATTTACGGCCTGACCATCGACGGCCTGGGCGAAGACACGGGGGTTGGCGGCTCGCTGCTGGTGATGAGCATCGTCGGCGGCGGGGTGATGCCGATCTTCCAGGGCCTGCTGTCCGATGCGACCCATGGCAACATGCAAATCGCCTACAGCGTGCCGCTGCTGTGCTTCGTGGTGATCGTCGCCTACGCGATCAAATGCCTGCGTGATCCGCGCAGCGAAACGGCGCCGGTCGGTGCGGTGACCGCTTCATGAGCACGATCATCTCTCTGTATCCCGAGCTGTTCAGCGGCGTTGAAAAAACGCTGCTGGCGTCTGCCGACTTTCGTGTGCTGATCTGGACCTACCCCAGTGGCGTGAAGGCGCTGGCGTTGGAGAACAATCGCGGCCGTGTGGTGGTGTTGCCCTATCAGGGGCAGATGATCTGGTCGGCGGTGTTCGACGGCTGCGACCTGACCATGCGCAACATGTTCGACCAGCCGCGCCCGACCCCGACGGTCATCGGCACCTACGGCTGCTTCATGTTCCACAGCGGGCTTCTGCGCAACGGCTGCCCGACGCCGGAGGACGATCATCCACTGCACGGCGAAATGCCTTGCGCGCCGATGGACATCGCCTGGCTGGAAATCGGGTCAGACGCGAGTGGGGCGTTTCTGCGCCTCGGCGGCGAGTGTGAATACGTGATGGGTTTCGGCGATCACTACCGCGCCCGCCCGAGCGTGACAGTGCGTCCGGGCTCGGCGTTGTTCGACATCGGCATGGACGTGCAGAACCTGGCGGGCAAGCCAATGGCGCTGATGTACATGGCGCACATGAACTACGCGTACGTCGCCAACGGACGGTTTGTCGAGCCGTTGGGTATTGAAAAGACCAGGGTGCGCAGCAGTGTGCCGGCCCACGTGAAACCGACACCCGCGTGGTCGGCTTACATGGCGGAGTTGACGGAAGATCCTTCGCGTTTGCAGGTGTTGAATACCCCTGAGTGGTACGACCCGGAGATCGTCTGCTTCTTCGACGAGGTCAAGGCGGATGCCAACGGTGACGCGCATTTCCTGCTCACCCATGAGAACGGCGCCGCGTTTTACACCCGCTATAAACCGCAGCAGTTCGATCACGCGGCGCGCTGGATTCTGCACAACGCCGATCAGCAGGTGGCCGCGTTCGTGCTGCCCGCGACCTGCGAGCCGGAAGGGTATCGGGCGGAAAAGGCCAAAGGCAACGTGCGGGAATTGGCGGCCGGGGAGCGCGTGTCGTTCAGTGTGAGAACAGGGTATCTGGCGGCTGGGGAGGTGGGGCAACTGATGGGTGAATTGAAACGCTGATGGCCTCGTCGCGAATGAATTCGCTCCCACAGATTGCCCCGCATTCCGACGATGTCCAGCGCCTTGTAGGAGCGCGCTTGCTCGCGACGTGGTTATGTCAGCTGGCCTATTCGGTACCGATAGACCCTGTCGCGGGCAAGCGCGCTCCTACAGGTCGCCCCGCATCCTGCCTAACGTAGCGGGGCGCTCCTACAGGTCGGCCCGCATCCTGCCTAACGTAGCCTGGCGCTCCTACAGGTCGGCCCGCATTCTGACTAACGATACCCGGCGCCTTGTAGGAGCGCGCTTGCCCGCGACGGGGTTGTGTCCAGCTTGCCCATTCGGTCCCGATAGACCCTATCGCGGGCAAGCGCGCTCCTATAGATGGATATACGGCAGGGTCACACCACCAACTGCGCCCCGTAGCCCTGGATCAAGTCGCGATACACCTTGGGCACTTTCTTGTCGCTGACCACTACATGAAAAGCATCCAGCGTAGCGAAATGCGCCGTGCGCACAGCGTCGAACTTGGAGTGGTCGGCCAGCAACATGCAGTGGCATGCCTGACGCAGGACCTTTTGCTTGACCTCGACCTCGTTGAAGTTGAAGCAAGTGACACCAAACTGGTCGCTGACTCCAGCCGCTGAAACGAATGCCCATGTCAGGCGAATGCCGTCCAGGATGCTCGCCTCGCTGTGGTGTTCGAAGACCTGATTCTTGCGGTGGAAGCTGCCGCCGCACAACACGATGTTGCAGTTGGGTTTCTGTTGGAGTTTGAGCAAGACGTTCAAGGAGTTGCACACGGCGGTGAACTCCATCTCGTCCGGGATGAAATCGATGACGAAGGGGAGGGTTGTGCCACAGTCGAAGAAGACCGTATCCCCCGGCTTGATGAACGCCGCCGCCAACTTGCCGATACGACGCTTTTCCTCGACGTGTCGTGTGCCTTGCTCGGTGACTTTGTAATCGTTGGCTTCGGAGGGATCGAATGCCAGGGTGATGTGCCCGCCCAGCAAATGGAATTTCTCTGGGTGCCGGCTCAGATCGCGCCGCAGGGTCATTTCCGAGACATCCAGCAGCGCTGCCATTTCACGCAGGTGAATGGCTTTCTGGTCCTGCAGGGCTTGCTGAATCAATTTGATGCGGTCGGATTTCTTGTTGTCCACGGTCATCCCGGTTGTCGATTGAATTGATGTAAAATTAACACAATATGTTATATTTCAAACACTATGGGGTGACGGGCGAATCATCCTCGCGTGCCGCTCGAAGCTTACCGCTAATCGCTGCTCTTGAAGGAATGAGTCAATGAAGATCGAACCCGCCGCCCTCGCGCAGTACATCGACCACACCTTGCTGGCCGCTGACGCTTCTCGCGCCCAGATTGCTGCGCTTTGCCGTGAGGCGCAGGAGAATGGATTCTATTCGGTGTGCGTGAACTCTGGACAGGTGCCCTATGCGGCATCGCTGCTCAAAGGTCAGGCGGTGAAGGTGTGTGCGGTCGTCGGGTTCCCGCTGGGCGCAGGGTTGAGTGACACCAAGGCGTTCGAAGCGCAGCAGGCTGTGGCCGCCGGCGCGGGTGAAATCGACATGGTGCTGAATGTCGGAGCGCTGAAGGACGGCCTGCTGGACGTGGTGCGCGATGACATCGCCGCTGTCAAACACGCGTGCGCAGCGGTCCCTCTGAAAGTGATTCTGGAAACCTGCCTGCTGGATGACGCACAGAAGGTCGCGGCCTGTGAAATCTGCCGTGAACTGGGGGTTGCATTCGTCAAGACGTCCACCGGATTCAGCCGTGGCGGGGCAACGCTCGAGGACGTGGCGCTCATGCGCAAGGTCGTGGGCGCCGATGTCGGCGTCAAGGCTTCAGGTGGCGTTCGGGACTACGCCACCGCCGTGGCGATGATCGAGGCCGGTGCCACGCGGCTGGGCACCAGTTCGGGGATTGCCATCGTCAGTGGCGCCACCGCGCCAGCTTCGGGCTACTGAGTCGTTTTATTGTGTCATTCAGTTGCGGGACACCGCTGACTGATTGACCACAGGCCCGCTCTCGGTGGGCCGAGCGCTTGCCCGCCCCCCGTGTTGCTGTGGGCGGGGGGCCGACGATTCATTTCTTCCGGCAGAAGGCACTCATCTTCCGCGGCAATGAATGGCACACTGCCGGGGTCATTGTTTCTGCTCCGGACGCCCCTATGCCGCAACTTTCCCTCGCGCGTTTGAAGGCGCGCTGGCTTTTCTGGTCGTGCATGCTGTTGATTGTCGTAGGCCTGCCCGTGGGCTGCGCGGCGCTGCAGCACAAAGAGCGCGAACTCATCTTCATGATCGAGCCGGGCACGGCCAGTTGGTATCACGGCATTCCGACTGACGTGCAGGAGCTCGAACTGCGGGCCCCCTCGTTTGGCGTCACGCAGAACATCCACGCCTGGTGGTGGCCAGCGGAACAGAAAGACGCCTCCGCCATCCTTTACTTGCATGGCTCGCGCTGGAACCTGACCGGACAGTTTTTCCGCATCGAGCAGTTGCATGCACTGGGCTTTTCCGTACTGGCCATCGACTACCGAGGTTTTGGGCAAAGCAAGGGGCAACTGCCGTCGGAAGCCTCTGTCTACGAAGACGCGCGCATCGCCTGGGAACGCCTCGAACACCTGCAACCCGATCCTGCCAAGCGCTTGATTTACGGCCATTCACTGGGCGGCGCCGTGGCGGTGGACCTGGCCGCTGAGCTCGGGCGGGATGCGCAGAAGCGCGATGAGCCGGTCCAGGCGCGGGGATTGATCGTCGAGTCGACGTTCACCAACCTGGCCGACGTCGCGGCATCGGTTGCCAGCACCCGGACTTCACTGCCGGTGCGCTGGCTGGTCTCGCAGAAGTTCGACTCCATCGACAAGATCGCCGACATCCGCATGCCGGTGTTGATCGTCCATGGCAGCGCCGATCAATTCGTTTCGCCGCGCTTCAGCGAGGCGCTGTTCGAGGCCGCCCAGGAGCCGAAGCGGCTATTGATGGTGCCCGGCGGCAACCACAACAACAGCATGAACCTGGGCAAGCAGGCGTACCGACAGGCGATTCAGGCGTTGCTCGAGGCGAAGGCGCCGTCGGTGCATGCGACCGCAGCCCCGGCGAACGACCTCAAGCAACCCGGATGACCCCATGCCGGTGTCCATTCATTTTCGAGCGGTGGCTGCTGTCAGCAGTGATACAAGGCCCGGCCGGTCCGCCCGCGCGGGACTACGCGCCGTTGTCTGGGCAGCCGCTTCAGCCGGATCTGCGTGGCGATGCGTCACGCTGAACGGCTTGTTGCACACCGTTACCGACCCCGGATCGCGGTCCGGGACCACGACACCTTGCAACGCTTCCAGCAGTTTTTCGGGATCTTCCAGGGGCAACCTGGCCAAGTGTTCTGGCGGCAGGTTCCACCATTGGCTGGCCAGCAGGCCTTCGATGACGGCCGGCTCGAAGCGATAGCGCTGCACGCGAGCGGGGGAGCCGGTGACCACCGCATAGGGAGGCACATCGCGGGTCACCAGGGATCGGGCGCCGATGACAGCACCGGTGCCAATGGTTACGCCCTCCAGGATCAGCGCGTCCATGCCGATCCATACGTCGTGTCCGATCACGGTCTGCCGGGTCGGTTCAGTCGTCAGCGGCGCCCCGCAGTGGCCGTGGCGCTGCGCAGCCAGTGCACTGTGAGTGCTCAGCCAGTTCAAGGGGTGCGATTTGCGGTTTTGTCCGAGGGTGACGTTGCGGGCAATGGAGCAGTAGCGGCCGATGTGCGAGACATCTTGCAATTCCGTGCCGCTGACGATGTCGGTGTAAGCACCAATGCGCAGCGTTCGCGCATTGATCTTGACCTGATGCAGTTTGACGCCGTATTCGAGGGTCAACTGCAGGTCGTTTCGCAAGCCCCGGATGCCACTGTCCAGTCGGCATTTGTTGCGAGCGAGGGCGCGTTTCAGCTGGCGGTCCAGCCACAGGCGGCGGAAGTAATTCATGAGTCCAACATTCCTGGTCGGAGCCTCGTGCCAATTGATTGGCCGAGCGCATTGTTGTTGTTTGGAATGACGGTCAGATGGTCGCACAGTTCCCATGGGATGCAAGAGCCCCGATGATCTGGCGATAAGTGTCCGTGGGCTTGCGCGGGAACGGGCATTCACAACCGCGACCGCAAGTGGTATCTGTGAACGCCTGCCGCCTTTTCAACGTTGAGCCCGCGCCATGGACAAGTACTCAAACGGTGAAGCCCACCTGACCCATTCGGAGCGGGACTGGGTGGTGCGCGCCGAACCCTCGCCGCAGTTGGAGCGCATCGAGGCATACTTCCACGGCCATGGCTTCGACATGCACCGGCACGACACCTATGCCATCGGCCATACCCTGTCAGGCGTCCAGAGCTTTCGCTACGGCAAGGAACTGGTGAACAACTTGCCAGGCCAGACCATGGTCCTGCACCCCGACGAACCCCATGATGGGCATGCGGGTACAGAAGATGGCTTTCGGTATCGGATGTTCTATCTGGAACCTGCGATGATCCAACAGGTGCTGGGTGGCAAACCCTTGCCGTTCATCAAAGGCGGGGTGTCCAATGACCCGCGTCTGTTCAAGGCCACGCAGGCGCTGTTGCGTGACCTGCACACCGCCCTCGACCCGCTGGAACTTGACGACGCCGTCTACGACATCGCCATCGCCCTGCAACACGCCACGGGTGCGCGCAGAGGGCGCCAGCGTGTCGATTACGTCGCCGCCGAACGCGCCCGCGAACTGCTGCTGGCCAGCCTCGAGCAGGGCGTCAGCCTCGATTCGCTGGAGCAGGCCAGCGACACCGACCGCTGGCGCCTGTCCCGGGACTTCCGTGCGTTGTTCGGCACCAGCCCCTATCGCTACCTGACGCTGCGTCGACTGGACCTGGTGCGCCATTCGATCGCCTGCGGTATGTCCCTGAGCGACGCCTCGGCCATGGCCGGTTTCGCCGACCAGAGCCACATGACGCGCCATTTCGTGAAGACCTTTGGCTATCCGCCCGGGAAGTGGTTGCGGATGTTGAACGGTGCCTGACGAATCAAACCTGACACCCAATCTGTAGGAGCGCGCTTGCCCGCGACGGCGTGCAGCAGGACACCGCTTCTGTGCCCGAGCTGACGCCGCCGCGGGCGAGCGCGCTCCTACAGTCGGCGGCGGCAGAGCTATTTACGAACCAGGCATCAGCACTTTGATCAGGGCCCGTACGACCCCCGGCAGGGCGTCCAGTTCGCGCACCAGAATGCTCCTCTCCCGTACCGCCCAGGCCTCGTCCAGCGTGATGGTCACCAGTTTCATGGTCCGGCTGTGGCGCGTGGCGGCGGACTCGGGGATGATCCCGATCCCCACGCCCGCTTCCACCATCCGGCAGATGGCTTCGAAGCTCGACACTTGAATCCTGAGGGACAGGTTCAGCCCCAGTCGCTCGACGTGATCGCGCAGAAAGCTGAGCAATGTGCTGCCTTCGTGCAGGCCGATGTGCTGAAAGGCCAGGGTCTGCTTGAATGTCACCTGTTTTTGCTTGGCCAGCTCATGCCCTTCGGGCACGGTCAGGACCAACCGATCGGTGCTGAAATGCAGGATTTGCAGGCCCGCCGCCTCGACCGGTCCGGCGATGATGCCCATGTCGGAGCTGCCGTCGAGCACACCCCGCACGATGTCCCGCGACAGGCGCTCTTGCAGGTCGACGGTCACCCCTGGGCGTTCGGCGAGAAAACCCGCAAGCACTTCCGGCAAGAATTCTGTCACCGCGGTGGTGTTGGCGAAGATGCGAATGTGGCCCGCCGAGTCGGTGCCGTAGTGGGTGAATTCGCTCTTGAGGTAATCGACCTGGCTCATGATCAACCGCGCGTGCTTGAGCAGCCGCTGCCCGGCAGGGGTGAGTTCTACCCCGCGACTGTCGCGGTACAGCAAGCGGGTGTCGAGCTGGCTTTCCAGCGCCTTGATCCGGGCGCTGGCCGCCGCGGGGGAAAGAAAGGCGCGGCGTGCGCCCTGGGTCAGGCTCGGGGATTCGCCGATATGGATGAAGAGGCGCAAGTCAGCCAGGTCGAAGTGCATGGGACGGTCCACGAGCGAAAGAGGCGTTCAGCATACATGAACGCCGGTATACGCAAATGCAAATTCACAGAATGCCCGCTCGATCCCATCATCTGCGCATAACAACAAACGCAGAAGGTTCTCTCCCATGAGTGATTCAGATTCGCCGGTGGATTTCAGTGCCTGGATCGGACGGACCGAAGAGGCTCAGGATCACCTGAGTCTCAACCTGATCAAGCGCATCGCCGCCACGTTCGGCGAGCCTGTGCCGGCCGCGGGCGAGGCGCTGCCTGCCCTGTGGCAATGGTGTTTTTTCCAGGAACCGGTGTTCGAGTCGCAACTGGGCGGCGACGGTCATCCTGCCCGTGGTGGCTTTCTACCGCCCGCCGACAATCGCAACCGCATGTGGGCCGGCGGCCGTGTCGAATTCCTTCAGCCCCTGACAGTGGGGGCTGACGCCCATCGCCTGTCGACCATCCTGCACATCGAAGAAAAACACGGCCGCACTGGGTCGTTGCTGTTCGTCACCCTGCGTCACGATTACTCACAGAACGGCGAGCTGTGCGTGCGCGAAGAACAGGACATCGTTTACCGCGAACCCAATCCCCCGAAGCTCAACAGCGGCGACGCGCCGGAGCAGGGCGACTGGAGCGAAACCATCCACCCGACGCCGACCCTGTTGTTCCGCTACTCCGCTGTGACCTTCAACGGCCATCGCATCCACTACGACTACCCCTACGTCACTGAAACCGAAGGTTACCCAGGGCTAGTGGTTCACGGGCCGATGATCGCGACGTTCAACCTGCGCGCGTTCATCCACGCCAACCCAGACAAACGCGTGCGCCACTTCGCCTATCGCGGCGTGCGCCCGCTGAACGTGCCGACGCCGTTCCGTGTCGGTGGCCGCATCAGCGAGCCAGGAAAAGCGCAGTTGTGGGCGGGCAATGAAGCCGGTGTCGCGCAAAGCGCCGAAGTGCTTTTTGACTGAGCCGGGTTCGACCCAACTCTCTTCTTTTATATAGGCATGGCCAGCCCCGCACTTGCGACGGGGCTTTTGGCAGACGCGAGTGAACACCATGAGTCCATACGATAACGAAGACCTCAATGCCATCCGCGAAGGCGTGCGCGCCCTGTGCGCCGAGTTCCCGGCCGAGTACTGGCGCAAGATCGATGAGGAGAAGGGCTTCCCGGAGGCCTTCGTCAAAGCGCTGACTGACGCGGGCTGGCTGTCGGCGATGATTCCTGTGGAATACGGCGGCTCGGGCCTGGGCCTGGCCGAAGCCTCGGTGATCCTCGAAGAAGTGAACGCCTGCGGCGGTAATTCCGGCACTGTGCATGGCCAGATGTACAACATGTTCACTCTGCTGCGCCACGGCAGCGAAATGCAGAAAAGCTACTACCTGCCAAAGCTCGCCAGCGGCGAACTGCGCCTGCAATCGATGGGCGTCACCGAACCGACCACCGGCACCGACACCACCAAGATCAAGACCACCGCTGTCAGGCAGGGCGACAAGTATGTGATCAACGGCCAGAAAGTCTGGATTTCACGGGTCCAGCATTCGGACCTGATGATCTTGCTGGCGCGCACCACGCCACTGGCCGAGGTGAAGAAGAAATCCGAAGGCATGTCGATCTTCCTCGTCGATCTGCGCGAGGCCATCGGCAACGGCCTGACCGTTCAGCCCATCGCCAACATGGTCAACCACGAAACCAACGAGCTGTTCTTCGACAACCTCGAACTGCCTGCTGACAGCCTGATCGGTGAAGAGGGCAAGGGCTTCAAGTACATCCTCGACGGCTTGAACGCCGAGCGCACGCTGATCGCCGCCGAGTGCATTGGCGATGGCCGCTGGTTCACCGAAAAATCTGCTGCTTACGCCCGCGATCGCGTGGTGTTTGGCCGTCCGATTGGCCAGAACCAGGGCGTTCAGTTTCCGATTGCCGAAGCCCATATCGAAATTGAAGCGGCTGACCTGATGCGCTGGCGCGCCTGCGAGGAATACGACAGCGGCAAGAACGCCGGTGCGGCGGCGAACATGGCCAAATACCTTGCGGCGAAAGCATCGTGGGAAGCAGCAAACGCCTGCTTGCAGACCCACGGCGGTTTTGGCTTTGCCAACGAATACGACGTCGAGCGCAAGTTCCGCGAAACCCGTCTGTATCAGGTCGCGCCAATCTCCACCAACCTGATCCTTTCCTACGTTGCCGAGCATTTGCTCGAGCTGCCACGCAGCTTCTGAGGACATCCAGATGAGTCATACCCAGGCAAGCCACACCCAGGTATTGGCGAGCTTTCTCGCCGAGCTGCATTACGAGCAGATTCCCGGGCCCGTGCTGGACCGCACCGAAGACCTGTTTCTGGACTGGGTCGGTTCGGCGCTGGCCAGCAAGGGCGCGCGGCCCATTCCGATCTTCGAACGCTATGCCGAGCGCATGGGCCCGGCCAGTGGAAAGGCAAAGGTGCTGGTCAATGGCCGCGGCACCACTGCGTATTTCGCTGCATTGGTCAACGGCGCAGCCTCGCATCTGGTCGAGCAGGATGACTTGCACAACAGCTCAGTGCTGCACCCGGCGACCGTGGTGTTCTCTGCAGCGCTGGCAGCCGCGCAGGAGTTGGGCAAATCCGGCCAGGACTTCCTGCTGGCGTCAGTGGCCGGTTACGAGGCTGGCATTCGTATCGGCGAATTCTTGGGGCGTTCGCATTACCGCATCTTCCATACCACGGCGACGGTGGGCACCCTGGCTGCGGCCGTGGCGGTCGGGAAATTGCTGAATTTCAATCAGGAGCAGTTCATCAATCTGCTCGGAACGGCCGGCACCCAGGCGGCGGGGCTTTGGGAGTTCCTGCGCGATGCGGCCGATTCCAAACAGCTGCACACGGCCAAGGCCGCTGCCGACGGAGTGCTCTCGGCGTACCTGACCGCTGACGGCCTGACCGGTGCGCGCAACATTCTGGAAGGCGATCAAGGCATGGCGGCGGGCATGTCGAGCGACAGCGACCCCTCGAAACTGTCCGACCGTCTGGGCTCGCGTTGGGCGCTGGTCGAGACCTCCTTCAAGTTCCATGCGTCCTGCCGTCATACCCACCCGGCAGCGGATGCGCTGTTGCACCTGATGCAGCGCGAAGGCCTGCGGCACGAGCAGATCGCTCGGGTCATTACCCGCGTCCATCAAGGCGCCATCGACGTGCTGGGCCGGGTCGACGTGCCGCAAACCGTCCACCAGGCAAAATTCTCCATGGGCGCCGTATTGGGCTTGATCGCGGTGCACGGCAGTGCGCAACTCATCGAGTTTCGCGACCTGGCGCTGACCGACGCTGCGGTGGCCGCATTCCGCGAGAAGGTCACGATGGAGCTGGACCCGGAAGTCGATGGCGCGTACCCCGCCCGCTGGTTGGGCCGGGTCATTGTCACCACCACCGACGGCCGCACGCTGACCGCCGCGATCGATGACCCGAAGGGCGATCCGGGCAACACCCTGTCCCGGCCTGAGCTGGAGGACAAAGTCCAGCGCCTGCTGGCGTTCTCGGGCGCACGCACGGCAGAGCAGGGCAGGGCACTGATCGAGCGGGTCTGGCAGCTGCGCGATGCGCGGGATCTGGCGGATTTGATCTGATAGCACATACGTGATCGTTCCCACGCTCCGCGTGGTAACGCCTCCCTCGGACGCTCCGCGTCCACGGCGATGACGCAGAGCGTCATGGGATACATGCCCACGCGGAGCGTGGGAACGATCATGAGAAGAGGTTAATAGCATGACTCAACAACCCCCCCGTCCTCTGGACGGCATCACCGTCATCAGCCTGGAACACGCCATCGCCGCGCCGTTCTGTACGCGACAGTTGGCCGATCTCGGCGCGCGCGTCATTAAGGTGGAGCGTCCCGGCGTCGGCGACTTCGCGCGCGGCTATGACCAGCGCGTCGACGGGCTCGCCTCGCATTTCGTGTGGACCAACCGCTCCAAGGAAAGCCTGACGTTGGACCTCAAACAGGACGCCGCTGGCGACATCCTCGAAGCGTTGTTGGGCCAGGCCGATGTGCTGGTGCAGAACCTGGCACCGGGTGCCGCGGCGCGCATGGGGCTGTCGTTCGGCGCATTGCACGCGCGCTTCCCCCGTCTGATCGTCTGCGACATCTCCGGCTACGGCGAGGGCGGCCCGTATGAAAAGAAGAAAGCCTATGACCTGTTGATTCAGAGCGAGGGCGGTTTTCTCTCGGTGACCGGCGGACCGGGTGACGAGGAAATGGCCAAGGCCGGCTGTTCGATCGCCGACATTGCGGCGGGTATGTACGCCTACACCGGGATCCTTTCGGCGTTGCTGTTGCGCGACAAGACGGGCGAGGGCAGCCGCATCGACGTCAGCATGCTGGAGAGTCTGGTGGAGTGGATGGGCTACCCGATGTACTACGCCTACAAAGGCGCACCCCAACCGCCGCGGGCCGGGGCCTCGCATTCGACGATCTACCCTTACGGTCCCTTTCCGACCGGTGGAGGGGGAACCATCATGCTCGGCCTGCAAAACGAGCGGGAATGGGCGCTGTTCTGCGAAAAAGTGCTGTTGGACAAAGCATTGGCCACCGACGAGCGGTTTTCCGCCAACTTCAAACGTTCGGAAAACCGCGAGGCGCTGCGTCAGATCATCGTGGACGGTTTTGCCTCGCTGAGCCTCGACGAAGTGGTGGGGCGCCTGGAAGACGCGCAGATCGCCAGTGCGCGGGTCAACGACATGCAAGGTGTCTGGGAACACCCGCAACTCCAGGCTCGGGACCGCTGGCGCACGGTGGACAGTCCCGCGGGGCCGCTGCCTTCGCTGCTGCCGCCAGGGCGCAATGGCGCCTTCACACCGCGCATGGACGGGGTGCCCAACCTGGGCCAGCACACGGCGAGCATTCTCGGCGAACTGGGGTTCAGCGCGGAAGAGCAGGCGCGAATGAGTGACGCCGGGGTGGTTTGAAGGCTCACACCCGCACCGTAGCGTGCGCTGGAACTGGGCGGCACTCCGACGATGGCGTCGATACAGCCAACATCGCCGTATTTGACACGCTGCATCGCGGGCAAGCGCGCTCCTACAGACGATGCGTCCTTACGTTGTGCGCATGACTTATTAACGAGGTATGAACCATGCCCCCATCCATTGTCCGCTCCGCACTGTTCGTGCCCGGCAGTCGGCCTGAACGCTTCGCCAAAGCGCTGGGTGCCGGCGCCGATGCGGTGATCGTCGATTTCGAAGACGCGGTCGAAGAACCGCTCAAGCGTCAGGCCCGGGATAACCTTGGCGCGTTTTTACAGGACACTCCCCACGCCTCGGTATGGGTCAGAGTGAACGCGCCGGAGCATGCCGAGCATCTGGCCGATCTGGCGTTCTGTACGCAGCAGGCAGGCGTTGCCGGCGTGCTGCTGCCTAAAGTGGAGAGCGCTGCGCACGTCGTCGCGGTGCATGCCACCGGCAAGCCCGTGTTGCCCATCATTGAAAGCGCCAAAGGCCTGTTGGCACTGGAGCAGATCGCCCATGCGCCGGGGGTCCAGCGGCTGTCGTTCGGCGGGCTCGACCTGGCCCTGGACCTGAACCTGAACAGCGGCACCGAAGCGGCCCGGCTGTTTCTCGACCAGGCGCGGATGGCCGTGCAGTTGCATTCTCGAGGTGCCGACCTCGCTCCCCCGCTCGACGGCGTGCATCCGGCTATTGGCGACCCCGAAGGTCTGCACCGTGCGATCCGGCACGCCTATGACATGGGTTATGGCGGCGCACTGTGCATCCACCCGGCACAGGTGCCGGTGATTCACGCCGCCCTGGCGCCCAGTGCAATGGATTTGGCGTGGGCCAGGCGTGTGGTCGACGCCAGCGTGGCGGCCAAGGGGGCCGGGGCTTTTCAACTGGATGGCCAGATGGTCGATGCGCCGGTGCTGCTGCGTGCGCAGCGGCTGTTGGCGTTGGGCAGCGATCCGCGTTAAAGGCAGGCGGCCCTGGACGCGCGGAGGCTCCTCGCCGCGTGGATTGCGGGCTCATCCCGTCGCGGTGGAGCAGCGGAGGCTTTCATGGAGTGGCACTTTCCAGTGGGTCTGCTAGTTTTCGGGTGACGTCAGCTCTGGCCCGGGGGTGGGAAGGCAGTGGGTCCACTGGCAGCGTTCAGCATTGCCGAACGCTGGTTTATAGAAAAGCTGATTCTCGAAACACGCTTCGTTGGGCATCGTGAGATGGCACAACGCTCTCGCAGAACCGATTCCTCTACAACAATAAAAAGGTGATATCGATGTTGAAGCTGACCAAGGCGCTTTTCTGCGCCGCCGCAGTGTCCGTGGCCGGCATGGCTTACGCAGACCCTGTCGTGATCAAGTTTGCCCACGTCGTGGCGGAAAATACGCCAAAGGGCCAAGGCGCTTTGATGTTCCAGAAACTCGTTGCCGCCGATCCCGCTTTGAAAGACAAGGTCAAGGTCGAGGTCTATCCGAACTCTTCACTGTTCGGTGACGGCAAGGAAATGGAAGCGCTGTTGCTCGGCGACGTGCAGATGCTTGCGCCTTCGCTGGCCAAATTCGAGCAGTACACCAAGAAAGTCCAACTTTTCGACTTGCCGTTCCTGTTCAACGATCTGGCTGCTGTCGACCGCTTCCAGCAAGGCCCGCAGGGCAAGGCGCTGCTGACTTCGATGGATGACAAAGGCATTCACGGATTGGCTTACTGGCACAACGGCCTGAAGCAGCTGTCGGCGAACAAGAAACTGGTCGAACCCAAAGATGCCCGCGGCCTGAAGTTCCGGGTGCAGGCTTCCAGTGTGCTGGAAGCGCAGTTCGTCGCGCTGCACGCCAACCCCCGCAAGATGAGCTTCGCCGAGGTCTACCAAGGCCTGCAGACCGGTACCGTCAACGGCACCGAGAACACCTGGTCTAACTATGAAAGCCAGAAAGTCAACGAAGTGCAGCCGTTCTTCACCGAGTCCAACCATGGGCTGATCGACTACATGGTGATCACCAATTCCAAGTTCTGGAATGGCCTGCCTGCGGACGTTCGCGACGAACTGCAGAAGATCATGGATCAGGTCACCGTCGAGGTGAACAAACAGGCCGAAGCCCTGAACCAGACCGCCAAGCAGAAAATCATCGATGCGAAAACCAGCGAAATCGTGACGCTGACCCCGGAACAACGGGCCAAGTGGCGGGAAGTCATGAAGCCGGTCTGGGACAAGTTCTCCGAAGAGATCGGTGCCGACCTGATCAAGGCGGCAGACGACGCCAACAAGGCGCCTTGATCACCCCCGGTTCGGCCTGATCGAAACGGGCCGTGATGTCTGCGTGGCCACCTCGCCCTTCCTGGGCGGTGGCCACTCTCTCGACGTTCGGAGAATTCTTATGCAATCGCTGACGCGACTCTGGGAGCACCTGGAGGAGGGCTTCATCGCCTTCCTGCTGGCGGCCATGACGCTGGTGACGTTTGTTTACGTGGCGCTGAATAACATTTACACACTGTTCTACACCCTCAGCGACCAATGGGCGGTCAGCAGCGACTTTTTTGCAGGGATTGGCGATCACCTGATGGGCTATGCCCAAGGCATGACCTGGAGCGTGGCCCTGACCAAGGCGCTGTTCGGCTGGCTGATCTTCTTCGGGATTTCCTACGGCGTGCGCACGGCGGGGCACCTGGGGGTCGATGCGCTGGTGAAGAAAACCAGCAAACCTGTTCAGCGGATGCTCGCCTTGCTCGCTTGCGCCTGCTGCCTGGCGTACGCCGGGCTGTTCCTAGTCGCCAGCTACAAATGGGTTTCGGCACTGTTCGTCGCCGGAATCGGGGCCGAAGACCTTGACCGTTACGGCATCAAGATCGCTTACATCACCCTCATCGTGCCGATCGGCTTTGCGCTGGTCATCGCTCGCTATCTGGAAATCCTCCATCGCATCTGGACCCATCGTCAGACCGGCCTGGGGCTGGCCGACGAGGCCGCAGAAGCCAGCAAACTGGCCAATCCTGACGGGGAGCAACACTGATGACCGTGCTTTGTCTGTTTCTCTTGCTCTTCGTTTTCATGTTCCTGGGTGTGCCTATCGCGATTTCGCTGGGCCTGTCCGGTGCTGTGTCGATCCTGCTGTTCAGCCAGGACTCCTTGAGCTCGCTGGCGATCAAGCTGTTCGAGACGTCCGACAGCTACACCTTTCTGGCGATCCCGTTTTTCCTGCTGTCCGGTGCGTTCATGACCACGGGCGGCGTGGCCCAGCGTTTGATCGACTTCGCCAACGCCTGTGTCGGCCACATTCGCGGTGGCCTGGCGATCGCCGCGGTGTTGGCCTGCATGCTGTTCGCCGCGCTCTCCGGGTCCTCTCCCGCTACCGTGGCAGCCGTGGGCTCGATTGCAGTTGCGGGCATGGTGCGCTCGGGCTATCCCCGGGAATTCGGCGCCGGGATCATCTGTAACGCCGGTACGCTGGGAATTCTGATCCCACCTTCGATCGTGATGGTGGTCTATTCGGCGGCGACCGAGACGTCGGTCGGCAAGCTGTTCATCGCCGGTGTGGTCCCTGGCATCCTGCTGGGCGTGATCCTGATGGTCGTCATTTACATCGTGGCGCGGGTCAAAAAGCTGCCAGCCCAGCCGCGTGTCTCGTTCCGTGAGTGGCTGACCACGGCTCGCCGCGCTTTCTGGGGGCTGTTGTTGCTGGTGATCATTCTGGGCGGCATTTACAGCGGCATGTTCACGCCCACCGAGGCCGCCGCGGTCGCGGCCGTCTACTCCGCCTTCATCGCCTTGTTCGTCTACAAAGACATGCGCTTGCGCGACTGCCCAAAGGTGCTGCTGGAATCGGGCCGGTTGTCGATCATGCTGATGTTCATCATTGCCAACGCAATGTTGTTCGCCCACGTGCTGACCACCGAGCAGATCCCACAACAGATCACCAACTGGGTCATCTCCGAGGGCCTGACGCCCATCGGCTTCCTGATCATGGTCAACGTGGTGCTGTTGGTCGCCGGCAGCTTCATGGAGCCCTCGGCCATCGTGTTGATTCTGGCGCCGATTTTCTTCCCGATCGCCACCAAGCTGGGCATCGATCCGATTCACCTGGGGATTGTCATGGTGGTGAACATGGAGATCGGCCTGGTGCACCCACCGGTGGGCCTGAACCTGTTCGTCACCTCCGCGGTGACGGGGTTGACGCTGGGGCAAACGATTCGCGCAGCCTTGCCATGGCTGTCGATCCTGCTGTTGTTCTTGATCCTGGTGACGTACGTACCGTTCATTTCTCTGGCATTGCCCAATTGGCTGGGAATGCCTTGACCGAACTGTGAGCGCAGTGCCTTTGGCCCTCGTTGACGTCAGTCTTCGAGGGCTTTTTTCATGGAGGGTAGGGGGGCGAGGGGTAGGCCCAGGAAAGCGCGCGAGCCATAAGGCGGGCATGAAAAATCCGCGCAGGCCCTGTGTAGCTCAAGGGCGATGCGCGGATTGTCTATGAAGCGATCAGTGCATAAACAGGGCGATCAGGATAATTACCGGAATCGGTACACCCAGAAACCACAGCAGTAGGGAACGCATGATGTTTCTCCTTGATCAACGGACGGTAGAAGTGGTGTAGGCGCGAGTTTCGACGTAGGTCACGGCGTCACGGCGACGGCCGCCCCAGAGTGCGGCCAGACTGGCCACGAAGGCGCCGCAGAGCAGAGCGACAAAGGTCCACAGCGCGGTCGCCGAGGCCACTTTGGCAGCAGTGTCGGCAGCCTGTTGAGCTTTGAGTTTTGCGTCGGCGACCGCTTGCTTGGCCTGGCCGTAGACCTGATCGACACGGGCCTCTGCGTCGGCTTGGCTCAGATTGGTACGCTGAGCGACCAGTTGCGCGAGATAAGCGCGATCTTCAGGCGCCAACTGCCCGTCGTTGGCCAATGTCTTGGCGAAGATACGTACCACCACACCACGCGCGGCATCATCGCTGACGGCGGCGGGACGGTCGTCACGGAACAGCGAATCGACGAAGTAGCCGTATTGCTCGCTTGAGGTATTCCCTGCGGCACTGCCCGCTGCAACGGCTGCGGTGCCTGCAACACCTGCTACCGCACTGGCGCCAGCTTTCACACCGCTGCCGACCAACCCGCTGACGGAGCCGACGATCAACACCGCCGCCACCAGCGTTGCGATCGCCCACGAAAGGAAGCCATGCGCCGTATCACGGAAATAAACCTCGTCGCCGTGCAGGTTGGACCACTTCACGCGCAGACGACCGGCCAGGTAGCCGCCCAGTCCGGAGGCAAGGATCTGCGTCAGTGCCAGCCACACCACGGTGGAAATTCCCAGCGTCTTGGCGCTGGCACCTTCATTGGCCCATGGGGACATGGCCGAGAAGCCAAGGCCCGACCCGAGCAAGACAAGAATCATGGACAGCGCAGCCGCACCGGCGGCTCCGGCGAAAATGGCACCCCAGGACACACCCGAGGCATTGGAGGTTTCTTCGACAGCGGCAGGATAGGCATCAGGTGAGACGTTCATGGGGTCATGCTCCGTGCAAATAATGGTTTTTGCTTCAGGCAAGACATTGCAGTGCGTGTGCCAGCGTAGGCTGTTTTATAAATGCGTTTAAAAACAGGGAGTTGAGGAAAAACGCCTGGGCGGCCTCCATGCAAATTGCATGACGTGGTGTAGTTCCACATGCGTTCTGCCCGGTCGAGATAAGTTCAGTGAGGTCAGCAAGTTGCAGCGTTTCGTTAGCGTCAAATGCAATGATCATGTCACCCCGCGGTCAGATGCGTGCGGCAACCATTCAGCGCTCAGCGCTGGTTGAAGCAAAAATACGCTTTAGAACCGTACGGGCGATGCCAGGGTGCCAGCTCATGGCCTATAGTCTCGGCTCAGGCCCGTCTCTTCGAGAGGTAATTCTCATGTTTCAACATCGTCCCCTAGAAGAAAAAGACATACCGGCCGTGTGCGACATGCCACAGAGTGTGGATGAGCTCTTTTATATGTTTCCTAAAGCGGCATTCCCGCTGACGCCGGCGCAGCTGAAGGACGCCATCGAGCAACGTTCGGACAACACGGTGATCGAGCTGAACGGCGAGGTCGTGGGGTTTGCCAATTTCTCGCGCTACGATTTCCGCGGTCGCTGCTCGATGGGCAACGTCATCATTGCGCCGCATGCCCGCTCGAAAGGGGTAGGCCGTTACATGCTCGGTTGCATGATGGAGCTGGCCTTCGGCAAGCATGAGGCGAAAGAGCTAACGGCGTCATGTTTCAACCATAACGTCCCCGGGCTGCTCTTTTATCCCAAGTTGGGTTTCAAACCTTTCGCCATTGAGGAACGTCTCGACAAGCGAGGAAATCGGGTGGCATTGATCCACCTGCGCCTTCCCCACGCCTGATGCTCGTCCACTCGTCGGCCGACTTGCATCTGGCCGACGAGTGGGCGCTCTACAACTCTGCCGGTCATCGGCCCTTTTACCCCGCCCGTCATTGCATATCTCACATCCATCGCGTTTTTTCCTTTTACAACATATTGATGAAACGTTTTATCAATAACGGCCCGTCATTTATCAATAACAAATGGATGTAACCGCATTGGGTTGCCCCAAAAAAGGGCGAGGCGTATAAGTTGTGTATTCGCCAAACGACAGAGGTTCATCTGACGAATCGGGATAAAATGTCTTTATCCATGGAAGTTCCTAATAAAAGACGGGCGGTTGCTGCTTTTTTGGAATTAGCTTCCGCCCAAGGAGGATGTCGTCAATGCTTGCTTATACCCTTTCAAACCTGGAGCTGCGTGGCATTATTGAAAGCGGCTTTCTGCCTCACCGTTGCCATTGCACGATCATGGATAACACGATGACCGTCGAGGTCATCGACCCCTTGACTGAGCGCGTGGAGCTGTTTGCCAGCGGCATCCGTCTGGACAGACTGGATACCAGTCGGGCCCTTTGTGAGCTTATTTCCGAATTACGCGCAGAAGTGTCCTCAGGGCAATCGAATGATCGACAGGCGCTGGCCAGTTGATAGTTTTATAACCACTGCTGCATAACAAATACGCCCATGTGGTCATCCCGACATGGGCGTTTTTTATCTAAACCTTCTTCACCTGTCATATTCCCCGGCACTGATCTCTGGATAAAGCTACGTGTGGTGAGTGTGCAGGCGAAAGTCCTGCTTCCAAAGCGCAGCATTATTTTTTATCTTAACGGCGCAACCGGCGACCGATCGCCGAACTCAGTTCGAGGAATGCGCATGGTCGACCACCAGGCCGAAGGTACTCACGGGAATATTCAAAAAAACGTCCACACGCATTTGCTTCGCAGGCAAAAAGTCATGTTGGGGCTTGGCCTGCTGCTGGCAGTGGTGGTGATGTCCGTGGCGGCCATCGTGCTCATGTTGCAGCGCCTGGAAGCGAAAAATGCCACCTTCCAGCCCCCCATGACAGCCCTTGAGCGCCAGCGTCTGTTGCCGACCGATCCAGTATTGGACACGGCGCCGAAAATCGATGGTTTGCGTTACGGTGACCAGGTCGAACGCACGCTTGAGGATTTCGCCCCGACCAGCGATGCCTCGCAAGAGGAGCATCCACCGTTGAGCCATGCGCTGATTCTTCGGTCAGCCGATTTGCACGCCGATGCGCACGCGAACCTGCCTGCGGGCCGGGCGGGGCCCTGAAGTCAGTGCACCCGTCGTGGCTGCTCATCCTCGAACAGCAGCCGGAAAGCCTCTTGGTCCCCATCCTTGACCGAACCGTGTTCGCGGATCGGCCCAGCTTCGATTCGCCCGTCCAATGCCACACGGATGATCGACGAACGGGATAGGTAATCCGGCACAGCGCCCAGAATGACCAGTTCACGTAAGGATTGCCCATTTTGCTCGACGGTGGACAGCCTCACCCTGCAGGTGGCCTGCATGGGAACTGGCCCGAAGAGGGTGTCACGCGAATAGTCGATTTCAGCGATGCTGGACCGACGGTTTTTCTCAGCATTCATATCCATGAGGGCAGCTCCTTCGTACCTTCGGCGTCAGCGACAGATGGCGTATGGAGCGGCGTGAGCGCGAGATAGTTCGTCCTTTTTCTACCAAAGGCGCTACCGCTCATCGGGCATTGCCAGCTTGGCCTGGGATGCTGCTCCAGCAGATGACGGAAATTGATGATCGTCGTGTCTTCGGGAGTCGGCGCACTGAGCGTCACTCGCGCAAGATGACCCGTCGAACGCTTTCCCGGATGTCTCAGGTGGCGTGTCTAGATCTCCGAGTCCTGATACTAACCGCCAGAATACCCACGGCCACTCCAGCGATACCTGCTGCGCCAAGGAACCCATGAGCCTGGCCACCCGGTATGAAGTCCATGAATGATGAGATGAACTGACCGGCAAAAATTGCCACGGAAAGCCAGGCCAGATTGCGGCCTCTCTGTGCCGGGTGGCTGAACTCGATGGTCAAGTGGTTGACCATTGGAATGGTTAATCCAAATCCGAGACCCAGGCAAAGCCCTCCCTCGATCATCGGTGCCAAGCCTTCTGCGGTCATGAATGCCAGGTGTGCCAGGGCATAGCTTATGAAGCCAGCAATCAACGTGCTGTAGTCGCCCATCTTCCGCGCCGCGATTGGCATGATAGCGGCCGCGCACACCGCGATCAGTGATACATAAGACAAAAAGTACCCAACCTGGGCCTCGTTTAGTCCGAGACCGTGCAGTCGAAGGGGAAGCATGATGATGGCGGTGAAAAACACGGCCATGGACAGCACAGCTGAAGCGTATACGACCCTCAAATCAGCCGATGGCGTCGCTGTCTGCTGACGTTGTACGCATGCATGTTGGCCGACAACAGGTTGAGGTACGCACGTCAGCACCAACGCGAGAAGCACCCAAGAGGATAGGTAAAGCACGAAAGGCCACTGCCATCCGACGTTCGCCAGCACGCCAGCTACGAAGAGAAAAATCACCCCACCGAGTTCGATGGACATGCCTTGCTTTGCAATCATGTTCAGACGAGCTTTGCCTTCGTAGAACTCCGAAATCAGACCCGTTCCGGCCGCCATGATCAGTACCGTCGATCCGCCAAGAAAAAATCGGTCGACAAACACGAGTGGCCCAAGGATCAGGAATCCCGCCACTCCCAGTAGTCCATAAGTAAAGAGCCCAAAGCACAGGGCCTTATACAGGCCGATACGGTCGATGAGCTTGCCCGCCAGCGGGCCGAAGATAATGACTCCCAGTGACGGAAGGGTGACCAGCCAACTCGCTGCATTCCCCACCCCGAGCTGCCGCGCAATGGTGGGCAAGCCGGGAACGATGACACACCCCACCATAATGGTCAGGCTTGCTACCGCCAGCAGAACGAAGGATCCTGCGCGCGTAAGTTGTGACTTCATGATTTGTCCGATTAGTGGAACAGCTATCCGCCAGGTGGTACAAAGCATGTGAGGCGATCCTCCCGCTGTCAATGGGAGGACCGACAAATGACGAAGGAGGAAGTGTGACGTCCGAAGCAGAGGGTAGTGGTAAGCAGGTGATAGCACGGGCGGCTGCGGTGCTTAAAACTTTGGAAAACCAGCGAGAAGGATTGAGCCTCGGTCAGATCTCTAAAGCTTCCGGATTGCCACGTACAACGGTGCATCGCATTGTGTCAGCGCTTGAGGCTCAGCAAATGGTATTGACTGGCAGCTCGGGGGTCCGCCTTGGGCCTGCGCTTGTCCGACTTGCAGCGTCTGCCCACACCGACTTGGTGGCAATCGCCAGGCCGTACGTTGAGGGCCTGGGACGTCGCACGCGAGAGACGGTGGATGTCTCCGTCTACCGTGGGCTCCATGCCATATCTGTCGATCAATATCCATCTGATCAGGAGTTGCGTGTCGTCTCTCCTTTGGGTACCGCGTTTCCTATACATTGCACCGCCCACGGCAAAGCACTGCTAGGCATGTTTCCAGACGAGTTTTTATCTCAGTTGCTGAGCGAGCCGCTTGAGCAACGGACCGCTTCAACCATCGTTTCACTGAGATCCTTGATCACGGAAGTGAACGTCGGCAGGCAGCAAGGATGGGCCGTCGACAAGGAGGAGCATGCTGAAGGTGTCTGCGGCATCGGCGTAAGTATCCGCAGTGGACTGTCCGAGCATTACGCGATCTCACTTGCAGTGCCTGCGCTGCGTTTTCACAACAATTTCCAATCGTTGAAAGCTGCGCTGCTTCAGTGCAAAGCAGAGATAGAAGCGTTGATTGGAGGGTAATCAATCCGAGAATGGTCAGACCTTCTCGACCCATGACGCGGGGGGCAAAAGCGACTCGCCCTTGTCGCGAGCACACAGCGTTTGCCCCTGCTAGTTCAATTAACAGCGTCATTTTTTTGCCAGACCGTCGGCGTCATGAAGAGGAATAACTGAAAACAACCGAGCGGATAAAACTAACGAGGACGTGACGAAAAAATGGCAAGTTCCTGATGTGTTCACGGGTGCAATCAATCTTCACGGCGTGATGGACTGAATAACTAACGGCTTTTTTTTCATATTAAAAACGCATGCAAAAGAATGGTGGCGATATTATTCTGGCGTCAATAATTAAATACGATAAAAATCAATAGGTTGTGGGTAGTAAATTTGCATAACGCCTTTTTCTCGAAAATTTGACACTCCCCCTGTTTTTTGAAACCATGGCTTCACCCACCTAGCGCTTAAATAGCGTGAACTTTCACTTCTGGGCTTGGCCCTTATCCGCGAAAGGCTTGAAACAGAGCGCTCGGCGAGATGGCGGTAGCGTCCCCGACTGAAATGCCATGCGCCGACCCTGTTGTCGCCTGAGACAACCAGGCTCATTCGATTTTGGTCTCTCTTGATAAAAAGCGCATAAGGCTGCCTGAGTGCCATTTCAGGTAAGCGGTACTTCTTCATATACAAACTTTCATACTGTCGTTGACGACCACGGTATCGGTAGTCGTTTCTCAATTGGAAGTGTGCCAACAACAAGTGGTCGCAAATAAAAACAATCAGCAGTGCATCTAGGCAGGCGTTGAGCAGTGCCTGCAGGGTTGGGTCCCGGCAAACAGTGGGCAGCGTCCCAATATATCGACTAAGTTCGGAGTCACGATTATGTATGGAGATCATCTGGAAACCGTGTGCGGTTGCGTCGTCGGGGGAGCGGGGCCAGCCGGTATGGGGTTCTTGTTCAACGCCTTGAAGAGCGGCGCGATGCCAGAGCTGGCCAGGGAAGGCCTGATCATTGTCGACGCCAGCCCTAATCCCGGAACGGGGCGGTTGGGGGATTATCGGATCACGGCCAACTCAGTCGGCGATGTTTTCCTGGACTGTCTGCGTGACCCCGCGCTGCGCGATGTGTTCGAGCCGCTGGAGCATTCGCCAGCGTATTGGCGTATCCGCCGCCAGGCGCAAAGCGCGCCGCAGTTGGCCGATGTGGCCGAATTGCTGGCGGAGGCTTCCACCCTGGTCCTGAATTTCATCGTCGAGCACTACGGCGTAAAGCTCTGGACGCGTACCACCATCACGGAAGTGGTGCAGGACGATGATGAGTACCATGTGTGGGTGGAAGCCGAGGGGCGGACGCGCCGAATTCGTTGCCGCGCGTTGGTCCTCAATCTGGGGGGGCGCCAGGATCCGCAACACCTGCTCGACAGCCTGGCCGACCAAGGCTTGGCTGTACCCCCGTCCGCCCGGGTGCTCAGTGCCGATACGCTGTTGCGCATGAACGCCGTGGAGCTGCGTGATGTGTTCGCTTCAACGCTGGCGCGCAAGGGCCGCATCTGTGTCGTGGGAGGGTCCCACAGCGCGTTCTCCGTTCTCGAGAATCTCGCCGATGCGTTGGAGTTCGCCGGTTTGACCGAGGTGACGCTGGTGCATCGCTCGCAGATACGTCTGTTTTACGAAACCGCCGAAGCGGCGCTCGAAGCGGGCTATGCCTTCGACCCTCAAAAGGATGTGTGTCCGGTGTCGGGCCGCGTGAATCGTTCGGGTGGCTTGCGCTATCGGGCGCTGGATGTCGGGCGCGAAGCGCTGGCCAAAGGGCGCATCGGCAAGACGGGCGTGCGGTTGCACATGTGGCAGACGCTCGAAGGCCCGGTTGGGCATTTCGACCAGGCGCGTCAGGCGCTGGCGGAGTCGGAGGTGGTGGTGCAGTGCACCGGCTATCAGCCGATGCTGCCTGTGCTGAGTTACGCCGGCGGCGGCGCCATCCGGCTGATGGAGGTCAAGGGCGGGCTGGATTCCGACCCTTCGGGTTGCCCGCTGGACAGCAGCGGTCAACGCTTGTACGGCCTGCACCTGTTCGGCTTGGGCGCAGGGCTGGGGGTCGATCCTCGCCTGGGCAGCGAAGCGTCGTTCGACGGCCGGATCTACGGCGTTTGGCAATTCCACAACGACGCCAGTGGCGCGGTGATCGATGCGGTCCTGGCTCGCCTGCAACAGCCGGTGGTCCAGCCGGTCAGTGTGGCGCGCCGGCGCGTGGCCAACCGCGAAGAGCAGCGTCAGCCGTTCATCTGGCCCGTCCTGGCCAATGCGCCGTCCTGACGCCGCCTGCTACCCGGTATCCCGAGTCCCTTGGAGGGATTCGGGATTTTTTTTGCCTGAAATATTTCAACGATCATGCGCAGCAATATGTTGGTCATCATGCTGCTTTTGGATAGAGTCGACGGCTTCATCTATTCTGGGTGTCCGGACACCTCTGATTGACTCCACAAGGAACCGACAGAACATGCGAATTTTGATCGTGGGTGCAGGTGCGATTGGCGGTTATTTCGGGGGGCGGTTGCTCGAGGCGGGGCGCGACGTGACGCTTCTGGTGCGTCCCACCAGGGCAGAGGAGCTGGACCGCGACGGCCTGATCGTACGCAGCCCGTTGGGCAATATCGTGTATCCATCGCCGCCTCTGGTGATGACGCCCATGCTGGATCAGACCTTCGACCTGATCCTCCTCAGTTGCAAGGCCTATGACCTCGACGCGGCGATGGAGTCCTTCGCGGCGGCAGTGGGCGCCGAGACGCTCATCCTGCCACTGCTCAATGGCATGGCTCATCTGGACCGCCTGGCCGAGCGCTTCGCTCCGGGCAACGTGCTGGGCGGGCAGTGCCTGATTTCTCTGGACCGCGATGCCTCCGGCGCGATCCTGCACTTGAACGACACGAATCAGTTGTCGTTCGGCGAATTGAGCGGTGCCGTGTCGCAGCGCATCTTGAAAGTCGCCGACGCACTGGCCGACGCTGGATTTGACGCCAACCTGAGCCAGCAGATCGTCCAGGAAATGTGGGAAAAATGGTGTTTCATTGCCACGGGAGCAGGTGTGACGGGCGCTTTGCGCGCGAGCATCGGCGATGTCATGGCCAGCGGCGGGGAGGCATGGGTGCTGCAGTTATTGGCTGAATGCGCGAGCATCGCCGAAAACGCCGGGTACCCCCTGCGCCGCGACGTGCGGCAACGCTTTCAAACGATGCTGACCACTCGGGGTTCGAAGATGACCGCCTCGATGCTGCGTGATATCGAGCGGGGCGCACCGATCGAAGTCGAGCATGTGATCGGCGACCTTGTCGCCCGGCGTTCGAGCGCCGATAAGCATGCCAAAGGCGGGTTATCGACGCTGGACACGGTTTATCTGCACCTTAAATCCTACGAAGCGCGGCGATTGCGCGAGCGCGGCTAAGCGACTTCGATCGGGCGGTTCGGGTGTTTCTTACTGCTGGCGAAGGCGCGCACCAGCAGTTCCAGCAGCAGGGCAAGCAGCAACGCGCCAGTGCCGATCAGAAACAGCAGACGATGATTGCCGCCGCTGCCATTGAACAGTAGGGAGTACCCGTAGCCGGAGACGGCTTGCAGCAGCGCGAATGCCGTGGTCGCTCGGCTCCAGGCCGCACCTTGTGCGCTGGGATCATGAGGCAACAGCTCATGGATCCGCGCCAGGACCAGCGGCACGATGCCGGGCGGGAAAGTGCCGATGACCAACGTCAATGCGGCAATCATCAGGCCGTCATGGGCGGTATAAAGCAGGCCGACGACCAGCGCCTGAATCACCAAAACCAGGCGGATACCACGGGTCGGGCCCATCCAGTCGGCAATGGCACCGTAGAGCATGGGACCGATCAACGCGCCGACCCCATACACGATCCAATACAGCGCCCCGACGTGTGCACCCATGCCCAGGTCTCGGGCGACGAAATCCACCAGAAATACCATCAGTGGCACGAGCCCGATCGCCATCAGCCCGAACTGGGCGTACGTCATTCTGAGGAATAGCGCATGGCGATGAGGGCGGGGTGCCGATGCGTGCCCAGGGGCGGAAGAGACAGGCGCCGCCGCAGTCGGCCAGCCGGTCCAGCTCACGGCGGTGAGCAGCGCACAGAACAGGCTCAGGCCCAGCCATGTTACGCGCAACCCCATGTCCAGCAGCAGAGGCACCAGCGTGCCGGATGCCGCAATGCCCAGCCCCAGCCCGAAGAAGATCGCGCCGCTGGCCAGACCTTTGCGGGTTCCCGGAATGTGTGGAAGGACCGTGGAGGCCACCAAAACCATGATCGCCCCACCGGCGAGACCGGAAACGAAGCGCCATGCGAAGAACCAGAGAGTGGAGAACGGCACGGCACAGCCGGCAAAGGATAGCGTGACCAGCACCATCATCAGTCGCAGGGTGTGGCGGTTCGTCAATCTGCGCGCCAAGGGGCGCCCCAGCAGCGCGCCGATGAAATAGCCCGCCAGGTTGGCAGCGCTCAGGACGATGATGGCTGAGGTGGCGAACCAGTGATTCTCGATCAACGGCGGAATCAGCGGCGTGTAGGCAAAGCGCGCGAGGCCGATGCCGACCAGCGTGGCACACAGCCCGGCGATGATGGCATGCCAGGGGATGGGCGCGGCGGAGGAGGAGAGTGCTTGTGGTGTGTCTTCTGAAACCGAGGAAGGCTGCATATGCGCACCCGAATGCAATGGGGGAATGTTTGACACCGATGTCATGTTTGCCATGCTAGTCAAAATTGACAGCGCTGACAAGAATGAGGTCAACTTCACTCCTACCTGTTCGTGGCTCGATCGGCGGCAGGTCAATGCACAGTGGGAGAGCTGAAGTCATGGCGGGTGTGAGGCAATTCGACGAGGACCGTACACTGGATCTGGCGTTAAACGTGTTCTGGCAGAAAGGCCTCAGCGCGACGTCGATGCAGGATTTGGCGCAAGCCACCGGCGTGTTGCGGGGCTCGCTTTACAACGCCTATCAGGGCAAGGAGCAGTTGTTCCTCAAGGTGTTCGACCGCTATCGACAACGCATGACCGGCCACATGGCCGCGGCCCTGGCTGACCCATCGATCAAGGTGGCGCTCGAAGGTTTTTTCGATTTCATCATTACCTCGATGACCGAAGGCACGCCGACCCGCGGCTGTTTGACCACCAAGACGGCTGTCGACGGTATTTCCGAAGTCGAGACCATTCGCACAGCCCTGCAGGGAATGCTCGATGACATCGAAGCCTTGCTGCAGACCCGATTCGTCCTCGAAGAACAGAACGCTACACTCAACCTGACGGCCAGCGAGGCGTCGCGCCTGGTGTCGACCTTCACGCGCGGCGTTGTCGTCATGGAGCGTGTGTATCAGGACGAAGCCCGTTTGCGCAGCACCGCTGCGTCGATGGTCAAGGTGTTGATCCGGCCGTGAAAGCCACCCACCGCTCCGTGCGCTGCGTGGCAAAAAAACCGAACCTTCGCCGTGAGCTACCCTCAACTACTCGACATCTGGCGCAAGAGGAGAGCCCGACATGCCGGTCAAGCACGATTTGTACGCGGATTTGAGTATCGCCAAGGAAGAAGTGATCAAAATGCGGGGCAAGGATCCCAAGCTCAATAGTTTGATCGACAGTTATGAGTCGCTCGATGCCGACATCGTCGAAGCCGAGTCTGGATCCGCGGGGGATGTTTCGGACGATCAGCTCAAACGGCTTAAGGAAGAGCGGCTAGTGGTCAAAGATAAAATCGTCAAACACGTTTCTTACAGCCAATGAACCGAGGGTTCGTTGATTAACGGCGCGGCCCGAGTCTCCAGACTCGGGCCGTTTTCGTTTCGGGCCCTGGTCAAGTTGCCCTTCCGGCGCTGCTTAGTTGCACTGCGTCCAATGCGCTGAAGTCGTGAATGGATCCAATAGACGAAAAAAAACGGCGCCGGGGAATACGCCGTTTATTTTATCGGCCCACATTACGGCCGACGCCAATCAGAGAAGATGAACCGGACGGCTCACTGCTGCTCTTGGTTGTTCGGTGCAATTTCGGCCTGGATGCGTTTGTAAATCTCTTCACGGTGCACCGAAACGTTTTTCGGCGCATTGATTCCGAGACGGACCTGCAAGCCCTGTACGCCCAGAATGGTGACGGTGATTTCGTCACCAATGTTTATGCTTTCGCCGACTTTGCGGGTGAGTATCAACATAATCTTTTCCTTGATGGCCTCGTGGAACGCCTCTGCCAAGAGGCTGGCCGTAGCCTTGGGTGATGGTGGTTGCCGATTGCATCCAAATGCGTCATCCGTAAGACGCCTTTGGCATGATTTTAATTCCCCAGGTTCATCTTCTTGTCATTGGCTCGGGTTCCTGAGGCCAGACGGTGTACGAATTTTGCCTGCTTTTGGCGGTAATTCCCCGTATGGATTCGCTATTACCCTCATAGCCAAGTCCGGGGCGGCGCCTATTGCACACTCCTTTCGCATTTATTGCAAAGAACACATGCCAAGTGGCGATGAAATTTTCATTAGGCCGCTTGTACGTCATCTCCTAGTGGAGTGTAGGAGAATTCCGTATAGCGCGAACGCAAAGTATAAGAGAGTGCACCGAAATCTCGCCATCCCCACGGCGGGATCGGAGGTTTCAGGAAGGGATGACGTGAAAGAGAAAAGACATGCCCACCGCGGCGGGTGGGCATGGGATGTAGCCGTCTGGAATCAGACCACCAGCGACAACAGCATGATGAGGATGATACCGACCACCGACAGGATGGTTTCCATCACTGTCCAGGTCTTCAGGGTTTCGGTCACGGTCATGTTGAAGTATTGCTTGACCAGCCAGAAGCCTGCGTCGTTCACATGGGACAGGATCAAGGAACCTGCGCCGGTGGCCAGTACCAGCAGTTCCCGGTTGACCCCAGGCACCATCGCGACCACGGGTGCGACGATACCAGCACCGGTGATGGTCGCCACGGTAGCAGAGCCGGTGGCGATCCGAATCACGGCCGCCACCAGCCACGCCAGCAGAATAGGCGAAATCTGCGCCTGCACCGCCATGTGGCCGATCAGGTTACCGACGCCGCTGTCCACCAGCATTTGTTTGAAACCACCCCCGGCACCCACGATCAGCACGATGGCGGCCACTGGCGCCAGGCTCTGGTCCAGCAGCTTGATGATCTGCTCGCGGCTGAAGCCACGGGCCGAACCGAAGGTGTAGAACGCCAGCAGCAGCGCAAAGAGCAGGGCGGCGATCGGGTGGCCGATGAAGTCCATCCAGATGCGGAAAATGTGACCGTTGGGCAGCGCCACGTCAGCGAAGGTCTTCAACAGCATCAGGAAAACCGGCAGCAGGATGGTCAGCAGGGTAATGCCGAAGCTGGGCAGGTTTTCGTTAGTCGATTCCTTGGCAATCTGATCCATCAGGTCTTTGGACGGGTTGCCGGGAATGTGTTTGGCAATCCATTTTCCGAAGATTGGACCGGCAATGATCGCTGTTGGGAACGCTACGATCAGACCATAGAAAATGGTCTTGCCGATGTCGGCGTTGAAGATGCCGATCGCCAGCAAAGGGCCCGGATGCGGAGGGACGAGGCCGTGAACCGCGGACAGGCCGGCCAGCAGCGGAATGCCGATCTTGACGATGGACACGCCGCTGCGACGAGCCACGATGAACACCAGCGGAATCAACAGCACGAAGCCGATTTCGAAGAACAGTGGGATACCCACCAGAAACGCCGAAAACATCATGGCCCAGTGCACGCGCTCCTTGCCGAAGCGGCGAATCAAGGTCTGGGCGATCTGGTCGGCGCCGCCGGAGTCGGCCATCAGCTTGCCGAGCATGGTGCCCAGCCCGAGGATGATGCCGACGAAGCCCAGCACGCCCCCGAAGCCGTCCTGGAAGGATTTCATCACTTTTTCGACCGGCATCCCGGAGGTCAGCCCGAGAAAACCAGCCGCAATGGTCAATGCAATAAAAGGGTGGACCTTGAACTTGGTGATCAATAGCACGAGGCCGATGATGGTCACCAGCGCATCTACGAGTAGATACGTGTCTTGAGTCATACCGAACATGGGGTGTCTCTCCGTTGTATTTTGTTTTTTTGGAGCTACTGCTCAACGCTGTTGTTCACTGCCTTGTGTACACGAAAAGACAGCGCTGTCTTTTTCGCTCACGCCGGTCCCGCGATCAGGAGCCGGTAAGAGCGGTGGCAGATGAGGTTTGCGACGCGCTCCACCATGCCGCTGCGTCAGCGCCGATGGTCTCGATCGGCTGAGTCGCATCCACGACCAGCGTGCGGTCTTCTCCGTAAGGCGGTTCCAACGTCGCGAATTGACTGTCGACCAGGCTGGCCGGCATGAAGTGGCCAGGGCGGTGCGAGCAGCGCTCGGTCGCCAGTTCCTTGGTGAGTTCCAGAAACACGAACCCCAGGCCCGGCACGGCGGCGCGCAAGCGATCGCGGTAGATCAGCTTGAGGGAGGAGCAGGTCAGGACCGGTTTCTCGCCATTACGCAAGGCCGCCGCAACTTCTTCCCCGAGGCGGGTCAACCAGCCAGCGCGGTCGTCGTCGTTGAGGGGATGGCCAGCGCTCATCTTGTCGATGTTGGCTTTGGGATGGAAGGCGTCGCCCTCGATGAGGCGGCCGCCGCTGCGTTTGGCGATTTCAGCACCCACGGCACTTTTGCCGCAGCCTGAAACACCCATGATCACGAGGGCGGAGATTGCATGTGAAGCAGTAGTCATAAAAACCTCGCCCCGAAGACAGCGCTGTCTTTGCCGAATCGTGTGCAAGGCCGGCAAGGCTGTTTCCGGGTGTAGTCATTGTTATGGGTATCTCGCTGATCCATGAGATACATCTCTTCTTTCGACAGGACGATCGAAAAGTTGCGGGCCTCCGTGGGATAGCGCTACCTTAGAGCCCATCAGACACAATCGCAACCCCTTGAGCTTTTCCTACGTTCAGTTGGCAACGCATGACACGCATTGGTTCCCGTTCCACCGGTCGTCCTACCCTCACCGAAGTCGCAAAACTGGCCGCCGTCTCGCCTATCACGGCGTCTCGCGCGCTGCGTGGCGTGGCCACGGTGGCGCCGGAGCTGGTAGAGAAAGTCCAGGCAGCTGCGCAAAGTCTAGGCTATGTCGCCAACCCTGCCGCGCGAGCGCTCGCGTCGTCGCAAAGCCAGTCGGTAGTGGTGTTAGTGCCGTCGTTGTCCAACCAGTTGTTCATCGAGACCCTCGAAGCCATTCAGAACGTCCTGCGCCCGCGTGGCCTGGAAGTGGTGATCGGCAACTACCATTATTCGCCCGTCGAAGAGGAAAACCTGCTCCGCAGCCACTTGGCGAACCGGCCGCGGGGTATCTTGCTGACCGGCTTCGATCGCAGCCACGCGGCGCAACAATTGTTGGCGGCCAGCGGGGTGCCCTGTGTCCACATGATGGAACTGGACCCCAGTCGTGCCGAGCCCTGCGTCGGGTTCTCGCAGCAGCAGGCGGGGGCAGCAGCGGCGCAGCACCTGTTGAGCCGCGGGCGTCGACGCCTGGCGTATGTGTCGGCGCAGCTGGACCCTCGGGTCATTCAGCGTGGCGCCGGCTTTCGCAGTGCGCTGGAAGCGCAGGGCCTGTACGACGAAGCGCTGCAGATGGCCACTCCGCTGCCGTCATCCATTGGCCTGGGGGGCGAGATGTTCGCCCGGCTGCTGGATGAGCACCCGGACGTGGACGGCATCTTTTTCTGCAACGATGACCTGGCCCAGGGGGCGACGCTGGAGGCATTGCGACGGGGGATCCGCATCCCTGAACAGGTGTCGCTGATCGGCTTCAACGACCTGCCGGGTTCTGCACACATGGTGCCGCGTCTGACCTCGATCCGCACGCCCCGCGAGCAGGTGGGGCAACGCGCCGCGCAGTTGTTGCTAGGGTTGCTGGACGGCAACGTGCAGCAGGCCCAGGTCGATCTGGGCTTCGAGCTGGTGATCCGGGAAAGCACCTGACCCCCGGAAAACCGCTGCCCGAGTTGGCTCCATGGGACGTCAGGCCAGGGTGCGCGGCAGCTTGAGCTCGGCACACAGGCCGCCGCCGTCACGGTTGGACAGCGTCAGCGAGCCGCCCAATGCCCTCGCCAGCTGCTGAGCGATTGCCAGGCCCAGCCCGGTGCCGCCTGTGTCGCGGTTGCGCGAACTCTCCACCCGGTAGAACGGCTTGAGCACTTCAGCCAGCTCCGCCTGCGAAATGCCCGGCCCGCGATCCAGCACCTGAATCGACACCCCTTGTTCGCCTTGGGACTGCACCTGAACCTCCGCTGCGCCAGCGAATTTCAGCGCATTGTCGGTGAGGTTCACCAGCACCCGACGCAACGCATGGGGGCGAGTGTCGATTACCGCTTGTGCTTTACCACTCAACTGCACCGATTGGTTCATGTCCTGATAGTCGAACACCAGGCTGTCGAGAAAGGCATCCAGGTTCACGCGTTTCGGCGGTTCGGTGGAGGTGTCCATGCTGCGGGCATAGGCCACGCCCTCTTGAACCAAATGCTGCATTTCGTTCAGGTCGCTCCACAGCTTGTCTTTCTCGATGCCGTCGTCCATGAATTCGGCGCGCAGCTTCATGCGGGTGATGGGCGTTTGAAGGTCGTGGGAAATGGCCGCCAGCAACTGCATCCGCTCCTTCACGTAGGTGGCGATGCGTTGTTGCATCGAATTGAACGCCACAGCTGCGTAGGCGACTTCCGTGGGGCCGCTTTCGTCGAGGCGGATGCCCTCGCCGTTAGGGTCCAGCGTGTCCACGGCCTGGGACAGGCGGGTCAACGGGCGGATCGCCGTTCGCACCGCCAGCCAGGTGCAGGTCACCAATAACACCAGTTGCCCGATCAGCAGCAATGGCAGCCAAGGCGACAATGGCGTGATGGCCGGGCGCACATCGATAGTGAGCGGGTTGCCGTCGCGCAGGGTGAGGTGCGCCTGATAGTGCGGGCGGCTGTCGGGGATCGTGTTGAACACCACTGGATAATCGCGGCCCAGTGCCGCCTGCATCGTATGCACCGAGATCGGTGCTTTGTTCATGTCCATCGGCGTACCGGTCTGGCCGGTACCCAGGACGTAGCGATAGTTCGGGTGTTCGAAGCGCGGTAGCCATGCGGCCCGCTCTTCGGCGGGCAAGCGCTCGAGCATGGCGAGGGTGGTGGTCAGATCCTGCTGCATGTTGCCCAGCATCATGGTCATCGCGCTTTGGTAGCGCTCGTAGAATTGCAAGCCGAAGGACATGCCGTGGGCCAGCACCAGGCTGATCAGGAAAATCAGCGACAACCGCGATGCAAGCGTGCGCGGCCACCCGAAGCCTGCCTTCATACCGAGTCCCCGAGGATTTCCACCGCGTAGGTGAACACATAGCCTTCACTGCGCACGGTCTTGATGTAGGCGGGGTCGCGGGCATCGTCCAGCAGGCGCTGACGCAAGCGACTGACCAGCAGGTCGATGGAGCGATCGAACAGGTCGGCGTCGCGGCCTTGGGTCAGGTTGAGCAACTGATCACGGCTGAGCACCCGTTGCGGGTGGTCGAGGAAGGTGCGCAGCAGGCGGTATTCGGCGCCGCTGAGGGCGACTACCGTGCCTTCGGCGTCCAACAGGTGGCGTGCCGTGGTGTCCAGGCGCCACTTGCCGAAGGCCAGCAGCCGCCCGGATTCGCTGACAATGAGGTTCGGCGGCAACATGCGGGTGCGACGCAGCACGGCATTGATCCGCGCCAGCAGCTCCCGCGCGGCAAACGGCTTGACCAGGTAGTCGTCAGCGCCCATCTCCAACCCGATGATGCGGTCGGTTTCGTCGCTACGCGCAGTGAGCATCAGCACCGGCGTGGTCTTGTGCTTGCCGGAACGCAGTTCTCGACACAACAGCAGGCCATCGTCCCCCGGCATCATGATGTCCAACACAATGAGGTCAACCGGAGTCGACTCGAGAAAGGCGCGCATCTGCCTGCCGTCGGCCACCACCGTGGTGCGCAGGCCGTTCTTTTTCAGGTAATTGCCCACCAGCTCCCGGATTTCCCGATCATCATCCACGATCAGAATGTGGTCGACGTGCTCCATGGTCTCGCTACCCTCATTGTCATTGGTCTGCGGCGTATCTTACCCAGTCGCGACAGGGTTGCCCGCGACCCTTTGTATTGCACTGTATCTGACACTGCGTAGCCTACATGGCGATTCAAAAAAACCGGCCCGGTGTCGAGAAGGTCACGTCGCCTGGCAGGCGGCCGCCACGGTAGTCAGCGATCAAGGTCATGACCGGCAGGCTCGCCAAGCCAGCGTGCCAAGGCTGCGATCGCAAGTTCAGGGGTCGCGCTGCTGCCTGCCCAGGTGCAGGCGAGCATCAGGTTTTTCGGCAATTGGAAGTCTTCGACCTGGAACCCTTGGCCGTCGAAGCCCTGCGCATCGTGCTTGACCTGGTGCCGCAGGCTGCCGAGGTCGTCGAAATAGGCCCAGACCGGTTTGCCCAGCGCGACCGCCATGCCCACTTCGAATGCAGTCCCTGAGTCTGGTTCGGCCCCGCGGAAGCAGTTCAGGTTGGCGACGACGGCATCGCAACGGCGGATCATGGCGATGTTGGCATTGCAGATCAGCGTGGCCGTCTCTTCGGGCGGCAGGCCCGCCGGGACTTCATTATCGAAAGGGTAGAGCCCCTCCAGTCCCTGGGCCTCGCACAGGGCCTTGAGGTAGCGTCCCCTGTCGATGGCGTCGTGGCGGAACACATCGAATCCGGCGAGGTAGACCTGGGGAGGGCGAGAGAGCGGCATCGGGAGGTCCTTGGAAGAAGATCCGGGCATTCTAGCGGCAACTTCAGTTGCCATTGATCAGCTCATGCAGCCAAGACGGCAATCGGGGGTGGACTCTGTACGGATAAACAGTATCCTCACCGTTTTCATGGCTGCCAGTGTGACCCCGTTGTGAGCCTTTTGCCCCTCGACAATCCGTTTTACTACCTCGAGAATTTTCGCCAGGCCCTCACGTGGATCGCCCAGCGTTATGACGACCTGCTCGACCCTGAAGAGCAGCGCTTCATTGGAGCATTCGCCGATTTGCCCCAAGCCGCCCAGGCGCTGCTGGTGCGCATGATCATGCGCAAGGGCACGTTGTTCCGTACCAGCAAGCTGAACTACGCAGAGATCGGTGACGTTCATCGGGCGGTCGCGCCGTTGATCGAACGCGGCTGGGTCGACGACACGCCGCTTCTGGACCTCCAGGCGCTGTTTGCATTGTTGCGCAAGGAGGAACTGACGCAGTGTTTCACTGTTCACGCCCCCAAAAGCACCGAGAAGAAGGCCCAACTGCTGGAGCGGTTGGTGCCGCACTATCCGGCGCCACTGCCCTTGGCCGAATGGTTTGCAGGCATGGAAGAGGTGGTCTTTTCGCTGGAAATCATGCCCCTGTGCGATCGCCTTCGGCTGTTGTATTTCGGCAATCTGCATCAGGAATGGTCCGAATTCGTCCTCGCTGACCTGGGCATCTACCGTTACGAAAAAGTCGAATTTTCCGTCGAGTCGCGAGGCATCAGTCAGCGCGCCGATATTGACGTCTGCCTCGCATTGCACCTTTGCCGACAGGCGCTGGATGACAGCGCCGTGCTCAGCGAACTGGCGGCTCAGGCACTGGCCATCCGCACGGATAACCCCTGGCTGGCGATGCGTCGCGCCAAGCTGCTGTACCAGATCGGTTACCAGGCCGAACGCGATCAGGACCTGACCCTGGCGCTGGCGGTCTATGAACAGTCCCGTTATCCCGGCGCGCGGGTGCGCAGAATCCGGGTGCTGGAGCGTTCCGGTCACTACGCGCAAGCGCTTGTCCTGTTGCAACAGGCGCAAGCGGCCCCTGAAAACGAAGCGGAATCCCAGCACTTGTTGCGTATCCAGCCTCGTCTGCTGAAAAAGCTCGGTCAGGGCGCGACGGGCAGGCGCGTGACGCGCGCGGTGACCCGGCTCGACCTGAGCGTGATGCCGCTGCCTGGTCACAGCGTCGAGAAACTGATTCAGTTGCACCTGAGCGAAGAGGGCAGTGAAGTGCATTACGTCGAGAATGCGCTGATCAATTCACTGTTCGGCCTGCTGTGCTGGCCAGCGGTGTTCGCGCCAGTGCCGGGGGCGTTCTTTCATCCCTTCCACAGTGCGCCAAGCGACCTCTACAGCCCGGACTTCTACACCCGGCGTGCGGACCTGTTCGAGGCGTGCCTGAGCCAGCTCGGTGACGAGCGTTACCTCTCGACGATCCGGCAGTGTTATCTGGATAAATTCGGCCTGCAATCGCCGTTCGTGTCCTGGGGAGCGCTGACCCCGGCGCTCTTGGAACAGGCACTCCATTGCCTTGCGCCGCATCACCTCGAGCGCTGGTTCCGCCGGTTGCTGCAAGACATCAAAGCCAACCGCACGGGGATGCCCGATCTGATCCAGTTCTATCCGGCGCAGCGCAGCTACCGCATGATCGAGGTAAAAGGGCCGGGTGATCGGCTGCAGGACAACCAATTGCGCTGGTTGGACTTCTGCGCCGAGCATGGCATGCCGGTGGTGGTGTGTTACGTGCAGTGGACACAAGACTCGGCCCTGGCAGGTTGAGGCCTTCGAGCGCGAAGGCACGCAGGGGCGTCGTCGACCGGCATCGGACGTCGGGCTTCAGCCGGTCACTGCGGCCACGCTCCTGCGCGGGAGCGTGACGTCAGCGTTTCACTTTTTTCGGCGGCGCAGGCAGCGGGGCGAACAGCGCTTCGATGTCTTCCTCTTGCAGCTTCCAGTCCCCCGCCTTGCGGCCGTCCAGAATGCCCGCTGCCAGTGCCGACTTCTCCTGCTGCAGGTGCTGGATTTTTTCTTCCACCGTGCCGCGGGCGATCATCTTGTAGACGAAGACCGGCTTTTCCTGCCCGATCCGGTAAGCGCGATCGGTCGCTTGGTTTTCCGCCGCCGGGTTCCACCAGGGGTCGTAATGGATCACCGTGTCGGCGGCGGTCAAATTTAGGCCTGTACCGCCTGCCTTGAGGCTGATCAGAAAGATCGGGCGTTTGCCACTTTGAAACTCTTGCACCGGGGTGCGCCGGTCCCGGGTCTGGCCGGTCAGCAGGGCGTAGGCGATACCGCGTTGAGCCAGTTCGGCTTCGATCAGTTCGAGCATCGAGGTGAACTGCGAGAACAGGAGAATCCTGCGATTCTCCGCGAGCAATTCTTCGATCATATCCATCAGGCTTTCCAGCTTGGCCGAGCTGGAATGGCGCCCCGTCGCCGGGGCGCTCTTCACCAGCCGCAGGTCGCAGCAAACCTGCCGCAGCTTGAGCAAGGCTTCCAGGATGATGATCTGGCTGCGCGCCGCCCCCTTGGCGGTGATCTCGTCACGCACCTTTTTGTCCATCGCCAGGCGCATGGTCTCGTAGACGTCACGCTGCGCATCGTTGAGCTCGACCCAATGCACGATTTCCGTCTTCGGCGGCAACTCGGTGGCGACCTGTTCCTTGGTGCGCCGCAGCAGGAACGGCCTGATGCGCGCGTTCAGGTGCTGCAAGCGCGCCTCGTCGCCCAGGCGCTCAATGGGGGTGCGGTAATTGCTGCCGAATTGTTTGGCATCCCCCAGCCATCCGGGCATCAGGAAGTGGAACAACGACCACAGCTCCCCCAGATGGTTTTCCAGCGGGGTACCACTCAGGCACAGGCGCTGGCGGGCGTTCAATTGGCGCGCCGCCTGCGCCGCCTTGCTGCCAGGGTTCTTGATGTACTGCGCCTCATCCAGCACCAGCACATGGAACAGCTGTTTGCCCAGGATCTCGACGTCTCGGGGCAGCAGTGCGTAGGTGGTCAGAATCAGGTCGTATTCGTTCAGGCGGTTGAAGTCCAGGTGCCGGTTGGCGCCGTAGAGGGCCAGCACTTTGAGTGGCGCTGTGAAATGCTTCGCTTCGTCCATCCAGTTCGGGATCAGGCTGGTCGGCATGACCGCCAGCGCTGGATGGGTCAGACGCCCAGCCTCCTTTTCCTTGAGCAAGTGGGCGAGGGTCTGCAGGGTTTTGCCAAGCCCCATGTCGTCGGCCAGCACGCCGCCCACTTCGAGCTCACGCAGGGCCTGCATCCAGCTCAGACCTTCCAGCTGGTAGGGGCGCAGTGTGGCATTCAGGCCATCGGGGGGCGTCACCCGCGCGTCCTTGATGTTGACCAGGCGTTCGGCGAATTGCCGCAGACGGTCGCCGCCTTGCCACACCAAGGGCATATCGTCGAGGTGGGTGAGGCGCCCGGCATCCGCCGTTTTCACCCGGATGGAGTGGTTGCCGTCCTCGCGCCAGTAAAAGTCGCCCAGTGTCGCAAGCACCGGGCGCAGCCGTCCGTAGGGCAGCGCAACCTGAATCGGACCGCCGCCGCGCTGGGTGAAGTGGTTGAGCTGCACCAGCAATTGTTCGTCGTCGCGACGCTTGGCGATCCCCTCCAGGCTCATCAGTTCCGGGTGGGTGCGCAGCAGGTTGATCAGGATCGGCAACAGGCTCAGGCGCTCGCCGTTGACGATGATCCCCAGTTCCAGATCGAACCAGTCGCGTTCCGGCTGTTCGTCGACAACGGCATACCAGTCCTCGACCGGGGTAACGTCAAAACCGAAGTCCGGCGCCATTTCGATCTGCCAGCCGCTCGCGCGCAGTTTCGGCAATTCGTCGAGCATGAAAGTCAGCCAGGCCTTGTCGGTGGGCAGTTCCAGCATTTCGCCGGCGCTGTCGGGCAGGGCCTTGCTCTGGCGAGTCGCGATGCGAAAACCCAGATCCTGAAGCTGTTTGCGGTACTGCGCCTCAAGGTCCAGGTGGCGGCGCAGGCGCAGGGTTTCCTCCTTCAGATGCCAGAGCAGATCGCTGGGCCGCCCCGGTGCCGGGATGCCTGAGGCGTACAGCTCACGATAACGAAACGCCAGGGCGGCGCGATGCTGGACGTGTCGTTGCATTTTGCCGTTGCGAGGTTCGTAGGCGCTGAATTCGAAACTGGCGAGTGTCAGACGTGGCTGAGGCTTGATCTTTTTCTCGATACGCTCCGGCAACGGCGAGCTGGGCGTGGCAGGGGCCTCGGCGACCGGTCTTTCCCGCTCGACGGCGGCCAGAACCCCGGGTTTGTTTTCCGGGTCGCTCAAGTAATACAACGCGGCCGCGCAGTGCTTGCAGTTGTTTCTCACCGGGCAGGTGCAAACCCCCACCACGAAGTGACGAGTGCGGTCGGGGTCCTTGAATTGCAAGGTCTGCACGTAGGTCTGCAGCGCAGACCCCCGGCACGCCGTGCGAACCAGATCGGGCATCAACTGCTGGACCACGATGCGGTGTTCACGGGCATAGCTGAGCCCGCGTTCCAGGCTCTGGGCCTTGAACAACGGTTCCCATGGCAGGGACAGGGCTTTTTCCAGTAACGATGACACGTCTTGCCCTTCGTCAGCGGGGTGCTGGAAGCGGAGAAACCTTGATCAGCATGGCCAGGCTTCCATTATCCAGATAGGTCAATTCACCATTTCTGACACGTGTTGCCTGACGCATGCGTTCGCTGCTCACCAGCACCCCATGATCGTCGAGCTGGTTGACCCAGAAATTGGCGTCGATGTCGGTAAAACGCGCCAGGCTCAGGCTCACGGTGCCTTCGATCGGATAATGGCCGAATTGCGCCTGCCCGTCGCTGATCGCCACTCGGCTCGGGGTGGCGCTCAGGGGCTGCTGCCAGGCCCGGTGAAGCAGGACCTGATAGCCCTGACTGGCGGCCAGTTTGCCCACCAGAGCGTCGAGGGTCGTGGAGGTCTTGCTCTCGGCGCCCAAGGCCTGCGCACCTGCGGCCCAGTCTTCCGGCGCCCTTTGGTTGGTGGCAGCCGGCTCACCGTTCTGACGGAACAGGATGAGCTCCACCTGGTAATTGAAATTGCCCGCGACAAACGAGGTGTCCGGTGCAGCGACCGCATCCGTGTCCAGTTCTGCGGCCAATGCAATCGGAGCGACCAGCGTCAGCAGCAGGGCGAGTGAGCGAAACACGCGCATGGTGAGTCCTTATGACGATTTCGTAGAGGGCTGCGGTGTCAGGCGTTCGAGCAGCGCTTCGATGATGTTGAAACGCTCCTCGGGTCGTTCCATCGGTACCATGAACTTGAACAGCGTGGCGCCTTCGAATTTGTAACGCTTGGGTTGGGCTTGAATCAGCTTGATCAGCGTCAGCGGGTCGACAGGGGTCTCGGCGCCGAACTCGATGCGGCCCCCTTGTGGCCCTGCGTCGATCTTCCGGATGCCCAGTTGATCGGCCTTGAGTTTGAGCAAGGTCATGCGCACCAGGTTCTTGGTGGGTTCGGGCAGCAGGCCGAAACGGTCGATCATTTCCACCTGAAGGTCTTTGAGCCCGTCTTCGTCGGCCGCGTTGGCGATGCGTTTATAGAGAATCAGCCGCGCATGCACGTCCGGCAGGTAGTCCTCCGGAATCAGCCCCGGCACCCGCAAATTGATTTCCGGCCCGCCGCCCAGTGGCTGCTCCAGGTTCGGCTGCTCGCCCTTGCGGATCGACTTCACCGCACGTTCGAGCATCTCCATGTACAGCGTGAAGCCCACGGCCTGGATCTGGCCGCTCTGGCCTTCGCCGAGCAATTCGCCTGCACCGCGGATTTCCAGGTCGTTGGTCGCCAGCACGAAGCCCGCGCCCAGGTCCTGGGTGTTGGCGATGGCTTCCAGGCGCTTTTCCGCATCGGGGGTGATCTGCTTGCGCGGCGGCGTCAACAGGTAGGCGTAAGCCTGGTGGTGACTGCGCCCGACACGGCCACGCAACTGGTGCAACTGGGCCAGGCCGAACTTGTCGGCGCGTTCGATGATGATGGTGTTGGCGCTGGGCACGTCGATGCCCGTTTCGATGATGGTCGATGCGATCAGCACATTGAAACGCTTGTGGTAGAAGTCACTCATCACCTGCTCGAGCTCGCGCTCGTTCATCTGCCCGTGACCGACGCCGATACGCGCTTCGGGCACCAGCTCGGCCAGATCGGCGGCGCACTTCTCGATGGTCTTGACGTCGTTGTGCAGGTAATAGACCTGACCGCCACGCAGCAGCTCACGCAGCAGCGCTTCCTTGACCGTGGGCTTGTTCTGCTCCATCACGAAGGTGCGCACCGACAGCCGGCGGGCGGGTGGCGTGGCGATGATCGACAGGTCGCGCATGCCAGCCACGGCCATGTTAAGGGTGCGGGGAATCGGCGTGGCAGTCAGCGTCAGGATGTCGACCTCACTGCGCAGCGCCTTGAGCTGTTCCTTCTGACGGACCCCGAAGCGGTGCTCTTCGTCGATGATTACCAGGCCCAGGTTCTTGATCTTGACGTCGTCCTGCAACAGCTTGTGGGTGCCGATGACGATGTCGATCTTGCCCTCGGCCAGGTCGGCGATGGCGGCGTTGACCTCCTTGGTCGATTTGAAGCGGCTCATGACCTCGACCTTCACCGGCCAGTCGGCGAAGCGGTCGCGAAAGCTGTTGTAGTGCTGTTGGGCAAGCAGGGTGGTGGGCACGAGGATCGCCACCTGTTTACCGCCATGTACGGCGATGAACGCGGCGCGCATGGCCACCTCGGTCTTGCCGAAACCCACGTCGCCGCAGACCAGGCGGTCCATTGGTTTGGGCGCCAGCATGTCGGCGCGCACCGCTTCGATGGTGGTTTGCTGGTCCGGCGTTTCTTCGAAAGGAAAGCCTGCGCTGAAGGTTTCGTAGTCCAGTTTCGGATCGGCGAAGGCATAGCCTTCGCGGGCGGCGCGACGGGCGTAGATGTCGAGCAGCTCGGCCGCCACGTCGCGCACCTGCTCGGCGGCCTTGCGCTTGGCTTTCTGCCAGGCCTCGGAACCCAACCGATGCAACGGCGCCAGCTCGTCGTCGCTGCCGGTGTAGCGGGCGATCAGGTGCAGGTTGGCGACCGGTACATACAGCTTGGCGTCGTCGGCATAGGCCAGCATGAGAAATTCGGCGACCTGGTTTTCCACCTCCAGCGTGGCCAGGCCCAGGTAGCGTCCCACACCATGATCGATGTGCACCACCGGCGCGCCCTCGCGCAGCTCGGCAAGGTTCTTGATCACGGCATCGTTGGCGTGCCCGTCCATCCGCTTGTCGCGGCGACGACGCTGCATCACGCGTTGGCCGAACAACGGACTTTCGGCGATCAGTGCCAGCGCCGGTTGATCGAGCGCCAGGCCTTCGTCCAGCGGCGCGATGGTGATCGCCAGCCGCTCCGTGCTGTCGACGAACCCCTGCCAACTGTCCACGGTCTTCGGGCGCAGTTTCAGGCGGTCGAGCAATTCCAGCAGCACTTCCCGACGGCCCGCCGATTCGGCAGTGAACAGCACCCGGCCCGCGAACCCGTCCAGGAAACGGGACAGTGCCGCCAGCGGCTGGTTGGCCTTGGCTTCGATGGCCAGGTCCGGTAACGCCTGGGCCGGGAAGCGCTCGCGACCCACGCCGGTGTCCACATCGTCCTGGCTGACCACCACCCGTGGCCAGCTTTTCAGGCGAGCGAAGCAGTCTTCCACCGGCAGGAAAAGCTCGTCAGGCGGCAGCAGCGGCCGATCCGGGTCGACACGACGTTCTTCATAGCGGTTGCGCACGTCTTTCCAGAAAGTCTCCGCCGCCGTTTCGATCCCTGGCAACGAAAACACCTGAGTGTCCTGGGGGAGATAGTCGAAGAGGGTGGAGGTTTCCTCGAAGAACAGCGGAATGTAGTACTCGATGCCCGCGGGCGTAATGCCGCTGTTGAGGTCCTGGAAGATCGGGCTGCGGCGGAAGTCGACGTCGAAGCGCTCGCGGAAACGCGCCTTGAATCGCACCACGGCCTCTTTCTGCAACGGAAATTCCTTGGCCGGCAGCAGGCGCACCGAATCGACCTTGTCGATGGAGCGCTGAGTGTCCGGCTCGAAGGTGCGCAGGGTTTCGATTTCGTCATCGAAGAGGTCGATCCGGTAGGGCAACTTGCTGCCCATGGGGAACAGATCGATCAGCGCGCCGCGCACGGTGAATTCGCCGTGTTCATAGACCGTGTCGACGTAGCGGTAGCCGCTGGCTTCCAGGCGCGTGCGCATGGCTTCGACGTCGAGTTTCTGGCCCACGTCCAGCACCAGACTGCTGCCGAGCAGGAACTGCGTCGGGGCCAGGCGGTGCAAGGCGGTGGTGATGGGGACCACCAGCACGCCGTGCACCAGCTCCGGCAGCCGATAGAGGCTGGCGATGCGCTGGGAAATGATGTCCTGGTGGGGCGAAAACAGGTCGTAGGGCAGGGTTTCCCAATCAGGGAAGTGCAGCACTGGCAGGTCGGGGGCGAAGAACTTCAATTCCTGCTCCAGCCGCTCGGCGCTCTGGCTGTCGGCGGTCAGCAGCAGGGTGAAGCGTTTCGCGGCGCTCGCGGCCTCGGCAATCGCCAGACTCTGGGCGGCACCGGGCAGGTTGCCCCACAGTTGTTTGCCGGAGGCGGCGGGAAGAATCGGTAGGCGCAGAACGGGCACGGAAGGTAAGGCTCCAGGCGTTGCGGCAAAGCCGGGGATTGTAACTAAATCGGCATTGCGCTGTCAGTTTTGTGCTCGTCTTCGTAGGCGCCGAATTATGTAGTGCCAGGCTACATGAAAACTCCGGATTGCTTATAAACAAAGGCTTGAGCATAATGTAGTCCCTTTTTTCAGCCCCTACATGTGGAAGGTTCCCGTGACTCAGAAGCCCGACCAGTGTCTTGGTGAATGGATCGATCGTGAAGCGCTCGCCGAGGCGATGATCCCTCTTATCGGTCAGCTCTACCGCAACAACAATGTGGTGAGTTCGATCTATGGCCGTACTCTGATCAACCGTTCAGTCATCGCCATTCTCAAAGCGCACCGCTTTGCCCGTCACCGTCAGGCTGACGCGACCGAATTGTCCGTACACGAAACTTTCCCGCTCATCAAAGCGATGAGCGAACTCAAGCTGGGCGCCGCCTCGGTGGACCTGGGCAAGCTGGCCGTCAAATACAAGGCCGAGGCAAACGGCCGCACTGCCGAGCAGTTCGTGCGCGAGGAACTGGCCGAAGTCGTCGGTCAGCAGAATGCCGGCGCACGCAAGGGCACCGACGTCGTGCTGTACGGTTTCGGCCGCATCGGCCGCCTGCTGGCGCGTATCCTGATCGAGAAAACCGGGGGCGGCGATGGGCTGCGCCTGCGTGCCATCGTCGTGCGCAAGGGCGCTGAAAACGACCTGATCAAGCGTGCGAGCCTGCTGCGCCGCGATTCGGTGCACGGCCCGTTCGACGGCACCATCACCGTCGACGAAGCCAACAACACCATCACCGCCAACGGCAACCTGATCCAGGTGATCTACGCCAAGAATCCGACCGAGGTGGATTACACCCAGTACGGCATCAAGGACGCTTTGCTGGTCGACAACACCGGTGTATGGCGCGATGCCGATGGCCTGGGCCAGCACCTGCAATGCCCGGGCGTCGATCGCGTGGTGCTGACCGCACCGGGCAAGGGCAAGCTGAAGAACATCGTTCATGGCATCAACCATCAGCAGATCACCGCCGATGACAAGATCATCTCGGCGGCGTCCTGCACCACCAACGCCATCGTGCCGGTGCTCAAGGCGATCAACGACAAGTTCGGCATCGTCAATGGCCACGTCGAAACCGTTCACTCGTACACCAACGACCAGAACCTGATCGACAACTTCCACAAGGGCGACCGTCGTGGCCGCAGCGCCGCGCTGAACATGGTCATCACCGAAACGGGTGCGGCCACCGCGGCAGCCAAGGCCCTGCCTGAGCTGGCCGGCAAGCTGACCGGCAACGCCATCCGCGTGCCGACGCCAAACGTCTCCATGGCCATCCTGAACCTGAACCTGGGTCAGGAAACCACGCGTGACGAAGTCAACGAATACCTGCGCCAGACGGCGCTCTATTCGGACCTGCACAAGCAGATCGACTTCGTGAACTCGCAGGAAGTGGTCTCCACCGACTTCGTGGGCTCGCGCCACGCCGGGGTGGTCGACGCCGAAGCCACCATCTGCAACGACAACCGCGTCGTGTTGTACGTCTGGTACGACAACGAATTCGGTTATAGCTGCCAGGTGGTCCGCGTGATGGAAGACATGGCCGGGGTCAACCCGCCCGCGTTCCCGACATAACGCAACCCCGCTCTACGCGAGCAGCTTCGCACCCAGAACGCCACGACCGGGTCATTCGGTCGTGGCGTTTTTGTTGGCGGCGTTTGCGTTCCAAGCGGTGCTGGGGGGTAGACCGCGGATCGTGAAGATTTCGTTCGGGGGATGCAGCGCAAAAAAACAGGCGCCCGAGCGCCTGTGAAGGAGAGCGGGGAAACGCTTCGCGTCAGAAGAGTTGGGTGAATAGCCAATAAAGCCCGCCCGACAGCAGAATCGCCGCAGGCAAGGTCAGTACCCAGGCCAGCGCCAGATTGCGCAGCGTGCGCAACTGCAGACCCGAGCCATTGGCGGTCATGCTGCCGGCCACGCCGGACGACAGCACGTGGGTCGTCGACACGGGCAGGCCGTACATGTCCGCCGCGCCGATGGTCAGCATGGCGACCACTTCCGCCGACGCGCCCTGGGCGTAGGTCAGGTGGGTCTTGCCGATCTTCTCGCCAACGGTCACGACGATGCGCTTCCAGCCCACCATGGTTCCGAGCCCCAACGCGATGGCGACAGCGACCTTGACCCACAGCGGGATGAAGCGGGTCGCGTTGTCGATCTGTTGCTTGAACAGTTGCACCTTGCCCTGGGTGTCGGCGTCGAAATGGACGGCCTTGTGCTTGTCCATGAGGCGGATGGCTTCGGAAGTCAGGTACATGTCGTTGCGCACGTTGGCGGTGGCTTCGGCGGGCACCTTGGCCAGGGAGCCGTAGCTGGCGACCTGGTCACCGATCTTGCCGGCCATGACGGCCAGGGCCGGGATCAGCTCGGGCGTGGGCTGTTTGTCGCGGAGGTAGTCGGACAAGGTCTTGCGCGAGTCAGCCGGCGCGGGCAGAGGCGCGGTCTTGATCAAGGCTTGCTGGGTGACCTGCGCCACTGCGGCGAACTGCACCGATTCATCGGCGGGCATCGCACGGTTGAGGGCATAGGCCATTGGCAGCGTGCCGACCAGGATCAGCATGATCAGGCCCATGCCTTTCTGACCGTCGTTGGAGCCGTGAGCAAAGGACACGCCAGTGCACGTCAGGATCAACAGGCCCCGAATCCACAGCGGTGGCGGGGTGTTGCCCTTAGGTGCCTTGTACAGCGCGCGATTCTTGACGAACGCACGCAGCGCCAGTAACAACAGCGCCGCGCACGTGAAGCCCACCAGCGGCGAGAGCAGCAGCGAATAGCCAATCTTGGTCGCCTGGGACCAGTCCACCCCACTGGTGCCATCGCGACCGTGCATCAGCGCATTGGCCACGCCGACCCCGATGATCGAGCCGATCAGCGTATGCGAAGACGACGCGGGCAAGCCCAGCCACCAGGTGCCGAGGTTCCACACGATGGCGGCGATGAGCAGGGCGAAGATCATGGCGTACCCCGCAGAAGAGCCGACTTGCAGGATCAGTTCCACTGGCAGCAGGGCGATGATGCCGAAGGCCACCGCCCCGCTGGAAAACAGCACCCCGAGAAAGTTGAACGCGCCGGACCAGAGCACCGCGACGTTCGGCGGCAGCGAGTGGGTGTAAATCACCGTCGCGACCGCGTTGGCCGTGTCGTGGAAGCCATTGACGAACTCGAAGCCCAGCGCGATCACCAGCGCGACGCCCAGCAGCAGGAAGGGCACCCAGGTCGTGACCACCGTGCCCAGGTCATCCATGTCCGATTTCAGACTGAAGGCGGTGTAGAGCAGGCCAAGCGCGAGAACGGCAAAAAAAACCACCATCGTCAGCACACCAGGCTTGCGCCCGAATTGAACGCTCGGCCCGGCAGCGTCGCGGGCCAGAGAGGGAGTCGCCATGATTCACAATCCTGTCGAGGTGAAGTGGCAACCATGATCATTTCAAAATGTGACAAAGATGCGACGCAGGTCAGGGTTCGAGAGGATTTGTGGCGATAACGGATGGGTGGCGTTAGGAAACGTTAGACACGCGCTGCTTTTGATGCTGCCGAAGGCGTAGGAGCGCGCTTGCCCGCGATCTGCCGCAGAGCGGCAGCAAGACCCTGCCAACGCGGTGTACCAGAAAGAGCCGAGGTGTCTGATTTCACTGCCGCTTCGCGGCAGATCGCGGGCAAGCGCGCTCCTACGGCCTTCGGCCAGAGGCGGATGAGTGAAGCTTCAATACTCCCGACTTTCGCCCAATGCCATCAGGTCGCTGATCACCAGCGCCAACTCTTCCGTGGATTGACGCAGCTCCTGCAAATCCTCTTCCTGCAACCACTGGGGCGGGCGGTGCAGCAACCCGACGCATCGCGCCCAGTTCGGTGCGGTTGTTGCTCAGGCGCTGTGCCAGCAACTGGTCCTCGATACGACGCGCGCTGCTTTTGATGCTGCCGAAGGCGTAGGAGCGCGCTTGCCCGCGATCTGCCGCAGAGCGGCAGCAAAACCCTGCCAACGCGGTGTACCAGAAAGAGCCGAGGTGTCTGATTTCACTGCCGCTTCGCGGCAGATCGCGGGCAAGCGCGCTCCTACGTCTTCGGCCAGAGGCGGATTAGCGGAGGTTCAATACTCCCGACTTTTGCGAAACGCCCAGCGCCCGGCGATGAAAGTGAACGACGCCACCAACACCACCAGAATCCAGAACCCATGGGGGTCGCTGGCCAGCGGGATGCCACCGACGTTCATGCCGAAGAAGCCTGCCACGATGTTGATCGGCAGTGCGAGTACGGTCACGACGGTCAGGGTGAACAGCGTACGGCTGCTCTGCTCGTTGAGGTTGGCGGCGATTTCTTCTTGCAGCAGTTTGATGCGTTCGCCCAATGCCGTGAGGTCGCTGATCACCAGCGCTGACTCTTCCGTGGATTGACGCAGCTCTTGCAAATCTTCCTCCTGCAACCACTGGGGCGGGCGATGCAGCAACCGCATCAACGAGCCTGGCTCCAGCGCCAGCAAGCGTTGCAGGCGCACCAGCACCCGACGCATCGCGCCCAGTTCGGTGCGGTTGTTGCTCAGACGCTGTGCCAGCAATTGGTCCTCGATGCGATCGACGCTGAGGCTGGTCTTGCGCATGAATTGCGCCAGCACGTCGCTCTGATCGCGTACCAGGTGCGCGAGCAGCTCCAGCGGAGAGCGAAAAGTTTCCCCCTGTTTGACCGAGGACCGCAGCCGGTCGACGGAGCGCAAGGGCTGATGCCGGGCAGAAATCATCAGGTGGCTGCGCACGCACACCCACAGCGTGGCAATGTCGGTCGACACGCGGTTGAAATCGAACACCACGTCGTTGACCACAGCCAGCAGGGCGGAGTCGACGTGTTCGATGCGGGTCGAGCGTGAGCCTTCGTGCAAGGCTTCCAAAAATTCTTCGGGCAGGTCCAGATGGGTTTTCAGCCAGCGCTCGCAGCTGGCGTGGGCGAGGTTCAGGTGCAGCCAGATGAAAGTGTTCGGGTCGGTGGGGTTGCGCAAGGCGTCCAGAGCGGCCGCCGAGTCAATCTGTTGCGCAGCCTCTCCTGGACGAAATCGAAAGCCATACAGCAGACCGAAAATGTCCGCGTCGTGGGTCCGGGCAATGCTTGAGTTCATGAAGGCTCGCAGGCGAAAAATGCCCGAAAGGGCATGGGCTCGAAAGCGGCATCATCGCAAGGCTTTTTGACGTTTTTGTGACTCTTTGAGTCTGCTGCTGCCCGTCTCTTTCATTGGCCTTGATGCCCGGCCTGCTGGCCTGTCGCCGCGCTCAGACCATTTCCAACGGCCGCTTGCGCGTCGGTACGGGCCAGGACGTGTCGATCAGCAGTTCGTCGTCCAGGGTCAGCTCGATGTTCACCGCCTCGGCGTTCGACCGCAGGTGATGGGGGTCGACTGCTTTCGGGATGGCGATCACGCCGTCCTGGCGCAGCACCCACGCCAGGCTGATCTGCGCGGGAGTGGCGCCATGGCGCTTGGCGACTTCGAGAATGGCAGGGTTCATCAACAGGTCGCCCCCTTGCCCGATCGGGCAGTAGGCCATAAGCGGCATGTAGGCATTCTGCATCCGAGGGAGGAGGTCGTATTCGATACCGCGCTGCTCCGGGTTGTACAGCACCTGATTGGTGGCGCAGGCCGTTGGGGAGTCGACGGTTTCAAGCTCCAGCAGGTCCGAAACGTCGAAATTGGACACACCCCAGCGGCCGATCTTGCCAGCCTCGCGCAGGCGTTCGAAGGCTTCGACGGTTTCATCGAGCGGGTGCGAGCCCGGCCAGTGCAGCAGGTAAAGATCGATATGATCGGTTTTCATCCGCTGCAGGCTGCGCTCGCAAGCGGCGGGAATGCCGTGGCGGCTGGCGTTGTGCGGGTAGACTTTGCTCACCAGCGTGACCTGATCGCGGCGGCCTGCGATGGCCTCACCCACCACTTGCTCGGCACCGCCTTCGCCGTACATCTCGGCGGTGTCGATCAGGGTCAGCCCGATATCGATGCCCAATTGCAGGGCGGCGATTTCTGCTTGGCGCCGCTGCCGGTCTTCGCCCATGCGCCAGGTGCCCTGACCGATGACGGGTACGGTTTTCTCAGCCAATTGCAGCGTGCGCATGGGATGCCTCCTGCGGGGTGGGTATAGAGAGATCAGGCAGTGCGGGCGGCGAAGGGTTCCATTCGACGAGCTGTTGCAAGCGACAGGTGGCACGCGTCAAGCGCAGGATGGCGGCGGGTGGGGTACCCTGCAGGAGCAGCCTCACGCCTACAGGGGGGTGTTCATTTCGGATTCTGCGCAGCCACCTGCTTATTCTCCCAGCCCCCGCCCAGCGCCAGGAACAAGTCAATCTGCCCCATGGCCACCTGCGTATTGGCTGCGGCCAGTTGCGCGGTCACGTCGGTGTAGGTGCGGGTGGCTTGCAGGTCGGCGAGGAAGGACTCGCGACCGGCCATGAAGAACCGATGGGTCTGGTCCGCCGCCTGCCTGGCCGAGGCTTCGGTATCGGCCAGTGCATCGCGACGTTCCAGCAACGCGGTGTATTGAGACAGGCTGGTTTGCGCCTCGCGTATGGCGTTCAGGACCACGCCGTCGAAGTGGGCCAGGGCGCCCTGGTTCGATGCTTCGGCCATATGAATCCGCGCACGCGCGCCATTGGACGGCAGCGTCCAGTTGATCAGCCCGCCGAAGCCCCAGCGGTTGGTGGACGGATCGCCGAGGTCGTCGACAATGCCGACGGTGCCGACCGTTGCCCCGATGCTGATGTCCGGATAAAGCTCGCCGGTGGCCACGCCGATTGCCGCGCTCGACGCCGCCAGTCGCCGTTCGGCCTGGCGCACGTCCGGGCGTCGCTTGAGCAGCGCGGCACCATCGCCGACCGGCATGACCTGAGCGATGCGCGGCAGCTCGGCGCAGTCGGCCACGGCTTTGGGCAATTGATCCAAAGGTTTGGCCAACAGCATCGACAGGCGATACATCCCGGCTTTTTGCGCAGCGGTGTAGCGAGGCAGGTCGGCGCGCAGAGATTTGTACTGGGTCTGGGAGCGGGTGACCTGAGTTTCGTCACCGCGTCCGGCATCGCGCAGGCGCTGAGTCAGGGCCAGGCTTTGTTGCTGCAGGTCCAGCGAGTGCAGCGCGATGTTGCGCTCTTCGTTGGCCGCACACACCTGCGTATAGGCACGCACCACGTCGGCCACCAGCGTAATCCGTGCGGTGTCGACCGCTGCCTGCGCCGCATCGGTATTCGCCTCTGCCGCTTCGATGCCACGTTGCAGCACACCGAACAGGTCGAATTGATAAGAGGTCGTCAGCCCGATGTCGGCGACATTGGCCACGGGTACCTTTTCGGGTAACAGAAACGCCTGACCGGATTCCTGCAAGCGTTGGGCGCCGGCCTTGGCACTGTTGGTGAAGCCGCCCGCGGCCTGGGCTTCATTGGTCTGGTAGCGTGCCCGTTGCAGATTGGCGGCCGCGACGCGCAGGTCCGTGCTGGACGCCAGCGCCTGGCGTACCAGTTCATCGAGGGTGGGGTCCTTGTAGAGCCGCCACCAATCCGCAGGGACCGGTGCCGACACGGCATTCGACGAGCTGCCGGCGATCGGGCCCTGCAGATCGGGACGATTGACCGCCGCATCCTTGGGCAACCGGTAGTCCGGACCGACCACCGTACAGGCCGACAGCAGCAAGCCCAGCCCCACGCCCAATAGGGCCGCGCTGCGTTTCATCGCGTACCTCCTTGCGGCGCGGTTTGCCTGTGCGCCGCGTCGTCGATGATCGACACCGTGGCCGTGCGTCCAGCGATCATGCGGAAGTCTTCGGGCACTTCGTCGAAAGCGATGCGCACCGGAATCCGCTGGGCCAGGCGTACCCAGCTGAATGCCGGGTTGACGTTGGGCAGCAGGTTGTTGCCGCTGGTGCGGTCGCGGTCTTCGATACCCGCAACGATGCTGACCACGTGCCCTCGCAGGCGGGCATTGTCACCTATCACGCGGATGTCGACGGCAGAACCGATGTGAATGCCGTCCAGCTTGGTTTCTTCGAAATAGCCGTCGATGTGGTACGAGGCGCTGTCCACCACGGACAGCACGGGCTTGCCGGCACTGACGAACTCACGATCACGGGGCGCCCGATCATTGAGGTAGCCATCGACCGGGCTGCGAATCACGGAGCGGTCCAGGTTCAACTGGGCTGCGTCCACCGCCACTTGGGCTTCGCTCAGCGCTGACAACGCGCGTGCCTCCCTGGACTGGCTCTCCTCCAGTTGCTCACGGGCCACCAGATTGCCGAGCGCTTTGTTGCGCCTGTTTTCGCGCTGGGCCTGCTCCCAGGTTTCCTTGCGCTCGGCCACGGTCGCCTGAGCCTGGCGCAAGGCCAGGCGAAAGCGATCCTGGTCAATGGTGAACAATACCTGGCCTTTGTGGATCGCCTGGTTGTCGGTGACCGACACTTTTTCGATCAGGCCGGATACGTCCGGAGCGATCTGGATCACGTCGGCGCGAATGTGACCGTCGCGGGTCCAGGGGGCATACATGTAATACATCACCATGCGCCACACGACGATGGCGGCAAGCAGTACAACCAGCAGTGTCAGGACCACACGGCCCAGGGTCAGTAAAGGTTTTTTCATTTCAGCTCATCAGATAGCGACTGAGGGTATCCACCACGCCGAGCAGCAGGGCGTACAGACCGACGTTGAACAAAGCCCGGTGCCACACCAGGCGATAGAAGTGCACCCGGGACAGCACGGCGTGCAGCCCGAGGAAAATCACATAGGTGATGCCCATCAACACCAGAAACGTGGGCAGGAAAATCCCGCTGATGTCCAGATCACCGATCATAGCGGCGCTCCATCGATGCCATACGGCGGTTGTTCTTCTCGCTCGGCCAGCACGTCGACGATTTCCACGCCCGGCAGCAGCGACAGCCGCAGCCCGCTCAGGGCGTGCAGCAGGTGCAGGCGCGACGGGTCATCGCCCATCCACTGGAACGTGAGCGCGCGGCGGGCGCGGTCCATGGTCATCAGCAGCCCCTTGGGCGCCGGCAGACGTTCCCGTGCCTTGAGGCAGGCGCGGAAATGCGCGCCGACTTCGGTGGCGACCTGCCGCAACAATTGGCGAGGCACAGGGTGAACCCGTGGCATATACGCCAGCAGGTCCAGCATGTTCAGCGCGACCCGCACCTCGCGCAGGGCGACGTTGGTGTCCTGCGCAGTAATGGCCAGGCGTGGCAAATGCTGCATCAGGCGATCCAGCATGCGCACCCCCATGTGCCGGTGCTCGGCCAGGGTCGCTTCCTCGCTGAGCGATACGATGTCGTTCCAACTGAAACGGGTCAGGCGCCGGGTGGCGACTTCAGTGCCGAAAGGCCGCACGATCAGGGTCCAGACGAAGGCGAACGCAAGGCCCGCCGGGCCCGCGAGGTTGGCATTGAGGAAGTTCAGGAAGTCCGCGTCGTAGGCACTCTGGATACTGATGAACGATGAGGTGTTGACGATCGTCAGCAGCGTGCCGAGGTAAAACTTCGGTTGCACGGTGAGGGTGCCGACCACGATAAAGGGCACGGCGAAGACCAGCACCAGCATCGGGAAGTCATGCAGGTTCGGCAGCACCACGAACAGGTACAGGCTGGCGAAGATCACCGACAGGAAAGTCCAGTAGAAAAACCGGTAAATCTGCGGCGCCGGATCGTCCATGGCGGCAAAGAAGCTGCACGCCACCGCCGCCAGCGCCACGGCACTGGCGCCGTCTTGCCAACCCAGCAGAATCCACAGCACCGAGGCGGCAATGATGGCGGTGACCGAGGTGGCGACCGAGTACAGCATCATCCCCTTGTCGAGAAACGGCGACAGGCGCCCCAGACGCCAGTGGCGATACACCGCGCGCCAAGGGCGGTGATCATCGGTTTCGATGGCGTGTTGCAGGCTGCGACAGTCCTGCCACAGGTCGATCCACTCGCGCAGGCGATACAGCGTGGTGGACAGCAGCAGTTGCCGACGATCGTCCACCTGGGCAGGGGTCGGCTGCAAACGCTCGAGTTCTGTGTGCAGCGCCTGCCAGTATTCGATCGGCGCACCGTCGGCGGTCTTCTCCACCCAGTCGCGACATTCGATGATCAGTGGCGCGAGATCAGCCACCAGTTCGGGGGTGCGACGTTCCAGCGCCCACAGCGCGTCGTCGAGGGCGTCGATCGTCGGCAGCAGATGAATCATGCGCCCGCGCAATTCCTTGGCGTTGCGAACGGTCTGCCGGTGAGTGCCTTCGTGAGGCAGTTGCCCGATCATCAGCTCCAGCGAGTTGAACGTCGCGACCATCGCCGTGCGCAGGGCGCCGACCGCTTCAGGGGTGGCGTTACGGGCGAGGAACAGGTCGCTGTAGGCCGAGGCGTCCTTGAACCACTTGCCCATGGAGTCGACCAGCACCGGGGCCAGACGCCGGGGCCAGAACATCGCACCGATTACCGCAGCACACACGATGCCCAGCAGGATTTCCTCGGTGCGCGCGACCGCGATGTCGAACACGGCCTGGGGGTTGTCCACCACCGGGAAGGAGATCAGCGGCATGGTGTAACCGGCCAGCATCAGCGCGTAACTGTTGGCCGTGCGCAGGTGCAGGGACAGGAACAGCAGCGTGCCGGTCCACAGGGCAATGACCACCGCGAGCAGGAAGGGCGTCTGGACGAACAGCGGCACGATGAGCACCGAGGCCGCGGCCCCGAGAAAGGTACCGCCGGCCCGATACAACGCCTTGGAACTGGTGGGCGCTACGAAAGGGCTGGACACGATGTACACGGTGGCCATGGCCCAGTAAGGGCGTGGCAGTTCGAAAATCAGCGCCAGGTACAGCGCGAGCATGGAGGCGGCGAACGTCCTAACGCCGTAAAACCAATCGCGAGCCGGCGGAACGTCCTGAAAGAAGCCTTTGAAAAGAGCGTTCAAGAGGCCAACTCCGGCCCGGTCGGGCTGGCATTGGCGAACGCTTGGAATACGCGAAGGGTGGCTTCCAGGTCAGCGGGGTCGATGTCGCTGAACACGTCGCGGCGCAGCCGGATCAGTTCGTCTTCGATGGAGTTGGCCAATGTGCGGCCTTCGTCAGTCAGGCTCAGCGCCTTGGCGCGGCGATCGGTCGGGTCTTCCGTGCGCTGCACCAGGCGTGCCTTGCCCAGTTGGTCGAGCAGGCGCACCAGCGAAGGGCTTTCCAGCCCGCAGGCCTGGGCCACAGTCACTTGGCGTACACCTTCACCTAGGCGCGCGATCATCAGCAGCGGGCCCGCACAGGCTTCCGATACGCCATAGTTCATCAAGGTGGTCTGACAGACGCGGCGCCACTGACGTGATGCCGCGACGACGCCGCCAGTGATGTGCATTTGCAGTGAATCGAGGGTCATGAGCGTGCCACTGAATAGATCGTCGAACAGGATTTGGTTAGGCAGTGAATGATTAGACGCCGTATTATTAGGTTGCTAACTATTAATATCCGGTAACAAAGTATTTTCGTCAAATGAAAATGGGATGAGCGGTCAGCGCAGGTTCGTCAGAGAGGCCGGCTCGAAAAATAACGAAGGGCCGATTTGAGCGCGAGGCGCCTGAAGCGACATTGAATAGGCAAAAGGGTTCAGCCGTTCGTCGCCTTTTTTCATCTTAACCGATGAATTATTTTGTGAAGTCTAAAGGCGGCGTTCAAAAAAATGGCGCTATTCAAGCGCCCGAAATCTGGCGCGCTGATCAAAATTTGGCCAATTCATCTGCTTCCCGAATTGATTTCACAATGGTGGCCCAGAGAGATTCAGAGGCTTTTTCGGCGGTTTCTTGACTGGGGACGGCGCTAAAGAACAAACGATTCAGCCGATAGCAAAGGCGACAGGCAAACGGGCGCAAAGCCTTGAGCCAGACACCTCCCTTTGCTGGTGCGCAACGCGCACCCACGAGCGCAACATGATCGACCTTGCTACCTGGAACCTCTCCGTACCCGTAGGCGTTCCTGCCGCCACCATCGACACGCCCAAGCTGATCGCGGGTTATCAGGATGGTTACTTCCGTTCTGGCGACACCTTGTTCTTCTGGGCGCCGGTGACCGGCTCGCGCACCGATAATGCGGTCTACCCGCGTACCGAGCTGCGGGAGACCTACGCCAACGGCGCGGTACACAACTGGGTTTACACCCAGGCGGACAATTTTCTGCGTGCAGCCTTGTCCGTCGATCAAGTCCCATCCTCGGGCAAAATCGTCATCGGGCAGATCCACTGCTACGGCAGCACTGAGCCGCTGATCAAGCTGGAATTTCAGTACAAGGAAAAGACCCAGACCGGCAACCTGGTGGTGAAATTCCGTCAGACGCCGACCTCGGAACCCGCCGTGGTGCAGTTGGCGACCGGGGTGCTGCTCAAGGAGCGTTTCACCTACACCATCCACCTGACCCCGACGGGCAACCTGGTGGTCAACGCCCACGACATGCAGTGGAGCAGCAAGCTGGACGCGACCTGGAACAGCAAACAGCTGTATTTCAAGGCGGGGGTCTATACCCAGGACAACACCGGGTATGCGAGCGAGGGGGGAGCGGCGACGTTCTACAAGTTGCAGATTGCCCACGACAAGAAGGCATAAAGGCCCATCGGCCAAGCGATGACGGGGGCTGCCGTTTCAGCGAAGCAGCGGGGCCGTGTGCTTGAAGGTCAGGGCGAAGCGAATACGACCCTTCGAAGGCTGCTCGACGCTCACTTCGCCCCCGTGCAGCTGCATGATCGCCGCGACGATGGCCAGTCCGAGGCCGTTGGAGTCCGAACTCTGATGGCGCGAGGCGTCGGCGCGGTAGAACCGATCGAACAGCTTGCCTTGCGCCGATTCGCTGAGCGTCGGCCCCTGGTTCTCCACCTCGATTCGACACTGGGCGGGATCCTGGACGACACGGATGTCGATTGCACTGCATTCATCCGCGTAGCGAATCGCGTTGGCGACCAAGTTGCTGAGCGCCCGGCGCAATAGCAGGGGGTCGGCATTCACGACCCCGTCGCCGGAGGTGTTCAGGGTCATCTGCCGCTCTTCTGCCAGCCCTTCGAAATAGCCGGTGACCCGTTGCAGTTCGTCGCTCAATGTGAGCGGCTGACGATTCAGCGCCCCTTGTGCGTCATCGGCGCGGGCCAGGAACAGGATGCTTTCGACCATGCGCGAGATACGCTCAAGTTCTTCGAGGTTGGAAGCAACCAGCGCCTGGTATTCATCGACCGAGCGAGGCTGGCGCAGGGCGACCTGGCAGTGGCCCATCAGCGAGCCCACCGGTGTGCGGATTTCGTGGGCCAGGTCGGCGGAGAACTGATTCAGCCGCCCATAGCCGTCCGCCAGACGATCGAGCATGGCGTTGTACGCCTCGCTCAGTTGTTGCAGCTCCACGGGGGTGTCTCGACTGTCCATCCGGCTGTCGAGGCGGGCCGGGGTAATCGCGGTGGCATGTTCAGCCATGCGACGCAGCGGCCGCAGGCCACGGCGCAGCAACAGATAGCCCAGCAACGCTGTGACAAGGAAGGCCATCGCCACGGCGACCAGGATCCGGTTGCGGAAGTTGGCCAGCTCCGCCATCTCTTTGACCGCCAGGTGGGCGGCGGTCAAGTGCACCGTCTTGCCATTGGAGACGGCGGCCACCGTGGCAGCACGCATCGGGACATCGCCCTTCGTCGAGCCGCTGCGCAGGTCGTTGACGTTCAGCGGGCGACCGGGCGGGACCACCGGCATGTCAGGCAGATGCGCCTGCAGCGGATTGACCGAAATCACCGGCGCTCTGCCGGGCTCGGCAATGATGAAAATGTCGTCCTCGCTGTCGAGCATGTTTTCGAACAGTTGGGGGCTGCCGCGCAGCGTATCGAGGCTCAGGTCGTATTCCAGCAGTTTGCGGAAATGATCCAGACGCGCCAACACCGCGTGGTCGCTGCGGGTCATCACCGAGGCCTTCATGGTTTCGTAGAGGTACATGCCGGCGCTGGCCACCGAGAACATCGCCACCACGGCGAAGGCCAGCGTCGAACGCAGCGTCAGAGAGGGCTGGCGTCGGGCTCGCATGGCCGCACCTCGCAGACGTAACCGATGCCGCGCACCGTGTGAATCAACTTGACCGGGTAGGGGAGGTCGACCTTGCTGCGCAGGCGCTTGATCGCCACGTCCACCACGTTGGTGTCGCTGTCGAAGTTCATGTCCCAGACTTCGGAGGCGATCTGCGCGCGTGACAGCACATCCCCCTCGCGGCGCAGCAGCAGGTGCAGCAGGGCGAATTCCTTGTTGGTCAGGGTGATCACCTGCTGCTGGCGCGTCACGCGTCGGCGCAGCAGGTCCAGTTCCAGGTCGGCCAGGTGAAAATGATCGGCCTCTCGCACCACGCCACGGCGCAGAATGGTTCTGATGCGCAGCAACAGTTCGGTGAAGGAGAAGGGCTTGACCAGGTAGTCGTCGGCGCCCAATTCCAGGCCACGGATACGGTCTTGCAGTTGGTCGCGAGCGGTCAGGAACAGCACCGGCACATCCTGCTTGGCCCTCAGCACTTCGATGATCTGCCAGCCATCGATGCCCGGCAGCATGACGTCGAGCACCAGCAGGTCGTAGCGCTGCTCCAGCGCCAGGTGCAGGCCGTCGGCACCGTGTTGCGCCCAGTCGACCTTGTAACCGGATTCGCTGAGGCCTTTCTTCAGGTATTCGCCGGTCTTGGCGTCGTCTTCGATCAGCAGGATGTGCATCGTGTGGCTCGCTTGGCATCGGCGTCGCAAAAGGCGCTCGCGCCGTGTGGTGTGCGGAGTGTAACCAACCTGGCCGCGGCGGACGGTTACATTTTTGTCATCGACCGGTGGCGATTCCGGCCGGTGCCTGAATGACAAAAATGTCATCGGGCGGTCATGGTGAAGTACCGGTTCGGCGAAGACGATAGGGCACACAAACGCAACGATCCGCTTAACCTCCCTGCCTGAAGGAATGTCGCAATGAACATGAAGACTGCACTGTCCTCCACCTTTGGTCTGCTGATGCTCAGCGCTGCCGTGATGGCCTCGGCCGCCGACATGCCGGTCGTCAAACCGCTGCGCGGAACCGTCGACAGTGTTGACGGCAACACGTTGAATTTCACCACCCGCGCCGGTGCCCATCAGAGCATCGGCTTGACTGACAAGACCGGCATCCGCCTGGTTTCGAAGGCTGACATCGCCTCCATCAAACCGTCCGACTTCATCGGGTCTGCGGCCATTCCGCAATCCGATGGCACCTTGAAGGCGCTGGAAGTCACCGTGTTCGAAGCGAGCCTGAAAGGCAGCGGTGAAGGGCACTATGGCTGGCAGAACGCCGATGGCAGCACCGGGACCATGACCAACGGCACCGTGGGTAAACTGACCAACGCCAACGGCCGTACCCTGAGTGTCAGCTACAAGGGCGGTGAGAAGCAGTTGGTGGTGCCTGCGGACGTGCCGATCGCCTATGTCGAAGCCGGTAAGGTCGAACAACTGACCAAAGGCGCCAAGGTCGTGGTGTTCGCCGCTGAAGACGGCAAGACCGCTCGCGGTGTGGCCGTGGGCAAGGATGGCTTCCAGCCACCGATGTAAGCAGGCAGCCGCACCGTCCCATTCGTGAGCAGGCTGGCTTGCACAGGTCCTCGTCTGAACAGCGTTTCAGGCGCCCAGATGAGCCCGTGCAAGCGCCCGCAAAAGGCGCTTGTTCACGATGGCTCGACGCCTGGCACGACTACACTTCGGGTTCCGAATGCAGGTTGAGCCCTCCGTGATGAGCATCACACCATGAAAAAAACCACCCTTCACCCTTGGCCCGTTCGCCTCACGCACTGGATCAACGCCTTCGGCATGGTCTGCATGTTCATGAGCGGCTGGGGCATCTATAACGCGTCGCCCTTGTTCGGATTTTCCTTCCCTCGGGACTTCACCCTGGGCGGCTGGCTCGGCGGGGCGCTTGCCTGGCACTTCGCCGTGATGTGGCTGTTGGTGATCAACGGTCTGGCGTACGTGCTCTACGGGCTGTTCAGTCGCCACTTCAAACGCGACCTGCTGCCGGTAACGGCGCGCGCGGTCCGACGCGACCTGGTGGACGCCTTACGCTTTCGTCTCAAGCACGAAAAGGGCGTCTATAACGCCGTGCAGCGTTTGATGTACTGGCTGGTGCTGGCCGCTGGCGTGTTGATCGTGGCCTCGGGCCTGGCGATCTGGAAACCCATTCAACTTCAAGAATTGACCGCGCTGTTCGGCGGCTATGATTTCGCTCGCTACGTACATTTCGCAGCCATGGCGGCCATCGGCGCGTTCGTGGTGGTGCACTTGGCGCTGGTTCTGCTGGTGCCGAAAACCTTGCTGCCGATGATCGTGGGCGGTACGCGCACGCTGGATAACGGGAAGGTCGAGCATGATTGAACCGAACAAACGCGCCATTCAGCGCATCAAGCTGGAGCCGGCGCAGCAGACGCAACTGGAAAACCTGCAGCGACGGCACTTTCTCAAAGGCGGTCTGACGGTGGGCGCCATGGCTCTGCTCAGCGGCTGCAATCTGCAGGATGGCGACCAGGTGGACAAGGTGTTGTGGGCCATGTCGCGCTGGAATGATCGAGTGCAGGCCTGGCTGTTCGGCGGGCAAAAGCTGGCGCCGACGTTCAGCAAGGACAAGATTCGCAACCCGTTCCCGTTCAATGCGTTCTATAGCGAGGACGACATCCCCGATCTCGATGTCGCCGACTGGAAGCTGGGCGTTTCAGGCCTGGTGCGCGACAAGGCTCCGTGGACCCTTGAAGGCTTGCGCAAGCTGCCGCAACGCACCGACATCACCCGGCTGATCTGCGTCGAGGGCTGGAGCGCGATCGGGCAATGGGGCGGGGTACCGTTGAAGACCTTTCTCGAATACATCGGCGCGGACACCACGGCGAAATTCGTGGGCTTCAAATGTGCCGACCGTTACTACTCCAGCCTCGACATGCCCACCGCGCTGCATCCGCAGACCCTGCTCGCGCTGGATTTCGGTGAGGTGGCGCTGCCCCCCAGTTACGGCTATCCACTGCGGATCAGGGTGCCCACCAAACTGGGCTTCAAGAATCCCAAGCACATCGTCGAGATCTTCGTGACCAACGATTACCCCGGGGGGTATTGGGAGGATCAGGGGTACAACTGGTTCAGTGGGATCTAAGCCAACACTGTCCGGATGTTCTGCTTCCTGACGGAGGCATGGAAAAAGCCGCCTGCCGAGCGATCGGCAGGCGGCTTTTCATCGCGCAAGACTCAGTTCAGCCCGAGTTTGCCACGCATCTGGGACAGGTCTTCTGCCAGGGTATTGACCGGGCCTGCCAAGGCCTTGCGGTCTTTCTCGCTGACCTTGTCGTAGGTCTCGTAGCCGCCGTCCTTGGTCTTGTACTTGGCCAGGATCTTGTCCACGGTGCCGAAGTTCTTGTCGACCTTGGCCACGAAGGCCTTATCGGATTTCTCCAACTGCGGCTTGAACAAGTCGACGATTTTCTTCGAGCCGTCAACGTTGCCCTGGAAGTCGTACAGGTCGGTGTGGCTGTAACGGTCTTCTTCACCGGACAGCTTGGTCGCGGCCACTTCCTCCATCAGTGCCGCGGCGCCGCCTACCACTTTCTCCGGCGGGAAGGTCATGTCCGCAATGCGCGATTGCAGCTCTTTCACGTCCGCCAGCAGTTTGTCGGCGAACTTGTCTTGGTCCTTGGTGGTGTTCTGCGAGAACAGCGCGTATTCCAGGCGGTGGAAGCCGGTGAAGTCATCGGCCTTCACGCCGTTTTCGTGGTCGTCTTCGCGCGAGTCGATCGAGGCGTCCAGGTCGCTGAACAGCTCGGCGATGGGCTCGATCGACTCGTAGGACACACGGGTGGTCGGGAACAGTTTCTTGGCGGTGGCCAGGTCGCCCTTCTTGATGGCGTCAGTGAACTTTTGGGTGTCGGTCACCAGTTTGTCGACGTTTTCCGACACATAGATTTTGTAATCGGAAACCGGCGTCACCAGGTCCAGTGGCGCGGTGGCCGCGAACACGGAGGGGGTCTGCAACAAACCGAGGGTAACCAACAGCGCGAGAGGCGACTTTTTCATGGAGCTCTTCCTGTGAGGTAAGGGTTGTCAGGCAGTTTTTGTTGTTGAGGCGGGGGCCGCTGCCAGCAGTGAGCGGCCGATGAAATCGTTGTTGTCCTTGACCCCCGGCAGGGTGAAGAAGTAACCGCCGCCCACGGGCTTGAGGTATTCCTCCAGTGGTTCGCCGTTAAGGCGGGTCTGCACGGTAATGAAGCCTCGCTCCAGGTCTTGCTGGTAACAGATGAAGAGCAGGCCCATGTCCAGTTGGCCGTTCTTCATCACCCCGTTGGAATAGTTGAACGGGCGACGCAGGATCAGGTTTTTCTGCGAGTCGTGGGTGCGCGGGTTGGCCAGGCGGATGTGAGCGTCGAGCTTGGTGAGCTTGCCTTCCGGATCTTTGCTGTAGTCCGGGACATCCGCTTCGGTCTTGCCGTCCATCGGCGCGCCGGTGGTCTTGACCCGGCCGAAGATCGCTTCCTGTTCCTGCAGCGGGGTACGGTCCCAGCGCTCGACGAAGTTGCGAATGATGCGCACCGCCTGATAGCTGCCATTGACAGCCCACGCGGGCTCGTCACTGCCCGGCTGCACCCAGACCACCTCGTTCATGGCCTTCTGGTTGTTCGAATCGGGGTTGGCCGAGCCGTCACGGAAGCCGAGGAAATTGCGCGCGCTTTCCGGGGCCTGGCCTGGTTTGAGCGGCGCTTGCGCCGGCACCGTGCCTTCCTGTTTCCAGCGAACCAGCAGCAAATCAGGCAGGTTTTTGACGATATCGCGCAACGCGTGAATGTTGCTGTCCGGCGCGTTAGAGCAAAACTGGATGCTCAGGTCGCCATGGCAGCAGGCCGCTTCCAACGCGTCGTTGGGGAAGCCGACCATGCGCTGCAGACGCTTGGGCTTGACGCCTTCCAGGCCGAAGCGTTCGTCGAACAGGGAATCGCCGACCGAAACGGTGATGGTCAGGTTATCCGGGGTGACCACCGGGCCGAGAATGCCGGAGTCCAGAGGTGGCAGTTTGGGATCGACCTGAGGCACCGCGCCGCCGGTCATCAGGAACGCGATTCGCTCGTTGAGCGTGCGGAACAGCCGCTCCAGGTCGTCACGGTCCTGAGCCAGCACGTCGAACGCGACCATCATACCTGCCGCCGGGCGAGGCGTGACAATGCCGCTCTGGTGCACACCATGGAATGCGTTGTGGTCGTGGGTCTTTTCGCTTTTCGGCGCCTCGGTGACCTGCGCTGGCGCGGTGGCTGCCATCGCATTGCCGGCCAGGCTGGCGCCGGCAATGGCGGCACCGGCAGCGCCCAAGCCCATCAGGACGCGGCGGCGCTCGGTGGAAATCGGGGCGTTTGGATCAAAATCTTTCATGTGGATGCTGTCTTCGCTCGGGTTTCAGGGCCGGGCGGGCACACGCGTACCCGCCAGGGCACGCTTACAGGCCGGTGAGGCCCAGGGCCGGATCGATTCCATCGAGTGCATCGGCCAGAGCCTTGGCCTTATCCGCGATTTGTTTTCGTTGTTCGGCAGTGACCTGGTCGTAGGGCTTGAAGCCGCTGTCGGTCTTGAGCATCAGCAGTTGATCGTCCAGCGCGGTCGCGGCGTCGTCGATCCTCTTCAGCACATCGCCGGAGGTCTTGGCCAGCAGGGGGCGCAACAGGTCGATGACCTTGCGGGTGCCTTGCAGGTTGGCGACGAAACCGGTCACATCGACATGGCTGTAGCGCTCTTCCTCGCCGTTGCTGCGGATCTCCGCCAGGCTGCGCATGTTGCGCACCACCATGCTCGCCAACTGTTCCGGCGCGATGGTCTGGGCCAGTAATTGCGTTTTCAGGGTGGCGACATCGGCTTGCAGCTTTTGCACGACCGGGGTCAGGCCATCCAGCGATTTCTGCGCGAACAGACCGAATTCGATGCGGTGGAACCCGCTGAAGCCCGGATCCTGCTCGCGTTTTTCAAAATAGTCGGCGCGGGCATTGATGGCGTTGTCCAGTTCCGCCAGGCGTTGGGCGGCCGGGGCGATGCGTTGATAGGCAGCGCGGGCGGGGGCATAGGCTTGTTGCGCGGCGGACAGGTCACCGCCTTCGATGGCCGTTTGCAAGTCGGTGAGGGCGCGGATCAATGCGCTGCTCTGCGTACTCAAGTAGACACGGTATTCGGACAGCGGACCAATGAACGCGACCATCGAGGGGCGGGCCTTGGCCGCGGCATCGGATTCGGCGGTGGGCGTTACGTGCAAGGTCCCGCGGGGGTTGCTCAGCAGGCCGCAGGTGATCGCATAGTCGCCCGGTTGCAGGTTGGCGTTGATGATCTGGCTCAGGCCAGGGACGATGTTTTCCCGTTCTTCAACCACCAGCACACCGTCGAGGATTTCCCATTCCACGGCGCGATCGGACGCGTTGACGATGCGGAAGGCATTTTTGCCGGCCGGAACGGTGATTTCGTTGGGTTCGCAGTTCTTGGCGTGGATGGTCACCACGGTTTCGTTACCGCTGTTGGCGATGCGTTTTTTCTGTGCAGCCTGCGAGGCGAAATAGAACATCGCGCCGGCGGCGATCATCAGCAGCACCGAACCTGCAACGGCGAATTGCAGGGCGCGCTTGGGTTTGGCTTTCGCTTCGGGAAGGCCGGAAGGACGGGTGGTCATGGTTGCCCTTATTTGTTCGAAACGGAGGAGGTGTGGCCGTGTTCGTGAGCCGGGCGGGTGGGCAGACTCACCACCCGCGCCTGCGGTTTGAAGAACAGGAACAGCGCGAAGACCAGGTAGGCAAGGTAGGCCACCAGCACGCTGACGCTCGGGGCGTCCTGGTAACCGAACATGCCCGCCAGTACCGAGCCCGCAGGGCCATCCATCGGCAGGATGGGGCTGATGTCGAAGACGATGTCCTGGAAGTGGTTCCAGACCCCGGCTTCGTGCAGCGAACGCACCGAGTTGGCCAGAATGCCCGCCGCGACCACCAGAATGAACAGGCCGGTGTAGCGGAAGAAGCGGCTCAGGTTCAGACGCAGGCTGCCTTTGTAGATCGCCACGCCGATCGCCACCGCGATGATCAGGCCAAACAGCGCGCCGAGCGGGCCGGAGGCGCCTTCGCTCTGCTGGAACACCGCCAGAAGGAAGAACACGGTTTCCAGGCTTTCACGGGCGACGGCGAAGAACACCATGGCAATCAGGGCGTAGGTCTGGTTTTTCGAACCGGCGAGGGCGGCGTCGAGTGATTGGTGCAATTCGTGTTTGACCGAACGCGCGACTTTACGCATCCAGACCACCATTGAACTGAGAATGACCACCGCGAGCAGGCCGACCAGGCCTTCGAACAGTTCCTGCTGTTTCTGCGGGAACTCGGCACTGACCATTTCCAGGCCGCCGCCGACGAACAAGGCCAGGGCTGCCGCGAGGAACACGCCGATCCACACGGCGGGCATCCACTCGCCACGGCCGGTTTGTCTGAGGTAACTGGCAATGATGCCTACGATAAGCGCGGCTTCAATCCCTTCGCGCAGCATGATCAAAAAAGGAACGAGCATTTATCACCGGACTGAATCTGATAAGGTGTGCAGCTTGAACGCGGTCGCAAGCCATTCGCATTCAGCTAATGTGTAACATAATGATACTCATTATTGAATGGGCATACCTGTTTTTTTGCTTTTTTCGGATTTTGTGCAGGTGTTCAGCCCCCGTTCAGCTCATGGGGCGGCCTGGGCTCCCAGGGCCTGCCGCATCGTCTCCACAAACCGCTGCGCGGCAGGGCTGAAGCTCGACCCCGTCCGGGTGATCAGCCCGATCTCGCGTTTGACCCCCGCATGCTCGACCTGCACCTGAGCCAGGTCGCCACGGCCCTCGTCGGCCGATTCAGGCAGCAGCGTCGCCCCTAGGCCTTGGCGCACGAGGGCCATGACCGTGGACATGTAATTCGCTTCCAACCCCGGTGTGAGGGTCAGGCCCGCATCGGCGAAGAGTTGCTCGACGCGTTCTCGCACGCTGCTGTCCCGACCGGTGAGGATGATCGGCTCGGCGGCGATGTCGGCCAGTGTCACCGAACGGCGCTGGGCCAGCGGATGGGTCAGTGGCACGAACAGGCTCAGGCGGTCGATGAGGATGACCTGGAAATCCAGGCCATGGCTCATCCGCGCCCGCACTCCCAAGCCGAAATCCACCTCGCCCTCGCGCACCAGCGAGTCGATCCGCTGCGCCACCACGTCGCGCAGGCGCACTTCGACACCGGGATAGTGATCACGGAAGGTTTTGAGGATCGGCGCCAGGGTGCCAGCGCACAACGAGGGCAGGGCGGCGATGGTCACTACGCCTCGACGCGAGGCCGCCAAATCGCGTGAACCGCTGACGATGTTGTCCAGGTCCAGCAGCAGTTTCTCCATCGGCCCGCGGTTGTTCTGCCCGGCAGCGGTCAGGCTGACCTGGCGCGGGCTGCGCTCCAGCAGCGCGACGCCCAGCCATTCCTCAAGCTGCTGAATCTGCACGGTCAAAGCCGAGGGCGACAGGTTCAATTCCATCGCGGCCTTGGCGAAGCTGCCGGTGTTGGCCACGGTGAGAAACGCGCGGATATGCTGGATCGAGTTTTTCATGACGGGCCTCGCCGTTGACGGCGGTCCCCACGCGTGGCGCGCAGATACCGCGGCACCTCGAAAGGTCTCTCGCACGCATCGCGCGGATGCGGCTCGCAATGCGCTTCGTCGCCTCAGGAGCATTTCGATTTTCCGAACGCAACCCGGCGAACATTTCAATTTACAAATCTTACCCTCATTTCGATACTCGCTGAAAACAACAACAGCTCGCTCCACCGTCTCCCGGTCAGGCGCGACGAGGATCAGCCCCATGCTCGCCACCCTCGGTGTCATCACCATTCTTTGTCTGCTTGCCGCCGTCATGAGCAAGCGCCTTTCCCCCCTGGTTGCCCTGATCGCTCTGCCCATCCTTGCTGCGCTGATTGGCGGCTTCGGCCTGCAGACCAGCGGGTTCATCATCACCGGCATCAAGAACGTCGCCCCAGTGGTCGGCATGTTCGTCTTCGCCATTCTGTTCTTCGGTGTGATGACCGACGCCGGGATGCTTGACCCGATCATCGATCGGATCCTGCGCACGGTGGGTACGCGGCCGACACGCATCGTTGTCGGCACCGCGTTGCTCGCGCTGCTGGTGCACCTGGATGGCTCCGGGGCCGTGACCTTTCTGGTGACGGTGCCAGCCATGCTGCCGCTGTATACCCGGCTGGGCATCGACCGCCGGATTCTGGCCTGCGTTGCCGCCATGGCCGCGGGGGTGAATTTTCTGCCATGGACCGGGCCGGTCCTGCGCTCGTCGGCGGCGTTGCACGTGCCGGTCGCCGACTTGTTCCAGCCGCTGATTCCGGTACAGATCGTCGGCCTGGCGTTTGTCTTCATCAGCGCCTGGTGGCTGGGCCGCCGTGAGGAAAAACGCCTAGGTCTGGGCGCGGGGGGCTCGGTCGACGTCGTGCCTGAACGCGTGCTGACCGAGCAGGAAGGCGCGCTGCGCCGCCCGCGGTTGTTTGCCCTCAACCTGCTGCTGACCCTCGTGGTGATGGCCGTGATGATCGCAGGGTGGGTCGATCCGGTGGTCATGTTCATGATCGGAACGGTGTTGGCACTGTGCATCAATTACCCCAACGTCGATGCGCAACGCGCCCGCATCGACGCCCATGCCAAAACAGCGCTGACGATGGCCAGCATTCTGCTCGCCGCCGGGGTGTTCACCGGGATCATGCAGGGGACGGGAATGCTCAAGGCGATGGCCGAAGTGGCCGTGGCGCAGATTCCCGCCGGCCACGGCAAGCTGATCCCGATGGTCGTGGGCTTTCTGTCGATGCCACTGAGCCTGCTGTTCGATCCGGATTCCTTTTACTTCGGTGTGATGCCGGTGATCGCCGAGGTTGGACGCGCACTGGGCGTCGACCCGTTGCAGGTGGCCCAAGCGTCGTTGCTGGGTGTGCACACCACCGGCTTCCCGGTCAGCCCCCTGACCCCCGCGACCTTCCTGTTGGTGGGCCTGTGCAAAGTCGAACTGGCCGATCACCAACGCTTCACCATTCCGTTTCTGTTTGGCGCATCGGTATTGATGACCTTCACCGCGATGCTGTTGGGAGTGTTTTGAATGAAAACCCTAAGGATCGGCTCCGGCGCCGGCTACTCCGGCGACCGTATCGAGCCAGCGGTGGAGCTGGCCGACCAGGGTGACCTGGACTATCTGGTGTTCGAGTGCCTGGCGGAACGGACCATCGCCCTGGCACAACAGGCACGCCTGACCGAGCCCGAGGCCGGTTACGACCCGTTGCTCGGCGAGCGCATGCGTCGTGTGTTGCCCTTCGTCGCACGTGGGCGCCAGGCGGGGCACAAGCGTCTTCGCATCATCAGCAACATGGGCGCGGCCAACCCGCTGTCTGCCGCACGCGAGATCCGCCGCATCGCAGCGGATCTGGGCCTGACTGGCCTGAAGGTGGCTGCGGTCACCGGCGACGACGTGCTGGGGCAGTTGAGTCCTCAGCAGCGGTTGGACAATGGCGTGACCCTTGCCGCGCTGGGCGAACGGGTCGTCTCGGCCAATGCGTACCTGGGGGTGGAGGGCATCATCGACGCGCTGGAGGCGGATGCCGACGTGGTGATTACTGGGCGGGTCGCCGACCCGTCACTGTTTCTCGCGCCCCAGGTGTTCACATTCGGCTGGGCCCGCGACGATTGGGCGAAGCTGGGACGCGGCACCCTGATCGGGCATCTGCTGGAATGCGCGGGGCAGATCACGGGTGGCTACTTCGCTGATCCCGGCGTGAAAGACGTGCCGAACCTGGCGCGCCTGGGCTTTCCCCTGGCCGAAATCGATGCTGAGGGCCGGGCGGTGATCAGCAAGGTGCCAGGCTCCGGCGGACGCATCGACTGCGCGACCTGCACTGAGCAACTGATTTACGAGGTCCACGACCCCCAGGCGTATCTCACGCCTGACGTGACGGCGGACTTCTCCGAGGTTTCATTCAGCCTGCTCGCCCCCGACGAAGTGCGGGCCGACGGAGCGGACGGGAATGTTCGACCCGAGACGCTCAAGGTTTCGGTGGGCTATCTGGACGGCTGGATCGGCGAGGGGCAGATCTCCTACGGCGGGCCCGGTGCGGTGGCCCGCGCGCGACTGGCTCGGGACATCGTGTTGGAACGTTTGACGCTCATCGGCGTGGTCTGCGACGACGTGCGTGCCGAACTGATCGGTGTCGATTCCATGCATGGCGCCGAACTGGGTGGGCGTGCGACGGGCGAACCCTGGGAAGTGCGCCTGCGCGTGGCGGGGCGCTGTGCAGACAAGGCCGATGCCGTGCGCATCGGTAACGAAGTGGAAACCCTGTATACCAACGGGCCCTATGGTGGCGGTGGCGCCAGCAAGTCCGTGCGCCAAGTGGTGGCCGTGGCGTCGCTGCTGTGGCCCCGCGAGGCGGTCAAGGCCGAAGTTCATCTGGAGGACGCCCCATGAGCGCTGTGAAATTACGCGAGTTGGCCCATTCCCGTACGGGCGACAAGGGCGACACCTCCAACATCTCGGTGATTGCATTCAGGCCGCAGGATTACCCACGGCTGCTCGAACAACTGACCGCCGAGCGCGTCGCCGAACATTTCCGCGAATGGCTGGGCCCTGACGCAAGTGCGGTGCGCCGGTATGAATTGCCGAAGGTCAATGCGCTGAATTTCGTCCTGCCGGGGATCCTGAAAGGTGGGGTCACCCGTTCGTTGGCGCTGGATGCCCATGGCAAGGCATTGGGCGCGGCGCTGCTGGATATCGAGATTGTCGACGGCCCTTGACGGGGTCACCGTGCGTTTGGCCAGTGCGTCGGTCCCTCGGTGCGAGCGTATCGCGGTGGGGCCTCAGTCGCGATTCCGGGGTTCATTCTGCAGAAACACCACATACCCTCGGAACCACGGGCTGTGCTGCACGCTGTCCGGTGCTGTCCAGTCGCCGCCCTGGATCAGACCGATCTTGAACGGCAGCCCCAGCCGACTCACCCTAGGCAGGTACGCGGCGTAGTCAGGGATGCTGTGGCGGCCCTGGTAGGTCTGGACCACCACCTCATCCACCACGCCTTGCAGTTGGCCGATGGCGAGAGGGTCGGCATGACTGCTCCAGTCCAACAGGCCGGTGATGCTCAGTTGGTAACGGGAGGGCAGCCGCTGACGCAGGTCTTTGAGGAACACCACGTACTCCTGCAAATAACGTGTCCGGGCGTCGAAGTCGATCTGGACGCCCGCGATCGCGTTTCCTGCCTGTTGCCAGCGTTCCACCTGGCTGAGCAACCGACGATAGACCGAAGCCGGCCAGCGCAGGGTGTGGGCGCGGTAGACAATCCACAGGTTCGGCTGAGGCAAGCGGGTTACGCTCATGCCTTGGGCGATGAACTCGACCCGTTCCCGATCACGCCGAGGCGCGAAGATTTGCCCTTGCAACAGGTAAAGCGTCTGCGCCTGATTCAGCACGGACTGCGGCGACACACCGCTCCACAGCCAGAAAGCATCGTGGTCTCGGGCATCGACGGCTGCCCAAACCGAGCCGCTGCACAGCCAGCCGATCAAGGCCCAACGCAGCCACCGCATCACCAGTAGTACTGCAGGGATTGGCCCCATGGCGTGGCGGCGTAGGTGCTCTTCAATTGGCGGAACCACCCTTTGCGAACCGAGGGTTCAACGTCTTTCCCGCCGCAACTGTTGTAACCCGACGGCGCGTAGCAGTTGATCGCACGGAACAGCGCATACGCCTTTTCATCGCGCGGAGCGTTGCTGTCGGCGATGACTGTCCGGTAACCGTCGAGCCGGGAAAACAGTGGGCCCTCGAACCCCGGCTGCGAGCTCCCGAGCAAAGACGCGGAAGGCCGGTCGTCCAGCGGTATGCCGTCCAGCCCGTTGCGCAGGATGAATTCGCCCAGGCAGTTCAGGCCTTTGGGATCCTGTGCGTTGGCCTGCAGCAGCGCGGCGGTTTCGGCGACGCTGGGGCAGCTGTACCCCGATTCCGCCTTGTCGCCCTTCCAACGGAACAGTTGCAGTGTCTGGCCTTCGCCATAGACGTAGCCGAGGCTGGTGCCCAGGCGAGTGTCAGCGGACTGTGCCGGCAGCGTTTTGAGGTCTTCGGCAAATGCCGCGTACTGCTGGTGCAACAGGTTCTTGTACAGGAGCACGAACTGCGCCGTGGCTTTTTCAGTCTCGCTGTTGCCCTGCGTGATCTGCTGGCGCAACAGCGGCGCATCGGCCACTTTGCTCAGCAAGATCGATCGCACCTGAGCGGACTGGATCGGCGAATCGCTGGCGAACACCTGGGTCAACTGGCCGCTGCGCTCGTAGTTCATGGCCAGTGCCAGCTCCACCTGGTCCCGCTGCAACGGTTGGCTGGCCAAGGGCATCAGTTCCTGCCACAGGCGTTGAGCGGCAGCCAGATCGCGATTGGCCTCCAGCGCCAGGCCGCGCAAGGTCTGCTGGCTGAAGGCGAGCGCGTCAAGGCTCGTTGGCGTCGAGTGGGGCAGGTGCTTCAGTGTTTGGTCCGGTTGCTTGTCCAGGTAGAACGCGAACACTGCTTGCAAGTAATCGAACATCGCCGGCCATTCGGCGAACAGGTCTTTCTGAGCCTGGAGTTCTTCCCGCGTCAGTTTCCGCGGCGCATCGGCACGCATGAGCAACAGGTCAACGGTGGCCGTCAGCAGGGAAGAGGGCGTGGTCGTCGTCGAAGCCATCAACAGCTTGTTGTCGGTTTCCTGAATCAGGTCGTCCGCCGGCAGATTGCCTTCGTCAGCGCTGGCGCGCATCAGTTGCCCGTCGTAATCCTTGGCCAGCGCGTTCAGATCACCGGCCAGCCAGTGCGCCCGACGCATCAGGCCTTTAGCGGAACGGGCGTAGCGGCCTTCAGGGTAGGCCGTCAGGTAATGCGTGAGTGCTTCGCTGACCTGATTGAAAGGGACCGGGTCCAGGTCGCTTTTGATCGTGCCGTACTCATCGAAAGCGTCCCGCTGTGCGTCATTCAGGCGTGTGCGAGCGACCATGTACAGCGCGGTTTCCTTGAGCCAGGGCTGGCTGCTCTCGCTCAGACTGGCGAACCCGCTTTCGGCCTGGCTGAAGCGGCCACTGTAGAAATCCGCGGCCGCTTGCAGGTAAGCAAGGAACGCCTTGCCATCGTCGGACTGCACCTGGGCTGGCAGCAGCGCGGCCAGCTTCTCGCCGTCCCAGGTGCAGCTTTCCAGCAATTGCAAGCGGCTGCGCGCCAGCGCTTGACGCTCGGTGTCAGGGAGGGCTGGGGTTTCCAGCAGGTGCCCGATGAAATCGGCGGCGCTGTCGTCTCTGTTGCTGCGACAGCGGCTGCCTTCACCTTGAAGGAATGCCTGCCCGGCGCTGTCGCTGCTGTCGCGCGGGATGCCGAGCCGTTCGAGCACGTCGTTCAGCGCTGCAGCACCGGATTCCTCGCTCTCGTCACCTTCGATTTCACCTTCTTCCAGGCGCGCGACGGGGAACGGCACGGGGCCATAGCCTTCGGACAGTTCATCGTCGGTCAGGGCGGCAGGCTTGAGCGCCAGGGCATGACGGTCCGCCAACAACAGTCGCAGGTTGACCCGGCTGTCGTTGCCCGGGTTGAGAAACGCCAGGTTGTTGCAGACGTCCAGCGAATCGCGCAGCAACGTCCAGACGGGGTAACAGGCGTCGTCACCGCTGGCCTGGGCCGTGCCGCACAGGGTGGCCCCCAACATCAATGCAAGCGGAGGCAGAGAACGGATACGCATGAACAATCCTTGATTTCATTACGCGGGAGGGGAGCGGAACGGGCGAATGATACAGATTGTTTCGAAAATGCGGATGGCTGGCATTTTGGTACCCCGCCAGCGCAGCCAACATTTTTTCAGCAAACAGGTGAGGTAAAGCCGGCTGGCATCCGTGTAGTGAGAATCAGATGCGTTTCTGACGAATGCAACCCTTTCACGACACTTCAGGTTTATCCGTTCATGACAGCTCAATCCGGTTTTCGTGTGCCTGCTTTGCCCGCTCTTCGTCCCGCTGCTTTAGGGGTGTGTTCGGTCACGGCGTTGTTGTGGTCGCTTGGCGTGGGTTCGCTGGCCAGCGCTGAAGAACTGCAGTTGGAGGCAACCAACATCGATGCCACCTCCCAGACCGATATCAGCGAAACCGAGCACAGCCGCACCAGCTATCAGGCGCGCAAGGCATCGGTGGGCACGCGTACCGAAGCACCGCTGGTGGAAGTGCCGCAAACCGTGAACGTGGTCACCAACCGGGTCATCGAGGACCGCCAGCCAAGCACCCTGGACGAAGCGATCAACGCGGTGAGCGGCGTCAAGCAGGGCAACACCCTGGGTGGCACGCAGGATGCGATTCAGAAGCGCGGCTTCGGCACCAACCGCGACAACTCCATCATGCGAGACGGAATGCAGTCGGTGCAGGCGCGTAATTTCACGCCGACCACCGAGCGCATCGAAGTGCTCAAGGGGCCGGCGTCGATGCTCTACGGTGTGCAGGACCCCGGTGGCGTGATCAACGTCGTCACCAAGAAACCGCAGTTGGTCGAAGGCCGCTCGCTTTCCGTGTTCGGCACCAGCTTCGGCGGCGGGGGCGAGCAGATCGACGTCACGGGGCCGATCGGCACCAACGGCCTGGCCTACCGCTTCATCGCAGACCAGCAGAACTACGACTACTGGCGCAATTTCGGCAGCATCGACCAGTCGGTGATCGCGCCGTCCCTGGCCTGGTATGGCGACGACACCACCGTCTCGGTGGCCTATGAGCACATGGAATACTCGGTGCCGTTCGACCGTGGCACGCAGATCAACACCCGAACCGGCAAGGTGCTGGACATCCCGCGTACCCGCCGACTGGACGAACCGTTCAACGTCACCACCGGTCGCTCTGACTCACTCGACCTGCGCATGGACCATCGCCTCAATGACACCTGGACGCTGCGCACCGGTTACGCCTACAGCCGCAACTATTACAACGACTACCAGTCACGTTTCATCTCGGCCAACTACACCACCGGTGCCGTGACGCGCCGTGGCGACGCCACCCGGGATGCCGTGCAGTACGCCCATACCGCCACCGTCAACATGCTGGGCAACCTTTATTGGGGGGACATGCGCCACGAGGTGATGTTTGGCGCCGATTACATGAAAAACGATCGTGACTTGGGCGACCTGTACCGCAGCGCGAACAGGACCAACTTCAACTACAACAACCCGGTCTACGGCGCGACCGCTCAACCGAGTACCGTCAGTGCGCCGAACAGCGATCAGACCGATCACTTGCGTACCCACGCCTTCTTTGTGCAGGACGCCATTCACCTCAATGATCAATGGATCTTCCAGGCCGGGCTGCGTTACGACGCCTTCGATGAACTCACCGGCAAGGGCCGGCCATTCGTCGTCGGCGCCGACGTCAAGGACAGCAAGGTTGTCCCGCGTGTGGGCCTGGTGTACCTGATCCAGCCGGACTGGTCAGTGTACGGCAGCTACACCGAGTCGTTCCGTCCGAACACCTCGATCGCCTCTCCGATTGGCGACCTGCCACCGGAGGAGGGCAAAGCCTACGAAATCGGCACCAAGTTCCAGAACGACGCGCTCACCGCCACCGTCGCCCTGTTCAACATCAACAAGCAGAACGTGCAGACCAGCGAACCGTGCGGGGTGAATGGCAGCGAGACCTGCACCCGGGTCTCGGGTGAAGTTCGGTCCCGAGGGCTGGAGGCGGACATCACCGGGCAACTCAATGCGGTCTGGAGCATCACCGGCAGCTACGCCTACACCGACACCAAGGTGCTGGAAGACCCTGTGCTCAAGGGCGAGCCGCTGGACGGGGTGTCCAAGCATACGGGCGCGCTGTACCTGACCCGCGACTTTGGCCATGTCGGCATAGGTGAGCTGCGCGCCGGAGCCGGTGCGCGCTTTGCCAGCCGTTGGGGCGTGAACGATGGGGCGGGCAAAGAGTATTACCTTCCGTCCTCGAAGGTGGCCGACGCTTTTGTCGCCTACAAGATGAAGCTCGACGAGCGCGATCTGACCCTGCAACTGAACCTGAAAAACATGTTCGACGAGAAGTACTACACCTCCGCCAGCGGCCTCGGGTCACCGGCCATTGCCATCGGCGAACCGCGCCAGTTGGTGGCACGGGCCAAACTGGAGTTTTGAGGCATCGAACGGGCGGCCAGCGTGGTGGACGCTGGCCGTCCCTCCCCCGCTGATCCAGCCCGTCGCCCCAGAGGGGCTTACGCCTCTTTCTTATACGCCAGGCGGAACTGATGCAGCAGCGGTTCGGTGTAGCCGCTGGGCTGTTCACATCCCTTGAAGACGAGCGCGCAAGCGGCCTGGAACGCCACCGACTTGTCGAAGTTTTCGCTCATCGGGCGATAAGCAGCATCCCCTGCGTTCTGCCTGTCAACCACCTTGGCCATGCGCTTGAGGGTGTCCAAGGCCTCGTGCTCATGGATCACCCCGTGACGCAGCCAGTTGGCGATGTGCTGGCTGGAGATGCGCAGGGTGGCGCGGTCCTCCATCAAACCGACGTTATGAATGTCCGGCACCTTCGAACAGCCCACGCCTTGTTCGACCCAACGCACCACGTAACCCAACAGGCCCTGTGCGTTGTTCTCGACCTCTTCGCGAATTTGCTCTTCGGTCCATTTGGCCTCGGCCGCCACCGGAATGGTCAGCAGATCCAACAGCAACTGCTCGCGCTCGCTCTCCGGATCGATCTGCTCCAGCGCCTGCTGTACGGCCTGCACATCGACCTTGTGATAGTGCAGGGCATGCAGGGTCGCGGCGGTGGGCGACGGCACCCAAGCGGTGGTGGCGCCGGCCTTGGGGTGGCCTATTTTCTGCTCCAGCATATCCGCCATGAGGTCGGGCATGGCCCACATGCCTTTGCCGATCTGAGCACGGCCACGCAGGCCGCACGCCAACCCGACCTGCACGTTGTTGCGCTCGTAGGCCTTGATCCACGGAGTGGCCTTCATCTCGCCCTTGCGCAGCATCGGCCCGGCTTCCATGGAGGTGTGCATCTCATCGCCCGTGCGGTCCAGGAATCCGGTATTGATGAAGGCCACCCGCGCCGAGGCTGCCGCGATGCACGCCTTGAGGTTGACGCTGGTGCGCCGCTCTTCGTCCATGATGCCCATTTTCAGGGTGTTGCGCGGGACCTTCAGCGCGTCCTCGATCCGACTGAACAACTGATCGGCAAAGGCCACTTCGGCCGGACCGTGCATCTTCGGCTTGACGATGTACACGCTTCCCGCACGGGAGTTGGTGCGTTCGTGCAGGTCGTGCAGGGCGATCAGGCTGGTGATCACGCCATCGAGGATACCTTCCGGGATTTCCCGGTTGCCGTCGTACAGGATGGCCGGGTTCGTCATCAAGTGGCCGACGTTACGGATGAACAGCAGAGAGCGGCCATGCAGGGTGAGAGCACTGCCGTCAGGGCGAGTGTACTGGCGGTCGGCATTCAGGCGCCGGGTGATGGTCTTGCCACCCTTGACCAGGTCCTTGGTCAGGTCGCCTTTCATCAGCCCCAGCCAGTTGCGGTAGACCACCAGCTTGTCGTCGGCATCGACGGCCGCCACCGAGTCTTCACAGTCGATGATGGTGGACAGCGCGGCTTCCAGGAGCAGGTCTTTGATGCCCGCCGGATCGCTGCTGCCGATGGGGCTGCTGGGGTCGATCTGGATCTCGATGTGCAGGCCGTGGTTTTTCAACAGGATGGCGTTCGGCTCAGTGGCCTGGCCCTGATAGCCGACGTATTTTTCCGGTTGTGCCAACGGCGAACGGCTGCCGTCGGCGAGGGTCACGATCAACTCGCCGCTGTCGATGGCGTAGCCTTGAGCATCGGCATGGGACCCGGCCGCCAGCGGTACGGCCTCATCCAGCAGGGCGCGGGCGAAGGCAATGACCTTGGCGCCGCGCAACGGGTTGTAGCCGGCCTTGATTTCCGCGCCGTTGCTGCTGTCGATGGCATCAGTCCCGTACAAGGCGTCGTACAGCGAACCCCACCTGGCGTTGGCGGCGTTCAAGGCATAACGGGCGTTGGCGGCAGGCACCACCAGTTGCGGGCCGGCCTGTTCGCTGATTTCACTGTCGACGTTGCGGGTCGTGGCAGCCACCGTATCGGGCACCGGTTGCAGGTAGCCGATGGCATCCAGGTAAGCGATGTAGGCGGGCATGTCGGTGATCGGGCCGGGGTTGGACCGGTGCCATTTGTCGAGCTGGGCCTGAATGCGGTCGCGCTCGGCCAGCAACTCGCGGTTGATCGGCGCCAGGTCGTGGACCAGCGAGTCGACATCGGCCCAGAACACTTCAGGGTCCAGCCCGGTCCCGGGGAGCACGTCCTCGTCGACAAAACGCTTCAGATTGGCCGCCACCTTGAGGTTATGGCAGTTGACGAATTCGGTCATCTCGGGCTCTCCATCATGAAAATAGGGTGTTGCAGTCGGGCTTGGCCAGCTGCCCCATAGGCATGAGCGCGCTCACTCCCACAGGGTTCCTGCATCGATGTTCATCCTGCGTTGACGGCGGCGACCCCCGCCTTGGCCACCTGTGCATCCTGGTCGGCCTTGACGCCGGAAACGCCCACCGCACCGACGGTTTCGCCGTTGACGATGACCGGCACGCCGCCCTCCAGGGAGGTCAGCAGCGGGGCAGTCACGAACGCCGTGCGACCGCCGTTGACCATGTCCTCGTACCCTTTGGACTCGCGACGACCCAGTGCCGAGGTGCGGGCTTTTTCGATCGCAATGTAGGCGCCGATCGGGGCGCAGCCGTCCAGACGCTCGAAGCCCAGCAGGTGGCCGCCATCGTCGGTCACGGCAATGGACACCGCCCAGCCCTGGGTCTGCGCCTCGGCACGGGCGGCGGCGAGAATCTGTGTGACGTCGGTCTGGGTCAGTACGGATTTGCTTTTCATGGGTGCTCCTGAGTCAGTGTCGTAAAGGGGCAGGGCGGCTGCGATCAATTGGGATGCAGCGCGTCCTCGATAAGTTCGATCCAGTGTTTGACTGGCGTGCGACCGGCGCCAGCCAGGTGGGTCTGGCAGCCGATATTGGCGGTGGCGATGACGTCGGGTCGGCCGCTTTCCAATGCGTTCATCTTGTTGTCTCGCAATTGCCTGGACAACACCGGCTGGGTGATCGAGTAGGTGCCGGCCGAGCCACAGCATAGGTGACTGTCGGGCACTGCGGTCAAGTTGAAGCCCAGTCGGCTCAAGACCGACTCCACCGCGCCGCCGAGTTTCTGGGCATGTTGCAACGTGCACGGGCAATGGAACGCCAGCTTGGCGCTGGTGCAGGCACCGAGCTTTTCCAGCGGTTCGGCGCGCAACACTTCGACCAAATCCTTGGTCAGGGCGCTGATCCGCGCGGCCTTCTCGGCGTAAGCCGGGTCGTGGCGCAGCAGGTGGCCGTAATCCTTGACGAAGGCACCGCAGCCGCTGGCGGTCTGCACGATGGCTTCGGCACCGGCCTGTACGCTGGGCCACCACGCGTCGATGTTGCGTCGGGCACGCTCCAGCCCTTGCGCCTGGGCGTCGAGGTGATAATCCACCGCGCCGCAGCACCCGGCCTGGGCGATGGCTTTCACGCTGATCCCCAGGCGATCCAACACCCGCGCCGCCGCGGCGTTGGTGTTGGGCGACAGCCCCGGCTGCACGCAACCCTCCAGGATCAAGACCTGACGGGCATGCTCCCGGGTGGGCCGGGCTTTCGCTGGACGGATCTGGCTAGGCAACTTGGTTTTCAGCGTACCGGGCAGGAGGGGGCGGAAGGTGTTGCCCACCTGCGTCAGCGCCTTGAACACCCCGGCATTCGGCACCACCGTGCGCAGGCTCTCGCGCAATACACGCTGGCTCATCGGTCGTGGAACAGCGGCGTCGACCACCGCCCGCCCGATGTCCAGCAAGTTGTGGTAGTCGACCCCAGAAGGGCAGGTGGTTTCACAGTTGCGGCACGACAGGCAGCGGTCCAGATGCAGTTGGGTCTTTTCGGTGACCTCTTTGCCTTCGAGCACTTGCTTGATCAGATAGATCCGGCCACGGGGACCGTCCAGTTCGTCACCCAGCAATTGATAGGTGGGGCAGGTGGCGTTGCAGAACCCGCAATGCACACAGCTGCGCAGGATGCTTTCGGCTTCATCGCCACGGGGCAGGCGCTTGGCGTGTTCGCTCAGGGTGGTCTGCATGGTTCAGATCTCTGCGTACATACGGCCGGGATTGAAAATGCCGTGGGGATCGAGTTGCGCCTTCAATTGGCGGTGGTAACGCAAGAGCGGCGCCGCCAGCGGCTGAAACGGGCTGTCGTCCAGGCCATGGCTGTAGCAGGTGGCATGACCGCCGACGGCGCTGACGAGGGCACGAATGTCGTGGCTGGCGGCGTCTGACTTGAGCCAGCGCTGCGCGCCGCCCCAGTCGATCAGTTGCTCGCCGGGCAGGTCCAGCACACCCGTGTTGATCGGCAGCGACAGGCGCCAGAGAGGGCGTCCGTCGGTGAAGAAGTCCAGGCGGTGCTGGTTCAACGCCTGCCAATACGCCGCGTCGATGGTTTCACCCCCCAAGCGATCGTGGGCGGCGGCCACCGAACCCTCGCCGCCCTCCAGGCGCAGGCGCAACACCCGGCCGTCATGGCTGGCCGCGCTGATCGGCAAGGGCTGCTGACCCCACTCGGCCAGACGGGCGAGGGCGTGGGGTGCGTCCATCTCCAACGCAATGCTGGTGCACAGCCGCGGCTTGGGCAGGACTTTCAACGACACTTCGGTGACCAACCCCAGGCAGCCGAAGCTGCCGGCCATCAGGCGCGAGACATCGTACCCCGCGACGTTTTTCATCACTTCGCCGCCGAATTTCAAGTGCTTGCCCAGCCCGGTGATCACCCGGGTGCCCAGGACGAAATCGCGCACCGAGCCCGCCCAGGGCCTGCGCGGGCCAGAGAGTCCTGCCGCGATCATGCCGCCGACGGTCGCATCATTGACGCCGCTGTCGCTGTAGGTCGGGGGTTCGCAGGGCAACATCTGTCCCGCCGCGTCGAGGGCTGCGTTCAGCACGCTCAGCGGCGTCCCGGCACGGGCGGTGATCACCAGTTCGGTCGGGTCGTACGTCACGATGCCGCGATGGCCACGGGTGTCGAGGACTTCACCGGCGACTTCGCGACCGAGAAACGCCTTGCTGTTGGCCCCCTGAATGCGCAGCGGCAGCCCCGACTCAATGGCCTGGTTGACCTGCTCCAGCCATTCATCGCTGGCATCTCGATCCTGCACATCGTGGGTCATTTGGCGTTCGGCACCCATCAGAAACGCTCCAGTTCAGGAAAAGGCAGTTTGCCCATGTGCACATGCATCGCACCGAATTCGGCGCAACGGTGCAGGGTCGGAATGTTCTTGCCGGGGTTGAGCGTGCCACCAGGGTCGAAGGCGGCTTTTACCGAATGGAACAGGGTCAGTTCATCGCGATTGAATTGCGCGCACATCTGGTTGATCTTCTCGCGGCCCACGCCATGTTCGCCGGTGATGCTGCCGCCGACTTTCACGCACAGCTCGAGGATCTTGCCGCCCAGCGCTTCGGCGCGCTCCAGCTCGCCCGGCTGGTTGGCATCGAACAGGATCAGCGGGTGCATGTTGCCGTCCCCGGCATGAAAGACGTTGGCCACCCGCAAACCGTAGGCTTCGGACAGCGCGGAGATGCCTTTCAATACGCCCGGCAACTCCCGACGAGGGATCGTGCCGTCCATGCAGTAATAATCCGGCGACAGCCGACCGACCGCCGGGAATGCATTTTTTCGCCCGGCCCAGAAACGCACGCGTTCGGCTTCGTCCTGGGCTTGCCGCAACTCGATGGCGCCGGCTTTTTCCAGCACCGCGCGGACCCGGTCGCAGTCGTCGTGGACATCGGCCTCCACGCCGTCCAGCTCACAAAGCAGGATGGCCTCGGCGTCTACCGGATAGCCGGCGTGAATGAAGTCTTCAGCCGCGCGAATGGCCAGGTTGTCCATCATCTCCAGCCCGCCGGGGATAATGCCTTCGGCGATAATGTCGGCCACGGCGCGTCCGGCTTTTTCCACCGAATCGAATGCTGCCAGCAGCACCCGCGCCACCTGTGGCTTGGGCAGCAGTTTCACGGTGACTTCGGTGATGATGCCCAGCATCCCTTCGGAACCGGTGAACAGTGCCAGCAGATCAAAACCGGGGCTGTCCAGCGCATCCGAGCCGAGCACCAGGCGTTCGCCTTCGACGGTCAGGATCTCGACCTTGAGCAGGTTGTGCACAGTGAGGCCGTATTTGAGGCAGTGCACGCCGCCGGCGTTTTCCGCGACGTTGCCGCCGATGGAGCAGGCGATCTGCGAGGAAGGGTCGGGGGCGTAATACAGGTCGAACGGCGCGGCAGCCTGGGAGATCGCCAGGTTGCGCACACCCGGTTGTACACGAGCGAAGCGCCCGGCAGGGTCAATGTGAAGAATTTTGTTGAAGCGCGCCATGACCAACAGCACGCCCTTCTCCAGCGGCAGCGCGCCGCCTGACAGCCCCGTGCCAGCGCCGCGTGCCACCACGGGCACCCCGCGTTCATGGCACACGCTTAGCAGCGTCTGGACTTGCTCGACGCGCTCGGGCAACACCACGAGCATTGGCGTGGTGCGATAGGCGGAGAGGCCGTCGCACTCGTAGGGACGCAATTCTTCCTCGCGGTGGAGGATGTCCAGGTCCGGCAGCCGTGCCTGCAGGGCCAGCAGGAGCTGGGCTTTGTCGACAGCGGGCAATGCACCGTCGACGCGTTCGTCGTACAGGATATTCATGATGAGTGTGCAACCCTGTCTTGTTTTTATAGAGGGCCCGTCCAACGCGTGAACGTTCTGCGGCTGACTTGCATCATTGGCCGGGCAAGACGTACTGTCCATGGCAAAACGCACTGGTCGAACCAGTTTTTTCGGGCGTTTGCCCAATGGGTATGAAAAAAATCCCTATTTACCAATCAGTTGGCGAATTACCACCGGTTCTCGGTTTTTAGGCGCAGGCGTGGTCATACCAGTCAGGCCGTTCCCGTCGGCGTGGGTTGTCGAATGGGTCAGCGCAGGGTTGAGGCCTTCAACAGGAGTTTCGAGGATGGACAGCAACGCGACTCCCCGCTCACAGCAGGTCGCCGATGTCGTCAGTGAGCGCATTGAACGCCTGATCGTCGACGGCGTCTTGAAGGTGGGCCAATTGTTGCCCTCCGAGCGGCGCCTTACTGAAAAGCTCGGTGTGTCCCGGACCGCGCTGCGCGAAGGGCTCAAGTTGTTACGGGCCCGAGGCATCATCGAAACCCGTCACGGGCAGGGCTCGTTTGTCGCGCAGATGGGCGGACTGGGGGTGACGGCCACGTCGCCGCTGATGCATCTGTTCGCCTCCCAGCCACGCACGCTGTATGACCTTTTCGAGGTGCGCAGCTTGTTGGAAGGAGAGTCTGCACGGCTGGCGGCATTGCGAGGCACCGACGCCGACTTCGTGCTGATCTCCCGCGCCTACCAGGCGCTGGTGGCGGCTCACGGCCACGAACTGTCCGCCTCCGAGCACGCGCGCCTCGATCATGCTTTCCACTTGGCGATCTGTGAGGCTTCACACAACCCGGTGTTGGTGCAGACCCTGCGATCGCTGACCGATCTGCTTCTCAACACCGTGTTCGCTTCGGTCAACAACCTGTATCACCGCGAGGCACAGAAACGTCAGATCGACCGCCATCATGCCCGGCTCTACAACGCGGTCACCGGCAGGTTGCCGGAACAAGCGCGCAAGGCCGCCGTCGCGCACATCCAGAGTATCTGCGAGAGCCTGCGGGAAATCGAAAACGAAGAGCAGCGGCTGGTGAGGGCCACCCTGCGCCTGGAGGGCTGGGCCTGAGGCCACTCCGCCCCCAGGCTCGGTCGTCCTGCTTGACTCCGGATGGCGGATCATTCACTTTGTTACGCATTGCGTAAGTCGTTTACGAAGAATAAAAACAACAGGGCCTGGCCGTGGACCTCTACACCTATTACCGATCGACTTCCAGCTATCGCGTCCGTATCGCCTTGGCATTGAAAGGGCTGGAGATCAACGCCGTGCCCATCAACCTGATCCGCGAGGGGGGCGAACACCGCAAGCCGGATTATCTGGCGATCAACCCTCAAGGACGCGTTCCCGCCCTGCGCACCGACGCTGGCGACGTCATCATTCAATCCATGGCCATCATCGAATACCTCGAAGAGCGTTATCCTTCACCTCCTTTGCTGCCTGATGATTTGCCCGCGCGGGCGAGGCACCGAGCGGTTGCCGCATTGATCGGCTGCGACATCCACCCGCTTCACAACGTGGCGGTGCTCAACCGATTACGCGGCCTGGGCCATGATGAAGGCGATGTGGCAGCCTGGATTGGCCATTGGATCCGCGAGGGCTTCAACGCCGTTGAAGCGTGGATTGGCGATCAAGGTTTCTGTTTCGGTGACGTGGGCCTGGCGGATGTGTACCTGCTGCCGCAGCTGTACGCCGCCCGCCGGTTCAATGTCGTACTGGACGCCTTCCCGCGCATCTTGCGGGTCGAGGCGCTGGCCTTGCAGCACCCCGCCTTCAAGACAGCGCATCCCGATGCGCAAGCCGACAAGCCGGAGTAAGCTTTCCCACATGAAAAGCTTCGGCTTGCAATTAATCTTCGGCGACTACCTCGCCCGCAGCGTTCGGGGGATTCCCTGCGCGCCGCCTGCCGAACAGTGACGCGACGTTAACGCCTTTCACTTTTCAGCAGGAGCAAGACCATGACCGATCTCTATGAAAATCCCATGGGTCTGATGGGTTTCGAATTCATCGAATTCGCCTCGCCAACCCCCAACACGCTGGAGCCGGTGTTCCAGATGATGGGTTTCACCCGGGTTGCCCAGCACCGTTCAAAAAACGTGGCCTTGTATCGCCAGGGCGCGATCAACATCATCCTCAACAACGAGCCTCACAGCGAGGCGTCCTATTTCGCTGCCGAACACGGCCCGTCCGTCTGCGGGATGGCCTTTCGTGTCAGGGATTCGCAGCAGGCCTACAAGCGCGCGCTGGCGCTGGGCGCGCAACCCATCGAGATTGCCACCGGCCCCATGGAGCTGCGCCTGCCCGCGATCAAGGGCATCGGTGGCGCGCCGCTTTACCTGATCGACCGTTTTGGCGAGGGCACGTCGATCTATGACATCGACTTCGTGTTCATCGACGGGGTCGACCGCCATCCGAAAGGCGCAGGGCTGGAATTCATCGACCATTTGACCCACAACGTGTACCGCGGGCGCATGGCGTATTGGGCGAACTTCTACGAGAAGCTGTTCAATTTCCGTGAAATCCGCTATTTCGACATCAAGGGCGAATACACCGGGCTGACGTCCAAGGCGATGACCGCTCCCGACGGCATGATCCGCATTCCGCTCAACGAAGAGTCATCGAAGGGCGCAGGTCAGATCGAAGAATTCCTCATGCAGTTCAACGGTGAAGGCATCCAGCACGTGGCGTTCTTCACCGAAGACCTGATCGATACCTGGGACCGACTGAAAGCCTTGGGCATGCGCTTCATGACGGCACCGCCTGACACGTATTACGAAATGCTCGAGGGCCGTTTGCCGAACCACGGCGAACCCGAAGAGGCCTTGAAAGCCCGCGGCATCCTGCTGGACGGCACTTCGGAAGGGGGCAACAAGCGCCTCTTGCTGCAGATTTTCTCCGAGACGCTGATGGGGCCCGTGTTCTTCGAATTCATCCAGCGCAAAGGCGATGACGGCTTCGGCGAAGGCAACTTCAAGGCGCTGTTCGAATCCATCGAGCGGGATCAACTGCGGCGCGGGGTGTTGACGGTCGATTGAGTCCTTTCTAGAGGACAGGATTGGCCCATGGCACGGAGCCGTGCGGGATGGCGCGGCTCCGGCTCATGCCGCGCGCTGGCCCTTTCAGCGGCTCCTGGTCGCAGCATTGCCTTGGACGGTGCAGGGGATTGTTCAGCGCCGGGGCATTTCTCCACCCATCCGCGCGCTGATCGTCCGCGCCGTCTCCAGCAGCTTCTGCGCGGCGTGCGCCTGACGTTCGTCGGTGAGCACCGACGCCGAGCCCACCACCGTCACCACGCCCACCAGCTTGTCGCCCATTGCGAACACCGGGGATGACACGGCGTTGACGCCCGCCATCAACAAGCCCTGAATCTGATGCACGCCCGTGGTACGGATGTCCTCGAGATGCCGATCGATCACCTTCAGTTGTTTCGTGGTCAGGGCCGTTGATTCCACGGCGCGCAGCGCAGCGGTTTCCGCTGGGGAAAGGAAGGCATCGAACACCAGGCCGGTCGAGGAGTGGAGCAATGGCAGTACCGAGCCGATTTGCGTCACCAGCGTCACCGCGCCCAGGGATTGCTCGACATACACCACGGTCGGGCCTTTGTTGCCCCATACCGCCAGGAAACAGGTTTCGTTGATGTCATCGCGCAGCGCAATCAGCTCCGGGGCACTGATTTTCAGCACATCGAGCTGGCTCAGCGCCGCCAGGCCCACCTGCAGCGCCGAACGGCCCAGGCGGTAGTGATTGGTGGCTGGGTCCTGCTCGGCGAACCCGCTGTCCACGAGCGCCTGCAGGTAGCGATGCACTTTGCTCGCCGGCATCTCGACGTAATCGGCCAGCCGCGACAACGAAGTTGCCGGTGCCAACTCGGCCAGGGCCTTGAGAATGCCGACGCCCACTTCGGCAGATTGCACTTTCTGCTGGCGGGGGACTGCAGCGTTTGAGGAATCGTCTGTCATGGGCCAAGGCGTCGGTCTGAAAAGGCTGCTTTATAGCTTGACCAAGGCAGGAACTCAAATTACGTTATTCGTAATTCGATTACGAATAACGGTATGACCTTCAGTGCGGTCGGTGGTCGCCGTCTCCATAAGAACAAGAGGTTCAGATGTCCACAGCACACGCACCCGAGGCGTTGCGGTATCAATCCGGCTTCGGCAACCAGTTCTCCAGTGAAGCCGTTTCCGGTGCGCTGCCTGCGGGGCAGAACTCACCCCAACGGCATCCCCTCGGCCTCTACGCCGAACAGTTTTCCGGTACGGCGTTCACGGTCCCGCGCGCCGAAGCACGGCGCACCTGGCTCTACCGGATTCAGCCTTCCGCAGCCCATCCGGCGTTCCGACGCCTGGAACGCCAGATCACTGGCTTGCAGCAAGGCCCCATCACGCCCAACCGCCTGCGCTGGAACGCCTTCAATATCCCGAGCGAGCCCACGGACTTCATCGATGGCTTGATTGCCTTGGCCAGTACATCGGCGGCGGATCAGGCCGAGGGCGTCAGCGTGTATGTCTACACCGCCAATCAGTCCATGCAGCGCGCGTGTTTCAATGCCGACGGCGAATGGCTGATCGTTCCCCAGCAGGGCCGGCTGCGGTTGATCACGGAACTGGGCCGATTGGACATCGAGCCGCAGCAGATTGCCGTCATTCCGCGGGGGCTGAAATTCAGCGTTCACCTGCTCGACCAGCAGGCTCGGGGCTACCTCTGTGAAAACCACGGCTGTGCCTTGCGCCTGCCCGATCTGGGGCCCATCGGCAGCAACGGACTGGCCAATCCCAGGGACTTCAAAGTGCCTGTCGCGCATTTCGAGACGCGAGAGCAGCCCACGCTGCTGGTGCAGAAGTTCTTAGGCGAACTCTGGGCGACGCAACTGGCGCACAGCCCCTTCGATGTCGTGGCCTGGCATGGCAACAACGTGCCCTACAGCTATGACCTGCGCCTGTTCAACACCTTGGGCACCGTGAGTTACGACCATCCGGACCCTTCGATTTTCACCGTGCTGACGTCCCCAAGCGCCATCCACGGCCAGGCCAACGTCGATTTCGTGATCTTTCCGCCGCGTTGGATGGTGGCCGAAAACACGTTCAGGCCGCCGTGGTTCCACCGCAACCTGATGAACGAATTCATGGGCCTGATCGACGGCGCCTACGACGCCAAGGCCGAAGGCTTCATGCCGGGCGGCGCCTCGCTGCACAACTGCATGAGCGCCCACGGCCCGGACAACGCCACGGCCCAGAAGGCGATGGCCGCTGAACTCAAGCCGCACAAAATCGAGCAGACCATGGCCTTCATGTTCGAAACCGGCAAGGTGTTGCGCCCCAGCCGCTATGCGCTGGAATGCCCACAACTGCAAAGCGATTACGATGCCTGCTGGAACGGCATCGCCCACGCCTTCCAACCTCTTGATACGGACAGCCCACGATGAGCACTTCCCATCACCCGCGCAGTTGGGTGACGTCAGCCAACGGTCACCCCGATTTTCCTCTGCAGAACCTGCCGTTCGGCGTTTTCAATCGCCCCGGTGGCAGCCGTCGAGGAGGGGTGGCCATCGGTGATTTCGTTCTTGACCTGCAGGTTGCCTACGAGACGGGGCAATTCAAGGGGGAAGCGCGAGTGGCCGCGGAAGCGGCGCGCAAGGGGCAGCTCAACGCGTTCTTCGCGCTGGATGCAACCTCGCGCCAGGCGCTGCGCGCGGAGCTGTTCAATCTTCTGGCGGAGGGCAGCCCGCAGCAGCAAGCCTTGCAATTGCTGGGTGATGCCCTGCTGGTGCCCATGGGGGAGTGCCGCATGCATGTGCCCGCCCACGTGGGCGATTACACGGATTTCTACGTGGGCATCCATCACGCGACCAACGTCGGCAAGCTGTTCCGCCCGGACAATCCCCTTTTGCCGAACTACAAGTATGTGCCGATCGCTTATCACGGCCGCGCTTCGACGTTGTGTGTGTCGGGCACGGCCGTCAAACGTCCCAGCGGGCAGACGCTCCCGCCGGGCGCCGAGGTGCCGACGTTCGGCCCCTGCAAGCGTCTGGACTACGAGTTGGAAGTGGGCGTATGGATGGGGCCGGGAAACGCCGTAGGCGAATCGATCGGCATCGCAGAGGCGGGCCAGCGCGTGGTCGGTTTCTGCCTGCTCAACGACTGGTCGGCGCGGGACCTGCAGGCCTGGGAATATCAGCCGTTGGGCCCCTTCCTGTCGAAAAGCTTCGCCACCAGCCTTTCACCCTGGGTGGTCATGGCCGAAGCGCTGGCGCCTTTTCGCCGTGCACAACCCAAGCGTCCCGAGGGCGATCCGCAGCCACTGCCTTACCTGTTCGACGAACAGGATCAGGCTCACGGCGCGCTGGATATCGAGTTGGAGGTGCTGTTGCAGACCGCGAGGATGAAAGAGCAGGGCATCGGGGCTCATCGTCTGGCGGTCAGCAATACGCTGAACATGTACTGGACCGTGGCGCAAATGGTGGCTCATCACAGCGTCAACGGGTGTCAGTTGCAACCGGGAGATCTGTTCGGCACCGGCACCTTGTCCGGCCCGCAGGTCGGTCAATTCGGCAGTCTGTTGGAGATGACCGAAGGCGGGAAACATGCGATCGAGTTGCCGAGCGGCGAAACCCGCACCTTCCTCCTGGCAGGCGATGAGATCATTCTCAGGGCCCGCTGCCGCAAGGAAGGGGAAGTGAGTATCGGCTTTGGTGAGTGCCGAGGCGTGATCGTGGACTGACGGTTGTCCTTGTGCGGCCCTAGCGTCCTGCGCTTGGCAGGACGCTAGGGCTGCCACGGGTGGCTCCGCGTGACGATTCTTACGAAAAGCCTTCCACCAGCGATCCACTCCTGGCCAGGAACCGGCCTTGGCGTTCGCCTTGCGGTTTGCCGTCGGCATAGCTCAATCGACCGTTGACCCAGACCCCGTCGATGCCCTCGGCTGCCCGTTTCGGCGCCTTGAAATCCGCCACGTCGCGCACGGTATGCGGATTGAACAGCACCAGGTCCGCCCAGTAACCCTCACGCACGAACCCTCGCTCATGCAGACCGAAGCGGGTGGCCGTGAGCCCGGTCATCTTATGGATCGCCCGGTGCAGCGGGAACAGTCCCAGATCCCGGCTGAAGTAGCCCAGCACCCGTGGAAAGGCCCCCCACAGCCTAGGATGCGGGAAAGGGTCTTCCGGCAAGCCGTCCGACCCGATCATCGACAGCGGGTGTTTGAGGATGTTCTGCACGTCCCGTTCATCCATGCCGTAGTACACCGCGCCCGCCGGTTGCAGTCGCCGAGCGGCTTCCAGCAATGAAAGCCCCCAGTCGGCGGCGATGGCCTGCAGGTCGCGTCCGCTCTGGTCCGGGTGCGGCGTCGACCAGGTGATGGTGATGGGAAATGCATCGGTGACCTGTTTCAAATCCAGGGTCGATGAACTGGCCGCGTAGGGGTAGCAATCGCAGCCGACAGCTTGGTGCCGGGCGGCTTCCTCCAGCGAGGCGAGCAATTGCGGACTGCGCCCCCAATTGCCCGCCCCGGCGCATTTGAGGTGAGAGATCACCACCGGCGAGCGGGCGTGGCGAGCGATGTCGAAGGCTTCGTCCATGGCCTCCAGCACGGGTTCGAATTCGCTACGCAAATGGGTGGTGTACACCGCCCCGAAGGCCGTCAATTCTTCGGCCAGTTGCTTGACCTCATCGGTTTGCGCCGAGTAGGCCGTGGCGTAAGCGAGGCCGGTTGACAGCCCTAGCGCGCCAGCTTCAAGGCTCTCGCGCAGTTGCGCCCGCATGGCCGTGATTTCCGCTGGGCGCGCCGTGCGAAACAGATCGTCCAAGTGATTGCTGCGAAGGGCGGTGTGGCCAATCAACGCCGCGACATTGACCGCCGGGCGCGCGGCGTCGACGGCGTTTCGATAGTCGCTGAAGCGGGGGTAGACGAACGCCTGGGCCGGGCCGAGCAGGTTCATCGGATCGGGCGGGTCGCCGGCCAGTGTGACCGGTGAGGCGCTGATACCACAATTGCCGACGATCACCGTGGTCACCCCCTGCGTGATCTTCGGCAGCATGGCGGGATGACGGATCACTACGGTGTCGTCATGGGTGTGCACGTCGATGAAACCTGGCGCCAGGACACGGCCAGCGGCGTTGATTTCTTCGCTGGCCGAGACGCCGCTCAGGTCACCGATGCGCTGGATGCGCCCCTCACGGACCGCCACATCGGCACGCACGCCGGGGGTGTCGCTGCCATCGATCACCAGCGCGTCACGAATGATCAGGTCATACAGCATGGTCAATCTCCAAGCGGCAGGCCATCGTCACCGCCGCGGTAGTCGTCGAGGGCCAGCTTGATCCGCCGCAGCCGTTCCTGGTTGTCATCCGGAGCGTTCAACGCCATTTCAGTGGCCAGCACGTCGACAGTGAGCAGCATCCCATAGCGGGCTGCCGTCGGTTTATAGATGAAGTTGGTTTCGGCGATCTGCAGCGGGAGCAGCACGTCGGCCAGCGCGGCCAGCGGCGAACCGGGAAGGGTGATCGCCACGACCTTCGTGCCGTAGCTGCGCGCCAGTGCCACGGCTTCCAGCAGCTCCGGGGGCAGGCCACTCAAGGAACAGACGATGAGGCAGTGATCAGGGCCGAGGGTCGCCGCGATCAGGCGCATCATCACCGGGTCGCGGCATGCGGCAATCGGATAACCGAGGCGCACGAGGCGGGTCTGCAATTCTTCGCTGCACAGGCTCGAACAACCGCCCATGCCGAAGCTGTGGATCATGCGCGCAGGGGTGAGCAGCGCAACGGCCGCTTTGAACCGCGCATCGTCGAAACCCGCCAGGTGTTGGCGCAGCGTCGATTCGATGTCGCCGACGATCTGACTGAAGAACGCCGCTTGCTCTGGCGCCTGTTCGGGCTTGAGAAAGCGACTGCCCACGCCGCTGGCCTGGGCCAGTTGCAGGCGTAGGTCGCGCAGGTCCCGGCAGCCCACTGTGCGGGCGAAGCGCGACAGCGTGGCGCTGCTGACCTCGGCGCGCGCGGCCAATTCGTCGAGGCTGGCGCTTGCCGAGAACGCCACGTCGCTGAGGATCAGCCTGGCGATTCGGCCCTCACCGGCACTGAAAGCGTCCTGGCGGGCGCGGATCTGATACAGGATGTCCACGTCAGAGCACCTGGGCCAGACCGAGGGTGAAGAGGAACGCGATCACAGAAATCAGTGTTTCGAGCACGGTCCAGGTTTTGAAGGTCTGTGCCACGGTCATGTTGAAGTACTCCTTGATCAGCCAGAATCCGCCGTCGTTGACGTGGGAAAAGATCACCGACCCTGCGCCGGTGGCGAGCACCAGCAGTTCAGGATGCGGATAGCCGAGGCCCATCGCGACCGGGGCGACGATGCCGGAAGCCGTGGTCATGGCCACGGTCGCGGAACCCGTGGCGACGCGCATCAACGCAGCGAACAGCCAGCCCATGAGCAGGGGGGAGAGGTGGAAGTCCTGCGCCAGACCGACGATTTCCTGCGTCACGCCGCTGTCCACCAGAATCCGATTCAGACCGCCCCCGGCGCCCACCAGTAGGGTGATGCTGGCGGTGGGGGCGAGGCATTCCTGAGTGAATTTCAAGATGGCATCACGGTTGAAGCCCTGCGCGATACCCAGCGTCCAGAAGCTTAGCAAGGTCGCCAGAAGCAGAGCGATCACCGAGTTACCGATGAACAGCAAGAGACTGTTCAGCGCGCTGCCGGGAGCCGCGATCAGGTTGGCCCACCCTCCGAGCAGCATCAGGATCACAGGCAGCAGGATGGTCGCCATGGTGATGGCGAAGCCGGGCAACCGCTGGCGCGGTTCACGGTCCAGGAACTGCCGGGCAAGTGGGTTTTCATCCGGCAGATGGATGTGCGGCACGATGAATTTTGCGTACACCGGCCCGGCGATGATCGCCGTCGGAATACCTATGAGGATCGCGTAGAACAGCGTTTGCCCCACCGACGCCTGGTACGCCTGGACCGCCAGCATGGCCGCCGGATGCGGTGGGACCAGTGCATGCACCACCGATAGGCCGGCGACCATTGGCAGGCCGACCATCAGAATTGAAACCCCGACGCGCCGCGCCACGGTGAAGGCAATGGGCACCAGCAACACGAACCCGACTTCGAAAAACAGCGGCAAACCCACGAGAAAAGCGATGCAGACCATGGCCCAGTGAGCGTTGCGTTCGCCGAAGCGATCGATCAGCGTCCTGGCCACCTGCTCGGCACCGCCGGACTCGGCCATCATTTTGCCGAGCATCGTGCCCAGCGCGACCACTAGCGCGATGTGGCCGAGGGTTTTGCCGACGCCGCCTTCATAAGAGGCCACCACCGAGGTTGCAGGCATGCCAGCGACCAGCGCCAGGCCGACAGACACCAAGGTAATGACGACGAAGGGGTTCAAACGGAAACGGGCGATCAGCACGATCAGTGCGATGATCGCGACCGCGGCGTAAATCAACAGCGACAAGCCGGTAGACGGAGGCATGCAACAGGTCCTTGCAGAGAGTTGAAAGGGCGGGCAGGGCAATGACCGGTGTCAGTGCGGGTCCAGCCCTGCGATGAAAACAGTCTCGGCAGTGGGTGTCGCAAACGGTGTGCGGGATAAGGTCGAAGTTGACGGGCAGCAATCACACGCAGGCATTATTGTTATCTCTGGTTTCGTGATGAAAATAAAACTACACGAAAACGCATGCATGTATCAATTTATGAAAATTATTTTCTCTGAGCGTCGTCGGATAGCGGGTTGCGCTCGTATCCGGCTTTCATCCCGCAGGGCAGCCCTCGTCCGCTAACTGGCGCTGAACCGCTCCCGGTACGCCTGCGGCGTCACGGATACTGTCCGCAGAAAGCTCCGGCGCAAGGTTTCTTCGGTACCGAAGCCACAGCGGTCGGCGATCCGCTTGATCGGCAACGCACTGTCACCCAAGAGGCGTCGTGCGGCCTCCACCCGAAGTTGTTCGATCGCGCGAGCGGGTGTGTTACCGGTGTGGGCTCGGTAGTGGCGCACGAAGCTGCGTTCGCTCATGCCCACCTTGGCGGCAAGGGTCGCCACCGAAAGGTCACCGGCCAGGTTGTCGAGGATCCAGGCGTGCAGATCGCCGAAGCGGCTGTCCTGGCTTCGCGTGGCGTGTTGCATGGACAGCGCCGTGCTGAACTGCGACTGGCCCCCGGGCCGTTTGAGGAACACCACCAAGTCCCTCGCCACTGCCAAAGCGACCGCGCGCCCCAGATCCGCTTCCACCAGCGCCAGGGCCAGGTCGATGCCTGCCGTGACCCCTGCGGAAGTCCACAGCGCCCCCTCGTTGATGAAGATGGGTTCGGGGTCGACCTGCAACGCGGGGTAACGTTGTGCCAGCTCCGTGCAACTGTCCCAGTGCGTGACCACGCGGTGGCCGTCCAGTACGCCGGCTTCGGCCAGCAGAAACGCCCCCGTGCACACGGACGCCACGCGACGCGCGCTGAGCGCATGAGCCTTTACCCATGTGAGCAGGGCTTCATCCCGCAACGCCTGGTGCACGCCCCAGCCACCGGCGACGATCAAGGTGTCCGACGGCGTTGTCGGCAAGGGATGGGTCAGCAGCCCCAGGCCCGCCGAGGACACCACGCTGCCATCCTCTCGGGCGATCACCGCAGGGGAATAGGGTGCAGGCAACCCGTGCTCGGTCGCGTGGACGTTCGCCGACGCGAACACCTGCAACGGCCCGGTGACGTCGAGCAGCTGCACATTGGGAAACGCCAGGATATGGACGGGGCGCGAGGTTGAAGTCATGGCCGCTCTCAAAACAAGTTGGCGTGAAGTGTGGGCTCAATGGCGTATGCGCCAAAGCCTAGCGGGCTACAGTGGCTCCGTCCATTGACGCATTCACTTCGCAAAGGAGCGACGATTATGACCCTGCACATCGGTTTGCTTGTCTTCCCCAAGGTCCAGCAACTCGACCTCACCGGGCCTTACGATGTTTTCGCCAGCATGCCGGGCGTGACCGTGCACCTGGTCTGGAAAACGCTGGATCCGGTGTCGTCGAGCACCGGTCTGGGCTTGCAACCGACCATCACGTTCAACGACTGCCCCGATCTGGATGTGATCTGTGTGCCCGGCGGTGTCGGTATCGATGCGCTGCTCGAGGACGCTGAAACCCTGGCCTTCATCAGACAACAGGCGCACAACGCGCAGTACGTGACGTCGGTTTGTACGGGGGCACTGGTGCTGGGCGCCGCAGGGCTGTTGAAAGGCAAGCGCGCGACCACGCATTGGGCCTCGCACGGACTGCTGGCTTCATTCGGTGCGACTCCGGTCAAGGACCGGGTCGTGCGCGATGGCAACCTGATGACGGGGGGCGGTGTGACGGCGGGTATCGACTTTGCCCTGACGCTGATCGCTGAGCTGTTCGACCCGGAACAGGCGCAGGCGATTCAGTTGCAAATCGAATACGCCCCGGCACCGCCGTTCGACGCTGGACGGCCCGACACCGCCCCTGCACCGGTGCTGGAGATGGCCAGGACGCGGGCCGCGCCGGGTTTGCAGAAACGCCGGGAGATCGTGGCCCGGGTGGTGGGCGGCACGCGCTAAGCGGCAGGCGAGGCCGGAATTTCGTACCAGCAGAGGAACAGGTCCAGCGCGGATTCAATCACCGCAGCCTGTTTCTCGGGCGTGAGCAGGGGTTCGTTGAGGGTGACCTGCGGCCAGAAAGCGAACGCCTTGAGCAACGCGTGGATCTGCGACGCGGCGAAGCCCGGCTCGACGGCTTTCAGGCGGCCATCCTGCTGCGCGCCGCGCACCCAGACAGTGAAGGTTTCTTCCCGCTGATTGAGGCGGTTCACCCAGACCTGTGCCCGCTCCGGCGAATGAATGGTGGCACCGATGGCCACCCGCGCCAGGTCGATGAACGTGCTCTGGGCGAGTGTTTTCATTTTTGCGTCGAGCAATTCGCGCAATTGATCGCGTAGCGGAACACCCGGACGATAGGTCGCGTCCGGCTGCGCTTCGGCGCTGGCCCACAGGCGGTGGAGCATCTCCGAAAACAGCTCTTCCTTGCTCGGAAAATGGTTGTACACGGTGCGTTTGGAGACTTCCGCGCGAGCAGCGATGCGGTCCATGCTGGTGACCTCGAAACCGTTGTCGCGGAATTCGGCAATCGCTGCCTGAACGATGGATTCGCGTTTTCGGTCGGTGAGTCGCTGGGGGGCAGTCATGGCTTCGCTTCTAAAGTGGGTGCAGTCACGCGGGTGCTGGCTTGTCAGTCGTCAGCAGGAAAATTACACCGGGCAGTTTACTTCTCTTTGCGATTCGTGCAAGCTAGAAACTACACTGTGTAGTGTAAAAGGCTGTTACAACTTCTCGCTTACCTCGTCGCGTCTTTTGCAACATTCTGTGAAGCGCTCGCCGCTGCAGAAACCTCCACCCGTTTCATGGAGTCAGCACCTCATGGCCTCGATCGAAAAAAACCTCGATAACGCATCTTCGTTGCCGGTCCTTTCCCGGGAGGAGGGGCGGTACCGCAATCATAAGCCGATGCAGCGTGGGGGTCTGCTCAAGACACTGCGCATCTTCTGGAACGCCATGGTCAACAAGCCTCGCCACACGCGCCCCGTCGGTGAGATCCCTGTCCAGCCGCTGTCGCGACAGCAACTGCTGGCCGCACCGAACAACACGGTGTACCGCCTCGGGCATTCGACGGTCCTGCTGAAACTGCGTGACCAGTATTTCATCACCGACCCCGTATTCGCCGAGCGCGCTTCGCCCGTTCAATGGGCCGGGCCTCAACGTTTCCACCAGCCGCCGATCAGCCTGGCCGATTTGCCGCCGCTCAAGGCTGTGATTCTCTCCCATAACCATTACGACCATCTGGATCACATGAGCATTCAGGTGCTCAAGGACAAAGCCGAGCATTTCATCGCGCCACTGGGTGTGGGCGATACCTTGATCGGATGGGGCGTGCCGGCGGCCAAGGTCCGCCAACTCAATTGGTGGGAGGCTACTGACATCCACGGCATTCGTTTCGTCGCCACGCCGGCGCAGCATTTTTCCGGGCGTAGCCTGCGCGACGGCAACCAGACCCTTTGGTGTTCATGGGTGATGATCGACGGCGCGCAGCGAATTTTCTTCAGCGGCGACACGGGCTACCACGCGGGCTTCAAATCGATCGGCGAGCAGTACGGCCCGTTCGACCTGACGCTGATGGAGACCGGCGCCTATAACGTGGAATGGCCTGACGTGCACATGCAGCCGGAAGAAACACTGCAAGCGCACATCGATGTCCGCGGCAAGTGGCTGCTTCCCATCCACAATGGCACCTTCGACCTGGCGATGCATGCGTGGCACGAACCGTTCGACCGCATCCTGGCGTTGGCCTGGGACCGGAACGTTTCCATCACCACCCCCGAAATGGGGCAGCCGTTCTACCTGCAGTACCCGAGCCGGGGCGAGGCGTGGTGGATGAAGGTCGAAAAGGTCGTCGACGCGCACACAACCCGCCGTCCCAAGCGACGCTGCAACCGTCAACCTGCGGCCAGCCGATGACCGCCTGACGCGGGATCAGGGCTTGTCCTGGTTCTGATCCTCGCGCGTATCGCCTTCATTTTCGTGTCCAGGGTGGCGCGGCTGTTCGCCTTGCTGATTGGCTCTTTTATGAGGCTCGCCGACTTTTCCGGCGTTTTCAGGCGTATGCCCCAGGTCTTCGCGTTTTGATTCATCTGCCATTTCAGGTGCTCCATTGCCGGTCTATCGGCTCATTGACTCATTGTGTGGATCAACATCAGCGCTTCTTCCTTGAACAGCGGTCGCTTCAGGCGCTCGGCCAGCATCGCCATTTCGCGTTCACGTTCGCATCCGACGACCGCTGACACGCTGCCCTGTTTACAGATCAGCGCCAGGAAATCGAAAGCCTCCGGGTCGCCGAGGTAGACGATGTCGTCCCACGCGTCGGCGTGCCCCAGGTAGTCCAGGCGCTTTTCAAAGTGGTAGGTCCAGAAATAAGGTACGTCGTGGTAATGCTGCTTGACGCCCAGCATATTGCTGGCGGCGATGCGCGCTTGCTGCTGTGCCAGCCGCCAGTGTTCGATACGCTTGGGCTGGCCAGCGAGAGGGAACGTCGCCACGTCACCCGCAGCCCATAGATCCTTGCCCACCTGCATGCTCGCGTCGACGCTGAGCGAGCCGTCCTGTTCCCGTTGGATGCCGTCCACGAATTGGGTGGCTGGCGTCACCCCAATGCCGATCAGCGCCAGGTCAATCGGCAGCCGCTCGCCATTGCTCAATACGGCCAGGTCGAGGCGGTCAGGGGCCTGGCCTTCGAAGCGGCTCACCTCCACATGGGTGCGGAACAAGACGCCGTGCTGCTCATGCAGGGCGCGGAGGGCTTTGCCGATACGCTCTCCCCAAAGCTTCACGAACGGAACCTCATGGCGTGCCAGCACCGTCACGTCGACACCGTGTTTGCGCAGCGCCGAAGCGGCCTCCAGGCCAATGAAGCTGTCGCCCACGATCAGCGCGTGACTGCCCGGTTGGGCGGCGGCGAGGATTTTATCGGCGTCATCGCGACAACGGAGGGTCAGTACTTGCGGCAGGTCAGCACCGATCAAAGGGAGCGCTCGAGGCTCGGCGCCGGTGGTGATCAGTGCCGAGTCGTAGTCGATGCGGCGGCCGTCGGTCAGGGTCAGGCGTTTGTTGATCGCGTCCAGCTTCATGACCTCGCCCTCGACGCGTTCGATACGGTGTGCCGAGTAAAAGGCCTCCTCGCGCAACGACGGCGTTTCGTCGGGGCGCATGTCCGCGGCGATCACGAATTTGCTCAGTGCGGTCCGGTCATACCCTGGCGCGCTTTCCCGGTCGATCAGTTGCAGCCGTCCATTGAAACCCATCTCGCGGAGCGCGCAAGCAGCGGCGGTTCCCGCAGCCCCGGCCCCGATGATCACGAAGCAGCGCTCATCCTCGGGCAGGGTCCTCGGCGTCACGTCGAACGCCTGGTCATCTACGTGGATCTGACCGTCGATCACCTCGGTGCGGTAGCGGGTCAAGGCATCCAGCGCGGGCGGCTCGCACAAATGCCCATCGGAAACCGCAAATTCTGCCTTATGCCAGGGACAAATCAGGTGACCATTGCACACCGCCCCGTCGGCCAATGGCGCCCCGGCATGGGGGCAGTGGGCCTGGTAGGCCCGAACGTCCTGACCATGACGTACCAACACCACTTTTTTTTCACCCGCCTCGACCTCCATCCCGCGATCCGCTGGGAGGTCGGCCAGGCGGGCCACTCGATGCATGGGCATGCGCTTATTCTCCCGAGGTTTATGCTGGGAGTCGGATCCCGGTGAAGAGGTTCAGCCCATCTGCCGAGCGTCATACGATGCGCCTTGCGCCCAAGGGCTTACAACGGGACAGGGGTTGCCGAGTTCAGCCCGTCACCGGACCAGCCCCAGCCGTTCATGCCATTGGGCGATGGATTCTTCCGGATAGTGGTCGAAGCGCTGGTCTTTAGGCCCTCCTTGGACTTCCACCCAGGAGGCCTTCGAATCCAACAGCAGATGGGTGTGTTCCGGCGGCGTGGGCAGCGGCGTGTCGATGGCCGAGGCGAAAGGGTGGATCAAGTCCGGCCATTCCGGGCTGAACAGCCAGAGGCCGCTGCCGCAGCGTTTGCAGAAGTGCCGTTGCGCACTGCTGGTATGAACCTCGTTGTGTTCACTGTCGCGCATTTTTGCGTGGTAGATCGCAATGTTGTCCTTGCCTTTGATGGTCAGGCTGTTGGCGTCGCCGCCGAGGTTGATCGCATAGCCGCCACCGCCTTGCGTCTTGCGACAGATCGAGCAATAGCAGCGTTGATAGGGGTAGGGGTGGGCGCAGGTCAGGCTGAACGCCACGGCGCCACAATGACACGAACCTTCCAGATGCATGGGTGACCTCCCGTTTGGAAGCTAGGGGCTTTCAGGTCTAGACCGTTTTGATGCGCAGGGTTCGATGTTTTGTCGAACAGTCGTTCGATCCTTCGACGTGTGCTGCTAAAAGGATTCATCTCATCCGCTTGCCTGCACCTGTCGTTGGCTAGCATGATGCGACCCGACCAATAATTCCTGGCGGGCCGTACCTGCCGAGCAGAAAGGTGACAAGCAATGGATGACGTGAATCGCGGTTTCAGCAGTTGGTTGCGCTCCCCCGGGCACCAGGCCTGGCTGGCGCAGGAGGGCCACCGGTTGTTGGGCTTCGCCAAGGCTGCGAAGACGGCACAGGGCTTCGGCAACCTGGACGATCAAGGTCGGCTGCCTGCCGATGCGATCGCTGAAACCATGAACACCGCGCGCATGACCCACAGCTTCGCCCTGGCCCATATCGATGGCATTCCAGGGTGCGCCGAGTGGGTGGACCATGGCGTGGCCGCGCTCGCCGGCCCCTTGCGCGATGCCGAGCACGGCGGCTGGTTCGCCAAACCCTTGAACGAGGGGGGTGAGACCGGCAAAGCCGCTTACCTGCATGCTTTCGTCGCTTTGGCCGCGTCCTCTGCCGTCGTCGCCCAGCGGCCCGGTGCCCAGGCGTTGCTGGAGCAAGCGATTCAGGTCATCACCACGCATTTCTGGAGCGAAGAGGAGGGCGCGATGCGCGAGTCCTTCGCCCGCGACTGGCGCGATGAAGAGGCTTACCGGGGCGCGAACAGCAACATGCACAGCACCGAGGCCTTTCTGGCGCTGGCGGACGTCACCGGGGATGCCCGCTGGCTGGACCGAGCATTACGGATCGTGGAGCGCGTGATTCACCTGCATGCGGCCGGCAACGATCATCAGGTGATCGAGCATTTCACCCAGCAATGGCAACCGGTTGCGGAATACAACGTGGACAAGCCGGACGATGGCTTCCGCCCCTACGGCACGACGCCCGGCCATGCTTTCGAATGGGCGCGGCTGGTGCTGCATCTCGAGGCCGCCCGACAGAAGGCCGGGCTGGACACGCCGTCATGGCTGCTGGAAGACGCGCGTCGGTTGTTCGAGAACGCCTGCCGCTATGGCTGGAACGTGGACGGTGCGCCCGGCATCGTCTACACCCTCGACTGGCAGAATCGCCCAGTGGTGCGCCATCGTCTGCACTGGACCCATGCCGAAGCCGCCGCGGCGGCGGCCGCGCTGTTGCAGCGCACCGGCGAGCCGGTCTATGAAACCTGGTACCGCACCTTCTGGGACTTCATCGACACCCGGTTCATCGACCGTGTGGACGGCAGTTGGCGACATGAACTGAACCCGCAGAATGAGCCGAGCGCTGACATCTGGCCAGGCAAGCCAGACCTTTACCATGCGTATCAGGCCACGCTGCTGCCGGTCTTGCCCCTGGCGAAAAGTCTGGCGACCGCGCTGGCGCGGGTGGATTGAGCGGGACCGCAGGAAGGGTCAGCGTCGCCGAAGCCCTGGCCCTCAGGCCAGGCGCTGCGACACGCGAATCACCTGGCGGGCGATGTAAGCGCCCGTGACGATCACTCCGAACAGCCGCAAGGTCTGCATGGCCAGGACGAAGCCGACGTCCGAATGGGTGTCGATGGCGATGATCGCCATCGCATCCAGGCCACCCGGGCTCGTGGCCAGGTACACCGAGAGAAAATCCTTGCCCATCATCTCGGCGATGACCCACGCAGAGAGCGCACAGAGCACGATCAGGATCATGGCGCTGCAGATCATCGCGGGCAGACGACGCCAGACGTACTGGATGGTGGCGCGGTCAAAGCGCAAGCCGATGTAACTGCCGATTGCCCCGTAGGCAATCGCCAGCAGCCAGGTGGGCATGACGATCTGGAAAACGCCGCTCAACTGCAAGGCCCCACCCAGTAACAAGGGCACCAACAGCGCCCCGGCTGGAACGCGGCTGCCCAACGCAACGCCGACCACGATCACCAGCAGGCTCAACCCAAGGTTCAGCAAGTCGACGCCGTGCAGCCAGGCGTCGGTACTGTGGGCCGCCGTGCCTCCTGCATCGGCGCCAATCAGGCGGCTGACCAGTGCACCCACCATTACCACACACACCACTCGCACGTACTGCATCGTCGCCACGACCCGGGAGTCTGCGCCGTAGTCCTCGGACATCGCGACCATCGCCGACGCCGCCCCCGGCGAAGTGCCCCAGGCGGCCGTGCTGCTTTGAATGCCGCCCCAGCGCGCCAAGCCAATGCCCACCCCTGCACTTAGCGCGACCGTCAGCAAGGTGGCGAACACCATCACATGCCAGGACTGCATGGCCGTGAGCAGCACGCTCATGGTCATCGAGTGGGCCACCAGCACACCGACCGCGCCTTGCCCGAGGCGGAAGACGTGTTTGTTCAGGCGGATCGACGCGCCCGCCACGCCAAAACCGATCGCCACCAGCATTGGCCCCAGAAACAGGGCGGCGGGCACCTGGAAGAATTTGAACAGTTGGCCAGCGCCGCCGGCGAGGACGATCAGCAGGCACCATTGCACCTGCGGGGATAGCGCATCGAGGGAAAATGAAGAGGAGCGCGACAACGAGGATCTCCAGAGCATGGGCTGCTTCCTGAGGGAGGGGTGTCCGATGCCCGGAATTATCGACAGTGCAATCAATCAAGTCTATTTTCTAATAATCATGAATTGATAACTTTGGTTGATATATGGACCTGCGTGACCTGACCTATTTTGAAACCATCGCTGAACTGGGGCATCTGGGCCGGGCCGCGGAAAAACTCAATCGCAGCCAGCCTGCGCTGACCAAAAGCATTCAGCGCCTTGAAGAGTCGTTCGGCACCAAGCTGTTCCAGCGTGACGGGCGGCGGATCAAACTGACCCCCGTGGGCGAGTTGCTGCAGGCGCGGGGCAAGGTATTGCAACAAAGCATCGCCCAGACCCAGCGAGAGGTGAGGGATTTCGCCAGCGGCGCGGTCGGGGAGATTCGCCTGGGCTGTGCCTCGACCATGGCCGAGTACCTGCTGCCCGAACTGACCGATGCGCTGCTCAAGCGCTCGCCGGACATCACCCTGAAACTGGTGATCGGCCAGGACGACATGCTCCGGGAACAGCTGCGCTCCGGGCATCTGGACATGATCATTTGCGCCCAGCGCAGCGTAGAGGACGAATTCGCCGCGTACCCGATCCTGACCGACGAGGCCGTGGTGATCGCCAGTCGCAATCATCCCATCTTCAAGGCGCCATTCGAGATGAGCGACCTGTGCAAGTACCGCTGGGTATTGCCACCCCCCGGGGTTTCTTCGCGCATTCTGGTTGACGAGGCCTTCGCCCGTCATAACCTTCCCCTGCCTGTGGTGCAGATCGAAGCCAATTCCATTTCGCTGCTGCCTCGTCTCATCGCGCAGACCAGCCTACTGAGTTTCATCGCCCGGGAAACTCTGGAGTATGGCAAGAACATGCAATACCTGCGGGAAGTGCCGCTCGACAGCACCACCATGACCCGGACCATCTGCGTCATCCTTCGCCGAGAGGGTTACCTTTCACCCGCCGCCCACGCCATGGTGCAGATGCTGCGTGAGAACGGCAGCGCGTTTTTCAACTGGGTGTGATGGCACCGGATTCTGGGGTAGCCTTGAACCGTTCTGAACCGTCTGGAGACACCGACTATGCATGCACAGCCTTACCCGAGCACCGCGTCCCGTTATTTGATGAGTGAGGTCGATCAACACTTCGGCGGCGACCAGTCGCCCCTCAATGATTCGGACGCCGACGAAGAGACAGATCCAGGCGAACTGGACCTGGCTGATCTGGGGCTCGATGAGTTCGCCGATGCGGACAAGCTGGATATCGGCTCGGCGACATTGGGGTAGGCGCTGTGAGCTCAGGAGCCCGATCCCGTGTGGCGCTGCGCCACTCGTTGCACTCCCTCATTCGGGCGGCCTTGAAGCCTTGGCGCCGTGCTTGCCCGGGTCAGCTCTGTTAAATTCCCCTCCTGACACCTCGCGCCTCTGCGAGGTGCCTGATCCCAGTGTTGAATCCGGAACCTTTCATGCCAAAGAAAACAGGCAGGTCGGCCGACCCTGCGTCGCCGCCCGAGCCGAAAAAGTCGGCCAGTCTGACGCTGATCGATGTCGCCCGAGTGGCGGGTGTGTCGCCCATGACCGTGTCCAGGGCGCTGAGTCGTCCGGATCTGGTCAGTGAGCAGACCCGAGAAAAAGTCATGACGGCGGTGCGCAAGACCGGGTATGTGCCCAACATGCTGGCCGGGAGCCTGGCGAGCAACAAGAGCCGCCTGGTCGCGATCTTCCTGCCCACCATTGCCAACTCCATTTTCGCCGACACGGTGCAGGCGCTCATGGACCGGTTGACTCAAGCCGGCTACCAGACCCTGCTGGGGCTGACCGGTTATGACGCCGAACAGGAAGAAAAGCTTTTGGAAGCTGTGCTGGGACGTCGACCTGACGGCATTGTGCTGACCGGTACGTTGCACACGGAGTCGAGCCGCACGCGTTTGGCTCAGGCCGGGATTCCGGTGGTCGAGGCGTGGGACTTGAGCGAGGATCCCATCGACATGCTGGTGGGCTTCTCTCACGAAAAAGTCGGGGAGGCCACGGCGCGGCACTTGCTGAGCAAGGGCTACAAGCGTTTTTCCATCGTGTCCATTGGCGACCCGCGGGGCCTGCGTCGCTGCAACAGCCTGATCGCCGAGTTGAAGCAACACGGCATCGACACGGTGCCGATGCAAGTCCTGGCGCCGCCCGCGACGTTGCAGGTGGGGCGCGAAGGTTTGGCCGGGTTGCTCGACCGGGGTGTTGCCACCGACGTGGTGGTGTGCAGCTCCGACACGGTCGCGCAGGGGGTGCTGGCGGAAGCGGCAAGCCGTGGCTTGCGGGTGCCCGAGGACCTGGCAGTGATGGGCTTCGGCGATCTGAGCAGCGCGGCGCAGGTCCATCCGGCGTTGTCGACGGTGAAGGTTGATGGCAACCGGATCGGTCTGCAGGTAGCGCAAGCCCTGCTGGATCGGTTCAACGCACCTGGCGACAGCGCCCGTCCGGTTCGCGTCGACACCGGTTTCACCCTGATCGATCGCGCCAGTACCTGATCTCACTCTCCCGGTCAGAGGGATAAACCGGCGCGCGACGGGTTGAATGATTGCGCAATCAGTGTAGTATTTCCTCCGAGGCGACTGTCGCGGCTGGGCAGTGCCTTTTTTGTTACGCCCACATGATTGCGCAATCATTTTATTGGCCGCGCGGTCTCGGGCGGAACCGCTGCACAGGCCCACGCTTCATCACAATAAGGAAAATAACAGTGATCCCGACACCGCACGTCCAGGCGAAGACCAACGTTCGCTACCTCATACTCGCGATGATCTTCATCGTGACCGTTTTCAACTACGTCGACCGCGCGACGCTCTCGATCGCGGCACCGGCGATGCGCACCGATCTGGGTTTCGATGCCATCACCATGGGCATTGCCTTCTCAGCCTTCGGTTGGGCTTACACCGGCATGCAGATTCCCGGCGGCATCGTGCTCGACCGTTTCGGTTCGCGGCTGGTGCTGGGCATGAGTTTGATCATCTGGTCGGCCCTGACTTACCTGCAAGGCTACGTAGACATGTTCAGCTCGGCATTCGTCGCGCTGTTCGTGCTGCGTTTTTTAATGGGGGTCGCCGAATCCCCTGCGTTTCCCGCCAACAACCGCCTTACGGTGATGTGGTTTCCCCGTCATGAGCGTGGCCTGGCGACAGCGATTTTTCAGTCCGCCCAATATTTTGCCCTGGCCGCGTTCACCCCGCTGATGGTGCTGTTACTCAACAGCTTCGGCTGGCAGCACGTGTTTTTCTGGACCGGGGGCGCGGGCATTCTGATCGGCTTGCTGTGGTTCAAGCTGGTCCACGAGCCGCGCAAGGACACGCGCGCCAATCAAGCAGAAATCGATTACATCGAAGCCGGTGGCGGCCTGCCGAACATTGGCGATGTGAAAACTCCGTTCAGTTGGAAACGCGCGAAAGCCATCGGCGCAAACCGCATGATGCTCGGGGTTTATCTGGGGCAGTTCTGCCTGACGTCCATCACCTGGTTTTTCCTCACCTGGTTTCCTACCTACCTGATCGAGGCCAAGGGCATGACGATGCTCAAAGTGGGTTTGGTCGCGGCCATTCCGCCGATCGCCGGCTGTCTGGGGGGCATGATCGGCGGTGTCTGGTCCGACTGGATGTTGAAGAAAGGCTACAGCCTCACGGCCGCTCGCAAGACCCCGATCATCTGTGGCTTGTTACTGTCCAGCACCATTGTCGTCGCCAACTACACCCAGTCCATCCCTTTGGTCATCGGCGTCATGTCGCTGGCGTTCTTCGCCAAAGGCATCGGCAATCTCGGTTGGTGCATCGTGGGCGATGTCTCGCCGAAGCGGGCGATGGGCATCAGCGGGGCGATGTTCAATTTCTGCGGCAACATCGCCAGCATCGTCACCCCGATTGCCATCGGCCTGTTGGTCAACCAAGTGGGGTCCTTCGATTCAGCGCTGATGTACGTGGCTGCCATGGGCCTGCTCGGCGCCTTTGCCTACCTGGTCATCGTCGGCCCGCTGAAGCGCCTCGAACTCGGCGAGCTGGATGACGTGCCGGCGACGGACCCCACTGCCGGGACAGCCAATCCCGAGCTGCGGGGCCAGCGCGTCTGATCGAACGAACACCTCTTTCAAAAGGAAAAAAACATGTCTAATCAAGCAGTTATCCGATCCGCGGACGACGATCGCATTGCCTGGGTCAAGGTGTCTTCGGTGTTCCTGCCATTGGCCAACCCGATCAGCGATGCCAAGGTGCTGACCGGTCGGCAGAAGCCAATGACCGAAATCGCGATTCTGGTGGCCGAGATCGAAACCACCGACGGCCATCGTGGCCTGGGTTTCAGCTACTCGAAGCGGGCCGGAGGGCCGGGCCAATTCGCCCATGCCAAGGAAATCGCCCCCGCGTTGATCGGCGAGAACCCCAGTGACATCGCGAAACTGTGGACCAAGCTGTGTTGGGCCGGGGCGTCCGTGGGGCGCAGTGGCTTGTCCACTCAGGCCATTGGCGCATTTGATGTTGCACTGTGGGACCTCAAGGCCAAACGTGCCCATCTGTCGCTGGCCCGTCTGCTGGGTGCTCACCGAGATTCGGTGCGCTGCTACAACACCTCCGGCGGTTTCCTTCATACGCCTCTCGAGCAGCTGTTGCACAACACCGACATGTCGCGAGAGCAGGGCATCGGTGGCATCAAACTCAAGGTCGGCCAGCCGGATTGCGCCATCGACCTGCATCGGGTAGCCACGGTGCGCAAGCACCTGGGCGATGATTTCCCGCTGATGGTCGATGCCAACCAGCAATGGGACCGCCCCACCGCGCAACGCATGTGCCGTCGATTCGAAGCGTTCAACCTGATCTGGATCGAAGAACCGCTGGATTGCTACGACGCCGAAGGGCACGCGGCGCTGGCGCAGCAGTTCGACACCCCGATCGCCACCGGGGAAATGCTCACCAGCGTGGCCGAGCATGCCGAGTTCATCAAATTGCGCGGCGCGGATTTCCTCATGCCGGATGCCCCACGGGTCGGTGGTATCACCCCATATCTGAAAGTGGCCGCCATGGCCGAGCAGGCGGGATTGATGCTTGCGCCGCATTTCGCCATGGAATTGCACGTTCATTTGGCGGCGGCGTTTCCCACCGAGCCGTGGGTCGAGCATTTCGAATGGCTGGAGCCCTTGTTCAACGAACGGCTTGAAACCCGTGACGGCCGCATGCTTGTACCGACTCGCCCAGGGCTTGGCCTTTCGCTGAGCGAACAGACCCGCGCCTGGACCGTTCAAACCGCGCAGGTCGGTTCGCGGGCGTGATTCGCCATTCTGGCCTCAGGGTTGTGTGACGGGTGACCGCGCGAGGGGTGGCGCAGCCAGCAGGGAATCGGAGAGCAGGGCAGGCGAACCGCGCCCGGGTTCGCCGCTCGCCGTGCCGTTTCGATTACACCCGTTGCGCGGGCGTCGTCGCTGCGCTGCGCCATTGTCTGGGGCTGGTACCGAACCAGCGTTTGAACGCGCGGGAAAAGGCGCTGGTTTCGGAGTAGCCGAGCAGCGAAGCCAATTGGGTCACGCTGAGGTGTTGCTGCTTGAGGTGGGCCAGGGCCGTCTCCCGACGGATCTGGTCGACCAATTGGCTGAAACTCAGCCCCAAATCCCGCAGTTTTCGCTGCAGCGTCCATTCGGACAAGCCCAGATCGTGCGCCACGGCCTCCAGCGCCGGTTCGCCCAGGTGCAAGTTGGCAAGGATAGTCTGACGGGCGCGGTCGAGCATGTTGGCTTCCGAGCCGCTGTCGCCCAGTTGCCGGATGGCGTCCTTGATCAGCATGAGCAAAATCGGGTCGCTGCCTGGCATGACGTGACCGGCAACGTCGCGCTTGGGAATGAGCAACGAATTGCAGCCTTGTGCAAACTGCACATCCGCGTGGAAGGCGTCGCGGTGCTCGTGCCAATCCTGGGGTCGGGCATGTTCGAAGGCGACCTGCCGCGGTGCCCACTGCGGTCCCAGCACATGGCGCACCAGGTTCATCGCCATGCCCATGGTCAGTTCGGCATCCTGGCGACGCTCGTGGATCGCGCCGTGACGGACCTGATAATCAAAGCGGTAACACTCACCTTGGTCCACCAGTTCGATCAACGTGCTGTGCTGGTGGAAAGGAAAGGCCTCGGCAAAATTGATCAGGGCATCTTCCAGGGTGGGAGAACACAGGCCGATGTAGCCGAGCAGCCCCAGCGCCTTGGGCTGGAACTGCTGGCCGTAACGCAGGCCGAAGTTGTCGCACCCGGTCTGCCGCGCTGCCTCTTCCAGGACTTTGCAGTAGTTGGTCAGCGGCAGGCTGAGGGTCGGATGCAGCAGGTGTTCGGGGTCAATGCCAGAACGCCCGAACACCCGATCCAGATCGCCGCCGTGCTGCACGATGAACCCATCCAACCCATTGGCGGCCGCCGACAACACACCGCGATTATTGGCGGCGGAGGGAGATGACACGGCAGTGGGAAGGAGGTGCTGGAACATCGAATTGAACAGTCTTCAGAGTGCGTATGAATTTCGTTCAAGCAAATGTCATACCTTGTTACGTGTGACTGCCGCTTCGTAGGAGCGCGCTTGCCCGTGAGGGGATTGTGTCAGGCGCCTTGTTTGTCTGGGCAAGCATGCAATCGCGGGCAAGCGCACTCCCACAGATGATCGCATCCACTCTGGCATTGCTACCCAATCACTCACCGTGTTGGGTAGACCGGTGCCACTCACGCCCGTCAAACATGACCCGCAATAAAGCACCGCACCCAATCGTGCGCTGCCATGGCGCAACCCGGAAAAATACCCGCAAAACTTGACCGCGCACGACAACTCGCGTTCTTTGAGGTCAAGCCTTGGCCGTAACGCTGTGGCTATTCTCGTTGTCAGGCAATTACCATCGCTCGGCTACCGGGGTGCACACTCATGACTGCGTCAACTTTGAAACCTACATTGGGAACCCTGCATTTGTGGGGGCTGGCCGTGGGCCTGGTGATTTCAGGCGAGTACTTCGGCTGGAGTTACGGCTGGGGCACGGCCGGGACGCTCGGTTTTCTCGTGACCACCCTGATGGTCGCGGTGATGTACACCTGTTTCATCTTCAGCTTCACCGAGCTGACCACCGCCATCCCCAATGCGGGTGGCCCGTTCGCCTACAGCCTTCGGGCCTTCGGCGCGACCGGCGGGATGATCGCGGGGCTGGCCACGCTGATCGAATTCGTCTTTGCGCCACCGGCCATTGCGATGGCCATCGGCGCGTACCTGAACGTGCAGTACCCCTCGCTGGACCCGAAAGTCGCGGCCATCGGTGCCTACCTGGTGTTCATGACCCTGAACATCCTGGGCGTCAGCATCGCCGCGACCTTCGAGCTGGTGGTCACTGTCCTGGCCGTCGCCGAGTTGCTGGTGTTCATGGGGGTCGTCGCCCCAGGCTTCAGCTTCAGTAACTTCGTGCTGGGCGGCTGGGCCGGCTCCGACACCTTCAGCCTGCCAGCGATCAGCGGGATCTTCGCGGCGATTCCGTTTGCCATCTGGTTCTTTCTCGCCATCGAAGGCGCGGCCATGGCGGCCGAAGAAGCCAAGGACCCGAAACGCACCATTCCGCGTGCCTACGTGGCAGGGATTCTGACGCTGGTGGTGCTGGCCATTGGCGTGATGATCTTCGCCGGTGGTGTGGGCGACTGGCGCGCCCTTTCCAACATCAACGACCCATTGCCACAGGCCATGAAAGCCGTGGTTGGCAACAACTCCAACTGGATGCACATGCTGGTGTGGATCGGTCTGTTCGGGCTGGTGGCCAGCTTCCACGGCATCATTCTGGGCTATTCCCGTCAGTTCTTCGCCCTGGCTCGCGCAGGCTTCCTGCCGCCAAGCCTGGCCAAGCTGTCGCGCTTCCAGACCCCGCACCGCGCCATCATCGCCGGTGGCGTGATCGGCATCGCTGCCATCCTCAGTGACGGTGTGGTCAACCTGCAAGGCATGACCCTGACCGCCGCCATGATCACCATGTCGGTGTTTGGGGCTATCGTGATGTACATCATCAGTATGCTGAGCCTGTTCAAGTTGCGCCGCAGCGAGCCGAACCTGGAACGCAGCTTCCGCGCCCCGGGTTACCCGATCGTCCCCGGCATCGCACTGATGTTGGCGGTGGTCTGCCTGGTGGCGATGGTCTGGTTCAATCTGGTGATCTGCGGCATCTTTATCTGCCTGATGGCGCTGGGCGCGCTGTTCTGCAAGGTGGTGCGCGGCCGCGGTCCGGTTGTTGCAGTCGCAGGCTAGGATTCAGGAACGACGAAGAGGAAAGGGCGATGAGTTACTCCCACAGCATCGGTGGCATGGTCTGGCGCTTCGACAGCCTGCGGGAACTCATGGCCAAGGCCAGTCCTGCACGTTCCGGCGACTTTCTCGCGGAGGTCGCGGCGGCCAGCGATGCCGAACGCGCGGCCGCGCAGATGGCCCTGGCCGACGTGCCACTCAAGCGCTTTCTCGATGAGGCGTTGATCCCCTACGAGCAGGACGAAGTCACGCGCTTGATCCTGGACAGCCATGATCGGGCGGCCTTCGCTGCGGTGAGTCATCTGACCGTCGGCGGCTTCCGTGATTGGCTGTTGGGCGATGAGGCGACCGAAGCCAGCCTCAAGGCGCTGGCGCCGGGGCTCACGCCAGAAATGGCGGCCGCGGTGTCGAAAATCATGCGCGTGCAGGACCTGGTGCTGGTGTCGCAGAAAATCCGCGTCGTCACCCGCTTTCGCAACACCGTCGGCTTGAGGGGGCGGATGTCCACCCGGCTGCAGCCCAATCACCCGACCGACGATCCCGCCGGCATTGCCGCCAGCGTCCTCGACGGTCTGCTTTACGGTAACGGCGATGCCATGATCGGTATCAACCCGGCCACTGACAGCCTGAGCGCCATCAGCGAATTGTTGAAGATGCTCGACGGCGTCATCCGTCACTACGAGATCCCGACCCAGTCCTGCGTACTGACCCATGTGACTTCTTCGGTCGCGGCAGTCGAAAAGGGCGTGCCGTTGGACCTGGTGTTTCAGTCTATTGCAGGCACCGAAGCGGCCAACAGCAGTTTCGGCATCAGCCTCGACATCCTGCGCGAGGGTTACGAGGCGGGCCTGAGCCTCAAGCGCGGGACCCTCGGCAACAACCTGATGTATTTCGAAACCGGGCAGGGCAGCGCGCTGTCGGCCAACGCCAATCATGGGGTCGACCAGCAGACCTGCGAGGCTCGCGCCTATGCGGTGGCTCGTCACTTCAACCCATTTCTGGTCAACACCGTGGTCGGCTTCATCGGTCCGGAATACCTGTACAACGGCAAGCAGATCATCCGCGCCGGGCTGGAAGATCACTTCTGCGGCAAGCTGCTCGGTGTGCCCATGGGCTGCGATATCTGCTACACCAACCATGCCGAAGCGGATCAGGACGACATGGACATGCTGTTGACGCTGCTGGGGGTCGCAGGCATCAACTTCATCATGGGCATTCCAGGCTCCGATGATGTGATGCTCAACTACCAGACCACCTCGTTCCATGATGCCCTGTATGCACGCAAGACCCTTGGCCTGCGCCCCGCCCCGGAGTTCGAGGCGTGGCTGACGCGCATGGACATCCTGCGTCAGGATGAGGGAGGCGTGCGGCTGGGGCAGGGCGTGCCGCCCTTGTTTCGCCAGGCATTGGCACGATTGAATTAGCCGTAGACAGACAAGAGACTGGCCATGCGTGATGACTCGAAGAACTCACCGGCCCAGGCCGATGCCTGGCGTCAACTGCGCTCGCTGACGTCGGCGCGCATCGCGCTGGGCCATGCCGGCACCAGCTTGCCGACTTCCGCGCAGTTGGATTTCCAGTTCGCTCATGCGCAGGCCCGTGACGCCGTGCACCTGCCGTTCGACGCGGCGGCGTTGAGCGAGCAGTTGCAGGCACGTCAACGGGAAACCCTGACCGTTCGAAGCTCCGCCGCGGATCGTCATATCTACCTGCAGCGGCCTGATCTAGGACGGCGACTGTCGGCCGATTCCGTTGACCACCTGCGCGAATACGCGTCCGTGCATGCCGAGGGCTTCGATCTGGCCGTGGTGGTGGCGGACGGCTTGTCTTCTCTGGCCGTCACGCGACACAGCCCTGCCATGCTGGAGCGAATCGACGAGATGGCCCGCGTCGAAGGCTGGCGGGTGTCGCCGGTGGTGTTGGTGGAGCAGGGCCGCGTCGCCGTGGCCGATGAAGTGGCTGAACTGCTCAAGGCGCGGATGGTGGTGATTCTGATCGGCGAACGCCCCGGCTTGAGTTCACCGGACAGCCTGGGTCTGTACTTCACTTACGCGCCGCGTGTCGGCTTGAACGATGCGGCACGCAATTGCATTTCCAACGTGCGCCTGGAGGGCATGAGCTACGCCATGGCGGCGCACAAGTTGCTCTACTTGATGCGCGAGGCCTGCCGCCGGCAATTGTCCGGTGTGAACCTCAAGGACGAAGCCCATGTGCCCGTATTGGAGGCGGGCGAAGACACCCGGCCCGGCAACTTCCTGATGGGCGAATAGGCGCCGCCTCACCGCTCAGGTCGAGGAGCGTCCGCTTGATGCGGTTCAGGTCACCGTTGCAGCACCCGTATCCGCGACAGCAACTCATCCCGATCCACGTAGCACCCCTGAAAATGCCGCGCGCCGCTGGCCGGGTCGAAGGCGTCGCGGGCATGAAGAATCCGGCGATTGTCGAAACACCACAGCTGTCCCGCTTCCAATCGCTGGCGAAACTGGAAGCGGGTCTCCCGGGTCATTTCGATGAAACGGCGATAAGCGCGGTAAAAGGGCAGCATCACGTCAGGCTCGGTGTTGAACGGGCCCCGCAGAAAATTCGCCAGGCGTATCTCGGTGACCTCGTCCCAGGCATCGCGGGCGATGACCGGCGCTTCACAGCGGTAATCGCTGCGTCGATCCTTGTTGCGGAATTCCACGGGCACCTCACACAACAGCCGATAGGCCTGCGGCGCCTCCTGGTGCAAAGCCTCTGCCACGGCGAATCCATCCACGAACAGGCTGTCACCCCCGCTGGCGTCGTTGATCAGGCAGTGCAGGAATTGCAAGCCGGGTTGCAATTCCCGGGTCGGCAGATCGGTGTGCAGCGGCAGGTTGAAGGCGGTGTAGGCATTGCTGTCCGCATCCGCCTTGGACTGCACGTTGAACAGCACACCGAAGTTGCTTTCGCGAATGAATGCGATCCTGCGGGCCAAGTGGCTGAGCGAGCCAGGTTCGGTGGGCACGCCGCGGACCTGCGTGAGCCCGGCATCTCGCAGCGCCAGCAGCCAGTCGAGCAACGCCTGCTCGTCCTCCATTACCGCCTGGTATTCGAACAGCGGCAGTTCGAAACCGGCCGTCCAGCGCTGCTGGCGTGGGCGTGCGGCCCGTCGTTCTGCCCGGGACGCCGCGTCATACGCATGGGCGCGCAGCCAGCCGGGGTCAAAGCGACTTTCGTGACCGTCTTGCCAGACGACCCGCAAGGCGCCTTGTTCATCGACGTCCGTATGCTGGGCCGTGAGATCGATGGGCACGTCGGCCACTTCGAACACTTGCTCTCGGGTGACGCTGTAAACACAGGCCGAGCAAGGACAATTGTCCCGCAGCCAAAGGTAGTGGAAAGGGCTGCGGCGTTGGTCGCCCCAGGTCACTTCAATCCCCTCAGGCTGCAGCCGTGCCCAGAGCAATGGGCTGATCAGCGGGTAGGTGCTGTAGTCGGCAATGGCGTTCACGGGCAATGCTCCGTAAGGTTGACAAGTTTAAAGCGAGGTGGATCGTTGAAGGCAGGGCTGTGTGGGGGCAAGGATGACGCGTACGGCACAGACGGTGCCGAACAGAATCATCGCCAGCCCCAGGGCCTCGGTCATGCTCGGCAGCCGCCCCTCGAACGCCAGGCCCAGCACACTGGCGAAGAACGACTCCAGGGCGATCAACTGACCGGACAGCACCATGGGCAGACGTCGCGAGGCGAGGTTCCAGGCCCAGGCGCCGATCACCGACGACAGCAGCGCAATCAGCAGGGCCCAGCCGTACAGGTGCAGCGCGGCGGGCGTCGCCAAGCCTTGCGAGGGCAGGCGCAATAGGTCGGCGGCCCAGGCCAGTGGGGTGAGGATGAGGGCGCAAAGGCCGGCACCGATCAGCATCAGGCAGGTCCAGGCGCCGGTCGCGTCGACGTGCAGAGGTTCCATGGCGGTTTGGTTGACGACACTGAACGACAGCCACAGCAACACGGCGCCCACGGCAAACGCTACACCCATGCTCAGCGACGTGCCTCCCGCCGGTGCTTGCAGCACGTGCAGATTGACCAGCATCAGGCCAACACACAGGGCGCCGATCGGCAGGGCCAACTGGCCCCAACGCAACGCAGGCCGCCGAACGTTGCCGAGCAACGCTTGCAGCACCGGCACTGCACCGATGAAAGCGGCGATAAGGAGCGGCCCACCGTAGATCACCCCTCCCGCGATGCAACTGCTGTACGCCAGATACCCCATCACCCCCAGCCCCATGCCGGACAACCATTGGCGAGCATGCAGATGGCGCAATTGGGCGCGATAAAACGGCAGTAGTATCAGGCCCAGCAGGCCGGCCAGCAGGAAGCGCACCAGCATGAAGTCTTGAATCCCATAACCTTGCAGCACATAAGGCGAAATGAAATTGCTGGCCCATGCCAGGGTTGCCAGCGCGGCATAGCCCACACCTTGCACGATGATCGACCGCGACGCGTTCATGATGAGCCCTGCGCTACCTGTTTGATGAAACCATCCGCTCCTGAGAGCAGGTGGCTGAACTTCTACGCCAGGCTTCATCTTGCCGATCCCTGGGTCTGTGCTACAAATGATGTCTTCGTCCCGATGCATTACCCTGAATTATGAATAAGCTTGGCAACTCCCTCCCGCCGCTGGCCAGTCTGCTGCCGTTCGAAGCGGCCGCACGGCTCTTGAGCTTTTCTCGCGCGGCCGAAGAGCTGAACCTGACGCAGGCTGCGGTCAGTCGGCAGATCCGGGCACTCGAGGAGGACTTGGGGATCGCGTTGTTCCAGCGCCGCAATCGCGCTGTGTTCCTGACCGACGCCGGTCGGGAGCTGAACCTTACCTTGGGTAATGCATTGAGGGATGTCGCAAGCACCGCCGACCGACTTCGTGGCGTGGCACGTGCCAATGAAGTGGTGCTGCTGTGTCAGCCCTGCGAGGCGTTTCACTGGTTGATGCCTCGGCTGTCGGACTTCCATGGGCGATACCCGGAGATCGACCTAAAAATGGTGACCTGGGCTCACCCGCTGACGGAGTACCAGGGCTATTTCGACGTGGCCATGCAGAGCAGCAACCGCGACCACGGTTTGCACCCTCTGCTGTTCACCGCGGCCGACGAGGTGTTTCCCGTGTGCAGTCCGGCCTACCTCGACGGGCAACGGCAGCCGATCCCTTTGGACGATCTGCAGCGGCACACGTTGCTGCATCACGAAGCCCAGCCGGTCTATCAACTGGAGTGGGACACCTGGCTGGCGACATTCGGCCATGATGTGCCGCGTCAGGGGCGCAGGCTGGCCTTCGACAGTTACTCGGTGATGCTCCACGCCGCGGTGGAAGGACATGGTTTGGCCATGGGATGGCGCCGCACCTCGCAGCGAATGCTCGACAAGGGGGTACTGGTCGCACCGTGCAGTGAGAGCGTCCATCTATCCGAGGCGCTGTCGGTGTACCGTCGTCATGGGCAGGCCCGCCGGGAGGAGGCGAGCCTGTTGGTGGAGTGGCTCAAGGCCCAATTGATGGGATGACGCTCAGGCGCCGAGCATCAGGTCCAGGTTCTGCACGGCAGCACCGGCCGCGCCTTTGCCCAGGTTGTCGAAAACTGCCGCCAGCATCACGTGCCCGGCGTTCTCGAACACCATCAGACGTAACCGATCGGTCGCGTTCATCTGCCGAGGGTCAAGGCCGGTGAGCGCCTTGGACGCGTCCATGCTCAGCACCTCGACAAACCGGCTGCCTGCGTAGCGCTCCGTGAGGCAGGCGTGCAGGGAGGCCCCAGTGACACCGGAGGGCAACAGGCGCGTCTGCAGTGCAGTGGTCAGCACGATCCCCTGGCGGAACGAGCCGTACGCCGGAATGAACACCGGCCGCTCCGTCAGGCCGCTGTACTGCTGGATTTCCGGCACATGCTTGTGCGCCAGACCCAGGCCGTAGATCTGGAATGGCGTCGCTTGCCCGGCGTTATCACCTTCAAACTCATCAACCCCCGCACGGCCCTTGCCCGAGTAGCCTGAAACCGCGTTGACGGTGATGGGGTAGTCCCTCGGCACCAGGCCCGCGTCCAGCAAAGGCCGCAGCAGGCCAATGGCGCCCGTTGGGTAACAGCCTGGATTGCTCACCCGTTTGGCGGAGGCGATGGCCTGTTTCTGTTCCGCATTGAGTTCGGCGAACCCATACACCCACTGCGGATCGGTGCGATGGGCAGAACTGGCATCGATCACTCGCACGTCAGGGTTTTCGATGCTCATTGCGGCCTCGCGGGCGGCATCATCGGGCAGGCAGAGGATCGCAATGTCACAGGCGTTGATGGCCGCCGCCCGGCTGGCGGCCTGCTTGCGCTGTTCGGCAGGCAGGGTCACCAGCGTGATGTCGGTCCGGCCATGCAGCCGTTGATGGATTTGCAGACCGGTGGTGCCTTGGTCGCCATCGATGAAAACTACAGGGAGGGTCATGGTCGCTGCCGCTCTTAGAGGTTGATGGCGCGTATCATCGACCAGCGCCTATGATAGGAAAAGTTGAATTTGGCAACGTTGAAGATCAGTTTTTCTGAATGAGTGACGAACATGCGTGAGATCAGTCTCGACCGTCTGCGCACCCTCGTGGCGATCGCCGACCTGGGATCGTTCGCCGAAGCTGCGCGCACGCTGAACCTGGCGCCGCCCACCGTCAGCCTGCACATTGCCGACCTGGAGGCTCGCGTGGGTGGCGCATTGCTGACCCGCACGCGTGGCCGGGTCCAGCCCACGGCCATCGGGGAGACCTTGGTGGAAAGGGCCCGCCGTCTGCTCGCCGATGCCGAACAAGCGCTGCAGGACATCCAGCGACAAGTGCTGGGGTTGGAGGGGAGGGTGCGGCTTGGGGCTTCCACGGGTGTCATCGCTCAATTGATCCCTCAAGCGTTGGAAACCCTGAACCAAGCGCATGGCGGAATCGATGTGCAGGTGGCCGTGCTGACTTCGCAGCAGACGCTGCAAAGGCTGGCGGACGGCAGCCTGGACGTCGGCGTCATCGCGCTGCCCCAGGCGCCGGTCAAAGGGTTGCGGATCAGGCCCTGGCGGCGAGACCCTGTCATGGCCTTCTTGCCGGCGCGCTGGGCCGCTCCCGAGGTGGTCACGCCTTCCTGGCTGGCGGCGCAACCGCTGATTCTCAATGACGCCACCACCCGACTTTCCCGCCAAGTCGCGGAGTGGTTCGCCAGTGAGGGGCCGCAACCGGCGCCGCGCATTCAACTCAACTACAACGATGCGATCAAAAGCCTGGTCGCGGCGGGATACGGCGCGACCGTGCTGCCTCATGAAGCGTCGACGCCCTTGCCGGAAAGCCGGATCGTGATGCGCCCGTTGCAGCCTGCGCTGTGGCGCGAGCTGGGGATTGCACATCGCGCAGGGGAGGTCGAGCGCTCAACGCAGCATGTGCTGGAAGTGTTGTGGGGGTTGGAAACGTTGTAAACCCCGTTGGCATCGGTGCATTTCTGCGGGGTGCAGCGGCAGGTGTGGACTACCGTCATGGCCGGTCAGCCGTTATCGGCGAACGTTCTTCGCTCACGGCGGCGAACCGGACGGGCTCGCAGCGCAAAACACTGCTTTAATGGTGTTGCCAAACGCCCCTGCCAGCGGCGCCCGCCGTCCACCCACGAGGAAGTGTCCCGATGACCCGACTGACTGCCAAGGATTTCGCCCCTGAGTTGCTCGAACTGTATGACTTCTACGTGCATGGCAGGATCAACCGCAGAGAATTCTTGGACCGCGCAGCGGTGTTCGCGCTGGGTGGCTTGACGGCCACGGCGATTCTGGCGTCCCTGAGTCCCGATTACGCATTGGCCGAGCAGGTGCCTTTCACGGACCCCGACATCGTGCCGGAATACATCACCTATCCCTCACCCAAGGGCCATGGCCAGGTTCGCGGCTATCTGGTGTGGCCTGCGAAAGCTACGGAGAAAATCCCGGCAGTGTTGGTGGTGCATGAAAACCGAGGCCTGAACCCCTATATCGAAGATGTCGCACGCCGCGTGGCCAAAGCGGGGTTCATCGCCTTGGCCCCGGATGGCCTATCGTCGGTCGGGGGTTATCCGGGCAACGATGATAAAGGGCGCGAACTGCAACAGAAGGTCGACCCGGAAAAGCTGATGAACGACTTCTTTGCCGCCCTCGAGTGGCTGATGGCGCATCCGGGGGCCACGGGCAAAGTCGGCATCACCGGTTTTTGCTACGGCGGGGGTGTCGCCAACGCGGCTGCGGTGGCCTACCCGGAACTTGCGGCTGCGGTACCGTTCTACGGTCGCCAGCCCAAGGCCGAAGACGTGGCGCGTATCAAGGCGCCGTTGTTACTGCACTACGCTGAACTCGACACGCCGATCACCGATGGTTGGCCAGCCTACGAAGCCGCGCTGAAAGCCGCGGGCAAAACCTATGAGGCGCATATCTATAAAGGCGCCAATCATGGCTTCCATAACGACTCGACACCACGGTATGACGAGGCGGCCGCGAAACTGGCATGGGAGCGCACGCTCGCCTGGTTCAATAAGTACCTGGCTTGAACACTGTTGGGCTTTCATTGAATCAACTTGAATCAACTTGAATGAGCTGCCTGCACTTCTATAAAGGGCGGGGCCATTAAGTTGGCGTCAGAAAGTTGTAGAAAGTCCTGACCGGTTGTCCGGTTTGGATCCGAACGGGGTAAACTCTGCTAGGGTAATTCATAACCCGTCACAACGCGCGGAATGACCGGAACTTAAGTTTAAAGTTCAAGGCTTTACATTCAATTGTCGACCGGTGCACACTTTCGCGCCCCCGAAGTGATGAACGACAATGCGTGCATAAACAACAAAATCTTTGATGGACTCTGCAAACTTGCAAAAGTTTTATGCGTATTAAAGTTGTTGAAATTGTTATTAAATCTTTTGCAATGTGTTTTTCATGCTGTTAATAATCTTCCCTGTTTCGGGCACTAGGGATTATCGCGTCGTCACGCTGAGCCGCGTTGTCACATTGAAGTGAGCATCGAGTTTTTCTCCGATCTTTTCCGTCCGTCCATGACTACCACTTTCGAGCGACTTCAGCCTCTTGGGGCGAAGTACGCTGCCGTGCGGCGCATGCACATGCGCGGGAGGAATATGAATGGCTCGAGCTCATCCGCAACTCAAGGTATTGTCGATTTTTGGCACGCGCCCTGAAGCGATCAAGATGGCACCCCTGATCAAGGCCCTGGAGGCCGAGCAGGGCATCGATTCGAAGATATGCATCACCGGTCAGCACCAGAGCATGTTGCAACAAGTATTGGACATGTTCGATCTGAAAGCGGACTACACGCTGGAAGTGATGACCCCCGGTCAAACCCTGAATACGTTGACGGCTGCGCTCTACGCCGCCATCGACCCAGTGCTCGACGCCGTCCAGCCTGACAAGGTACTGGTGCACGGCGACACGACGTCGGCGATGGTGGCCGCGATGTCGGCCTTTCATCGGCGCATTCCCGTGGCGCATGTCGAAGCGGGCTTGCGCACGGGCGACATTCATCAGCCTTGGCCGGAAGAGATGAACCGCCGCAGCATCGATCTGATTGCTGACCACCTGTTCACGCCGACCGCAGAATCCCGCCGCAACGTGCTCGGTGAGCGCCTGCAGGGCGTCTCCTTCGTGACCGGCAACACGGTGATCGACGCATTGAAGATGACGGCTGAGCGCATCGACAAGAACCGTCAACTGCGTGTCGCTCTGGACCGCCAGTTCAATTTCATCGACGCCAGCCGCAAGCTGCTGCTGGTTACAGGCCATCGCCGGGAGAACTTCGGCGACGGCTTCCTCGACATCTGCGAGGCGCTGCGCAGGCTGGCCAAGCGCGACGACCTGCAGATCGTCTACCCCGTGCACTTGAACCCCAATGTCTTGGGCCCGGTCACCGAGCGTTTGGGCGGCCTGCCGAACGTGCACCTGATCAAGCCACTGGATTACCTGTCTTTCGTGCGCCTGATGCAACGGGCACACGTAGTGCTCACCGATTCCGGCGGCGTACAGGAAGAAGCGCCTTCACTGGGCAAACCGGTACTGGTGATGCGCGACGTGACCGAGCGGCCCGAGGCCGTTGCTGCGGGCACCGTGCGCCTGGTGGGAACCGATCCGGATACGATCGAGAAGGGTGTCTGCGCACTGCTCGATGACGATCAGCTGTGGCGCATGGCGTCTCGGGCCAGCAACCCCTATGGCGACGGCAAGGCGTGTGCGCGCATCGTCGACGCGCTGATGGGGCGGCCGGTGGACGAGTTCACCGTCGAGGCGCCCGATCCGCTGCCCGAACCGATCGAGGCGCAACGCCCGGTCTTGCCGCTGCGGTCGGCCTCCAGCCTGCATTAGCGAGCGCACCCGATTCGGCGTGCCGGTTGACGGCAACGCCTGCTTACCTTCCGCGGGAGACAACCCTCCCTGAACGAGCCGTGCTGGCGTCGCCAGCCGGAGCTTGCGTTCGCCTGTTTCCCACACATTGTTTGTCTTGATCGAGATTTGCCTGAATGACATCTACCGCTTCCTCACACTCTGGGGCCTTGAACGCCCTGGTTTGCGGCATGAGCCTGCTGCTCATCGCCCCGGCCTTCGCCGCCAGCCCTGCCGCCACCCCCAGTGGGCCCAGTGCGCTGAGCCAGGCCATTGGCCGTCTAAACGCCAACCTGCAGCAAACCAGGGTCATCGAGTTGAAGGACCTTGGCATTGATCGGCCGATCATCCTCAATGCGACCGACGCCCGCCGCGAGCTGTATTTGCCGGTGCCGGCCAATGTGCCATTGACCGATGCGACGCTGCAGTTCGACGCCAGTTATCTCAATGGTGAAGAAGGACGCAACACCTTGCTGCTGTCCCTGGATGGCTACCCGGTTCGTGCGGTGGGTCTCAACGCCGGTGAGGGCGATGCCAGTGCCGCCTTGGGCGTCGACAAGTCGCCGCGAGAGAGCGGCTCGGTCCGATTGGGTGTGGCGTGGTCGTCGATCGTTTCCCGCATCCAGTGTGAGGACGAGCGGGCCATCGGCAACGTGTTGCGTATCGCACCCCAGACACGGTTGAAGTACAGCTTCGACGCCAGTCAATTGCAGGATGTCGGCGCGGCGTGGAATGCCTTGCCCGGCAAGCCAGGCATCCTGGTCGCGCCAGGTACGCTGGCGGCTGCCAGTTATGACGCGGCATGGCGCCTGGGCGTGGCGCTGGAGCGCATTGGCAAGCAGGCGCGCATCGTGCCGTTTCCTTCGGTCAACGAAAGCATCGACTTGAGCGGCGTGAACATTCCCCCTGAGTTGAAGCAGATCCCGGCATTCGCTGCGCTGGACGGCAAAGGGTTGCACACGCTCGCCGACTCGGCGCAGATCGGCGCGCTGCTGATGTTGGGGCAGACACCGGCCTTCAACGCCGATCTGGCGGTCAGCGATCCCGCGCTGCTCAAGGCGGTGAATGAGTCGCTGGACGCACTGCAACATCAGATTCAAGGCATTGATCCAGCGGCGAACACGGCATTTGCCCAGTGGCGAGATACCCATGTGAACGGCGCCGTGAGCACGACCGGCACCGACAACGTTTGGCTGGCGATATTGGGCGCGCATCCTCTGGTGATGATCGACCAGAACGCTGCTGGCCAGGCCATCGGCCTGTTCAGCGCGGCGTGGAATAAGCTGGCACGCGCGCGCCAGTTGACAGTGGGCGAAGAGGCGAACCTGCCGCTGAGCGATGATGGCCGCGTGGCGTTGACGCGCCTGGGCGGCAAACCCGGCAGCGTCGACGTGCTGGCGAAATCGGACTGGAGCGCCAGCTTCCCGCTGGGGACCGTGGCGTATGACGGGCGTGTACCGGTGAGCGCGGCGATCGATGTCGCGGCGGCGCCTGGTGCATCGGGCACTGCGCCGGTGGCCAGTCTGTTTCTCAATGACTACCTGATCGGTGCCGCCCAGTTGGTCGCGGATGGCCAGAAGCAGCGGATCGAAGCGCGCATTCCGCGCTATGCCCTGGCGGCGCAAAACACCCTGCGCGTCTCGTTTCAGCGTCAGCCGGTCAGTGACCTGTGCCGTGAAACCCCGCAGGCGTTCCCCGTTTCGATCCTGCCGAGCAGCCATGTGACCCTGGACAAGATCGGGCTGGATGGCGACTTCTCCGGCATGGCCGCCCGTTTCGCATCCGGTACGCAGTTGGTGGTCCCGCAGGGTTACCTTGAGCGCCCGGCCAGCAGCCTGCCGCAAGTCATTCGCATTGCCAGTGCCAGCGGCGTATCACCGTTGCGTGCAACCCTGAGCGTAAACAACGACGTGCAGACGGGCATCGCGCCGCAAAGCTCGTTCCTGGCCTTTGAAGTGCCGATCAAGGACAGCGACGAGTCGCTGCAGGTCGACGCACAGGGCCACCTGACGATCCATCACAAGGAGCAGACGCTGCTCGACCTCAAGTCGCTCAACCATCTGGCGGCGCTGCAGGTGGTGGAGTCGGGCGGCCAGCACGGCATGGTTTATCGCACGCTGGGTGGCCAGGCCCCGGATTTCCAGCGGCCGGTCCTGCTGGAGCGCGGCAACGTCACCGTCCTGGGCGATACCGGACCGCTGACCACCTTCGACGCGAAGGACCCTACCGGCAGCCAGATGATCGACGACGACCAGCCCAAAGGCCTCGATGCCTGGCGGAAGCCGTCGGCCCTGTGGCTGATTCCTGCCGCGGTGATCGGCTTCCTCGTGTTGCTGCTGGCAGGCCGTCGCGCCCGTCGCAAGCGTCAATAACGGGAGCTGCGATGACCTCGCTTTATTGGCCCTACTGGCTGGCGCATTACTACGGCGCGCTGGAGGTCGCGACGCTCGTCGTCGCGACCATCATTCTGATTTCCAGTGTCGATGACCTGTTCATCGACCTGTGGTACTGGGCCCGGCGGCTGTACCGCAAGTTCACTGCCGAGCGGCGTTATCGCCCGCTGACAGCCGAACAGCTGATGGCTCGCGACCAACAGCCGCTGGCGATCATGGTACCCGCCTGGCTGGAGTACGACGTCATCGCGCCGATGATCGAGAACATGGTGTCGACGCTGGACTATCAGCATTACGTGGTGTTCGTCGGCACTTACGTCAACGATCAGCGCACCATCGATGAAGTCGAACGGATGCGTCGGCGTTACAAGCAACTGCATCGCGTCGAAGTGCCTCATGCCGGGCCGACGTGCAAGGCGGACTGCCTGAACTGGGTCATCCAGGCGATTTTTCTCTACGAGAAGACCCACGGCGTGACGTTTGCCGGGGTGGTCCTGCACGACAGCGAGGACGTGCTGCATCCACTGGAGATGCGCCTGTTCAACTACTTGCTGCCGCGCAAGGACATGATTCAGTTGCCGGTGGTTTCGCTGGAGCGCAATTGGTACGAGTGGGTCGCGGGCACCTACATGGACGAGTTCGCCGAATGGCATGGCAAGGACCTTGTTGTGCGCGAGAGCCTGAGCGACAGCGTGCCATCGGCGGGCGTCGGCACCTGCTTTTCGCGCCGGGCGCTGCAAGTGCTGGCCGACGAAACCCATAACCAGCCGTTCAACACCGACAGCTTGACCGAGGACTACGACGTCGGCGCGCGCCTGGCACGGTACGGCATGAGCGCGATCTTCGTGCGTTTCCCGGTGCAGTACCGCGTGCTGCGCAAGTCGTGGTTTCGTGAGCCTTACGAGTCGACGCTGGAGATGCCACTGTGCGTGCGTGAGTTCTTTCCTGACACCTTCCGCACAGCGTTCCGGCAAAAGGCGCGATGGACGCTGGGCATCGGCCTGCAAGGCTGGGAACAGATGGGCTGGAGTGGCTCGCTCGCCAACCGCTACCTGTTGTTTCGCGATCGCAAAGGGGTCGTCACCTCGTTCGTCAACATCGTCGCCTACGTGATCCTCGTCCAGTTGCTGGCGCTCATTGTGTTGCGCGCCAGCGGGGTGTGGAACACCAGTTTCCCGACGCCCTTCGACACCGATGGTTGGGTCGGCGGCCTGCTGGCGGCCAACGGCATTGCGCTGCTGTGGCGCATGGCCCATCGCTGCTACTTCACCACTATCCTCTACGGCTGGCAGCATGGCCTGTTGTCGTTGCCGCGCATGGTGGTGGGCAACTTCGTCAATTTCATGGCCGCTGCCCGGGCCTGGCGCCTGTTCCTGGTGGGCAAGCTGCTCAACCGCAAGCTGGTCTGGGACAAGACCATGCACGATTTTCCCTCCACCGACCTGATTGCACAGGCCCCACGCAAACTGGGCAGCGTGTTGCTCTCCTGGCAAGCGATCAACGACGAAAAACTGCAGAGCGCACTGGACGAGCAGCAGACTCGGCAGATGCCACTGGGCCGAATCCTGCTCAGCCGCGGCTGGCTCGATGACGAGACCCTCGCCGAAGCCATTGCTTTCCAGAACGACCTGCCGCGGGTGTTCGACATTGCCGCCAAGGTCCAGCCCCACGTCTCGCTGGCGGATGAGTTCTGCCTGCGCTGGCGTGTGGTGCCCCTGGCGCCGGACAGCGATGGCCGTCCGGAAATCGCGGTGGCCAGCCCGCTGAGCCCGGACGGTTTGCAACAGATCACTGAGCAACTGGGGGCGCAGCCGGTGCAGATGATCGCCCGCGAGAGTGAGATCGTCGAACAACTGCGTCGCCTGGATGCGGTGGCCGGACAGCCGCTGCCGGCCGCCACGCCGCTGCTGGGTGAACTGCTCATCGACCGTGGCTTGCTGGACCGTATGACTTTCAATCAGGCAATGCTCGGCTATCGACCGCATCTGCATGGCCGTATCGGCGACTACCTGGTGGACCTCGGCGTGCTGCCCCGCGAAGCCATCGAACAGGCCGCGGCCCAGCAACATCGCCATTCTTCACCGGACGCAGCCACGGAGCAGCCCTCATGAGATTTCCGATCATTCTGGGCCTCAGCGTCCTGCCTGCGTTGTGTCAGGCCGAGTCTCGGCCAGCCGCCGAGCCACAGATCCTGCCGCTGGCACTGACCGGTCCTGCCTACGAAATCGCCAATCAAGCCTACGCCGCCTACAACGAAAAGAACTACGACCTGGCGATCGCGAAGGCCAGAGAGGCCTTGCGCCAGCGCAGTGACGTCGACCGATTGCGGACACTGATCCGCCTGGCTGAACGTGACAAGGACCGCCGCGACCACCCTGAGCGCTACCCTGGCAACAAGAAGGGCTTCGGTAATGGTCAACGTTCCCTGCAGGCCTATGCCCACGGCGATTACGACCGGGCGGTCGAATACGCGCGCCGGGCAGTTGCCGAGGCACCGAACAACGCCGACTACCGGATGATGCTGATCGAAGCGCTGCAGCGTCAGCGGCGCTTGGACGAAGCGGAGCGGGCGACCCGGGAGGCGATCGCAGCGCTCGGCGAGTCGCCTGCGCTGACGCGACGGCTGGCCTCGATTCGCGAACAGAAAGCCGTCGATCTCGCGGCGCAAGGGTATGCGGCCCTGGCCCGTGGCGATAACGATGCGGCCGTCAGTCATGCTCGCGAAGTGGTGCGCCAATACCCCGATGAAATGGCCTACCGGCGGCTGTTGGTCAGTGCGTTGATCGCCCAGCAGCAGTACGCGGCTGCCCGTGCTGCCGCTACCGAAGCCCTGGCCCTGAACGGCAATGATGCCCCGTTGCTCGCGCAGCGGGGTCAGATGCGCCTGCGTCTGGGGGATCGACGCGGCGCGCAGCAGGATTTCAGCCAGGCGCTGGCGGTCGGTACCTTGCCGCTGCGTGACCAGGCATCGCTGTATGCGGCGCTGGGGCAGCCTCGCGAGGCTCTGGCGCGGATGCAGGCGGCGCGTGACAAGGGCGAGCTTGAGCCGGGTGATGAGGTGCAGATCGCGTATTTCCTGATGCAGGCGGGGGATGATCGCGGCGCGCTGGGTGAATTCAAGCGGATCGACCGCAGCAAGGGCTTGAGTCCTAAACAGACACAAGACGCCGCTTACAGCGCCATGCGCGCACCGGATGATACCCAGGCCATTGCCTATTTCACCCGGGTGTTGGACTACCAGAAAACCGGTGACTTGCAGATGCCCGATCAACAGGTCTTCGATACACGCAGAGCCGTATCGGACCTGTCCCGCGTATGGGGGGTGACCAACACCACGACGTACCGAGGCGCGAGCACCCGCAACGGCTTGAGTGGTGCGCCGAGCACCAGCAATGACAGTCTGCAGAACAGCACTGAAGTGTTCTGGCGCCCTGACGGCTATCGCAACGCGCGTTTCGTCGAGCTCTATGGCCGCATCACCGATACTTTGTGGAACAAAGAAGGGGGCAACGACAAGGGGCTGGACGCGTTGCAGGGCGCGGTGGGTATACGATTCAAGCCATTCACCGAATACAACGTCATGGCGGCCTTCGAGCGCACCTTTCCGCTGGCGGGCAGCAAGGTCAGCGGCGACTGGCTGGTGCGACTGGGCTACGGCTCCAGCATCGGCACCGACCTGCGCGTTGATGTGCCGAGCTGGTGGACTTCGCAGTTCTACGCGGAAGGCGGTCGCTACTTGCGCGACAAGCGCAATTACTTCAACAGCGAGTGGCAACTGGGGCGCAGCATTCGTCTGGACCGGGTCAGCCCGCGCCTGGTGGTCTTCCCCCATGTGGTACTCGCGGCGGATTACGATTCGAAGATGCGCAGCGAAGTCGACGCCAACGGGCGCACCCGCACATCGTCAGACAACGCCGGTGGCGCCGGGGTAGGGGTCGGCATGCGTTACTGGTTCCGTGAAACGAAGCACAAGGCGCCGCAGTCCTATATCGACTTCTCCGTGCAATACCGGGAGAAGGTGTTCGGCGATGACAGCGCCGAAGGCGTATTCGCGCGTCTGACCTATTCGTGGTGAGGGTTTGAGGGTGGAGTTTTGGGAAGAGGCCGCATGCCGCGACTGCTGAGGGTTTCGCTGGCCGCGCTGCTGATCGGGGCGGTGGGCACGGCCATTGATGCCCTGCACGAACTGGGGCAGGGCTTGCGGCCGGAGATCGTCGGTGTGGTCTGGCAACCGGACAACGCCACCGTGGACATTCAGGGCAACTGGCAGCAACTCGGCGTGCGAGAGCTGCTGGTGCAGTGGACGGCGGTCGACGGCCAGGCATTCGTGCCCGGTGCCGGTCTTCCGGAAGTGCCCCGTTTGCCGGACTGGGCGCGCATCGCCAAGGCACCGTGGGCACAGAATGTCATCCTTGGCCTGGCGGGCTCCTTCAGTGAAAACCGCTCCCGTGACGACATCGATGCCTTGGCCGCACTCTCCGAGCGCATGGCAAAGCTGAAGACGCCGCTGAATGTCACCGGTTGGTACTTCCCGGCTGAGGTCGATCCGAGTTGGGCCCGCGCCAGCGAGCTGCCGGCGTTGCTGGCCCGCTTGCCGAGGCCGCTGTGGATCAGCGTCTACGATGGCGGCAACATCGGCCCTGAAGCGACCGCGAACTGGTTGAAATCCTGGTTGCCGGACGATATCGGCGTTTTCTTCCAGGACGGTGTGGGTGTCTACGCCCGCACTGCACCGGTGGCACGCACCTATGCCGATGCCCTTCGCAAAGCACTGGGCACGCAGCGGGTGAAAATCATCGTCGAGGCCTTCCGCCCCCAGATCGGCGGAGGCTTTCGCTCCGCCACCGTCGAGGAACTCAGACCGCAGATTGCCGCTTACCGAGGTTATCCGCTCTACCTGTTCGACGGGCCGCATTACGTCACCCCGGACATGATTGAGGGGCTGGCCCGATAAGAGCGCACTGCTGCACTCACATCAAACGGCCCTGCCTCAATAATGTGCATCCCCGCCCTGATTAACCCGTTTTTCCAGCATCCAGCGCCCTGAAAATAGCGCTTTCGCCCGGATGGCGCAGCTTTTGCTTAACTGGAATCCAAACTTGGATACAAGATGGAATCCTTTCATGCAAAGCGCCTCGAACCCGCTGTTCGGATGGACTGTCAGCCAATGGATCACCGCCTATCAGACCGGTGAATTGACCCCGTCAGCATTGTTGTCGCTGCGTGAGGCGTACGCCGAACAGGACACCGCCTGGATCGCCCTGGTCGACCCGGCTCAATTGAACGATCAACTGGCCGAGCTGAGCCAACGCCTCGAAGCGGTGAAAGGGGATATCGCTCGGTTGCCGTTGTATGGCGTGCCGTTCGCAATCAAGGACAACATCGATGCCGCTGGCTGGCAAACCACGGCGGCCTGCCCTGAATTCGCCTACACCGCCAACGCGGACGCCTTCGTGCTCGCTCGCCTGCGCGCCGCCGGCGCAATTCTAATGGGCAAGACCAACCTCGATCAGTTCGCCACCGGCCTGGTCGGCACGCGTTCACCTTACGGCGCAGTGCCTAACAGCATCAACGGCGATTACGTCAGCGGTGGGTCGAGTTCAGGCTCTGCCTCGGTGGTCGCGCGGGGGTTGGTGGCGTTTTCCCTGGGCACCGACACGGCGGGGTCCGGTCGTGTCCCGGCGGGGTTCAACAACATCGTCGGGCTGAAACCAACCAAAGGAAGGCTGTCGAACAGCGGGCTGGTTCCGGCTTGTCGAACCGTGGACTGCATCTCGATTTTTGCCCTGACTGTGGAGGATGCCGAGCAGGTCGCGGGTCTTGCTGAGGGCTACGATGCCAGCGACGCGTATTCCCGACGCAATCCTCACACCGCGCCGGTCAGCTTCAGGCAGGCGATCAAGCTTGCGGTGCCCGATACGCTCGAGTTCTTCGGCGACACACAGAATCAGGCGGTGTATGAGCAGGCGCTGCTAACACTGAGCGCACTGGGCGCCGAGATCACACGCATTGATTTTTCGCCGTTCAAGCAGTTGGCCGATCAGCTGTACTTCGGACCCTGGGTGGCTGAGCGGACCGTCGCCATGGCGTCGATGTTCGACGCCCATCCGGAGGCGATCAATCCCGTCGTGCGGGGGATCGTCGAAAACGGTTTGCGTTACAGCGCGTGCGATGCGTACAAGGCCGAATACCTGCGCGCCGCGTTGAGTCGGCAGATCAACGACGCACTGGCCGGATTCGATGCGTTGGTGGTCCCCACGTCCGCCACGATACGCACCCTGGCGGAAATGGCCGAGGAGCCGGTGCGTTACAACTCTGAGTTCGGTTACTACACCAATTTCACCAACCTCGCTGACCTGTCGGCGCTGGCATTGCCTGCCGGTTGGCGCGCCGATGGGCTGCCTGCCGGCATTACCCTGATCGCGCCGGCGTGGCATGACACGGCGCTGGCCCGCTTCGGCAGACAATGGCAGGCGCACCTCGGCTTGACGCTGGGCGCCACGGGTCGGCCAGTGCCCGCCGCTCGCCCTGTAACCACGCCTGCCGATGGCTGCGTGCGAGTGGCCGTCGTCGGGGCGCACCTGACCGGCATGCCGCTGAACTTTCAGTTGACGGGCCGCGACGCGGTGTTCGTCGAGCAGACCCTGACCGAGGGCGCCTACCGGCTGTACGCACTACCCGGCACCGTACCGCCCAAGCCCGGCCTGGCGAAAGCCGAATCGGGTCAGTCGATCATCGTGGAATTGTGGGACATCCCGCTCGCGCGCTTCGGTGAATTCGTTGCCGAGATCCCGGCGCCGCTGGGTATCGGCAACCTCAAACTGGCGGATGGCCGCACCGTCAAGGGCTTCATCTGCGAGCCTTGGGCCTTGGCCGATGCGTTGGATATCACGGCGTTCGGCGGATGGCGCGCTTACATGGCCAGCCTGAACAAGGTCTGAGCGAGCGCCCGGCGAAGCGACGTCCGGCGGACTCGTCCGCCGGTCGCCGCAGGGCTCCCCGGCGCCAGCCTGCCAGTGTGTGCCGCCGTATCCACCACCCGAGATGAACATGCAAATCACACCGTTGAAAAAGCCCAAGACGCGTCCGGACAACCTGGTTGAGCGCATCTACCAACAGCTCAAGGATGACATCTTCGAATTTCGGCTGTTGCCAGGCGATCGCTTCAGCGAAAACGAAGTGGCCGAGCGCGTCGCTGCCAGCCGAACACCGGTGCGTCAGGCACTTTATCGGCTGGAGCGGGAAGGGTATGTGCAGGTGTATTTTCGCAGCGGCTGGCAGGTGAGGGCATTCGACTTCAATTATTTCGAAGAGCTGTACGACGTGCGCATCGTGCTGGAAAGCGCCGCCGTGGCGCGGTTGGCGTCGCTGGACCTGGACGCCAACCCGGTCATCGTCGAGTTGAAGACGACGTGGCAGGTGCCCGATGAAGCGCGTGAGCGCGACGCCGGTCGCGTGTCGGCGCTGGACGAACGCTTCCATTGTGCGTTGCTGGAAGCGGCGGGGAACGCCGAAATGGCGCGTCTGCACTATGAGATCACCGAAAAGATCCGCATCATCCGGCGCCTGGATTTCACCCAGACACCGCGCATCGAGGCGACCTATGCAGAGCATGGGCAGATCCTCGACGCCATTCTTCAGCGCCGCACGGAACAGGCGCAACGCCTGCTTAAAAGCCATATCGAGACGAGCAAACACGAAGTGCGCAAGATCACCCTGCACCGGCTGCATGTGGCGCGCAGCGAAGCGCGATCGGCATAAGAAGTTGTTTTCTTTTAGCGGGTCAGGCTCGCTTCGCTCTGGCGGGCATACCCCTCGCGTTCGGAAGCCATGGGCTGCTGCACACCGGAAAGGCGCGCGGGTTCAGGTTGCTCGGGTGCCGTGGGTCTGGCTTTCAGGCCATCGAGCATTCGCCGGGCATTGTCGGCGCACCCCACCCCTTGCGGTTTCCGTTCGATCCCCTCAATGGTTGCCAGCAATTGCGCCTTGTTCTGTTCCAGGCGCTGTTGAAGGGCTTCGATTTCACCGACCTTGCGTTTGAGCGCGTCGAGCAACGCATCGTACTCCCAAGCATCTAGGCTGGTCGGCATCAAATGCTGGATTTCTTCCAAGGAAAAGCCCGCGTTCTGCGCCCGAACGATGATGGTCAGCATCAACTCGGTCTCGGGTCCGTATTGGCGGTAGCCGTTGGCCGTGCGCTTGACCGCTCGGATCAGTCCTTCGGATCGCGAGCGCGCTGCGTACCCGTCAATACCGCCGATGGGTGCGTGCGCGCCCTCGGCTTTGAAAGGCAAGCACGCGGTCAGGGACACGATCGGGTGTTCAGCCACTGGGCGACTTGACGCAAGGCGTCGCAAAAGATGACGGCGAGGCGTTAACGCAGGGTGTCGATGATCCGCCGCAACATCGCATCGCAGCCGTCCAACTGCGCCACGCTCACGAATTCATCCGGCTTGTGCCCCTGATCCATGCTGCCAGGGCCACAGACCACCGTGGGAATACCGATAGCATCAAACAGCCCGCCTTCAGTTCCGAACGCCACGGTCGTGAAGTCCTCCGATCCACAAAACTGCGCGATCAGCTGCGCGGCCTGGCTCCTGGCATCCGTCGCCAGCCCCGGATACGCCGACAACTCGGAAAAGCGGATCTCGCTGCCAGGATTGACCGCCTGCATGCGTGGCAACACCTGTTCGCGGGCGTAACGCTGCAGTTGTTGGGCGACATCGAGCGGGTCGTGAGCGGGGAGGGCCCGCACCTCGAAATCAAAGCGGCAATCGGCAGGCACGATGTTCAACGCCTTGCCGCCACTGATCACGCCCGTCTGCACGGTGGTGAACGGCGGATCGAAGCGTGTGTCATGCAGTTCGGGCGCCCGCAGCGTTGTGCCGATGCGCCCCAGCTCACCAATCAACTCGGCAGCGTATTCGATGGCATTAACCCCCTGCGGTGCATAGGCCGAATGGCACGCCGCCCCGTGCACGTCACAACGCATCGCCAGTTTGCCTTTGTGGCCCAACACGGGCTTGAGTTCGGTGGGTTCGCCGATGATGCACAGCAGGGGTTTGACCGAGCGCTGCTCCAGTTCGCTCAGCAGTGAGCGGACGCCCAGGCAACCGACTTCTTCGTCGTAAGACAGCGCGATGTGAACCGGCATGCGCAACGGTTTTGCCAACAATTCAGGCACCGCTGCCAGCACGCAGGCGATGTAGCCTTTCATGTCCGCGGTGCCGCGTCCGAACAGCTTGCCGTCCCGTTCGCTCAGCGCGAATGGCGGCACGGTCCAGGGCTGGCCGTCCACCGGCACCACGTCGGTATGGCCGGACAACACGATGCCGGGTAACTCAGCAGGGCCGAGGGTGGCGAACAGATTGGCCTTGCTGCGCTGCTCGTTGAAAATCAACTCGCAGGGCACATCGTGTTGTGCAAGGTAATCCCGCACGAATTCGATCAGTTGCAGATTCGACTCGCGGCTGGTGGTGTCAAACCCCACCAGTGCGGCCAGCAGATCCCGGCTGTCATTCATGGATGGCGTTCTCTGTCATTCGTCGCCCGGCACACCATAGCTCGGGGCCTTGGTCGGGTCGAGGGCGCGGGTGATGTAGTCCTGCATCTGCGGGCTGTAGTCGGCCCACAACTGCGCCAATTTACCGATGGGGTCTTCATCGGCCCAGTCGACCCGCAGGTCGATGATCGGCCAGGTCAGGTCGCCCATCACGACCATGGCTGCCGAGTGCACGGGACCCGCCTCGCCGCCGGCAGCGACAGCCGCCTGCATCGCTGCGATCAAACGGTCAGCCAGTTGGCCGCCGCTGTTTTCGAACGTCTGCACCAGCACTTCGATCACCGCTTGGTCTGCCAGCATGTTGCCTGCGCCGACGCATTGTTCGCCCACCAACGCGTTGTGGGTGCCCAGGGTTTCGCTGCCGCTGAAGTGCGCAGCACGGCCCAGATGGTCAATGGCGGTCACCTGACGAAACTGGCTGAAGCCATTGCTGGTCAGGGCCTTGTCCAGCGCTTCGGCGGGAGACAGGCCATTCTCCAGTTGGTCGAGCACCTGCGGCCCCAGCGCGGGCAGGGTGATGTTCTGGGTGGAGACAGCGCCCACTCCCGGACGTAGCCAGGGGCACCGAGCGCCCACGGCGATGCTGGAAGAGCTGATGGCGATGCCCAGTTGCCCGGTTTCGGCGCAGCGGCCGACGATTGAAAACGTCATGGTGTGAGTATCCTGATTCGTCCAGACCCGCCATCCATCGCCCGCACCCCGCGTAGCTCATGGTGTGGGCGAAGATGGGACATCCCTGCATTCTGTCGAGACGCCGACCCTGACGAAACGAGGATTTTTGTGGAGCTTGATTAGGCAAAACCTTATCAAGCCGCGAGCGCGTCACAAACGCGCATGTTCCCGCGTCTCGCGATCGACGGCGAGGCGGACCTTGTCCATCCGGTCGTACCGGTCAGCGCCAGTGATCGCCAGCGCCGGAGCCATGATCATGCGGCCCTGGATCGAACGCGTGATCACGCTTTTTCGAAGCCCACGGTGCGGCAGCGCCAGGGGATGTCGTGCTTGTTCGCGAATCCATCTCATTAGAATGGCAAAGCATTTTTGATTGCTGCCAGTTTTTCTATATCTGCGCCCGGAGCTTTCAAGTGTTCGAGAGCCTTTTCGAGCGTTTGGAATTTCTGTAGTTCTTCCTCCGTATAATTCTCAACTGCGTTAAATTTAGTTGCGTCTATTTTTCATGCATACGCTTGATAGAGGCTATGCTATTTCTTTTGGCGCGTGAGCGCGTTCTGCGGCGTGAACTCTGTCGCTTTTTGATGGCCAATGCAGTGTTGCTGAATGAGATGGTTAATTACCGTTTGTTAATGAGCTAGGGCTATTCGATTACCAAAATATTTATTTATGATAATTGAATTCTTTTGCTGTCTACCGATTAGAGCTTGGCTCTTAGCGTTTCTAGAGACTTAACCAAGTCGGTTAGGGCAGGGTCATCGCAGGAAATTTTGCCTCTAAGAGGCATGAGCCAATCCTGTACATCTGAGTGAAGGGTCTGGCTGAATGTCAAAAAAGGCAATGATATTCTGCAATTATCATGGGAAATAGAAATGCCCTTTCCATTGCGTTTTAACTCTAGACTGAAAGATGAGTCGGCAGCGATGACTTGAACTGCGTTCTTGCCTCTGTTGGCACTTAAGTCACAGACGGCTGCTATAAAATCACTCAAAAAAATAAAGACCATCATTGCTTGGCTAGGCTGATGCTCAGAGGAAGCAATCGTTGTGCCTTCATGGGTGAGGGTTACATTGCCTAAGTCAAAGCCGTTAATGTTTTCATCGATGGGGAGGAGGGTGATAGTGAATTTCACGAGTCAAGGGCCTGTAATCGCGGGGAACATGGTCACTACGGAATTGTCCTTTGTATCTACAACCACTCTGACTAGAGCCTTTTGTTTGTTCACGACAATTTTCTTCTCAAATGTCTGAATTTGTCTTTCAGGGTCTATTGTTACTCGACGGCCTTTAACTACGACCTTGGCAGCTGCCTGTGATAGCTGAATTCGAGTGGTTCCTGCACTGAACAAATCGCCCGCGCCATGAGGGTGGCTGCCTGAAACATGGCGGGCATCGATATGCACCCATCCT
>NZ_QARE02000001.1 GCF_003052515.2 Pseudomonas sp. RIT409 | reverse complement strand
GTAGGTCATCGTCAAGATTCAATTGCAGAACCCCGTTTGCGAAAGCAGACGGGGTTTTGTCTTTTTCGGGATTTGGAAACCGCGGCACACCTTGAGCGGACCTGCGACGCGGCTACAGGTCATGATCCCCCTCTGTTAGTCTTCTCTCTTTCCAATGCCAAGGAAGCACTCATGCCGGTGACATCCCACCTCCAACCAGGGTTCATGGTGATCCATGGCAACAGGCTGGATGAACTGCGCAGCCTGATCGTGTCGTGGATGCGACGTTATCCGCTGGCCCCCCTTGAAAACGAAATCGCGTTGGTCCAAAGCAACGGTATCGCGCAGTGGCTAAAGCTCGCTTTGGCAGAAGACGCGCAAGAGGACGATCTGGGGGGCTGTGGCATTGCCGCCGCTATCGACGTTCAACTGCCGGGCAGTTTCATGTGGCAGTTGTACCGCGCGATTTTGGGAAAAGACGACATACCGGAAACCTCTCTCCTCGATAAAGCGCCCCTCACGTGGCGTTTGATGCGTTTGCTTCCCGCGCTGATCCACCAACCGCATTTTGAACCTTTGCAGCGGTTTTTGACGGCCGACCACGACCTTCGCAAGCGGTATCAGCTCTCGGAACGCCTTGCCGACCTGTTCGATCAATATCAGGTGTACCGAGCCGATTGGCTGGAAGACTGGGCCGCGGGCCGTCATCAATTGAAGAACGTCAGAGGCGAGGGCAAACCGCTGGGTGCGGACAATTGCTGGCAGGCCGAGCTGTGGCGCGCTTTGCTTCACGACGTCGGGGCCGAAGGCATGGCACAGAGCCGAGCGGGGGTGCATCAGCGTTACATGGAGCGTATCCAGGGCTTGACCGCAGCCCCTGCTGGGCTGCCTGCGCGGGTCATCGTCTTCGGGATCTCTTCGCTGCCAGCCCAAGCGCTTGAAGCGCTGGCAGGTCTGGCCCGGTTCAGCCAGGTATTGCTATGCGTCCACAACCCTTGTCGCCATCACTGGGCGGATATCGTCGCTGACAAGGATTTGTTGCGCCATGAATACAAGCGCCAGTCACGCAAGGCAGGCATGCCGGTCGTGATCAATCCTGACGCCCTGCATCAGCATGCGCATCCGCTGTTAGCCGCCTGGGGAAAGCAAGGCCGCGACTACATCAGCCTGCTTGACAGTCATGATGACCCGACAAGTTATCGTTCGATCTTCCAGGATGGCCGCATTGACCTGTTCAGTGAAAGCGATCCACAGACCCTGCTCAACCAATTGCAGGATGACATCCTCGAACTTCGCCCGCTGAGCGAGACCCGGGAGCGGTGGCCGGCCATCGATGTGCGACACGACCGCTCGATCCGCTTCCATGTAGCCCACAGTGCCCAACGGGAGGTGGAGGTTCTTCACGATCAACTTTTGGCACGCTTCAGCGCAGATCCTGAGCTACGGCCTCGCGATGTCATTGTGATGGTCCCGGATATCGACAGTTACGCCCCTCATATCCGTGCCGTATTCGGCCAGATTGATCGGGACGATCGCCGTTTCATTCCTTTCACCTTGGCGGACCAGGGGCAACGGGGTCGCGATCCATTGCTGATCGCGGTCGAGCATTTACTGAACATCCCGGACAGCCGTTTTCCGGTCAGCGAAATTCTCGATTTGTTGGACGTGCCGGCCTTGCGTGCTCGTTTTGGCGTGCACGAGCGGGACCTGCCGACGTTGCACCGATGGATTGAAGGCGCCGGCGTGCGCTGGGGGCTGAACGCCCGGCAGCGTGAAGGCCTCGGTTTACCTGAGGCGCTGGAGCAGAACAGTTGGCATTTCGGTCTGCGCCGTATGCTATTGGGCTATGCCGTAGGCGCCGGGGATGCGTTCGACGGTATTGAGCCCTACGACGAAATCGGCGGGCTGGATGCGGCACTGATCGGCCCGTTAGTCGCTCTGATCGACGCGCTTCAGGTGGCTCACGCAGAGTTGTCACGGCCAGCGACGCCACCCATTTGGGGAGAACGTTTGCAAGCCTTGATGCGCCTATTTTTCAGTGCCGACAGCGAGCACGACGATTACGTGCTCGGCCAACTCGAAACCCTTCGTGAAACTTGGCTGGAGACCTGTGAAACCGTTGCATTGCTGGAAGAATTGCCTTTGACGGTTGTCCGGGAGGCATGGCTCGCGGGCCTGGATCAAGGAAAGCTGTCGCAGCGTTTCCTCGCTGGCTCGGTCAATTTCTGCACATTGATGCCGATGCGTGCGATTCCTTTCAAAGTCGTGTGCCTGCTTGGCATGAATGATGGCGATTATCCGCGGGCCCAACCGCCCTTGGATTTCGACCTCATGGGCAGTGACTACCGCCCTGGCGACCGCTCCCGTCGTGAAGACGACCGCTATCTGTTGCTCGAAGCAGTACTGTCGGCCCGCAAACAGCTCTACATCAGTTGGGTAGGCCGCAGCATCCGGGATAACTCAGAGCGTCCGGCGTCTGTGCTGATCGGCCAATTGCGGGATCACCTTGCCAGCGGCTGGCGGATCGCCAATGCCGTCGAGCCAGAAGACGATCGCAAGCGTGATCCCGGGCAGCAGTTGCTGCATAAGCTGACTCAAGAGCATCCCTTGCAGCCGTTCAGCGCCAAGTATTTTCAGGAGAGTCCGGAGTTCTTCAGTTTTGCTCGGGAATGGCAAACGCTGCATGAGGTGAAAGACCAACGCGGTCCTGAGAAGCCGCTGGCAGTCTATACGCCCGAGGAGCCGCTCAGCCTGATGCAGTTGCAGGACTTTCTACGCAACCCGGTCAAACATTTCTTCAGCCAGCGCCTGAAGATTTTCTTTGAGGTCGCTCAGGCGCCCTTGGCGGATGAAGAGCCATTTGTGCTCGATGCTTTGGAGCGGTACGGATTGAGTGACCGTCTATTGCAAGTCGCGCTGCACGATCCTGAAGGTGGTGAGGACGCACTCAAGGCGCATGCGCTGCGCCTGCAATCCAGTGGTCTGCTGCCGATGGCCGGTTTCGGTGCGCTGTTGCAGGATGAGCTGATCGAGCCTTTGCCGGCGTTGGTTCGCAGGTACCAAGAATTGCTGGCCAAATGGCCAGACCGACTGCAAAGCGCACTTCCGGTAAGCCATGCCCATCAGGGTATCGAACTGGATGGCTGGCTTGACGGCTTGTATCAGAACGCTCAAGGCGAACTGCTCGCCGTGAGCGCCGTTCCCAACGCGATCGGCGGCAAGAAAACCCGGAAATGGCACAGGCTGACCAAGCCCTGGGTCAACCACCTTGTGGCTGGTGCGTGCAACCTGCCACTCACCACTGCGCTGGTCGCCAGTGACGACACTCTGCTGTTGCCGCCGTTGGAACACGCCGAGGCGACCGACATTCTCAACGACCTGCTACTGGCGTGGCAGCACGGGATGCAACGCCCTTTGCCTGTTGCTGTAAAGACGGCGTTTGCCTGGTTGGGCCAAGGCGACCCTGCCAAGGCAGAGGCCGCAGCGCGCAAGACGTATGAAGGCGATGGTCAGGCTGTACGTGGCGAATGCGCCGACAGCCCGGCCCTCGCGCGGCAATTTCCTGACTTCGATGCCTTGCTCGACAGTGAAGAATTCGCGGGTTGGTGCGAAGCCCTCTACAAACCGCTTTACGATGCGCCCTGGCAATCGTTGTCTGGCGAGGAGGGTAGAGCATGACCCCTACGCAGCCACCTCTGGCCCTGCGTTTTCCACTCAAGGGCAGCCAGTTGATCGAGGCCAGCGCCGGCACGGGCAAGACCTTTACGATTTCCGCGCTGTATCTGCGTCTTGTACTCGGTCACGGCGACGCGGTCTCGGGTTTCGGCCGCGAGCTGTTACCGCCGCAGATTCTGGTGGTCACCTTCACCGATGCTGCCACTAAAGAATTACGCGACCGCATCCGCACGCGGCTCGCCGAAGCCGCCCGTTTCTTCCGGGAGGAGATCGTTGCCTCGGATGCCTTGCTCGAAGATTTGCGCCGCAGTTTCCCTCAGGAACAATGGGCCGGTTGCGCTAGCCGGCTGGACATCGCGGCGCAGTGGATGGATGAGGCAGCGGTGTCGACCATTCACAGTTGGTGCCAGCGCATGTTGCGCGAGCATGCATTCGACAGTGGCAGCCTGTTCACTCAGAGCCTGGAAACCGACCACACCGATTTGCTAAGTGAAGTGCTGCGCGATTATTGGCGCAAATTCTGTTATCCCATGAGCGGCGACGCGCTCGAATGGGTGCGGCAGAACTGGGCTGGTCCCGCCGCGCTGCTGCCGCGGGTTCGCGCGATGTTCGGCAGCCCTCGGGCTGAGGTCACACAGACTCCGACGCAGTTGATCGAGGCCGCGATGCAGGAACGTCGTCAACGCCTGCAAACCCTCAAGGCTCCGTGGGCGAACTGGGCTGCGGAACTGCACGCCATCTGTATCGATGGCGTCAACTGCAAGGTGGTCGATGGCCGCAAAATGCAGGAACGCTACTTCAAACCCTGGTTCGACAAGCTGATCGCGTGGGCCAACGACGACCAGCAGGAACAGCTCGATCTGGGCACAGGCTTTACTCGCCTGACTCCGGAGGGTATTGCCGAAGCATGGAAAAGCAATGCGCCGACGCATCCTGCGTTCGAGGCCATGGTTGAACTGAAAGTCGCTCTGGACACCTTGCCCACACCGGACGCCGCTGTGCTGGAGCACGCCGCCCAGTGGGTCGGTGCGCGATTCGAAGAAGAGAAACGCCGCCGTGCGGAAATGGGCTTCGATGACATGTTGCTGCGCCTGGATGCGGCATTGCGCGGCGCGGGGGGCGAGCGCCTGGCGACCCTGATTCGCGAGCAGTTTCCGGTGGCGCTCATCGACGAGTTCCAGGACACCGACCCTGTCCAATACCGTATTTTCGACAGTATTTACCCGCTGGAAGCCAGTGATGAACACACTGGGCTGTTCTTGATCGGTGACCCTAAGCAGGCGATCTATGCTTTCCGCGGCGCCGATATTTACACCTATTTGCGCGCACGGACCGCCACCGAGGGTCGATTGCACACCTTGGGAACCAACTTCCGCTCCAGCCACGCCATGGTGGAGGCGGTGAACCACGTGTTCTTGCGTGCAGAAGACAACCCTAGCGGACGTGGGGCATTTCTCTTTCGTGCTGTCGACGTCAATCCCGTTCCCTTCACGCCGGTAGGTTCACAAGGCCGCAAAGAGCAGTTTCAGGTGGATGGCAACACGGTCGCCGCGCTGAACGTCTGGCAGTTGCAGAGCGATCAACCCGTTTCGGGAGCCGTCTATCGACAGCAGCTGGCGGCCAGTTGCGCCAGCGAGATCGTGCGCCTGCTCACTGCCGGACAGCAAGGCCGTGCAGGTTTTTCCAAACCCGGCGAACCCCTGGCCGGGCTGAAGCCTGCTGACATCGCTATTCTGGTGCGCGACGGGAAAGAAGCGCAGGCGGTGCGTGAGCAGTTGTCTCGCCGAGGTGTACGCAGCGTCTACCTGTCCGACAAGGATTCGGTGTTCGCCTCGCAAGAGGCTCACGACGTGCTGGCCTGGCTCAAGGCTTGCGCGGAACCCGACGCCGAACGCACGCTTCGCGCCGCTTTGGCGTCGATCACGCTGAACCTGCCGCTCGCTGAGCTCGAGCGGCTCAACCAGGATGAACTGGCGTGGGAAAGCCGGGTCATGCAGTTCCGCGACTATCGCCGTCTCTGGCGCACCCAAGGCGTGCTGCCCATGCTGCGCCGCCTGCTGCACGACTTCGAATTGCCGCAGGTCTTGATGCAACGCAGCGACGGTGAACGGGTGCTCACCAACCTGCTGCACCTGTCCGAACTGATGCAGCGCGCTGCCGCCGAGCTTGACGGCGAGCAGGCGCTCATACGTCATCTGAGCGAGCATCTGGCGATGGCCGGTCAGGCCAATGAAGAACAGATTCTGCGCCTTGAAAGCGACGAGCAATTGGTGAAGGTGGTGACCATCCACAAATCCAAGGGGCTCGAATACCCCTTGGTATTTCTGCCCTTCATTTGTTCGAGCAAACCGGTGGACGGCAGTCGCCTGCCGTTGCATTTCCACGACGCCGATGGCCAGGCGCAGGTCAGCCTGAACCCCACGGCGGCGCTGATCGAACAGGCTGACGACGAACGCCTCTCCGAAGACCTGCGCTTGCTTTACGTTGCCTTGACGCGTGCGCAGCACGCCTGTTGGCTGGGGGTTGCCGACCTCAAGCGCGGGAACACAAAAGGCTCGATCCTGCATCGCTCGGCGCTGGGCTATCTGCTCGGCGGTGGCGAGGCGTTGGCCGAATCCACCGCGTTGGCTCAGTGGCTCCAGGCCCTCGTTGAAAACCAGCCAACGATGCGCGTTGAGCCGGTGCCGGTCCCGACCGACGAGACCTTCAATCCACCGCCCAGCGAAGTGGCATTGAGCAAGCCTCGTCTTCCCAAACGCAGTGCCCGGGAAAACTGGTGGATCGCTTCCTATAGCGCCTTGCGCATCGGTGACGTCATCACCGACAGTGGCGATCAGTCCCCGGAAAACCCGCAGGCGCAGAAGCTGTTCGACGACGAACGCCTCGACCCGGATGCGCCGCGGGAGGCGCAAGCCAGTAGCGGCGACATTCATCGCTTCCCTCGTGGTCCGAATCCTGGAACGTTCTTGCATGGCTTGCTTGAGTGGGCAGGGGAAAAGGGCTTTTCCACGGTCGCGAACGATCCGGCGGCGTTGAATAAGATGGTCGGCCAGCGTTGTGCTCGACGCGATTGGACAGGCTGGATCGAAACCCTGAGCGACTGGCTTGCCCACCTGCTGAACATGCCTTTGCGGCTCGGGACAGACGTCCTGCCCATTGCGCTGAGTCAGCTCGATCAGCCCAATCAGTACCGGGTCGAAATGGAGTTCTGGTTTGCCTGCTCGAAAGTCGACGTGGCGCAAATGGACGCGCTGGTTCGCCGTTACACCCACGGGGGCGCGCCTCGGGCTGCTGCGGAAACCGTGTCGCTCAACGGCATGTTCAAGGGCTTCATCGACCTGACCTTTGAGCATCAGGGTCGCTATTACGTGGCTGATTACAAATCCAACTGGCTGGGGGCCGACGATGAGGCGTACACCCCGGCGGCGATGGAAAGCGCCATTTTGGAAAGCCGCTACGACTTGCAATATGTGCTCTACCTGCTCGCCCTGCACCGCCAGCTCAAGGCGCGGCTGGCCGGATACGACTACGACCGGCATATGGGGGGCGCGGTGTATCTGTTCGTCCGAGGCAGCCGCTCAGCCAGTCGGGGCGCGTGGTTCACACGGCCCCCGCGCGAGTTGATCGAAAACCTGGATCGGCTGTTTCAGGGTAATGCCGTTGCGCGGGAAGACGCGCTGTCAGGAGACTTCGCATGACCCGCACGTTTGCCCATCTGTTGCCCACGCCGCTGGATGCCGAGCGTCTGGCCACGCTCGCCCCTCTGAGCCGCGTCGATGACCTGCTGTTGCTGCTGGAGCGCTGGGTGGAACGTGGTTGGCTCCGCGCGCTCGACAAGGCATTTGTGGCGTTTCTCGCGGACCTGGACCCGGCCGCCGATCCGCTGGTGCTGCTGGCAGCGGCGCTGACCAGCCACCAGCTCGGCCATGGTCACGTCTGCCTGGATCTGTACGAAACCCTTAAAGAACCCGACTTTGCCCTTTCGTTGCCCCCTGAGGGCGATGTGCTTTCCACGCCGATGCTGTTGCCGTCCGCGCTGCTCAGGACGCTGGATGGCGCAACCTGGTGCCAGGCATTGGCGCGCAGCCCATTGGTGGCCAAGGGCGACGATGCCAGCGAAGCGGCGGCTCAAAAGCCTTTGGTGTTGGCCGACCGTCGCTTGTACCTGCGGCGGTACTGGACGTACGAACGCCGGATCGACGCTGCGCTGCAGCGCCGCCTCTCTCACATGGAGTCTGCGCCAAGCGACTTGCGGCAGCGCCTGGACGCGTTGTTCGGCCCGGTCGATGCGGCGCCGGATGCGCTGATCGATTGGCAGAAGCTGGCCTGTGCCGTGGCCACTCGTGGAGCATTCAGCATCATCACCGGAGGGCCGGGGACCGGCAAAACCACGACCGTGGTGCGCTTGCTGGCGTTGTTGCAGTCGCCTGCGGTCGAAGGGGGTAAACCGCTGCGCATCCGCCTTGCCGCGCCGACGGGGAAAGCGGCGGCCCGGCTGACCGAGTCCATCAGCGTTCAGGTGCGCGATCTGAAAGTGCCGGAACTCGTTCGGCAGAAGATTCCCCATGAGGTCACGACCGTCCACCGTTTGCTGGGCAGTCGACCTGGCACGCGACATTTCCGCCATCACGCAGGCAATCCGTTGCCGCTGGATGTGTTGGTGGTCGACGAAGCGTCCATGATCGACCTGGAGATGATGGCCAACGTGCTGGACGCATTACCCCCCCACGCGCGTATGGTTTTGTTGGGTGACAAAGATCAGTTGGCGTCGGTCGAGGCGGGGGCTGTGCTGGGCGACCTCTGCCGCGACGCGGAGGCCGGCATGTACAGCCCGCAGACGCAGGCCTGGCTGGAGGCGGTCAGCGGGGAGGATCTAGCGAAGAGCGGCTTGCAAACAGGCGATGCTCAGCGCCACGCCCTGGCGCAGCAGGTCGTGATGTTGCGCCATTCCCGGCGTTTCGGAGAGGGCAGCGGTATCGGTCAGTTGGCCAGCCGAGTCAACCGGCAGGAGGATCAGCAGGCGCGCTCGCTGTTGGTGGAGGGGGGCTATCGGGATCTGTACTCGCTGGTGCTCAAGGGCGAGCAGGACCGGGCGTTGTCACGGTTGCTGCTCGACGGCCATGGAAACGGTCCGCAGGGCTACCGTCACTACTTGGAGCTGATGCGAGCGCGTCGGCCGCTGGAGCTGACGTCTATCGAAGATCCCCGCTGTGTGGAATGGGCGCGCCAGGTTCTTCACGCCTTCGACGAGTTCCAGCTGCTATGCGCCGTGCGCAAGGGGCCTTGGGGCGTCGAAGGGTTGAACCAGCGCATCACTCAGACGCTGTTTGCGTCGGAGCTGATCGAGAGCGATCAACAGTGGTACGAAGGCCGTCCGGTGTTGATGACGCGCAACGACTACGGGCTGGGCTTGATGAACGGCGATATCGGCATTGCCTTGCGCTTGCCCGAGGGCCCGGTGGAAGAGCGCCGCACCGCGTTGCGGGTGGCCTTCCCGCGCAATGACGGTGAGGGTGGCGTACGCTTCGTCTTGCCGAGTCGACTCAACGATGTGGAAACGGTCTACGCCATGACGGTGCACAAGTCCCAAGGCTCGGAATTCGCGCACACCGCGCTGATTCTGCCGGAGGCGCTCAACCCGGTGCTGACCAAAGAGCTGATCTACACCGGGATCACGCGGGCCAAGCACTGGTTTAGCCTGATCGAGCCACGTCAGGGCGTGTTCGAGGAGGCGCTGCGGCGCAAGGTCAAGCGTTTGAGCGGGTTGATGCTCGGCCTGTAGCTGGACAGGCCGGCGTCACGTTGCGCAAAAGGCATTGCTCAGGTCCACCCTCCCGAAGCTGGCGCCCTCGTCCAACGGGGTGATGGCGGCCAATTGGTCCAAACGTACATCGTCCAGTCCCTCGGCGAATTGCAGGAATTCTTCCTTGCTGGGGGCGGTGCGCGTCGTGACCGGTCGGCCCTCGAAGTGCGTGCCGTCGACCAACTCGACCTTCAGGCGATAAGCGTGCATGCAGGCGATCTCCAGGTAGTCGTAGAGATCGCAATTGAGGGGTGTGTATCGATCCATGGCAAATTCCCGGGCGGCGTGATGCTTTATACGGCGTGTGCATCACGATAGCCGCTCAGGCTTCTTTGCGCACCGGCGCCGACGGGATGTCCAGGCTTTCCAGGCCCATGAACTGGCGCACCCGCTCACCACACTGGTTGCCACGGATGGCCTGCGGCGATGCGTCAACCTGCACCACGCCGTTTTCCATGAAGATGACCCGGTCGGAAATCGACAGCGCGAAGTCCATTTCGTGAGTCACGATCAGCATGGTCATCCCGTCTTTCGCCAGGTCGCTGATTACCTTGAGCACATCGCCCACCAGCTCCGGGTCCAGCGCCGAAGTGGGTTCGTCGAACAGCATGATGTCCGGATCCATTGCCAGTGCCCTGGCAATCGCTACCCGCTGTTGCTGTCCGCCGGAAAGCTGGTGGGGGTATTTGTGGGCGTGGGCCAGCAAGCCGACTTTGTCCAGCAGGGCATAGGCGCGTTGTTCGCTGATGGCTTTGTCACGGCCGTGGTAACGCGGCGCGAGGGTCACGTTGTCGAGGATGGTGCGATGGGGGAACAGGTTGAAATTCTGGAACACCATCCCGATGCGCTGTACGCCGTTGCGGATCTGCCGCGCAGTGGGGCTGTCACCGGCATGAATGTAGCCTTCGCCGAAGAGAATGATCTCGCCTTTATCGATGCTTTCCAGGCTGTTGACGGTGCGAATCAGCGACGTCTTGCCGGACCCGGACGGGCCGATGATCGAGATGACCTGGCCCGGATTGACGTCCAGGTCGATCCCCTTGAGCACCTCATGCTGACCATAGCTCTTATGGATGTTCACCAGTTGCAGCGCAGGGGCCGAACCCGGCCCGGTCTGAGGCTGGCGCGCCTTGATGGGGTGGGTGACCAGAGAGGATCGCAGACGCGCCACTGCATTGTCGTCCAGCGTCTGGGGTTTGCGATTGTTCAGTTCCAGATGTTGTTCCAACCAGTGAAACAACCAGCCGAACACGGTCACGATCATCACGTAATACACCGCCACCGCTGCCAAGGTCTCCATGACCAGGAAGTTCTGCGCATACAGGCGTTGGCCGACCGTGAGCAGCTCGGTCAGGGAAATCACAGACACCAGCGAGGTCAGTTTCACCACCGTGATGTATTCGTTGATCAGCGTGGGCAACGAGATGCGGAAGGCTTGCGGAATGACGATCAGGCGCTGCATGCCGATCAGCCCCACGCCCAGCGCGCGGCCTGCTTCTTTTTGCCCCTTGGCGACCGAAATCAGACCGCCTCGGTGAATTTCGGCCATGTAGGCCGCTTCCGTGACGACCAGCGCCAAAAGGCCGGAGTAGAACGGATTGGACAACACCTCGCGGGTGGCAGGCACCATTTGCGGGAGGTTGTAGGTAAAGATCACCATGACCAGCAGCGGAACACTGCGGAAGAACCAGATATAAAGCGACGCGGGCACGCTCAGCCAGCGCGCGGTCGAGAGTTTGGCCGACGCCAGGAGGAAGCCCAGCAGCATGCCGATGAACCAGCCCAGCGCACTGAGCTCGATGACGGTGATGCAGGATTCCCAGAAGTCGGAGACCGAAAACAGCGAAAAAAAGTAGGACCATTCAAATTGCATAACACACCTCGGCGGGGCATGACCCAGCGGGGAAAATCTCTATCGAACAGGGTTCCTGTAGGCGCGCGCTTGCCCGCGATGACTTTCGTTCAGACACAGTTTCATAATCTGACACGACGCATCGCGGGCAAGGGCGCTCCTACAGGGGTGAAGCCTCAGCCGTCAGTTACTCGGCTCTTCCAGGTTGTACTTTTTCAGCAACGCCGCGTATTCACCGGATTTCTTGGTTTCATCGAAGGCTTTGAGCAGTGCCTGATACAGCTCTTCATTACCCTTCTTCACATAGATGCCGAGGGTCTGCTGGTAGATCGAGTGTTCGGTGCTGACCATCACGCGACCCTTGGTGCGCTCGGCGATCATCCCGGCGGCGCCGTCGATTTCCACCTGCGCTTGCACGTTGCCGGACAATAGGGCCTGGGTCACTTCGGGAGCCGAGGGGAATTCGCTGACCGCTATCGCGCCTTTATTGTTCGGCACGCAGTAGTCGGTTGACAGCTTGTTGAACTGCGCCACCCAGGTGGTGCCCTTTTCCAGGCCGACTTTGAGGCCGCAGAGGTCCTCCGGCACCTTGGGTTTGATGGGGCTGTCCTTGAGCACCATGATCGCAGCGCCCGTCTTGGCGTAGGCGATGGTCTGGGCCTGGGTCTGGCGCTCAGGCGTGATGTACATGCCCGAGATGATCGCGTCGTAATGGCCGGCGTTCAGGCTGAGGATCAGGCTGGAAAATTTGGTATCAACGAATTCGGCCTTCAGCCCCATGTGCTTGGCCAGCAGGCGGGACAGATCCGGATCGGAGCCGACGACGTTTTTCTTTTCGTCGTAGGATTCGAACGGTGGATAGGTGATTTCCATACCGACCTTGAACTGGCCGGGCGTCACGGTGCTGGCTGCCTGGGCCGCCGTGCCGAAAACAGCGGCGCCGAGTAGGGCGGTGGTCAGAACGCTCAGGCGAACAGCAGTGTTCAAAGTGTTGCGCATCGTCGGTGACTCCACGTCAGGAAAGTAAGGCACGGTGTAGTGAGAGGTGCTGGGGGGCATCAGGACGCGTCCTGTGCCTGGTTTTTCAAGTGGCCGAAGCTCGAAGGCTTGCGGGCCTTTTCGTACAGTTTCAGCTCGCCGCTTTCGACCTTGCGCCGCAGGTACTGGTAGGTCTGCAGGGCTTGGCCGAACATGTGTTCACCAATGGTGATCGCTTCATATTCCTGATTGCCGTTGTCGAATTGAGGCAGCGGCTTGATCTGCGTGTGGAAATCGCAGGCGAAGAACAGCGGGAACGAATAGCGTTCTTCGCTGACCGTTCGTACCCGGTGAGCCGTAGCAACGAACGTACCAGCGGTCATCACCTCCAGCATGTCGCCAATGTTGACCACGAAGGCGCCCTCCACCGGTGGCGCATCGATCCATTGGCCCAGATCGTTCATCACTTCAAGCCCCGGCTTGTCGGCCAGAAGCATGGTGAAGCATTCGTAATCGGTGTGTGCACCAATACCGGGCGCGTCCTGCGCGGCGTCATCGAAGGGGTAGTGAATCAGACGCAGCTTGGACGGCGGCCGGGTGACCATCGCGTCGAAGTAACCTTCTTCCAGCCCCAACGCCAGGGCGAAGCCGTCGAACAGCCGTCGGCCCAGCGCGAAGACCGCTGCGTAGTAGGCTTCGACGGCTGGACGGAAGCCAGGCAGGTCAGGCCACTCGTTGGCGCCAATCAACGGCGTTTTGGCGATCACCAGCGGGTCCTCATCGCCTACCTCGAACCCGATGTCGAAGGCTTCCTTGTGATCCGGCTTGCCTTTGGCATACACCTCTTCGCCCTCGGGCACGAAGCCTTTGTGGCTGCGGGATGTGCCGATGTAATGCTGCATCTTGTAGTCGAGGGACTGGGCGAACAGGTCTTTGGCCGCCTGACGCAGTCCGGCGATCAACGCTGGGTCGATACCGTGATTCTTGACGTAGAGGAAGCCGACCTCCCGAGCGGCCTTGCCCAGCTCGTCGGCCACGGCCTGACGATCGGCAATGTCGGCGCTGTACAGGCCGGCGATGTCCACCACCGGAATGCTGTTGAAGTTGGCGACCCTGGGTTCGGCTGCTGCGGCATCCGGGCGAGACTGATCAACCATGGCGGAAACGCTCCTTATCGGCTTGTTGTGTGGATGAAGCGCTGAAAGTGCTCTCGCTCGGCTTGGCCCATCCAGGTGTTCAGCGACCAAAGATCGGCCACCGGGACGTTGGTGAAGGGCAGGTGATGGAGATAACCGTCTGCGCCGAATTCCGGAGTCAGCGTCGTGGCTTCATAGCCCCGCGCCTGTTGGGATTTCCAGACCGCCTCCCAGTGCTGCTGATGGAACGCGAGCTCGGCGGCGCGTTCGGGGGCGGCAGGGTGCGGCACTTGCGGACCCTGGTCGTAGCCGACCCGGGCTTGAATGTGATGAACGCGTTCGACGAAGGCGCTCAAGTCGTCTTCCGGGTCGTCGAGCAGCCGCTCGCAGGTGACGATCCAGTGGCTGATGTCGCTGGTAAAGCGCAGGTCGGGCAACTGGCGGATCAGTTCAAGCGTGACCCACGGGTTGAACAGCGAGCGGGCGCGGTGAGTCTCGAAGGTGACGGGCTGGCCGTGCTTGCGCGCCAGTTCAAGCGCCTGGCCAAAGAACTCGACTTGCTGCGGTAACTGCCAGCGGTCATTACCGGCCAGTACGTTGACGAAGCGCGGTGCCAGTTCGCTGGACCAAGCGAGCTTCTTTTCAAGGTCGTTCAGGTGCTCGGTGACGGTGGCCGACTGCTCGGGGAGCACGTCATAGGCGGTGAAAACGGTGGCGATGTACGGCAGTTGGTTGGCCCGCAGGAAAGCACTGAATTCCGCGCGTTCGACCGGCGTCAACGGCAGACGCGCTTCCATGCCGTCGAAGCCGGCGTCCAGCAGCTCATCGAGCGCCTGAGCCTTGCTGGCGGTGTAGCCCCACATCGTGCGGAAGATTTCCAGTTTCATCGAACGTCCCCAAAGATTGCATCAAGCGCGACTCAAGACATGGCTCCGCCGCGGCGCGGGCCGGAACGGGATACAACGGCAGTCACAACTGAAAAGGCAATCTTCGGGCCGGGTCTCTTACTGGACGGGCTCCTTGTTGAGGGGGATGTTAGGTTCGCCCCGTGAGCGGAAAAAATAGTAAAGCTCAAATGCATAGTTCAGAGATTTCTAAACTATGGTGGCGAGGTGCGATCTAGACATTCACGCCCATGTAGGGGCGCGCGCTTGCCCGCGACTGCGCTCGCCTGCCTGATACATTTTCGCCCTGTGTGCCGGCCCTTCGCGGGCAAACCCGTTCCTACCGGGTTAGTCGATAAACGTCATCACCTTCGTACTCCCCAGCAAAAACGCCTGATTCTGTTCGGTCACCCCTCGGATGTAATCCCACAGCAGGGTAATCCGCTTGAGCTTCCTCAAATCTTCCCGGCAGTACATCCAGAATTGCCGCGTGATGCTGACATCGCTTTCCAGCACCGGGAGCAATCGCGGGTTTTGCGCGGCGAGGAAGCAGGGCAGGATTGCCAACGCTCGGCCTTGCAGCGCGGCGACGTACTGGGCGATGACGCTGGTACTGCGCAAATGGGCGTGCGCTGCGGGCACCAGGTTATTCAGGTAGAGCAGTTCGGAGCTGAACGCCAGGTCGTCGACATAACTGATGAAGGGGTGATCGGCCAGATCCTCAACGCGTTGGATGGGGCGGTGGGCATCGAGGTATTCCCGCGTCGCGTACAGCCGCAGGGTGTAGTCGCACAGTTTGCAACAGACGTAAGGGCCATGTTCGGGGCGCTCCAGGGCGATGACAATGTCTGCTTCGCGCTTGGACAGGCTGATGAAGTGCGGCAGCGGCAGAATATCCACCGAGATGGCAGGGTAGAGGTCGATGAAATGGCTGAGCTGCGGGGTGATGAAAAAGCTGCCGAACCCTTCGGTGCAGCCCATGCGCACATGCCCGGACAATGCGACGCCGGAGCCTGAGACCTGTTCGCAAGCGATGTGCAGGGTGCTTTCGATGGACTCTGCCGAGCTCAGCAGACGCTGACCCTCGGCGGTCAGCACGAAGCCGTTGTTGCGCGACTTTTCGAACAGCAAGGTGCCGAGAGAGGCTTCCAGCGAGTTGATGCGTCGCGACACCGTGGTGTAGTCCACCCCCAGCCGTTTGGCTGCCGAGCTGGCTTTACGCGTGCGCGCCACTTCCAGAAAAAACTTCAAGTCATCCCAGTTCAGTGCGCTCAGAGACGTGATGCTTTTTTGCATGTTGGACCTGCTTTTATGTGCGTTCTTGTTAGAAGTTTGCACATCTATACTTCGAAGCGGGCTATAACGCGAATCTACTTACGTCGGAGTGCGCTTGCCCTCGAATGACGTGGCTACATCCAGTACATCTGTATCGCCCGTACGGACCCTGCGCGGGCAAGCGCGCGCCTGCAGTGTTCAATCAAACCGGAGACTCACCCCTCAACCGACACACCCACACGCCATAACACCCTGCACAACAATAAATAAGCGGAGGAGTTTATGAAGAACGCTATTACGGCGAACGCCGGCGCACTCGATGCCAGCGCTGCCCGTCAAAAGACCAAGGCCTATCGGCTTGCCGGTGCGGCGAGCATGGCAGGCACCACCATCGAGTGGTATGACTTTTTCCTGTACGGCACCGCGGCCGCTCTGATTTTCAACAAGATCTTTTTTCCGGCACTGGACCCGATCATCGGCGTGCTGGCAGCGTTCGCCACTTACGCGGTGGGTTTTCTCGGACGGCCATTGGGCGGCATTGTGTTTGGCCACTTTGGCGACAGAATCGGCCGCAAATCGATGCTGCTGTTCACCCTGATGCTGATGGGGATTCCCACCATCATCATCGGCTTGATTCCCACCTATCAACAGATTGGCTACTGGGCGGCTGTGATTCTGGTGGCGATGCGTTTTCTGCAGGGCATGGCAGTCGGCGGCGAGTGGGGCGGCGCGGTGCTGATGGCGGTCGAGCATGCGCCCGAAGGCAAGAAGGGCTTCTATGGCAGCCTGCCGCAAACCGGCGTGGGTGCGGGGCTGGTGCTGGCGTCACTGGCAATGGCGCTGGTCGCCAGGCTGCCGGAAGCCGACATGCTGAGCTGGGGCTGGCGCATTCCGTTTCTGGCCAGCGTCGCATTGCTCGGGGTTGGCTGGCTGATCCGCATGAAGGTGCCCGAATCCCCTGATTTCGAGAAGTTGAAGAAAGCCAACATTGCGGTCAAGGTGCCGCTGTTCAAGGTGTTCCGCGATCACCCGAAGGAAACCCTGACCATCATCGGCGCGCGCACTGCGGAGAATGCGTGGTTCTACATGTCGGTGACGTTCGCGCTGGCGTATGCCGCCAACCAACTGCAGATTCCCCGCGCCGACGTCCTGGGCGCAATCACCGCCGGGGCGGCGCTGTCGCTGGTGACCATGCCCTTGTGCGGGCACATCTCCGACCGGGTCGGTCAGAAGCGTCTCTATTTCACGGGGCTGTTGCTGCTTTGCGCCTTTGTCTACCCCTTCTTCGCCATGCTCGGCACACGCGACCCCGTCCTGGTGTGGTGGGCGATGGTGCTGGCTGTTGGCGTGGTGTTTCCGATCCTGTATGCCCCGGAATCGCTGCTCTTTGCCCGGCAGTACCCCGCTGAAATCCGCTACAGCGGCATCTCGGTGTCGGTGCAGTTGGCCGGTGTGCTGGGCGGCGGTTTCGCGCCCATGATTGCCACCCAATTACTGGCGATGGGCGATGGCAGCCCTCGTTACGTCATCGTTTATCTGATCGCCATGGCACTGGTGGCGCTGGTCTGCACTGCCCTGATGAAGCGCGATCCCGCTCGTCATCGCCTGGTCTGAAGCACCCCTTACCCGTGGCTGCACGGTGGGGCAGTGGTGAGCCTTGAAGCCCCTGCCCGCTGGACGGCTCGAACGAGGCACGCGACGTCACGAACAGGACGTCGCTTCGAATGGAGAACCTGCAATGAACGTGTCCCTCAACAAAAACAATACGACTGTCGCCCGCGTGAAGATGCTGATCGGCGGCGAGTGGGTCGAATCGCAGACGAGTGAATGGCTGGACGTGGTCAACCCTGCAACACAGGAAGTCCTCGCCAAAGTCCCCTTCGCCACTCCAGCGGAAGTCGACGCTGCCGTGGCGTCGGCACAGCAGGCGTTCAAGACCTGGCGCGACACCCCCATCGGGGCCCGGATGCGCATCATGCTCAGGTTGCAGGCGCTGATTCGCGAACACTCCAAGCGGATCGCCAGCGTGCTCAGCGCCGAACAGGGCAAGACCCTCGCCGACGCCGAGGGGGATATTTTTCGCGGCCTGGAGGTGGTGGAGCACGCCTGCTCCATCGGCACGTTGCAAATGGGCGAGTTCGCCGAAAACGTGGCCGGCGGCGTCGACACTTACACGCTGCGCCAGCCCATCGGCGTCTGCGCGGGCATCACCCCGTTCAATTTCCCAGCCATGATTCCGCTGTGGATGTTCCCCATGGCCATCGCTTGCGGCAACACCTTCGTGCTCAAGCCCTCCGAGCAGGATCCGATGTCGACCATGCTTTTGGTCGAATTGGCCGTCGAGGCAGGTGTACCAGCGGGCGTATTAAATGTCGTCCACGGGGGCAAAGCGGTGGTCGATGCCATCTGTACCCACAAGGACATCAAAGCCGTTTCATTCGTCGGCTCGACCGCAGTGGGCACCCATGTCTATGACCTGGCCGGTCAACACGGCAAGCGCGTGCAATCCATGATGGGCGCGAAGAACCATGCAGTCGTGCTCCCGGATGCCAATCGCGAGCAAACGCTCAACGCACTGGTGGGCGCCGGTTTCGGCGCGGCAGGGCAGCGCTGCATGGCAACCTCGGTGGTGGTGCTGGTTGGAGCAGCCAGGCAGTGGACTCCGGACCTCAAAGCGTTGGCACAGAAGCTCAAGGTCAACGCTGGAAGCGAGCCGGGCACCGATGTCGGGCCGGTGATTTCCAAACGTGCGAAGCAGCGGATTCTCGACCTGATCGACAGTGGCATCCGCGAAGGGGCTACGCTGGAGCTTGATGGCCGGGCCATCGAAGTGGCTGGGTACGAAGACGGCAATTTCGTCGGCCCTACCTTGTTCACCGGTGTGTCGACCCAGATGCAGATTTATACCCAGGAAATTTTCGGCCCGGTGTTGTCCGTCATTGAAGTCGACACGTTGGATCAGGCCATCGAGCTGGTGAATGCCAACCCGTTCGGCAATGGCGTTGGGCTGTTCACTCAGAGCGGCGCTGCGGCGCGTAAATTCCAGAATGAAATCGACGTGGGCCAAGTGGGCATCAACATTCCCATTCCGGTGCCGGTGCCGTTTTTCAGCTTCACCGGTTCCCGGGGTTCCAAGCTCGGCGACTTGGGGCCTTACGGCAAACAGGTGGTGCAGTTCTACACTCAGACCAAGACCGTCACCAGCCGTTGGTTCGATGACGACAGCGTGAATGACGGCGTGAACACGACGATCAATTTGCGTTAAGGCAATCACGCGCGATTAACGCACCCCTTGTAGGAGCGCGCTTGCCCGCGAACGCGTCGGGTCAGATAACGAGGAGGTGTCTGAACGAATGCATTCGCGGGCAAGCGCGCTCCTACAGGCGGTGCCCTTGAAGCTGAAAAGGAAAACACCATGAAAATCGCATTCATCGGTCTGGGCAACATGGGGGCGCCAATGGCGCGCAACCTCATCCGGGCCGGGCATCAGTTGCACCTGTTCGACCTCAACAAGCAGGTGCTGGCCGAACTCGCCGAATTGGGCAGTCGCATCAGCGAATCGCCTAAACACGCTGCACAAGGTGCGGAGATGGTCATCACCATGTTGCCGGCGGCTGCACACGTCAGAGCGGTCTATTTGAATGACGACGGCGTACTGGCGGGGATTTCAGCCGGAGTACCCGCGGTGGATTGCAGCACCATCGATCCACAGACCATTCGTGACGTGGCGACGGCGGCGGCCAAGCAGGGTGTGGTGGTGGGCGACGCCCCGGTGTCCGGGGGGACCGGTGGTGCTCAGGCCGGAACCCTGACCTTTATGGTCGGTGCCAGCCTTGAACACTACACCGTCCTCAAGCCGGTCCTCGCGCAGATGGGGCGCAACATCGTGCACTGCGGCCATGTCGGCACCGGGCAGATCGCCAAGATCTGCAACAACATGCTGTTGGGCATTTCCATGATCGGCGTCGCCGAAGCCATGGCGCTGGGCGATCGCCTGGGTATCGATACCGGCGTGCTGGCAAGCATCATCAACAGTTCGACGGGCCGCTGCTGGAGCTCGGAGATGTACAACCCCTGGCCGGGCGTCGTCGACACTGCCCCGGCTTCGCGTGGATACACCGGAGGCTTCGGCGCGGAGTTGATGCTCAAGGATCTCGGGCTGGCCACCGATGCCGCCAAGGCGGTGAAACAGCCCGTGATTCTGGGTGCGCTGGCACAGCAGCTCTACCAGGCCATGAGCCTGCGCGGAGATGGCGGGAAGGACTTCTCGGCAGTGATCGAGGGCTATTTGAAGAAGGATTAGCCGTTCGGCCGAAGACGCTGTTGGCGTCTTACCCGCACGCCAACAGCGAGGGCTGCCATCGCTTATCCGTCAAGCCGCCAACAGCGCATCCAGTTCGCCTTTGCGTTCGAGCAAAGCCATGTCATCGAATCCGCCGACGTGGTGCTCACCGATGAAAATCTGCGGCACGGTCCGGCGACCGCTGCGTTCCATCATGATGCTGCGCTGTTCCATCGAGGCTTGGACATTGATCTCGCGGTAACTCACGCCCTTGGCCTTGAGCAGGTTTTTCGCCGCTACGCAGTAGGGGCAGGTTTGGGTGGTGTACAAGGTGACTTCAGACATGATCGAACGCTCCGGAGTGGCTGCGGACAGACAGCCTTGGGCAGAAAAGGAAAGGCGCCGCAAGTGGCGGCGGATTTCATGACGGTTTACATACTATCCTCATTTGCTCAGGTTTCGGCGGCCGCATGTCGCGCGACGTGATGAATGTGTGGAAGGTCTTAAACCTGGTGCTGGCGCAGGCGCAGTTCGGGTTCATCCCGCGCGGCATTGAGTGCCTCGCAGGCCTCGTTGATGGCGCCTTGGATCTTGGCGGACACCTGAGAGAGGGTGAAGCGCGGGATGCGTTCGTAGTTGGCCACCGTGCGCAGCTCGATGCGCGGCAGTGAAGGCAGTAGTGGGCTGTCGATGATCGGCGTGGTTTTCGGAATCAGCGAGCGCTCGCTCAAGCCGATGCCAGCACCGGCATTGATGGCGTTGAACACCGAGAAGTTCGAATCGGAACTGAAGCTCACACGCGCTTCGATCCCGGCCATGCGCAGCGCGTTCACCGAAATCTCGCGGCAAATGCAGCCTTCGGGAAAATGCACCAACGGCAGGGGTTGCCCGGGTTGCATCAGGGATTGGTCACCGATCCAGTTCAGTTCCTCGTAGCGAATGTGCTCCGCGTTGGCGAGGGTTTGCCCTTCGGGTGTGGCGATGATCACCAGATCCAGATTCCCGTGTTCGACATCGGTGATCAGCAGTTGCGACGTCTTGCAGGTGACGTTCAGGTGGATCGTCGGTTCGAGCGTGTTCAGCGCGCGGATGATGTCGTGGAGAAAGAACAGAGAATAGTCATCGGGTAATCCAAGACGTAATTCGTAGGAGTTGACCTTGTCCTTGAGCCTGAACAGGTTGTCGTTCATGGTCAGGATCTTCTCGGCGGTCATGAGAACTTCTTCGCCGATGGGCGTCAGCCTGAATCCATGGTCCCCCCGAATGAACAACTGCAGGTCGAGCAGTTCTTCCAGTTTTTTGATTTGCATGCTGATGGCCGGTGGCGTCTTGCACAGCACAGCGGAAGAGCGAGTGATGCTCCGGGTTTCGCTGACCGACTTGAATGTGCGCCAGAGGTTGGTATCAACATCGAAAATTCGAGACATGCAGTTCTTTCCTGAAGTGGCTGATTTCGGCGGTTGAAATCAGTTCACTACCCGCGTTCGTATAAAGGTAATGGTGATCGCGCAAGCCTGCGCAGGGCGTTTGGTCGTGAGGTTCAGCACTTCCATGGTGGGCCGAATGATTGGTGATGTGCAAGTGCTAGCAAGACGGGAGGAAGCGCATTTGGTCGTGTTTCATACCATGGCGCGCCGTGGCTCGCCGAGGCGGGCAGGCCGAAAGCATCCGGCCTGCCGGGTGATTCATAACGCGTCGAAAAAGGCCAGGCGCGCTTGAATCATCTGAAACGCTGCGTGGCGCACCACCTCTGAACGCGCCGGGTGTTGGTCGACCTGTCGCGCCAGGATGGCCAACAGCGTGTCGGCGTGTCCATCATCGCATTCGATGTGCAGGGTGAAGAATCGCAGCCTTTGCCGGTCGATGCCCTGCTGCACGAAACCGCTGACGATGTCGCTGTAGATGGCAGGCACAATGGCTTCTGCGCCCAGGCACAGTGCCGCCAGGCCGTAGGCAGCTTCGGGCTGTTTGCAGAAGTTCATCATGCTGTCGATCAGCCGTTGAGTCGCGAGATGGGTTGGATGTGCATCGAGTTGCAAATCGAAGTCTTGCAGCATGTCGCGGTAGATCTGCGAATGAGGTGGCTCGGTCACGTCGCCGAAACCCAGCTCCTCGAACAGGTTGTCGAACACCTCGAGCACGTCCTCACTGGACTCCAGATTGACCATTAGCTGGCAGATGTAGCGGGTGAAGTGTCGGCTGTACTTGCCCTGCTGCACCAGGAAGCCCTTGAGCCGCTCCAGCGACACGTCGCCGTTGCGGCATCCGGTCAGAAAAGGATGGCTGGTGATCTGCGAGATCAATGCCTGCTTCAGGGCAGCCAGGTCTTGAAGGACGTGGGCGCTGGGGTTCCAGTGAGCAATTGGTGTGTCGAGCGGTTGAATCAGGGTGTTCATCAGGCAATTCCTCGCAGCGAGTGGGTGAGTGGGGTGTCAAAGGCCATGGTGCTGAGGCAGGCGCGTTCAAGCGTGTCCAGGCCCTGTTGCAAGGTGGCCGTGTCGATGGTCAGTGGCGGCATCAGCTTGAGGACTTCGTTCTGCGGGCCGCAGGTTTCCACCAGCAGACCCTGTTCGAGACAGGCACCGACCAATGCGCCGGCGACGCTGGCGTCCCGGAACCTCAGGCCCAGGAACATCCCGCGCCCGACGACGTGCGCGTAGCCCGATGGAAAGCCGGAGAGGATCCTTTCGAGCGCGGTGCGCATCAGCGACGCATGCTCGGCGATGGCGTCCTGCAGTTGGCTGTTCTGCCAATAGTCCAAGGCGGCACAGGCGGTGACAAACGCTGGGTTGTTGCCGCGAAAGGTGCCGTTGTGCTCGCCCGCTTCCCAGCAGTCGTGCTCGGGTTTGATCAGCACCAGCGACATCGGCAGACCGTAGCCGCTGATGGACTTCGACAGGCAGATGATGTCCGGAGACAAACCGGCCTGTTCGAAGCTGAAAAAGGTGCCCGTTCGCCCGCACCCTGCCTGGATGTCATCGACAATCAGCAGCGCCCCCAGCGCCCGGCACAAACGCTCGATGCGTTGCAGCCAGCCCGGTTGCGCGCAGTTCAGGCCGCCTTCGCCCTGCACCGTCTCCAGGATGATCGCGGCGGGCGCCTCATAACCGCTGCCCGCGGTCTGGTAGAGCGAGGCGATGATTTCGGCGCTGTCGATGTCCGGGCCAAAAAAACCGTCGTAGGGCAGGCGCACGACGTTGGAAAGCTCGACCCCCGCGACGGCGCGTTTGTCCGCGTTGGCGGTGGCAGCCAGCGCACCCAGAGACACACCATGAAAACCATGGGTAAAGGCCGCGACGCTCGAGCGGCCGGTGACCTTGCGCGCCAGTTTCAGCGCTGCTTCAACGGCGTTGGTGCCTGTGGGGCCGGTGAATTGCAATTGGTAACGCATGCCTCGCGGCGCGAGGATCACTTGTTCGAAGCGTTCGATGAAGCGCGACTTGGCATCGCTGTGAAAATCCAGCGTGGTGGTCACGCCATCCTGTTCGATGTAGGCCAGCAAGTGCTTTTTCAGGTAAGGGTTGTTGTGGCCATAATTCAGCGAGCCGGCGCCGGCAAAAAAGTCGATGTAGGGCTGGCCTTCGATGTCCGTCAGGGTTGCCCCAGATGCGGTGGCGAATACCACGTCGCAGCTCCTGCAGTAGGCGCGCACATTGGATTCGAGCCGGTAAATGGAAGTCGGTGTGTTCATAAGGGTCCGTCCTGCGCGGCGTCAGCCGGCGTTGCGCATCATGATGTAGTTGCCCAGCCCGTCTTCCTGGCCATAAAAGATCGACAGCATGTCTTTGATGTCCAGGTGCAGCACGGTGCATTCCGACGCTTCGTTCAGCTCATCCCGAAAGCGGATGTTCAGGTCACGAAACCCCAGATGAGTGAGGGCCTTGATCGGTGTGGTGCGGGTTTCGACGAAACAGTTGGCCAGCACGTTGTAGTTCTTCTCCCTGAGGCAGTGGTGCAGCGCGGCCTTGACCAGCGCGGCGAATACGCCATGAGGGTAGGCGGCGAATTTCTGGTCGCGGTATCGAGCCGGAACCATCAGGCGCGCACATTCCACCAGCCGGCCTTGTGCTGATTGGCGAAGGGCGGCGATGTCGATGAAGTTCTCCACCGGCAGGCCCTGATCACCGTCGATGACCATGCGCATCACGCCCACCGGTTCACCGTCAGGCCCGGTGGCCAGCAAGTACACTGAAGTGGCGTGATAACGGTCGGTGCACGGGTTGGTGTGGTGCTCGTCGAGCCAGCCGAGTTCTTCTTTGTAGACTTCTTCCCAGACCGTGCGGACCTTGGCCAGATCGTCTTCGCTCTGGGCGATGATGACCCGATTGGTGCACCGGTTCGGCATAGGGAAGTCAAGCGCATGTGTTGAGCGGCGCATGGTGCAGACTCCAGAAACGATGGGTGTAGGAAATGAAAACGAGGGCCGCCGTCATGGCCAGCGCACTGCCTAGGCTCACGATGGTTGCGTCCAGGTATTCGAGCAGGGTGCCGAGCAGCAACGACCCAAGGGGATTGCCGCCCATGAAGAACAGCATCAGTAGCGCCAACACTTGGGCCCTGTTGCGTGGCGGCGCATGTTCTTGGATCAGGGTCTGGCCCATGCTCAGCGCGACGCCACCGAGGAACCCCCAGCCAAACAGCAGCGAGAGCAGCAGCCCACGGTTGAACACGAACGGCAGGGCAGCCAGCAACAGCGCCGCCAACAGGCAGCTAGCGATCAACGCGCGCGGTTTGTGGCGAAGGCCGCCCGTGACCACCAGCGTCACGACTGAAGCGATCAGCCCGATCATGAACACGGTGTTCGCAGTGGCCAGCAGCGAGGCGTCGCCGCCTGCCAACTGCGAGACATGCAACGGCATGACGACGAAATACGAACCGAGGAAAAAGACCCCGATCAGGCCGTTTATCAAGAGCACGGGAAAGACCACCGGATGGTGTGTCGAGTAGCGCCAGGCCGCGCGCGTTTCGTCCAGCACGGCCGAGCGAGGCTTGGTGGGCGTGCTGGTGGAGATGCGCGACACGCTGAGCGAAGCGGTCACGAACAGCAGTGCCAACAAGACGAACATCCATCCGATGCCGAGCTCAGGCGCCTGTCCGCCGAGGGCGTAACCGACGATCTGAATGCCGAATTCGATGCCGATGTTGAGCGTGACCCACTTCTGCAACTGGTGCTGCCCGAGCAGGTTCAACCAGGCTTCCCTCGCCGGGGCGCAAAAAGCCGACAATGCGCCGAACAGCAACGAGTACATCAGCACCATCGGATAGCTCAACCAGCCCTGTGCCACTCCAGCGGCGAACACGAGCGCGAGCAGTCCGGCGCACAGGTAGATCCGCGCCAGCCAACGACGCAAGGGCTGCCGGTCTGCCAGATAGCCCCCGTAAATCACCAGCAACAACACGGGCAGCATCAGGCACATCTGCGCGATACCGAACTGAAAGGGCGAGACGCGAAGCTCGCTGAGCAAGACCCACGGCAAAAAAATGCTGTGGATGCCGACACCGATGAACCACAGGCCGGAGCCGCCAAGGAACAGCGCGATATCGCGGGTTGCTCCGAGTGAAGGGGTGATGTTCAAGACGCTGACCTCGGTGTGGCCCCCGCGAGCGAGGGCCGTGACACGTCAGGCGACGTGGAAGTGTTTTTGGTGTTCGTCCGGGTTGGCCCATTGCCCATCGAACTCGAAGATGCCGTTGTCGAAGGTCGAACCGTCGAACCAGTAATACTTGGGCATGGCCGGCAGCGGTGTGCTGTAAGGGGCGCCTTCCAGGTCGCAGAGCATCAGCGCCGAACGGCACAGGATCAGGTAGTGAGACGCGGTAGGCGCGATCGACAGGATCGGCACATTGCCGGTGTCCTGCATCCAGCCGTAGATGTCGGGGATGCTCGGGAAGCGCGGCTGGTAGGACGCTTGTAGCTTCACGAGCTTATCCACCAGGTCAGGCGTCATCTGCACGTCTTCAGGAACGCCATAAAAGTCTTCCAGCGTGAGACCGTCCTTCTCGAACTTGTAGATGTTGGCGCCCCAGCCCACGACGGAAGAGGCCAACATGCCTTTGCATTTCGCCGATTTGCGATAGGCGCGATGCAGGGCGTAGCGTTCGCCGATGCTGTAGAAGTCCATCTGGTCCAGCACCAGATCGCAGCCGTCGACGAAGGCATCCGCGGTGTGTTTTTGAATGCCCTCGGGATAGACCTCAAGCGTCACGTCACCGGCCAGTTTGTGGACTTCTTCGGCCACCACCAGGGCCTTGTTGCGGCCTACGGTGGAAACCGAAGCGCCAAACTGACGGTTGATGTTGCTGATCTCGAACGAGTCCGGATCGGCGATCTTGATGTGCCTCACTCCCAGACGCGCCAGCCCCAGCGCTACAGCGCCCCCGATGCCGCCAGCCCCTGCCACGCCCACTACGGCGTTGGAGAGCTTGGCCTGGTTCGCGACCTGTTGCTCGGGCGTATTTCCCAGAAAACAACCGCTGCGCGAGACGCGCTCCTGGTACACCTGTTCATTGAGGACGCCTTGCAGCGTAACGATGCGTGCTTTCTTCAGCATGATGGTGCTCCTTTTCTCAATTGCGGCCGCCGCAAAAACTGCAGGTCAATGCCAGTGGGGTATACGTGCCGTCCAGAAACAGTTGAACTTCGCGGTACAGTTCAAAACGCTTTTTTTCGAACAACATGGCGTGGGTGCCTTTATCAATAAGTACCGAGCGCTTGCTGGGGGCATTTACTAAATGGCTGTATAGCCAGTCCGTATCTTCGCGAGGGGTCAATACATGGTCGTAATCACCGCGGATAATTAATACCGGGACTGTGATAGTTGCCGGGTCCCAATAAGTACCGTGCCACGCGTCATAAATATCCTGGGCGAATCCGCCCGGAACTTTGATCGTGCCCTGTGGCGTGCCGCGCTCGGAGAGCGAGTCTTTTGGCCACTGAGTCATGAAGTCCTTTTCCAGCTGTACCTCGGTGCCTGGCGGTCGGTCGTCGGTGAGCATCGCCAGGCGCTTGTCCATGGGGATCTCGTAGAAGTTCTGGCTCGGTCTGTCGGCGCTGCCGAACAGGCTTTTGATGATCGCTGGATCGATGTTGTCCCTTCGCACGATGGGCGAGTTGAACACCACCTTCTCCAGCTTTTCGGGGTGGGCGGTGGCGTAGTAGCCCGCTGGAATCGCACCGCGCGAGGTTGCGATAAGGGTCAGTTGGGTGGCGCCGCTCTGCTTGAGGATGAAGTCGACCGCAGCGTCCAGCACCGGCACCAGGCTCTTTGCATTGCCCACGGGATCGGCCGTGGTCTGGGCCTCGGACTTGCGCATTTCGGGGTAGTCGTCCGAGCGGCCATAACCGGGCAGGTCGATCACCCAGGCGTCCCGCCCGGAATTGGCGACATCCTTCGACCACGAATAACCGTCGATGGGATAACCCGCCGATAACTTGCCGGAGATCGTGGCGCCGTGAACGAAAAGTACAATTTGAGATTGTTTGGGTACCGACTGTTGCGGGCCCGTGGCGGGGTCGTGCCATAGCGCAACTTTCATTGAAGTGCCCGGCAGATTGAATGTGCTAAGTGCTGTTTCGGGCGGCGAGTGAGTTGAGTGAGTGTTTTGCGTTACTTGTTCGGAAAATGCAGTTGTACAGGCGAGCGAAAGCAATAAAGCGGTTACGGTCCGTTTCATGAAAGTGCGTCCAAGGCAAAAGGTGGGGCAAGACTTTCATGATCGTTCCGCGCTGTCTTTTCATGATTTTTGAAATCGATTCAATTTTTTTGAATGGGGTACCGGCGCGAGGCGCTTTAGTCTTGCACCCAGGAGGACGCCATTCATGAATGCAAGCAAGCGCTTCAACGATCTGCACAGGCCCGGTAGCCCCATGTTTGTGATGCCAAATGCCTGGGACGAGGGCAGCGCGCGACTGATCGAACAACTGGAATACCCCACCCTGGGGACCACCAGCGCAGGGATTGCCTATGCCCACGGGTACGGCGACTCATCGGTGACGATGGACAACCAGTTTCGTTTCGACGCCATCGACCGCATCGTGCGCGCCGTGCGGATTCCGGTCAGCGCGGACCTGGAAAACGGTCTGGCGAAAACCGCCGAAGGGGTGGAGAGCAACTTCCGACAGGTTTCCGATATGGGATGTGGCGGTGCCTCCATCGAAGACATCGCCGATTACAGCTCGCCGCAGGGCCCGCTTTTCTTCAGCGTCGAACAGGCCAGCGAGCGGGTGATTGCGGCGTGTGAAGCGGTGCGCACCCGCAATCCGCATTTTGTGGTCACGGCGCGAACTGACTACTTGCTCGGGTCTCATGAATATTCGTTGAGCGAAGTCATCAGGCGCCTCACCGCTTTCGAAGCAGCGGGTGCCGACTGCCTGTTCGCGCCGGGTCTGCGCAGCATGGAGGATTTGAAGACGGTGCAAAGCGAACTGAGCAAGCCGATCAACGTGCTCCCTGCCAAACGCATGACCCTCGATCGATTGCGCGCGGCGGGCGTTCAGCGCGTGAGCCTCGGCAGCTCATTGTTTCGTGCGGCCTACAAACAGATCGCAATGGTCCTGGCGGAGTTGGATCAGGTCACCGGAATGGATTACATGCAGCGGGCGTTGGCGCCCGGGCATCTTGAAAAAATAATGCGCTGACCGGCCCCATCCTGCGCAAGCGTGGTTGCGCAGGATGGGTGGCTACCGTGGCGGCTGATCCACTGTAGGGGACCCGCTTCGGCCTTTACGCAAACACGAAGTACTTGCGCACGGTCTCAACCACTTCCCACGTGCCTTTCATTCCGGGCTCGACGATGAACTTGTCACCGGCTCGCAGGTGAATGGGCTCTTTGCCTTCCGGCGTGATGATGCAATAGCCTTCCTGGAAGTCGCAGTACTCCCACTTCACATACTCGACATACCACTTGCCCGGCGTGCAGATCCAAGTGCCCATGATTTTCTGGCCGTCGGCGCTGGTGTAGGCGTTGAGGTTGACGGTATGCGGGTCGCCGCCGATGCGTTCCCATTTGCACGCGTCGACGACGGGCACCGGTGTGGTATCGCGAAGAACAATGATCGAGTCGCTCATGAAAGCTCCATACGAGGTGGCGAAAGAGGGGTGAATGGCGCTCGCACACCTTAGGGGGCCCGGTGGGCGCTCAGTTGTCTGTGCTCGACATCGGGGTGTCTGGAAGCGCAACGGTGCTCGCCGTTGTCGGCCGGGAGTGACGTGTTGATTACCCCTCCCAGCGAGCAGGGGATGACGGTCGCAACCGGCCTGCCCACGCCACCCTTACAGTTCGGTTCGGATTCTGAAGGCAATAATGACTTAGAGATTCGTGACTTTAACGCAAATGTTTTTTGCTCTGACGCAGGTTATTCAACGCGTGTTGAACCGCTATCCTGCCGTCCATTCCCTATCCATTCTCCCTGACTGATCCCCCGCATGGCCCACTTTGAGTCGGCCAGCGCTTGGGCAGTGACGAGGTGCTTTCATGAAAAAAATACTCTTCATCAATGGCGGCAAGCAGTTCGCTCACTCCGATGGCCGTTACAACGCGACCTTGCACGAAGCGGGCATCGCTTTCATGGACCGTGCCGGATTCGACGTGAAGCAGACCTTCATCGACGGTGGCTACGACATCGCCGAGGAAGTGCAGAAATTCCTCTGGGCCGATGTCATCGTGTGGCAAATGCCGGGGTGGTGGATGGGCGCGCCCTGGACCGTGAAGAAGTACATCGACGAAGTCTTCACAGAGGGCCACGGAAGCTTGTACGCCAACGACGGCCGTACCCGCTCCGACAGTTCCCAGAAGTACGGCAGCGGCGGCTTGCTTCATGGCAAACAGTACATGATCTCGGCCACTTGGAACGCTCCCCAGCAGGCATTCGACGACCCGACCGATTTCTTCGAAGCCAAGGGTGTAGACGCCGTTTACTTTCCGTTCCACAAGGCCAACCAGTTCCTGGGCATGACCGGCTTGCCGTCCTTCCTGGCTGTGGACGTGATGAAAGTGCCGAACATCGAACACGATGTGAAGCGCTACGAGGCTCACCTCGCCTCGGTGTTCGGCGTCTGAAACGTGTCGTGCGGAGTTTCGCCGCACGGCACACCGGGCCTCACTTCACGCCGTTCAAAAACAGGGTGGCGTGTTTGACGAACAGTTCCGGATATTGATAGATCGCGCCGTGATTCGAATCCGGGTAGATCACTAATTGGGCGTTCGGCAGGTTCTGTTGCAGCGTCACGTCGTTCACCGTGTAGAACACGATGTCGTTGCTGCCGGCCACCACCAGCGTAGGCTGATGAATGTTCTTGAGGTAGTCGTTGGCATGCTCCGCTGGAGTGCCCCAGCCGGCGATCGCGGCGGCTTGCGCGGGGGCCGTCTTGTCGTTGACGTCGACGTCGCGGTTAACCTTGCGCGCCCGCAGCCGCGTCAGGAATTCCCGCCCCGATGCCTGGCTTTCGGCGCTTTGGGTGAAGAATACGTCGAGCAACAGTTCGTCCGGCACTTCGCGTTTCTTGGCCAGATACCCCTGAAACTCCGGTGTGAGCGAAGCCATCCCTACACCCGCGCGAGGGGATGAACCGACCAGAATCAGGCGACGCACCAAATCAGGATGATCGAGCGCCACCTGCTGAGCGATCAGACTGCCCATCGAAAACCCCAGCAAGTCGGCTTTTTTCACGCCCAGCGCCTGGAGCAGGCCAGCGGCGTATTTGGCCATATCTTGGATGTTGTTCGGCACCTGGCCGCTCGAGCTGGCAACGCCTGCGTTGTCAAAGAGAATGACTTCGCGATCACGGGCGAAGCCGTCGATGACTTCGGGGTCCCAGCTGTCCAGATTGCCGACGAAGTGCTGAAGAAACACCAATGGCACGCCCCCTGTTTTGCCGAAACGTCGGTAGGCGAGTTGGGCGCCGTCCACATTGACGAATTGAGTCGGGGCGGTCTGATGGGTGTAATGGCTGCCTGCTTTGCCAGCTACGCGGGTGGTATCGGCGTGAGCCGTCATCAGCGTGCAGGCGGAGGTGAGCGCGACGATGGTCAGGGCGTGACGCAACGCACGACTAGGGGTGTAAACGGTCATGAACAGTCTCTTCAAAGCGTGAGATGAAGGGGTGGGGTGCCCTGATGCTGTGCCGCTCATGGCGGGAAGAATCAAGCCGGATTACGCACGCTCGGACGCTGCTGTACGTTGGCTTGCCAGGATTTCAGCGCGGTGCATTCATCCGGAATGTCGATATTGGCGAAACCGGCGAAGATCAGGCCCCCGAGCACGGTAATGTCGGCCATCGAGAAGTGATCCCCGGCAACGTAGGGCTGGCTGCGCAGCACGTGGTCGAAATATTTCATCCCGGCCACTGCCTTGTCGCGCTGGCGGTTGCCCCACTCGACGCGGCCTTCCCACTCAGGGCTCTTGTACGGTTGCAGCGCAGCACCCAGGCCAGGCGTCGCGTGGTGGAAGTAAAAGCCGACCGGGTCGGCAAGCTCGGACTCGGCGCGTTTCTGCATCATGTGAATGACCGCTTTTTCCTTCGGCGTCTTACCGGTCAGCGTCGGGTTGCCGTCGAGATTATCGAGGTATTCAGTAATGGCCGTGCATTCGGAGATGTATGTCCCGTCATCCAGTTGCAATACGGGGACGGTCCCGGTGGGGTTGATCGCCAGAAACGGCGGCTGTTTGTGTTCGGCGGCGGGCAAGTCCACCTTGATGAACTCCACGCTCGACGCCAGACCTTTTTCCGCAAGAACGATTCGGATGCGCAAAGGATTGGGAAAACCGGGAATATCGAAAACTTTCATGCGAGCTCCATAGCTGTCTATCTATCGGTAGGTATACACTGCGCTGAGATGATTTCGCCTGTCAACGTCTATCTATCGATAGGAAGGTAAATTTATGACGATGGATACTCGGGAAACGATCATGACGGTCGCCCGGAAAATGGTTCAAACCCGCGGCTACAATGGCCTGAGCTTTCGCGAATTGGCCAAGGAAGTGGGCATCAAAAGTGCGAGTATTCACTACCATTTCCCTACCAAGGGGGATCTGGGCAGCGCGTTGGCCCGACGCTACACCGAAGACGGCATCGCCTATCTGAGCGGTCTGCGCGAGGACTCCGACGACCTGAACCTCTGGATGAAGGGCTACACCGAAATTTTTCGCATGGCGCTGGTCAACGATAATCGGATGTGTCTATGCGGCATCATGGCCGCCGAGTACGACGATCTTCCCCCCGAAGTCCGGGTTGAAGTCGACAACTTCACGGACGTCAACGTGCGTTGGTTGAACGACGTGCTTTCGGTCTGTCGGCCTCAGTTGACCGACGATGAGCGATTGAGCCAGGCGCTGGCGATCTACGCAGCGGTGGAAGGGGCACAGTTGGTGGCTCGCGGGCGTGGCGATATCGCCGTCTTCGATACCACGATCCAGGCCTATCGAACTGCAGGGCTGCTGCCGTGATGCGGATGGTGTTTGCTGGCGCCGCGTTTCCACAGCCACGACGTACAACGGAGAATGACCTTGAAAGCCCGATCCGATGAGCTGCAGGTGTTCGTGTCTGTGATCGAAAGCGGCTCTATCTCCGCTGCTGCCGAACAGATGAACCAGACGCCGTCGGCGATCAGCCGCACGCTGTCCCGTCTTGAAAACAAGCTCGACACGACATTGATCAACCGTACGACTCGGCGGATGGACCTGACCGAGGAAGGCAAATTCTTTCTCGAGCGGGCGCGGCAGATCCTGGCGCAGATGGAAGACCTGGAAGAGCGCCTGTCTCTTCGGCAACAGACGCCCTCCGGGCGTTTGCGAATCAATGCAGCATTTCCGTTCGTGCTGCATTCCATCGTTCCGTACGTGGCAGAGTTTCGGGCGTTGTATCCAGAAATTCAGCTGGAGCTGAACAGCAACGACGTGATCATCGACCTGCTGGAGCAGAGCACCGACGTCGCCATTCGTATCGGAGACCTGGCCGACTCGACGCTGCACGCGCGCTCCCTGGGCACCAGCCCACTGAACATCTTGGCCAGCCCCGAGTACCTGAAAAAACACGGCACACCCAGGACAGTCGATGACTTGAACGGGCACGCCTTGCTGGGTTTCACCCAGACCGAAACGCTCAACCACTGGCCGTTGCGACATGCCGATGGCGAGCAGTTTCTCATTCGGCCCACCGTGGCAGCCTCCAGCGGTGAAACCCTGCGCCACCTGGCGCTGGCGGGCGAAGGCATCGTCTGCCTGTCGCACTTCATGACCCATGAAGACATTCGTCAGGGGCGCCTGGAGGTCGTATTGCCCGACGCGAACAATGGCTACCGTCAGCCTATCCACGCGGTTTATTACCGCAATTCCCAATTGGCGCTGAGAATTCAGTGCTTTCTGGACTTTATCCAGCAGAAGTTGCGGCGGTACGCGGCGTGAGTTTCACGGTTTGCGCCTTCAACGGCGTCTCGTGCGATCACGCCGTGCGATGACCTCTGGACAAGGGAGGAAGCGATCTTTGCCACACACGCAAAGGTCATTTGGTTCGATGCTGGTTTTTTTCAACAGTGGGGCCGTAGTTCCATGGGCGCATTCCATTCGATTCAACGGAGGCATTCATGAACGTTTTCATTACCGGCGCGGCGGGTTTCATCGGCGGTTCCATCGCCACGGGTCTGGTCCAGAAAGGCCATCACGTTACGGGTCTGGTGCGCAGTGCCGAACAGGCGGAAGAATTAACGGCGTTGCGTATTGTCCCGGTCGTCGGGACGCTCGACGACAAGGCTTTGCTGATCGAGCAGGCACGCCGGGCTGATGCGGTGATCAATGCCGCCAGCAGTGATCACTTGGGCGCGGTCCTAGCGCTGATCGAAGGGCTCGAAGGTTCTGACAAGCCGTTGCTGCACACCAGCGGCTCCAGCATCGTCGGCGATGCTTCGGGCGGCGAGCACTCTGACGTGATCTATTACGAAGACAACCTGCCAGCGCCGACCTCCGACAAAGCGGCTCGCGTCGCCATCGATGATCGGGTGATCGCCTCTGCCCAAGAGGGCGTGCGCTCGGCCGTGCTCTGCAACACCTTGATCTACGGCCACAGCCTGGGCGTGAACCGCGACAGCGTGCAACTGCCAAGTCTGGTCAAAAAGGCTCGCAAGAGCGGGGTCGTCCGGCACGTCGGCAGCGGTGGCAATATCTGGTCGAATGTGCACATCGACGATGTGGTCGAGCTTTACGCACTGGCGCTGGAAAAGACCCGGCTGGCACCTTCTATTTCGTTGAAAGCGGCGAAGCGTCATTTCTGGACATGAGCAATGCCATCGCACAGGCCATGGGGCTTGGCAAGGCGCAGGACTGGCCGCTCAAAGACGCTGAAGCCGAGTGGGGTTACGAGATGGCCAATTATGGCTTGGGCTCCAACAGCCGCGTGCGTGGCAAGCATGCACGGGAATTGTTGGGCTGGGCTCCGAAAACCACCTCGGTGATCGACTGGATCAAACACGACATGATCAAGAACTGAGTTGCGGTGGTAGGCGCGCGCTTGCCCGCGATGGCGTCCTTTCTGACACAGTGCTGTCGGTCAACCAAACGCACTCGCGGGCAAGCGCGCGCCTACAGATATCACGTTGAATGATCGTTCCCATGCTCTGCGTGGGAACGATCAAGGCGCCGGGCCGGGGGGCGGCGCTATCAGCTATTAATGATGCTCCCGCGTCGCGCGGAATTTGACATCTGGCCAGCGCTCTTCCATCAGGCTCAGGTTGACCCGTGTCGGCGCTAAATAGGTCAGGTGACCGCCGCCGTCCACTGAAAGGTTTTCCACCGCCTTGTTTTCGAATTCCTCGAGTTTCTTCTTGTCGGCGCAGTCGATCCAGCGCGCGGACCACACGGTGATCGGCTCGTAGGAGCATTCCACCTTGTATTCCTCTTTCAATCGGCTGGCCACCACGTCGAACTGCAGCACACCCACCGCGCCCAGGATGATGTCGTTGCTGCGCATTGGGAAGAACACCTGCGTTGCACCTTCTTCGGCCAGTTGCTGCAGGCCTTGGCGCAGTTGCTTGGATTTCAGTGGATCCTTCAGACGCACGCGACGGAACAGTTCCGGGGCAAAGTGAGGGATACCGGTGAAGCCGAGACCTTCCCCTTCGGTGAACGTGTCGCCGATTTGAATCGTGCCGTGGTTGTGCAGGCCGATGATGTCGCCGGCATAGGCCTCTTCCAACTGCTCGCGCTCGCTGGAAAAGAACGTCAGTGCATCGCCGATTCGGACGTCCTTGCCGGTCCGCACATGACGCATCTTCATGCCCTTGTCGTACTTGCCTGAACAGATGCGCATGAACGCGATGCGGTCACGGTGCTTGGGGTCCATGTTCGCCTGGATCTTGAACACGAACCCGCTGAACTTCTCCTCGACCGGCTCGACCGTACGCTCATGGGCAACCCGGGCCAGTGGCTGCGGCGCCCAGTCCACGACCGCATCCAGTACATGATCGACACCGAAGTTGCCCAGTGCAGTGCCGAAAAACACCGGCGTCATGTGGCCGTCGAGGAATTGCTGTTGATCGAACTCATGGCAGGCACCCTGAACCAGTTCGAGCTGTTCGAGGAAGCGCTCGTACTCGTCGCCCAGATGAGCCCGGGCTTCGTCGGAGTCCAGTTTCTGGATGATCTTGGTCTCGGTGCGCTCATGGCCATGACCGGGCGTGTAGACGATGATGTAGTCGCCCGCCAGGTGGTACACGCCCTTGAAGTCACGGTAGCAGCCGATGGGCCAAGTGATGGGCGCCGCCTTGATCTTCAGGACGGCTTCGATTTCGTCGAGCAGTTCGATCGGGTCGCGAATGTCGCGGTCCAGTTTGTTGATGAAACTGACGATCGGCGTGTCGCGCAGGCGGCAGACATCCATCAGCGCGATGGTCCGCGGTTCGACACCCTTACCGCCGTCAAGCACCATCAAGGCCGAGTCCACTGCGGTGAGGGTACGGTAGGTGTCTTCCGAGAAGTCTTCGTGGCCGGGGGTGTCGAGCAGGTTGATCATGTGTTCGCGGTAGGGGAACTGCATGACCGACGTGGTGATGGAAATACCCCGCTGTTTCTCCATCTCCATCCAATCGGATGTGGCATGGCGATCGGACTTGCGGGATTTCACCGTACCGGCGACGGCAATGGCCTTGCCCATCAACAGAAGCTTTTCAGTGATGGTGGTCTTACCGGCGTCGGGGTGAGAAATGATGGCGAAAGTGCGGCGCTTCGCGACTTCGGCGGCCTGTCTGGTCATGGGAAATCGCCCGAGAGGTGATTCAAAAAAGGGCGGCGATTATAGCCCAAACGAACGCAATATCCGAACCGTTCAGTCAATCAGGGGTGGCCAAGTAGCATCTCACGTGGGAACCTTTGCGGTTCCGGAGACGTCCATTCCCCTGCTGCCCATGACGCGGCAAGCGTTGCCAGGGGACGCACTATCTGCAAGTCAGCTTGACGAAGCTGCGCTCATGGCTCGTGTTTTCGCCGCTTATCGGCGACCCACCCGCTGCTCTTCGCGACCCTTCGCGGGCGGCCTGAAAAGGCCCGTCACGGGAGGTGTTCGCCGACTGAAATAAGGAGTCCGCCCGTGGCTAATCGCTATGGCAAGGGGCTGATGGGAGGTGCGATCGCTATCGTGCTCCTGGCCCTGCTGGTCCAATGGATCGGCATCGACACAATCAAGCAGTATCAGGACGATCTGCTGTTTTATCTGCAAGCCCATGTGATGCTGGTACTGGCATCGATGCTGGCGGCACTGGTGGTCGGAATCCCGACCGGCATTGTGCTCAGCCGACCGAACATGGTTGGCCGCGCCGAACGTTTCATGCAGATCTTCAACATCGGTAACACCGTTCCTCCTCTGGCCGTATTGGCCATCGCCCTGGGCATTCTGGGCATCGGCAGTGGGCCTGCCATCTTCGCGCTGTTCCTCGCTTCGTTGTTGCCCATCGTGCGCAACACTTATGAAGGCCTGAAAAACGTTCAGGGTTCGCTCAAAGAAGCCGCGACCGGCATCGGCATGACACCTCGCCAGGTCTTGTGGCGTGTCGAGTTGCCCAACGCTGTGCCGATCATCGTCGGCGGCGTTCGGGTCGCGCTGGCGATCAACGTCGGTACTGCACCGCTCGCGTTCCTGATCGGTGCCAACAGCCTCGGCAGCCTGATTTTCCCCGGTATTGCGCTGAACAATCAGCCCCAGTTGGTCCTGGGTGCAGCCTGCACAGCGCTGCTCGCGCTGTTGCTCGATGGCGCCGTGACCCTGATGAGCCGCCTCTGGCTGGAACGAGGGCTGGCTCGCTGAGCGAGTGGCCGAGAGAAAGGAATTTTCATGAAAAAACTCTGCACATTCATCATGGGCGCAGGCTTGCTGTTGGCCGGATTTGCCCAGGCGGCCGAAGCGCCCGCCGAACGTCCTGTCCTGCGCATCGGCGCGCGGGTGTTCACCGAACAGACCATCCTCGCCGAGCTCACCGCCCAGTACCTGCGTGACAAGGGTTACCAAGTCCAGATCACCGGTGGCCTGGGCAGTAACCTGGCTCGCAGTGCCCAGGAAAGTGGACAGCTGGACATGCTCTGGGAATACACCGGGGTCTCGCTGGTGTCTTACAACCACGTCGATGAAAGGCTCGACAGTGAACAGACTTACCAGCGGGTCAAGGAGCTGGACGCCAAGAAAGGTCTGGTCTGGCTCTCGCCGTCCAAGTTCAACAACACCTATGCATTGGCCCTGCCGGAAAAGATCGCCAGACAGTATCCGCAGATTTCCACCATTTCCGGGCTGACCGCATTGCTCAAGGATGAAGTCGGGGAAGGTCATATCGTGGCGCTGGACACCGAGTTCGCCAACCGCTCCGACGGCCTCGTGGGGCTGGTCAAGCACTACGACATGAACCTGAGCCGCGAGAACACCCGGCAGATGGACGCCGGCCTGGTCTACACCGCGTTGAAGAACGGCCAGGTATTCGCCGGGTTGGTGTACACCACCGACGGTCGGTTGAACGCGTTCAAACTCAAAGTGCTGGATGACGATAAACACTACTTTCCGGACTACACCGCTGCACCGGTCATTCGCAAGGAGTATCTGGACAAGCACCCGCAATTGGCTGACCTGCTCAAGCCCTTGGCGGCGCTGTTGGATAACCAGACGATGATCGACCTCAACGCTCGCGTCGACGTCGACCACGAGAGTCCCACTGTCGTTGCCGCGGATTTCCTGCGCAGCCATCCGATCCATCCATCTTCCGAAAGCGTGCCGGTCAAGCAGACCCCGGCGCTTGATCCGGTAGGCCAACAGGAGGAGACACCATGAGCTTCCTCAGCGCGTTTTCTCATCTGGACTGGCAGCAGGTGCTTCATCTGACGCTGCAACACATCACCCTTGTCGGTATCGCCGTGTCGCTGGCGATTCTCGTCGGGGTGCCGCTGGGCGTATTCATGACGCGCTTTCCAGTCCTCGCCGGACCGCTGCAAGCCAGCGCCACGGTGCTGCTGACCGTGCCATCGATTGCCCTGTTCGGCCTGCTGTTGCCGTTCTACTCGAAATTTGGCCAAGGGCTTGGGCCGTTGCCCGCGATCACCGCCGTATTCCTCTATTCACTGTTGCCCATCATGCGCAACACCTACCTCGCCCTTACGGGTGTCGAGCCCGGCATTCGTGAAGCGGCCCGCGGCATTGGCATGACCTTCGGTCAGCGCCTGCGGATGGTCGAGTTGCCCATCGCGGTTCCAGTGATCCTGGCCGGGGTGCGCACCGCTGTGGTCATGAACATCGGCGTCATGACCATCGCCGCGACCATTGGCGCCGGTGGTCTGGGCGTGCTCATCCTCGCTTCCATCAGCCGCAGCGACATGTCGATGCTGATCGTCGGCGCTGTATTGGTCAGCATCCTGGCCATCTTCGCTGACCTGCTTCTGCAGTGGCTGCAACGCTCGCTGACTCCAAAAGGACTCCTGAAATGATTGAACTCCAGAACCTCTCCAAGACTTTTCAAAGCAACGGCAAGGAAGTGAAGGCCGTCGACTCGGTGAGCCTGACTGTCAACGAAGGCGAGATCTGCGTGTTCCTCGGGCCGTCCGGTTGCGGCAAAAGTACGACGCTGAAAATGATCAACCGCCTGATCATGCCGAGCTCCGGCAAAGTCCTGATCAACGGCGAGGACACCACGCAACTGGACGAAGTGACCCTGCGCCGCAACATCGGCTACGTGATTCAGCAAATCGGGTTGTTCCCGAACATGACCATCGAGGAAAACATTGTGGTCGTGCCCAAACTTCTGGGTTGGGACAAGCAGAAGTGCCACGACCGGGCCCGCGAGCTGATGAGCATGATCAAGCTGGAGCCCAAGCAGTACTTGCATCGCTACCCACGAGAGCTGTCCGGCGGCCAGCAACAGCGCATTGGCGTCATACGCGCGCTGGCCGCCGACGCGCCGCTGCTGTTGATGGACGAGCCGTTCGGTGCGGTCGACCCGATCAACCGCGAGATGATCCAGAACGAATTCTTCGAGATGCAGCGGGCGCTGAACAAGACCGTGATCATGGTCAGCCACGACATCGACGAGGCGATCAAACTGGGCGACAAGATCGCGATCTTCCGCGCAGGCAAGCTGTTGCAGATCGACCACCCGGATACCTTGCTGGCCCATCCTGCGGACGATTTCGTCAGCAACTTCGTTGGCCAGGACAGCACCCTCAAGCGCCTGCTGCTGGTCAAGGCCGAAGACGCCGCAGACAACGCCCCTTCGGTCAGCCCGGAAACCCCTGTGGCCGATGCGCTCGAAATCATGGATGAGAACGACCGCCGGTATGTGGTCGTGACCGACGCGCAGAACAAGGCCAAAGGCTATGTACGGCGCCGCGACCTGCATCGCCAGGCAGGCACCTGCGACCAATTTCTGCGCCCGTTCAACGCCACTGCTGCCTACGACGAGCATTTGCGGATTCTTCTGTCGCGCATGTACGAATTCAATCGTGCCTGGCTGCCGGTGCTGGATGCTGAGAATGTGTTCCTGGGTGAAGTGACACAGGAGTCGATTGCCGCTTACCTGAGTTCAGGGCAGTCGCGAGGCAAGAAGACAAACATCGTTTCTCCGGCGGAGGTGGCGGAGCAGGCATCGGTGTGATGTGACGCCAATATATTGTAGGAGCGCGCTTGCCCGCGATTGCATTTTGCCTGTGACGAATGTTCTGTCTGGCACACCGCAATCGCGGGAAAGCGCGCTCCTACAATTGGGATCTGCGGGAACATCGTTTTGTCATATCGGTCGGTTACTACAGGGTGAGTGAACGAGCACGCCTGTCCGTCTGGCAAAAACGGGCAGAAACGCGACATTTTTTGTTGATCTCCAGCCCCTCAGGTCCTAAAGTTCGCGCCGAACGTCCATGCTGGAAACGATCCATCCGGCTCAAGTACTGACGACGAGACAGCAAGGCCACCGGGGGTGCACCACCGGATGGCCTTTTTGCTTTCGGTCAACGGCCTTGGGAAGTAGGCGAACCAAAGTGGGGATACGGAGGACGTTCATGAGCTCGAGGCTCGCACCCATTGTTTTAATCCGTTTGCCAACAGGAGTACCCGCCGCATGTCGATTCAGGTCGAAGACTATTTCGAGAAAAACACCTTCGCCAAAATGAAGGCGTTCGCCGACAAGCAAGAAACCCCGTTCGTGCTCATCGATACCGCGATGATCGCCCAGGCCTACGATGACCTGCGCGCCGGTTTCGAATTCGCCAAGGTTTACTACGCAGTCAAGGCCAACCCGGCCGTCGAAATCATCGACCTGCTCAAAGAGAAAGGGTCGAGCTTCGACATCGCCTCGATCTATGAGCTGGACAAAGTGCTGGGCCGCGGCGTTGGCCCGGAACGCATCAGCTACGGCAACACCATCAAGAAATCCAAGGACATCCGTTACTTCTACGACAAGGGTGTGCGCCTGTACGCGACCGACTCCGAAGCCGACCTGCGCAACATCGCCAAGGCCGCGCCGGGCTCGAAAGTCTACGTACGCATCCTGACAGAAGGCTCGACCACTGCCGACTGGCCACTGTCACGCAAGTTCGGTTGCCAGACCGACATGGCCATGGACCTGCTGATCCTGGCGCGTGACCTGGGCCTGGTGCCTTATGGGATCTCCTTCCACGTCGGTTCGCAACAGCGCGACATCAGCGTATGGGACGCCGCGATTGCCAAAGTGAAGGTGATCTTCGAGCGTCTGAAAGAAGAAGACGGCATCGAACTGAAGCTGATCAACATGGGTGGCGGCTTCCCGGCCAACTACATCACCCGTACCAACAGCCTGGAAACCTACGCGGAAGAAATCATTCGCTTCCTGAAAGAAGACTTCGGCGATGACCTGCCGGAAATCATTCTGGAACCGGGCCGTTCGTTGATCGCCAACGCCGGTATCCTGGTCAGTGAAGTGGTGCTGGTCGCCCGCAAATCCCGCACCGCCGTCGAGCGTTGGGTTTACACCGATGTGGGCAAGTTCTCTGGCCTGATCGAAACCATGGACGAAGCCATCAAGTTTCCGATCTGGACTGAGAAGAAGGGTGAGGTCGAAGAAGTGGTCATCGCCGGCCCAACCTGCGACAGCGCCGATATCATGTACGAAAATTACAAATACGGCTTGCCGCTGAACCTGGCCATCGGTGATCGCCTGTACTGGCTCTCCACAGGTGCCTACACCACCAGCTACAGCGCTGTTGAGTTCAATGGCTTCCCGCCGTTGAAGTCTTTCTACATCTGAGACGGATCGAGGTACCGAGGAGCCCGCGATTGATCGCGGGCTTTTTTATTGGGTTCGATCTAGCCTCGAAGGCTGGCGACCTCATCACAATGGCGACGTGCTTGTTCAAGTTCAATCATGATCAGCCGGAGATGGGCGACCGCTCTGATTACGCTACTTTGGCCGTCGAGAACATTGAACGACTTATGGGCCTGATTGAGCAGGAGGGTAATGCGCTGGTTCATTACGAGAAAATCGGCAATGCCGCTCATGGCAAATGCGTAATGCCGACGCGCTTCTGCTTCAATTGCGGCTGCTCGTGCAATGCCCTGATGCGCCGGATTGTTCAAAACAGCCAGTTGCCGATTAAGCGACATGAAGTCGATCACCCGCGTCAGGCTGCTGTAGAGGGTGGTTCGCATGCCTTGGTAGGTCGACAGGGCGAATTGACTTATCTCTGCAAGCTGCCAGACCCAATGCCTATGGTGCTCCAGCCACGCCAGGCAGTTGTCCATGGACCCACTGGCATATTGGGGCAAAGGAAGGGGGGGCGAGGGAATATTGTTCCATCTGTGGGCTGCAGCCTCGGTACGGGAGCCGCCTGTTATTGCACTTTGCTCGACCAAATAGTTGAGAAAATCCAATCCCTCCTGCACAAAATCTCGCATGTGCCTGAACAGCCCCGGGCTTGCCTTCATGTTCCATGAAGTGTTGAGTCTTTCCAGTTTTCTTACCGGCAACACAACGGCCCGTTTGACTCGGTAATTCGAGCCCGATTCGAGGTGGAAACTGAAGTCCCTGAGTTTCGCGTTCAGCGTAGCGAGGTACACCATGCAGGCGTCAATATCGTCCAGTTGAGTCTGGCTGATAGAAGTGATGGTCATACAGTGTCTCGATAAGGGGATACCAGAACGACAGTTGTCGTTCCGGTATTCGTTTGTCAGAACATCAGCCCATCACGTACAAATGCTTGGCCAGCGCTTCGGCGTCCACGCCGAATTGCGCCACCTGGCTGCTGTCCGCTGTGCTGATTTTGTTGTATGCCGCAAGAAAGGTGTCAACGGACACGATGATTTTTTCCAGTTCGCCGACGAACCGAACACGGTGGGTTTCAAATCCAAGGCTGGCGTTGATCAGGTCACCTTTGAGCACCGTCAGGCGGAGCTCACTTTGTTTGGCCGCGATATCGTTCACTAAACCGGTAATTTGTCTGCGAATGGTGTTGCGTGCTTCCATCAGCCCCAGGTAATTCACCAGCGACTCGATTTTCTCCATGGTTTGTCGGGCCAGTTCAATCGCTTGATCCAGGACTGCAACCTCTGGCGTCGCCATGGCCAACTGCGAAATTGCCTTGGCGTCCAGCATCGTCTCTTTGCCGACCTGAGCGAAACTTTTGGACTCGATCAGCGCCATGGCTTCGGTCAGCGTCTGCCGCTTCTGTTCCAGATTCGCTTGTCGTTGCTTGATCTCCTGGATTTCAGCCGGCAGGCGCTCCTGATCCGCTGCCAATTGCGACATGTATTGTTCCGTGGCGTCGGGGACAGGTGACGCTGTCAAGGGCGAGTGCAGGCGACCAAGCACGGCGCCCCCCTTAGCCACTGCAGCCAGGATTTTATCGAGCTGATGTTGGATGTCCTCGCGAATTTCAGCTTCGTCCACACCATTAGCATCCTGCAACTCCTGTTGATACTCCCTGAGCACCGGTACATTGATACCGATCTTGGTATTCAACTCCAGCACGACCTCCCGTGCTTTGAAATGCGCTTCGCGTATGGCTGTGTCGACCCGAACCACATTATTGTGAAGGGTGGGCAAGTAGTCGGTCTGAAGGAAAAGATGTTTAACGGTAACGGTGGCATCGCGTGCGCCATTCGAAGATAGGCGAAGCGTGACGGCGTCCAATGCCGGATACTCGATGCTGGCGGGCAGGTAAGTAATGCTGTTCATTTTAAACTCCGTATTCGGCTCTGAATTCACGGTCTGCTTCTGCAAACACGTTCAGTAATTTTTTGGCATCGACTTCGATAGTCGCCCACGGCGTGACCACGAGGTTGAATTGGTTCTTGAAGCGGCGCATGGACAGCCCGTCATGGATTCCGTTGACCTGCATGCTGGACTCGGCAATGAAAGTGGCAAGCTTGTTCCAGACGGTAATCAGGTTCTTGGTGGCGATATCCGCATCGATCACGATCAGGTCAAGGTCTTGCAAATCCATGCGTACCCGGCCCAGCGACGCCAGAATCCGATTTTTCTGTTCCATGAAGGCAATATCGGCTTGTTGCTCACTCCGCAATTTATTGCGTTCCTTGCGCACTTTTTCAGCTTGCACGCTGGTGTAGATCATCAAGATCAAGCCGCCCGCGGCTACACTTCCGATCGCTTCCTTGACCAGTTGTTTGTACTCTTTGTTCTTTTCCTCGATGGCGGTGGCGCGCTCATCGATTTTCTTTTGCAATGCCGCGATTTCAGTGTTCAGCGCGTTATTGTCAATGCAAGCCAATCGCAGTTTTATTTCCGGCGCCACGCGATTGGCCAGTTGTTTTCCGAAGTCATCCAGGCGGTTTTTGATGGCATTCGCCTCAGACTCTCGTTCGCGGACCTTCTCCAGAATTCGGTTCAGGAAATATCCAAGATCCTCTCGGTCAGCTTGTTCGATGCCTGGGAATCGATGGCCGAGTTGCAGTTCAACCTTGCGCAGCTCTTCGAGGGTTTTGATATCGTATTTTTCGACCAGGCCCAGCGCTCGGACATCATCAAACACTTCCATCATGCTGTCGCCGTAGACTTGCATTAAACCTGCAAACACGACGAGTTTGTCACTAACGGTCAGCAAGTCCGTCCTCAATGGGTTCCATAAACTGGCATGATCATGGATGAGGGTAAATGAGCCTTGAAAGTCGACTGCTTCGAGTCCTCGGCCGGCCCCGGTCTCATACCCGAGGTAGGCAATCACGTCATCGAGTTGCGTGGGAAGCGCCAGCCCTTTGATTTCATAGTGTTTTAGATGCTTGATTTGATCTTTCGTCAGAATCAAACCACCACTGCGCGTGGTGTCGCTTTCTTCACCAACGGAAGAGTGAAACAACAGTGCCGGATCAGTGGCGGCACTCTCGGGTAAAGATTTAATGCTTTGAGGCATGATCATTAATCCTTTAATGATATGTAATTAATTGCCTGTGAAAGTGCACGCGCGGCGTCCTTTTAAAACTGCGCTGCACGGGAGGGAAGATTAGGTATCTAGGCTGAAGGCGTCAAAGTGGAAATGCGAACTTTAGCTGTAGGAACTTTCCAATACTATTTTTTACGTAATGCTAAGTCTTTGTATTTTAAGTGTATGTAAGAGGTGGTGAAATATGCGCTCATCTAATCCTGAACGAAGATGTGCAGTCGACTGGCGAAAAAGGGAGGTTTGCTCGTTGATCAACGGCGTGAGCGGATGATCCGCTGGTATTCGGCGATATCCTCATCATTACCCAACTGCGCTGCGCGCTGATGGTAAGCCAGGGCCAGTGAGCGAATGTCCGGGTGAGAGGCGTCCAGGAGTGCCTTGCGGCTGACCCGCAAAAAATTGAGGTTGCCAACATGCAGAGCGGCTTCGAACCAGTGAATGGCTTGTGTGATGCGCCCTTGATCGGCAAGTACGCCCGCATGGCTGAATTGCCCGCGGAAGTCTCCTCCTTCCGCGGAGCGCCGATACCACTCATGAGCGCCCGACAGGTCTCGCTCGCAGCACAACCCCTGTTCCAGATAACGGCCCAGAATGTTCATGGACTTTGCGTGGCCCAGATGCGCTGCTTTGCGATAGCAGGCCAGTGCGCGAGCCTGGTCCTTGTTCACGCCTCGCCCCGTGGCGAGCAGATTGCCGTAATTGTAGAACCCCCAGTCGAGCCCGGCCTCGGCAGCGCGTCGATAGTGTTCGGCGGCCCTGGCAGCGTCGGGCTTGCAACCCCAGCCGTGCTCATGGCAACGTCCGGCCATGTTGGAGGCCATGGCGTGGCCGTTGCGCGCGGCGATCTCAAACCAGGTCAGTGCCAGCGCCGCGTCCTGCTCGATGCCACTGCCATCCAGCAGAATCTGGCCAAGCAGTGCTTGAGCGTCGACTATGTTTTGCTGCGCCGCGATCAGAATGGCTCGTGCCGCGCTCGCCGGATTGTCATTGAGCATGGCCCGCAGGTGCTCGCCGTCCAGTACATCTTCGCGTCGCAGCGTCCAGTTCACCGGTCAGACCTCTACCCACTGTCGCAACAGGTTGTGATACGTGCCGGTGAGCTGAATCAGCGCCGGGTGCTCGGGCACATCGCGGGTCAGTTGCTGGATCGCCGTGTCCATTTCGAAAAGCAGCGTGCGATGACCGTCGTCACGCACCAGGCTTTGGGTCCAGAAAAACGACGCATAGCGAGCGCCGCGCGTCACTGGGTTGACCTTGTGCAGGCTGGTGGAAGGGTAAAGCAGCATGTCGCCGGCCGGCAGCTTGATCGAGCGCGTGCCGAAGGTATCTTGAATGACCAGTTCACCGCCGTCGTAGTCATCTGGGTCGCTGAAAAACAGCGTCGATGACAGGTCGGTGCGCACGCGTTCGACGCCGCCTCTGGCCTGGCGCACGGCGTTATCGATGTGGAAATCGAAACTGCCGCCTCCGGTGTAACAGTTCACCAACGGGGGGAATACCTTGTGCGGCAGCGCGGCGGACATGAACAGCGGGTTCTGCCACAAACGCTCCAGCAATGCGGTGCCTATCTCGGCTGCAAGGGGGTGACCTTCGGGCAACTGCAGATTGTGCTTGGCCTTGGCCGACTGATGGCCGGCCGTGATTCTGCCGTCCGCCCACTCGGTCCGCTCCAGTGCCTCCCTGATACGCAGCACTTCCTCGCGGGTGAACAAACCGGGAATGTGTAAGAGCATGGCGTGGCCACTCGGCAGCGGAAAAGGTAGCGAATGTTAGTGATTCTTATTGCCTGTGTAAAACCTGGTGCGCACCGGCACGGATGAGACGGGCAAGAAGTGGAACCCGAAAAATGTAAAGAATGTAAGTTTTCTGCGAATACAAATGATTCCCATCTATATTCCGCGACCTCAAACGTTCCTTGGGGAAGGAAAATGTCGCGCTCATCACAACCATCATCCGTTTTTGCCCAGCGCTCCATCGCGGGTGCCGTCGGGGTCGCCATTGCCGCGATGTCAGCGGCCCATGCGGCGCAGGCAGCAGACACGTCTTCGGACACCGCGCTGAACATCGGCGCCACCACCATTGATGGCGAGCGCGCCGACACGACCTATCGAACCGAAGAGTCGGCTTCGAAAAAATACACGGCCCCTTTGCGCGAGACACCGAAGAGTGTCACCGTCATTCCGCAGCAAGTGATCCGTGACACCGCGGCGACCAGCCTTGCCGATGCATTGCGGACCACGCCGGGAATCACCTTCGGTGCGGGAGAGGGGGGAAACCCGAACGCCGACCGTCCGATCATCCGTGGCTTCAACGCCGAAAGCGATGTGTTCATCGACGGCATGCGCGACATCGCCGCGCAGAACCGTGAAATTTTCAATGTCGAGTCGGTCGAGGTCAGCAAAGGCCCCGGCTCTGCGTTCACCGGTGCCGGTTCCACCGGCGGCAGCCTGAACCTGATCACCAAGGGCGCTCATTTGGGCGACGCCTACAACGGTGGCTACACCTTCGGCTCCGATCAGACTCAGCGTTATACGCTGGACCTGAACAAGCAGATGACCGACACCTCCGCCGTTCGCCTGAACTTGATGAAGCATGACGCCAATGTGGCCGGTCGCAACGACGTGGACGTCAGCCGCTGGGGCTTTGCGCCGTCCTTCGCTTTCGGGCTGGGCACCGACACCCGCGTCAAAGTCGACTATTACCACCTGTCGACCGATGACATGCCCGACTATGGCATCCCGCTGACCAACACACCGGGGCGGAGCAAATACGTGGTCGACAAGCCGGCTCACGTCAATGAAAACAATTTCTATGGCCTGACCGATCGTGACTACCGCAAGAGCGTCAACGACAGCGGCACGTTCCGGATCGAGCACGACCTGAACGAAAACCTGACCCTGTCCAACAGCTTCCGCATGTCCCGGTCGACGCTGGACTACATCGTCACCAACCCCGATGACAGCCGTGGCAACGTCGCCCGTGGCCTGGTGTCTCGCTCGGCGAAAAGCCGCAACTCGACCTCCAGCGGTTTCATCAACCAGACGGACCTGCAAGCGAAGTTCAACACTGGGTTCGTCGAGCACAGCCTGGTCACCGGTGTCGAATTTTCCTACCAAGACACGCACAACCGGGCCTACAACGTCCTGTCGGCCAGCGGCGGAACCATCGGCTCGACCTGTAACGCAGCGCTGATTCGTTCAGGCGACTGCACCAGCCTTTACGATCCGACACCGAAAGATGCCTGGAACGGGACCATCACCGACAGCCTGGCCTACACCGATACCGATACCAAGACCAGCGCGGCCTACGTATTCGATACGCTCAAATTCAATGAACAGTGGTCGTTGAACCTTGGCCTGCGTTACGACGACTACGATGTCGAATCCAGCGGTTACAGCACGGGGGGCCGTGGTTCGGTCGCCGGGCCGTTCAAGCGCGAGAACACCAGCCAACTGTGGAACTACCAAGTCGGGCTGACCTACAAGCCATTGCCGAACGGGAGCATCTACGCCGCCTGGTCGACTTCCAGCAACCCGTCAGGGGAGACGAGCGGCAACGGTGGCCTGGAGCTTGCGGCCAACAACACCGACCTCGATCCGGAAAAGAACCGCAACTACGAGATCGGCACCAAGTGGGACTTCTTCGATGACAACCTGTCGCTGACGGCGGCCCTGTTCCGCACCGAGAAAACCAATGCGCGGATCACTGACCCTGACAACGCCACTTTCCAGGTGCTCGATGGCGAGCAGCGGGTCGATGGCCTCGAGTTGACGTACAGCGGCAACCTCACCAGCAAGTGGAAGGTGTACGGCGGGTACACCTATATGGAAAGCGAAATCGTCAAGGCCAGCAACGCTGCCGATGAAGGCAACCACATGCCGAGCACGCCACGTAACACGTTCAACTTTTGGTCGACCTACGAGTTGATGCCCAAGCTGACGGTCGGCGGTGGTGCCACGTTCGTGGATTCTCGCTTCGGCAACGAAGCGAACTCCGTGGAAGTACCGTCGTACTGGCGCTACGACGCGATGGCCACCTATGCCCTGACCAAGAACGTAGACCTGCAATTGAACGTGCAAAACCTGACCGACAAGCGTTACTACGATCAGGTCTTCACCACGCACTACGCCCACATGGCCGCCGGCCGTACCGCACTGATGAGTGCGAACTTCCACTTCTGACCATCAAGTGAGAGCGCAAAGCCCCACCTGCCTTCGGGCGAGTGGGGCTTTTGTGCATGAGGCGCGCAGGGTGGTATGAGCCCGTTTGCGAAGCGGGTTATGGCGCAATGGGCGCAGCAGCTCCCAATAAAGAATCAGATACGGATGAGAATGCATCCGTTTATGCGCATAATGCGCGCAGCAGCGGGTTATCGAGGTCATGAGGGTGTTGAAGAAAGTCCTGTTTCAACTGCATTGGTTCTTCGGGATAACAGCGGGCCTGGTGCTGGCCCTGATGGGCATCACGGGTGCGTTGTACTCTTTCGAGGACGAAATCCTGGACGCGCTCAACCCTGAGGCGCTGTTCGTCCAACCTGGTGAGCATCAACTGTCGCTCGGCGAAATGGTCAGCCGACTCGAAGCACAGGGCCAGGACAAGGTGGCCATGTTCCGCATCGAAGTCGCCGGGGACCGGGCCGCTCAAGTCTGGTTCAAGCCTGCACCGGGCGAGCGCCGCGGCGAGATGCACAATTTCGACCCCTACACCGGTGAGTTCAAGCCGGACGCGACAGGCCAGGACGTGTTTGGCTTCATCCTCAACCTGCACCGTTTCCTTGCGGCGGGTGAGTACGGCAAGCAGGTCACCGCCGCCTGTACCCTGATCCTGGTGTTCTTCTGCCTGTCCGGGCTCTATCTGCGCTGGCCAAGGCAGGCACTGAACTGGCGTGTCTGGTTGACACTGGACTGGGCCAAGAAGGGCCGGAGTTTCAATTGGGATCTGCATTCGGTATTCGGGACCTGGTGCCTCATCGTGTATCTGCTGCTGGCTGGCACGGGGCTGATGTGGTCCTACGACTGGTTCAGCAACGGCATGAACAAACTGATCGGAGATCCGCCGGTCGCGGGCGAACAACGCCGTGGCCCAGGCCCGCGCCCGGCTGCAGGCACTCGCGACGCGGCGCCGGAGCAGCCCGTGGTCGTCGATTACGCCGCCATCCAGAACACCATCGAGAAAACGGCCGGGCCGGGGCTGAAAGCTTATAACCTGCGCCTGCCTCAGGCAGCCGGTCAAATGGCAACGGTGTTCTACCTCCTGAACGACGCACCGCACCCTCGCGCGCTGAACCAGATCACCCTCGACCCGGCCGATGGCAATCTCAAGGCCATCTCACGCTACGCCGACAAGGGTTATGGGGCGCAACTGTTGATCAGCAACTACGCGCTGCACACTGGCAGCTACTGGGGCATCACCGGTCGTATCGTGGTAACCCTTGCGGCCATCCTGATGCCGTTGTTCTTCATCACCGGGTGGTTGCTGTACCTGGATCGTCGTCGCAAGAAGCGCGAGATTCGCACGGCCCGTGGTGAAGTCGGTCAAGCCGGTTCCAGCACCTCCGGCACTCAAGGGCCTGCGTGGTTGATCGGTTTTGCCAGTCAGAGTGGGTTCGCCGAGCAATTGGCGTGGCAGACCGCAGGGCAATTGCAGGCCGCCGGTTTGCCCGTGCGGGTGCAACGATTGGCCGACATGACGGAGCATGAACTTCAACAGAGCGAGCATGCGCTGTTTGTCGTCAGTACGTTCGGCGATGGCGAAGCACCCGACAGTGCACGAGGGTTCGAGCGCCGGCTGCTAGGACGGGCGGTGTCGCTGCAGCACCTCAACTACGCGGTTCTGGGCCTGGGTGACCGTCAATACACGCAGTTCTGTGGATTCGCCCGCAGGTTGCACGACTGGTTGGCCGAGCGTGGCGCAAGCACGCTGTTCGCGCCAGTGGAAGTGGACAGTGGGGACAGTGCCGCGCTTCAACACTGGCAGCAACAGTTGGGTGAACTGACTGGTTCGACGCCAGCCAGCCCTTGGAAAGCGCCGGAATACGAGAATTGGGTGCTGTCCCAGCGAGATTGGTTGAACCCCGACAGCATGGGCTCGAAGGTGTTTTTGCTGGGCCTGATTTCAGCTTCCGACACCCGATGGCAGGCGGGGGACTTGATCGAAGTGTTGCCGCGTAATGGGATGTTTGCCGTCGAGCAGTTCCTCGCCGGGCTGGGCATTGCTGCGGATACACAGGTCAAGGTCGATGGTCTGCATGAAACGCTTGCGCAAGCGTTGGGCGGCCGTCAGTTACCTGCCAACCGTAGCCACTTGGTGGGCTTGCATGCGCAAGCGCTGGTGGATGCGCTGGTGCCATTGGCCATGCGTGAATACTCGATTGCATCGATTCCCGAAGACGGCACGCTGCAACTGATCGTGCGACAGGAAGTGCACCCGGACGGCAGCCTGGGCCTGGGGTCTGGCTGGTTGACCGAGCATGCGGCAGTAGGCGATACGATTAGCCTGCGCATTCGTCGCAACAGCAGTTTCCATCTGGCAAGTGAGCCTGCGCCGCTGATTCTGATCGGTAACGGCACCGGGCTGGCGGGGCTGCGCAGCTTGCTCAAGGCGCGTATCGCCCAAGGCGAACCGCGTAACTGGCTACTGTTTGGCGAGCGAAACGTGGCTCACGATTTCCATTGCGGCGATGAGCTGAATAACTGGTTGGCGTCCGGTGATCTGGCGCGAATGGACCTGGCGTTCTCCCGTGATCAGGCGCAGAAGGTCTATGTCCAGGATCGGTTGCGCGAAGCGGCAGATGAATTGCGTGTCTGGATCAATGAAGGCGCAGCGATTTACATCTGCGGCAGTCTGGAAGGGATGGCTGGCGGCGTGGATGAGGTGTTGAAAGCAGTGTTGGGCGAACACGTCGTGCAACGCCTGATTGAGCAAGGGCGCTATCGCCGCGACGTGTACTGATGTTGCTGGCCCCGTAGCAGTCCGGCTTGCCGACGGTGACGTCTGGGTGATCGCCGCCGACAAGCCGGACTGCTAAGGGTAGGCGGTAAGTCCGATTGATCGTTCCCACGCTCCGCGTGGTAATGCCGCTCTGGGCGATCCGCGTCCGTTTTGGCGGTGACGCGGAGCGTGGGCACGATCATTACCCTCTTAAGCCACGAACTGCTCAGCGTAGTGGCAGGCCACTTGACGGTTATCGACCGGCCGTAGCTCAGGGACTTCGGTGCTGCAACGCTCGGTCGCGTACGGGCAGCGCTTGTGGAACGCGCAACCTGAGGGCGGGTTGAGCGGGTTGGGAAGCTCGCCGACGATCTTGATCTTCGGCTTCAGCGGGTCCGGGTGAATCGCCGGGGTCGCCGACAGCAGCGCCTGAGTGTATGGATGCAGCGGGCGGCTGTAGATTTCTTCCTTCGGCCCCATTTCCGCAGGGCGACCCAGGTACATCACCAGCACACTGTCGGCGACGTGACGTACCACCGCCAGGTTGTGGGAGATGAACACGTAGCCGGTGTTGAATTCCTGCTGCATGTCCATGAACAGGTTCAGCACCTGCGCCTGAATCGACACATCCAGTGCAGAGGTCGGTTCGTCCGCCACCAACACTTTCGGTTGCAGCATCATGGCGCGCGCCAGCGCGATACGTTGACGCTGACCACCGGAGAACATGTGCGGATAGCGCTGATAGTGCTCTGGGCGCAGACCCACTTGCTTGATCATCGCCTGCACTTTCTCACGACGTTCAGCCGCCGACAGGCCGGTGTTGATCAGCAGCGGTTCGGCCAGTTGGTCACCGATCTTCTGCCGGGGGTTGAGCGAGGCATATGGGCTTTGGAACACCATCTGCACGTCTTTGCGCAGTTGCTTGCGTTGCGCCTTGGTGGCACCCGCCACTTCCTGGCCTGCGATTTTCAACGAGCCGGAAGACGGCTCTTCAATCAGCGTCAGGGCGCGGGCGAGGGTGGATTTGCCGCAGCCGGATTCACCGACCACCGCCAGCGTCTTGCCCGCTTCCAGTTCGAACGATACCCCGTTGAGGGCGCGTACGGTCGCGTGGGGTTTGAACAAGCCTTGGGATACATCGTAGTGACGGGTGAGGTCACGGGCGGTCAGTACGATCTCGCTCATCACGCCACCTCCTGATTCAGCGGGTAGAAGCAACGCACCAGACCGTGGACCTGTGGGTCCAGTGTCGGGCGCTGTTGACGGCATTTGTCTTGGACGTACGGGCAGCGCGGCGACAGCAGGCAGCCACTCGGACGGTCATAGCGGCCTGGGACGATGCCGGGCAGGGTCGCCAGACGTTCGGCGCCCATGCTGTGTTCGGGAATCGCGGCCAGCAGCGCCTCGCTGTATGGGTGCGCCGGGACGTCGAACAGCGCGGGCACCTGACCGACTTCAACCGCCTGTCCCGCGTACATCACGCACACCCGTTGCGCGGTTTCGGCCACCACAGCCAAGTCATGGGTAATGAGCACCAGCGCCATATCCTGCTCTTTTTGCAGGGCCAGCAGCAGGTCCATGATTTGCGCCTGAATGGTCACGTCGAGGGCCGTGGTCGGTTCGTCGGCGATCAGCAGCTTCGGCTCACCGGCGATGGCCATGGCGATAGCCACGCGTTGGCTCATCCCGCCAGACAGTTGGTGCGGATAGGCTTCCAGCCGTTGGGCTGCGCCGGGAATTTCTACTTTTTGCAGCAGTTCCAGCGCGCGTTGATGAGCGGCTTTGCCTTTCAGACCCAAGTGTTGACGCAGGACTTCCTTGATCTGGAACCCCACGGTGTAGCTCGGGTTCAGGGCGGTCATCGGGTCCTGGAAGACCATCGACAGGTCCTTGCCCACGATCTGGCGACGCTGGCGCGGGGACAGCTTGAGCATGTCCTTGCCGTCGAAGCTCAGGGCATCGGCGGTCACGATGCCGGGGTGATCGATCAGACCCATCAGCGCCATCATGGTCACGGATTTCCCCGAGCCGGACTCGCCCACGATGGCCAACACTTCGCCTTTGTCCACGCTCAGGCTCAGGCCGTCGACCACCGGGGTGGCGTTGGCGTCGCCGAAGCGCACGTTCAGATTCTTGATTTCTAACAATGACATTCTGGCGTCCTCAGGCGGCGTTCTTGAGTTTCGGGTCCAGCGCATCGCGCAGGCCGTCGCCCATCAGGTTGATTGCCAGCACGCTGAGCAAAATGGTCAGCCCCGGAAGGCTCACGACCCACCAGGCGCGTTCGATGTAATCGCGGGCCGAAGCGAGCATAGTGCCCCACTCAGGCGTTGGCGGCTGGACGCCCAGGCCGAGAAAGCCCAGCGCCGCGGCGTCGAGAATCGCCGAAGAAAAGCTCAAGGTGGCCTGAACGATCAGCGGTGCCATGCAGTTCGGCAGCACGGTAATGAACATCAGGCGCGGCAGTGTGGCACCGGCCAGACGGGCCGCGGTCACGTAGTCGCGGTTCAGCTCACCCATCACCGCTGCACGGGTCAGCCGCACATAGGACGGCAGCGACACGATGGCGATGGCGATCACCGTGTTGATCAGGCCTGGGCCAAGGATGGCGACGATGGCCACGGCCAGCAGCAGCGATGGCAAGGCCAGCATGATGTCCATCAGGCGCATGATGGTCGGACCGAGAATCTTGGGGAAGAAACCGGCCAGCAGACCCATGAGGATGCCGGGAATCAGCGACATTACCACCGACGAAAGACCGATCAGCAACGACAGCCGCGAGCCTTGAATCAGGCGCGACAGCAAGTCGCGTCCCAGTTCGTCGGTGCCGAGGATGAACTGCCATTGGCCGCCCTCCAGCCAGACCGGCGGAGTCAGCAGGAAGTCGCGGTATTGCTCGCTTGGATCATGGGGCGCGACCCATGGGGCGAAGATGGCGCAGAAGACGATCAAGGCCATGAAGGCCAGGCCGGCGACAGCGCCTTTGTTCTTGGCGAAATGCTGCCAGAACTCTTTGTAGACAGAGGGGTACAGCAGGCTTTGATCGACTGCCGTTACGGGAGCGGGTGTGTTCATGGTCGTGATCTCAGCGCTGGTGACGAATGCGTGGGTTGGCGAAGCCGTAGAGGATGTCCACCACGAAGTTCACCAGAATCACCAGGCAGGCGATTAACAGGATGCCGTTTTGCACGACGGGATAGTCACGGGCGCCGATGGCTTCGATCAGCCATTTGCCGATGCCCGGCCAGGAGAAAATCGTTTCGGTCAGCACGGCGCCGGCGAGCAGGGTGCCCACTTGCAGGCCGAACACGGTCAGGACCGGAATCAGCGCGTTGCGCAGGCCGTGGACGAACACCACGCGGGCTGGCGAGAGCCCTTTGGCGCGAGCGGTGCGCACATAGTCTTCACGCAACACTTCGAGCATCGAGGAGCGCGTCATCCGAGCGATCACCGCCAGCGGAATGGTGCCGAGCACGATGGCAGGCAGGATCAGATGGCGCAAGGCGTCCATGAATGAGCCTTCCTCATCGCTGAGCAGGGTATCGATCAGCATGAAGCCGGTTTTGGGAGGAATGTCGTACAACAGGTCAATCCGTCCCGAGACCGGGGTCCAGCCCAGGGACACCGAGAAGAACATGATCAGAATCAGGCCCCACCAGAAGATCGGCATCGAATAGCCCGCCAGTGAGACCCCCATGACGCCGTGGTCGAACAGGGATCCTCGTCGCAAGGCGGCGATGACGCCCGCCAGCAGCCCGATGATGCCAGCGAAGATCAGCGCCGCAATCGACAGTTCCAGAGTCGCCGGAAACAGCGAAGTGAATTCGGTCCACACGCTGGTACGCGTGCGCAGCGATTCGCCGAGGTCGCCGTGGGCGAGCTTGCCGACGTAATCGAGGTACTGCGCATACAAGGGTTTGTTCAGGCCAAGACGTTCCATGGCTTGGGCGTGCATTTCCGGATCGACCCGGCGTTCCCCCATCATGACTTCGACCGGGTCACCCGGAATCAGGCGAATCAGTGCGAACGTCAGCAAGGTAATGCCGAAGAAGGTGGGTATGAGCAACCCCACTCGGCGGGCGATAAAACTAAACATCTTCTCGTGTACCTCATCTGCCGGTTAGGCGTATGCCGACGGGTCAAAACGTCCTGACACTCGGTGATGCTGCATTGAAAGCCGCTTCGGACTGCTCATTTACAATTCGTAAACTCCGCTTCCTCGACTGTTTTCGCTTTGCCTCACCTTCGCGTCAAAACGTTCTGAACAATGCCTGTAGGCCCGCCGGATTCTTCTTCTACTTCACTTGGGTGGTAGCGAAGTTATTGGTAGTCAGAGGGCTGATTTGGTAGCCCTCTACGTTTTTGCGCATGGCGGTGAACATTTTTGTGTGCGCCATGCTGATCCACGGCTGATCCTGGTTGAAGATCACCTGTGCCTGCTCATACAGCGCAGCGCGTTCGGCCGGGTCGGTTTTTTCCCGTGCCTGATCGATCAGTGCCTGGAACTTCTCATTGCACCAGCGTGCGTAGTTTTCACCGTTTTTGGCGGCTTCACAGCTGAGGTTCGGCGTCAGGAAGTTATCAGGGTCGCCATTGTCACCTGCCCAGCCCGCCGACACCATGTCGTGTTCGCCGTTTTTCGCCCGTTTGAGCATTTCGCCCCATTCCATGACGCGTATATCTAACTTAATGCCGACTTTTGCCAAATCGGCTTGCATCATTTGCGCCCCCAGCATCGGGTTGGGGTTGGTCGGTCCGCCACCGTTGCGGGTGAACAGGGTAAACGTGGTGCCCTCCGGTACGCCTGCTTCCTTGAGCAAGGCGCGTGCCTTGTCCAGATCGTGCGCCGGGTTTTTCAACTGCTTGTTATAGCCCAGCAGGGTGTCCGGATAAGGGTTGACGCCCACAGTGGCATTGCCTTTGCCGAACAGCGCGTTGACGTAGGCCTCTTTGTCGAAGGCGATGTCGATGGCTTTGCGCACCCGCACGTCGCTCATGTATTTGTGGGTGGTGTTCATTGCGATGTACGCCGTGGTCATCGCGTTCAATTCGTCGACCTTCAGGTTCGGGTCTTTCTTGATGCTTGGGATGTCGTCGGGCTTGGGATACAGCGCGACCTGGCATTCGTTGGCCTTGAGCTTCTGCAGACGGACGTTGTTGTCAGTGGCGATCGCCAGGACCAGCGTGTCGGCCGGCGGCTTGCCACGGAAATACTCCGGGTTGGCCTTGAAGCGCACCTGAGCGTCTTTTGCGTAACGCTGGAAGATGAAGGGCCCGGTGCCGATCGGCTGGCTGTTCAAACCGTCGAGCTTGTTGCTCTTGAGCAGTTGGTCGGCGTACTCGGCCGAGTAGATGGAAGCGAACGCCATCGCCACGTCAGCGAGAAACGGTGCTTCACGGCGGGTCAGCGTAAAGGTGACCGTATTGTCGTCCACTTTTTCGACGCTCTTGAGCAGTTCCTTGAAACCCATGCTCTCGAAATAAGGGAAACCGACGGTGGACTGTTTATGCCACGGGTGATTAGGGTCCAGTTGGCGCTGGAAGCTCCAGACCACATCGTCCGCGTTCATGTCACGCGTGGGTTTGAAATAGTCGGTGGTGTGGAATTTGACACCCTTGCGCAGGTGGAACGTGTAATGAATACCGTCGTCGCTGATCTCCCAGGACTCCGCCAGTGCTGGCTCGATGTCGGTGGTGCCAGGCTTGAAGTCCACCAGTCGGTTGTAAATGGTTTCCGCCGCAGCGTCTGCCGTGACAGCGGTGGTATACAACGCCGTATCGAACCCTTCCGGGCTGGCTTCGGTGCAGACCACCAGAGGTTTGGCTGAGACGCCGACGGCTGTGCTGAGCAGTGTCAGTCCTAGCGCCAGTGCGACTGCGTTGCGCAATGTTGCGAGTTTGAATGTCGATTTCAAGTGAACGCCCTCCGCAAGTGATGAAGCCATGTATGAGTGGGGTATCGGACCACTCGGTTTTTTTGGAACCGGGGTCCGAAACCATCCACGGGTCAGTGATTACAGGATGTTGAACGGGATCGTGGTGACCAGGCGGAACTCGTTGATGTTGCCATCTGCCTGGAATTCGCTCGCACGGTGCGTGGTGTACGTACCGCGCATGGTCGAGGCTTTCAGTGGGCCGTTCTGTACGGTGTAAGTTGCGCCGACGCCGTATTCGTAGTGGGTCTCGCCATCCATGCTGCGGACATCGTATGCAGTGCCCTTGTAATGCGTGCCGTCGATGTCGAAGCCGCGTGCCTGGTAAATGTTGAATTTCAACCCAGGTACACCGTAGTCAGCCATGTTCAACAGGTAGCTCAACTGGACCGACTTCTCGTTCGGGCCGTTGAAGTCCGAGAGCAGGGAGTTGGCCAGGAAGATGGCGTTGCTGTCGTGGATGTAGTCGAAGTAGGTGTCGCCTTCCACTTCCTGATAGGAAATGCTGAAGCTGTGCGCCTTGTGGGTCGCGGTCAACGACAGGGAGTAGGTGTCGTTGTCGATCGGGCCCATTTTCTTCTGGCCCGAATCTTTGGTCTTGTAGTAGTTCAGGTTGGTGGACAGCCCCAGGACGTCGGTGTCACCCATTTCGTGCAGGAACGCGAAATAGTACTGGTGCCAGAAGTCCTCGACGTTCGAGACGTAGAAGTTGGTGGTCAGGCTCTTGAATGGCGTGTAGTCGACACCGGCGATGTCCACACGGTCGGCTTCGACGTTGGCGTTGGCCGTGTACTCGGAGCGGAATTTGGTCAGGCTCTGTTCGGAGCGCGGGGATACGCGGTCGAAGCTGCCAGCGGTGAACGACAGGTTGTTGAATTCTTTGCTGTCGATGCTCACGCCTTCGAAGCTGGAAGGCAGTGCACGGTTACCGATGTAGGCCAGAACCGGGGTGTTGAGCGACTGGCGGCCGGCGGTCAGCGTGGTGTTGGAGATGCGTGCCTTGACGTTGGCCAGGCCCAACTTGCTCCATTGGCCGACCGGGTCGCCGTTGTTTTCAGTCAGGGTGCGGTTGCCGCCACCCATGACATCGTCTTTGTCTCGGTCCAGCGCCACCGCGTTATAGACCGCCACTTCAGAGGCAAACCCTACCGTGCCCTGGGTGAAACCCGAGCTGAAGTCGACGATGGTGCCTTGCACCCAGTTGATGCGGCGAGGATCGCGATCGACGACAACGCCGTTTTCGCTACGCGACCAAGTCGCGCCGCGGCGCAGCAACTCGTTGGAGTACCAGTTCCTGGTTGAACCAGTGATTTTCATATCTTCCAGAAAGCCCTTGGCTTCACTCTGCAGATTGGAAGGCGCCAAGGTCGTTGGAACGAATTCCTGACTGGTCGGCTCTGCCTGGGCCGCCACGCTCAAGGCGAGGGCGGAGAAGGCGAATACAGCAGTGCTGGCTTTTTTCACGTCTTATAGCTCCCGAATACAGCTTTTATAGAGGCCGGCTTTTATGGGTTGACCGGCTTTGGTGTCGCAGCCTTTTGGGCCATTTTTCGCTCGCTCCGCGGATTGCGGCTAAAGCAATGCCACGATGAAGGTCATCGGTGGCACGGTTTCGTTTAGTCGGCGAGGGTGACGCCGGAGAAATTGTTGCGGCCGAACGGGCTGACTTCGAAGCCCTTGACGCTGGCCCTCAGGGGCTGGCTGACGGTCGAGTGGGCCACGGGCGTGATCGGAACCTGTTGTTTGAGATAGTGCTGCGCCTCTTTGTACAGGCCGATGCGCTGGTCTTTGTCGGCTGTGGCGATGGCCGCTTTGATCAGCGCATCGTATTTTTCATCGCACCACATCGAGTAGTTGTTGCCGCCAATGGACGCGCAGCTGTACAGCGTGCCGAGCCAGTTGTCCGGGTCACCGTTGTCCCCGGTCCAGCCAATCAGCGAGATGTCGTGCTCGCCGTTCTTCGAGCGCTTGAGGTATTCGCCCCATTCGTAACTGACGATGGTCGCCTTGATGCCGACCTTGGCCCAGTCTGCTTGAAGCATCTGCGCCATCAGCTTGGCGTTGGGGTTGTAAGGGCGCTGGACGGGCATGGCCCACAGGGTCAATTCGGTCCCTTCCTTGACGCCGGCAGCGCGCAGGAGCTCACGGGCCTTGTCGGGGTTGTAAGGTGCATCCTTGACGGTTTCATCGTAGGACCACTGGGTCGGTGGCATGGCGTTCTGAGCCAGTTGACCCGCACCCTGATACACCGCATCGATGATCGCTTTCTTGTCCACGGCCATGTCCAGTGCCTGACGCACTTGCAGCTTGTCCAGCGGCGCATGGCGCACGTTATAGGCGATGTAGCCGAGGTTGAAGCCAGGTTTCTGAATGACCCGTAGCTGTGGGTCGGCTTTCAAGGCCTCGACATCCGCCGGGCGCGGGTTGGAGGTGACCTGACATTCGTTCTTCTTGAGTTTCTGCACGCGCACCGAAGCATCGGTATTGATCGCGAAAATCAGTTGATCGACTTTTACACGTGCCGGATCCCAGAACTGTTTATTGGCGGAGTAGCGAATCTGCGAATCTTTCTGATAACGCTGAAAGACGAAGGGGCCGGTGCCGATGGGCGCTTGATTGATATCGCGAACATTACCGGATGCCATTAGTTTGGCAGCATATTCGGCCGACAGAATCGACGCGAAGTTCATGGCAATGTTTTGAATAAAGGCAGCGTCGACATGATTGAGTGTAAATGCCACGGTCATAGCGTCGGTTTTTTCGACCGCCTTGATGTTCTTGTCCAGACCCATGCTGGTGAAGTAGGGGAATTCTGTAGGATAGGCAACGCGGAAGGGGTGCTCTTTATTCAACATTCGATTGAAAGTAAAGAGCACGTCGTCGGCATTTAAATCCCGTGTTGGCGTGAACGTCTTGCTGCTATGGAATTTCACGCCCTCCCTCAGATGAAAGGTGTAAGTCAGTCCGTCCGCAGAGACCTCCCAGCGGGTGGCCAATGCAGGCACCACTTGGGTCTGGCCGCGCTCGAATTCGACAAGGCGATTGTAAATGGGCTCGGCGGCATCATTATCGGTGCCGGAGGTATATTGCGCGATATCAAATCCGGCGGGACTGCCTTCAGAACAAAACACCAGGCTCTTTGTCGCTGCTTGGGTCGTGTGAATAGTGGCAAATAGCCCTGCAGTGAACAAGGTGGAAATGACTTTATTTGTTTTACGCATGACGATCCTTATCGCTTGGGACTCGAATGGCCTGAATGATGCGGGAAACTCCGTGGCAATCGTTTGCGCAAACAGACTCTCTCAGACAGGAATACCCGACCGACCGATATATCTAGAAATCTCAGGTTCGGGTGCATATGACGGTATGTCCGCCAAGCGCTCCAGTAAAGACTTCCAGTTGATTCAATATTTGTAGGAAAAGTGCTTATCGTTAGTAGGCAAATTCTTTCCGGTACGGATTACTCATCTAACGATAGTCATTTTCATTTCAATAGTGCACGTACAACGACACGGTCGCGGTACCCGAAGGTAACGCGACCGTGAAGTCATGGAGAGGTGTTACTTACCGCTGACGCTCACGCCGTAGAACGAGTTCAGACCGAATGGGCTGATCTTGAAGTCCTGAACTTCTTTACGCATTGGCTGGTAAACAGTCGAGTGCGCAATCGGTGTCATTGGAACCGCTGCCTTGAGCAAGTGCTGAGCCTGTTTGTACAGCTCGGTGCGCTTGGCCTGGTCGGTGGTTTCCTTGGCCTGGTGAATCAGCGTGTCGAACGGTTTGTCACACCATTTGGCAAAGTTGTTGCCGTTGATCGCGTCGCAGCCAAACAGGGTGCCGAGCCAGTTGTCCGGGTCACCGTTGTCGCCGCTCCAACCGATCAGCATTGCGCCGTTTTCGCCGTTTTTCGCACGCTTGATGTACTCGCCCCACTCGTAGGAAACGATCTTGGCGTTGATGCCGATCTTCTTCCAGTCGTTCTGGAGCATTTCAGCCATCAGCTTGGCATTGGGGTTGTACGGACGCTGAACCGGCATCGCCCACAGGGTAATTTCGGTACCCTCGGCCACGCCTGCCTTTTTCAGCAGTTCCTTGGCCTTGGCCACGTCGTACGGGGCGTCCTTGATGGTCGTGTCGTAAGACCACTGGGTCGGCGGCATGGCGTTGACGGCCAGTTGGCCAGCGCCCTGATAGACCGCATCGATAATCGCTTTCTTGTCGACAGCCATGTCCAGCGCCTGGCGCACTTCCAGCTTGGCCAGCGGGTTGGGCTTGGTTTCGCCTTTGATGGTCGGCATCACGTTATAGGCGATGTAGCCCAGGTTGAAGCCTGCCTGGTCGGGCATCTTCAGCGCCGGATCGGCCTTCAGCGGAGCGAGGTCGGCCGGACGGGGATAGGCAGTGATCTGGCACTCGCCTTTCTTGAGCTTTTGCGCACGGACCGATGCATCGGTGGTGATGGCGAAAATCAGGTTGTCGACTTTGACGTCTTCAGGCTTCCAGTAATCCTTGTTTCCGGTGAAACGGATATTGGAATCCTTCTGGTAGCTTTTGAAGACGAACGGACCCGTGCCGATCGGCTTCTGGTTGATGTCTTCCGGTTTGCCTTCCTTGAGCAACTGGGCGGCGTATTCGGCGGACTGAATCGACGCGAAGCTCATCGCCAGGTTCTGAATGAATGCCGCGTCGACAGTGCCCAGCGTCATTTTGACGGTGTGGTCGTCGAGTTTCTCGATCTTGGTGATGTTGGTGTCCATCGCCATGTCGGTGAAGTAAGGGAATTCGGTGGGGTAAGCCTTACGGAACGGGTCGTCCTTGTTGATCATGCGGTTGAACGTGAACAGCACGTCATCGGCATTGAATTCGCGGGTCGGCTTGAAGTAAGGCGTGGTGTGGAACTTGACACCTTCGCGCAGGTGGAAGGTGTAGGTCAGGCCGTCTGCCGAGACGTCCCAACTGGTAGCCAGACCTGGAATGACGGCGGTGCCGCCACGTTCGAATTGACTCAGACGGTTGAATACGGTCTCGGCCGAAGCGTCGAAGTCGGTGCCGGTGGTGTACTGACCTGGGTCGAAACCAGCAGGGCTGCCTTCGGAGCAGAACACCAGATTCGATGCTGCATGAGCGAAGGGAGCGCTGGCGATCAAACCTGCGCCGAGAAGAAACGGAATGACCGCTTTTTTGAGCATGGTGGCCTCAGTTGTTGTCATTTTTTAATTGAGGATACGGCCTTGTGGGCCAATCCCGGGGATACTTATGCAGGCGCCATACCCAAAGCAAGATGCTGGCGCCAAACAAGTGGCAAAGCGTGGCACGAACGTACACGAATGTCGCAAAACTATAATTCCTGGCGGAGTTGAACGTTTGCGTGTCGCATATCGGCATGTTTAGTGCGCAATTCGGGTGCATGGGCCCGTTGCGAATGCACCCGTTTGTGCCTCAACTGTTACTTCGCTGTTGATCGGCTGCTGCCTCACGGGGCCAGGCTTACCCCGTAAAACGGCGTCAGGCCGAACGGGCTGAGCTTGAAGTCCTGCACCTCCTTGCGCATTGGCTGGAACACCTTCGAGTTGGCGATCGGGGTGATTGGCACGTCGTTTTTCAAGATGTTCTGGGCCTGGCGGTAGAGCTTGATGCGCTCGTCACGATCCGTCGTCACCTTGGCCTGAGTCACCAGCTTGTCGTAGCTCGGGTTGCACCACTTGGCGTAGTTGCTCCCCGTGACCGCTGCACAGCTATAGAGCACGCCGAGCCAGTTGTCCGGGTCTCCGTTGTCGCCTGTCCAACCATAGATCATGACGTCGTGTTCGCCAGCCTTGGCGCGTTTGATGTACTCCCCCCACTCATAGCTGACGATGTTGGCTTCGATGCCGATTTTTGCCCAGTCGGACTGGATCATTTGCGCGGACATGCGCGCGTTGGGGTTGGAAGCGCGCTGTACGGTCATCGCCCAGAGATTGAGCTGTGTTCCCGGCGCAACGCCGGCCTCCTTGAGCAAACGCCTGGCCTTCTCCGGATCGTAGGGCGCGTCCTTGATGGAGGGGTCGAAGCCCCATTGCGCTGGGGGCAAGGCGTTCTGAGCCAACTGGCCCGCCCCTTGATACACCGCCTTGATGATGGCGGGTTTGTCGATGGCCATGTCCAGTGCCTGCCGTACCTTGAGCTGATCCAGCGGCGGGTGCGTGACGTTGTAGGCCAGGAAACCCAAGTTGAATCCTGGCTGGCTCATCACTTTCAGATGAGGGTCCTTTTGAGCCTCTTCGATGTCCTGCGGGCGAGGGTAGCCGCTGATCTGGCATTCGCCCGCCTTGAGTTTCTGCAAGCGCGTGGCCGCATCGGGAGTGATCGAAAAGATGAGGTTGTCGAGTTTCACATCCTCAGGTTTCCAGTAGTGCTTGTTGCCAACGAAGCGAATCTGCGCGTCCTTCTGGTAGCGCTTGAACACAAAGGGGCCCGTTCCGACAGGTTTCTGATTGATCTCGGCTGCTTTGCCCTCCTTGAGCAACTGCGCCGCATATTCGGCAGACTGGATGGACGCGAAGCTCATCGCGAGGTTTTGAATGAACGCTGCATCAATGTTGTTCAGGTGAAAACGAACGGTCTGGTCGTCCACCTTTTCCACTCGCTTGATGGTCTTGTTCATGTCCATGTCGCTGAAATAGGGCGATTCGGACGGGTAAGCCTTGCGGAACGCATCTTCGGGATCGAGCAGGCGATTGAACGTGAACAGCACATCGTCGGCGTTGAAATCTCGGGTGGGTGTGAAAAAGTCAGTGGTGTGGAATTTCACCCCTTCACGAAGATGGAACGTGTAGGTCAAGCCATCATCGGAAGCTTCCCACTTCGTCGCCAGTCCAGGTTCGACTTCGGTGCCGCCCCGTTTGAATTGCGTCAGGCGGTTGAAGACGGTCTCGGCTGACGCGTCGAACTCAGTGCCGCTGGTGTACTGGCTCGGGTCGAACCCCGCCGGGCTCGCTTCAGAGCAGTACACCAGCGTGCTGGCTGCCTGTACCGATGGCGCACACAGGGCCATCGCAGCAGCCAGAAGCAGGGGTTTGAAGGTGTTCTCCATGTCGACCTCTTGCAAGTACGGCATTCATGCCTGGAAATCATCGGACGATGATAACCAGGGAAAATGCCGTACTGTCGAGGGTTAATGACGGGGCACACAGGTCACTTGCGGAAGAAGCCCAGCTTTTCCAGCGCCAGTCTAAGTAACGACCCCTGTGGCGTCAGGTTGAGTAACACCCAGTAAGGCGAATGGGGATCCATGATTTCGCCGCGCAGGAAATCCAGGTAAGCGGCACCATCTTTTTCCATTTGGTTCAATGCCCGGCGTCCAGATTGAGCGACCTTTTCACTGATGCTCAGCATTTCCTCTTTGGACGTGCTGAATCTCACCGCTTCCGGGTTAGCGGCGGCCCAGTCGGTCACCTGTGCATCCTGCCAGTCGCTGTTCTGGGGATGAGTGAAGTAGGAGACGGCGGTGGCGATCGGGTCGGCTTCGGCGTCGCCGTTCCAGTAGGCCACCATGGCTTCACCGACTTTTCTGACCGCTTCAAATGCGAGCGCGGCTGCAATCGAGTGCAAGGGATGTTCTGCATGATCCTTCGCCAATTGCGAATGCGTCGGGTCGGTGGAGCCGTTCTCGTGCGGGTCTGCTCCGTAGCGGGTCTGCCAGTCATCGATGTTCTCGCTGAACTGGATCAACAGATCCTTCATGACGATGCCGGTCGCATTGCCTACCACCGCGTACAAGCCTTCCAGGTATTTCGCACTGCGTTGGAAAAACTCAACCAAGGGCAGCTCTACCCACTGATCTCGTGTCTCGAGATAGGTCTGGTAAATGTCCAGGTAGCGGGGGTTCTGATGCTCGGCCAGGAGGATCAGCAGAATTTGCTCGCGTTCGCTACGGTCCCCAGCCTTCGTCGGCTGGTAGATCAGGTCGCGTGGCGAGAAGAGAAGCGCTCCCAGTGGCCCGATCAGGCTGGCCAGCGTGTCCGAGGCGCCGAAGGTCCCGGTGACCAATGGCAAGCCGGCCTTGCAGTGGGCGGGAGAGGTCCACGGCAGGACGGCCTCGTGCCCATTCTTGATCAGCGCCAATTCGACGAAGTTGGAATGGGCGAAGAAATCCTCGAGTACATGCAGTGCCGAACCGAATGCGCTCAGCCCCGCCGGGGACCTTTTCAGCGTCATGGCCCGTTGCAACTCGCTTGTCATGAAATCCACCGAGCGCGCCAGATAACGCTTCATGGAGGTATCGTAATCGATGTCCAGCAGCGGATCGCCGGGAAACACCAGCGCTTCGAATTGCGGATCGCGAAGTCTAGGATCCGGGGTGTCGAGGTCGTCCGTCCTGGGGTTGTCGAGGTGTTCGCTGGGACGGTAGACACCTAGCTTTTCCGGCGTGACCGTGTGGTGAAGCGCCGCGTTCTTGCGCAGTTGCGGGAAATGCTTGATCGACAGAACGTCGACGATACGTGTCAGCGCTTCCCGTGACAGGACCTCTGGAAAATGCTTGTCCATGCCGGGGGCGCGAACGACTTTCGGATCGACCAACTGCGAATAATCTCGCAGCCAGTTGCCAAAATAGATGGCGTCCAGTTCGTATCGGCTCAGGTCCAGCTCCAGCAGTGCGCGTTCAATCTGCTGGTGAGTCTGATGCTGGGCATCGCCGTGACCCGCTTCGAAACGGGCGAGCGGCGGGGTGTCGGGGTTCGGGAACAGAATTTCCACGTCATCGTCCACACTGTCCGAAGGGTGGGCGGGGGCGTTCAGCGTCTTGTCTAGTTTCATTTCAAATTTCTTCCGTGAAAATGGGCGACACGTCGTGCTCGCGAAAGCGCGATCCCTGTGTCGTCGTGGGGTGTACTGCGGTGCTTATACTGGTCTGCGGAGAGATAGCCGGGAATCAGCCATGTCAGTTTGGGGCGTAAGAACCGGCGAGGGCATTAGTGTGAGAAGGAGGATGTGCCAAGAAGGGAATGGCACATCGCAAGCCGGGAAACAGCGGCAGCTTCAGGCTGCCGCGGGCAAAAGGATCAAGGGATCGCGACTTCGATGACACCGTCCGCGGTGACGCTGACCTGGCTTGTGCCGGCCTCGACATCAGGGGTGGGCGCGGCATCGGCGCGTGCCGCTTTCATCATCATCACCGGCGCTCGCAGGTAAGGCTGAGGATAGCCGGAGGTGTTCAGGTTGAGGTTGACCAGCTTGTAGCCGCTGCCACCCAGGGCCTCGGTGACCAATTGCGCACGGGCCTTGAAGGCCGTGACGGCACTTTTCAGGAGAGTGTCTTCACTGGCTTTGCGAGCGGGGTCAGAAATGGAGAAGTCCATGCCGCCCATCTTCATATCGCTGCCCAACAACTCGCCGGTCAGTTTGGACAAGGCGGCAAAGTTCGGACTTTCCAGGCGCAGCTCGGCGCGCTCGCGCCAGCCGGTGATTTTCTGGCCTTTATCGTCATAGATCGGGTAGCTGTTGCGGCTGCCTTGGCGAATGGTCACATCCTTGACCTGGCGTGCTTCGCCCAGTGCCTTATTGAGGGATTCGGTAATGCCGGCGGCCAGTTTCGCCGGGTCGGTGTCCTGCGATTCGGTGTACAGAGTGACGTTCATCAGGTCGCGCTGGACGTCCTGATTGACCTCGGCGCGAACGGATACCTGATTGTAATGAACGTCTTCAGCCAGCGCGGAGACGCTGGTCAGCGCTGTGGCACCGAGGGCGAGGAGAGAAACGGTGGAGCGAAGGCTGAGCATGTGAAACTCCTTGTTTGGCGAGCCGCCCGGTATGCAGTGATGCGCGTTGTCGGACGGATGCCCATCAGACTGTGATCCCGGGATCTTGTTCCTGATGCCGCATGCGCGTCTGTAGGGCATCCGGACGTCCCCATACACATTCTGCTGTGGCGGTTTGACGCACTTTAGCGGAAAGCCGCACGCCATTGGTTATACTCGCTCGGATCCGCCTGGAGCGCTCATCAGGAGAGCTCATGCTCGCCGTACAATTGACCTCAGCCACGCGCCAGAACCTCTGGCGATTGACCTTCATCCGCATCCTGGTCCTGGGGGCCCAAGCCGGTTCCGTGGGCTTCGCATACCTGTTCAACTTGCTGTCCCTGCCGTGGCTGCAACTGGACATCACGCTCGGTTTTTCAGCCATTGTCTGTCTGTTGACGGCGATCCGCTTGCGCACTTCGTGGCCCGTCACCGAACTTGAATACGCCGTGCAACTGGCGTTCGACCTGTTTATCCACAGTGCCTTGCTGTACTTTTCCGGCGGTTCGACCAACCCATTCGTCTCCTACTATCTGGTACCGCTCACCATCGCCGCCGTGACGCTGCCCTGGCGCTATTCGCTGATTCTGTCGGGGATCGCGCTGGCGCTTTACAGCCTGATGCTCGCCAATTTTTACCCGGTCGCGACCTTCGCCATCGCCCGCGAAAAGATGCAGATTTATGGCATGTGGTTGAGCTTCGCTCTGGCGGCTGGGGTCATTACGTTCTTCGCCGCGCGCATGGCCGAAGAACTGCGGCGTCAGGAGCAGATGCGCGCTCTGCGCCGCGAAGAGGGCGCGCGGGACAAACAACTGCTCGCCGTGGCCACTGAAGCGGCGGGGGCCGCCCACGAACTGGGTACACCCTTGGCGACCATGAGCGTGTTGCTCAAGGAGATGCAGCAGGACAACAAGGACCCCGCCTTGAAGGAAGACCTGGCCGTGCTGCAGGATCAGGTCAAGCTGTGCAAGGAAACGCTCCAGCAATTGGTACGCGCTGCAGAGGCCAATCGGCGAATGGCGGTCGAGGAACAGACGGTGAGCCGCTGGCTCGACCAGGCCTTGGACCGCTGGCACCTGATGCGCCCCGAAGCGACTTACCGTTTCCAGCGGCTGGGGCAGGGCGATGTACCGATGGTCGCGCCACCTCCCGATCTGACCCAGGCCCTGCTGAACTTGCTGAACAACGCAGCGGACGCCTGCCCGGACGGTCTGGAGGTGACGCTGGACTGGGACATCGCCGAGATCAGCATCACCATACGCGACCATGGTGCTGGGGTGCCGTTGGCCGTGGCTGAACAGATAGGCAAACCGTTTTTCACCACCAAAGGCAAAGGCTTCGGTCTGGGCCTGTTTCTGAGCAAGGCCAGCGTGACCCGCGCGGGCGGCTCGGTAAAACTCTATCCTCACGAGGAAGGCGGCACGCTCACCGAGCTGCGTCTACCCCGGAACGCAACAGGAGATGAAGCATGACTGACGAAAACCAGGTCGAAGGCGAAGAGTTGCCGCACCTGTTGCTGGTGGACGACGACGCCACCTTCACCCGCGTCATGGCCCGCGCCATGGCGCGCCGCGGCTTTCGGGTCAGCACGGCCGGCTCCGCCGAAGAGGGCCTGGCCCTGGCGCAGCAGGACATTCCCGACTACGCGACCGTCGATTTGAAGATGGAAGGCGACTCCGGACTGGTGCTGCTGCCCAAACTGCTGGAACTGGACCCGGAAATGCGAGTCCTGATACTGACCGGTTATTCGAGCATCGCCACTGCCGTCGAAGCCATCAAACGCGGGGCCTGCAACTACCTGTGCAAACCGGCTGACGCGGACGATGTGCTGGCCGCCTTGTTGTCTGAACACGCCGATCTGGACACGCTGGTGCCGGAAAACCCGATGTCTGTCGACCGCTTGCAGTGGGAACACATCCAGCGGGTACTGACCGAGCACGAGGGCAATATTTCGGCCACGGCGCGGGCGTTGGGGATGCATCGCAGAACGCTTCAGCGCAAGTTGCAGAAGCGCCCGGTCCGCCGCTGAGCAGAGGAAGGCCAGTTAAAGATTTATTCATGGAAGACCGCGCGTGGCGTCTGGCACATTGGTGCCAACGCCCATCATTACCTGCGTCCGAGCCTATACATGAATGTCGATATCGATGAATCCAGGGTCAATGACACGGTGACCGGGAATTTTTTTTCCCGCGTCTGGAAGCTGGTGACGCCCTACTGGCGTAGCGAAGAGAAGGGCATGGCGTGGGTACTGCTGATCGCCGTGATCATTCTCTCGCTGTTCAGTGTCTTCATTTCCGTGCTCGTCAACAGTTGGTACCGGGATTTCTACAATGCGCTTCAGGAGAAAAACCTGGCGGCGTTCACCCACCTCATCCTCTATTTCTGTGGCATCGCCGCCATCGCGATTCTGGGGGCGGTGTACCGGCTTTACCTCACGCAAATGCTCACCATACGCTGGCGCCGCTGGCTCACGGAGCAGCATTTCACCAAGTGGCTGTCGCACAAGAACTACTATCGGCTGGAGCAGGGCGGTTACACCGACAACCCTGACCAGCGTCTGTCCGAAGACCTCAACAACTTTACGTCCGACACGCTGAGCCTGAGTCTGGGGCTGCTGCGTACAGTCGTCAGCCTGGTTTCCTTCTCGATCATCCTGTGGGGCGTCTCAGGCAGTATCGAACTGTTTGGCGTGACGATTCCCGGCTACATGTTCTGGGCCGCGTTGCTCTACGCGGCGGTGGGCAGTTGGCTGACCCATGTGATCGGCAGGCGGTTGATCGGCCTCAGCAACCAACAACAACGCTACGAGGCGGACATGCGTTTCTCGCTGGTGAGGGTCCGTGAAAACGCTGAGAGCATTGCGCTGTCCGGCGGCGAGGCCAACGAAAACCAGCGTCTGAGTGCGCGCTTTGGCATGGTCTGGTCCAACTTCTGGACCATCATGAAGGTGCAGAAACGCCTGACGTTTTTCACCGCTGGCTATTCTCAGATCGCCATCGTCTTCGCCTTCGTCGTTGCCGCGCCACGCTATTTCGCGGGCAAGATCGAGTTAGGCGAACTGATGCAGATCAACTCGGCGTTCGGCAACGTGCAGGAAAACTTCAGTTGGTTCATCGACGCTTATACCCAGTTGGCGTCTTGGCGCGCCACCTGCGATCGCCTGCTCAGCTTTCGCCAGGCCATGGACGAAAACGAGGCGCGCATTCCGTCCATCCAGATCACCCACGATAGCGATGCCCTGCATGTGCAGGACCTGGCGCTGTCGCTGGTGGGCGGGCGTCACTTGCTGGACAACGCCAACATCGACATCGCGGCCGGCGAGAAAGTCATGCTCGGCGGGCGTTCCGGCAGCGGAAAGAGTACGTTGCTGCGCGCCATGGGCGGCCTGTGGAACGAGGGCCATGGCGCGGTGAGGTTGCCTGCGCGGCGCGCTTTCTTCCTGCCACAAAAGCCCTACCTGCCGATCGGCACCTTGCGCGAAGCGTTGAGTTACCCCCAGCCCCCCGAGGTCTACCCTGCCGAACGCTTCGCTCAGGTCTTGGAAACCTGCCGGCTGAACACGCTCGTGCCGCGCCTGGATGAAAGCAATCACTGGCAGCGGATGCTCTCGCCCGGCGAGCAGCAACGCGTGGCCTTTGCCCGGGCGCTGTTGTTCGCGCCGGACTGGCTTTACCTCGACGAAGCCACGTCGGCGATGGACGAAGAAGACGAGGCTGCGCTGTACCAGGCGTTGCTCGATGAGCTACCGGGTGTGACGCTGCTCAGCATTGGCCACCGCAGCAGCCTCAAGCGTTTCCATCGCCGTTACGTGCGTATTGACGCTGGCAAATTGCAGGAGCAACCCCTGGCCGAAACAGTCTCCTGAGCTGCTGTAGCGTCAACGTGCCGCAAAAACCTATGAACTCGCCGGGTTTGTTATGTGATCGTACAACTCGGTGAGCTATCATGAGCTTTTCACGGCATTTAGAGACGCATGTTGGATATGGAAAATCAGAGTGCTCCGCCCCGCGCACGTCGAAAGCACCGCAGCCTGGCGCAGGAACTGGTCACTGAACTCTCCGAGCGCATCCGCAGCGGCGAGCTCAAGCGTGGCGACAAACTGCCCACCGAGTCCGCCATCATGGAAGAGCAAGGCGTCAGTCGCACGGTAGTGCGCGAGGCCATTTCCCGGCTGCAGGCGTCAGGGCTGGTGGAGACCCGCCACGGTATCGGCACATTCGTTCTCGATGTGCCGAGCGCCAGTGGGTTCCGCATCGACCCTGCGACCATCGTCACCCTCCGCGATGTGCTGGCAATTCTCGAATTGCGCATCAGCCTCGAAGTGGAGTCCGCCGGTCTTGCCGCACAACGTCGTTCTGCCGAGCAATTGGCCGATATGCGGGCCGCCCTCGATGCCTTGAACGAAAGCGCTGCCCATGCGACCGATGCCGTCGGAGCCGATTTCCAATTCCACATGGCGATTGCGCTGTCCACTGGCAACCGCTACTTCACCGACATCATGAATCACCTGGGCACCAGCATCATCCCGCGGACCCGCTTGAACTCAGCGCGCCTGGCCCACGACGATCAACAGCACTACATGAGTCGTCTGAGCCGTGAGCACGAAGAAATCTACGATGCCATCGCCCGCCAGGACGCCGACGCCGCGCGTGCTGCCATGCGCCTGCACCTGACCAACAGCCGCGAGCGCTTGCGCCATGCTCATGAAGAGGCAGAATCACAGCGGGCTTGAGGCTGTATGACCTGATTACTTGTTTGGTGCTACATCGAACCGAGCGCCGGACTGATTCGTGCACACATCGTTGATGTCTACACGCTGTTTTTGTAGAAGCCGACTTGCCGGCGAAGGGGCCCGTAAGTCAACCCATTGATGACTGAACCACCGCTTTCGCCAGCAAGCGGGCTCCTACAAGATTTGTCGTGTGTCGGAGAGGTATCGGTGAACCACATCCCTGTAGCAGCCGGGCTGGCCCGCGGTAGCGATTTAAACGGCGCCCCGGTCGGCAAGCCGTGCTGCTGCGGGCTTTGTCTTTTGTCAGACTTGCATCGGAGACGCCTTCCAAATAATGGGTCACTCATACGTTGTGGATTCGATACCCTCCATGTCCACCTGCGTCAGCAACCAGCCGAAGGCATCGCTGCCTGTCTTAGTATGTATTATCCAGTGGGTCCGCCCCAGATTGAAACATGAAGTAGCCAAGCAGTATTCTAAGACCGGACGAGGAAATGGTTCTCGCGGAGATTGTTAATATAGATATGGCATGTGATTTAGGGGGTATCACTAGATGTCATGGTTTTGGGTGTGTAAATATTTATCTTGGATGGTTGTAATGTAATATGCGGTAGCGGTCTGTCTGAGGTGGTTGGGGAGTGTTGGGCACTCCCCATTTTTAACTCTCCTGATCAGGCGATGAGGTTGAGTCACTTACATGGGCATTTTCTCATGGCTGTCCTTAGCGATCGAAACAGTCGGGTCATTGCCTCGCATATAAAAATAGAGGGAATTAGCATCGAACTCAGTGAAAGCAAGCTAATTAAGTCTTCCGCGCCTTCTGTGCCTTGCCAGTCCACTAGGCCAAATATCCAATAAAAAACGCTTCTTCCCGTCTCATTCTCCAGTATCCATGTGGCAGGTCCAAAATTCATCACGCAATAACCGAGGGCGATGGTCGTGATTATAACGAAGATGGCTTTGATGGCTAAGATCGAGAATGCCTTCATTGAGTTGTGATCACTTTTTCCTCGATGACTTCCAGAATGCCGTAGTATCGAATGTCTCGGCCCGGTATTATTGCCCCAGACCTGTTACGGATGTTGCGCCTAAGTTCCTCGAAGCCAATTCCGGATGTCAATGTCACACAGCCTTCGCTGATGCCTCGGGGGCCCACTGGATGAATCCTGAATGCGCCTCTTTGAGTGTTGTTAATAATTGTTTGGTCATCGATAACTCCGTCATCACGGTACAGGCTTAACCATGTGCTTCTGTTGGTTCCGGCGAAGAAATCGTTTAGAGATTGCCCAGCAACTCCCATTAGTCCTCCGGACTCTCTGTCTAAAATATAATATTTTCCAAGTGGTAGAGGCCCCTTTTTTACGACGTCCTGGAAGCGAACGTCATTCACGTAACTCGCACTATCGCCGGAGAAAGCTTCGTAGGATATGCCGTCACACACCAACCGGCTGATAGGCTCGCCATTCAATACGTAGGTACAATATGCGAGATCTAAGTCTGTTTTTTTCTCGTTTGCCATGGGGGACGCTCCTTATGTTCGCGATCAGGCATAAACCTTATTCGCCACACCATCCCAACCCCCCACAATCTGCCCGCCGCCCGCGCCGTCGGAGCGCTTTTGCTGGATGTAGGTCATCTTGATTCTTGCGTAGTTGAGGCGGACGATCTCACTCGGAAACCCACTGTCCACACTGCCATTCCCGGTCAGGGATACGGACGAGACGATGACTTCTTCGAGTTTGATTTCCATGTACTTCACCCGGTTGTCACCCGCACGGTTAAGTGCAATGGTCACTTCTTTAAGGTGTTTCCCGCTGCAGCAGGCTTCGTGGAGTTTGGGCGTCGCTTTGTCTACCGCCTTACGAAAGTAAAGGTCGCTCATGCGAGCTCGACCGCTGGACGCGCCTCCGGCGCTGGTCTTGGTTGTTGAGGCGCTTTGGCTGGCGCCCACGTCGAAATCTTCCAGCTCAATCCAGTCTTTGAACTGGGCGTCAAGTGACTCGCCCGGGATGTCTTCGATCTTCAAAAATGCATCGATGGCCATTTCAGATTCTTTCCTTGATGGTTGATAGATGAGGTGTTCAGACCTCGCAGAAAACTCTAAAGGGTCGATTGCGTGCTCGATAGGTTTGGAAGGGGGGGCTCGAAATCATTTTCAGAACGGTCCTACAGCCGCGACGGTGTGGTCTGACAGAAAGTTCTGAGATGTAAGGACGCGACGTGCGAAGGCCTATTTGGGGCTGTGTCGCCAGTTGACCAACGACCGTGACTGGCTGCGTCAGCCGATGAAAAGGCGGAATCGCGTCGGGCTTGAGGTTGTACGACCTAATTACCCATTCGGGTGACATCGAATCGACCTTTTCTATGAATTGAGCACTCGTAAGTGCCGATCACATGTTTCTGTAGGGGGCGGCAAGTCGGCTCCTACAAGGTTTATCGTGTGTCTCAAACGTAGCATCCCATGCATGGCCGGGCGGCGTTCCGCTGGCCGACGGCAGCTTCTAAATGACGCCACCGCCGACCATTCGACTGCTACGAGAATCACAGACGCTCGCGCCCGTTTCCCGGCTCTATCACCACTCATCTCCTTGTCACATAAAAAATTCGCTCGCCGTATTGAGTGATGTCATTCCTAGTTGTACGATGACCTACGACATCGGCCTATGGCTGGTGCGCTTTTCACACAATTGGCTCCCCAGGGTGTTCGAATAATGAATCCACAAGAACTGAAGTCCATCCTCTCCCACGGTCTGCTGTCCTTCCCGGTCACCGATTTCAATGCGCAGGGCGATTTCCATCGTGCCGGGTACATCAAGCGCCTGGAGTGGCTGGCCCCCTATGGCGCCTCGGCGCTGTTCGCTGCGGGCGGCACGGGTGAGTATTTTTCCCTGTCTGGCAGCGAATATTCCGAAATCATCAAGACGGCCGTCGACACCTGTGAGAAGAGCGTGCCGATTCTGGCTGGCGTGGGCGGGCCTACCCGCCAGGCCATTCAACAAGCTCAGGAAGCTGAAAGGCTGGGCGCCAAAGGCCTGTTGTTGTTGCCTCATTACCTGACTGAGGCGAGCCAGGACGGCGTGGCGGCGCATGTGGAAGCGGTTTGCAAATCGGTCAAGATCGGCGTGGTGGTCTACAACCGCAACGTCTGCCGTCTGACCCCGGTTCTGCTCGAGCAACTGGCTGAGCGCTGCCCGAACCTGATCGGCTACAAGGACGGCCTGGGCGATATCGAACTGATGGTGTCGATCCGCCGCCGCCTGGGTGACCGTTTCTCCTACCTGGGTGGGCTGCCGACTGCGGAAGTCTACGCTGCCGCCTACAAGGCACTGGGCGTGCCTGTCTATTCTTCGGCGGTGTTCAACTTCGTGCCGAAGCTGGCCATGGATTTCTACCACGCGATTGCCAAAGACGATCACGCCACCGTAGGCAAGCTGATCGACGATTTCTTCCTGCCTTACCTCGACATCCGCAATCGCAAAGCCGGGTACGCTGTGAGCATCGTCAAAGCCGGAGCGAAAATTGCCGGCTACGACGCCGGTCCGGTCCGCGCGCCGCTCACTGACCTCACGTCCGAAGAGTTCGAAATGCTCGCTGCGCTTATGGACAAACAAGGCCGGCAATGACCGTGACGTCCCGCAAACCGCTGAGTGATCAGCGGTTTTTTGCCATCGGGGCTTTCTTTCAACATCCGGACGGCGCCGTCCCAGGCTCCCTTGCGCTGACACGTCGTGCCCTCGCTCCACCGATTTCCAACGCGTCTGAGTGAAGGCAGAGGCGAGCAGCACACACACCTGAAAATCGTTTAACCCGCGTAAAAAAATAATGAGTGGGAGTTCGAACATGCAAAAAACCAGGCCGACGCACGTCCGCTATTTGATTTTGCTCATGCTGTTTCTCGTGACCACAATCAACTACGCCGACCGTGCCACCATCGCCATCGCCGGTTCCAGTCTGCAAAAAAGCCTCGGCATCGATGCCGTTACCCTCGGATATATCTTCTCCGCCTTTGGTTGGGCGTATGTCGCCGGCCAGATTCCCGGCGGCTGGTTGCTGGACCGCTTCGGTTCGAAGAAAGTCTACGCACTGAGCATTTTCACCTGGTCGCTGTTCACCGTGCTGCAAGGCTATGTCGGTGAATTCGGCCTCTCCACGGCCATCGTGGCGCTGTTCATGTTGCGGTTTCTCGTCGGGCTGGCCGAAGCGCCGTCGTTCCCCGGAAACGCGCGCATCGTGGCGGCCTGGTTTCCCACGTCGGAACGCGGCACGGCGTCGGCGATCTTCAATTCGGCGCAATATTTCGCGACGGTTCTGTTTGCTCCGATCATGGGTTGGATCGTTTTCACCTTCGGCTGGCAGCATGTGTTCATCGTGATGGGCGGCGTCGGCATCGTGTTCTCGCTGATCTGGCTGAAGATCATCCACAGCCCGCGCAATCACCCGATGATCAACCGGGCCGAACTCGACCACATCGCTCAAAACGGCGGCATGGTCGACATGGACAACGAAAAGAGCAAAGGCAGCGGCGGCCCGAAATGGGATTACGTGCGCCAACTGCTGACCAACCGCATGATGCTGGGCATTTACCTGGCGCAATACTGCATCAACGGGATCACGTACTTCTTTTTGACCTGGTTCCCGGTGTATCTGGTGCAAGAACGGGGGATGACCATCCTCAAAGCCGGTTTCATCGCCTCGCTGCCTGCCATCTGTGGCTTCGTCGGCGGCGTGCTGGGCGGGATCATCTCCGACTGGCTGTTGCGCCGCGGCAACTCGCTGACCTTCTCCCGCAAGGCGCCAATCATCGGTGGCCTGCTGCTCTCGACGTCCATCGTGACCTGCAACTACGTGGACATCGAATGGGTGGTCGTGGGCTTCATGGCGTTGGCGTTCTTCGGCAAGGGCGTAGGGGCGCTGGGCTGGGCTGTCATGTCTGACGCGTCGCCCAAGCAAATCGCTGGGCTGAGCGGCGGTTTGTTCAACATGTTCGGGAATATCGCTTCGATCACCACGCCGATTGTCATTGGCTACATCATCAGTTCAACCGGTTCGTTTAAGTGGGCGCTGGTGTTCGTCGGCGCCAACGCGCTGGTCGCGGTGATCAGCTACATCTTCATCGTCGGTGAAATCAAACGTGTGGAATTGAAAGATACCCCGGCACCCGGGGGCTCACGGGCCAGCGAAGCCCATGAACTCTCTCAAGCGAACTCCTGAGGAAACGCTGTGATGAACCTGATTCAACATGCCGATTCGCCGCGTTACATTCGCCTGCATGAACGCGACAACGTGGTCGTCGTGGTCAACGACCAAGGTGTACCGGCGGGGACGTCTTTCGATAATGGCCTCGTGACCCGGGACAATGTGCCCCAGAGCCACAAGGTCAATACCGTGGACATTCCCGAGGGTGGCGCGGTGATCCGTTATGGACAAACCATCGGCTACGCCTTGCAGCCGATTCCGCAGGGCAGTTGGGTCAAGGAAGACCAACTGCGCATGCCCAGCGCGCCACCGTTGGACAGCTTGCCGCTGTCCACCGACGTACCGGGCCCGGGGGAGCCATTGGAGGGCTACACCTTCGAGGGGTACCGCAATGCCGACGGTACGGTGGGCACGCGCAATATCCTGGGCATCACCACGACGGTGCAGTGCGTGACCGGTGTTCTGGATTTTGCCGTCAAGCGCATTCGCGAAGAATTGCTGCCCAACTACCCGAACGTCGATGATGTGGTGGCCATCACTCACACGTACGGCTGCGGCGTGGCCATCACCGCCAAAGATGCCTATATCCCCATCCGTACGGTGCGCAATCTGGCACGCAACCCGAATTTGGGCGGCGAAGCCCTGGTGATCGGTTTGGGGTGCGAGAAGTTGCAGGCCGAGCAGGTGATGCACGCGAACGACCCATCGGTCGACCTCAGCGAACAATGGATGTACCGCCTGCAGGATTCGAAACACGGCTTCAACGAAATGATCGAGCAGATCATGGAGCTGGCCGAAGTGCGCTTGCGCAAACTCGATCAACGCCGCCGGGAAACGGTACCGGCTTCCGAGTTGATTCTGGGCATGCAGTGCGGAGGCAGCGATGCCTTCTCCGGCATCACTGCCAACCCGGCCCTGGGCTACGCTTCCGACTTGCTGTTGCGCGCGGGCGCCACGGTAATGTTCTCCGAAGTGACCGAAGTGCGCGACGCGATTTACCTGCTGACCTCCCGTGCCGAAACCCCTCAGGTGGCCGAGGAACTGGTGCGCGAGATGGATTGGTACGACCGCTATCTGGCCAGAGGGGAGGCGGATCGCAGCGCCAATACCACGCCGGGTAACAAGAAGGGCGGCTTGTCGAACATCGTCGAAAAGTCGCTCGGCTCGATCGTCAAGTCCGGCAACAGCGCAATCAATGGCGTGCTCGGCCCCGGCGAGCGGGTGAGCCGCAAGGGCCTTATCTTCTGCGCGACCCCAGCCAGTGACTTCGTTTGTGGCACCTTGCAATTGGCGGCAGGGATGAACCTGCATGTGTTCACGACAGGCCGCGGTACGCCGTACGGCCTGGCCATGTCACCGGTGGTCAAGGTCTCCACGCGGACTGAGCTGGCGCATCGCTGGCCGGACCTCATCGACATCGATGCCGGGCGTATTGCGACAGGGCGCGCGAGCATCGAGGACCTGGGCTGGGAGCTGTTTCATTTCTACCTCGATGTCGCCAGCGGCAGAAAGAAGACTTGGACCGAACACTACCGTCTGCACAACGACATTACCCTGTTCAACCCTGCGCCAATTACCTGAATCCGACCCCGGTGACCGCGGTTCCGCAGGCTCAGGGATGATCGCTCACGGGCACGGCTTGACGGCGCGTCGGGCCTGACGCAGAGCGAGTCCTGCGGTTGCCCGTTGGTCACCTGCGGTTCGGTGGTCTGAACTTCGCTCTGCGCACGCCTATCCTTATGGCATGCCTTCAGAAGTGCTCTGGTCCGCAGGCCAAGGAGAAGATCATGCGTGCATTGACGTACCACGGCGCTCACGATGTGCGGGTGGAAACGGTCCCGGATCCGATCATCCAAGCCCCTGATGATGTTCTTCTGAGGGTGACGGCGACGGCAATCTGCGGATCCGACCTGCACCTGTACCGCGGCAAGATCCCTGCGACCGAGCACGGGGACATCTTTGGCCACGAGTTCATGGGCATCGTCGAAGAGGTCGGGCCGCAAGTGACGGCCGTCAAGCCAGGGGATCGGGTCGTCATTCCCTTCGTGATTGCTTGCGGCAGTTGTTTCTTTTGTGAGATGCAGGCGTACGCCGCGTGCGAGACGACCAACACCGGGCGCGGAGCGATTCTGAACAAGAAATCCATCCCGCCGGGTGCCGCACTGTTCGGTTACAGCCACCTGTACGGTGGCGTTCCGGGCGGTCAGGCGGAGTACGTGCGTGTGCCCAAAGGCAATGTCGGCCCGTTCAAAGTCCCGGGCACGTTGGCCGACGAGAAGGTCCTGTTTCTATCGGACATCCTGCCCACTGCCTGGCAGGCGGTACTGAACGCGGGGGTGACCAAGGGATCGAGTGTCGCGATCTACGGCGCTGGGCCTGTGGGTTTGCTCAGTGCGGCATGCGCGAAAATGCTCGGCGCAGAAACCCTCTTCATGGTCGATCACCATGCCTACAGGCTCGCTTACGCGCAGTTCACCTACGGTGCGATCCCTATCAACTTCGATCAGGATGATGACCCCGCCGACACGATTGTGCGCCAGACGCTAGGCATGCGCGGAGTCGATGCGGTGATCGACGCGGTGGGCTTCGAAGCCAAGGGCAGCACCACTGAAACCATTCTCGCCACGTTGAAGCTGGAAGGCAGCAGCGGCAAGGCGCTGCGTCAGTGCATCGCGGCGGTTCGGCGGGGCGGGACCGTCAGCGTGCCGGGCGTCTATTCGGGGTTCATCCACGGGTTCCTTTTCGGAGACGCGTTCGACAAGGGCCTGACGTTCAAAATGGGCCAGACCCACGTGCATCGGTATCTGCCTCAACTGCTGACGCTCATCGAAGAGGGCGCTCTGGCGCCTGAGGCGATCATCACCCATCGCCTGTCATTGGAGGAGGCGGCGGAGGGCTACGCAATCTTCGACAGAAAAGAGGAAGACTGCCGCAAGATCATCCTCACACCTGGCTTCGACAGTCGAGTGGATGCATCGGCCAATGATGGAGACTTGTTCCGTCAACCCTGACCGCCTTCCATTCGACCGGCCGCCGGGGCGCTACGAGTACGACGTCGCGTGATGTGGATAATCGACCAGGCGAGAACCGATCACCATTTCGCTGATCCAGTCCGTGAGCAGGGTGGTGTAGGCGAGTTGGCTGGTGTCGCTGCTCAGCCCGTGGTCGGCACCGTCCAGCAGCCGATACGTCAGGGAATGGGCCAGGTCGAACGCCGTGCGGTAACTCATGAGCGTGGCATGGGGTACGTAATCGTCCTGTTCGGATTCGACCAACAGCACATCGCCTTTGAAATCTTTGCATGCCGCCAGCGCGCGGTTGTCTGCGGCCGTGACCGCCGAGCGCCGGTAGTGGGCGAGTTTGTCGCGGTCCAGCGCTTGCTTGGGCATGTCCCAGTCAGCGTCCCAGTACAGCGCCGGCACGCGCAGGGCCAGCCAGCGAACCGGGCGCATCGCGCTCAGGATGGTTGCCAGGTAGCCGCCATAACTGCTGCCAATCACGGCGATGGCGCTGGTGTCCACCGCCGGATGGCTGGCAAGCCGGTCATACGCGGCCAGCAGATCCTCCATGCTGTGCTCCCTCGACACCACCGAGCGCATTTCATGCGTGCGTTCATGCCCTCGCAGGTCGAACGTCAAGCACACGCACCCCAGCCCCGTGATGTTCTTGGCCCGAGCCAAGTCGCGCTTCTGGCTGCCGCCCCAGCCATGGACGAAGAGGATGCCCGGCATTTTCGCGCCTGGGGTGAGGATAGTGCCGGAAATGCTATTTTCGCTGACATGAATATCGATGCTTTCACTGCGTACGGTCATAGGGCTGGACCTGTGTGAATTTAGTGATGAGGCCGACATCGGGATCGTCGCCCTCGTAAAGGAGATGGGCCTGGGCGGGCAGCGTGGTGGGGCCGTAGACTTCGTGGCTCGAAGCTCCCATGCGTTGAAGTGCCGGATCGGCTGCGAATGCCAGCAGCGCTTCGACCTCGGCCGGGCTGGCCCCGCCGATCCGCCAGGACTGCTCCAACACGCCGGAACACACCTGTCCGCGCGCATTGACCCCGTGGGCGATGTCGTAGTTGCGCCGCGAGGCCAGCAGAGTGGGGAAGCATTTCAGCGCGGCTCGTTCATAGCACATGGCCTGAGTCACCGAGCGGCGCACAGGGGCATCCAGATCCATTGCCAGCAGCGCGTCGTAATCGCCCCGCACCAACCACAGTTGCGAACCGCCATACACGCACTCGCCTTGGTTGTCCCTGGTCAGGCATTGGGTGCCGTGATAGCTGAGGGTCATCCCCGCAACCTGAACCTGCCCCACGCTGTAGGTGATGACATCGCTCAGGTCCTCTTCCAGTACCAGGCCCCACTCCTGGACTTCGTCCATGTCTTGTTGCGCGATCACTTGATCGAGCTCCGCTTCGCACGTCACCACCTTCTGGCCGCGTCCGGCGGTGGCCAATACCGGCTTGACCCGTACTGGCCCGTCCTCGAGCAACAAGCGTCCGGCGCGCCGAGCATCGTCTTGGTTGAACACGCTGAATCCCCTGAGCACCGAATCCCCCGCGTCTTCAGAAAATGCTGTCGACCAGCCGCGAGGCAGGGCGGTGGCTTCTTTCAAAAGCGGATGGGAAATGGCCTTGGTCGCCATGAATGGGAAGTCGATGAGCCCGCCGAAGAAGTCATTCACGGTACGGATGTTCAACGCGTCGGCCACGTCCTGGCCGACCAATGTGTCTGAGGGAATGAAGTACAGACGATGGCCGCGATGCAAGGCAGCGTCATACGTGCCGACGAATTGGGCACCCAGCAGGCTCGCGATGCGCTCGGCCAATGCGTGTTGCACCACCACCTCGTGAGTGGCGAGTCTTTTGTGTGTCGCCAGCAGCACCACTTCAGATGCGGCGGTGCCAAGTGATTTGCTCATGGGGCAACTCCCTTCGCAAACGGGCGGTGATGCTGCATGTGATTCGAAGAGCGCGCAGCGCTTCGTTGAATGTCCTGGCGATGGCATCCTCGCCGATGGTGGTTCGGCTGACGCGCAGTCCGGTCACCCACTCTGCAGGCGGCGCCGCACAACCTTCAGCGTCACGCCGACTTGCGTATCGCAGTGATCAGCTCTTCCTTGGTCATGGTCGAGCGGCCTTTGATATTCAATCCTCGCGCCCGCTGCATCAGGTCAACCTTGGTTTGGGAGTCCAGTGGCTGGCCACTGCTCCGTGGAGCACCCTGTCGGGTGGCCGCTGCGCGCTTGGCGGAGTCTTTCCGGTCATGGGCCTTTGCGGTTGGCGCCTTTCGGGTCCCCGAGCCGCCTTTTTTCTCCCCGCCGCCAGACTGTTTGTTCACCGTGGCCCAGGCACGGGCCTCGGCTTCTCCCTTCGATACGCCTTTGGATTCATAGCTGTCCTCGATGTGAGCAGCTTTGCGCTTTTGCTCTGCGGTGTAGGTGTCCTTATTTCGAGTCGGCATTGTTTTTCTCCCGGATCGTCATTCGGCACCCGGCTTTTCGTCGGGTCTGCCCGTTAGGAAGAACGACAGCCTGATGAGTTCCCCTGTTAATGATCAGTGGTTCAGTCGGGTTTATCTGCTTTTGCGTGGCTGTCGGCCTCGCATTCGGGGAAGGGGGCAGAGTGGTCGGCTTCTTCTTGATCGCCCATGGCCTTATATTTTTTGCGCAGCGCCCTGAGCTCCTTTTGATCAAGGTTGTCCAGGCTCAACACGGCATTTTGCGCGTCCTTGGTCACGCGCAATAATTCATCGATCTTGATATGCAACTGATCGGTGTCGCGGTTCTGCGTGTTCTGGATCAGGAACACCATCAAAAAGGTAATGATAGTGGTCGACGTATTGATGATCAGCTGCCAGGTATCGTTGTAGTGGAACAGCGGCCCGGTCGCGGCCCAGATACAGATCAGCAACACTGCGAGCAGAAACGTCCGAGGGCTGCCGGTCCATTTCGACAATGCCTGCGCGAACTTGGAAAATCTCATCACAAAATCCTTGAAAATCAACGGGCGACAAAACAGTGACCGTCCTCCGGCCCTGAAATTTCTTTTTACAAAATGAAATCGGTTGGGCGGCGCGTTTTGAGTCCGGGAGGGGGCGCTGTTGCCCGCTTGCAACGATGCTGAAGGCGGTTGCAGGCCATTCAAGCAAATGGGCAGTCGCGCAGTGCAGCGGTCAAACCCAGCCAAATACCGCCATGGCATTGAGGGTGCTGACTTCAGCGAGACGCTCGGCTGGCACGCTCATCCAGTCTGCCAAGGCGTTGCAAATATCCGGCAGGTGTTCAGGGCTGTTGCGCAGGCCGGGATACATCGAAGGCGCCATGTCGGGCGCGTCGGTTTCCAGCACCACGCTGTCGAGGGGCAGTTCGGCGATGACGCGGTGCATGCGCAGGGCCTGGGGCCATGTGGCCGCGCCGCCCAGCCCTAGCTTAAAACCCAGCTTCATGTATTCCTTCGCCTCCTCGCGGCTGCCGGCAAAGGCATGCACGATACCGGCGCGCTTGAGTTTGAAGCGCTTGAGGGCGGCAATGGTATCGGCGTGACTGCGGCGCACATGAAGCAGGGCGGGTAGGTTGAAATCGGCGGCCATCTGCAACTGGCTGTCGAAGAGTTCTTGCTGTCGGGCCCGGTCCAGCGATGGAACATAGTAATCCAGACCGATCTCACCGACGGCGCAGAGTTTCGGGTGGCCAGCCAGGCGCGCGAGTCGGTCGCGCAGGTCTGCCAGGTGCGCGGGGCGATGCTCGTCGAGATAGATCGGATGCAGCCCCAGCGCGGCATGCACCGAAGGCACCTGCAGCGCCAGGTCCCACACCCGCTGCAGATTGCGCTGATATACCCCCAGCACCACCACGCGCTCGACACCCAGCCGTTGACAGTGCTCCAGCACCGACTGCCGGTCGCCATCGAAATCCTCGAAATCCAGGTGCGTGTGGGTGTCGATCAGCCTCACCGGTCAGGCTCCGTGAATGCGCTGTTTGAACGTCCGCACGATCGCGTGCACCCCAGGCTCGTAGTGGGTCTGCTCGATGGCAGAGAGCGCCAGTGCCAAGGCCTTTTCGGCAATCAGATGATGCTGCTGGGCCATGGCGTTGACTGGAAGCGGGAGGAAGTCCAAGAGCTGCGTATCACCGAATGTGCCCAGATGAAGTTGGTCGGGATTCAGACGGCGCTCATGCAGCAGATCGAACACCCCTTGCAGCAGCACATACGATGTGGTGATCAGCGCATCGGGGAAATACCCCAACCGGTCGAGCATCTCGCCTGCGACGCGCAGGCCGCATGGGCGACTGAAGGCTTCGCCATGTTCGATGATGACTGCACCTTCGAACCCCTCGAGCGCGTCTTCGAACCCACCGGCGCGGGCCTTGCTGACGCTCAACTCGGGTCGCGCGCCGATCAGCGCAATGTGTTTGGGGCCGATCTCGAGGAGGCTTCGTGTCAACTGTTGGCTGGCGTCGTGGTCGTCGCTGACGACCGAACAGAAATGGGCGGGGTCCATCTCCCGGTCGATGGCGATGACCGGAATGCCGTGTTTCTGCAGATCGCGATAGCTGTCATCGCTGGGGGGCAGGCAACTGGCGACGAACAGCGCATCGCAGCGGCGGGCGCGGAATAGCTGCATCAGTTGCAACTCGCTGATGGGGTCGTCATCGGAACTGGCAATCAACAGCTGATAACCTCGGGCGCGGGCCCCTTGCTCCAACTGCTTGGCGATGCGCGCGTAACTGGGGTTTTCCAGGTCCGGCAGAATGAAGCCCAGGGTGCGGGTGTGCCGACTGCGCAGACCCGCCGCCTGAGGGTTGGGCCGGAAATCGTGAGCCTCGACCACCGCCCGTACACGCTCGACCGTTGCGTTGCTGATGCGTTGCTGCTCGGCCTTGCCATTGATCACGTAACTGGCGGTGGTGACGGAAACCCCGGCCAGACGCGCAATATCGCTGAGTTTCAAACGGACCTTCCTCTTGTTCTTCGGCTCGGACGCCATCGGATTTTCCCTGATTCGCGGCCATCATTACAGCAGACCAGGGACGGGAATGGCGGCTTTAGCGTTTTTTAGCGCGTTTCATTCGACATTTGATCGGATGAACTTCAAACCACGGAGATTATCGAGTAACGTGCCCGGCGTTCTAGATGAAACGATTCAGCAAGACAATTTTTTGCGCTAAATCAGCAAAACCGTTGGTCTACAACAAGAATCTGGCGCACCGTGCGCCGCACAGGAGAAAGCGATGCTCGAGCTGACCGTTGAGCAAATTTCCATGGGCCAGTCGGCTGCGGACAAACCTGCCGCGTTGCAATTGCTCGCTGATCTGCTGGTCGCCGACGGCCTGGTGGCGCCCGGTTACCTGAATGGCCTGCAGGCACGTGAGCAGCAAGGTTCGACCTTTCTGGGGCAAGGCATCGCCATCCCCCATGGCACCCCGCAGACCCGCGATCAGGTGTTTGCCACAGGCGTGCGCTTGATGCAGTTTCCGGAGGGCGTGGATTGGGGCGAAGGGCAAATCGTGTACTTGGCCATCGGGATCGCCGCCAAATCCGATGAGCACTTGCGCCTGCTGCAGTTGCTCACGCGTGCGTTGGGTGAAACCGACCTCGGCGAGGCGCTGCGTCAGGCAAAAAATCCAGAAGCGCTGCTCAAGCTGCTGCAAGGTGCGCCGCAGGAATTGGCCTTGGACGCGCAGATGATCAGCCTCGGTGCATCGGTCGATGACTTCGAGGAACTGGTGTGGCGCGGTGCGCGCTTGCTGCGTCGTGCCGATTGCGTGAGCAATGGTTTCGCCGCCGTTCTGCAGCAGGTCGAGGCCCTGCCGCTGGGTGAAGGCCTGTGGTGGCTGCACAGTGAACAGATGGTCAACAAGCCCGGGCTGGCGTTCGTCACACCTGACAAACCGATGCGCCATCTTGGCCAGCCGCTCACCGGCCTTTTCTGTCTCGCCAGCCTGGGCGAATCTCACCAAGCTTTGCTTGAGCGCTTGTGCGCGCTGTTGATCGAGGGCCGTGGTCACGAGTTGGGCCAGGCCACCAGCAGCCGCGCGGTGCTTCAGGCATTGGGCGGTGATGTGCCCCCCGACTGGCCGAGCGAACGTATCGCGCTGGCCAATGCCCACGGCTTGCATGCACGCCCGGCGAAAATCCTTGCTCAGTTGGCCAAGGGTTTCGAAGGGGATGTGCGCGTGCGCGTTCTCGACAGCGCTGAAAATCCCGTGTCCGCCAAAAGCTTGAGCAAACTGTTGAGCCTGGGTGTTCGTCGTGGGCAAGTGCTGGAGTTCATCGCCGAACCGTCCATCGCTGCCGACGCACTGCCTGCGCTGATCGCGGCGGTGCAGGAGGGGCTGGGCGAAGCGGTCGAACCCTTGCCCGCCGAGCCTGTTTGCGCCCCCGTCGATGCAACCGTCGAGAAAGCGCCGAGTGCACCGCAGGCTGGGGCGCAGATTCAGGCCGTTCCGGCGTCGCCAGGGATCGCGACCGGTCCGGCCCATGTGCAACGCTTGCCGGTGATCGAATACCCGCTGCGCGGCGAGTCGCCCGGCACCGAACGCGAGCGCCTGCATGGCGCGCTGGTGCAAGTGCGTGAGGACATCGGTGGCCTCATCCAGCGCAGCAGCGCCAAGGCCATTCGGGAAATCTTCGTCACCCACCAGGAGATGCTCGACGACCCCGAGTTGGTACAGGAAGTCGAACAGCGGCTGCAGCAAGGAGAGAGCGCTGCGGCGGCCTGGGCGCAGGTGGTGGAAACAGCGGCAAGGCAACAAGAGCAACTCAACGATACGCTGCTCGCCGAGCGTGCCGCGGACCTGCGTGACGTCGGGCGACGTGTGTTGGCGCAGATCTGCGGTGTTGAGGACCTCGTTGAGCCGGAAGAACCCTACATTCTGGTGATGGACGAAGTCGGTCCGTCCGATGTCGCCCGACTCGATCCTGCCCGCGTGGCCGGCATTCTCACTGCCCGAGGCGGCGCCACGGCGCACAGCGCCATCGTTGCGCGGGCGCTGGGCATTCCAGCGCTGGTTGGCGCGGGGGATGCAGTACTGTCCATCCCGTCCGGCACCCTGTTGCTGATCGACGGCCAGCGTGGGCGTTTGGACGTCGCGCCTGACGACCAAACGCTGGAGCAAGCGTTGCGCGATCGCGACACCCGCGCGCTGCGCCTGAAAGCGGCCGCCGCTCTGCGCATGGAGCCCGCCCTGACCCAGGACGGGCATGGCGTCGAGGTGTTCGCCAATATCGGCGACAGCACCGGCACCCCCGCTGCCGTTGAGCAGGGGGCTGAAGGAATCGGCCTGTTGCGCACCGAGCTGTTGTTCATGGCGCACAGCGCCGCGCCGGATGAGGCCACGCAGGAAGCCGAGTACCGGCGTGTGCTGGACGACCTCGGCGGGCGCCCCCTCGTGGTGCGCACGCTCGACGTCGGCGGTGACAAGCCGTTGCCCTATTGGCCCATCGACAAGGAAGAAAACCCCTTCCTTGGTGTGCGAGGCATCCGCCTGACGCTGCAACGCCCACAGGTCATGGAAAGTCAGTTGCGTGCCTTGTTGCGGGCGGCCGACGACCGGCCGCTGCGCATCATGTTCCCCATGGTGGGCACGGTTGAAGAGTGGCGACAGGCCCGTGAAATGACCGAACGTCTGCGCCGGGAAATCCCGGTGGCGGATTTGCAGCTGGGGATCATGATCGAAGTGCCATCGGCGGCGTTGCTGGCGCCGGTATTGGCCAAAGAGGTCGATTTCTTCAGCGTCGGCACCAACGACCTGACGCAATACACCCTGGCCATCGACCGTGGTCATCCGACGTTGTCGGCCCAGGCCGATGGCCTGCACCCCGCGGTGCTGCAACTGATCGACATCACGGTGCGCGCGGCCCACGCCCATGGCAAATGGGTGGGGGTGTGCGGTGAGCTGGCGGCCGATCCGCGGGCAGTGCCCGTGCTAGTGGGGTTGGGTGTGGACGAGCTGAGTGTGGCAGCGCGCAGTGTGGGCGAGGTCAAGGCTTGCGTCCGTGAATTGAACGTGGTCGGTGCTCGACAACTGGCGCAAAGCGCGCTGGCGCTGGCGAGCGCTGCTGAGGTACGTGCCCTCGTGGAGGGGCTGTGATGGCGAAAATTCTGACATTGACCATGAACCCTGCGCTGGACCTGACCGTCCAGTTGGGGCCTTTGCAGGTCGGCCAGGTCAACCGCAGCGAGTGCATGCTCAGTCATGCCGCTGGCAAGGGCCTCAACGTCGCCCAAGTGCTGGCGGACCTGGGGCACGAGTTGACCGTGGCCGGTTTTCTGGGTGTCGATAATCAACAGCCCTTCGAAGCGCTGTTTGCCCGGCGGGGGTTTGTCGATGAGTTCGTCCGCGTGCCTGGCGAGACCCGCAGCAACATCAAACTGGCCGAACGCAGTGGCCGCATCACCGACTTGAACGGGCCAGGCCCTCAGGTCGATGTGCAGGCACAGCAGGCGCTGGCCGCGCGGGTCGAGCAGCTTGCCGGGGGCTTCGATGCGGTAGTGGTGGCGGGCAGCCTGCCTCGCGGGGTGGATCCGCAATGGCTGAAGACGCTGCTGTTGGCCCTGACCCGCAAAGGGCTGAAGGTTGCGCTGGATACCAGTGGAGCGGCCCTGCGCGCCGGGCTCGAGGCCTCGCCATGGCTGATCAAGCCCAACACCGAAGAACTGGCCGATGCGCTGGACGCACCGATCATTTCCATCGAGGCCCAGGCCGAGGTGGCGGCGGCGCTGCACCAGCGTGGTATCGAACATGTGGTCATTTCCCAAGGCTCGGAAGGTGTGCATTGGTTCAGTGCCGATGTCGCGCTGCAGGCGCTGCCGCCCAAGGTTTCCGTGGCGAGCACGGTGGGGGCGGGAGATTCACTGTTAGCGGGTATGGTGCATGGTCTGCTCAGCGGTCATGCGCCTGAGCAGGTGCTTCGCACCGCGACCGCGATCGCGGCAATGGCGGTGACCCAGATCGGGTTCGGCATCAACGATGCGACGCAACTCAAGCGGCTCCAGGCCGGCGTGGATGTCCGCGCCATGAACCGACAATAAGAGAGGAAGTGTGATGAAGTTAGCGATTGTCACGGCCTGTCCGAACGGCAAGATCAGCAGCGTCCTCAGTGCCCGCCTGCTCGACGCGGCGGCACAGCGTCAGGGCTGGATCACCCAGGTCGAAGTGCATGACCCGCGTCACCCCGAAAAGCAACTGTCCGCCGCTGACATCGAGAGCGCTGACTGGGTGCTGGTGGTCAACACTGGGCCCTTGAGCCTCGACCGTTTCAACGGCAAGCGCCTGTATCAATCCACCCCGTCGCAGGCGCTTCAGGATGTCGACCAATTCCTGCGCTCGGCCCGCGAGCTGGCGCAGGTGCATGTTGCCAGCGAGCACGACAACGCCGTGGTCGATCCCGGCAAGACACCGCGTCTGGTTGCGGTGACCGCCTGCCCGACCGGTGTGGCCCATACGTTCATGGCCGCCGAGGCGATTCAGCAGGCGGCCAAGAAGCTTGGCTACGAGCTGCAGGTGGAGACGCAAGGCTCGGTGGGCGCCCGTAACCCGCTCAGCGCCCAGGCGATTGCCGAGGCGGATGTGGTGTTGCTGGCTGCGGACATCGAAGTGGCCACGGAGCGTTTCGCCGGCAAGCGCATCTATCGCTGCGGCACCGGGGTTGCGCTGAAACACGCCGAGGCCACCTTGAACAAAGCGTTGGCCGAGGGCGAAATCGAATCCTCTGCGGCTGCCTCCAAGTCCCCGGCGAAGAAAGAGAGAACCGGCGTTTACAAACATTTGCTCACCGGTGTTTCGTTCATGTTGCCGATGGTGGTGGCAGGCGGCTTGCTGATCGCGCTGTCGTTCGTGTTCGGCATCACCGCTTACAAGGAGCAGGGCACGCTGGCCGCTGCGCTGATGCAAATCGGTGGCGACGCCGCGTTCAAATTGATGGTGCCATTGCTGGCGGGCTACATCGCTTACTCTATCGCTGACCGTCCGGGCCTCGCGCCGGGGATGATCGGCGGCTTGCTCGCCAGCACGCTGGGCGCCGGGTTCATTGGCGGCATCATCGCGGGGTTCCTGGCGGGGTACGCCGCTGCCGCGATCAACCGTTACGCGAAACTGCCGGCCAGCCTCGAAGCGCTCAAGCCCATTCTCATCATTCCTTTGCTGGCCAGCCTGTTCACCGGGCTGGTGATGATCTATGTGGTCGGCAAGCCGGTGGCGGGCATGCTCGAGGGGCTCACCCGGTTCCTCGACAGCATGGGCACCACCAACGCGATCCTCTTGGGCGTATTGCTGGGCGCCATGATGTGTGTCGACCTGGGCGGCCCGATCAACAAGGCTTCCTATGCGTTTTCCGTGGGACTGCTTGCGTCCCAGAGCTACGCGCCGATGGCCGCTGCAATGGCCGCAGGGATGGTGCCGCCGATCGGCATGGGCATCGCCGCCTTGATCGCCCACCGCAAATTCGCTCAGAGCGAGCGCGAGGCGGGGAAGGCGGCATTCGTGCTGGGGCTGTGCTTCATCTCCGAAGGTGCGATCCCGTTCGCCGCCAAGGACCCGCTGCGGGTCATCCCCGCCAGCGTCGTCGGAGGGGCGTTGACCGGAGCCCTGTCCATGTTGTTCGGCTGCAAGCTCATGGCGCCCCATGGTGGACTGTTCGTGCTCCTGATACCGAATGCGATCAACCATGCGCTGCTGTACCTGCTGGCCATCGTCGCCGGCAGTCTGGTGACAGGCGTGTTGTATGCCGTGCTCAAGCGGCCTGAAGTCGTCGAGCTGGACGCCGTGCCTGCGGGCACTTGAGCGGGTCGGTATTCTCTTGCGCAAAGGTTCCGGGCGGTAGGCTGTCACAAACCTCCAACATTGCCTTGTTAGGTTTCCCTCTTTGCCACTTACGAGAGGGGACAAACATGACTCGGTTCGACCTTACCCGCCGTCGCATCATTCAGGCTGCCGGAGCCGGTTTGCTCATGCCAGGCCTGGCACCGGCGGTCATCGCCTCAGTCAAGGACCGTCCGAAGATGACCGATGGCGTGCAATCCGGCGACCTGCTGGGCGACCGCGCGATGGTCTGGAGCCGCTGTGATCGGCCTTCGCGGATGGTCGTCGAGTGGGACACCCGCAGCCTGTTCACCCAACCCCGTCGTGCCGTTTCGCTCCTGGCCGACCAACGCACTGACTTCACCGCACGCGTCGAGCTGACCGGACTGCCTGCTGACCAGGCCATTTTCTACCGTGTGTTCTTCGAAGATGCCCAGACCGGCGTCGCCAGCGAGCCGTGGTTCGGGCACTTGCGCAGCGCGCCGCAGGCCCGTCGCGACATCCGGTTTGTCTGGAGCGGAGACACGGTAGGGCAGGGCTTCGGCATCAACCCCGAGATCGGCGGCATGCGCATCTATGAAGCCATGCGCCTGCGCTTGCCGGACTTCTTCATTCACAGCGGCGATACCATCTACGCCGATGGGCCGGTGCCCGCGCAGATCGTCACCGAAGGGGGGCGTGTCTGGCGCAACCTCACCACGGAAGCCAAAAGCAAGGTGGCCGAAACGCTCGATGAGTACCGCGGCGCGTATCGCTACAACCTGATGGACGACAACCTGCGCCGTTTCAACGCCGAGGTCCCGCAGATCTGGCAGTGGGATGACCATGAGGTGACGAACAACTGGTCGCCAAGCAAACAGCTGGATGATCGCTATAAGGTCAAGGACATCCGCTTGCTGGCCGCCCGTGGCCGTCAGGCCTTCCTGGAGTACGCGCCAATGCGCCTGCAGCAGGCGGACAACGGCGGGCGTGTCTATCGCAAGCTCGGTTACGGTCCGATGCTCGACGTGTTCGTGCTCGACATGCGCAGTTATCGTGACGGTAACGACGCTAACCTTGCCGAAAAAGCCGGGCCGACCACCGCATTTCTCGGGCGTGAGCAACTGGAATGGCTCAAGCGCGAGTTGCAGGCATCTCGCGCGCAGTGGAAGGTCATCGCGGCGGACATGCCCATCGGGCTAGGGGTGCCGGATGGCGAGATCAGCCCTGGGGTGATGCGCTGGGAGGCCATCGCCAATACGGAAGACGGTGCGCCAAAAGGGCGTGAACTGGAGGTGGCTGAGCTATTGGCGTTCATGCGCCAGCAGAAAATACGCGACACCGTCTGGCTGACGGCCGACGTTCATTACTGCGCGGCGCATCATTACCACCCTGACCACGCGGTATTCCAGGATTTCGACCCCTTCTGGGAGTTCGTCGCCGGCCCGTTGAACGCGGGCAGTTTCGGGCCCAACACGCTGGACAAGACATTCGGACCGCAGTTGGTATTCCAGAAAGCACCTCCGGCCCAAAACACTTCCCCTTTTGCGGGCTTCCAGTTTTTCGGCGAGGTGAATATCGACGGCCAGAGCGGCGAGATGACCGTGACGCTTCGAGATCTGGACGGTGTGTCAGTGTTCGAGAAGAAGCTGGCGCCCGCTCAGGTGTGAAGCCAGTCTGACCGGGTGACGCCTTGCACACTTACTCGCAGAGCACGCGTTTGGGCCTCTGAGTCCACCGCGGCGGTCGCTTTGCGAGCAGTTCCTTTCCTTGGAAGAGCCGTGGCTGAACGCTTCGGCTCGTTGTATGACCACCGCGCAATTCCCGGTAACACTTACCTTGCCACTGGCCTATCATTAGCCTCCTGACGACGGCTCCGGATTGGATGTGCATGCTGGCAATTTTCTGGGAAACCCTGAACATCACCGCGCCGGTGTTCGCCATGCTGTTCCTGGGGGTCGTGCTCAAGCGCATCGGCTGGATCAATGACAGCTTCATCCACACCGCTTCATCCCTGGTCTTCAACTGTACGATGCCTGCGCTGCTGTTTCTCGGCATCATCCACGCCGACCTGCACGCGGCGCTGAAGCCGGGCGTGCTGATCTACTTCATCGTCGCCACCCTTGCAGGGTTTGCCCTGGTCTGGTGCTGGGCGGTCTACCGCGTGCCGTTCGTAGAGCGAGGCATCTACGTGCAAGGGGCCTTTCGCGGTAACAACGGTGTCGTCGGCCTGGCGCTTGCAGCCAGCATGTACGGCGACTACGGCATCTCCCTCGGGGCGATCCTGGCCGCGTTGGTCATCCTGTTCTACAACACGTTGTCCACGGTGGTACTGGCGGTGTACAGCCCCGTCATCAAGTCGGACCCGTGGAGCGTTTGCAAAAGCGTGCTGGCCAACCCGCTGATCCTCAGCATTCTGGCGGCGACACCGTTCGCGTACTGGCAGATTTCGCTGCCCAAGTGGCTCGATACATCTGGCAGCTACTTGGCGCAGATGACCCTCCCGCTGGCGCTGATGTGCATCGGCGGCACGCTGTCCCTCAAGTCCCTGCGGGAAAGCGGCGGGCTGGCGATCAGCGCAAGCTTGATGAAGATGGTCTGGCTGCCGCTGGTCTGTACGCTGGGCGCCTGGTTGCTGGGCTTCCGTCATGCGGAGCTGGGCATTTTGTTTCTTTACTTCGGTGCGCCGACCGCCTCTTCCAGTTTCGTGATGGCCCGGGCCGCAGAGGGCAACCATGAACTGGCGGCCTCGATCATTGTGATGACCACGTTGGCGGCGGCAGTGACCACCAATATCGGGATATTCATCTTGCAGTGGGGCGGGTGGATCTAGTGTGAGGCCTACTGCCGTAGGAGCGCGCTTGCCCGCGATAGCGTTGTGTCATTCAACATCAATTTGTCTGACACGACGCCATCGCGGGCAAGCGCGCTCCTACAGGATTCAGTGTTGTCGCCGCCATGCTCGAGCGGTGCTGATCGCCACAGCAACTCCCAATACCGGCAACGCGTAATGAATCATCAGGCGCTCCAAACGTCCCGCCAGCGGCATCCCGGTGGTGAACGAGATGATGTGCAGGCCGTACACAGCGTAAAGTCCGAGCAGCAGCAAACCCTCCAGCCGAGTGATTCGGTAGCCCGAGTAGAACAGTGGCAGGCACAGCAGGGCCACGCCAAGCATCACCGGCAGGTCGAAATCCAGGGCATTGGGCGAAATCGACAGCGGGCCGGCTGCAATGAGGGAGGTGATGCCCAATACCCCCAATAAGTTGAACAGGTTGCTGCCGATGATGTTGCCTACGGCGATGTCCCGCTCGCCGCGCAACGCGGCGATCAGCGAGGTCATCAGCGCGGGAAGTGACGTGGCGACGGCGATGACCGTGAGCCCGATGACCCGCTCGGACAGCCCTAGATCCTGGGCCACGACCACGGCCGCGCCCACCAGCAAATGACTGCCGACCACCAGCAGAGTCAGGCCGACGCCCATCACAACCAAACGACCAAGGATGGGCCACGCCTTGCGACGCGGCACGTCGTCCGGCGCGCCGACATGCCGCGCACCGTGGGCGAACTGGCGGATGACCACCGCCAGATAGCCGGCCATGCCGATCAACAGCATCACCCCGTCCAGGGTGCTCAAGGTGCCATTCCAGGCCAGCGCGGCGACCAGCACAGTGGCGCCAATCATCAGCGGCAAGTCGACCCGCACCAGTTGCCGCGCCACCCGGAGCGGGATGATCAGCGCCGACAGGCCAAGCGTTACCAGAATATTGAAGATGTTGCTGCCAATGACGCTGCCCACCGCGATGTCCGTGCTGTCGGTCAGCGCTGCCTGCAGGCCAACGGCCATTTGTGGCGCGCTACTGCCCAAGGCAACGACGGTAAGGCCGAGAAACAGTGGACGGGTTTTCAGCAGGGCAGCGAGCGCCACGGCCGCACGCACTGAAAGCTCGGCGCCGATGATCATCATCAGCAAGCCACAGACCAGTTCGATGAGCGTGGGCAATGGCAGGGTCGAGAACGCGAGAATTGGAGGCCTCTTCTGTCGTCAGGTCATTGAAAGTCAGTCGTCCAGGGCTTGCACCCGGACTTGAGCCGTACCGCTGCGCAGCATACCTAATTGCTCGGCCGCCGCGCGGGAGACGTCAATGATCCGGTTGCGGGTGTGTGGCCCGCGATCATTGATGCGCACGATGACCTTGCGGTCGTTGTTCAGGTTGGTGACCTGCACCCGCGTGCCGAAGGGAAGCTGGCGATGGGCGGCGGTCAGGGCGTTTTGGTCGAAGCGCTCACCACTGGCCGTCCGCTGGCCTTGATGCCGCGAGCCGTAGTACGAGGCGCCTCCAGTGGCGTTGTAGCCGTGTGGATCGATGAGGCCTTCGCTGGCGCAGCCGGCCAGCAGGGAGAGCAGGGCGCAAGCGCCGAGTAGCCGCCGCATGGATTTACAATCCTCTTCCTGATCGTTCCCCCGCTCTGCGTGGGAATGCAGTCCGTGACGCTCCGCGTCACAAAAGGCGAACGCAGAGCGTTCGAATAGGTGTTCCCACGCAGAGCGTGGGAACAATCACGACAGGGGTAGACCGTCAGCCTTCCAGCTTACGCTTGAGCAGTTCGTTGACCTGCCCAGGGTTGGCCTTGCCTTTGGACGCCTTCATGGCCTGGCCCACAAAGAAGCCGAACATCTTGCCGCGCTTGGCTTCATCGGCTGCTCGGTACTGGGCGACCTGTTCGGCATTGGCAGCCAGCATTTCGTCCAGGATCGACTCGATGGCGCCGGTGTCGGTCACTTGCTTGAGGCCACGTTTCTCGATGATCTCATCAGCACTGCCTTCACCATTGGCCATGGCCTCGAAGACCATCTTCGCAATCTTGCCGGAAATGGTGTTGTCGGTGATGCGCAGCAGCATGCCGCCCAGTTGCTCGGCGCTGACGGGCGACTCATCGATCTCCACGCCCTGCTTGTTCAGCAGCGAACCCAGTTCGACCATGACCCAGTTGGCCGCCAACTTCGCGTCACCGGCGATGCTGACCACCTTCTCGAAGTAGTCCGCCTGCTCGCGGCTGGAGGCCAGCACGCTGGCGTCGTACAACGACAGGCCGAATTGCGACTGGAAGCGTTCACGTTTCTGCGGTGGCAGCTCCGGCAGGCTGGCGCGGGTCTGTTCGAGGAACGCGTCTTCGATGATCACCGGCAGCAGGTCAGGGTCGGGGAAGTAACGGTAGTCGTTGGCCTCCTCCTTGCTGCGCATCGCGCGGGTTTCGTTGGTGTTCGGGTCATACAGCCGGGTTTGCTGGATGACTTTACCGCCATCTTCGATCAGGTCGATCTGGCGCTGGATTTCACTGTTGATCGCCTTCTCGATGAAGCGGAAAGAGTTGACGTTCTTGATCTCGCAGCGGGTGCCGAATTCGACCTGGCCCTTCGGACGCACCGAGACGTTGCAGTCGCACCGCAGCGAGCCCTCGGCCATGTTGCCATCGCAGATGCCCAGGTAGCGAACCAGCGCGTGCATGGCCTTGACGTAGGCCACGGCTTCCTTGGCCGAGCGCATATCCGGCTCGGATACGATTTCCAGCAGCGGCGTGCCTGCCCGGTTCAGGTCGATACCGGTCATGCCGCTGAAGTCTTCGTGCAGGCTCTTGCCAGCATCTTCTTCCAGGTGGGCACGGGTCACGCCGATGCGCTTGATCGTGCCGTCTTCGAGGGTGATGTCCAGGTGGCCCTTGCCGACAATCGGCAGTTCCATCTGACTGATCTGATAGCCCTTGGGCAGGTCAGGGTAGAAGTAGTTCTTACGCGCGAACACGTTGTGCTGGCCGATCTCGGCATCGATCGCCAGGCCGAACTTGACCGCCATTTGCACGGCTTCCTTGTTCAGCACCGGCAGCGTGCCGGGCATGCCGAGGTCGACGAGGCTCGCCTGGGTGTTGGGTTCGGAGCCGAACGTGGTGGCGCTGCCGGAGAAAATCTTCGACTGGGTGGTGAGCTGGGTGTGAATCTCCAGCCCGATGACGACTTCCCATTGCATGGGTCTTCTCCTTAGAAGCCTGTAGGTGCGCGCAAATGCCAGTCAGTGACTTGCTGATACTGATGAGCGACGTTCAGCAGACGGCCCTCCTGGAAGTACGGGGCAAGCAGCTGCACACCGACCGGCAGGCCATCGGCGAAACCGGCGGGCATCGACAGGCCTGGCAACCCCGCGAGGTTGGCAGTGATGGTGTAGAAATCTTCCAGGTACTCGGCGATCGGATCGGCATTCTTGGCGCCGATCTTCCAGGCTGGGTTCGGCGTGGTCGGACCGAGAATCACATCGACATCCTGGAATGCGTTCATGAAGTCGTTCTTGATCAGGCGGCGAATCTTCTGCGCCTGTAGGTAATAGGCGTCGTAGTACCCCGCGGAAAGGGCATAGGCCCCGACCATGATCCGGCGTTGGACTTCCGGGCCGAAACCTTCACCTCGGGAGCGTTTGTAGAGGTCGGTGAGGTCTTTCGGGTCTTCGCAGCGGTAGCCGAAACGCACGCCATCGAACCGTGACAGGTTCGAGGACGCCTCGGCCGGAGCGATCACATAATAAGCAGGGATCGCATGTTGCAGGTTTGGCAGGCTGACGTCCTTGACCACCGCGCCGAGCTTTTTCAATTCCTCGACACTGGCCATGACCAGGTCGGCGATGCGCGGGTCCAGACCGGCACTGAAGTATTCCTTCGGCACCCCGATGCGCAGACCTTGCAACGAGCCATTCAGGCTGGCGCTGTAGTCGGGCACCGGTTCATCGATGCTGGTGGAATCGTTGACGTCGAAACCGGCCATGCCTTGCAGCAACAGGGCGCAGTCTTCGGCGGTGCGAGCCATCGGGCCAGCCTGATCCAGGCTCGACGCATAGGCGATCATGCCCCAGCGCGACACGCGACCGTAGGTCGGTTTCAGGCCGGTCAGGTTGGTCAGGGCCGCGGGCTGACGGATCGAGCCGCCGGTGTCCGTGCCCGTGGCAGCCGGGAGCAGGCGGGCCGCTACGGCTGCCGCAGAACCGCCGGACGAGCCGCCCGGCACATGCTCGAGGTTCCACGGGTTCTTCACCGCGCCATAGTGGCTGGACTCGTTGGCCGAGCCCATGGCGAATTCGTCCATGTTGGTCTTGCCCAGCGTCACGGTGCCCGCAGCGGCGAGCTTCGCCACGACGGTGGCGTCGTACGGGGCCTTGAAGTTGTCGAGCATCTTCGAGGCACAGCTGGTGCGGATCCCGCGGGTGCAGAACAGGTCCTTGTGCGCCAGCGGGGCGCCCAGCAGCGGACCGGTCTCGCCAGCCGCGCGGCGGGCGTCGGCGGCCTGAGCCTGGGTGATAGCCAGGTCTTCGGTGACGGAAATGAAGCTGTTGAGCTGAGGATCCACTTGGGCGATGCGTGCCAGCAGCGAGCGGGTCAGCTCTTCGGAAGAAAACTGTTTGTCGGCCAGACCACGAGCGATCTCTGCCAGAGTCATATGATGCATTGCAGGCTCATTCCCTTAGTCGATGACTTTCGGAACCAGATAAAGGCCGTCTTCGACCGCTGGTGCGATGGCTTGATAGTCATCGCGGTGATTGACTTCGCTGACCACGTCGTCGCGCAAGCGTTGCGAGGCTTCGAGCGGATGCGCCAGCGGCTCGATACCGGTGGTGTCGACGGCCTGCATCTGGTCGACCAGCCCGAGAATGCTGTTCAGTGCTTCGGTGGTACGCGGGATATCGGCGTCATTGAGGCCCAGGCGGGCCAGATGCGCGATTTTTTCCACGTCGGAGCGATCAAGCGCCATGGGGTTCTCCAGTGGAAGGCGTACGGATTGGACCGTACGTCAGATTGCGGAACACAAATTGCGGAACACCGCGCGATTCGAACGGTCGAAGGGCCGCGATCGGCGAGGGTAGTGCTCGGAAAAACCGCCAATTTAACATATTGGCTCCTTGCCCAAAATCCCTGTCGTTGTTAGAGTTTGCCGCACTTTTTTACCCACGCGTTCCCTAGGGTCCTTTTCCCATGTTCAAGAAACTGCGTGGCATGTTTTCCAGCGATCTTTCCATTGACCTGGGCACTGCCAACACCCTTATTTACGTGCGTGAGCGCGGTATTGTCCTGAACGAGCCATCGGTTGTGGCCATCCGGACCCACGGAAATCAGAAGAGCGTCGTTGCTGTCGGAATGGAAGCCAAGCGCATGCTGGGCCGTACCCCGGGCAACATCGCGGCCATTCGCCCGATGAAGGACGGCGTCATCGCCGATTTCAGCGTGTGCGAAAAGATGCTCCAGTATTTCATCAATAAAGTGCACGAAAACAGCTTCCTGCAGCCCAGCCCGCGTGTGTTGATCTGCGTGCCATGCAAGTCCACCCAAGTCGAGCGTCGCGCGATTCGCGAATCCGCTCTGGGTGCCGGCGCCCGCGAAGTGTTCCTGATCGAAGAACCCATGGCGGCCGCCATCGGTGCCGGGCTCCCGGTCGAAGAAGCCCGTGGTTCGATGGTCGTCGATATCGGCGGCGGCACCACTGAAATCGCCCTGATCTCGCTCAATGGTGTCGTTTACGCCGAGTCCGTCCGCGTAGGCGGCGACCGTTTCGACGAAGCGATCATCACCTACGTTCGCCGCAACTACGGCAGCCTGATCGGTGAGTCCACCGCTGAGCGTATCAAGCAGGAAATCGGCACAGCCTACCCGGGCGGCGAAGTGCGCGAAGTCGACGTGCGCGGCCGCAACCTGGCAGAGGGCGTGCCACGTGCCTTCACCTTGAATTCCAACGAAGTGCTGGAAGCCCTGCAGGAGTCCCTGGCCACGATCGTCCAGGCGGTCAAGAGCGCGTTGGAACAATCCCCTCCAGAGCTGGCCTCGGACATCGCCGAGCGGGGTCTGGTGTTGACGGGCGGCGGCGCACTGCTGCGTGATCTGGACAAATTGCTGGCCCAGGAAACCGGCCTGCCGGTGATCGTCGCCGAAGACCCGCTGACCTGTGTGGCACGCGGCGGTGGCCGTGCGCTGGAAATGATGGACAAGCACACCATGGACCTGCTTTCCAGCGAGTGATTCGCGAGAAAGCACCCTGTTGAGCTAGACGGGCGGCATCTGACGGTGCTGCCTGTTCGTGTCTGAGCTGTTGACGTCGTCTCGCGATGTTGCAAGGCTTGCACACCTGATTCCGTCAATCCGCCCCAGGCCTTTCATGTCCCATGAATAAGTACAGTCAAACTCAAGCATCCCTGGAAGGAGCGGCCTATTAAACCGCTTTTCTCAAAGGGCCCCTCGCTGGGCGTTCGTCTGTTGGTGCTGGTGGTCCTGTCCGTGGCCTTCATGGTCGTGGACGCGCGCTTTACCCTGCTCAAGCCCGTTCGCAGCCAGATGTCCCTGGTGCTGATGCAGTCGTACTGGATCGCCGATCTGCCCGAGCGCCTCTATCAGGGCGTTGCCAGCCAGTTCGGCAGTCGCACGGAACTGGCCGCCGAGAATGAAAAGCTGAAGACCGAAAACCTGCTGCTGCAGGGGCGCCTGCAAAAGCTGGCCGCGTTGACCGAGCAAAACGTCCGGTTGCGCGAGTTGCTGAATTCGTCGGCGTTGGTCAACGAAAAGGTCGAAGTTGCCGAACTGATCGGCATGGACCCCAATCCGTTCACCCACCGCATCATCATCAATAAGGGTGAGCGCGATGGCGTGGTGCTTGGCCAGCCCGTTCTCGATGCCCGCGGCCTCATGGGGCAGGTGGTCGAGTTGATGCCCTATACCTCCCGCGTGCTGCTGCTGACCGACTCCACCCACAGCATTCCGGTGCAAGTGAACCGCAACGGGCTGCGTGCCATCGCCAGCGGCACAGGCAACCCGGAGCGCCTGGAACTGCGTCACGTCGCAGACACCGCTGACATCAAGGAAGGCGATTTGCTGGTCAGTTCCGGCCTGGGTCAGCGCTTCCCGGCGGGCTATCCCGTGGCGACGGTCAAGGAAGTGATTCATGATTCCGGTCAGCCGTTCGCCATCGTGCGGGCCGTGCCGACCGCAGCGCTGAACCGCAGTCGCTACCTGTTGCTGGTGTTCTCCGATGGCCGTTCGCCGGAAGAGCGTGCAGCGGACGCCGCGCAGCAGCAGGAATCGCTGGATCGCCAGGCGGCCGATCCGTCTGCGGTGCCGTCAGCCACGGCGCCGGCAACAGCGCCTGTCACCCCATCCAGCAAGCCCGTGCCGGCCACCGTGCCGAAGCCGGCCGCGTCCTCCCATGGCTCCTCTGCCGCTCCGGCTGCCACGCCTTCCAGCCCCGTGGCAGGCTCCACGACCGCTGCCCCGGCGGCGACGCCGGCCAAACCGGCCGCGAGCAAACCACCTGCCCATCAGCCGGCCAGGTCTTCGGCCCCAAAACCGGCGACTCCTGCCGCTGCACCGGCCGCAACGCATGAGAGGGAAGAATAATGGCCCGTCACGCACCTCCACGAAACGGCTGGGTCGTCTGGCTGACGTTCGCCATCGGCCTGTTGCTCAGCGTGTCGCCGCTGCCCCAGTTCATGGAAATCTTTCGTCCGCTCTGGCTGGCCCTGTTGCTGGCCTTCTGGGCACTGGCCCTGCCGCACAAGATCGGCATGGTGACCGCGTGGATACTGGGCCTGGCCGAAGATGTCCTGTATGGAACGTTGCTGGGGCAGAACGCTCTGATTCTGACGCTGATCACCTTCCTGGTGCTGTCGCTGCAGCAGCGGCTGCGCATGTTCCCCATGTGGCAGCAATGCTTGGTGATCCTGGTGATTTTCGGGCTGGCGCAGCTAGTCCAGTTGTGGCTCAGTGCACTGACAGGCAACCGCCAGCCGACACTCGCACTGGTGTTGCCCGCGCTGGTCAGCGCCTTGCTCTGGCCGTGGGTCAGCTATGGGCTGCGTGGACTGCGGTTGCGTTTGAAGATCAACTGAAACGGCTTTCGTTGTCGGCCGGGGCGGTAGTGGAAAGTCGCTCTGCGCCTCGGTCGGAAGCACGAAGGTAGAGGGCGCCGATGACCCATCATCCGTCCTCCGCAACGCCCAAGCTGAAGGTCACTGACACGGAGACGTCCCATGCCTCAACTTCTGCTCGCCTCCGGCTCACCCCGCCGTCGTGAATTGTTGGCCCAGATCGGTGTGCCATTCACCACGCTGAGCGCAGACATCGATGAGACCCCGCTCAAGGACGAATCCGCCGCTGCTTACGTGGAACGTCTGGCTCGCGGCAAGGCCGATGCTGGCCTGTTGCAGTTGGCCAATGACCCGGCCTATCCCACCGCGTGTGTATTGGGGGCCGATACCGCCGTGGTACTCGATGGTCGCATTCTCGGCAAACCTTCGGATGAAGCTGATGCGTTGGCGATGCTCGCCGCGTTGTCCAACCGCGAACACGAAGTACTGACAGCCATCGCCGTGGTCGACGAGCAGCATTGCGAGACCCGCGTGATCAGCAGCCGTGTTCGCTTCCGTGCGATTTCCGATGATGAGGCACGAGCCTACTGGGCCAGCGGCGAACCCCAGGACAAGGCAGGCAGTTATGGCATTCAGGGGCTGGGCGCGGTCTTCGTGGAGCACCTCAGCGGCAGTTATTCCGCGGTGGTCGGGTTGCCACTTTGCGAAACCGCAGAAATTCTCCAGCGTTTTGGCATACCCTGCTGGCAATGCCTGGAAGGTGACAAGCCATGAGTGAAGAAATCCTGATCAATATCACGCCAATGGAGTCACGCGTGGCCGTTGTCGAAAACGGCGTGTTGCAGGAAGTTCATGTCGAGCGGACCCAGCGTCGCGGGATCGTCGGCAATATCTACAAAGGCAAGGTGGTGCGTGTATTGCCCGGCATGCAGGCCGCCTTCATCGACATCGGGCTGGACCGTGCCGCGTTCATTCACGCGTCGGAAATCTCCATGCGCGAAGGCCCTGCCGTCGAAACCATCAGTTCGCTGGTTCATGAAGGCCAGAGTCTGGTGGTGCAGGTCACCAAAGACCCGATCGGCAGCAAGGGCGCGCGCCTGACCACCCAGCTGTCCATTCCGTCACGCTATCTGGTGTACATGCCGCGCACGGCCCATGTCGGCATTTCCCTGAAAATCGAAGACGAAACCGAACGCGAACGCCTCAAACAGGTGGTGAGCGATTGCGTGGCCAAGGAAGGGATCAAGGAGAAGGGCGGTTTCATTCTGCGCACGGCCGCCGAGGGGGCCGGGGCGGACGAAATCATGATGGACATTCGTTACCTGCGCCGCCTATGGGATCAGATCGGCGAGCAGATCAAGACCATCAGCCCTGCCAGCGTGATTTACGAGGACCTCGGTCTGGCCCTGCGCACGTTGCGCGATCTGGTCAGCCCGAGAATCGAGAAAATCCGCATCGACTCGCGGGAAACCTTCCAGAAGACCACTCAATTCGTGGATGAGCTGATGCCGGAAATCGCCGACCGGCTCGAGCACTATCCCGGCGAGCGGCCGATCTTCGATCTCTACGGTGTCGAGGATGAAATCCAGAAGGCCCTCGAACGCAAGGTGCCGCTCAAATCCGGGGGGTATCTGGTGATCGACCCCGCGGAAGCGATGACCACCATCGACGTCAATACGGGGGCCTTCGTCGGCCACCGCAACCTCGAAGAGACCATCTTCAAGACCAACCTGGAGGCGGCGACTGCCATTGCGCGTCAACTGCGGCTGCGCAACATCGGCGGCATCATCATCATCGATTTCATCGACATGGAAGACGGCGAGCATCAGCGCCAAGTTCTGCGCACGCTGGAGAAGCAACTGGAGCGCGACCACGCCAAGACCAACATCATCGGGATCACCGAGCTGGGCCTGGTGCAGATGACCCGCAAGCGCACCCGTGAGAGCCTGGAGCAAGTGCTTTGCGAACCGTGCGTCAGTTGTCAGGGGCGTGGCAAGCTGAAAACCCCGGAAACGGTCTGTTACGAGATTTTCCGGGAAATTCTGCGCGAGGCGCGCGCTTATCAAGCGTTGGGCTACCGTGTGTTGGCCAACCAGAAAGTCGTCGACCGGTTGCTGGATGAGGAGTCCGGTAATGTCGCCGAACTGGAAATGTTCATCGGGCGGACCATCCGCTTTCAGGTGGAAACCATGTACTCCCAGGAACAATACGACGTTGTGCTGCTCTGATGGCCTCAAGGCGCCGCGTGGCGTGCAACGCAGCCACGGGCGGTAGACCGGATTTGTGCAGACTGACGGCATGGATGCCTTTAAAAGAGATTGATGTGTGGCAAATGAGCAATTCCCTGAACGGTTGGCCACCCGCTTGACCCGGATGCCTCTCGCGGACTCCGGATGTGGAGGCGCAGCGACATGGAGCGTCTGACGCGTTTTCTCGCCACCCTTACCCGATGGGGCCTGAGCCTGTGCGCGCTGGCTGTGGTGCTGACGGCGCTGTACGTCAGTCTGGGCCGCGAACTGGTGCCGACGGTTGCCGAATACCGCGCCGACGTTGAGCTCAAGGCACAGCAGGCGCTGGGCATGCCGGTGAGCATCGGCAAACTGGACGGTACCTGGAGTGGCTTCGCGCCGATCTTCACCGCCCGCGACGTCATGGTCGGGCAGGGTGCCGGTACTGTGCGGCTCGATCACGTCCGCGCCGTCCCGGATCTGTGGGCGAGCCTGAAAGCACGCCAGGTCCGCATTGCGCGCCTTGAACTCGACGGCCTGCAACTGGGCTTGAAAGAGGACAAGGATGGCCACTGGGCGCTACAAGGGCTGCCGGTGATGGACGACAAACCGTTCGATCCCGAGCAGACCTTGACCCAGATGCAGATGATCGCGCAGTTGTCGTTGTTCGACAGCCAGATCACCCTTCAGCCCTACGAGCAACCGCCGCTGACCTTGACCTACGTCAGCCTGACGCTCAAGACCGGGCGGTTTCACCAGCGCCTCGATGCGCGCCTGACGCTTCCCGATGGCCAGCCAGTGGCCTTGAACCTGCGCAGCAAAATGCGCGCAGAGGCCTGGCGGGATGCGGAAGCCGACGCCTACCTCAGTCTGCCTCAGAGCGACTGGGCCAAGTGGCTGCCCAAGAGCCTGACCCGAGACTGGAACATCCGTCAGTTCAAGGCCGGAGGCGAATTCTGGCTGACCTGGGGCAAGGGCGCGCTGCAAACGGCGGTCGCACGGGTCAATGCGCCGCAGTTCAAGGGCGCGTATGCCGACCGACAGGCGGCAAAACTGGATAATGTCGCGCTCAATGCCTGGTTCCAGCGGGGCGACGGTGGCTTCACCCTGTCACTCGATTCGCTGGCCATGGACATTGCCAGCCAGCGCTGGGAAAGCCGCCTGCAGCTCCAGCAAATGGCCGCAACGCCTGACAGCGAAGAACGTTGGCACATACAGGCCGACCGGCTGGATCTGACCCCGGTCACTCCGCTGCTCGATTCGCTCGCGCCGTTGCCGGATAAGCTGAAGGTCGTGCTCGATCACTTGAATGTCACCGGCGGTCTGCGCAACGTGCTGGTGGATTACCATCCACAGGCGCAGGGCGCCAAGCGCCTGAGTTTTGCCGCGAACCTGGACAAGGTCGGTTTCGACGCTTATCACGGCGCTCCAGCGGCGGGCAACGTCAGTGGGGCGATCAGCGGGGATCTAGGGGGCGGCGAGCTGCGCTTGAACACCGATGATTTCATGCTGCACCTTGACCCGATTTTCAAGAATGAATGGCACTATCGCCACGCCGATGCCCGACTGACCTGGGCGCTGGACGACCAAGGCTTCACGCTGGTCGCGCCCTACATCAAGGTGGTGGGCGATGAAGGCAAGATCGCCAGTGATTTTCTGATCCGTCTGCATTTCGACCACAGCCAGGAAGACTACATGGACCTGCGGGTCGGCCTGGTGGACGCGGATGGCCGATACACCTCCAAATACTTGCCTGCCGTGCTCAGCCCGGCGCTGGATAACTGGCTGCGCACTGCGATTCTCAGCGGCAATGTCGACCAGAGTTTTTTCCAGTACCAGGGATCGCTCAATCACGATGCGCCGGACGTGGCACGGGTCATCAGCCTGTTCTTCAAAGTCCGCAATGCCAATCTGGCATTCCAGCCGGGCTGGCCGCCATTGACGGGGGTAGACGGCAATGTGTTCGTGGAGAACAGCGGGGTGCGTATCCGCGCCACCAAAGGTCAATTGCTGGGCACGCAGGTGAGCAATGTCGCAGTGGATGTGCCCCATGTGCCCAGTGGCCAGCCCAGTCATCTTTTGGTTGACGGCGATTTCAAGGGCAGTCTGCAAGACGGCATGAAGATCCTTCAGGAGGCCCCGATCGGCACTGGGCAGACTTTCGCTGGCTGGCAGGCCGAGGGTCCGCTTCAGGGGCACCTCAACCTGGACATTCCGTTGGTCAAGGGCCAGGAGCCCAAGGTGGTCGTGGACTTCAACACCGACGCCGCTCGCCTTCGGCTGGCGGACCCGGTACTCGAGCTGACCCAGCTCAAGGGCAATTTCCGCTTCGACTACAACAAAGGTCTCAGTGGCAAGAACATCAAGGGCGTGGCGTTCGACAAACCGCTCACTGCCGATATTTTCGCCGAGGGCAAAGCCGGCGCGCCCACCACCCGGATCGCCGTGAACAGCCAGATCAACACCAAGCGCCTGACCGATTGGCTGGGCGTCACTCAGCCGCTGCCGGTGTCAGGGGACCTGCCGTATCAACTGCAACTGACGCTCAACAGCAATGACAGCCAATTGCTGATCAATTCGAACCTAAAAGGGGTAACGGTCGATCTGCCGACACCGTTCGGCAAAGCTGCCGATGAGGCTCGCGAGACCGATCTGCGCATGAATCTGCAGGGGCCTGAACGTCGTATCGTCGTCGGGTACGGCAACCTCGCGAATCTGGCGTTCGCCGCACCTGCCGGCAAGTTCGCTGACGGGCGTGGCGAATTGTTCCTGGGTGAGGGTGGGGCGGTCGTACCGAGTGACAAAGGCTTGCGCGTACGGGGTTCGCTGTCCGAACTCGACGTTGCGCCTTGGCAAGCGATGCTCCAGCGCTACACCGGCAACGATCCTGGAGGCAGCGCGCGGCAGTTGCTCAATGGCGTCGACCTGCAGATCGGTCAATTGACCGCGATGGGTACGACACTGAATCAGGCTCGGGTACAGCTCAACCGCAACGACGCAGGTTGGGTACTGGCGCTGGACAGCGAAAAAATCAAAGGCTCGGCAACGCTGCCGGACAACACGGCCACCCCTGCGGACATCAACTTGCTGTATGTGCGCTTGCCTGCTCCGGACCCGAACGTGGCCACGGTCGAGAACGCGCCGGACCCGCTGGCGGACGTCGATCCGCACAACATTCCAGCGATGAACATCAAGATCACCCAATTGTTTCAGGGCGACCAACTGGTCGGGGCCTGGTCGCTCAAAGCCCGTCCAACCGCCAATGGCCTCCAGTTGAACGATATGAACCTGGGCCTCAAGGGCATCGACCTGGTCGGCAGCGGAGGCTGGGAAGGTACGCCGGGCGCTACCAGCAGTTGGTTCAAGGGCCAGGTGGCGGGCAAGAATCTGGCGGACGTGCTGAAAGCCTGGGGGTTTGCGCCCACCGTGACCAGTCAGGAATTCGAGATGAATGTCGATGGCCGCTGGCCCGGCTCGCCCGCGTGGGTCGGCCTCAAGCGCTATTCCGGCAGTCTGGACGCGACCTTGAAAAATGGCCAGTTCGTGGAAGTGGAAGGCGGCGCCCAGGCATTGAGGGTTTTCGGCTTGCTGAACTTCAACTCCATTGGCCGACGGCTGCGACTGGATTTCTCCGACCTGCTGAGCAAGGGGTTGAGCTATGACAAGGTCAAGGGATTGCTGGTCGCCAGCGAAGGCGTCTACGTGACCCGCGACCCGATTACGCTGATTGGCCCATCAAGCAATCTGGAACTCGATGGCACGCTCGATATGGTGCAGGACCGCGTGGATGCCAAGCTGCTGGTGACCCTGCCGGTGACCAACAACCTGCCCATCGCGGCGCTGATCGTCGGCGCGCCTGCGATCGGCGGGGCGCTGTTTCTTGTGGACAAGTTGCTCGGGGACCGCGTGTCGCGGTTTGCCAGTGTGCAGTACAAGGTCCAGGGCCCTTGGAAAGAACCGAAGATCACCTTCGATAAGCCTTTCGAGAAACCGCAGTGACAGTCGGTTGTCTGTCGAAGGCACGGGCGATTGTGTCGTGTTGCAATCCGATGTGATGTTGCGGCGCATTCAACCCTATGCGCAGGCCTGTCGCCCCGTCGGCCCGCAGCGCGACGCGATGTGTTGGAGTACAGTGCAACTTCACCCACCCGAGGAACCTCCATGTCCTTCGCTGTGATTCAAATGGTCAGTCAGAGCGACATCCAAGCCAATCTGGACCGAGCCCGTGCTCTGCTGGAGCAGGCTGCGGCGTCGGGCGCGAAGCTCGCGGTACTTCCGGAGAATTTCACCGCGATGGGGCGTCGGGACGTCGCTGCCATCGGCCGAGCCGAGGCCATGGGCGAAGGACCTATTCTGCCGTGGTTGAAACAGGCGGCCCGCGACCTCAAGTTATGGATTGTCGCGGGTACCGTGCCACTGCCGCCGCTCGGCCAACCGGACGGCAAGGTCACTGCGTGTTCGTTGTTGATCGACGATCAGGGCAACACCGTGGCGCGTTACGACAAGCTGCATTTATTCGATGTGGACGTGGCCGATGCGCGAGGGCGCTATCGCGAGTCCGATGACTATGCTCATGGCAATCACGTGGTGGTGGCTGAGACACCCGTGGGGAAATTGGGTCTGACCGTGTGTTATGACCTGCGTTTTCCCGAGTTATATACCGCCCTGCGCGAAGCCGGGGCTGAGGTGATCACCGCACCGTCCGCCTTCACCGCAGTGACCGGCGCGGCGCACTGGGAAGTCCTGTTGCGGGCGCGAGCCATCGAAACCCAGTGTTACGTGCTGGCGGCGGCGCAAGGGGGGACTCATCCGGGGCCGAGGGACACATTTGGGCACGCGGCGATCATCGATCCATGGGGCCGTGTGTTGGCTGAGCAGGCGCAGGGTGAAGCCGTGCTGCTGGCCGAGCGAGACAGTCAAGAGCAAGCGTCCATACGGGCGCGAATGCCGGTATCTCGACACCGGCGATTTTTTTCGCAGGACGCCTTGCGGCCTGCCAACACCCCGGAGTGAATATGAGCGACTTGTCCTCTGTCAGCGAACACCTTCTGGCGCCAGGCGGCCTGAGCATCGACAGCCTGCAATCGGTGCTCGGAGAGCTTGCCGGCCCCGGCATCGACGCGGCTGACCTGTATTTCCAGGGCCAGATTTCCGAGTCCTGGGCACTGGAAGACGGTATCGTCAAGGAAGGCAGTTTCAACCTCGACCAAGGGGTCGGCGTGCGTGCGCAGTCCGGGGAGAAGACCGGGTTCGCCTACAGCAACGCCATCACCCCGCAAGCGCTGAGCCAAGCGGCTCGCGCTGCCCGCTCGATCTCCCGCGCCGGCCAGAACGGTCGCGTCCAGGCGTTCACCGCTCAAGACGTCACCCAGCTGTACGCGCCGGACAACCCGCTGGAAGTCATGAGCCGTGCCGAGAAAGTCGAGCTGCTCAAGCGTGTCGACGCTGCCACTCGTGCCCTGGATCCGCGTATTCAGCAGGTCACAGTGAGCATGGCCGGGGTCTGGGAGCGTATTCTGGTGGCGTCGACTGACGGCGGCCTGGCGGCGGACACTCGGCCTCTAGTGCGCTTCAATGTCAGCGTGATCGTCGAGCAGAATGGCCGTCGCGAGCGAGGCGGTCATGGCGGTGGCGGGCGTACCGATTATCGCTACTTCCTCCAGGAAGATCGTGCCATGGGTTATGCCCGTGAGGCGCTGCGTCAGGCGCTGGTCAATCTGGAGGCCGTTCCCGCGCCTGCCGGTACGCTTCCAGTGGTGCTGGGCTCGGGTTGGTCCGGCGTGCTCTTGCACGAAGCCGTGGGTCATGGCCTGGAAGGCGATTTCAACCGCAAGGGCAGTTCTGCCTATAGCGGTCGCATGGGTGAACGGGTTGCATCGGCACTCTGCACCATTGTCGACGATGGCACGCTGGCGGGCCGTCGTGGCTCGTTGAGCGTCGATGACGAGGGCACGCCGACCGAATGCACCACCCTGATCGAGAACGGTGTGCTGAAAGGCTACATGCAGGACAAGCTCAATGCGCGCCTGATGGGCGTTGCCCGCACCGGCAACGGTCGTCGCGAGTCCTACGCCCACCTGCCGATGCCGCGCATGACGAACACCTACATGCTGGGTGGCCAGAGTGACCCGGCGGAAATCATTGCCTCGGTCAAGAAGGGCATCTACTGCGCCAACCTCGGTGGCGGGCAGGTGGACATCACCAGCGGAAAGTTCGTGTTTTCCACGAGTGAGGCCTACCTCATCGAAGACGGCAAGATCACCGCACCGGTCAAAGGCGCGACATTGATTGGCAACGGCCCTGAGTGCATGAGCCGGGTCTCGATGGTCGGCAACGATCTGTCGCTGGACAGCGGCGTCGGTACCTGCGGCAAAGACGGGCAGTCGGTGCCTGTTGGTGTGGGGCAGCCGACGCTGAAGATCGATGCGATTACCGTCGGTGGTACGGGCGGGTAACGCGCTGTAGGCGCGCGCTTGCCCGCGACTGCGGTGTCAATCACTACATCTGTCACTGACAGATTGCAATCGCGGGCAAGCGCGCTCCTACAGGGGACGCAGCAGGGCTTAACGCAGGCCGCGCTTGGTTTCATCCAGGTCGCGGATGTATTTGAAGATTTTACGGGCCGCGGAGGGCGTCTTGTTCTGCCTGGCTTCATGCTGGGCCTGACGGATCAGTGAACGCAGTTGCTGGCGATCGGCATCCGGGTACTCGTTGACGAACTGTTCCAGAACGTCGTCGGTGCCACCGATCAAACGGTCCCGCCAGCGTTCCAGATTGTGGAAGCGTTCGTTGTACTGGCGCGTCGATGCGTCGAGCTGATCCAGCAGCACCAGGATTTCGTCCAAGTCCTGATCGCGCATCAGCCTGCCGATGAACGAGATGTGGCGTTTGCGCGCGATGTGCGCGGTGTGCTTCGGCGCATCGGCCAGTGCCCGACGCAATTCGTCGGTCAACGGCAGCTTGGCCAGCACATCGGGTTTGAATGTCGTCAAGCGTTCGCCCAGCTCGACCAGCGCGTGGAGCTCTCGCTTGACCTGGGATTTGCTTTTTTCTCCGTCGAAGGAGTCGTCGTAAGAATCAACCATGGGGGCCGTCCGCAAATAAACGCCGCCATGATAACCAGTCGGGGCCTGCTTGTCCGGCCCGGCTGCCGAAATCGGAATTTGATGGAGTACGTCATGAGTGCATCAGAAAGCGTCGGCCCACAGGCCTTGCCAGCGCTGCAACAGCAGGTCGAGCAGATCGTCGCTGAAGCCAGGCGTCAGGGCGCGACGGCTTGTGAGGTCGCTGTCTCGGTGGATCAGGGCCTGTCCACATCGGTGCGTCAGCGCGAGGTCGAGACGGTTGAGTTCAATCGTGACCAGGGCTTCGGCATCACCCTGTACGTGGGGCAGCGCAAGGGCTCGGCAAGCACGTCGGCCAGCGGCCCCGACGCGATTCGGGAAACGGTCGCCGCAGCGCTGGCCATCGCCGAGCACACCTCGGAGGACGAGAGCTCGGGCCTGGCCGATCCCGCGTTGATGGCCAAGGATCAACCTGACTTCGACCTGTTCCACCCTTGGAACATCACGCCGGAAGAGGCCATCGAGCGCGCCTTGATGTGTGAGGCCGCCGCTTTCGATGCCGACAGCCGGATCAAGAATGCCGACGGCACTACGCTCAACGTGCATCAGGGCTGCCGTGTGTACGGAAACAGTCATGGTTTCATAGGCGGCTATGCGTCGACGCGGCATAGCCTCAGCTGCGTGATGATCGCCGAGAAAGACGGCCAGATGCAGCGTGATTACTGGTATGACGTCAACCGCCAGGGCGAGCTGCTCATGGACGCGCGTCTGATCGGCCAGAAAGCCGCGGAACGTGCCGCCAGCCGTCTTGGCGCGCGTCCAGTGCCCACCTGTGAGGTGCCCGTGCTGTTTTCCGCCGAATTGGCAGGCGGGCTGTTCGGCAGCTTCCTGGGAGCGATTTCCGGGGGCAATCTGTACCGCAAATCCTCCTTCCTGGAAGGCGCCATCGGGCAGCGCCTGTTCCCTGAGTGGATGACCATCGACGAGCGTCCGCATCTGCTGCGAGCCATGGGCAGTGCGGCGTTCGACGGTGATGGCCTGGCGACCTACGCCAAGCCGTTCGTCGAGAATGGCGATCTTGTGTCCTATGTATTGAGTACCTACTCGGGTCGCAAACTCGGCCTGCCCAGCACGGCCAACGCAGGTGGCGTGCACAACCTGTTCGTGTCCCACGGCACGGAAGACCAGGCGGCGTTGATTCGCCGCATGGGTCGAGGCTTGTTGGTCACCGAACTGATGGGCAGCGGCCTGAACATGGTCACCGGTGATTATTCACGCGGCGCAGCGGGTTTCTGGGTCGAAAACGGCGAGATTCAGTTCCCGGTCCAAGAGGTGACGATCGCAGGCAACATGCGCGATATGTTCAAGCAGATCGTCGCCGTCGGCAGCGACCTTGAGCTGCGCAGTAACATCCGCACCGGCTCGGTGCTGATCGAACGGATGACCGTCGCAGGGAGCTGATCGCGCGTCCCGCGGCGTTGCCTCAAAAGGCCCGCACCGATTTCGGTGCGGGCCTTTTTCGTTTTTTTGCGTAGCAAGCGCCTTCTTTCCCGGCAGTGAGGGCCCTCTGCAATCGCACCGAGGCGTCCTTGCAAACGAGATTAAATCTCATCACGTCTTGTAATGAGATAAATACTCAATTAATAATAAAAATCATTTGCTAATTGGGCGTGCGCCATGACCGCTGTTCTGCACGAGTCGCCGTACCTTGAAAACTGGCGTGCGTTAAGCCTGCGGATTCGCTGCGGGCTGGACCCGGACGAGCCCCGACTCATCGAACATTATCTGGCGGAGGGCCGGTATCTGGCGCGCTTCACCGCCACGCCGCCGATGCTGATTGCGCAAAGCACCTTCAGCCTGTTGATCGACACCGCGCGTGATACCGCGTTGCCTTGGCACTGGCGGTGTTTGTGCCTAGATCAGACCTGGCGCCCGCTCCGTGATTTGCAGGCACTTGCGCATTCAGACAGGCAACGCCAACACGTCCACGCGCTTGCCCGCCAGTTGGCGACCTGTGTGCTGCAGCCTTCGATTTCTTTCGCTGAACTGATGCAAGGATCCTCCGATGAGTAATACCCGTATCGAACGCGACAGCATGGGCCAGTTGGAGGTCCCTGCCGAGGCCCTGTACGGCGCCCAGACCCAGCGTGCGGTCAACAACTTCCCGATCAGCTCACTGCGCATGCCTCGCCAGTTCGTGCGCGCCTTGTTGCTGGCCAAGGCCGCCGCCGCGCAAGCCAACCTCGAACTGAAGCAGCTCAGTGAAGGCCAGAGCAGGGCGATCGTCACCGCCTGCCAGGAGCTGCTGGCGGGTGATTACATGGCGCACTTCCCCGTGGACGTGTTCCAGACCGGCTCCGGCACCAGCACCAACATGAACGCCAACGAAGTCATTGCCACGCTCGCGACGCGACACTTGGGCGAAACGGTGAACGCCAACGACCACGTCAATTGCGGTCAAAGCAGCAACGACATCATTCCGACCACCATCCACGTCAGCGCAGCGTTGACCCTTCACGAGCAACTGCTGCCTGCATTGGCGCACCTGATTCAGGTCATCGAGAAGAAGGCCGAGCAGGTTCATCCTTTCGTGAAGACTGGCCGCACGCACCTCATGGATGCCATGCCGGTGCGGTTGAGCCAGGTGCTCAACGGCTGGGCGCAGCAGATCAAGGCCAATGTCGAGCACATCGAAAACCTGCTCCCAAGCTTGCAGGCGTTGGCTCAGGGTGGGACGGCGGTAGGCACCGGCATCAATGCCCACCCACACTTCGCATCGCGCTTCGCCGCCCGCCTGAGCCAGTTGAGCCACGTCGGCTTCGTGCCAGGCAAGGACCTGTTCGCGCTGATCGGTTCGCAGGACACGGCAGTCGCCGTTTCCGGGCAATTGAAAGCCACCGCCGTATCGCTGATGAAAATCGCCAACGACCTGCGCTGGATGAACTCAGGCCCCCTGGCGGGCCTGGGCGAGATCGAGCTGGAAGGCCTGCAGCCGGGTTCTTCGATCATGCCGGGCAAGGTCAACCCGGTGATTCCCGAGGCCACTGCGATGGTCGCAGCGCAAGTCATCGGCAACGACGCGGCCATTACCGTCGCCGGTCAGTCCGGTAACTTCGAGCTGAACGTGATGTTGCCGATCATTGCCCACAACTTGCTGGAAAGCATTGAGTTGCTGGCCAGCTCCAGTCGTCTGCTGGCGGACAAAGCCATCGCCACGTTCACGGTCAACGAAGCCAGGCTCAAGGAGGCCTTGTCACGCAATCCGATCCTGGTTACCGCGTTGAACCCCATCATTGGCTATTTGAAGGCCGCCGAAATCGCCAAGACCGCCTACAAAGAAGGGCGCCCGATCATCGATGTGGCGCTGGAGCACACCGATCTGGACCGCTCCCAGCTTGAGACCCTGTTGAACCCGGAAAAACTCACGGCCGGCGGCATCTGATCGCCTGCCTGTCATTACGTCGCTCGTCCAGGAGACGCGCCATGGAGCATTGGAAAAGCACCATTCTCAAAGGCAACAGCTGCTTCAACTGTGGCGATCTGGTGGACGCCCGCGAACTCTATCTGCAAGCCCTCGCCTTGGCGCAGGTGCTGCTGGAGCGCTGGAAAAACCCGGACGAAGCAGTGGCGGCCTTCGTGATTTCCCACCACAACCTGGCGGACCTGCACCTGAGCCTGAAACAGCCGGAAGAAAGCGCCGAGTACCTGTGCGCGGCGCATCAGCGGCTGTTGCGAGTGATTCAAGACCCACGCATCGCGCCGGGGCTGCGTCAGGCGGCCTTTCGCCACAGCCATAAAACCTACAGCGAACTGCTGACCTTCATCACCGATCACGGTGAATACCCACGGACCCGCCGTCTGCTCAATAGCAGCGGCGAGCACGCACGCACTGCGCTCGAGCGCAACGCCGCTGCCGCCGGAACCCTGTCATTTGGAGTGCATTGATATGCCCTACACCTTGCCTGCCTTGCCCTACGCCTACGACGCCCTAGAACCGCACATCGATGCGCAGACCATGGAAATCCACTACACCAAACATCACCAGACCTACATCAACAACCTCAACGCCGCGGTCGAGGGAACGGAGTACGCGAACTGGCCGATCGAAAAGCTGGTGGCCAGCGTCGCCCAACTGCCGGAAAAGCTGCGTCCGGCGGTGATCAATCAAGGCGGTGGTCACGCGAACCATTCGCTGTTCTGGGACGTCATGAGCCCGAACGGCGGTGGCCTGCCAAACGGCACGCTGGCCAAGGCCATCGAGAGCGATTTGGGCGGCATCGACGCGTTCAAGGAGGCGTTTACCAAAGCGGCGCTGACCCGCTTCGGCAGTGGCTGGGCCTGGTTGAGTGTCACGCCTGAAAAAACACTGGTGGTCGAAAGCAGTGGCAACCAGGACAGCCCGCTGATGAATGGCCATACGCCTATCCTCGGTCTGGACGTCTGGGAGCACGCCTACTACCTGCGCTATCAGAACCGCCGTCCTGAATACATCGCGGCGTTTTACAACGTAGTGAATTGGGACGAAGTGGCCCGGCGCTACTCGGCTGCCATTTCCTGATGCTCTGACGAGACAGACGACTTATGCCTTCCGATTTACTCACCCTAAGCAGCGCACGCCTGCTCCGGCTGGCCGTCGGTTCGATCCTGCTCTTGGCGGGGATCGGGCTGCTGATCAATCAAGGGCTCACCTGGTTGAGCCTTGAGCCCCGACTGCTGAGGGCGTTGGAAGGTGGCGCGCTGTGCGCGCTGGGAACTGCATTGGGGGCCGTGCCGGTGCTGGTGATCCGTGGCATGCCGGTGGCGGTGTCCGACGCTTTGCTGGGGTTTGGCGCCGGAATCATGCTCGCCGCCACCGCCTTTTCTCTGATCGTGCCAGGCCTTGGCGCGGCGCGGGACCTTGGGTTCTCGGCCTGGGGTGCGGGGGCGTTGGTCAGTGCGGGGATTCTGGCCGGGGCGGTGGGACTGTTTGTCGTCGACACCCTCGTGTCATCCGGGCCGCAGTTGTCGGAGCCTGCTACCACACCGAGCATCCCGTCGAATATCTGGCTGTTCGTCATCGCGATCATCGCCCACAACATCCCCGAAGGCATGGCGGTGGGCGTGTCTGCGGGGGGAGCCCTTGCTCATGCCGACAGTCTGGCGATGGGCATTGCGCTGCAGGATGTACCCGAAGGACTGGTCATTGCGCTCGTGCTCGCGGCGGCGGGCATGTCGCGTCTGAGTGCATTTCTCATCGGCGCGGCATCGGGGTTGGTCGAGCCGGTGTTCGCGGTGCTCTGCGCCTGGTTGGTGGAAATCGCTGCGGTGCTGTTGCCCGCAGGCCTGGCATTGGCAGCCGGTGCGATGCTGTTGGTGGTCACTCACGAAATTATTCCGGAATCCCGCCGAAACGGGCACGACAAGGTCGCCAGCTTCGGGTTGTTGATCGGGTTCTGTCTGATGATGGTGATGGACACGGCGTTGGCGTAGGCACGCCACAACCTCTGTAGGAGCGCGCTTGCCCGCGATGAACGATAACGCGGTATTGCAGACGCAGCGCGTATTGTTCATCGCGGGCAAGCGCGCTCCTACAGGGGTGTGTCTGGATCGGGAAAAACCCTTATAATCGCGCGCCTATTTTCCCTCAGATGCGAGATCCGCCGTGAGCTTACCGCCGTGCCCCCAATGCAATTCCGAATACACCTACGAAGACGGCACTCAGCTCGTATGCCCGGAATGCGCCCATGAGTGGTCCGCCGATGGCGCGACAGAGGCGGACGATGACGTGAAAATCATCAAGGATGCGGTGGGCAATACGCTGCAGGATGGCGACACCGTCACTGTGATCAAGGACCTCAAAGTCAAAGGTTCATCGCTGGTGGTCAAGGTCGGGACCAAGGTCAAGAACATCCGCTTGGTGGATGGCGATCACGACATCGACTGCAAGATCGACGGTATCGGCGCGATGAAGCTCAAGTCCGAGTTCGTCAAGAAAGGTTGAACACGATCATTGCCCGCGCTCTGCGTGGGCATGCCTGCTAGCAGACTCTGCGTCGTCTTCTCCCCGCCGGGCCACTCAACACGGCAAGTTCATCCCGAAGGTGTTCTCGCCGTCCTCGCTGCGGACGAACACCGTCCCGCCGTGCATCAACGCAATCGCCTTCACAATCGCCAGCCCCAGCCCATGGTTACCGCCGCTGTTGGTGCGCGACGCATCGACCCGGTAAAAACGTTCGAACAGTTTTGGCAGGTGCTCGGCAGCGATGGGCGCGCCGGGGTTGGTCACCCCGATGCTGACGTGATTGCCCGTATCCTGAATGTCCACCTGGATGACCTGCCCAGGCGAGGTGTGCTGCACCGCGTTGTGCAGCAGATTGATCATGGCCCGTCGCAGGTGAGCTTTTTCGATGGGCGCCCGCGCATCGCCGTTGACCTGAACGTGCACCTGGGCGTCCTCCAAGATGAAATCCAGATAGTCCAGTGTGGTCGCCACTTCTTCGGCCAGCGACGCTTCAGTGAGCTCGGTGGCCTTGCTGCCCTGATCGGCGCTGGCGAGAAACAGCATGTCGTTGATGATCGAACGCAACCGCTCAAGCTCCTCCAGGTTCGATTGCAGCACTTCGAAGTAGTGTTCTGCGGATCGACCGCGTGTCAATGCGACCTGGGTCTGCCCGATGAGGTTGGTCAATGGCGAGCGCAGCTCATGGGCGACGTCCGCGTTGAACGACTCCAGCCGCGAGTAAGCCTGCTCCACGCGCTCCAGCGTCGAGTTGAATGAGGTGACGAACTGGTCCAGCTCAGGCGGCAAGGAGGAGAGTTGCAGGCGCCCTGACAGGCGAGGCGGTGTGAGTTTGCGCGCTTCAAGGGACAAGTCCAGCAAAGGCTTCAGCCCGATGCGTGCCACCCAGTAGCCCAGTGCGGAGGCCAGCACGATGCCGGTCGCCGCGAGGCTGATCAGGGCAACCAGCAGCGAATGCTGAGTCTGCCAGAAGGTCTCGGTGTCGATGGCGGTGAGGAAGCGCAGGGGAGGGCGTTGGTCTTTGGCCGGAAATTCGCTGACCAGCACTTTGAACGGGTAGGCGTGTTCGGTGAGGTTCAGGTCACGCATGCCTAGCGGGCCGCGCGCGAAGGCACGCACCTGCGCGTCAGGATGGCCGAATTCGAAGCCCGGGTCATCGCTGACCACCCAGAACCGCAGGCGTTTGTCTTCTTCACTGAGCAAGCGGAGCTTGGCAGTGAGCTTGATCCAATGCTCAGGCGTGCCGTACCGCTGCACTTGCGACTCCAGTACGCTGTAACGCGCATCGACTTCCGCTTCCGGCAACAGGCCAAGGCTTCTGTCCACTTGCAGGTACAAGGCCCAGCCGATCAACAGGAACACCAGCAGGGCCACCAGCGCGAACATGCCGCTCAGGCGCCAGGCGATGGAGTTACTCGCCACGACGGCTCTCCAGGACGTAACCCATGCCACGGATGGTGTGCAGCAGCTTCTGTTCGAACGGACCATCGAGTTTGGCCCGCAGCCGTTTGATCGCCACTTCGACGACATTCGCATCGCTGTCGAAATTGATATCCCAGACCATCTCGGCAATCGAGGTTTTCGAGAGGATTTCCCCGTGGCGGCGAGCCAGCACGCTCAGCAGCGAGAATTCCTTGGCGGTCAGGTCCAGCCGGCTGCCGGCACGGGTAGCCTTGCGGCTGATCAGGTCGATCCACAAATCCGCGATGCTGATCTGCACCGGTTCATGGCCGCCGCTGCGGCGAGTCAGCGCTTGCAGGCGAGCCACCAATTCCAGAAACGAGAACGGCTTGCCGAGGTAATCGTCAGCGCCCTCGCGCAGACCGCGAATACGGTCATCGACGTTTTCCCGGGCGGTGAGCATGATCACCGGCGTCTGTTTGCGCGCGCGCAGCGCCCGTAGAACGCCGTAACCGTCCAGCCCCGGAAGCATGACGTCGAGAATGACCACCGCGTAGTCGCTCTCCAGCGACATGTGCAAGCCTTCGATGCCATCCCGGGCAACGTCCGTGGTGTAGCCCTGCTCGGTCAGCCCCCGGTGCAGATAGTCAGCGGTTTTCTCTTCGTCTTCGATAATCAGGACACGCATGGGTGCATTCTCAAGTCGTTGGTGCTCACGATTCTGCTGCTGACCTTCGAGCCACGGGCACGCTTGTCGTTTTCTGGGGCGCCGAGGGCGGGGTCGATGTCGGCATCGGCTGCCGACGGTGGAAGAGCCGTTCCAGTTGCAGGTAAATGACAGGGGTGGTGAACAGCGTCAGCGCCTGGCTGACCAACAGTCCGCCCACGACGGCGATTCCCAGTGGCTGACGCAATTCGGCCCCCACGCCATAGCCGAGCATCAGCGGCAAGGCGCCGAGCAGGGCGGCCAGGGTGGTCATGATGATAGGGCGAAAACGCGTTATGCACGCTTCGTAGATCGCCGCCTCGGGTGACAACCCCCGATGCCGCTGCCCCTCCAGCGCAAAGTCGACCAGCAGAATGCCGTTCTTCTTGACGATGCCAATCAGCAGCACGATGCCGATCAGGCCCATGATCGAGAAATCCTGGCCCATCAGCCACAGCAACAGCAGCGCGCCGATGCCCGCCGAGGGTAGCGTCGAGATGATCGTCAGGGGATGCACGAAGCTCTCATAAAGCACCCCCAGGATGATGTACACCGCAACCAGCGCCGCCAGAATCAGCCAAGGCTGGTTGGCCAGGGAGCTTTGGAACGCCTGGGCGGCGCCCTGAAAATTGCCGATGATCGACGCAGGCATGCCGATGTCGTTCTTGGCCTGATCCAGCAACTGCACCGCCTCCCCCAGCGCGACGCCTGCAGACAGGTTGAAGGACAGGTTGGCGGCCGGAAACATCCCGTCGTGGCTGATCGACAGTGGCCCCATCTTTGGCGCGCCGACCTTGGCCAGCGCGGACAGCGGGACCATTTCGTTGGTCAGCGGTGAGCGCAGGTAGAAATAATTCAGGCTTTCGGCTCTGCCGCGTTGGGAGGGGTTCAGTTCGAGTATCACTTTGTATTGGTTGATGTCGGTCTGGTATTCGTTGATCTGCCGTTGGCCAAAAGCGTCGTACAGGGCCTGATCCACGTCGGCGGTGGTCAGGCCAAAGCGCGCGGCGGCATTTCGGTCAATGTCCAGATGGGTCACGCTGCCGCCCAGTTGCAAATCGTTGGACAGGTCGCGAAAGGCCGGAATCGACCTGAGTTTTTCAGTGAGCTTCTGCGTCCATTCATTGAGCAGGGCGCCGTTGTTGCTTTTGAGCACGTATTGATACTGCGCGCGGCTGGGGCCTGAGCTGAGGTTGATGTCCTGCCCGGCCCGCAGGTACAGCACGATGCCCGGGATTTTCGCCAGCTTGGGGCGAATCCGGTCGATAAACTGGCTCGCGGAGACATCGCGCTCGCCACGGTCTTTCAACGCAATCCACACCCGGCCGTTGGCGATGGTCTGGTTGCTGCCGCTGACACCCACGGAGTGTGAAAACGCCTTGACGGCAGGGTCTTCGCCGATGATTTTCGCCAGTTGTTTGTGCTTGGCCACCATGTCCGGGTAGGAGATGTCAGCCGCGGCCTCACTGGTCCCCAACACCATGCCGGTGTCCTGTACAGGGAAGAAGCCTTTGGGAATCAGCACGTAGCCCACCACCGCCAGCACCAGCGTCAGGCCAAAGATGCCCATCATCAATCGTTGATGGGCCAAGGCATAGCGCACCCCCTTGGCGTATCGCGCCAGCAGCTTCTCGCCAAAGCCGGGATTGGCATGGGCATCATGATGAGGGGCGCGCATGAACAGCGCGGCCAGGGTCGGTGCAAGCGTCAGCGAAACCATCACGGAGATCAGAATGGTCGAGGTCGCCGTCAGCGCAAACTCTTTGAAGAGCCGCCCGACCACACCTCCCATGAACAGCAGTGGAATGAACGCCGCAATGAGCGAGAAGCTGATCGACACCACGGTGAAACCGATTTCGCCCGCGCCTTTGATGGCCGCATCGCGCTTGTTCTCGCCGGCCTCCAGGTGACGGTGGATGTTCTCGACGACCACAATGGCGTCGTCCACGACGAAGCCCACGGCGACCACGATGGCCACCAGTGTCAGGTTATTGAGGCTGAATCCGAGCACATACATCAGCGCGAAGCTGGCCACCAGCGACACGCCCAGTACGGCCGTAACGATCAGCGTCGCAGAGACCTGCCGCAGGAACAGGGCCATGACCGCGATCACCAGCGCAATGGCGATCAACAGGGTCATTTCCACTTCATGCAGCGAGGCGCGAATGGTCTTGGTCCGGTCGCTGAGCACCGTCACGTCCACGGAGGCGGGAAGCATTTCCTGTAGCCGTGGCAGCTCTCCGAGCACACGGTCCACGGTTTCGACGATGTTGGCGCCGGGCTGGCGGAAAATGACGATGTTCACGCCTTGTTGCTGCCCTGACCAAGCATTGACGTAGGCGTTTTCAGAGCCGTCGACGACCCTCGCTACATCTCGCAAGTGAATCGGCGCGCCATCCTTGTAGGCGACGATCAACTGATCGTAATCCTTTGCCTGGAACAGTTGATCGTTGGAGGCCAGGGTCGAGACGCTGTCCTTGCCGTATAACGCCCCTTTGGCCAGGTTCAGGCTGGTTTGCTGCAGCGCGCCACGCAGGTCAGCGAGGGTCAACCCGAGGGAGGCAAGCTTGTCCGGTGCGGCCTGAACGCGAATGGCCGGACGTCGCTGACCGGTGATCGCGACCTGACCGACGCCGTTGATCTGGCTCAACTGGCGGGCCAGCAAGGATTCGGTCACATCGCTCAATTCCGTGCTGGGCATCAGGTTGGAGCTGACGCTGAGGATCAACACCGGGCTGTCGGCCGGATTGACCTTGCGCCAAGTGGGCGCGGTGGGCAGATCCGCCGGCAGACGACCTGACGCGGTGTTGATCGCGGCCTGGACTTCCTGCGCAGCGGTGTCGATGCTTTTGTTCAGAACGAACTGCAGCGTCAGGTTGGTGGAGCCCAACGCACTGCTGGACGTCATTTGGGTCATGCCGGGAATGGCGCTGAACTGCACCTCCAACGGCGTGGCGACCGAGGAGGCCATGGTTTCCGGGCTGGCCCCGGGCAGCGTGGCTGAGACCTGGATAGTGGGGAATTCCGCTTCAGGCAGTGGCGCCACCGGCAGACGTGGAAATGCAATGCAGCCCAGAAGGACCAACGCAAAGGTCAGCAAAACAGTCGCGACAGGATGATTCACGCACCAGGCAGAAACCGAAGCATGGCCTTTCATTTCGCCGCTCCGCCCGCATCGGCTAGCGTGGCCGACGGTTCAGCCTTGACCACCTCAATGTGGGCGCCATCCTTGAGTCGCGATTGACCATCGCTGACCAGGACGTCATTGACGTTGACGCCGCTGATCAACACCAGATCGCTGTTCTGGTACAGCACCTTGACCGGCACCACCTCGACTTTATCGCCCGTGACCCTGAACACGTAATGTTGATCGATACCCCGTTGCACCACTTGGGGCGGAACCTTGAGGGCAGCGCGATCGATGGCCGTTTGAATGCGTACGCTGACCAACTGACCAGGCCACAGTTTTTCGGTCGTGTTGTCGAAAAGCGCCTTGGCGCGAATGGTGCCGGTGGTCGCGGCCACCTGATTGTCGATCAGGCTCAATGTGCCGCCGCCCAGCAGCGTGCCCGTGGTCCCGTCACCCATGTAGGCGTTGACCTTCGCCGGAGCAGGCGCTGCCAGCAGTTCATGCAGGGTGGGGAGCATGTCCTGCGGCAGGGAAAATTCGACGGAAATGGGGTCGATCTGGGTCACCGAGAACAGGCCGTTGGCGTCCGTAACCCGAAGAAAATTGCCTTCATCGACATTGCGAATGCCGACACGGCCTGTCACTGGCGAGCGAATCTGTGTATAGGACAATTGCACTTGCGCAGCGTTGATCGACGCCTGATTGCCTTGCACCGTCGCTTTGAGCTGGTTGACCAACGCCTGTTGTTGATCGAACTGCTGCTTGGAAATGCTGTTGTCCTGCGTCAGCAACTTGTAGCGCTTGAGGTCGATTTCCGCCACGTTCAACTGGGCCTGGCTCTGGCTCAACTGAGCGTTGGCCTGTCCGAGGGCGGCACGGATCGAGCGATCATCGATGGTGGCAAGCAGATCCCCGGCTTTGACCCGTTGACCTTCCTTGACCATCAGCCGGGTCAGAATGCCGTCCACCTGCGTACGAACGACCACATTTTGCAAGGACAGCACCGAACCAATCCCCGTGGCGTAACGCGGCACGTCTTCGCGCACGACATTGACGACTTGCACCGGGACCGCCGTGGGGGCGGTGATTCGCTTCGGCGCGGGGCGAGTGAAGGTCCATAGCCCCACCGCCAACCCGCCAACGAGGACGGCCACGGCCATCACAGTTTTTTTCTTTTTGTGCATACAGGGATAACGCCAGCGAAAAGATGGGGTGCGGATAATCGAGCCCTCCCTTTATACCCCTAGCACCCGGTCAGCAAAATGACTGCTGCCTGTCAATATTGTCAGGTGGAGATGGGCGGAGGATGGAGTGGCATAAAGAAAAGCGGCAAGGGAGCGATAGCCTGAACGAGAGCGCGAAAATTCCTACCTCGAATGTGCGCGTTTTCTGATCGGTCGTCCTCCTCGGCTCTACATCACTGATTAATGCGAGCCTTCACTTCGGAGTGTGGCGATGAACAGTCAAAAAGCCCTGTCGATGTTTTTCTCGCTGGCGGTTGCCGGTGCTTTTGCTCAGGCGGTATCAGCAGCACCGCCCTCGCAATATGCCTTGGCATTCCACGGTGGGCTCGTGAACGCAGGATGCGATGCGAGGTTACAAACGGCCGACAGCGGACAGGAGCAATCGAAGTCGATGCACGTCAACCTGCGCCTGAGCCTCGCGCTGGCTGCCCATGACGATGCCTGCGAAGGTCACTGGGTGCCGGTCTCCGCCGCTTATATGGAACAGGCCTCCTCTCGCACCGGACAGCGCAACGCAGTCGTGACGCTCACTTACCACTGACCTTTTACCGCACACCTATCAATCAACATAAGCCGCCTCGGGACCTCTGGTCCGGGCGGCTTTTCTGTGCGTTCGCCTGGTGATCGGCATTCATCCTTGCAACGCGTCGCAGAAGACCGCGCAGCACTTTCTTCGTTGGATCTTGATAAGGGCGCAATTTACACGGGCTGCAGCGATGCTCTGATAAATCCTACGGAAATATCCTTCGTTTTTCACTGTCGTTTCTGCCCGTTCGAGGTAGACAGCCTGACATCCTGACGCTAGCGCCGTCCTTATAGTTCTCGTCGTCCTTAAGGGCACACACGAACTGACACAAGGAATGTCGTTAACATGAAAAATATTTCTCTTTCTCTGGCTGTCATGGCTGCAATGGGGCTGGGTATGGCAGGGACTGCCACCGCGGCAAACAACGGCAAGCTGATCATGACCGGCACGCTGACCAACATCACCTGTGACGTGAGCGCGGGCGTCGGCGCAAGCCAGGGCTCGAATGCGGGTGAGATCAACGTCGACATGGGGAACGTGTCGTTCGCTGACATCGGCACCTACGCCCAGGCCAAGCTGGATACTGCTTCGCCCATTCAGTTGCTGGTCAACTGCTCCGGCGGAGCCTCGGCTTACAACTCTGTCGACATGCGTTTCATTGCCCGTCAAGGCAGCGGCCTGGACAACAACGATCAGAAACTGCTGCGTACCACCGGCGCGGCTGACGGTGTGGGCATCGGCCTGCTCAATGCTTCGAACCGCCTGATGGACCTGAGCGGCACCGAAACCATCGAAACCGACCTGGTCAAGAACGGCGACACGGCAACCGCTGAAATCAATCTTGGCGCGGTGTACGTGCTCAATGGCACAACCACCAACCCTGGCAACGCAGATGGGTTCTTGCCTTTCGTGATGGATTACAAGTGATGTCCCCGGCGAGATGAGCCCCGGCTCTTCTCGCCACCTACCTGTGCGGAATCCTTTCCATGTTTTCTACGATAATGCGTAAGTTGGGCCGCTGGTTGTGCTCCGGTCTGGCCATGACGCTGGCTGTCCAGGTTCAGGCGGGCATCGTACTGAACGCCACGCGTGTGATTTATGACGGCGCTCAAAAAGAGGTCAGCCTGCAAGTGCATAACACCGGTGCTTCGGAGGTGCTGGCGCAGTCATGGATCGATACCGGCGGCGAAGACACCGCATCGTCAGCGCCTCCGTTCGCCGTCACACCCGCCCTCGCTCGCTTGCCGGGCGATGCTCGGCAACTGATCAGAATCATGTATTCGGGCCAAGGGCTGCCGACCGATCGCGAGTCGGTGCTCTGGCTCAGCGTTCAGGAAATCCCCCAGGCGGGCCGTGAGAACGAGTTGCAGATTGCCATCCGCCAACGCATCAAATTGTTCTATCGGCCACAGGGTTTGACGGGGGATCCGCTGGACGCTGCACAGGCGCTTGAATGGCGAATTCGCGACGGCCAGTTGGAAGTGGTCAACCCCACTCGCTACCACGTATCGATGATCAAGCTTGAAGGGCGACGCAGCACAAAGGTCGTGCTGGAGGAGGACAGCAGGATGCTGGCCCCCGGTGAGCGTCGCCAGATGCCTTTGCAAAAGCCCGGAGGTGGGCCGCTTGAACTGGCCTTCATCAGCATCAACGACTTCGGCGCGCAGGAGCGGTATCACGCCACGGTAGCGTCAGACCGTCCCGCACAGGCTATCAAGACCGATCCTTCAACCTGACAAGGCTCAGGGCTTTTTCGTTGACCCACTTTTTCAAGCCGGACCTGTGTCCGGCTTCGCTTCGCACGCCTGCAAGAAGGGACTCGGCAGTGCATCGAACTCAGAACACGAGTGAACACAGCTAATGGAACGGCGACACAAGCGCAGCAAGGAAAGCCAGATAAAAGTCACCCGTGGCGTTGATCCACGCGGGACCAAGCGGCAGTCAAGGACATCTGGAATTCAGCCATGGTCATTCTGGATCGCAGTGAGCACGGCATGCATGACGTTGCCGGAAGCGATGGCGATGACAGACGGGACCGGCGTCAGTGCACCGCCAGTGAAGTTCAACACTGCCTTCATTCAGGGCACCGATCAACCGGCAGACCTCGACACGTTCCTACAAGCCAACAGCGTGCTTCCCGGTACGTATCGGGTGGATATTTTCGTCAATCGCGTGCTCAGTGGCCGACGCGACATCACGTTTGTCGCCAACCCTCGTAACGGGACCATCGAGGCCTGTCTGACGCTGGACATGCTGGGGCAATTCGGCATGAACGTCGCCGATATCAAGGGCGTGCCTGGGTCGTCCGACCGATGTTTCGATCTGGTGGCAAACGTCGAGTTCGCTCGCGTGGAGTACGAGCCCAACCGCTTGCGGCTCAATATCAGCATTCCCCAAACCATGATGCAGCGCAGTGTTCGGGGATACATCGCGCCGGAGTTGTGGGACGAGGGCGTGTCGGCAGGTTTCGTGAGTTACGCGTTCAGCGCAGCACGGCGTGAGCGGCAGCATCGGACACAGGATCAGTATTACCTGGGGCTGCGCAATGGGCTGAATCTCGGCGCCTGGCGGCTGCGCAATGAGTCGTCCGTCGTCTACGGCGACAATCAACCCTATCGGTTTCGGAGTAACCGGACCTTTCTCCAACGAGACATCACCTCCCTCAAGAGCCAACTGACGCTTGGGGAAACCTTCACCGATTCGCAAGTCTTCGACAGCGTTCGTTTCGTCGGGGCCATGCTCTCGACCGACGACAGCATGCTACCGGACAACGAACGGATCTATGCCCCGGTCATTCGCGGCATCGCAGAAACCAACGCAACCGTCGAGGTACGACAAAACGGCTTCATGCTGTTCAGTGGCAACGTTTCACCGGGGCCTTTCGAGATCTCGGACATCTACCCCAGCGGCTCGAATGGCGACCTGGAAGTCACTGTGGTCGAAGCCGACGGCCGCAGACGCGTGTTTACACAGGCCTATGCTTCCTTGCCGATCATGGTTCCCAAACATGCGCTGCGTTACAGCCTCGCCGCAGGCCAATACGACGGCTATGAGCAGGGTGAAGATTCGCCCGCACTGGCCAGCATGACCCTGATTTACGGGTTGACCGACCGGGTGACGGTGGCCGGTGGCGCGCAACTCACGCAGGGCTATCAGGCGGCTAACGTCGGTGCCGGCATCAACACCGGCGTGGGGGCTGTCTCGCTGGACTTGACCCAATCAAGCAGCCAACAGCAGGGGCAGACAGACAATGGCCAGAGCCTGCGACTGCGCTATGCCAACACGCTGGCGGCGACGCATACCACGCTGGCGGTTGCCGGCTACCGCTACTCCACCGACACCTACCGAACCCTCGACGAGCACCTCGAAGAACAGCAGCGGCTGACGTTTTCAGGTGCCGGACGCGCGAAAGACCGCTTGGAAATCAATCTGACCCAGACGCTGCCCGAGCAGTTTGCGTCGTTAAGCATTACCGGTTCCGAACAGCGTTACTGGGGTGACGCCGGCAAGACCCGACAACTTTACCTGTCGTGGAACGCGGCCTGGCGCCGCCTCAGCTACAGCCTGTCGCTGGAACGCAACCAGACGTTCGAGCGCGATGGTCAGCGTCAGAGCGACAACCGGATCGCACTGACCTTGAGCCTTCCACTCGGCGACGACGCGGGCAGCTCACGGGCTTTCTTCAACGCGGTTCGCGACCGGCGCGGCGATTACGATCTGCAGGCAGGCCTGAATGGACAAGTGCTCGGTGATCGCAACACGTTCTACTCGCTTCAGGCCGGGCGGGCCAGCGGTTCGAGTACGTCGATGTTCGGCAGGTTGAACACCGCGACGTCATACGGCCGGTTCGACGCCGGTTACGGTCAAGGGAGCGATTTCCGTGCGTTGAGCTTGGGCGCGTCGGGCTCGGTCGTTGTACACGGCGGCGGAGTGAATGTGGGTCAGCCCTTGGGCGAAACCTTCGCCCTGGTGCACGTGGAGAACGTCGACGGCGCCCGTTTGAGCAATCACAGCAATGTTGAAACCTCCTCCAACGGCTATGCCGTGGTTCCCTACGCTCAGCCCTACCGCGCCAACTGGATCAGCCTCGACACCCGCCAGCTTGGGGCTGACATCGAGCTGGAGAACGCCGTATTTCAGGTGGTTCCGCGTCGGGGAGCCATACCGGTGGCCAGTTTCAAAACCCAGATCGGGCGAAGGGTGCAGTTCGAATTGCTGCGCCCGGATGGCAGCCGTCTGCCGTTGGGAACATCGGTCGAGGATGAATCGGGTAACGTGCTGGCAGCCGTAGACCCGACGAGTCGCGCCTTGGTGTTGAGCGAGAAGGATGCGGGTGAGCTGGTGCTCAAAGGCGATGATTTCGCGTGCCGTGCTCGCTACCAGTTGCCTGAGCGCGATCCGCAGCGCGCTTACGATCGGCTGAAGGTCATTTGCCAATGAAACCACTCAAATCACTTGTCGTGATCGGTCTGGTCGTTGCGCTGCTCAGCCAACACGCCCGAGCAGTTGTTTCTTTGAGCGGAACGCGACTGGTATTCGATGGCCGCTTTCATGAGGCAACGCTCGACATCAGCAATCCCGGCGCTGCCGAGGTGCTCGTTCAAGCCTGGCTGGAAAACCCACAGGCCGCCACCGAGGAACGGGGAGGCGCAGTGGCGGATCTGCCGTTTGCGGTCACGCCACCCCTCACACGACTGGCAGCGCAGGGCAAGCAAACGTTGCGCGTTCTGTACGAGGGGGTGGGGCTTGCGCGGGATCGCGAAACCCTCTTGCACCTGTACGTTCTGGAAGTGCCGCGGCGCAGTGCCGCCAGGCAACAGTTGAACCTGGCCGTGCGGCAGCGGATCAACCTCTTCTATCGTCCCCAGGGGCTTGCCGGCGATCCGGCGCTGGCCACTCAAGCGCTTATCTGGCAGCGAATGCCGGATGATCCGTCGCTGCTGCGCATTTCCAACCCGACCCCCTTTTATGTCGCGTTGAACAAGATCGACATCGACGGCGCTCGGATGCACGACGACGTCATGCTCGATCCTTTTTCCAGTCACGCCCTGCGCGTCCCGCCCGCGTTCGCCCAGCGGGCGCTTCCCACGCTGACCTTCAAAGCGCTGACCGATTACGGCGGTCAGCGTGATTTCTGCGCGCAACCCCAGGACAGCGCGCCTTTCCACGCCCGGCCGCAGAGCTCGGGCCCTCGTTCTTCCATAGGGACATGCTGATCATGAAGACCTCCTCATCTGTCTATTGGCGTTCAACGTTGCTCGTCGCGATCCTGCTGCCCTCCGCCGGGATGGCCATGACGTGCAAGACCCAGGGCAGTGGCGAAACGCTCATTCGCGCGGACCTCAGCAGCAGCGTCGCCATCCCCGCGAGCCTGCCGGACGCCAGCGTGGTCTGGCGCTCGGAGCGCCTGAACCTGCAGGTCGAGTGCGCGCGGGACCGACCGGGTGCTGCCGAACCTGTCGCGATTTATCTGAACCCCGAGAACCGTCAGATCGGGCAGGGCATTCGAGCGGGACTGACCTTTGGCGGTGTCGACCATGTGCAAAGCGGGGGGCAGATTCCCACTCAGCAGATTCTGCCCGCATGCAATGAGTCAGGCGCCCGGCTCGCAATGTGCCCCAAAGTAACCTTTTCATTGCCCTTTTCGGTGTTCATCGAGAAGTACGGCCCCACTCCACCTTCAGGCGTGGCCAGTGATCTGCTCGATTACCGGTTCTTCCAGCTCGATAGCGCGACGGGCATGAATCCAGATCCTGACAACAACCTCAATTACGTCATCAACAACCTGAACGGATTGCGCTTCGTGGCTTGCAACGCCGAGCTGCGCGTGATGCCGGAAACGGTCGAGTTCGGCGACGTGCCCATCAAGAATGTAAGGGTGGGCGAGGTGGCGACCTTCCAACGGTTTGCGCTGGCCACCAGCCGCGTCTGCGATTCGCCGTTCAGCCTCAATGCGCGCTTTACCCCTGTCTCCGGAGTGCTGTCGGGGGACGTGCTGGTGCCTGTCAACAACCGCAGCGTTGGCATCCGGCTGACGAACGCGCGTAACAATCTCCCGGTGCGCTACCACGAGCCCTTTCATGTGACCGACCTGCAAGGCGAGAACTACTCCGCGACCGCCGATTTCAACGCCGAGTTGGTTTGGCAGACCGACGCGCCGATCCCCGGGCCATTTTCCGCAGAGGTCCTGGTGGACCTGTTCTACAAATAAGCGATGGGCCCACGGCTTATCCGTCCTTGCGGAAGCTGTCGCGATATTGCGTTGGCGTGACCCCCAATCGTTGGGTGAAAATCAGGCGCATTCGGGCTGCGCTGCCGAATCCGCAGTCATACGCCACGGCTTTTATGGCGCGCTCGCTGCCCTCCAGCAGGCGCCTTGCCGCATCGATTCGCGCTCGCTGAACGAACTCGGCGGGCGTCACTTTCGCGTCTCGCGCAAACACGCGAGCGAAGCTGCGCGGGCTCATCGAAACGACGTCGGCGAGCCGCTCCACCGAAAACGGCTCGCTGATGTGCTCCAGCACATAGCGCTGAATCTTCGCAACCGGGGAGTCGTCCTCTGCGGACGTGTTGAGGAACGGGCTGAACTGGGATTGGCCCCCCTGACGCTGGGCCACCACCAGTAGCCGTTTGGCGACGGCCAGCGCGATGGCCGGGCCATGGTCTTCGGCTACGAGAGAAAGGGCCATGTCGATGCCCGCGGTCACCCCGGCGGAAGTCATCAATGTTCCATCGCGCACGTAAATCCGGTCAGGCTCGACCCTTGCTTTCGGAAACATCTCCGCCAGTTCCAGAGCGTGGCTCCAGTGAGTGGTGGCCTTCTTGTCATCGAGCAGCCCAGCGTGGCCGAGAATGAAGGCGCCGGTGCAAATCGACCCGTAGCGCCCCGCCTGCGGCGTGACCTTATGCAGCCAGTCGGTGATGAGCGGCATTTCGGGGTTCTCGGGCAACATCGGGCCGCCCGGAACCAGCACGACATCGAACACCGGCGGGGCGCTCTCAAGCGTATGCTCGGCGCCGAGCGGCATGCCATTGGAAGCGCGAATGGGGTAGGGCGCGGCACCGACGGTGGTGATCGTGTAGCCTTCGCCCCCGCTGACGAAGCGGTTGGCTTCGGCAAATACATCCAGCGGGCCGGCAACATCCAGAGCCTGGACGTCAGGGAAGAGCACGATCGCCACGCTTTTCATCAGTGAGCCTCAGACACCCTGCAAAAGGATGAAGATATAGCTCATTTCTTCGGTGGTGTGGTGACGTTATCCCACTCGGTGATCAGCGCTTTCTGATGCTTGCGGTCGTACAGGCACAGCTCGGTGCCGGTCTTGTTCTTCATGAAAGCTTGCTTGTACTGGCCTTTGATCAACAGGGCGTTGTAGCCCACGCTGTCATCGAACATTGCGGCTGCGCCAGCGGGTCTGGCGTTTTTCAAGGTACTGGCGGCCACGCAACTGTCGACCAGCTTTTTGTCGAACGCATTCCACGCTTCGGTGCTCGACGCGCTAGCCGGACCTGCGACGGTGGCTAGGGCGATCAGGGCCAAGGCGGTCAATTTCATGTGAAGCTCCCTCGATTTCGGCGTCACGGAACGTGACAGCGTTTTAGAGTGCTCGGGCAGGATCGAGTTCTCCACGCTGCACATAGCGCATGCCCACGCGCTCATACAAACGACGGGCCCCGATGTTGCTCTCCATGACGTTGAGATCGACGTGACCTTCTCCGCGTGCGGCAAAGGCGCCGAAGGCCAGATTCAGCAGTCGTTCGGCGATGCCTTGGCGCTGGCCACGGGGATGCACCACCAAATGGCGGATGAAGGCGCTGTTCCAGCATTGGCAAACCGCAATCGCGCCTTGGGTGTCCGCGATGACGAAACATAATTGCGGATCGAATTCCGGATCGCTTTCGAACGCGCACAGCCACGTTTCGAAATCGGACACCCGGCCGCCCCCGACGGCAGTGCCCTCTGCCAGCAGACGGTGCGCAGCGAGTGCACTGTTTCGGTCAAAGGGCATGCGCCGCAACGGCGGTTGCCAGAGCGGCACCGACACCGGCTCGCTGAGCGAACGACGCATCAGCCAATAGTGCCGCGTGGAGGCGTCACATGGGCCGGGTCTCAGCTCCCTTGGGCTTCCACGGTACGGGCTGCTTCGATCAGGCATCGCGTCAGTTCGGGGGAAGAAAATTTGGTCAGGACCGCGTTGGCGCCTGCCAGCCTGGCCTTTTCGGCGTTCATCGCGCTGTCCAGCGAGGTGTGCAAGAGCACGTACAGTTGTTGGAAATCAGGTGTCTCCCGCAACGTTCGAGTGAAAGCATAGCCATCCATCTCCGACATTTCGATGTCGGACACCACGACGTTGATCTGTTGTGCCGTGCCCTGCAAATCCAGGAGCTGGTCAATGGCTTCCCGCGCACTGCGGGCCGTGTGGCACTCGATGCCCAGCGTGCGCAGAGTCAGTACGGACTGCTGGAGCGCGACTTGACTGTCATCCACGACGAGAATCCGGGCTTTGGCCAACACTTCGCTCTCTTCCGGCGTCAGCTCTTCGGGCGTCGCCTCGATTTGCGTCGGGGCAATGCCATGAATGACCTTTTCGATATCCAGCACCTGCACCAGGGTCCCGTCGACCTGGGTCACCCCGGTGATGAAGGATTTGGTGCCCGAGGCGTAGGGCGGGGGTCGAATGTCGGTGGTCAGGCAGTGGACGATCTTGCTCACGGCCTGAACGTGCAGCCCCTGCTTGGAGCGACTGACGTCGGTGACGATCAGGCAGCCACTGTCTGGGTCGAGCAGTGGGCGCTCGCCGATCGCGCGACTGAGGTCGATGACCGACAACGAATTGCCACGCAGTGTCGCCACGCCTTTGACGTGCGGGTGCGATTCGGGCAACCGTGTCAGGGGAGGGCAGGGGATGATTTCGCTGACCTTGAGCAGGTTGATCGCCATCAGCTTCCCGCTGCGCAGCGTGAACAGCAGAAGCGAAAGTGAATCTGCGCGGACGTTCTTGGACATGTGAGCCTTCTGTCTTGCGGTGGTTGCCTACACCCAGTGGCGCAAACAACTGTCGATGACGGTGTATCGACCCGGCGCGGACAGGCTTTAGCGGTTTTCGCTACGGATGGGGATTGCGTCAGGTCAAAATGACTCTTGTCTGGTCATAAAGACAACGTTCAAGATCGAGTCAAAAAGACTATGAGCTTAATAACATACTGATTTATATAGATTTATTTCCTGGCACGTTTTCTGTAAAGCCTAGGGCAGTTATTAACGCATTGAGCTTGAGGAGTTCATCATGTTGACTGCTTCCGATCGTGCCATCGTGAAATCCACCGTCCCGTTGCTGGAGAGTGGGGGCGAGGCCCTGACCACCCATTTCTACAAGAAATTGCTGGGCCGCTATCCCCAAGTCCGCCCTTTGTTCAACCAGGCGCATCAGGCCAGTGGTGACCAGCCGCGCGCACTGGCCAACGGGGTGCTCATGTACGCAAGACACATCGACCAACTCGAACAGTTGGGTGATCTTGTGGTGAAGATCATCAACAAGCACGTCGCGCTGCAAATCCTTCCCGAGCATTACCCACTGGTCGGCGAGTGCCTCCTGGAGGCTATCCGCGACGTGCTCGGTGCAGAGATTGCCACCGATGAAGTCGTGGCGGCATGGGGCAAGGCATACGGGCAATTGGCAGAGATCCTGATCGCTGCCGAGGAGCAGATGTATGAACAGAAAGCCCGGGCGCCCGGAGGTTGGCGCGGCGGGCGTGAATTCACGGTCGTGGCGAAGATACGCGAGAGTGAAGAAATCACCTCGTTTTACTTCGCCCCTGCCGATGGGCAGCCGATTCTGGACTTCACAGCGGGTCAGTACATCGGGCTGCAGTTGACCGTGGACGGCCAGGAGGTGCGCCGCAATTATTCACTGTCCGCGCGAGCGAGGAACAATCAGTACCGTATCAGCGTGAAACGCGAACCGGGGGGCCGGGCCTCCAATTATCTGCATGACCGGGTCCACATTGCTGACAGCGTTCAACTGTTCGCACCTTCAGGTGAATTCACCCTGCGCGACAGCGACAAACCTCTGGTGCTGATCAGTGGCGGCGTAGGCATCACGCCGACGCTTGCCATGTTGGAGGCCGCGTTGGCAACCTCGCGCGCCATTCACTTCATTCACTGTGCTCGCAGCGGTGCGGTCCACGCGTTCCGCCAATGGGTGGACGACCTGGCCGGGAAACACCCTCAACTCAAGCGGTTCTATCTGTACCAAGAAGACGACGGTGTAAGCCCGGCCGCGGATGGTCTCGGCGTCCTCGACCAGACGCGCCTCGAACAATGGTTGCCAGAAGACCGCGATCTGGACGCCTACTTTCTCGGACCCAAAGGCTTCATGGCGGCGGTCAAGCGTCAATTGAAGGCAGCGGGTGTGCCAGACGCACAAGCCCGGTATGAATTCTTCGGCCCGGCCTCGGATTTGTAACCGTACTGGCCCTCAACGGTGGTGACGACGCACGTGAACCACCTCGCGTGCAGTCGCCCGGGCTCGCGTCATGCCGCACATTCTTCTTTCTATAAGGAAGGGTGCGGCGAACGGTCCCTGCGTCATAGCGTCGCATGCTTCTATATATAAGGAAGAAAACATGCAGAGCGCAGCGGGATTGTTGCGCATTTTGCTTAATGTTCCGGTAATGCCGATCGCTTAACCATCTGGCCGGTGTGAGACCGCGACGGTGGTAGAATCGTCGGCTTTCCGGGACGCACCGGGCACGCAACACAGATCGGCCGATCTGAATGGACACCATCTTCAAAGGGTATGTGAATGACTGAAGCGATGATTTACCTGCGGCGTGAAAAGCAGTTCCTGGTTTTGTTGGGCATCATCTGCCTGGCGCTGATCGGTGGGGCGTTGTACATGCAGGTCGTCTTGGGCGAGGCCCCGTGCCCGCTGTGTATCCTGCAGCGTTATGCGTTGTTGTTCATCGCGATCTTCGCGTTCATCGGTGCGGCGATGCCCGGGCGCCTGAGCCTGACCATCTGCGAGGTGCTGGTTACGCTCAGCGCGGTGGGCGGGATTGTTGCAGCAGGACGTCATGTCTGGATTCAAACGCACCCGACCGAAAGCTGCGGTATCGACGTCTTGCAGCCGATCGTGGACGGCTTGCCGCTGGCGAACCTGTTTCCCCTCGGTTTTCAGGTGGCTGGCTTTTGCGAGACGCCATATCCGCCAGTTTTCGGACTATCGCTTGCGCAATGGGCTCTGATCGCTTTTGTTCTGACGGTAATTCTGGTACCAGCAGGCATCATCCGAAACAGGGCGAAACCACGCTGATTACAAAGTGTTGCGTGAAAATGTGCCCCAATGACCTTAGGAAAATTGGGGCCATAGAGGCTTTTTCGAGTGCGGCATATGCGCGCATTCTTACAAATCCGGAAATTAATTGTTGCGCAGAAACTCATAGTCAATAAAACTTTACGCACCTACAATCGCCCCCACTTAACGCCCCCCCTCACGCGAAGGGCGGCGTAAATCGAGGTCGGAAAGCGTTTTTACGCCTTTGTAGACACCGTTTGGATGGCCTCTTGCGTCAAATTCTGAATGGCTGCGCCAAGGGATTTGGACCGCATTGGCGGTTGCCACCATTCGAATAAGAAATCACAGCAAAACCGGATTTGTTACGAGGCCACAAGCTTCTTGACAGGCCCCTGTTCAATCCAAGCATTTGCCAGCACCTGGCAGGGTGAAGTGTTGGCGGTCGAAACCCAACTGCGATGCGAAAGCTGCTTTTAGAGGTCGTGAGATGAGTAAAAAAAGGTACCCCAGGTTTTTTGGCTTCTTGGCCCTTTTCAGCATGCTCCTGCTCAGCGGGTGCGATTACACCCTGCTGGATCCCAAGGGCCACATCGGCATGCAGGAACGTGACCTGATCGTCACCGCCACTCTGCTGATGCTGCTGGTCGTGGTGCCGGTCATTTTCATGACCATCATCTTCGCCTGGAAATACCGTGCCACAAACAAGAGCGCGACCTACACGCCCGACTGGGCGCATTCGACCAAGATTGAACTGGTGGTCTGGCTGGTACCGCTGGCCATCATCATCGTGCTGGGCTATGTGACCTACAAGTCCACCCACGCGCTGGACCCTTATCGTCCTCTGGAATCGGACGTGAAGCCCCTGACCATCGAAGTGGTCTCGCTTGACTGGAAATGGCTGTTCATCTACCCGGAACAGGGTATCGCCACCGTCAACAAGATCGTCTTCCCGGCTCACACCCCGATCAATTTCCGCATCACTTCCGATTCGGTCATGAACTCGTTCTTCATTCCTGCACTGGGCGGCCAGATCTACGCAATGGCCGGCATGCAGACCAAACTGCACCTGATCGCCAATGAGAACGGCGAGTTCGACGGTATCTCCGCCAACTACAGCGGCGCAGGCTTCACCGGCATGAAGTTCAAGGCAACCGCAACCGATCAGGCTGGTTTCGACGCCTGGGTTGCCGATGTCAAGAACTCGCCGAAAAAACTGGCAACGGAAGAGTATGCCGCCCTGGCCAAGCCCAGCGAGCGTAACCCCGTTGAACTCTACTCCTCGGTCACTCCGAACCTGTTCCAGATCATCATCGACAAGTATGAAGGTATGAAGCCGGGCAAGATTGTCCACGAGAAGAAAGAAGTGGCCGGTATGGAAGGGATGGACATGGGTAAGAATTCAGCTGCGCAGGCAGAGGAGTAAACGATGTTTGGTAAATTAAGTCTGGACGCGATTCCGTTCCACGAACCGATAGTCATGATCACGCTTGCCATGATCGCTATCGGCGGTGCGGCGGTACTCGGTCTGATCACGTACTTCAAAAAGTGGACCTACCTGTGGACCGAGTGGCTGACGTCGGTCGACCACAAGAAAATCGGCGTGATGTACATCATCATCGCGATGGTCATGCTGCTGCGTGGTTTTGCCGACGCCATCATGATGCGTTCCCAACTGGCCCTGGCCACCGAAGGCTCCCCTGGCTATCTGCCGCCTGAGCACTATGACCAGATCTTCACCGCCCACGGTGTGATCATGATCATCTTCATGGCGATGCCGTTCTTCACGGGCCTGATGAACATCGTTCTGCCTCTGCAGATCGGCGCTCGCGACGTTGCCTTCCCGTTCCTGAACTCCCTGTCCCTGTACCTGCTGATCTCTGGTGTGGTGCTGGTGAACGTTTCCCTGGGCGTCGGCGAATTCGCTCGCACTGGGTGGGTTGCCTATCCACCGCTGTCTGAACTGGGCTACAGCCCGGGCGTGGGTGTGGACTACTACATCTGGGCGCTTCAGTTGTCCGGTCTGGGTACGACACTGACGGGCGTTAACTTCCTGGTTACCGTCCTGAAGATGCGCACCCCAGGCATGAAGCTGATGGACATGCCGATCTTCACCTGGACCTGCACCTGGGCCAACGTCCTGATCGTGGCTTCGTTCCCGATCCTGACCGGCACCCTGGCGTTCCTGACCCTCGACCGTTACCTGGACTTCCACATCTTCACGAACGAATTGGGCGGTAACCCAATGATGTACGTGAACCTGTTCTGGGCATGGGGTCACCCCGAGGTTTACATCCTGATTCTGCCGGCGTTCGGTGTCTTCTCCGAAGTCATCTCGACCTTCACCGGCAAGCGTCTGTTCGGCCATCACTCGATGATCTACGCATCGGGCGCGATTTCCGTACTGGGCTTCATGGTTTGGCTGCACCACTTCTTCACCATGGGTTCGGGCGCCAGCGTCAACGCCTTCTTCGGTCTGGCAACGATGCTGATTTCCATCCCGACGGGTGTGAAACTGTTCAACTGGCTGTTCACGATCTACCAGGGCCGTCTGCGCTTCACCGCGCCAGTCTGCTGGACCCTGGGCTTCATGATCACCTTCTCCATCGGTGGTATGACCGGCGTTCTGCTGGCGATTCCGGGTGCTGACTTCGTTCTGCACAACAGCCTGTTCGTGATCGCACACTTCCACAACGTGATCATCGGTGGTGCGGTATTCGGTTACATCGCGGGCTTCGCGTTCTGGTTCCCTAAAGCATTCGGCTTCAAGCTGAACGAGAAGTGGGGCAAGGCAGCGTTCTGGTTCTGGATCTCGGGCTTCTACGTGGCGTTCATGCCGCTGTACGCCTTGGGCTTCATGGGCATGACCCGTCGTCTGAACACCACTGACAACCCGGACTGGACCCCTTACCTGCACGTCGCTTTCTGGGGTGCTGCGCTGATCATGATCGGTATCGCCTGTCAGCTGATCCAGATCTACGTGAGTATCCGCGATCGCAAGCAGAACCTGGACGTCACCGGCGACCCATGGAATGGCCACACACTGGAATGGTCCACTTCCTCGCCACCGCCGTTCTACAACTTCGCAGAACTGCCGAAGGCTGAAGAAATCGACGCATTCTATGCCGCTAAGCGTGATGGTGAAGCGTACAAGGTTCCGGCCAAGTACTCCGACATTCACATGCCGAACAACACCGCGACTGGCCTGGTAATGGGCGCTCTGCTCACCGTCTTCGGCTTCGCGATGATCTGGCACATCTTCTGGCTGGCTGCCGCCAGTCTGATCGGCACCGTCGTTTACTTCGTCATCCACGCTGCACGCGACGATCAGGGCTACATGGTTCCTGCTTCCGAAGTGGCACGTATCGAAGGCGAGCAACACAAGATCCTGGCCTCGGTGCGTAACGCCCAGGCGAATTCTCCTGTCAACAAGCTGGAGCAGGCATAAACAATGTCGAACTTAGTATTTGATGGGGCGAAAGGTCACGATCACGATCATGACCACGCCCATGATCACCACGATGCCGGCGAGATGAAGATCTACGGCTTCTGGATCTACCTGATGACCGACTGCATCCTGTTTGCGTCGATCTTCGCCATCTATGCAGTGCTGGTTAACAACGTCGCCGGTGGTCCTTCGGGCCACGACATCTTCGAGCTGCCCTACGTGCTGGGCGAAACCGCCTGCCTGTTGCTCAGCTCGATCACCTACGGCTTCGCGATGCTCGCGATGCACAAAGGCAACAAAGCTGGCGTGCTGGGTTGGTTGTTCATCACCTTCCTGTTCGGTCTGGGCTTCATCGGCATGGAAGTCAACGAATTCCATCTGCTGATCGAAGAAGGCTACGGCCCTAACCGCAGCGGCTTCCTGTCGGCGTTCTTCACGCTGGTCGGTACCCACGGTGTGCACGTCACCAGCGGTCTGATCTGGATGGCGATCCTGATGTATCAGGTCAGCAAGAACGGCCTGACTTCGACCAACCAGACTCGCCTGAGCATGCTCAGTCTGTTCTGGCACTTCCTGGACGTGGTCTGGATCTGTGTGTTCACCGTTGTCTACCTGATGGGGACCATTTAAATGGCTAATTCGCATCACTCTCACGACGATGCCAGCCACGGCAGCTTCAAGTCGTACATGATCGGTTTCGTCCTGTCGATCATCCTGACCGCGATTCCTTTCGGTCTGGTGATGTTTCCGACACTGTCGAAAACCGCAACCTTGTGGATCGTCCTGATCTTCGCAATCGTGCAGGTCCTGGTTCACCTCGTGTATTTCCTGCACTTGGACCGTTCGATCGCGCAACGTAACAATGTGATCACCTTCGCGTTCGCCACGTTGGTCATCGTCCTGCTGGTTGGCCTGTCTGTCTGGATCATGTTCAGCATTCACACCGTCATGATGGCGAAGTGAGGAAAACCTGATGTCGCTGAAGCACTTTATCCAAATCACCAAACCGGGGATCATTTTCGGTAACGTGCTTTCGGTGGCGGGTGGCTTTTTTCTGGCGTCCAAGGGGCATGTCGACTTTGGCCTGTTCCTGGTTGCGATGATCGGCACGTCGCTGGTCGTCGCTTCCGGTTGTGTCTTCAACAACTGCATCGACCGCGATATCGATCTGAAGATGGAGCGCACTCGTAATCGTGTGCTGGTGCAGGGCCTGGTTTCGTTGAAACTGGCCCTGGCCTATGCCACGGTTCTGGGAGTCGTCGGTGTTGCCATGCTGTACTACAAGGCCAACCCATTGGCGGCGCTGTTTGCCGTGATCGGTTTCGTGATCTATGTGGGGTTCTACAGCCTCTATCTGAAGCGCAAATCGGTTCATGGCACATTGGTCGGCAGTCTGTCGGGTGCCATGCCGCCGGTGATCGGTTATGTCGCGGTGAGCAACAGCTTCGACCTCGCAGCGCTGACCTTGCTGGTCATGTTCAGCCTGTGGCAGATGCCGCACTCCTACGCCATCGCCATTTTCCGTTTCAACGACTACCTGGCGGCTTCGATTCCGGTTCTTCCGGTCAAACGTGGCATCCGGGTCGCCAAGCTGCACATTCTGGTCTACATCCTGGCTTTCCTGGTCGCAACCCTGATGCTGACGTTCTGCGGTGCCGCAGGCCTCAACTATCTGGCTGTCGCTGCTGCCATGGGCATGTACTGGCTGTATATGGCCTGGACCGGATACAAAGCCAAGGACGACACCGTCTGGGCACGCAAACTGTTCGTGTTTTCCATCTTCACCATCACGGCGCTGAGCGTGGCGATGTCGCTGGACTTTCAGGTCACCAAGGAACTGCTCGTCACCTACGCCGCTCCCTGATTGCCTGACACGAAAGAGCCAACCCCGTCGTTCGCAAGATCGACGGGTTTTTTTTATAGTGCGCGCAACCGTCCAACGTTCGTGAAAACATCGACGCGTTCACCTCAGCCGCGTGATTGGCACTTGCGTTGCCAATCATCCCATGACAAAACTCATCGCTTTGCCGCATCATGTGCCGGGTATGTACACGGATCGTAACGCAGAGTCGGCGATCCAGTCGTAGAGCGGCGCCACATAGACTTATGACCGACCCAATCAAGCAAGAAATCTGTCCATCAAGCGACTCGATGCCCCTCGTATCGATCATTGCCCCCTGCTACAACGCCGAGAAATATCTGGACGTTGCGATGGCGAGCATTTTCGCGCAGGACTATCCGAACTTCGAAGTCATCATCGTGGATGACGGGTCGACCGATAACAGCGTGGCGATGCTTGAGGCGTTGAGGGGCACATACGATTTCCAACTGTATTCCCAAGCCAACCAAGGGGTCAGTGCCGCGCTGAACCATGGTCTGAAGTACGCCCGTGGCCAGTACGTCTGCACACCTGATCTGGACGACATCATGTTGCCGTCCTCGGTCCGTCTACGTGCCGATTATCTGGACCGTCACCCTGAGGTCGGCTGCGTCGGCGCGTTGATCATCTACATGGACTCCGATGGCAACGACACCAAGACGCAACAGCTTTCGGCGATCAAGAAGCTGACCTTCGATGAAATTCTGGCGGGCGCGCTGGTGGTGGGCGCTCCCGTTTCGCTGTATCGGATGGATGCGCTTCGGGCAGTCGATTTCTATGACCCCGACATCCGGGTTCAAGACTTTCAGATGACGCTGAAGATTGCGAGCAAGGGGTATGAAGTCCACGTCCTGCCTGTCAGTGTCACCCGCTACCGTCGGCATCCCAACAACCTGTCCCGGCGTTACAAGGTGCTGCTCGATGCCGACATGCGCACCATCGAGCCTTATCGCTCGCATCCGGCCTACAAGCGGGGTTTGACGGCCATCATCAACAAGGCCTTGAAATACGCCGTCGTCAACGACAAAAAGTACGCCTGGACCTTGCTGCGCTCCATACCGTTACGCCAATTCAACAAAACCACATTTCGTCGTTTCAAGCGGCTGTTGCTGCATCGCCAGAGCGGTTGATCGAACCGCGCCGCGCCCGTTTTTCCGCTTCGGACCCCCGCATGAAATTTCTAGAGCTGCTCAAAACCCGTAAAACCCGCAAGCGCCTGCGCAGCCTGGACAAACTCGAACGCGCGCCGGAGAAAATCCGCCTGCGTTATCCTCATTACGAGGTGGGGACTGGTACGTACGGCATCCCGGAAGTCTTCGAATTCGGTGATGACACCGTTCTGCGGATCGGTTCCTACAGTTCGATCGCCGCCGGGGTGAAGATCCTGCTCGGAGGCGAACACCGTACCGACTGGCTGACGACATACCCCTTTCCCGCCATGATGAACGGCCTGGAAGACATCAAGGATTACGCGCCCAGCAAGGGCGATGTGGTGATCGGCAGTGATTGCTGGATTTGTGCGGGAGCCACGATTCTCTCTGGCGTGACCATCGGGCACGGGGCCATCGTTGCCGCAGGGGCGGTGGTGACGCGGGACGTTGCGCCTTTCTCGGTGGTCGGTGGTAACCCCTGCAAGTTCATTCGCTGGCGGTTCGACGAATCGGTTCGGGAACAGCTCCTGGAGGCCGCCTGGTGGAACTGGCCGATGGAAGAGGTCAAGAATGTGGCCCGCATGCTGTCGGGGTCGGACCTCGAAACGTTCCTGGATTACGTGCGCAAACGCAACGCCGTCTGAAGCGGGAACCGCTTAGGGCATCTCGGCGGCTTTTTCCTTGGTGGGGCCCAGTACTATCGCCAAATGGCGCAGGTCATCGATCTCCACGCTGTAGCTCTTGCCCGAGGGGCTTGCGACCAGGGTGCCCAAGGCAAAGACCGTGAAGAAGCGGACCTCATCGGCATGGCTCAGCAATTCGCTGATGTAACGGCTGGACCGGTACGCTTGCATTTGAGCGGGCGATACATACAGCGTGACCAGCTTGCCCTGCAGCCTGTCGAAGAATTTGAATTTGAACCCAGTGCCATAACGCTCCACCAGTCCGCCACCATACAACACCCGTTGTTCTTCGCCGGGTTGAGCGTATTTGATGTGACGGAAGTACGACCGTAGCGACACCTCTCCCTGTCCGGGGATGCGCAACGTCAACAGTGCAAACTCATCTTTAGTGAGTTGGGCCTGCGCCTGGCGAAAGCAGTCGACCAGTCTTTCCAGGTTGTTCGTGCGTGTTTCAGTCCGTTTGCCCTTGGCGCTTTGGTCGCTGGGGGTTGCAGGCGCAGCTCGCTCCGGCACTGCTTCGTCAGGCTTTACCGCGACGGGCTCCCGCTTCGGCGGTTCTCGCAGGGCCGGGTCGAACACGTCGATGTAGTCATCCAGCTTGCGCTTGGCTTTACCCAACGCCGTTTCCGGCTCGGCAGCCGGCGTTTGGCCGGAGAGATCCGTTTCGTCGACCCACTCGCAATCAGGGTCATGTGCGTAATGAGGGTTGGCGCGAAAATGGGCAGCAACGAACGTGGGGTGCTCCTGAGGTTTCACGTCATATCGCACGCCGGTGATTTTCACACCCTGGGCGCGACAGGCCTCACTCGAGCAGAGGAAGTTGAACCGCGTGCGCGGCAATTCCTGGGAGAAGTATTCCCGTCGAGCTGCAACGATCGACAGCTCTTGCTGTAGCTCGACACAGAACGCGCGCGTGATATTCCTGCTGGTCTTCATGGGGCGGCCGGGTCCACGGGCAGAGAGTCAGGGTGACATGATGCGCAATCGCCAGCGCGCTATACAACCCTGACCCCCGAAAACGATTCACCGCGGGTGAGAAGTGCCCCGCGCCCGGTTCGCTTGCGTGGAAAGCATTACTCGCCCGGCACCGCGAGCCATTCGCCGACGACTTTCTGATAAGCCCCGGTCGCCTTGGACAAGTGCAGCCATTGGTCGACATAGGCTTTCCAGCTCACATCGTCGCGAGGCAAAAGGTAGGCCTTCTCACCGTATTGCATGGCACGCGATGGATTGACCGCGCACAGGCCTGGCAGGCGCTTCTGCTGATACAAGGCTTCCGAAGCGTCGGTGATCATGACGTCGGCCTTCTTGTCCAGCAATTGCTGGAAGATGGTCTTGTTGTCATGAAAATCCAGCTTCGCAGCAGGCAGATGCGCCCGGGCGAAGGCTTCATTCGTCCCACCCTGTGGTTCGATCAGGCGCACGTCTGCCTGGTTGATCTGTTCAATGGTCTGGTACTTGGATTCGTCTTCGCAGCGCACCAAAGGAATCTTGCCGTCGACATCTAGCGTGTTGCTGAAGAAGGCCTTCTTCTGCCGCTCCAGCGTCACCGATATCCCACCCATTGCGATGTCACATTTACCCGCTGTGAAATCGGTCATCAGCGTCTTCCACGTGGTCGGTACCCACTGCAGTTTCACCCCCAGGCTCTGCGCCAGCGACTGCGCCATCTCGATGTCGATGCCTTCGTACTGTCCGTCCGCTGTATGAAAGGTATAAGGCTTGTAATCGCCGGTGGTACACACCGCCAGCTCGCCCCGCTGAAGGACAGTGTCCAGATGTGACGCTGACTCCGACGCCTGCGCGTGTGCGACGCCAGCCACAGCCACCAGTAACATGGAGGTGAAACATGCCTTCATTTTGGAAATCCCTGCCAGTCGATAAGCCAGGCTGTGGTTATAGAGCGATGCGCGCCTTAAGGGAAGCGTTGCCGCCCGACGCAAGGGCTCGCCGGGCGGTAGCGCCTATGGCTTTGGCGTCCCGCCGATGCGAGCCTTTGCGCGGTGATGTCGGTACAGCGCGACGCCCGCCGCGATCACGACGACGCCGAGAATGATGGGGAGTCGATAAGGCTTGAGATTGCCCAGCAGATGCTCGAGTGCTTGACCTGCCCAGTAGCCGGCCATGACGAACAGGGTGGCCCAGACGCCTGCGCCCAGCAGGTTGATCACCGCAAATCGAAACGGGGACAGCCGGCTCGCGCCAATGACCAAAGGGCCCACCAGCCGCATGCCGTAAAGGAAACGGACGGAAAAGATGGAAGCGGTGGGGTAGCGTTTGATCAGGTCGGATACGCGGTCGATGGCGGCCTGCTTTCGATGCAGACGTGGCAACAGGCGGGGGCCAAAGGAGCGCCCGATCCAGAACAGGATCTGATCGCCGATCATTCCCCCCAGTGTGGCGACGACAATGACGTCCACCAACCGCAATGACGTCTGGTGCGCCGCCAGGCCGCCGAGGATCAGGATCGTCTCGCCTTCCAGCAGGCAGCCAATGAAAATCGCCCAATAACCGTAATGGGCCAGCAGGGAAGTGATGTCGAGGTGTTCGAACATGAGCAGCAGGGATCTCGGGGTAGGGAGGGGCCGCGAGGTAACGCAGCAGGCATGCCGTTCGACCTGAACCGCGAATGAACAGTTCTATTCATTCGGAGGCGGTTGAAAGACCTAGTCGCGGTAAGCTGCCTCGAGCGCGGCGAGATCTTTTTCGATTACCTTCATCAACATTTCCCACTCGCCCTGAGTCCGCTTCAACGCTTCACCTTCACGCGAATAAAGAAAATCGATGATGTTAGCGGTCTCCTTGGTTTTGTTGGTCGGGCGAAAGGCATCCATGCTTAAGACTCGGGCCAGCATATCCAGCTCAGTGGCGTGATTGACCCACTGCCAGTCGTTCTTGATGACGACTTTGTCGATGAGAATGCACTGTTTCTTGAAGCTGCGCAGGCTTGCACCGAAGGGGCTGGTAGCCAGTAACGAGGTGATCCGCGCCCCTTCGCTGTTGGCTTTTTCTACGGCGTTCGGCCCAAAAAACCACTCGTTGAAACTCAGCTCGATCTCACGAAACGCCACGTTGGCGTCCCAGATAATCCCCAGGGCCTTGTTGTGGATGATTTCATTCTTCCACGCGCGATAGGCTTTGAATGCCAGGCCAACCAAGCCCATCGCCGCGAGCGCTTGGATAAGTGAGGCGCACGAATTGATGACGTCATAGGCCCGCGCCGACCCTGAAACACCGACGATGGAATAGGACTCGTAAAAGACAGACCCGGTCATCGCGGCGAGCGCGAAAAGGGCGCAATAGAAACCGAACGCGTAGGGATCTTTCATTGTTGTTTCTGTCCGATCAGCGAGGTTGAGCATGGGGTCCATTCGCTTTGGATCAGTCAGTATCAGGTTAGTAGATAACCGCGCGGTCACGCCGGGAAAGGGACGAAATACAAATCCGCTATTCGCCGAAAGACACGCCGCTAACCGTGCCCAATCCCTCTGCTCCATGTCTGAGCAGCAGCTTGAGACGAGGAAGTTATTCGGTGTTTCACTGCGGGAACACCTGCGAGTCGCTGAGGCATGTCATCAAATGGTCGTAGACCAATCGCACTCGCGGTGGTACGGGGCCTGACTGTGTACGGTAGATCATCAGATCAATGGCAGGCGGGGCGATCTCGGGCAAAACTTCCACCAGCGCTCCGCTACTCAAAGCGGGTTCGGCCAGATACGTCGGCATTTGGCCGATCGCCAGGCCCGCCAACATGAACTCCAGTTCGGTCTCCGGATCGTCGCAGGAAAAAGCGGGTGAGGGCGGCAGATAAGTCTGGCCCTGCGCAAAGAACCAAGGCCATGGCCGACCGTTGTTTCGGTCGATAAGGACTGAAAGTGGGCGTTGCTTCAAAGCTTCCAGGTCGGAAGGAGCCCCTCCGGATGCCAGTAGCGCGGGCGCTGCCACGATTTTCAGACGCACCGGGCAGACTGAGCGAGCGATGTACCGGCGATCCCGCACCGTGCCAATCCGGACGCCGATATCGATGCGCGACGCCACGGCGTCGGTCAATTCGTCGTCTAGGCTCAATTCAATTCGCAACGCCGGATGCGCTTGCATCAACGGCGCAAGGAATCTGACCAGGTACAGCTTGCCGATCGCGTGGGGCGCGGTGATGCCCACCCGTCCGCTGATGCTCTCTCGTGGCTCTCGGGTATGCGAAATGAATAGCCGGTCCAGTTGGCCGAGTGCTTCTTGGGCCTGCTGCGCCATTTGCGCACCGAAGGCAGTGAGCTGTGCCTGCCTCGTGCTCCGATGGAACAGCGGCTCGGCGAAGGTACGCTCCAGCGCCTGCACGGCCCGTGTCACTTTTTGGGGGGAGGTGCCGAGCCGGTTCGCTGCCTCACGAAAACTGGGTGCCTGCGCCGCCACAACGAATATCCGCAGCATTTCCATGCGATTGAGCATCGGTTGACCTTCTTTCAAAAAGAGTTCCAGAAAGTGGAATTCTGAAAGCCTAACTCTTCCATTTTCTGTTTCGGGGTTCCAGCGCAAACTGCTCTCAACCCCCTAACCCAAGAGTCAGCAGGAGATTGATCATGAACAGTGGCATCCAAGGTAAAGTCGTCATCATCACCGGCGCCAGCAGCGGCCTGGGCGAATCCACCGCGCGGCATTTGGCAAGGCTTGGCGCCAAGGTCGTACTGGCTGCGCGTCGTCAGGAACGCATGGACGTCATCGTCAGCGAAATCAGGGCAGAAGGCGGTCAGGCATCGGCCTACACCGTCGACGTCACCCGCCGCGAAGACCTCGAAGCGCTTGTTGCACATGCTGTCGAAGACTTCGGTATGGTCGACGTGATGGTCAATAACGCCGGTTACATGGCCATCGCGCCCATTACCGAACGGCGGGTCGATGAATGGGATCGGATGATCGACATCAACATCAAGGGCGTGCTCTACGGCATTGCTGCTGCGCTCCCCAAATTCGAAGCTCAGGGCTTCGGCCACTTCATCAACATTTCATCGGTGGCTGGTATCAAAGTCTTCAGCCCGGGCGGTTCGGTCTACAGCGGCACCAAGTTTGCCGTCCGCGCCATCTCCGATGGTCTGCGTCACGAGGTCGGCAGCAAGATCCGTACGACCACCATCGAGCCGGGTGCCGTAGAGTCCGAACTCAAACTGGGCAGCGGGCACCAGCCAAGCGCCGAAGTCGTGAACGAGTTCTACAAGATGGCCATACCGGCTGAGTCGGTCGCCCGGGCGATTGCCTTCGCCATTGAGCAACCGGCAGACGTAGACATCAATGAGATTGTGCTGCGGCCGACTGCGCAGGATTTCTGAAGGGGGGTAAAAACGGGTTGCGGTGATTAACTTCCAGCGCAACCCTGATATTCAATTTGGCGTATCTTGCCCATAAGACTTGGCGTTTTTATTTAGCAAGCGAACCGCCCAATCGGCGTTTCTCGATGGTGTTCGAGTTTCTTCTAGATACAGATCCTGCAGCTTGGTTGTAGGAGATATCGCGTCATGAGGTAGGAAGTGGATGAAATATCGATCTGCATTACCTTTCCGCTTGTTATAACACAGAGTCCCATTAGCTTCCTGCGGCTTCGTACCAGGCACCCCTTGAGCATCTCTATCCGGAGTCGCTGAAGTCCATAAGGAAGTTTTATGTCTATTCAGGAAGAATTCCGTGTTCTTCTCAGTTATGCCCAGATGGCAGCCATTCTGGAACATGAGTCATTATCCGAAACGGAGATAAGGCACAATCGTATATTCGGCAGTCTGCGACTTGTCGGCGGCATTATTGAGTTGGCCGGAGCGGGGCTTCTCTGCGGTGTACCTGAGCCTACACTTGTGACCAAAGCGGTTATTCAAAGCTAAAATTCTTACGAAAAAATAATAGGCTTACATTAAAGATGAGTTTTATGGAGGAGGTGGGGTGGGGTATCACTCGCACGGCTGCCGATAAGCCTATTGGGATGAAAAACATCGTCGTCGTGGTGGAGTTCAAGGAATTCAACCATATGCCAGCTTATATTGTGACGGCATTCCCTGCGCTCTGAGGCTTCCATGCGTGGATATATGCAGCTTATTGATTTTATGCAAGATCTGAGTGACGGAGTTCAAGAGTATTTACCTGAAAGTCAGCGTACTGCCATTCTGACCCTCGACGAAATCGTTGACAGCTGGGTGGAAACAAAATCGTGCATAGCTATCCGCTCACTGCAGAAAGACATAGTCTCATTTGTCAAGAAAGATGCGGCTGGCGACGGTTCGGTTTATGAAATTCTTTCCTGGTACGACTTGCTTTTTATCCCCGAGCGCTTTGGTTGCGAAGAGCCTGAGCTATTGCTGATCGTGTTGGCAATGATCAAAAAGCGAGTGTCTGAGCAGAATCGTTCTGTGGCAGGGGACATTTGGCGATGGGTAAAGCGAGAAGCTCTGACTTCGTGGAAGCGAGCCCCTTAGGCGATCGGGCTGCGTAAAGGGCTAGTGATTCATAGCCTAGTGATAGTCGTACAGGCTTCGCTGTCAGGCGTGCTGCAATCTAGGTAGTAGGACACTTCTATCTGCGCATCTCGACTTCGTTGCCTAGGTATCAATGCTGTGGAGGGCTGCGCCGCTGTGCTGACCGTGGCGATCCTTGTGGATTTCCATCCAAAAAAAAACCGGCTCAAACATGGCCGGTTTTTTCTCGCTTCAAGGCGCTTAGCCCCTTGAAGGTACTGCTGTTTGGTGCCCCGAGGGAGACTCGAACTCCCACTCCTTTCGAAAACGGATTTTGAATCCGCCGCGTCTACCAATTCCGCCATCAGGGCTTGTGGCGGCGGAGTATAGAGACGTGCCTACCGTTGGTCAATCATGTTTCATGGTCAATTTTCACTTTCTCCGCTAAACTTCCCGGCCCTGCTAGACGAACCCCATCATGCGTGTTGCCGACTTTACCTTCGATCTCCCTGATGCCCTGATCGCTCGCCACCCTCTGGCGGAGCGTCGTGGCAGCCGTTTGCTGACCCTCGACGGGCCGAGCGGCGCGCTTGCTCATCGCCAATTCATTGATTTGCTGGAGCATTTGCGCCCTGGCGATCTCATGGTTTTCAACGATACCCGGGTGATCCCGGCGCGGCTGTTCGGGCAGAAAGCCTCCGGCGGCAAGCTGGAAATTCTGGTGGAACGGGTGCTGGATCAGCACTCGGTCCTGGCCCATGTACGGTCGAGCAAATCGCCCAAGGCGGGCTCCTCGATCCTGATCGATGGCGGGGGGGAGGCCGAAATGGTCGCGCGCCATGATGCGCTGTTCGAGCTGCGCTTCGCCGAGCCGGTGTTGTCACTGCTCGAACGCGTCGGGCACATGCCGTTGCCGCCTTATATCGATCGTCCGGATGAGGACGCCGACCGTGAGCGTTATCAGACCGTGTATGCCCAGCGCGCTGGTGCGGTTGCGGCACCGACCGCAGGGCTGCATTTCGATGAGCCGTTGATGCAGGCGATTGCCGACAAGGGCGTCGAGACGGCGTTCGTCACGCTGCATGTTGGAGCGGGGACGTTTCAGCCGGTGCGCGTCGAGCGCATCGAGGATCACCACATGCACAACGAGTGGCTCGAAGTCACTCAGGAGGTGGTCGATGCCGTCGCCGCTTGCCGTGCCCGGGGCGGACGCGTCATCGCGGTGGGCACCACCAGCGTCCGCTCGCTGGAGAGCGCCGCGCGTGACGGCGTGCTCAAGCCATTCAGTGGCGACACCGACATCTTCATTTACCCCGGTCGGCCGTTCCATGTGGTCGATGCACTGGTCACCAATTTCCATTTGCCTGAATCCACGCTGCTGATGCTGGTTTCGGCTTTCGCCGGCTATCCGGAAACCATGGCGGCCTATAAGGCTGCAGTGGACAACGGGTACCGCTTCTTCAGTTACGGGGATGCCATGTTCATCACCCGCAATCCGGCGCCGACTGCACCTCAGGGATCAGACGCGGCCCCCGAGGATCAAGCATGAGTCGCACCTGTCGTATGTCGTTCGAGCTGCTGGCCACCGATGGTAAGGCTCGTCGTGGTCGATTGACCTTTCCCCGTGGCACGGTGGAAACCCCGGCGTTCATGCCGGTGGGCACCTATGGCACCGTCAAGGGCATGCTGCCGAGGGACATCGAAGCCATCGGCGCCGAGATCATTTTGGGTAACACCTTCCACCTCTGGCTGCGCCCGGGCACCGAGGTGATCAAGGCCCACGGCGACCTGCACGACTTCATGCAGTGGAAAGGCCCTATCCTGACCGACTCAGGCGGTTTTCAGGTGTTCAGCCTGGGGGCCATGCGCAAGATCAAGGAAGAGGGGGTGACGTTCGCGTCCCCGGTCGATGGCGCCAAGGTGTTCATGGGGCCCGAGGAGTCGATGCAGGTCCAGCGCGACTTGGGCTCTGACATCGTCATGATCTTCGACGAATGCACGCCTTACCCGGCGAGCGAGGACGTCGCGCGCACCTCCATGGAGCTTTCTCTGCGCTGGGCCAAACGGTCGAAGATCGCGCACGGCGACAACACGGCGGCGCTGTTCGGCATCGTTCAGGGCGGCATGCACGAAAGCCTGCGGATGCGCTCGCTGGAGGGCCTCAACGAGCTGGACTTCGACGGTCTTGCCATTGGCGGTCTGTCGGTCGGCGAACCCAAGCACGAGATGATCAAGGTGCTGGACTACCTGCCGGGGCACATGCCCGCTGACAAACCTCGTTACCTTATGGGGGTAGGCAAGCCCGAAGACCTCGTTGAAGGTGTGCGCCGCGGAGTCGACATGTTCGACTGCGTCATGCCCACGCGCAATGCTCGCAACGGTCATCTGTTCATCGACACCGGTGTGCTGAAGATCCGTAACGCGTTTCATCGCCACGATGATTCGCCACTGGACCCGACCTGTGATTGCTACACCTGCAAGAACTTCTCTCGCGCCTATCTGCACCACTTGGACAAGTGCGGCGAAATGCTGGGGAGCATGCTCAATACGATCCACAATTTGCGGCATTACCAGCGCCTTATGGCTGGTTTGCGCGAGGCTATTCAACAAGGTACATTGGCCGCCTTTGTCGACACGTTCTATGCCAAACGCGGGCTTCCTGTGCCGCCGCTGGACTGAAAGACAGCCGGTCTTACCGCTTCCTATTATTAAAATTATGCAACTGGAGTGTTAAATGAGCTTTTTCATTTCCAACGCCATGGCCGACGCGGCCGCCCCTGCGGCTGCAGGTCCGGCGGGCTCGGGCTTTGAATGGATTTTCCTGGTCGGTTTCCTGGTCATCTTCTATCTGATGATCTGGCGCCCTCAGGCCAAACGTGCCAAGGAACAGAAGAACCTGCTGAACAATCTGCAGAAAGGTGACGAGGTCGTTACTTCCGGCGGTATCGCGGGCAAGATCAACAAAGTGACCGACGACTTCGTCGTGATCGAAGTGTCGGACACCGTCGAGCTCAAAATCCAGAAGGGCGCGATCGCTGCCACCCTGCCCAAAGGCACTTTGAAGGCCATCTGATTCCCGTTTTTTACCCATCGTCGGGGCGCGCAAGGCGCCCCGCGTTTTAAGCAGGCGGCGTGATGTTGAACAAATACCCTCTGTGGAAATACATCCTGATCCTGGCAGTGCTGGCGGTCGGTTTTATTTATTCCGCACCCAATCTCTATCCTGACGACCCGGCCATTCAGGTCAGCGGCACCAGTACGGCGCTGCAGGTCACTCAGGCGGACCTGGATCGCGTAAGCAAGGCGCTTACCGATGCTGGCATCGCGGTCAAGGGCGCGTCTCTTGCCGAGAATGGCAAGGGCGGTTTGTTGCGTCTGACCAAGCAGGAAGACCAGCTCCCGGCCAAGGATGTCACGCGTAAGACACTGGGCGACGATTACGTCGTTGCACTGAACCTGGCACAGACCACGCCGCAGTGGCTGCATAGCATCGGCGCTCGTCCGATGAAGCTGGGTCTGGACCTGTCGGGCGGCGTGCACTTCCTGTTGGAAGTCGACATGGAGAAAGCGCTCAGTGCGCGTCTCAACGTTTATGAAGGTGAAGTCAAGAGCCTGCTGCGCAAGGAAAAATTGCGGTATCGCAGCCTGCCGCAGGACAACGGCGCCATTCAGTTGGGCTTCAGCGACACCGATTCCCGCGAGCAGGCACGTGCCCTGATTCGCAAGGATTACAGCGATTTCGACATCACCACCAGTGACCGTGGTGAAATGCCGATCCTGCGCCTGGCGATGACGCCGGCCAAGATCACCGAAATCCGTGAATATTCCATCAAGCAGAACCTGACCACCGTTCGCAACCGCGTCAACGAGCTGGGCGTCGCCGAGCCGCTGGTGCAGCGTCAGGGCGCCAACCGCATCGTGGTCGAGCTGCCGGGCGTGCAGGACACTGCCGAAGCCAAGCGTATTCTCGGCAAGACCGCCAACCTGGAGTTCCGCCTAGGCGCTGGCCCTGACGACACCAAGGCGACTACCGAGACGTTCGAATTTCGTGAAGGCGGTCGTCCGGCGGCGGCCGTCGAGCGTGGTTTGATCATCACCGGTGATCAGGTCACCGATGCTCAGGCCAGCTACGACGAGCATGGCCGTCCGCAAGTGAACATCAAGCTCGATGGTCACGGTGGTGATCTGATGAGTCGCGCCACCCGTTCGAACGTGGGGCGCAGCATGGCGGTGATCTTCATCGAGCAACGCCCGGTGACCACTTACGTCAAGCAGACGGTGGACGGCGTCGAGAAGGAAGTGCCGGTCCAGACCTTCAAGGAAGACAAGAAGATCATCAGCCTGGCGACCATCCAGTCGCCGCTGGGCAGTCAGTTCCGCATCACCGGGCTGAACGGCCAGGGTGAATCGTCCGAACTTGCGCTGTTGTTGCGTGCCGGTGGCCTGGCTGCGCCGATGTACTTTGCCGAAGAACGTACCATTGGCCCGAGCCTGGGTGCGGATAACATCACCAAGGGTATCGATGCATCCCTGTGGGGCATGCTGTTCGTGTCGCTGTTCATCATCGCCATTTACCGTTTCTTCGGTCTGATCGCGACCGTGGCACTGGCCTTCAACATGGTCATGCTGTTGGCCCTGATGTCGATCCTCGGTGCTACGCTGACCCTGCCGGGTATTGCGGGTATCGTGCTGACGATGGGCATGGCGGTCGATGCCAACGTGCTGATTTTCTCGCGGATCCGCGAGGAACTGGCCAACGGGATGAGCGTTCAACGGGCGATCCACGAAGGTTTCGATCGTGCTTACACCGCGATTCTCGATGCCAACCTGACCTCGCTGCTGGTCGGCGGCATTCTCTACGCCATGGGCACCGGCCCGGTCAAAGGCTTCGCCGTGACCATGTCCCTCGGTATCTTTACCTCGATGTTCACAGCCATCATGGTGACCCGCGCAATGGTCAACCTGATTTACGGCGGCCGTGACTTCAAGAAGCTGTGGATTTAAGGGGCTGCCATGAAACGTACGATCAACTTCATGGGCGTGCGCAACATTGCGTTCGCCCTCACCATGCTCCTCACCGTCCTGGCGTTGTTCAGTTGGTTCCACAAAGGACTTAACTTTGGCTTGGACTTCACCGGCGGTACGCTGATCGAACTCACCTACGAGCGGCCTGCCGATCTGGGCAAGGTGCGTGAAGAACTGGCGGGTGCGGGTTATCACGAGGCCGTGGTGCAAAGCTTTGGCGCGACGACTGATTTGCTGGTGCGCATGCCGGGTGAAGACCCGCAGTTGGGTGCCCAGGTTGCCGAAGCGCTGCGTAAAACCGGTGGCGACAACCCGGCCACGGTGAAGCGCGTTGAATTCGTCGGGCCACAAGTCGGTGAAGAACTCCGTGACCAGGGCGGCATCGGTATGCTCCTGGCGCTGGGCGGTGTCCTGATTTACGTGGCTTTTCGCTTCCAATGGAAGTTTGCGGTGGGCGCGATCATTTCCCTGATCCACGACGTGGTCGTGACGATGGGTATTCTCTCGTTCTTCCAGATCACGTTCGATCTGACCGTACTGGCAGCCGTGCTGGCGATCATCGGTTACTCGCTCAACGACACCATCGTGGTATTCGACCGGGTTCGTGAGAACTTCCGTCTGCTGCGCAAGGCGTCGCTGATCGAAAACATCAACATTTCGACGACGCAAACCCTGCTGCGGACCCTGGCGACTTCGATCTCGACCCTGCTGGCGATCATCGCGCTGTGGATCTTCGGCGGCGACAGCCTGCATGGCTTTTCGGTAGCGCTGTTCATCGGCGTGCTCGCGGGTACGTATTCGTCGATCTACATCGCCAACGTGGTGCTGATCTGGCTCAATCTGCGTTCCGAAGACCTTCTGCCACCAGTGGCGGCGGAGAAAGTTGACGACCGTCCATAAACATCTCTCCGGACCGGTCATCACGTAAAAAGGCGCGAGCATGAACTCGCGCCTTTTTTTGTGCTCCAAGGCTGGGAGTGGTGCGAGCAATCGCGCTGAATATGGTCAGGAGGTTCAACGTGAACAAGTCGTTGCTAGTCGGTGCGGTATTGGGTGCTGTCGGTGTGACTGCCGGTGGTGCTTTGGCCACCTACAGCCTCGTAAAGAACAACGGTCCTGAGTACGCCGAAGTACTCGCCGTCGAGCCTGTCAAAGAACAGATCAAAAACCCACGCCAAGTGTGCAAGGACGTTGCCGTGACTCACCGCGCACCGGTGAAGGATCAGCATCAGATCGTCGGCACTGTCGTCGGTGCCCTGGCCGGTGGCCTGCTGGGTAACCAGGTAGGTGGTGGCAACGGCAAGAAGATTGCCACCGTCGCCGGGGCGGTGGGTGGTGGTTACGCCGGTAACAAGGTTCAGGAAGGCATGCAGAACCGCGATACGTACACCACCACAGAAACCCGCTGCAATACGGTCAACGACATCAGCGACAAGGTCGTGGGCTATAACGTGAAATACAAGCTCAATGACAAGGTCGGTCAGGTTCGCATGGACCGCGATCCGGGCAATCAGATTCCCGTCAACAAGGACGGTCAGTTGGAGCTGAGCCAGGCAGGTCAGTGAGATTTAACAAAAGCACCCCTCTTGTAGGGGTGCTTTTTTATGTGCGTGATTCGCCTTTCCACACTCAGATCGCACCTGCTCCTTCAATATGTAGAAAGTATTGACTCGGTACTAACTATATATTTTTTATTTGCATCCCCGCCGCGTAAGCTTTTTTCAGGTGGCCGAGAAGGGCTGATTCCCTGTTCGGGCCACCTGAATAATTCCAATAAAAAGCTACACCATGCGGGAATAACAATGCACAAGAGCCCTGTATCTCTAGGCCTCACGTCCGCTGCTCTGGGACTGAGCCTGACCTTCCCCGGCTTTGCCGAAGCCGAGTTCTTCGAAGACAGCAAAGCTGATCTCGAATTTCGCAATTTCTACTTCAACAGCGATTACCGTCAGCCGGGCGCAAGCCAGTCCAAACGCGACGAGTGGGCCCAAGGGCTGATTCTCAACTATGAGTCCGGTTTCACCGAAGGCACAGTCGGCTTCGGCGTAGACGCCATCGGTCTGTTCGGTCTGAAACTGGACTCGGGCCCGGACCGACGCAACTCCGGCTTGCTTCCGGTGGGGGATGACAAAGCCCCGGACGACTATGGTCGCGCGGGTGTGACGGCCAAGGCTCGGATTTCGAAAAGCGTTCTGCGGGTCGGCACGCTGCTGCCGAGGCTACCGACCGTCCTGCCCAACGATGGCCGGCTCCTGCCGCAAACATTTCGCGGCGCACAGGTGACCTCCAAAGACATCACCGACATGACCCTAAATGTCGGTCGGCTGACCAGCAATACCGAGCGCAACGACAGCGGGCACGAGGACATCGAGGCGGAAGGCAAAGGTATCAAGGGCGGTCGCCCGAGTGACAAGTTCGATTTCGCCAGCGCCAGTTACAACTGGACCAAGGGGCTGACGACCTCCTACAACTACGGCGGTCTGGAGAATAACTACAAACAGCACATCGTCACGTTGCTGCACAGTTTTCCACTGGGCGAATCGCAGTCCATCAAGAGCGATCTGCGCTACGCCCGCTCGCTCAAGGACGGGAATACCAACATCGACAACACCGCAGTGGGTGCGCGTTTCACCTACAACGTGCGCGGGCACGGATTCGGCGTCGCCTACCAGAGAATGAGCGGTGAAACCGGCTTTCCGCACTTGGCCGGAACAGACTCCTTCCTCGTCAACTACGTGATGATCTCCCCAGATTTCGCCAACCCAGAAGAGCGCTCGTGGCAAGCCCGCTATGACTATGACTTCGCCGCCGTCGGCCTGCCCGGCTTGACCTTCATGACGCGCTATCTGCAAGGCGACAACTTCGCCCGTGGCAATAAGGAAGGCACGGAGTGGGAGCGCAACACCGACATCGCCTACGTGTTTCAGAGCGGAATGCTGAAGAACCTCGAGTTGAAGTGGCGCAACGGCACCTATCGCAGCAATGGCGGCAACAACATCGACCAGAACCGCGTCATCGTCAGCTATACGCTGCCGCTGTTCTAAGTCGCGCTGGACACTATTTCCAACAACGCTCAACCCTCGGCCACGACCGAACCGGAGCCTGAAATGCCTACAAGAAAAACGTTGATCCACCTGGCAGTCGCTTTTGCTCTCTTCAACAGCTATGGCGCTTATGCAGCCAATACCGCCGACCTGCCGTGCGCGACCACCGAGCAGTGCGCGGCTCAAGCCGCGAAGATAGGCGCCACCGTCGATAAGTCGAAAACCAGTGGCAGCAAGACGGACAGCCAGTTTTCCTGGTTGAACCGGATCAACAAGGCATCCATCGTGATGCTCACCGAAGAAGGGATCGTCAAACCCGAGATGGGTCAGAAGATCGCCACCGGTGTGCGCTATGCCATCGATCAGGCAGACCAGCCCAATGGGAAGCGCCCGAGCGATGTGCTGCAGCTTGAGCAGATCATGACTGACAAGATCGGGCCGGAGGCTTCGCTCATTCACTCCGGGCGCAGCCGTCAGGACATGCTCGCCACCTACCGCCTCGCGAAGTTGCGGTCTGACGTGCTGGCGTACAGCGACGCGCTGAACGCGACCCGCAAGCGGCTGCTGGAGCTTGCGGACAAAAACGTCGATACGCTGATCCCCGCTTACACCAATGGTGTGCAAGCGATGCCGATCACTTACGCGCATTATCTGCTGGCGTTCGAAGCGGCGTTCGATCGCGACGGCCAGCGTGTTCGTGAACTGTACCAGCGGCTAAACCTCAGCCCGATGGGTACCGCGGTGTTGGCTAACTCGGCCTATCCGCTGAATCGTGAGCGCATGGCAGAGCTGTTGGGCTTCGATGGGGTACGCGAAAACTCACTGGATTCCAGTCAGGTCTCGACATACGACATTCCGATCGAAGCGGCGAATATCGCGTCTTCCTCGGCCATTCGCATCGGTGCGTTGATAGGCGACATCCATACCCAATATCACCAGATTCGTCCGTGGCTGCTGCTGGACGAGGAAAAGACATACACCAGCAGTGCCATGCCTCAGAAGCGCAATCCCGGCTTGTTGATGCGGGCGCGAGAGTCGGCATCCGATGTCGTCGGGCTGGCTCAAGCCGTGACCTTGCGTGCGCACAATGTCACAACAGGCATGACCGACTATAAGTTCGCCTTCGATTCGCTGGGTGTCTTCGATTCGACCAAGGACATGTTCGGTGCCATGGACGCTGTGCTCGATGCCTTGCAGGTCAATCCACAACGTGCTCGCGAGGAGCTGGAGAACGAATGGACGACGTCGATGGAGCTGGCCGACACTCTGGAGCGCACTCAGAAGGTGCCGTTCCGCATTGGTCACAGCTTTGCCTCGTTGATTGTCGAGCAGGCGCGTGATCAGGGCCTGACGCCCAAGACATTCCCTTACGCTGACGCGCAGAAGCTTTTCACCAAGGCCGCCGACAAGTATCAATGGAAGGCGAATACCCTGCCGCTGGATGAGGCTACTTTCCGTGCCGCGCTCTCACCGGAAAACATGGTGAAAACCCGTAAGGGCACTGGCGGCCCGCAGCCAGAAGAGGTCAAGCGAATGCTGGCCGAAGCCCACAAGACGCTGGACTCGGATCAGGCATGGCTGCGCGAACGTCGCGAGAGGCTGACGCAGGCTGAGGGTAAGCTGGACCAGGCCTTCGAGAAGCTGCTGTCCTCCAAATAGTAATTGCTGCCTAACGCTGCGCGCGGTGGGCTTGCTGACGAAGGTGAAGGTGGATTCGATAGCGTGTTCTCGCATCGGCTGACGCATCCGAGGGCAAGCTCGCTCCGCGTAGCTTATGTGTCCGTGGCGGGGTGGGGCGGCTACGAGGGTGCCCTTGCGAGTGCTCCCCGCTCCGATGCCCGCTGCCAGCGAGTGATCGCCAGGCATGCCACACAGTTACCCAGCACGTTGATCAGCACGCGACATTTCATCAAGCGCTCGACACCGAGCAACAACCCCACGCTGTCCACTGGCACGATGTGCAACAGATTGAGCGTCGCAATCAGGGTGAAGAACGCCGACCCGGCCATGCTCGTAGAGCCCAATGACGTGACCAGTGAAATCAGCAGCAATGTCAGCAACTGCGCGCCTGTCAGCTCGATGCCTGCCATCTGGGCTAGAAACAGCACCGCGATAATCAGGTAGATATTCGAACCACTGAGGTTGAAGGTGTACCCCGTGGTCAACACCAGGCGCGTGAGTTGGCGGTCGCAGCCGAGGGTCTGCATTTTTTCGATGAGGCCCGGAAGGGCCGCGACCGACGAGCCGGTGAACGTCACCAACAGTAGCTGCTCCTTGATGTGCTTTACGAGTGACCACAACGGCAGCCCGCAAACCTGCGCGATGGGCGCCAGCACCAGCACGATGAACGCTGCACTGGCCAGATACATCACGACGATAAATTTGATCAAGGGCAGTGCCGCGGCTGGGCCGAATTTGCCGATGGTGAAGGCGATGGCGCCGAAGGCCGCCACGGGCGCGAATTTCAGAACCCCTCTCAGGCCCTTGAACAGCCAATCGACGGCTCGCTCCAACGCTTTGTGCAAGGGGCGGGAATAGCGATGGTGGCGGGCCCGTCCCAGGAGAAGGCCGGTCAGCAGGCCGGCCAGCATGATCTGCAGGATGGGATTCTGGGTCAGTGCGTGGACGAGGACTTTGCCTGCGGATGCCCAGGAAAACCCGGCGTCAGCAACGGGCGCGATAATCAGTGTCGCTGCAGAGGGCGTCGTCAAGGTGTCGGCGCCAGGTTGGGTCAGTTGGGCGACGAGACCGGCCAGCGCCAGTGCGATCACCGCCATGACTTGGAAATACAGCACCATCCTGCCCGCTACGCCTCGTTGCCCGGTGGGCAGCCCAGCGACTCCGGAGGCGATCAGCAGGAACATCATGACTGGCATGAGCCAGCCAATGACGCGGATAAAGCCGTCGCTCAGTGGCTTCATGCTCATTGCCAATTGCGGATCGAGCACACCCAACGATGCTCCACACAGGAGGGCGAGGAGCAGTTGCAACGTAGTGCTGGTGAAAACCCTGAGGCGCATGGGCGTTCCGGAGCTGGCGTATTTATTGTTATGAGCGCGCCTTGCAAGGCCGCTGAGGATTGGGCACGCTTGCCGAGCGTTGTCGCATCGACCGGGCAGCCATCATAAAACCTCGTTGCGGGATAGACCACCATGGAGCTTCGTCATCTGCGCTATTTCGTCATGGTGGCCGAAGAGCGTCATTTAACTCGCGCGGCTGCACGCCTGAACATGCAGCAACCGCCCCTGAGTCAGCAGATTCGCGCACTGGAAGAGGAACTGGGCTTCGATTTGTTCAAGCGCCATCCCAAAGGCGTTGACCTGACGGCCGGCGGCCACGTGTTTCTCCAAGAAGCGCAGGACATTCTGACGCGGGTCAAGGAAGGGGCTGACAAGGCTGCCCGGGCCGCCCATGGCATTGAAGGACAATTGACTGTTGGCTTCACCAGTTCCGCGGCCACACACCCTTTGATCCCGCGCATCGTTCGGGCGTATCGCGAGCGCTTTCCAGGGGTGGCCGTTTCGTTGAAAGAGGGCAGTGCGCAGCAGTTGACCGATGCGACGATCGACGGCAGTGTCGATGTTGGCATTCTCAGAGCTCCTGTCAGCCGTCACCAGCGCATCCAGTTTCACCGTCTGCTCAATGAAGAGATGTTTCTGACATTGCCCGTCGGGCATCGGCTACTGATGGGGTACAGCGGCGTGGGAGAGGCGCCTGCGATTTCCCTCAAGGACTTGGCCGATGAACAATTCATTCTGGTGCGGCGGCCCGGTGCCCCCGGCATGTACGCCAATCTCATCACGGCCTGTCAGAACGCGGGCTTCAACCCAAGCATCGCTTTCGAGGTCGAGCGGATGCTCACCAACGTCAGCCTCGTTGCGGCGGGTGCGGGTGTTTCGATTGTCCCGGCGTCGATGCGGGACGTGCACAAGGAAAGCGTCGTCTATTGCCCGATTGCCAATGCCAAGCCGCGGCTGCATGCGCCCATTACCTTGGTCTGCCGCAGCTTCAACCAGCTCCCGCCCCTGCAGAACTTCATCGGCCTGTCTCGCGAGTTGAGCGGCCGTTCGCGAGGTGCCCGGTAGAGCCTGTTCATTGCTGGGGGGGGGGCGCGATGAAGCCATGCGCGAGGCACAAAAAAACCGGCACGAGGCCGGTTTTCTGATGGTGGTGCAGTTCAGCGCTTCAGTGATGCGGGCACGAACGGAGCGATCGAGGTCAGCACGGCTTTGAAGCACTTGGTATTGCCTGCGACGATGTGGCCCTTTTCCAGGAAGTCATGGCCGCCATTGAAGTCGCTTACCAAGCCACCCGCTTCCTGGATCAGCAGCGCGCCGGCGGCCATGTCCCACTCCGAGAGTCCCGACTCCCAAAATGCGTCGAAGCGCCCGGCAGCCACGTAGGCCAGATCCAGGCTGGCTGCGCCCGCACGACGGATGCCGGCAGTCTGGCCAACCAGCGAGCGGAACATGTTCAGGTAGTTTTCCAGATTGTCCATCTGGTTGTCGCGGAAGGGGAAGCCGGTGCCCAGCAGGGCGCCTTCCAGGCTCTTGCGAGGGCTGACGCGCAGGCGACGGCCGTTCAACTGTGCGCCACGGCCGCGGGTTGCGGTGAATTCTTCCTGACGAACCGGATCCAGCACGACAGCGTGCTCCAGGCGGCCGCGGTATTTGCAGGCGATGCTGACGGCGAAGTGAGGGACACCGCGCACGAAGTTGGTGGTGCCATCCAGTGGATCGATGATCCAGAGGTAGTCGGCGCCTTCGCCCGTGCCTTCTTTCAGGCCGCTTTCTTCGCCGAGGATGCCGTGGGTCGGGTAAGCCTTGAGCAACGCATCGATGATGGTCTTCTCGGCTGCACGGTCGACCTCGGTGACGTAGTCTTTGGCGTCTTTTTCATCGACCTTGATGCTATCCAGGCGCTCGATGGAGCGGAAAATCAGTTCGCTGGCACTGCGGGCGGCGCGCAGCGCGATATTCAGCATGGGCTGCATGGATAAATCACCTAGGTCGTTAAAGAGAGCCGGGCATTCTAGGGGTTCTCGCCGATGATTTCCAGAGCGAGTGCGGTGTTGTCACTGCGTCCGGTCGCCTCATCGAAGGTGGATACGTGCGGCTCAAAGGTGTATGAAAAGGCGCTGGAGCAGCGCTTCGTGGCGTTGGCCTCGGTGCTTCTGTAACATTTCTCCCCCCTTATCACCTGCAAGTGAGACTTCAGCCGTGCTGCAAAACATTCGTGTGGTTCTGGTCGGTACCAGTCATCCGGGCAATATCGGAGGCGCGGCACGTGCCATGAAAAACATGGGGCTTTCGCGGCTGGTGCTGGTCGAGCCGGCACACTTTCCCCACGCCGATGCGGATGCCCGCGCCGCCGGCGCCAGCGACGTGCTGGAAGGTGCGCAGGTTGTCTCGACGCTCGAAGAGGCGCTGGTGGGCTGCACCTTGGTGATGGGCACCAGTGCGCGCGATCGCAAGATTCCCTGGCCGATGCTCGATCCGCGCGAAGCGGGTGTCATGTCGGTGGAACACGCTGCGCAAGGCGAAGAGATCGCGCTGGTGTTCGGCCGTGAATACGCAGGGCTGACCAACGAAGAGCTGCAGCGGTGTCATTACCACGTTCACATTCCCTCGGACCCGACGTTCAGCTCGCTGAATCTCGCGGCCGCGGTGCAGGTGCTCAGCTACGAGGTGCGCATGGCGTGGCTGGCGACCAAGGGGCAGGCCAACGAGGTCGAGCAGGCCGAGCCCAGGATCGAGCGCGTGACGATGGATGACATGGAAAAATTCTATGAGCATCTTGAGGCCACTCTGGTGAACATTGGCTTCCTCGACCCGGACAAGCCTCGGCATCTGATGGCCAGATTGCGTCGTTTGTACGGTCGCTCGGAAATTGACCGATCTGAAATGAGCATATTGCGTGGCATCCTCACCGAAACCCAGAAAGCGGCCAACGGTGAGCCCTACAAGCGGAAGGATCAGTGATGTTCGAGCGTTTGCGAGAAGACATTCAAAGCGTGTTTCACCGTGACCCGGCAGCCCGCAATGCGTTTGAGGTGCTGACGTGCTATCCCGGTATGCACGCCATCTGGCTGCATCGATTGTCCGGCTGGTTGTGGGGCAAAGAGCTCAAATGGCCTGCAAGGATGGTTTCGAATTTCGGACGCTGGTTGACCGGCATCGAGATCCACCCCGGTGCCAAGGTCGGTCGCCGTTTCTTCATCGATCACGGCATGGGGATCGTCATCGGCGAGACAGCCGAAATCGGCGATGACGTGACGCTGTATCAGGGCGTGACGCTGGGTGGAACGAGTTGGAATAAAGGCAAGCGCCATCCGACCCTTGAGTCCGGCGTGGTCGTAGGCGCCGGGGCGAAGGTGCTGGGCCCGTTCACTGTCGGTGCCGGGGCGAAGGTCGGCTCCAATGCCGTGGTAACCAAGCCGGTTCCAGCGGGCGCAACCGTTGTGGGTATTCCGGGGCGGATCATCGTCAAGGCTGATGAAAGCGATGCGCAGGCCAAGCGCAAGGCCCTGGCCGAGAAGATCGGCTTCGATGCCTATGGCGTCGGTGAAGACATGCCTGACCCGGTCGCCCGTGCCATCGGCCAACTGCTTGACCATCTTCAAGCGGTGGATGTGCGCATGGAAGACATGGGCAAGGCGCTGAAGAGTCTGGGCGGCGAATACCGAGAAAAGGAGCTGCCCGAACTTCATCAGGAAGTATTCGATTGCATCAAGGAGCGCAACCAGACCAAGGTCGGTCAAGGTATTTGACGCAAACGGTGCTGAAGGCGTCGTGGAAACGTACTATTCGACGGGTGGTTTTGCTATTATGCCGCCCGCTCTTTGTCGGTAATTCCGACTGCTGCGCTAGGTCTTATAGTTGACTTAAATACTCGGAAATAGCATACTCGCTCCCATTCCGAACCTCCGCGGTACACGTCATGCGACTGACTACAAAAGGCCGTTACGCTGTCACTGCCATGCTGGATCTGGCTTTGCACGCGCAGCATGGGCCGGTGTCTCTGGCCGATATTTCCGAGCGGCAAGGGATTTCCCTTTCCTACCTCGAGCAGCTGTTTGCCAAGCTGCGCCGCAGCAATCTGGTCTCCAGTGTGCGTGGGCCGGGCGGTGGCTATCAGCTGTCCCGAAACATGCAGGGCATTCAGGTCGCCCAGGTGATCGATGCAGTCAACGAATCGGTCGATGCCACGCGCTGCCAAGGGCTCGGTGATTGTCATGCTGGCGATACCTGTCTGACCCACCATCTGTGGTGCGACCTCAGCCAGCAGATTCACGAATTTTTAAGCGGTATCAGCCTGGCCGACCTCGTCACTCGCCGTGAAGTGCAGGAAGTCGCCCAGCGTCAGGATCTGCGTCGTTGCGGTAACAAGACGCACTTTCTGGACAAGATCGAAACATCCGCCGTTGAGTGAACGCAGATGAACGCGCGGCGTGCCTGCCCGATAGGAGATATTCAATGAGATTGCCGATTTACCTCGATTATTCCGCGACGACTCCGGTCGATCCGCGTGTTGCGCAGAAAATGAGCGATTGCCTCCTGGTCGATGGCAACTTCGGCAACCCGGCTTCGCGTTCTCACGTCTTCGGCTGGAAAGCGGAAGAGGCTGTCGAGAATGCCCGCCGTCAGGTGGCCGATCTGGTGCATGCCGATCCGCGTGAAATCGTCTGGACCTCCGGCGCCACTGAATCCGACAACCTGGCGATCAAGGGTGCCGCGCATTTCTATGCCACGAAAGGCAAGCACCTGATTACCAGCAAGATCGAACACAAAGCCGTACTCGACACCATGCGCCAGCTTGAGCGCGAAGGTTTCGAAGTGACTTATCTGGAGCCGACCGAGGACGGTTTGATCACGCCGTCGATGGTTGAGGCGGCTCTGCGTGACGACACCATTCTCGTCTCGATCATGCACGTCAATAACGAGATCGGTACGGTCAACGACATCGCTGCGATTGGCGAACTGACCCGTTCGCGTGGCGTGTTGTTCCATGTCGATGCGGCTCAGTCCACGGGTAAGGTCGACATTGACCTGTCGAAGCTGAAAGTCGACATGATGTCCTTTTCCGCCCACAAAACCTATGGTCCAAAAGGCATCGGCGCGCTGTATGTGAGCCGCAAGCCGCGTGTGCGCATCGAGGCGACCATGCACGGCGGCGGTCATGAGCGTGGCATGCGTTCCGGTACCCTCGCGACCCACCAGATTGTCGGCATGGGCGAAGCGTTCCGTATCGCCAAGGAAGACATGGTCGCTGAAAACGCCCGCATCAAGGCGCTCAGCGATCGCTTCTACCAACAGGTCGAGCATCTCGAGGAGCTGTACGTCAATGGCAGCCTGACCGCTCGCGTGCCGCACAACCTGAACCTGAGCTTCAACTACGTCGAAGGTGAGTCGCTGATCATGGCGCTCAAGGACCTCGCCGTGTCGTCCGGTTCCGCCTGCACGTCGGCTTCGCTGGAGCCGTCGTATGTACTGCGTGCCCTGGGTCGTAACGATGAACTGGCGCACAGCTCGATCCGCTTCACCTTCGGCCGCTTCACCACCGAGGAAGAGATCGACTACGCCGCCCAGAAGGTCTGCGAAGCCGTGACCAAACTGCGCGCTCTGTCGCCGTTGTGGGACATGTTCAAAGACGGCGTCGACATCTCGAAGATCGAGTGGGCAGCACACTAATTTGAAGTCGCCACACGATGCGGCGCTTTGAAAACCGGGTTTTTGAAGTGCCGTGAGAGCGGCAGTGAAGTTCTGATGAGGATTTGAACCATGGCTTACAGTGAAAAGGTCATCGACCACTACGAGAATCCGCGCAACGTCGGCAAGATGAATGCGGAAGACCCTGATGTGGGCACCGGCATGGTCGGCGCTCCGGCGTGCGGCGACGTGATGCGCTTGCAGATCAAGGTGAACGAGCAGGGCATTATCGAAGATGCCAAGTTCAAGACATACGGCTGCGGTTCGGCCATCGCGTCCAGCTCCCTGGCCACCGAGTGGATGAAGGGCAAGACGCTGGATGAGGCTGAGACCATCAAGAACACCCAACTGGCCGAAGAACTGGCACTGCCGCCGGTGAAAATCCACTGCTCGGTACTCGCTGAAGACGCCATCAAGGCGGCGGTTCGCGATTACAAGCAGAAGAAAGGTCTGCTCTGAGCAGCCTGTACCTCTGGCAACAGTAAGGAGTCACGATGGCTATCAGCATGACTGAAGCTGCCGCCAACCACGTCCGTCGTTCGCTCGAAGGGCGCGGCAAGGGTGATGGCATTCGTCTGGGCGTACGTACGACGGGTTGTTCCGGGTTGGCGTATGTACTGGAGTTCGTAGATGAACCTGCGAGCGAAGATACGGTGTTCGAGCAGCATGGCGTCAAGGTGATCATCGATCCCAAGAGCCTGGTTTACCTCGACGGCACCGAGCTCGATTTCGTCAAGGAAGGGTTGAACGAAGGCTTCAAGTTCAACAACCCCAACTCGCGCGGTGAGTGTGGCTGCGGCGAAAGCTTCAACGTCTGAGGCTTATCGTGGGTACTCCTTGTCATTTCGCGTTGTTCGATCTTCAGCCCGCTTTCCTGCTGGATCTTGACGTGCTGGCCGCCCGCTATCGCGAGCTTGCCCGTAGCGTGCACCCCGACCGTTTCGCTGACGCCTCCGAGCGTGAGCAGCGGGTTGCGCTGGAGCGCTCGGCAAGCTTGAACGAGGCCTATCAAACGCTCAAGAGCGCGCCCAAGCGTGCGCGGTACTTGCTCGCGCTCAAGGGCGAAGTGCCGCTTGAAGTCACTGTGCATGATCCCGATTTCCTGATGCAGCAGATGCAGTGGCGCGAAGAACTCGAAGATTTGCAGGACGAAGCGGATCTGGACGGCGTTGCAGCATTCAAGCGTCGGCTCAAGAAGGCTCAGGAAGAACTCAACGAAAGCTTCGCGGCCTGTTGGGACGATGCTGCACAGCGCGAGCAGGCCGAACGGCTGATGCGTCGCATGCAGTTCCTCGACAAGCTCTCCTACGAAGTGCGCCAGCTCGAAGAGCGCCTCGACGATTAACCCCGCGTCGCCTCTGGGCGGCGCGCCAGTGATATCAGAACAGCAATGGCTCTACTGCAGATCGCCGAACCCGGCCAAAGTCCCCAACCCCATCAGCGCCGTCTGGCTGTCGGGATCGATCTTGGCACCACCAACTCGCTGGTCGCTGCGCTGCGCAGCGGTATCAGCGAGCCCCTGCCGGACGCCAACGGTCAGGTCATCCTGCCTTCGGCCGTGCGCTACCACGCCGACCGCGTCGAGGTCGGGCAGGCTGCCAAAGAAGCGGCGGCCGCCGACCCGCTGAACACCATCATCTCGGTCAAGCGCCTGATGGGTCGCGGTGTCTCGGATGTGAAGCATCTGGGTGGGCAGTTGCCTTACCGTTTCATCGGCGGCGAGTCGCACATGCCGTTCATTGAGACGGTCCAGGGCGCGAAGAGCCCGGTCGAGGTCTCGGCTGACATTCTCAAGGTGCTCCGTCAGCGCGCCGAAGCCACATTGGGTGGCGACTTGGTGGGGGCAGTGATCACGGTGCCTGCCTACTTCGACGACGCTCAGCGCCAAGCCACCAAAGATGCCGCCAAGCTGGCTGGCCTGACGGTGCTGAGGCTGCTCAACGAGCCGACCGCGGCTGCCGTGGCCTACGGATTGGATCAGAACGCCGAAGGCATCGTCGCGATTTATGACCTGGGTGGCGGCACGTTCGACATTTCTATCTTGCGCCTGACCGGTGGCGTGTTCGAGGTCATGGCGACCGGGGGCGACAGCGCTTTGGGTGGTGACGACTTCGACCATGCCGTCGCCAGTTGGATCATCACCGAGGCCGGTCTTTCCGATGATCTCGATCCTGCAGCTCAGCGCAGCCTGATGCAGACCGCGTGCGCCGCTAAAGAGGCGCTGACCGATGCAGAGTCGGTCAGCGTCGCCTATGGCCCATGGTCGGGGATGCTGACTCGCGCTGCCTTCAATGCCCTGATCGAGCCGATGGTTTCGCGCAGCCTCAAGGCGTGTCGACGCGCAGTGCGCGATTGCGGCATCGAGCTGGAGGAAGTGCAGGCGGTCGTCATGGTCGGTGGCTCCACCCGTGTGCCGCGTGTCCGCGAAGCGGTGGGCGAACTGTTCGGCCGTCAGCCGCTGACGTCAATCGATCCCGATCAAGTGGTTGCCATCGGTGCGGCGATCCAGGCCGATACCCTGGCGGGCAACAAGCGTGACGGCGGGGAGTTGCTGTTGCTTGACGTCATTCCGCTGTCCTTGGGCCTTGAGACCATGGGCGGGCTGATGGAAAAGGTCATACCGCGCAACACGACGATCCCGGTCGCTCGGGCGCAGGAATTCACCACTTATAAAGATGGCCAATCGGCCATGATGATTCACGTCTTGCAGGGCGAGCGGGAGCTGATCAGCGACTGCCGTTCACTGGCGCGTTTCGATCTGCGCGGTATTCCCGCCATGGTGGCAGGGGCTGCGAAAATTCGTGTCACCTTCCAGGTCGATGCTGACGGTCTGCTGAGCGTTTCTGCTCGCGAGTTGGCCTCGGGCGTGGAATCGAGCATTCAAGTCAAGCCGTCCTATGGTCTGACCGACGGCGAAATTGCCCGGATGCTCAAGGATTCGTTCCAGCATGCCGGCGACGACAAGGTCGCCCGCGTGCTTCGTGAGCAGCAGGTCGATGCGCAACGCCTGATCGAAGCGGTCGAAGGTGCCTTGGAGGCGGACGGTGAGCGTCTGCTCGACGCCGAAGAGCGCATGGTCATCGACATGCAGGTCGACGAACTTCGTGAACTGATCAAGGGCACCGACGGAGTGGCCATCGAGCAGCAGACCAAGCGTCTGTCGCAGGTGACCGACGCGTTCGCGGCCCGTCGTCTTGACTCGACGGTGAAAGCCGCTCTGGCAGGGCGCAACCTGAATGAGATTGAGGAATAACTGATGCCGCAGGTCATTTTTCTGCCCCACCACGAGTTTTGCCCGGAGGGCTTGGTGGTTGAGGCCCAGCCGGGTATCTCGATCCTCGAACTGGCGCACGAGCACCATATCGAGATGGAGAGCGCCTGTGGCGGCGTGTGCGCCTGCACCACGTGTCACTGCATCATCCGCGAAGGCTTCAATTCGCTGGAAGAGGCCGACGAGTTGGAAGAGGACTACCTGGATCGCGCCTGGGGGCTTGAAGCCACGTCTCGCCTGGCTTGCCAAGCCAAAGTCGGCACCGAAGACCTGACGGTCGAGATCCCGAAATATTCGCTAAACCATGCAGCTGAAGCGCCGCACTGACCGAGGGATTGTCATGAGCTACGGTTGGAATGACGTACAACGCATCGCCGAGGAATTGGCTGAGGCCCATCCGGGCCTCGATCCTTACTCGGTCGGGTTCGTCAGGTTGCAACAGATGATTCAGCAACTCCCGGACTTCGACGACACCTCGGGTCGAGTCGGCGAGAAGGTTTTGGAGGCGGTGCAGACCCTTTGGGCCGCTGAAATAGACTGATCATCTCTGCACGTTAGGCAATACACCAGAACCCGCGTATAATTCGCGGGTTTAATTTTTCGCAACAATCACCGTTTCTGGAGTTTCACATGGCTGTTCAACGTACTTTCTCGATCATCAAGCCTGACGCAGTTGCAAAAAACGTCATCGGTGAGATCACCACTCGCTTTGAAAAAGCCGGTCTGCGCGTCGTCGCTTCCAAGCTGAAGCAACTGTCCAAGGCCGAGGCGGAAGGTTTCTACGCTGAGCACAAAGAGCGTGGCTTCTTCGGTGATCTGGTTGCATTCATGACCTCCGGCCCGGTTGTGGTTCAGGTTCTGGAAGGCGAAAACGCCATTGCCCGCAACCGCGAGCTGATGGGCGCTACCGATCCGAAGAAAGCAGACGCTGGCACCATTCGCGCTGATTTCGCCGAGTCCATCGACGCCAACGCCGTTCACGGTTCGGATTCCGAAGCCGCTGCTGCTCGCGAAATCGCTTACTTCTTCGCTGCTACCGAGGTAACCACTCGCTAAGCCGCCGCTGCGAGTGAGGGTGAATCCATGACTGAGACCACTGGCAAAATCAACCTGTTGGGGCTTACCCAGCCGGAAATGGAAAAATTCTTCGAGTCCATCGGGGAGAAGCGCTTCCGTGCCGGTCAGGTCATGAAGTGGATTCACCACTATGGCGTCGATAATTTCGAGGCCATGACGAACGTCGGCAAGGCGCTGCGTGAAAAGCTCGAGCGCCGTGCCGAAATTCGGGGCCCTGAAGTCGTCAGCGAGGACATCTCGGCCGACGGCACCCGCAAATGGGTCGTGCGCGTCGCGTCCGGCAGTTGCGTCGAAACCGTCTACATCCCACAGGGCAAACGGGGCACGTTGTGTGTTTCCTCCCAGGCGGGTTGCGCACTGGACTGCAGTTTCTGCTCCACTGGCAAGCAAGGCTTCAACAGCAACCTCACTGCCGCCGAAGTCATCGGCCAGGTGTGGATTGCCAATAAATCCTTCGGCAGTGTCCCGGCCACCATCGACCGTGCCATCACCAATGTGGTGATGATGGGGATGGGCGAGCCATTGCTGAACTTCGACAATGTCATTTCCGCCATGCGTCTGATGATGGACGACTTGGGCTATGGCATTTCCAAACGCCGTGTGACGCTGTCCACCTCCGGCGTGGTACCGATGATCGACGTGCTCGCGCAGCACATCGACGTCTCGCTGGCACTTTCGCTGCACGCGCCGAATGACGCGCTGCGCAACCAGTTGGTGCCGATCAACAAGAAGTACCCGTTGCAGATGCTCCTCGAATCCTGCCGCAACTACATGTCGGCACTGGGCGAGAAGCGTGTTCTGACCATCGAATACACCTTGCTCAAAGACGTCAACGACCGGCCTGAACATGCGGCCGAGATGATCGAGTTGCTCAAGGACACGCCTTGCAAGATCAACCTGATTCCTTTCAACCCGTTCCCGCATTCGGGTTACGAGCGTCCGAGCAACAACGCTATCCGACGTTTCCAGGACATGTTGCACCACGCCGGGTATAACGTCACCGTGCGCACCACACGCGGTGAGGACATCGACGCTGCCTGTGGTCAGTTGGTCGGGCAGGTAATGGACCGCACTCGTCGCAGCGAACGCTACATCGCTGTGCGTGAACTCAGTGCCGACGCTGACGGGGCTCAGGTTGCCGCGGCTCGCAACTGATTGCGAATTTGACTGAGAGGATCTCTATGTCCCTGCGCACTGCGCTGCTACTGTGTTTTGCCACATTGCTGATGGGTTGCGTATCCACTGGCAACGTCAATCCGCTCAGTACCAGCAAGGGACGTGAAGAAGCTCGGCAGGCCTACGTGCAGTTGGGCCTGGGATACCTGCAGCAGGGGCAGACCGAGAGAGCCAAGGCCCCGCTGAAGAAAGCGCTGGAGCTTGACAGCGCCGATGCCGACGCCAACGCCGCGCTGGCGCTGGTCTTCCAGGCCGAAGCCGAACCCCGGCTCGCTGATGAGTATTACCGCAAAGCGTTGTCTTCCCGCCCCAAGGATGCGCGGATCCTCAATAACTACGGCAGCTTTCTTTACGAGCAGAAGCGCTATCAGGAAGCCTACGAGCGCTTCGAGCAGGCTGCCGATGATAACCTTTACGCCGAGCGTGCCCGGGTGTTCGAGAACCTGGGCATGACATCGCTGATGCTGGGCAATCGCGAAGTGGCCCGTGAGCACTTCGATAAAGCCCTGAGGCTGGACCGTCAGCAACCGCGTGCCCTGCTGGAAATGGCTGAGTTGTCTTACGAAGACAGGCATTATGTGCCAGCGCGTGATTATTACGACCGTTTCAGCCAGTTGAGCGAACAGAATGCGCGCAGCCTGTTGCTGGGTACGCGACTGGCGAAGATTTACGACGATCGCAACAAGGCAGCCAGCTATGGCCTGCAACTCAAAAGACTCTATCCCGGTACGCCGGAATATCAGCAATACCTGTCGGAGCAATGATGAAAGCGGCGCATCCCGAAGTTGTAGCAGCCACTCGCACGAACCCCGGTGAAACGTTGCGTCAGGCTCGCGAGAGCAAGAACTGGTCGCTGCCCGATGTGGCGTTGAGGCTGAACCTCACCGTGACGTCCCTGGGTTACGTTGAGTCGGGCGATTTCGACAAGCTTCCGGGCCATACCTTTGCCCGGGGTTACATTCGTGCATACGCCAAACTGATGGGCCTGGATCAGACCGCTCTGGTGAGCCAGTTCGACCAGTACACCGGCACCGACGGCAAGGGCAGCAGCGTGCACGCCCTGGGTCGCATCGAAGAGCCTGTAAGGCTTTCTCACAACATCCTGCGTATCGTCAGCCTGCTGCTGCTGGTCGCGCTGATTGGCGGAGGCTTCGTCTGGTGGCGGGACCAATCGACCTTGCGCGGGAAGGAGCCCACCAGTCTCGGGATGGAGCACGTCGAGGTTGAAAGCGCCGACGGGACCACGCAGATTCACCCGCTGGATGAGCCTGAGGATCAGGCCGTTGCCGAAGGGCAGGGCAATGAAGCGCCGCCCTCGACCCCCGTCGAGCCCGCCGCGCCTTCCGCAGCGACCTCCAGTGCACCGACCGGCCAGGCACCTGTGACCACGGCGCCAAGTGCACCGACCCATTCATCCGCGACACCGGCCGCGCCTGCCGCCGTGCCTGCGCCAGCGAGCAATCCAGCTCCAACGCCTGCCGCGTCTGAGGCAGCGCCTGTGCCTGCCGGGTTCGGCCAGGTGAAGATTCAATTCACTGCCGACTGTTGGTTCCAGGTGACCGATGGCAATGGCAAGGTGCTTACGAGTGGGCTGAAACACTCGGGCGACAGTATCGATGTCAGCGGCAAGCCGCCCCTGGCGGTGCGACTGGGCGTCGCCCGCGCCGCCCAGGTCAGTTATAACGGCCAGCCGGTCGATGTCACACCGTTCACCTCGGGCCAGACGGCTCGCATGAAGCTGGGTCAATAACATGCACGGCGAATCTCCGATCAAACGTCGCGAATCCCGCAAAATCTGGGTCGGCTCGGTGCCCGTCGGCGGTGATGCGCCGATCGCGGTACAGAGCATGACCAACAGCGACACCAACGATGTCGCTGCCACGGTCGCGCAAATCAACCGCCTGGAAGCGGCAGGCGTGGACATTGTCCGCGTATCGGTTCCGGATATGGATGCCGCCGAGGCTTTTGGCCGTATCAAGCAGTTGGTCAAGGTGCCCCTGGTCGCCGATATCCACTTCGATTACAAAATCGCCCTGCGCGTCGCGGAGCTCGGTGTCGACTGCCTGCGTATCAACCCGGGCAACATCGGCCGTGAAGACCGTGTCCGCGCGGTCGTGGATGCTGCGCGTGACCGGGGTATCCCGATCCGCATCGGGGTCAATGCCGGTTCGCTGGAAAAGGATCTGCAGAAGAAGTACGGCGAACCGACGCCGGCCGCGTTGGTGGAGTCCGCTCTGCGCCACGTGGAGCACCTCGACCGGCTGGATTTCCAGGACTTCAAGGTCAGCGTCAAGGCCTCGGACGTGTTCATGGCGGTCGAGGCGTACCGCCTGTTGGCCAAACAGATCGTCCAGCCGCTGCATTTGGGCATCACCGAAGCGGGTGGTTTGCGTTCAGGCACAGTGAAATCGGCCGTCGGCCTAGGTATGCTGCTGGCCGAGGGCATCGGCGACACCATTCGCATCTCGCTGGCCGCCGATCCGGTAGAAGAAGTGAAGGTCGGCTACGACATCCTCAAGTCGCTGCACCTGCGCTCCCGTGGCATCAACTTCATCGCCTGCCCGAGCTGTTCGCGGCAGAACTTCGATGTGGTCAAGACCATGAACGAGCTGGAGGGGCGGCTGGAAGATTTGCTTGTGCCAATGGATGTGGCGGTGATCGGCTGCGTGGTCAACGGTCCCGGCGAAGCCAAGGAGGCGCACATCGGCCTCACCGGAGGCACGCCGAACCTGATTTACATTGATGGCAAACCGTCGCAAAAGCTGACCAATGACAACCTGGTGGACGAGCTGGAACGCTTGATCCGCGACAAGGCGGCCGAAAAGGCCCAAGCCGACGCAGCATTGATCGTTCGCGGCTAACCCGTTTTCCAAGGAATTTTTGTGAGCAAGTCCCTGCAAGCCATTCGTGGCATGAACGACATCCTGCCGGACCAGACGCCCCTGTGGCGCTACTTCGAAGGCACCGTATCGCGCCTGCTGGATAACTACGGCTATCGCCAGATTCGCATGCCGATCGTCGAGTTCACCGATCTGTTCAAGCGCTCCATCGGCGAAGTCACTGACATCGTCGAGAAGGAGATGTACACCTTCGCCGACCGCAACGGGGATTCGCTGACCCTGCGTCCGGAGGGCACCGCAGCCTGTGTGCGCGCCGTACTCGAGCATGGGATCATCGGCGGTGGGCAGGTGCAGAAGCTTTGGTACATCGGGCCGATGTTCCGTCACGAGCGCCCGCAGAAAGGCCGTTACCGTCAGTTTCACCAGATCGGCGTCGAAGTGTTCAACCTCGACGGTCCGGACATCGATGCGGAACTGATTGTCCTGACCTGGCGCCTGTGGGGGCTTTTGGGTATTCGCAATGCCGTCAAGCTGGAACTCAACAGCCTGGGCACCAGCGAAGCCCGTGGCCGTTATCGTGAGGCGCTGGTCGAGTACCTCTCGGCGCGTCACGATCAACTGGACGAAGACAGCCAACGCCGTCTGAAGACCAATCCATTGCGCGTGCTCGACACCAAGCACCCTGAAACTCAGGCGGTGCTGGTCGATGCGCCGAAGCTGGCGGACTACCTGGATGAAGAGTCCCGGGTTCACTTCGACGGCTTGAAGGCACGTCTGGACGCCGCAGGGATTCCTTATGTCATCAACCCGAAGCTGGTGCGCGGGCTGGATTACTACAGCAAAACCGTTTTTGAATGGGTTACCGATCAATTGGGCGCTCAGGGCACGGTCTGCGCTGGCGGTCGTTACGACGGCCTCGTCGAGCAAATGGGGGGCAAACCGACCAGTGGCGTCGGTTTTGCGATGGGTATCGAGCGGCTGGTTTTGCTTCTGGAGACGCTCGAGCAGGTGCCTGAGGAAATCGCCCGGATTCTCGACGTGTACGTCTGTGCGTTTGGCGAGGCGGCCGAACTGGCGGCGCTCGCGCTGACAGAGCGCTTGCGTGACCAGGCGCCGAACCTGCGTTTGCAGGTCAACGCCGGGGCTGGCAGCTTCAAGAGCCAGTTCAAGAAAGCCGACAAGAGCGGCGCTCTGTACGCGCTGATCCTTGGTGATGAAGAACTGGCGCGCAAAGAAGTGGGCGTCAAGCCGCTGCGTGGTCAGGGTGAACAACAGACCGTTGCCTGGGATGCTCTGTCCGAGCACCTGGCCGCCTGCATTCCGCAGGCTTGAGGCTGAATAACAAGCGTTTAAGCGAAAGCGGATAGGAGTATTGGGGTGTCGAGTACTGACGAAGAACAACTGGCGGCGGTTAAAGATTGGTGGCAGCGTAACGGCAAGCCGCTGGTGACCGGCGGTCTGCTCGCAGTGATCGTGGTGTTGGGTTGGCAAGCCTGGCATCGCTATCAGAACAACCAGGCACAAGGTGCCTCGGCGCTGTATCAACAATTGCTGGAAACCGCGCTGACGCCGAGCGGGCAGGCCGATGCCGGCCAGGTCGCTGACATCGCCGGCAAGCTGAAAAGCGAATTCGGTGGCACGGCTTACGCTCAGTACGGCAGCCTGTTCGTGGCCAAGGTCGCGGTCGATACCGGCAAACTGGACGATGCAGCCAATGAGCTGAAAGCGGTTGCCGACAAACCCGTCAATCCGACGCTCGGTGAAATCGCTCGTCAACGTCTGGCCCGTGTGCTGGCAGCGCAGAACAAGGCTGAAGACGCCTTGAAACTGCTGGATGGCCAGGTCGACAAGTCATTCGAGGCCAGCCGCGAAGAGCTGCGTGGCGATCTGCTGGTTCAACTGGGTCGTACCGATGATGCGTACGCTGCATACAAGAAAGCCAAGGCTGCGTTGTCCGAGCAATCGGCGGTTGGCGGCCTGCAAATGAAGCTCGACGATCTGGCGAAAGGGGATGCGTGACGTGATTCGTTGGAAACATGCAGCATTGCTGGCTCTGGCCGTTCTGGCCGCGGGTTGCAGCAGCAACAGCAAGAAGGAGTTGCCGCCAGCGGAACTGGTCGACTTCAAACAGGAAGTCAGCCTGCAGAAATTGTGGAGCCGCTCGGTGGGTGACGGCCAGGGCGACATCTACAACATTCTGGTCCCGGCGATCGACGGCGAAAACATCTATGCTGCCGATGCCACCGGGCTGGTCATGGCGATCAACCGCAGCAACGGTGACGTGGTCTGGAAGAAGGAACTCGAGCAGCCCGTTTCCGGTGCTGTTGGCGTCGGTTCCGGCCTGGTGATGCTCGGCACCCTGAGGGGTGAGGTCATCGTGCTCGACGAGGCCACCGGCGAGCAGAAGTGGAAGGCCAAGGCCACCAGCGAGGTACTTTCGGCCCCCGCCACCAATGGTGATGTGGTCGTTGCCCAGACCCAGGATGACCGAGTCATCGGTTACGACGCCGCCACTGGCAATCAGCGCTGGATCTACGAAAGCAGTCCTGCCGTCCTGACCCTCCGGGGCACCGGCGCACCGCTGGTCACCAGCCAATTGGCCGTGGCGGGTCTGTCCACAGGCAAAGTGGTGGCACTGGACACTACCAACGGTGTGCCGGTCTGGGAACAGCGCGTGGCGATCCCGCAAGGTCGCTCGGAGCTGGACCGTGTGGTCGACATCGACGGCGGCCTGCTGCTGTCGGGCAGCACCCTGTATGTCGCCACCTACCAGGGCCGAGTGGCGGGCTTGGACCTGCAGAGCGGTCGTGTGTTGTGGCAGCGTGATGCATCGAGCTACTCGGGCGTGGCCCAAGGGTTCGGCAGCGTGTACGTCTCCCTGGCCAACGGCACCGTAGAGGGTGTCGATGAGCGATCGTCCACCGCCTTGTGGAGCAACGACTCGCTGGCTCGCCGTCAACTGGGTTCGCCTGAAGTGTTCTCCAGCTACGTCGCGGTAGGCGACATGGAAGGCTATCTGCATCTGCTGAGCCAGGTCGACGGCCATTTCGTCGCCCGTGAAAAAATCGACAGCGATGGCCTGCGGGCTCGTCCGCTGGTCTCGGGCAACACGATCTACGTCTTCGGCAACAGCGGCAAGCTGGAAGCGCTGACGATCAAGTAGTGGCTGTCTATGCTTGAGGAGGCCGGCCGACGGCGTCCTCTCGCGGCCCCGAATGATGGGGCCTGTGGCACTTTCCGGTGCCGCTCCGAACTCCGGCCGCTGCCTTGCAGCGGCTTTTGTATTTTCTGAAATAACGAAGTGGAGAGCCGCATGGTTCCCGTAATCGCCCTGGTGGGTCGACCGAACGTCGGCAAGTCCACCTTGTTCAACCGCCTGACCCGGAGTCGCGACGCCATCGTCGGCGACCTGTCCGGTCTGACCCGCGATCGCCAGTACGGTGAGGCCAAGTGGCAAGGGCGTTCCTATATCGTGATCGACACCGGAGGTATTTCCGGCGACGAATACGGCATGGATGAAAAGATGGCGGAGCAGTCGCTGCTGGCCATCGAAGAAGCCGACGTGGTGCTGTTCCTCGTCGACGCCAAGGCGGGTTTCACCGCCGCCGACCAGATGATTGGCGAGCACCTGCGCAAGCGCAACAAGACCTCTTACGTCGTCGCCAACAAGGTCGACAACATCGACCCGGACATGGCGCGCGCCGAGTTCAGCCCACTGGGCATGGGTGACGCGATCCCGATTGCTGGCGCCCATGGTCGGGGTATCTCCCAAATGCTGGAAACGGCCTTGGGTGGCTTTCCGAAAGACGCTGACGAAGTCGAGGAAGGCGAGGAAGAAGAGGTTGCAGAGGGGGAGGAAGCCAAGCGCATTCCTGGCCCGAGCGAGAAAGACGGTATCAAGATCGCCATCATCGGCCGCCCCAACGTCGGCAAGTCGACGCTGGTCAACCGCATGCTGGGCGAAGAGCGCGTCATCGTCTATGACCAGCCCGGCACGACCCGCGACAGTATCTACATCCCGTTCGAGCGTAACGAGGAGAAGTACACGCTGATCGACACGGCGGGTGTGCGCAAGCGCGGCAAGATCCACGAGGAAGTCGAAAAGTTTTCGGTGGTGAAGACCTTGCAGGCCATCAAGGACGCCAATGTGGTGATCTTCGTGATGGATGCCCGTGAAGGCGTCGTGGACCACGACCTGAACCTGCTGGGCTTCGCGTTGGAGTCCGGGCGTGCCATTGTCATCGCGCTGAACAAGTGGGATGGCATGCAGCCGAGCGAGCGTGACTACGTGAAGACCGAGCTGGAGCGTCGTCTGTTTTTCGTCGACTTCGCTGACATTCACTTCATTTCGGCGTTGCACGGCACGGGCGTCGGCAACCTGTATCAGTCGGTCCAGGCATCGTTCAAATCCGCCGTGACCCGCTGGCCGACCAGCCGCCTGACCCAGATTCTCGAAGATGCCATCAGCGAGCACCAGCCGCCGATGGTCAATGGCCGCCGGATCAAGTTGCGTTACGCTCACTTGGGCGGGGCCAACCCACCGTTGATCGTGATCCACGGCAACCAGGTCGAGAAGGTGCCCAAGTCTTACGTGCGCTATCTGGAAAACACGTATCGCCGTGTGCTCAAGCTGGTCGGTACGCCGATCCGCATCGAGTTCAAGGGCGGTGAGAATCCGTATGAAGGCAACAAGAACACGCTGACCGATCGACAGGTCAACAAGAAGCGCCGCTTGATGTCGCACCATAAGAAAGCCGAGAAGAAGCGCAAGGACAAGCGCTGATCCTCACGGACTTATCTTTGAAAAAAGGCGCCCCAGGCGCCTTTTTTTGTATCGGTTCATTGGGCTATTCTGCCCCTTCCCCTGCCGTTGTGGAGCCGGGTGGAGAGCAGGAAGAACCCATGATCACCAGCAAATTGCCGAACGTTGGCACCACCATTTTCACCGTGATGTCCCAGCTTGCAACCGAAACAGGGGCGATCAACCTGTCCCAGGGTTTTCCTGATTTCGATGGGCCGGATGCGCTGCGCGAAGCCCTCTGCCGTCGCACCATGGAGGGCTACAACCAATACGCTCCCATGGCCGGTCTGCCTGCGTTGCGCGAGCAGGTCGCCGCGAAGATTGCGCGGGCCTATGGTCGGCAGGTGAATGTCGACAGCGAAATCACCATCACGCCTGGCGCCACGCACGCGATTTTCTGCGCGATTCAGACGGTGGTCAGGGCGGGCGATGAAGTCATCGTTTTCGACCCCAGCTACGACAGTTACGAGCCCTCTGTCGAACTGGCGGGCGGTCGTTGCGTGCATGTGCAATTGAAGGATGGCGAGTTCTCCATCGACTGGGAACAGCTCAGTGCCGCGTTGAGCCCCAAGACCCGCATGATCATCATCAACACCCCGCACAATCCCAGCGGTGCGCTGATAACCCGTGCCGAACTGGACCAGTTGGCCGCGCTAATTCGCGGTCGTGACATCTACTTGGTCAGCGATGAGGTGTATGAGCACCTGGTGTTCGACGGCGTGAAGCATGCCAGCGTGCTGGCCCATGAAGAACTCTACGAACGCGCCTTCGTCGTCAGTTCGTTCGGCAAGACCTATCACGTCACTGGCTCGAAGACCGGCTACCTCGTCGCCCCGCCGGCGCTCACCGCCGAGATGCGCAAAATCCACCAGTTCGTTGGCTTTTGTGGTGTCACGCCGCTGCAATGGGCCTTGGCGGATTTCATGGCCATGTCCCCCGAGCACGTTGAGGAACTGCCTGCGTTCTACCAAGCCAAGCGCGACTTTTTCTGCGACCGGCTTGAGCGTTCGCGTTTTACCTTCAAGCGCGCAGCGGGGACCTATTTCCAGTTGGTCGACTACTCGCAGATTCGCCCGGATCTGAACGATGTCGAAATGTCCCTGTGGATGACCCGCGAGCACGGCGTGGCGAGCATTCCGCCTTCAGTGTTCTATCAGAGCCCGCCCGAAGGCCAGCGTCTCATTCGCCTGTGCTTTCCCAAGCGAGAGGAGACGTTGCGTCTGGCAGCGGAAAAATTATGCGCGATCTGAGCCATTTGCCTGACCTGAACATCGCCTTGGTGCAGACCACCCTAACTTGGCACGATTGCGCGGCCAACCACGCGCATTTCGAAGAACTGCTGGCCCAGGCCGCCGGCGCCGATCTGGTGGTATTGCCCGAGATGTTCACCACGGGCTTCTCCATGGAGTCGCAACGGCTGGCGGAGCCTGAAAACGGAATCACTTCCCAATGGATACTGGGTCAGGCCAAGCGTCTCAACGCGGTGGTGACTGGCAGCGTGATCGTGCGCGCTGGCGATGGCAGTCACCGAAACCGACTGTTGTGGGCGCGGCCTGACGGCGAATTGCTTCACTACGACAAGCGACATCTGTTCCGCATGGCAGGAGAGCATGAGCACTACAGCCCAGGGGAGCGCCAGGTCGTGCTCGAGCTCAAGGGGTGGCGTGTTCGTCCGTTGATCTGCTACGACCTGCGCTTTCCGGTTTGGAGCCGCGATGCTCGCGATACCGATCTGCTCCTGTACACCGCCAATTGGCCCGGGGCCCGCCGTCAGTATTGGAACCGTTTGTTGCCCGCGCGGGCCATCGAAAACCTGTGTTATGTCGCGGCGGTCAATCGGGTCGGCGTCGATGGTAAAGGTCTGTCCTACACAGGCGACAGCCAGGTGCTGGATTTCCAAGGGGAGAGCCTGCTGAATGTCGGCGAAGCCGACGGTGTTTTTCAGGTCAGCCTCTGCGCGGAAAGCCTGGCAGCTTATCGGCAGAAATTCCCTGCCTACCTGGACGCCGATGCCTACGAGATACGGTGAAGGCTAGCAGCGGGATCAACGAGCTTCAGTTCTGTGTGTCCGTGCCGATACAGGGTGCACAGAACAGGAGTTGATCATGACCGCCATCAATACGAATTCGCTGAGTGCCTACCCCGCGGCATTCGCCACCCCCGTGAAAACCGATGCCTCCAGCACGAGCGACGCGACCTCAGCCAGCGTGAACCTGCGCGGCAATGTTTATCAGGCGCCGAAGGCGTCTTCCGACGGCGTGACGCAGGAGCAACTGATCAAGCAAATCCAGGAGCAGATCAAACAAACCCAGAAGATGCTCGAACAGCAACAGCAGCAATTGGCCGCAGTGCAGGCGAGCAAGGCGTCGGATCAGGAAAAGGCCGCGCAGGTCATGGCCATTCAGCAACAAATTGCTGCGACCAGTGCGCAATTGATGGCTCAGCAATCGGCGTTGCTGCAATTGATGAAGGGGTCGGTCAACACCACAGCCTGATAGGCTCCCTGCAGCAGCACAGACGCGCCGCTGCAGGGCAGGGTGTTACGCAGCCTTTGCGGTTTCCGATTGAATCAAACCGCGGTTCAGTGCGCTGAACAGGGCCTTGAAGCTGGCCGTTGTGATGTTCTCGTCGATCCCGACGCCGTGCACTGCGCGCTCACCGTTCACGCGCAATTCGATATAAGCAGCCGCCTTTGCCGTGGTGCCCGCGCCGATGGCGTGTTCGTTGTAGTCCATGATTTCCACCGGAACCGGCAGGCCGGCAACCAACGCTTCCAGAGCGCCGTTACCTTTGCCCCGCCAGTGCAGGTTACTCTCACCGTCACCCTTGCCGGTGACTTCGACTTCCACCGCACTGTGGCCGTTTTCTTCTTGCAGGCGATGACTGACCAGCGCGTAAGGCTTGTTGGCCTGCAGGTACTCGTTCTTGAACAGCGCGTAAATCTGCTGTGCGGTCATTTCCAGGCCCAGACGATCGGTTTCGCCCTGAACCACCTGACTGAACTCGATCTGCATGCGGCGCGGCAGGGAAATGCCGTATTCCTGTTCCAGCAGATAGGTAATGCCACCTTTGCCGGACTGGCTGTTAACGCGGATCACGGCCTCGTAGCTACGGCCAATGTCGGCTGGGTCGATCGGCAGATAAGGCACTTCCCACAGCGCGTCTTCTTTCTGCTGGGCAAAGCCCTTGCGGATGGCGTCCTGGTGGGAGCCCGAGAACGCCGTATGCACCAGGTCCCCGACGTACGGGTGACGAGGGTGGACCGGGATCTGGTTGCATTCTTCAACGACCTTGCGCACACCGTCGATGTCGGAGAAGTCCAGTTGCGGATCCAGGCCTTGGGTGTACATGTTGAGGGCCACGGTAACCAGGTCGACGTTGCCGGTGCGCTCGCCGTTGCCGAACAGGCAGCCTTCGACGCGGTCGGCTCCGGCCATCAGGCCCAACTCGGTGGCGGCAACGCCGGTGCCCCGGTCGTTGTGGGTATGCAGGCTGATGATGACGCTATCGCGACGTTTGATGTTGCGGCAGAACCACTCGATCTGGTCGGCGTAGATGTTTGGAGTCGCGACCTCGACCGTCGCAGGGAGGTTGAGGATGACTTTGTTCTCAGGGGTGGCGTTCCACACTTCCACGACGGCGTCACAGACTTCCTTGGCGAAGTCCAGCTCGGTGGCGCTGAAGGTTTCGGGCGAATACTCGAACTGCCACTGGGTTTGCGGCTGCTGCGCGGCGTATTTGACGAACAGCTTCGCAGCGTTGACCGCGATGGCCTTGATGCCTTCCTTGTCCTGATTGAACACGATACGGCGGAAGGCCGGCGAGGTTGCGTTGTACAGGTGAACGATGGCCTTTTTGGCGCCGCGCAGGGATTCGAACGTCCGCTCGATCAGGTCTTCACGGCCTTGAGTCAGCACCTGGATGGTGGTGTCGTCCGGAATGTGACCCTCTTCGATGAGGGTACGCACGAAGTCGAAATCGGTTTGCGATGCAGCGGGAAACGACGCTTCGATTTCCTTCACGCCGACCTGAACCAGGGTTTTCCAGAAGCGCAGTTTCTTGACCGAATCCATGGGCTCGATCAGCGATTGGTTACCGTCGCGCAGGTCGGAGCTGCACCAGATCGGCACTTCGGTAATGGTCTTGGAAGGCCAGGTACGGTCAGGCAGATCGATGGTGGGGAACGCACGGTACTTCTTCGAGGGATCTTTGAGCATGGTCATGTGAATAATCCTTGTTGTACGCAGGGCCGAAAGAAGGCGGCCAACCGAGTTGTTTCGCAATGGAGCAGCGAGGTCGAGGCACCGCGATTCAGCCTGGCAGTCGCGCACTGACGAGACTGAGGCAGCGATGTTGACGTAGCAAAATGAGGGTGTGGGACGTGTTCATGTGTCCAACCGTAACCAATGGGGTTAAAGGTGGCAAGCAGTTGGGGAAAATTGGTAGAACTATTCCAAAAAGAGCCTCGGGCGGTATTTTGTAGCGAATAAGCCGCGAAGCGTGATTATTTATTGTTGGGGTATGCGAGGCCGCCATTGGCCTCGGACGGAGCAGCCCATCGATGGCTTATGGGGGCTGCCCAAACCTGATGGCGAATCCCGGCGCTACGGCTGAAAGGCATTGATGAAGATTGCGGGGTCAACCCGCGCGTCGTTCAGGCTGACGTTCCAGTGCATGTGCGGCCCCGTGGCGCGTCCGGTCGAACCGACGCGGCCCACGATCCCCCCACGCGGCACTGAGTCGCCGACGTTCACATCGATTTTTGACATGTGGCAGAACATGCTGATGAAGCCTTGTCCATGATCGACGAACACCGTGTTGCCATTGAAGAAGTAATTGCCGATCAGAATCACCTTGCCCGCTGCCGGGGATTTGATGGGCGTACCTGCCGGGACCGCGAAGTCCAGGCCCGCGTGCGGGTTGCGTTCCTCGCCGTTGAAGAAACGACGCACGCCGAACCTGCTCGACAGCGGGCCGTCCACGGGCTTGTCCAGTAACAGGTTGCTGGGCGTCACCGGGCTGAACGTGCGGTAAGCGCGCGTTTGCACATCCAGTTCCCGCTCGATGCGTTTCAGGTCATCGGGGTTGGGGTTCACCTGCCGCTGGTTTTTCAGCGTGATGTGCTGTTCGGGGTATTTTTTGCTCCCCACCGCGAACGTGAGGTTACGCCCGCCGCTGGACACCTGCTGGGAGCTCCCCGGCTTTACGGTCAGAGGAATGCCGACAATCGCCAGCCACCGTGCTTCCGCATCCTTCACCACCAACACCGGCTTGCCCTGAAACGTGGCTTTCGGCGGTTGTGCAGAAGCGCCGAGGTCGACAACCGCCACGCCGCCCGGCACGGGCTTGTTCAACAAGCGCGACAGATAGCTGTCGGCATGGGCGGGAAGGGCCAGGCACAGCGCCAGTGCAGCGCCGGTCAACGCGCGTAAAAGACAAGGCAGCATCGATCAGTCCAATAGAGAGAGGGTGACGGGCGTCAGGTGGTTGTCTTCGACGCGCACCTGCAGTTCGCCTTCGGCCAGCTTCGCCGTGAGGCGTTGACCGGTATGTGTTTGTTGCGCCGTGCGGACCGCTTTGCCTTTTTCATCCAGCAGGATGCTGTAGCCGCGACCCAATGTAGCCAGAGGGCTGACCACATTGAGCGTCTGCACCTGACTCTGCAATTGCAGACGTCGCGTCTTGAGGTTTTCCCGGATCGCCCGAGGCAGACGCTCGGCTAGTACTTCCAAGCGCTGGCGCAGGAAGGCCAGGGTGCGGCCAGGATGCTGGGCGGCGAGACGGCTTTCCAGGTGACCGATCCGCGTCGAGCGCTTGTGCATCTGCGATTCGAAAGCACGGCGCAGGCGCATGTCCAGATCATCCAGCCGCTGTGCGCGTTGACGCAGCCGTTCGCCCGGATGGCGCAGGCGACGGGAAATGCCCTCAAGCCGCAACTGGTCTCGCATCAGCCGGTCGCGCATCCGCGTGATCAATCGACGCTGAAGGTTTTCCACGCGGCGATGCAGGTCACTGGAATCAGGGGCCAGCAATTCGGCTGCAGCCGAGGGTGTGGGGGCGCGTACATCGGCCACGAAATCACTGATGGAGACGTCGGTCTCATGACCTACGGCGCTGACGATCGGCGTCACGCACGCATCGATGGCGCGCGCGACGGCTTCTTCGTTGAAGCACCACAGGTCCTCCAGCGAACCGCCACCCCGAGCCAGGATCAACGCGTCGAAACCTCTCGCGTCCGCCGTCTTCAAGGCCCGGACGATCTGATTGATCGCTTCGCGGCCTTGTACGGCGGTTGGAATCAGTGTCAGTTCGACCTGCGGCGCACGTCGCTTGAACACGCTGATGATGTCGCGAATCACAGCGCCCGTGGGTGACGTGACGATACCGATGCGTTGCGGGTGCAGAGGCAGGGCGACCTTGCGTTCAGCGCTGAACAGGCCTTCGGCGCTGAGTTTTTCCTTGAGCGCGTCGAAAGCCAGCCGCAGTGCACCATCGCCTGCGGGCTCGACGGTATCGAGGATCAACTGGTAATCACCACGACCCTCGAACAGCGAAACTTTGCCCCGAACCTTGACCGCCAGACCGTCCTTCAGCGCCTGCCGCACGCGTGCGGCATTACTGCGGAACAAAGCGCAACGGACCTGCGCGCCGCTGTCCTTAAGCGTGAAATACACGTGGCCCGAAGCTGGGCGAGACAGGTTGGAAATCTCGCCCTCGACCCAAATGCTGGAAAACACATCTTCCAGCAAGACCCGGGCACGGCCGTTGAGCTGGCTGACAGTGAGGACTTCCCGGTCGAGGCCGAGTCTTGCAAAGGGATCTTTGATCATGGCGGGCATGATAAAGGGAATTGCCGCGTGGCTCATCACATTAATCGGCGTCATCCGGATGCTGTGTGTCGATGGGCCTGCGACCGACAGTTTCTCGATGAGCCAATGGGTACCCACGGCAGAAGTCGGTGGATGAAGTATGCTGTGCGCCGCCGATCATCCATGGAGGGTTCCATGCTCACCCCGTTCGCCGAACTATCGGGCGTTGTCGATCAGTTGGGGCTTACCCCCGTTGACTGGCTGCTCATCGAAGGCGGTGTGATCGCCGCTTATCTGGTCTTCGCGATTGCCGGTTTCGGCACCGCGCTGGTCGCCGGGCCTCTCCTGATTCACTTCATGCCCCTGTCGCGCATCATCCCGCTGTTGGTCATGCTGGATTTCTTGGCTGCTTTCAGTCATTTGCTGCCCTCGCGGCAGTCCATCGTGCGCGCTGAGCTGTTGCGGCTGGTGCCGTGCATGGCGATCGGTTGCACCCTGGGCGTGGTTTTTCTGCTGAATCTGAAATCCGACCTACTGCTTCTATTAATGGGGCTATTCCTGATTGGCTACTCGATCTACAGCCTCGCGATAAAGGTGCGTCCTACACAGTTGTCGGCAGGGTGGTCGATACCGATGGGGACCGTCGGTGGGCTGTTCGGCGCGCTGTTTGGCAGCGGCGGCTTTCTCTATGCGATTTACCTCAACAGCCGTCTGACCGATAAATCCCAGGCGAGGGCCACTCAGAACGCACTCATCAGTTGCAGCACCATCGTGCGGCTGAGCTTGTTCGCGGTCACTGGTGTCTATGCGCAACTGCCGTTGTTGGTCATGGCAGTCTGCCTGCTGCCGGCCATGCTGGTTGGGTCGTGGATCGGGCGTCGCCTGATGAAGCGCCTGTCCCGGGAAACGTTCGTGCGCTTGGTGACTTGGCTGGTGCTGATCAGTGGCATCACCCTCGTCGGTCGCTACGTCACCGGTTGAGGCCCATACTTGACTCGGTTGGCGACGGCATTAAGCTGCCGCCCCCGATCACGCGTCCACAGGCCACGGTATGAACACCCAAAGCATCATCGTCCCGCAGATATCCAGCTTTCCCGCCCACGAGGCGAAGGCGCAGGCGATCCTGCGTTGGCTGGTGAAGCTGGAGGTGGTCGAGGAGTCGCTGAGCACCTGTGGGCGCAGCTTCAATCGTATGGCCTATGGGATCGGACCTGGGGCGCGCCGGTTCGTGGAAAACCCCGATGCATTGCCTTACGGCAAAGCGGTGAACGGTCTGGAGATCGTCCTGAAGCGCTGCATCTACACGCCACAGCAAGGGTTCAAGGAAGAGGCCGGCTGTCCGGAATGCCGTCGTGAAATTGGCGAGGCGCTGTTCGACAGCCTCGAGGAATGGATGCCGGGCCATACCGACAATTTCACCTGCCCGGAATGCGGGTTTGAAGATGATATCAACGGCTTTCTGTTCCTTGACGCCTGCGGGTTTTCAAACCTCGGTTTCATCTTCAACGACTGGCTGGATGCCGGCTTCAAGGCCAGCTTTCTCGAGGCCTTCGCCGAGCGCCTGGATCGGCCGGTTTCAGTCGTCAAAGTCCGCCTTTAGGCCGTGTGGCGGTTCATAGGGTGTGTGCATCGCATTGATTATGAAATTGCCCGATCTTTACGTTGAGCAAGGGTGGGTGTCTCGGTATAATGGCGCGCTTCCATTTTCCCGCTCGGGAGCCCAGCGATGCTGCGTATCAGCCAAGAAGCCCTTACATTCGACGACATCCTCCTTGTGCCCGGTTATTCCGAGGTGCTTCCCAACGAAGTCAGTCTGAAAACCCGATTGACCCGTGGCATCGAACTGAACATCCCCCTCGTCTCCGCCGCTATGGACACCGTCACTGAAGCCCGTCTGGCCATCGCCATGGCTCAGGAAGGCGGCATCGGCATCATCCACAAGAACATGACCATCGAACAACAGGCCGCGGAAGTGCGCAAGGTCAAGAAGTTCGAAGCCGGTGTGGTCAAGGACCCGATTACCATCGAGGCCGACGCTACCGTTCGCGATCTGTTCGAGCTGACCCGTCTGCACAACATTTCCGGTGTCCCTGTCCTGCATGATGGTGAGCTGGTCGGCATCGTCACCTCCCGCGATGTGCGTTTTGAAAATCGCCTGGACATCCCGGTCCGCGAAGTGATGACGCCGAAAGAGCGCCTGGTGACCGTGCGCGAAGGCGCTGACAAGAACGAAGTGCGTGAGCTGCTGCACAAGCACCGTTTGGAAAAGGTCCTGATCGTAGACGGCAACTTCGCCCTCAAGGGCATGATGACCGTCAAAGACATCGAAAAGGCCAAGGCCTACCCACTGGCCAGCAAGGACGACCAGGGTCGCCTGCGTGTCGGTGCAGCGGTCGGGACCGGTAAGGACACGGGCGAGCGTGTCACTGCGCTGGTGGCTGCTGGCGTCGATGTGATCGTCGTCGACACCGCGCACGGTCACTCCAAAGGCGTGATCGATCGCGTTCGCTGGGTCAAGCAGAACTTCCCTGACGTTCAGGTCATCGGCGGCAACATCGCCACCGGCGAAGCGGCGCGCGCATTGGTCGAAGCCGGTGCTGACGGCGTGAAAGTCGGTATCGGGCCGGGCTCCATCTGCACCACCCGCATCGTCGCGGGTGTCGGCGTGCCGCAGATCAGCGCTGTCGCCAACGTGGCCGCAGCACTGGAAGGCACCGACGTTCCACTGATCGCCGACGGCGGCATCCGTTTCTCCGGCGACCTGTCCAAGGCCATCGTCGCGGGTGCCTACAGCGTGATGATGGGCTCCATGTTCGCCGGCACCGAAGAAGCGCCAGGTGAAATCGAGCTCTTCCAGGGGCGCTCCTACAAGGCCTACCGTGGCATGGGCTCGTTGGGTGCGATGTCCCAGGCGCAAGGTTCTTCGGACCGCTACTTCCAGGATTCGTCCGCGGGGGCCGAAAAGCTGGTGCCGGAAGGCATCGAAGGCCGCGTCGCGTACAAGGGCTCGCTGGCTGCCATCATTCATCAGCTGATGGGTGGCCTGCGTTCTTCCATGGGGTACACCGGCAGCGCCAACATTCAAGAGATGCGCACCAAGCCCGAATTCGTTCGCATCACCGGCGCAGGCATGGCCGAATCCCACGTTCATGACGTGCAGATCACCAAAGAAGCGCCGAACTATCGCGTAGGGTGATTGGAAATGCGCCCGGTGATTCGGGCGCGTTTCAAGAATTCTGTAGCGGGGCTGTTCATTACAGCCCCGTCTTGTTTCTGATTTTCGACGAGAATGACTCATGACCCTCGACATTCACGCCCACCGTATCCTCATCCTGGACTTCGGTTCTCAATACACCCAACTGATCGCCCGTCGCGTACGTGAGATCGGCGTGTACTGCGAACTGCACCCGTTCGACATGGACGACGAAGCGATTCGCGAATTCGCTCCCAAAGGCGTCATCCTCGCCGGTGGTCCCGAGTCCGTGCACGAAGCCGACAGCCCGCGCTGTCCGCAAGCGGTATTTGACCTGGGCGTGCCGGTCTTTGGCATTTGCTACGGCATGCAGACCATGGCTGAGCAACTGGGCGGTAAGGTCGAAGGTTCCGATCTGCGCGAGTTTGGTTACGCCCGTGTCGACGTCGTTGGCAAGAGCCGCCTGCTCGACGGTATCGAAGACCATGTCGATGCTGATGGCGTGCTCGGCCTGGACGTCTGGATGAGCCACGGTGACAAAGTCACCAAGCTGCCGTCCGAGTTCCACATTCTGGCCAGCACACCAAGCTGCCCGATCGCGGGCATGGCTGACGACGCTCGTGGTTACTACGGCGTGCAGTTCCACCCGGAAGTGACTCACACCAAGCAGGGCGGTCGCATCCTGTCGCGCTTCATCCTCGACATCTGTGGTTGCGAAGCGCTGTGGACCCCGTCGAAGATCGCTGAAGACGCCATCGCTCAAGTCCGCGCTCAAGTTGGTACTGACAACGTGCTGCTGGGTCTGTCCGGCGGTGTTGACTCCTCAGTGGTTGCGGCCCTGCTGCACAAAGCCATCGGCGATCAACTGACCTGTGTGTTCGTCGACAACGGCCTGCTGCGCCTGCACGAAGGCGAGCAAGTGATGGCTATGTTCGCCGAGAACATGGGCGTCAAAGTGATTCGCGCGAACGCCGAAGATCAGTTCCTCAACAATCTGGCTGGCGAGGCCGACCCAGAGAAGAAGCGCAAGATCATTGGTCGCACGTTCATCGACGTGTTCGACGCCGAATCGGCCAAACTGCACAACATCAAGTTCCTGGCTCAGGGCACGATCTACCCTGATGTGATCGAGTCCGCTGGCGCTAAAAGCGGCAAGGCACACGTCATCAAGTCGCACCACAACGTGGGCGGCCTGCCGGAAGAAATGAACCTGAAACTGGTCGAGCCGCTGCGCGAACTGTTCAAGGATGAAGTTCGTCGTCTGGGCCTGGAACTGGGCCTGCCGTACGACATGGTCTATCGCCACCCGTTCCCAGGCCCGGGCCTGGGCGTACGTATCCTTGGTGAAGTGAAGAAGGAATACGCCGACCTGCTGCGTCGAGCGGACCACATCTTCATCGAAGAACTGCGCAAAGCCGACTGGTACCACAAAGTCAGCCAGGCGTTCGTGGTGTTCCAGCCGGTGAAATCGGTAGGCGTGGTCGGTGACGGCCGTCGTTACGCCTGGGTCGTCGCTCTGCGTGCTGTGGAAACCATCGACTTCATGACCGCACGCTGGGCGCATCTGCCTTACGAACTGTTGGAGACCGTCAGCGGCCGGATCATCAACGAGATCGACGGCATCTCTCGTGTCACCTACGACGTGTCGAGCAAGCCACCGGCGACGATTGAGTGGGAATGATCCCACGTCCGGCACTGCCCGGCACGATCTAGCAAAAAATGCCCTCAAGCCCGCGTAATTGCGGGCTTTTGGCTTTTTGGGTCTGGCAAGATCAGGCAGGGTTTTGCATCGCCAAGCATGGTTTTTTTATGGCATGGTACGGGGTACCAACTGCATCCGATGCCATGCATGACGCTTGATACCATGTCCCTTGTTTCAGGATGGGCATGGTATCGGGATAGCCGAGAGGCCCGGTTTTACTGGGGTTAAGCCCCATTCTTCCGCGCTTTTCAGAGCATGGTATTTCTTTTCATGGAATAAATGGAAGCCATGCTTACTGATACCAAGCTTCGAAACCTCAAGCCGCAAGACAAGCTCTACAAGGTGATTGACCGCGATGGCTTGTACGTAGCGGTCACACCGGCCGGCTCAATCTCCTTCCGCTACAACTACTCCATCAATGGCCGGCAGGAGACCATCACCTTCGGTCGTTATGGCTTGGGCGGGATCACCCTGGCAGAGGCACGTGAGCGGCTAGGGGAGGCGAAGAAAATGATCGCCGCAGGTAAGTCGCCTGCTAAGGAGAAGGCGCGTGCGAAGGCTCGCACGAAGGGCGCTGAGACCTTTGATGATTGGGCTGAAAAATGGCTGCGCGGCTATCAGATGGCGGACTCGACACGAGATATGCGCCGGTCAGTCTACGAGCGCGAATTGAAGCCGAAGTTTGGCAATCAGAAGCTGGCTGAAATCACTCATGAGGATCTGCGGGCACTGACCGACGCGATAGTGGAGCGGGGTGCGCCTGCAACCGCTGTCCATTCGCGTGAGATCGTGCTGCAGGTCTTTCGTTGGGCCATTGAGCGTGGTCAGAAGCTTGAAAACCCTGCGGATCTAGTAAGGTCTGCCAGCATCGCTAAATTCGAGCCACGCGACCGGGCGTTGACGCCTGATGAAATCGCGCTGATGTATCAGTACATGGACAGGATTGGTACCGCGACTTCGGTTCGTGCGGCAGCCAAGCTCCTTCTGCTGACGATGGTGCGCAAAAGCGAGCTGACCAATGCGACGTGGAGTGAAATTAATTTCAGCGAGGCGCTATGGACGATCCCCAAAGAGCGGATGAAGCGCCGAAACCCTCATTTGGTGTTTCTGTCCCGGCAGGCATTGGATTTCTTCATTGCATTGAAGACCTTGGCTGGAGGTTCTGAGTACGTTCTGCCGTCGCGCTATGACTCTGATTTACCAATGAGTGCGGCCACGATCAACCAGGTACTGACGCTCACCTATCGCCTTGCCCAAAAGGAGGGGGTGCCGCTAGGTAAATTCGGCCCCCACGACCTGCGCCGTACGGCTAGCACGCTGTTGCATGAGGCGGGCTACAACTCCGACTGGATCGAGAAGTGCCTCGCGCACGAACAGAAAGGTGTGCGAGCCGTTTACAACAAGGCGGAGTACCGCGATCAGCGCCGTGCAATGTTGCAGGATTGGGCAGATATGATTGACGAGTGGGCGCTCAAGAAACCTCGGAAAAAAAATGAATAGCTTTCGTGGTCACCCCTCATATAGGCGAATCGCTTGAGGGAAAGTCGTCATGCACTTGGTCGGCAGGTTTCATCGATACTGGACGAACCACATGCATGGTTGAGGGCGGACAGTAATTTACGACTGATCGCTAGCTAGCGGTCAAAAGAATACCATGGACAGACTTTTTGGGGCTTCGTAACGTGGTGAAAGGTATGCGTTTCCTCTTCTTGCCGTTTGATATTCGCAATAAGAGCTTCTACCCCATGAAATGATGTCTCGGTGAGTCAGTGCCAAGATTTGCAAGATGGATGAGCTCACCTGTCATTAGGTCCAACATTATGAAGTAACAGCATTCGGCCAGGAGGAAAAGTCATAATTTTTGAGAGTTTTTGATTGGCGGGCGATGATTAGTTGAGCGATGAGCGATGATTGCGCTTTAATAAATTCTAAGCCTGCTGTCTACTTCTTAAAAACATCAAGCCCAAAATAATCAGCGAGAAAAATAGGGAAAGCACTTAGTACTGATAATGGATCTCGAAGTGATCCATTGTTTAGTTGTGCCTCTGCAATAGATGACTGATTGTTAACGATGTTCAGGTTGTTGTTCCCGGAAATTAACAAGTTGGCTTTTCTAAGATTGGCCTCTATTAGGAATCGCCATCCTTGTATATCAATTTTTTTCGCGTCTTGGTAAATGTGGTTTCCGCGCTGAGCAGAAAGTTTTTTATAGACTGCGCCCCGGCAGTCAGACAGGTGTATAACTCTTTCTAAGTATTCATCAATATCATTAATATCTCGGATCGCCTCAATCATGGGGTAACTTATAAATAGTTTTCCATGCTCCGTTTCATTATTGAAGCGTCGCAGCATATCAAGTAGAATTCTGCCCGAAAAATTCTGGTCATTTGGCTCGAGGTCAAAGAAAAGATAAATTTGCCCAACTTGATCGCGCCTTAGGTTTTTTAGGTCTTCGTCTTTGCCGGCAATTGGGTTCAGCTCTTTAATTAGTTCAAAAACATCTAGATCTTCATCGGCCGAAATTTGCGAATAGAGTTCGTAGAGATCATTCTGAAAAGTCACCAATAGCCTGCCTTCTTCATCGGGGAAAAAGGCTCGCTCTAGACTTTTAAAATAATTCCTTTCGGCTTTTTCTCCCTCGAAGACAAATACTGTACGCTCCATCAACTGGAAAGTCCCTTATAAATTTTTTCTAGATTATGAGCCTTACGAAGTTCTTTGTCTGTCAACGCGGTGAGTGGTGAGATCTTTTTGTCCAACACAAAGTAGCAGTCAGGCCGCAAAAGATCGTTACTCATAACTCCAGTGTTATGAGTGGTCATTATGGTTTGAGCTTGCGACGTAGTGATCTTTTCAACAATTGTTGAAGCTAACGCGTGATGATAAAAAGCATCAAATTCATCGATATATGCAAATTTCACTTCTCCTTTATTTAGGCGGAGCCACCAAAAATAAAATATTCCAAGAGATAGTGTTCCTGTGGAGGCTGCCGTGCCAAATTCTAGTTTTATTTCGCCAAAGTTAAAGTATATAGACTTATTGCCGCTGGCATTTGGGTTGATATCTACGACTAAAGAGCACTCTATACCGGCATCGTTAAGAAATCTCTCGAAATCCTCAATAGAGTTGCTTTCAATGATGCTTTGCGATAACTGCTTTACACCAATGTCCTTGCCAACATACTCTCCTTTATTGGTTGCATTTAATGATCTAAAGAAAACCATTCCCTCAATAAATTCAAGCAGTGCTAAGAAGGTTTTATTTATGGTTGTGTCATCCAGTATGGCGTTACTTTTCACATATTTAAGTAGAGAAATCCAGGAGTCACCTACATCATTCTTTAGAGTTTCTGCTCCGTTTAGTGCGATACTTGCTAGCGTTGATTTTCGGCGATCAACATAAAGGACGTTAATTTCATTTATAGTCAAGTGTTCATAGACGAGCTTGTCCCAAGCTTTCTTTCCGTATTTATATACAATCTCAGCATCGCCAATACGGAACTCAAAAATAAATTCAGCAATTTGAGCGCTTGAGCGTCCATTGAGATAGTTATTGTTCAGTGAAGGGAAGTAACTAGGAGAGTCAACCAAGTGCAAAACCGGGTCCACCATTGCGAGGCCAAGATTTGACTTGCCTCCACCATTAGGACCATAAATCATTGCATGTCTTACGATGCCTTTGCTAACTGCAATTTCATTAAATTCGTATTGCTGGCTAGTAAGATCAAAACACAGCCAATCTGTAAAGTTTCGGAAGTTTTTCACTGAAAATTTGCGTAGCATCGGGGTAACCCCTTCAGATTAATATAGTGAGCTTACCAGCTTTGGACGCAGCCGTAAAAAAGCTACGGCTCGAGAGATGTATCGATAGATTATGGCCACTCAGGGTGGAGAGAGCCCCGGTTTCGTCGGCAGCCTCCGTCAGTTGACTACCCCCCGCTCCGGTAGACATCCCGGTTTATCAGAAGGCGCCCCAAAAAAAGCGGCAGATTTACGAGACTGGCCGTTTGCTGTCAGTCGTGGGAGCTGTTTCGCCCCTAGCTATGCGAAAGACTCGTCGAATCCAAGCGTTTGGTCATGTGCATAACGACGCACGCAGGCACCTTCATGCTGATGGGAGTCGAAAGGTCTCAGGAATTGAGCGGAGAGCTTTGGATATTGCCTGGCGCTCGATCTGCAGCCTGCGCGCAATTTCTGACTGGTTGAAACCGAGTTTCTGGAGCACAGCTATCTGCTTTTTTCGGTCAGAAAACCGTGTGTCGACCATGAGGCGAGCGATATTTCTGAGCTCTGCCTCATCCGCCACCTGAACCGTCAGGCTGAGCATGTACTGAAAGAAGTACGAATCGACAAGCTCGTCACCTGATTTGGCTTGAGGCTTCGCTCGTATCGCGCATTGTCTGCTCAATCTCGCCAGTTCAAGGTCAAACTGCGCTACGGCCCTTTTTGCTTGCCTATACGCAGGATTCCAGCTGCCATCATGCGTCTTTGGACGATGCGTTGTGCAGTAAAGGTTGCTCAGGCGTAGATGCTCGTCGGGGTCGCGCTGACCCTCTCCAGTCACGAAGGATGCTAGCTCGGCTTGACTGCCACAGAACCTACAAAAGCCTTTCAAGCGCTGGTTGTTTAAGCCGCCTACATCTTCAGATGACGGTTTCTTGCGCTTACATGCCGTCACCAATTCGATCAGCGTCTCGAGCGTCGCAATAAAGCAGCGATCTTTCTTCGACTGTTGGTCGTGGGTCAAAACAAACGCACGTAGCAGTTGCTGCTGCAAGCGGATCATGGCGGGAAACCCTACCAGTTTCATGATCGCACTGAACGCCACGCCTGTACCGGCTCCAGGTATATGCCCTTGGTAGCGCGCAGAAATCTTCTTGGCGTACGCCGCAACGGCTGGGTCGATTAGCTCCTCTACCAGCCTTGCGATTGGATAGCGTTTCGAGGCCGTGGAGTAGGCGCTCCAGCGGTCACCGAACTGTTCTATGGCCTCCGAAACGGTGACGTCACACCCTTCCCAAATGGCTATGGTTGATTGTTTTTTCATGTCAACCATTTTAGCCAATCATTCCGTCGAAGCAATAGGCACCCAAAGGCACGATCAGGCACTCATTCGCAGTGACTGGTAGGGCCTAGCAATGCATACATCGAATAGAAAACTCATCGACAAAAAGACGCTCCTGACGATGATTCCGCTGTGTGAGCGCACGATCTATAACTTTGAAATGAAGGGGAAGTTCCCGCGCCGAATTGCGTTGAGTAGCCGCAAGGTTGTCTGGGATTTAGCTGAGGTTGAACAGTGGATAGATACATGCAAGGAGGCAGGCCCCGCGCGTAGGCCGGGAAAGGCGGTCTAAGCGGTGCGGGGTGCTATCCCGCAGCTTGCGCTGTTCAGTCCCGGGGACGAGGCGCAGATGTATCACGATAGTACTAGGAGCGGTTTTTTCTCACTGCTCGTCGATTCTCGTGGTGGAAAGCGGCAGTCCTCTCACCGCTTGGCTGACATGCCAAAAGTGCTTGGTGTGTTGGACAAAAACGTTGACACTTGGATTTCGCAGGCTGAGTTCATCCGGCCCAATCGGCGCGTCGTCAATCTGTTGCGGCTGGGCCTTCTGTTCGCTGACCTCGATACCTACCGCGTGCCCACCTTGGCTAGTCGAAAGCCCGACGAGCTGGCCGCCTCCGTGCTGTTCCTTTGCGCCGACGCGGGGTTGCCCGTGCCCTCGATACTGATCTACAGCGGCCGAGGCATACAAGCAAAATGGCTGCTTGAGGGTACGTTACCTCGGCAAGCCTTACCCCGCTGGAACGCCTGCCAACGTTACCTTGTAGATCGCCTTGCACACGTCGGTGCCGACCCCATGGCCAAGGACGCGAGCCGCGTGCTGCGCACCGTGGAGACGGTCAACAGCAAGAGTGGGGAAGTCTGTCGTGTGGTTCACGTCCAAAGCGGCAATGACGGCCAGCCGGTCCGCTACAACTTCGAGTATCTGGCCGAGACACTGCTGCCGGAGGCCCGCTGGACTATCGAGCAGCAACGGCAAGAACAGGCCGAGAGCCGCACCAAGAAAAAGCCTTTCCTTTTGGTGCCGGGAGGCAAAGCCGACAACCTGCGAGGATTCTCAGGCCGACAGCTTGCTTGGGATCGCCTCGAAGACCTGCGCAAGCTGGCCGAGCTGCGCGGCGGCGTCGGAGAGGGCAGCCGGATGCAGCACCTGTTCTGGCGGCTTAACTTCCTGCTGCTGTCCGGGGCGACCAACAGCAAGCAGATGTACCACGAAGCGGCAGCGCTGGCCCGCGAACTCGATCCGCAGTGGAACAGCCGTTCCAAGGAGCTGATGACGCTGTTCAGCAAGGCTAAAGCCTACGAGGCCGGGGAGAAAGTTACCTTTGGCGGTAAGGAGTTCGCTCCCCTTTATACGCCCAAGAACGACACCCTTATCAACCTGTTCAGGATCACCGTCGACGAACAGCAGCACCTCAAGACCATCATTGGTACGGGGATGGCACGAGAGCGCGACAGGAAGCGCCATGAAGCTAGAAGGCGTGCCAACGGTGTGCTGGACCGTGATACGTATGAAGGCAATTCCCTAAGTCGTAAGCGGCCTTGGGAAGGTCTTGGGATGAGTCGCGCCACTTGGTATCGCGCTGGTAAGCCACCAGTCGATGGAAATGTGTGAGACAAGTCCGTCCGTATTACTAATGGCAAAGCCTGTGCGCTTTTTGATTGGAGTGCCGTAAGTATCTGCTCTGTCGGGGTACATAGGACTGTCCTGTATCTGTGGTGTTGAGGTCCGACGGCAGTTTAGGGGATTGCAGCGTGTGTGATAGGGCGCGCTGAGACAAGTCCGTGCGTATTACTAGTATGGTGGTGAATCGCATTTGCTCGGAGCACGTTCACGTCGGGATGTCTGAAAAATGAAACCCCGCACTCAAGCGGGGTTTTGTGTGATCAGTGATTGTCGGAATCCTTACCTCTTTGGGCTTCCTGAGCAATTCGAATAGCTGCCAAAGCTTGCTGGTTCAACACAGCGCTATTTCTGCTGCCCAGCAGTGGTAGACGATTCAGGGCTTGTGCTCCGCAAAACATTCGATAGGAAGCCGACATAGCAAGTGGGCTTAAACGAAGCTGCAAAGCAGTCCAGTGGCGATCCAGGGTATCGAGCTGAGGCCCATAGCCTTTTTTGCGTAGCCACTGACCAAGCGCCCACATGCCGATTGCGGAGACCGATGCGAACACTGCGAATGCTGCGAACTTCAAAATTGCGATCATGGTTGTTTCTCCGGTTGGTCGTTGCTTGAGGCCATTCCTGGCACATTTAGCGATGTCAGTTGGCCGGGGGTGGAATTGCTTTCAGAGGCCGGACGGATAAGGTTGGACTCTGCTTCTGCAGCATCTCCGTTTTGGGGCGGAACGGTCATATTGGCCTCATCAGAAGCTGGTGATGAAGAGCCGGCACCAAGAGAAAAAGAGTGCGCGTTTTCCATACCCGGCACAGCTATTGAGGCCATCACTCCGAGTGCCTTCGCTCCGCCATTGGCTGCTTGGGAAAGTGCGCTGCTGGAGCTGACAACGCTCCCTTGATGTGTCGCTGGTTGGTGTTTGTCATTGGTGCCTTGGGTGTTTGTTCCAGCCTGATCGGTGGCCTGCTTAGCGCTGCTCGCTATTTGCTGTGGGGCCGCGCTCCCACCTACTCGAGCACCGGATGCCGCTGCTCCTTTGGCTGCTGCTTGTCCACCCGTGCTTGTACCGATGCTAGGGGTTGCGCTGCCGCTGGAGGCGGTCGCCGCAGGCGCACCGGCAAAGCTGGAGTTGATCGAGGTGGCCAGACCGCCGCCAGCCCCACTGGCACCGGCGGCAACGCCAGTCCCGGAAGTACCGAGAGCACCAGCTGCAGGAGCGGCAGCCCCAGCCGTGGCGATAGTGGCTGCAGCAGCTGCCGCCCCGGCAGCACTAGCCACTGCCATTCCACCAATGGCCGAGCCGCCGCCCATTGATGTGCCGCTAATCATGCCGCCGATTAGGTCAGGAATCGTCTTCGTCAGGTAGCAGCACACCAAGGCTAAACCGACCATTGTCATCAATGAGGCTTCGTCGTTGGTGTAGGCAGCTAACCATTCTTTGGCCGACTGTACGATCAGCCCGACGATCAAAGTCAAGACAAACAACTTCGCGCCGATTGCCACGGTGAACCGCATGGGCGCAATTGCGAGATCACGTGTCCATTGCGAGCCGCCAAAACCGTAGAACAGCACTGACGCGTTGATGATTACGTAGGCCTCTACGAGCGTCACAAACATAAACGCTGCGATAAAGGCGAAGCACGCCAAGACCAGTATCGCGCATACTGCGATCAGAACTCCTTTGCCCGGAGAGAACACTGAAATGCCTTTCACCATAGTGCGGCCGAAGTCCAGGGCTACCGCGAGCATATCGCCGGGTTCTAACGCTCGGCCAAGACCGCTCGCCGATGCGGCCGCGTCGCGGAAGCTGTCAACAATGGCTGTCGACCATTCCACGGAGTAGGTCATTACCGCCAGGAAGAAACCGATCACCATGATGAAGCGCAGCAGCTCTCCGACTATCTCGCCCAAATCAGCTTGTTTCATGACAAGAGGCATAAACGTCCAGATGAACTGGATGGTGGCGAGCAGCCAAAATAATCTTATCGCGCAGTCGTACAGCTTTCCTGACCACTGGTGAGACTGCTGCAAAACAAGATCTAGAAGGCCTTGAACCCAGGTGTCGGCATGGGACAGGTCTGTTGCAGCCACCGCATTTCCGGCCAAGAGCATGCTAGCTAGGGCAATAAACAACAGCAGGCGACGTTCCATAATCAGTACCCCTTAACGCCGCCGCGAGAGTTAGGACGTTCCTCAAAAGAGGCATCTGCGTCATGCTGCTTCCTCTGCTGCTCAAACGTCACAGCGCAGTCGGTATCGCCGTGAATGACCACAGTGGTAACTGAGCCCACCATTGCGGCCCCGGCACAAATGAGGGTCATGAACCATTTCGAGATAACCATCCTCAATACCCCTTCACGCCGCCGCGTTTACTTTCACGCGCTTCAAACTGCTGCTCGGTTGCTTCGCTAGCGGCTTTTCGGTCGCCTTGCTGAGCCATGTAATTACCCTGCATATTGATTTGCGTGGCCACCAGATCGCGAAGCTTTTGGAGCTGTTGCACGTTCTGCGAGGCTATTTCGTTGCCCGCCTGAATAGCTTGCATCCGCCCTACGGCGGTTTGCGAGCGTGCCATCATGCGATTGAGCAAGGCGTCTTCCGACTGGAAAGTGCTGGTGTTGAGGTTCGCCGCTTCCATTGCCGTTTTGGCGTTGTCGCGGCCTTGCTCCGACCATTCTTTATAACGATTCCGTATCGGAGCTTCTGCCGAGTTTGCCGCTTGTTGAAGGTAGGATTCGAAGCCTGGAAACGCAGCATTGAACTGTGCATCCATGTTCTCAATTTGACGGCCCAGCGCCTGCGAACGTTGATAAATATTAACCACGCTTCAAGGTCGGCAGCGATGCTCCCAAACATCGAGTTGGGTAGCCCAGTGCCTTGTGTGACCATGTTTTGGTACTGCTGTATCTGAGTTTGAAGTTGCTCTGCCGTATTTAGTGCTGTGTTGACCTGTTCGGCATACTCAAACATCTGTTGATAAAACGTCGAGCAGTTTGCGCAATAGATGGCGTAAGCAGGGGAGGGCGCAGTGTATATACCCACTCCGACGAATGTACTCGCCAGCGCGATAGTAAGCCTTACGTTTCGACCTGACTTTCGGGAAGCATAAATCAAGGGTTTTCTTGGTTCCAGCTCCATATCGAATTCCTCATCTGTGACGCTCGAGTTTTGATTATTCACTGATATGGAGAGGTTATAAATATGCGGATAGTTTTCTATCCGCCTTCACTCGCTTGGAAAGTCCCGAAAGTGTACCGAAATCAACAGAGGGGAGGCGCCCTTGGTCTGCGTTCTTAATTGCGGATGACAGTGTTTAATTAAGGCAATTTAGTGCAATTTAGCGAAATTAAACGCAACTCAAGGCAACTCAGGTATAAAAGCTAGAGTTTGAGAAGGTTTTTGGGGGTGTAATGCTGTAAGGAATCGAAAGTTGTCTTAAATTTATTTGAACTGCGCTTATTCGGACGGCAAGATGTGTGTTGTACGGGTACGGGCAAGCCCGTTCCCATACAACACCGCCCCTTATTCGCCTTCGGCTCAACGGAATCTTGCTCTGCGAGGCCCCGCCCCAGCCGCTGCCGCGTCTAAAGCTGAAACAGCAAAAGGAGCACCAGCCATGACAGATGACACCAAAAGAAAGGCCACGCCCCGCCGACGCGGGAAACCGATAGAGGTGTGGGTGACGGACGAAGAAAAGGTCGCGATTACTGAGCGAGCCGAAGAGGCGGGAATGTCCCGCTCGGGCTATCTGCGGGCTTTGGGTTTGAACACGCCCATTCGCTTAGTCGTCGACCTGAGGGCGGTAGCTGATCTCGGCAAGATCAATGGCGATTTAGGACGAGTTGCGGGCTTGTTGAAACTTTGGCTGTCGGAAAAAAATGGCCAGGGAGCAAGATCGGTCGAGATCGAGCGAATGATGTTTGAATTTCGTGAGTTGCAGGCGGGTATTCGGGAAAAAATGAGCGCCGTCGTTTTTGCTCGAAAAGCGTGACTCTGACGCCTGCACCCTCTGGATTGTGCAATCCAGTTCAGGGATGGCAGGTACTAGATTTGTGTCTCGACTTACCATCGTCCTAGGACTTTTCTTGCAGTCTCTCGCGAGCAGCTACTATCAGGATTGCACTGCGGGGCAATGATGCTAGCTTGGGTGTCACGAAGTGCTTACTCACGGGGCCGCCGCAGGGAGAATGGCGATGTTCGAAGAAACAGTCCGCGCATTAAAAAAGCTTGGCGAAGAAAGCTCTACCGTTGCGATCGCCGCAGACGACGACAACTACTTTGATCGTGAGTGTCCCGCCCCAGAATGCTTATCCCAGTTTAAGGTTCTGATGGCAGATTGGGAGGGCAAGGTTAGGGACGAAGAAGTGTTTTGTCCGTTTTGCGGTCATACCGCTGATGCTCAAAGTTGGTGGACGCAGGAGCAGCTGAATCATGCTCGGGACGTTGCTCTAGCGAAGGTTCAAGCGGCGTTAGGTGGAGCACTTTGCCTTGATGCGCAGAGATTTAACCAGAGACAGGCAAAGGGTGGATTCATATCGATAAGCATGAAGGTGGACAGCAGACCTCAGCATGTCCCGATCCCTTATGCCGCGGCAGCGCCCATGCGTCTCAAGATATCCTGTGGCGATTGTGGGTGTCGGTATGCCGTTGTTGGGGCGGCGTATTTCTGTCCGTCTTGCGGGGCAAATGCTGCGGAGCTTGTCTTCGACCTCACGGCCGAGGGTATTCGCCAGTCGCTTGAAGCAGTGGGCGCCATAAGAGCCGCAATTCCAGACGCAGACACTGCTGAAAACACATGTCGTATAATCGTTGAAAGCGCTTTGCAGAACGCGGTGACGGCATTTCAAAGGATTGCAGAAGCTCTTCACGAGCGTATAGCTCCGACAGTGAAGGTCCGGCGCAACGCATTTCAGAACCTTGCCGAGGGTTCAGCTCTTTGGGCTGCCGCAGTAGGGCATGGTTACGATAAGCATCTTACCGCCGTTGAGCTAAAACAGCTGACAACGGCCTTCCAGCAGCGTCATCTGCTCGCACATACACAAGGTGTCGTCGACGATGATTACATCCGGAAAACCGGTGACACACGGTATAAATCTGGGCAGCGTTTGGTGATTAGGCGCGAGGCTGTGGCAGAAACCGTTAGTCTGGTCGAGCAACTGACTCACGGCATTCGCCAAGACGCCAAGGATAAAGCATAAGCTAAATTAACCGGTGGTTTGGCCAATAGTGAACCTCTTTGAAATATGGTAGAGGGCTAATAACAAAAAAAACGGTAAAAATATTCCCGTTCCGCTATTGCAGTGCGCCTAATTTTTTAATTGGGACTTACCAAAAGGGAAAAGTTACTGCAAGCTAAGGGGCTTAAATAATAACTTAGGGTGGAAATATGGAAGGCGACGTACAAGGATTATTAACGCATGATGAAATGGTCGATTTTGCGCGATTGGGTGGGACTCCGAGTGATGGCTATATGCGTGTTGTTGAGATGCTAGATAATGTGGTTAGAGAGTGCATGTACGTATCTAGGAGCTATGGTGGAATACCATCTCCTAGCACAAAACACTACTACGCATCAGTGTTATTTACTGCCCTTGTTACCAAAGGGGTAACTCTGGCCCAGCTGATGCCTTTCACGCCATGGGTTGAGAAAAAAATTGAACATTGGGACTACGCCTCTACAGCTGGTTTAGTACGGACAATGTTGGAGCTGCGGATTGCATTTTATTACTTATGCAGCGATGAATGTGACGAGGCTGAGTGGGAATGTCGATGGAATATATTAAATCTTCATGACTGTGTTGCTCGAATTCGCATGTTTACCGCGATTGAAAACGATGAGGAGATAGGGAAGCTTTCGCAGACGGCAGAGGAGATACGAGATAGGCTCAGAGCGAATATTTTTTTTGATGCATTGCCAGATAGAAAGAAAAAAACTGCGCTGCATGGGCAGTCAGCCTATCTTTATCCGTTGGAAGACATAGCTGAAAAAGCTGGTGTTGAGAAAACTCAATTTAGGTGGCTTTACGTTCTTCTATCTTCGCATGTGCATGCTTTGCCGATGTCTTTCTTTCGCATCGGCGAAGAACGTGGGAGAGGATTACCTACTCCAGTAGAGGAGGGCTACACATCGATATGTCTTTCTCTGGCATCCACATTTCTTGTAAAAACGCGCGACGAGGTCCATGATTTATTCCAGGCGTTCAAAGCACAAGCAGATGAGATAATTGAGCGTGAGAGTCGAGAGGCTGAAGAAGCATTAGCTGATCTGGATAATAACGTGAAAATAGCGCTCTCTGAGGGTATGTTAGTTGGTGAAAAAAAGGTGTTGTACACCAGTGGCGTGATAACTATCGAGGTTACTCTGGTTCAGCAGGGTAAGTTAGAAGTAAGATACCGGGATGTACGGACAGGGGCTGTAGTACTTCAAAGCACTGAGTCGGAGAGTGGGACGTATCTTGAGCTGTACGACCTTTATTTCTGGACAGTTATAGTCAATGGGGAACATGTGACTAATGATCAAATGGCATTCTTGGAGGGAGACAATTTTGCGTTTAAGGCAGATGTTCAGTCTAGAACGCTCTATTTTAAGCACGGATGAGCATTTAGTAACCGTCCACAGTTATGTAGTTAGTAAAAGGTAATAATGATTTACATCAAGAAGCTGCGTTTGGCCAGTGCTACATCTGTGTCTAAATTCAGTTTGGTCGCGCAGCGTTCATCAACAGGGCTGCGAAATCCAGCTATCCTCGATCATCTGCAGTGTAATTCGTCCGCAGTGAAGGACGATAGCTTATGGTCTAGTGCAGTAGTTGCATTGTCCCGAGCGCCAGTTTAACCAGCGGCAGTCGCTCGGGACATCGATTGGCAATAATGTTTTTTAAATTAGTCCTACCTTTGCCAAAACTTCTTGAATAAAATTCTGGGCTATGTCAGTAGGGGAGATATCTTCGTCCCATTCCAAATTTCGGCTCACTGGGTTGTATCTTTTACGAAAGAATCCACGATCCACCACCAAAAGCTCTCTGAGGGTTATACGATCTTCAGATTCAAAATCTTCCAGCTTCTTGTAGCCTCCCGCGCTGTCTTGCATTGACAGGAGTATGGTGATGGCATTTTGTCCGAAATCCCGAATATCCTGTGCTGACCGGTAATGTGAAGCAAACCAAAAAATAAATCGCTGATCAATCTCGCCATATTTAAAGTTAAGCCCAAATAACCAAGTTCTAGAGGCTCTTCCTTTAGACTTTAAGTCCAAGTACTTTTCAAAGTCTAGGCTTCCATAGTCTTTGAAATTTACTCTCATGTCGGTAAGCTGTGAATTTAATTCTGAGCAAATGCTTTCAAATTCATGCTTTAAGGAGTCATAAGTCTTTTGGGTTATCAGAAATTTTCGGTGCTCTGTTTGCTTGACTTTTTCTGAAGCTGCCTTGGCGATTTTTTCAATCCAGATGGACTTTGATTGCTCATCTCTGATTATTGATAGGTATCTCTCTGAAGTTCTAAGGACGTTCTTGGCTATTATCTCAAGAAAGTCCTCTCCATTGCCAAGGTCTGCGCTTTCGAGTGCTTCGTAGTAGTTGCGCTCTCTATCCTCTGGCTGTACTGAAGCAGGGACGTAGTTGTTTTTTAATAATACATAATCTTGAACCAATCGTGCTACGCGGCCATTCCCATCTACGAAGGGATGAATTCTGGCGAAAGCCCAGTGAATCCAGGCCGCAATTTGTATCGGGTGCGCCTCGGCAGAGTTCTCCAACCTCACAATTGATTCGATTAAACTAGGTACGTCTAAGTGAGAGGGAGGGGAGACTTTAGCTCCTGAAATCGCAACGTCAACACTTCTAAAACATCCAGCATTCTTAGGGTCTATGTTGGTAAGTATTTTTTGATGTATTTCTTTTATTAGTTGTACTGATAGTGGGGATTTATTGTCGAGGCACTCTTGTAAGTATATGCAGGCATCGGCCAGGTTGATGACCTCTTGCTGATCTTTTCGCGACCCCGCTTCAATTATTCCCGTGCTTAGAACAACAATTGTCTCTCTTCGTGAAAGCTTGTTTCCTTCAATTACTGCTGATGAATGTACTCGATCATAAAGTATTTCTGATTGAAGCTTTTCCGTGATATGAGGCTGTAACGGTCGTTGAGAGTCGATTTCTTTAATGCTTTCGTCCACTTCCGCTAGGTAGTCAGCTGTTATCCCTCGAGGAAAAAAAAGCTCTACATTTGTGACTTGATCTTGGATTTCCATAGTGGTTCCTCTCCCTGGCATAGTTTGCTGGCATTACGCTACCAATCTTCCTTCTTTCGTGCTAGTGGTAATGGTCTGGTCTGTGCGGCTGATTTGGATAGCCTAATCGCAGGTCTACAGCTACGAGAAAGTGCAGCCAGCTGAGAAGGGAGACTGCATTTGGCCGGTCTCTGCCAGCTCCGGCTGGCGTTATCGGCCAGTAGTTTCTATTGGCCTGAGCAGCTTCTTCTGGAGGCTGAGGACATTTGCGATCTAGGAGCAACTGATGAAAGACCGTAATCACGATGAGGCAATGGCAGAGCTTTTCCTGGCCGATCCGCCTTATGCTGCGGACCTACTGGCCGAAGTGGTTCGTGATGGTCATATAGATGAGTTGGCGATACTGGAGCGGCAGCTATCGGCTGCCCTTGCCGAAGGAGGCTCATCCGACTCATCAAGTGAGGGTTGATCAGTATGGTATTTTTCATGGTGTTCGGATTTTTACTTTTTCTGTATTGCTTGTTCTGTAAAGTTTTTACTGGTCTGTTGATAATAGAGTGGGAATGATTTGAACGATAAGGGCGCCGAGAGGCGCCCTTATCGTTTTAGGATTCATTGCTTGGAGATAACCAGTCAGAAATTGAGTTGCCAGCATGAAAAACTTCTTCAGCCGCCTTGTGGATTTTTACAAAAAATTCGTGAACGGACGTTGTGCTCTTGATCAAACAAGGTCGAAATATTAACTAGGAATACATGCCGACCTCTTTTGAAATAATCTTTGATTAAAGATGTTTCTTGCCCCGGGGGCTATACATTCGAATCCTTCCGTATTTATGTGGTCTTTAATATATTTTTGATTTGTCTCTTAGGGGCAATGCATCGGGCAGGTTGCGTTAATTAATGTGGGTCTTGAATGTTTGGTCCAAGCCTGAAGGCGCCGGCTTTCTCATCGTCTGGCTAAATAAACTGTCCTTGTTCATATTTAATTGTGCCTGTTGCGAAGAAAAGCGAGTCTCTAGGGCGCTCAGTTGGTCGACAAGAAAAAACTCACCTTAGCTCGCATCGCCTGTCGATGAATAGCGGCGGGGCAGGCTTGTTGCAAGTGAGTTTTAAATGCTGATCTAACTAAGGTGTTTATTTGTCAAAGGCTATGGTTGTAATTTCCCCATTTCTAATATCTACAGAGTAGCTTACGCCATTCCAGTTTTCAGCAATGAGTAATCCATCTGGATTCAATAAGATATTTGTGTAGGGTTTGTCCTGTTGCGTGCCATGGAGGCTTGCTTGTATCTGCCAAAGAATTTCTCCGTTTGCCGTTATGCCGTAAACATTCCTGTTGAATATTACTCCGGCAGGTGGGTCCACTCGGACTATAACTAAGTTGTCTTTTTCGAGTGCTTCGCTCACAGGGTGAGGAGTTGTGATGCGGTTCTCGTTAATGAAGATTTGGCCCGCGATTATTTTAAAGTTATTTTTTTTCATTGTCCAAGCCTTACGGTGTTTGTGAATGCTGAGGTCGGAAGTCGTTGAAGGAGTTCATACTGAGTCGCGTTGCCTAAGCCTCCAAATACCGGGTTAACCACCCCCGTCCTTATTCTTGTGCCTGCTGGTACCGATACTTCTGACATATAAGTTGGCAATTCTGGAAGTGCAAATTTTGATTTTATTTGGGTTGGTGTAAGACCGGTGGTTGCTTCTCGTTTCATCATCCATGAACGGGCCATATTTGTTTCTCCATGTACGCGTACATACACGTCATCAACGGTATTGGTGAATTCAGTTACTCTGGTGCCCGGCTTGTAAGGGGGAGACCAACCTTCAGGGAAGGTCCCATTCACTTCATCTGCGGAACGATAAGTGATATCGGTTCTTCTTGCATATTTTTTTGTGGCGGTTTCTTTAAACTTTTGAGTTTCGTCGATCAAAGCCTGGTCAGCTTTTGCTAGCGGTGCCGGATCCTTCACCTTCAACTCAGGCTGAGCCAGAAGCTTCTGCTCATTCTTCGCCAACCAATCCGCATACTGCCTGTTGGAAATCTCCACCTGAAGTTTGGCGCTGCGCGTAGCGATGCTTTCCATGCTGTTCATCACCCCGGCCTTCATCTGGCCGCGAGCGAGGTAGGTGACTATGGCCGTCAACAGCAGCAACACCAATTGCTCCTGCCCACGCGCCAGTTGTCGTGCTGCGCGTTCGGTTCGCTCCTGGATCTGCGCTGAGGAGCCGCCGGTAGGATCAAGCCCTTCTGGCTTGACGCCGCCGGTGGCGCCACCATGGCCACACTTCGGGGGCACCTTCAGCAAAGCGTCAGCCGAATGAATACTGAATGTGTATCGCAGCAGCCATCGCTTAAGTTTCTCAAAACGCAGGTGTATCGTATTCGCCTTTCATAAAGCCTCTCATCCAGTGCTTTGAATTCCCCCCTGCTTTTTGAACAGGTAGCGTTTGCAATGTCTTTCACCCGTCGACAAATTCTCGGAGGTCTGGCCGGTCTTGCCGTTGTCGGGCTGGGCGCCGGAGGTGCCGCGCGCTATTGGCTGGGCCGCGCGGGGCCGGGAGAAGGGCACGACTATGAACTGATCGCTGCGCCGCTGGATGTCGAACTGGTGCCGGGCTTCAAGACCCCGGCCTGGGCGTTCGGTGCCTCGGCGCCGGGCACGGAATTGCGGGTGAGGCAGGGCGAATGGTTGCGGGTGCGATTCATCAACCGTTTGCCGGTGGAAACAACTATTCATTGGCATGGCATCCGGTTGCCGCTGGAGATGGATGGCGTGCCCTACGTGTCTCAGCTTCCGGTCAAGCCAGGTGAGTACTTCGACTACAGGTTCCGCGTGCCTGACGCAGGCAGTTATTGGTATCACCCGCACGTCAGCAGCAGTGAGGAGTTGGGGCGGGGGCTGGTGGGGCCGTTGATTGTCGAAGAGCGCGAGCCCACCGGATTTGCCCATGAGCGTACCGTCAGCCTGAAAAGCTGGCATGTGGATGAGCAGGGCGCCTTTACCGATTTCAGCGTTACCCGTGAGGCCGCTCGCGAGGGCACGGCCGGGCGGCTATCGACCATCAACGGAGTGCCTCAAGGTGTGGTGGAGTTGCCAGCGGGGCAGATCACTCGCGTGCGCATCCTCAACCTCGACAACACCGTCACTTACCGGCTGAACCTGCCGGATGCTGACGCGATGATCTATGCGCTGGACGGCAACCCGGTGAAGCCCCGCCCGTTGGGGAAGGATTACTGGCTCGGCCCAGGCATGCGCATCTGTCTGGCGATCAAAGCCCCGGCAGCAGGCGAAGAGGTGTCGCTGCGCAACGGTCCGGTGCGGTTGGGCACGTTTCGCTCGGTCGCCACTCACGATGCGCCAGGTGATTGGCCGCCCGAGCTGCCGGCCAATCCGGTGGCCGAACCGGATCTGGCCAACGCCGAGAAGCTGAACTTCAATTTCGAATGGGCGGGGGCGGTGTCAGTCAATGTTGATAATGGCAAGCCTCCGAGCCTGTGGCAGATCAATGGCCAAGCCTGGGATATCACCGACAAGACGTGCGCCGACCGGCCCATCGCTCGGCTCGAGAAGGGCAAGAGCTACATCTTCGAATTGAAGAACATGACTCAGTACCAGCACCCGATTCATCTGCACGGCATGAGCTTCAAGGTGATCGCGTCCAATCGCAAAGAAATCATCCCCTATTTCACCGATACGTACCTGTTAGGACGAAACGAGCGCGCGCGGGTTGCGCTGGTGGCGGATAATCCCGGGGTGTGGATGTTCCACTGCCATGTGGTCGATCACATGGAAACCGGCCTCATGGCCGCTATCGAGGTGTCTTAATGCGGCAGCCGCCAATCATCGATCGCAGCCGCGATCAGCATTTCATGCGCGAAGCCCTGGCACTCGCCGCTCAGGGAGCGATGCTGGGGGAAGTTCCGGTGGGCGCGGTGGTGGTGCACGATGGGGTGATCATCGGCCGGGGTTACAACTGCCCGATCAGCGGCAACGACCCAAGCGCCCACGCGGAAATGGTCGCTATTCGCGCGGCAGCGCAAGCCGTCAGCAACTACCGTCTGCCAGGCTGCACACTGTACGTGACCTTGGAGCCATGCAGCATGTGCGCGGGGTTGATCGTGCACTCGCGCGTCGGTCGTGTGGTGTTCGGCGCGACCGAGCCTAAAGCTGGCGTGGTGCAGAGCCAGGGGCAGTTTTTCACCCAGCCGTTTCTCAACCATCGCGTGCTGTACGAAGGCGGCGTGCTGGCGGAGGAGTGCGGCGCGGTCTTGAGTGAGTTTTTCAGGATGAGAAGGGCGAAGGGCTGATCAGGAACACGGATTGCGACAGGGCGGGTCATCCGCGAGCGCGTGCCTCGCGAAACGAGATTGGGCACAAGCCGTTAAAGAGGGGCCTTGTCTTCTGGCGGCTTGGTCTTGTCCACGCCCGGTACGTGCATGTTGCCTTCCACGATCTGACTGCCTTCCAGTTGGGGTTGAGTGACCCACGTCAGGATGTCGTAGTAACGACGGATGTTGGCGACGAAACTGACAGGCTCTCCGCCTCGCGCGTAGCCGTAGCGGGTTTTGCTGTACCACTTCTTTTGCGAAAGCCGTGGCAGCATCTTTTTCACATCCAGCCATTTGTTCGGGTTCAGGCCTTCATTTTCCGCCAGTTTGCGCGCGTCATCCAGGTGGCCGGTGCCAATGTTGTAGGACGCCAGCGCAAGCCAGGTGCGATCCGGCTCCTGGATCGTGTCGTCAAGTTGGTCCTTGACGTACGCAAAATACTTGGCGCCGCCCTGGATGCTTTGCTTGGCGTCCAGCCGGTTCGAGACGCCCATGGCCTGCGCCGTGCTCTGGGTCAGCATCATCAGGCCCCGCACCCCGGTCTTGGAGGTGACGCCCGGTTGCCAGAGTGACTCCTGATAACCGATGGCGGCCAGCAGGCGCCAGTCGACCTGTTCGGCCTTGGCCGCCGCCTGGAAGTGTTTCTCGTATTTGGGCAGGCGTTCCTGCAAGTGCTGGGCGAAGGTGTAGGCACCGACATAGCCGAGTACGTCCACGTGCCCGTAGTAGCGGTCCTTGAGCCGCTGCAGCATGCCGTTCTTCTGCATCTTGTCGAGGAAGCCATTGATCTCGTTCAACAGGCTGTTGTCATCGCCCAATGCCACGGCCCATCGCTGATCCCGGCCATCCCCGAGATCAAAGGCCACTCGCACGTTGGGGAAATACACCTGGTTCATCGCCAATTCGTTGGAATCCACCAGCGTGAGGTCAATCTGCCCTTCGTCGACCATGCGCAGCAGATCGACCACCTCGACCTGATCGGATTCCTCGTACTCGATGCCCGGGTACTTGAGCTTCAGCGCAGCCAGTTGTTCGGCATGGCTGCTGCCTTTGAGAACCAGGATCTTCTTGCCGACCAGATCGGCCGGGTCGGTCGGCCGTGATTGGCCGTTTCGGTAGATGACCTGCGGTGTGACTTCCAGGTAGGAATGAGAGAACCGCACCTGTTTGGCACGCTTTTCGGTGCTGACCAACCCGGCGGCCGCCAATACGGGCCCTCCCGGCTTGTTCATCTGGTCGAACAGGTCATCGAGGTTGTCGGCGGTTTCGATCTTCAGCTCCACGCCCAGATCGTCGGCGAAACGCTTGACCAGTTCGTACTCGAAACCGGTTTCACCGTTACGATCCTGAAAGTAGGTTGCGGGGCTGTTGCGAGTGACCACGCGCAGGACGCCATCCTCCTTGACTCGTTCCAGCGTGTTGGGTTTTTCAACACAGGCGCCGAGCAGCAGGAAGATTCCGGTTGCGATGAGCCACCTGGCGCAGCGTGGACGGAAATCCGATGGGGAAAACATCGGTGCAGTATACGCAAAGCGCGCTGACCGCCATATCTCGACAGAGCAGGTCGCGTCTGATAAAGCACACAGTTTTTTCTCCGCGTAGGGGTGGTAAACGCTCGCGCACCGATATTCGGGCGCGTCGCCGCCTTCGTTTCGGGTGCCCAAAGGCCACGTTTAGGCTAGAATGCACGGCCTCAAAGCACACCCCCTTCCCCGAGGCTGTCCCGACGATGTTGATCCTGCGTGGTGCTCCCGCCCTTTCCGCCTTCCGCCACAAGAAATTACTTGAGCAGCTGACCGACAAGGTTCCGGCTGTCAGTGGCCTGTACGCTGAATTCGCTCACTTCGCTGAAGTAACCGGCGCGCTGGATGAGGCAGAGCAACAAGTCCTCGACCGCCTGCTCAAGTACGGCCCGAGCGTGCCGGTTCAGGAGCCTCGTGGTCGTCTGTTCCTGGTGTTGCCGCGTTTCGGCACCATCTCGCCATGGTCGAGCAAGGCCACCGACATTGCGCGTAATTGCAGCCTGAGCAAGATCCAGCGCATCGAGCGTGGCATCGCCTTTTATGTCGAGGGCTCGTTCAGCGACGCTGACGCCCAGGTGATTTCGGACGCCCTGCATGACCGCATGACCCAGGTTGTGCTCTCTGCGCTGCAAGACGCATCCGGCCTGTTCAGCCATGCGCAGCCCAAGCCGTTGACGGCCGTCGACGTATTGGGTGGTGGGCGCGCCGCGCTGGAAAAAGCCAACGTCGATCTGGGCCTGGCCCTGGCTGAAGATGAAATCGATTATCTGGTCAATGCCTTCGTGGGGCTCAAGCGCAACCCTCACGATATCGAACTGATGATGTTCGCCCAGGCGAACTCCGAGCACTGCCGTCACAAGATTTTCAACGCCAGTTGGGACATCGACGGCCAGAGCCAGGAGAAAAGCCTCTTTGGCATGATCAAGAACACCTATCAGATGCACAACGAGGGTGTGCTGTCCGCTTACAAGGACAACGCCTCGGTCATCGTCGGCCACACCGCCGGCCGTTTCTTCCCGAATCCTGAAACCCGCCAGTACGGCGCGGTGCAGGAGCCGGTGCACATTCTGATGAAGGTCGAGACTCACAACCACCCGACCGCCATCGCACCGTTCCCAGGCGCGTCCACCGGCTCGGGGGGGGAAATCCGCGACGAAGGCGCGACCGGGCGTGGCGCCAAGCCCAAGGCGGGCCTGACCGGCTTCACCGTTTCCAACCTGAACATTCCGGGTTTCGAGCAGCCTTGGGAGAAGCCGTATGGCAAGCCCGAGCGCATCGTCACTCCGCTGGACATCATGATCGAGGGGCCGCTGGGCGGCGCCGCGTTCAACAACGAATTCGGTCGTCCGGCCCTGACAGGCTATTTCCGCACGTTCGAGCAGTCGATCAACACCCCGCGCGGCGAAGAAGTCCGTGGCTACCACAAGCCGATCATGTTGGCCGGTGGCATGGGCAACATCCGCGAAGAGCACGTGCAGAAAGGCGAGATCACCGTGGGCGCCAAACTGATCGTGCTGGGCGGTCCGGCGATGCTGATCGGACTGGGCGGCGGTGCCGCTTCCTCCATGGCCACCGGCACCAGCTCCGCGGACCTGGATTTTGCCTCGGTTCAGCGTGAAAACCCCGAGATGGAACGCCGCTGCCAGGAAGTCATCGATCGCTGCTGGCAGTTGGGTGACAAAAACCCGATCGCTTTCATTCATGACGTCGGCGCCGGTGGTATCTCCAACGCTTTCCCGGAACTGGTCAACGACGGCGGCCGTGGCGGTCGCTTCGAGCTGCGCAATGTGCCGAACGACGAACCGGGCATGGCGCCGCACGAGATCTGGAGCAACGAATCCCAGGAACGCTATGTGTTGGCCGTCAGCGCCGTTGATTTCGAGCGTTTCCAGGCGATCTGCGAACGCGAACGTTGCCCGTTCGCCGTTGTGGGTGAGGCGACCGAAGAACCGCATCTGACCGTTACTGACAGCCATTTCAACAACACCCCGGTGGACATGCCGCTTGAAGTGCTGCTGGGCAAACCGCCACGCATGCACCGCAGCGCCACCCGCGAAGCCGAGCTGGGCGATGATTTCGATCCGAACACGCTCGATCTCGAAGAAAGTGTGCAGCGCGTTCTGCGGCACCCGGCCGTGGCCAGCAAGAGCTTCCTGATCACCATCGGCGACCGCACCATCACCGGCCTCGTCAACCGCGACCAGATGGTCGGCCCATGGCAAGTGCCAGTGGCTGACGTGGCTGTGACCGCCACCAGCTTCGACGTGTACACCGGCGAGTCCATGGCGATGGGTGAGCGTACGCCGCTGGCGCTGCTGGATGCTCCGGCGTCCGGGCGCATGGCCATTGGTGAAACCATCACCAACATCGCCGCGTCGCGCATTGAAAAGCTTTCCGACATCAAATTGTCGGCCAACTGGATGTCTGCAGCCGGTCACCCAGGCGAAGACGCACGTCTGTACGACACCGTCAAAGCGGTCGGCATGGAACTGTGCCCTGAGCTGGGTATCACGATTCCGGTGGGCAAGGACTCCATGTCCATGAAAACTCGCTGGAGCGATGAAGGCACCGAAAAAACCGTCACGTCGCCGCTGTCGCTGATCGTCACCGGTTTCGCGCCGGTGAGTGACGTGCGCAAGACCCTGACCCCGCAATTGCGGATGGACAAGGGCGAGACGGACCTGATCCTCATCGACCTGGGCCGTGGCAAGAACCGCATGGGCGCGTCGATTCTGGCGCAGACCCACGGTCTGTTGGGCAAGGCGGCGCCGGACGTGGACAACGCCGAAGACCTGAAAGCCTTCTTCGCCGTGATTCAGGGCCTGAATGCCGACGGCCACCTGCTGGCGTACCACGACCGATCCGATGGCGGTCTGATGACCACCGTGCTGGAAATGGCGTTCGCCGGTCACTGCGGTTTGAGCCTGAAGCTCGAAACCCTGACCAGCAAGCGTGAAAAGGTCGCGGCCATTCTTTTCAACGAAGAGCTGGGTGCGGTGATTCAAGTGCGTCAGGACGCCACCCCGGTGGTCCTCGCACAATTCAGCGCAGCCGGTCTGGGCGAAGATTGTGTGGCAGTGGTCGGCAAGCCGATCAATAACAGCGAAGTGACCATCAGCCTGAACGGCGAAGCGTTGTTCAAAGGCGACCGTCGCCTGCTGCAACGCCAATGGGCGGAAACCAGCTACCAGATTCAGCGCCTGCGTGACAACGCCGACTGCGCCGACCAGGAATTCGACGCCCTGCTGGAGGAAGACAACCCCGGCCTGAACGTCAAACTTGGCTATGACGTCAACGACGACATCGCCGCGCCTTACATCAAGAAGGGTGTGCGCCCGCAGGTCGCCATCCTGCGTGAGCAAGGGGTCAACGGCCAGGTGGAAATGGCAGCGGCCTTCGACCGCGCCGGTTTTGCCTCGGTGGACGTGCACATGAGCGACATCCTCGCGGGCCGTGTCGACCTCGATGCATTCAAAGGGCTGGTGGCGTGTGGCGGTTTCTCTTACGGCGACGTGCTGGGGGCCGGTGAAGGTTGGGCTAAGTCCGCGTTGTTCAATGCCCGCGCGCGTGACGCGTTCCAAGGCTTCTTCCAGCGCAACGACAGCTTCGCGCTGGGTGTGTGCAACGGTTGCCAGATGATGTCCAACCTCAGCGAATTGATTCCGGGCAGCGAATTCTGGCCACATTTCGTGCGCAACCGCTCCGAGCAGTTCGAAGGTCGCGTGGCGATGGTTGAGATCCAGAAGTCGGCGTCGATTTTCCTGCAAGGCATGGCGGGCTCACGCATGCCGATCGCCATCGCCCACGGCGAAGGCCATGCGGAATTCAAATCGACTGAGGCCCTGCTTGAAACCGACGTATCGGGCACCGTGGCCATGCGTTTCGTCGATAACCACGGCAAGGTCACCGAAAGCTACCCGGCCAACCCGAACGGCTCGCCGCGCGGGATCACGGGTCTGACCACTCGCGACGGTCGCGTCACCATCATGATGCCGCACCCTGAGCGTGTGTTCCGCGCGGTGAACAACTCGTGGCGTCCGGACGAGTGGAGCGAAGACGGCGCGTGGATGCGCATGTTCCGTAATGCGCGCGTCTGGGTGAACTGATCAGGGATGTACAAGCTCGCGTTCTTCGTGCCACCGAGCCATGTTGAGCAGGTCAAGAGCGCGTTGTTCGCCGCCGGTGCGGGGCGAATCGGCGCGTATGACTGCTGTTCATGGCAGGTGCTTGGTCAAGGCCAGTTCCGCCCATTGGACGGCAGTCGACCGTTCATTGGGCAGGCTGGGCAGATCGAGACAGTCGAAGAGTGGAAGGTCGAGCTGGTCGTCGCCGATGATTTGATCCAGCAGGCGGTGGCGGCCCTGAAAAGCAGCCACCCCTATGAAACACCAGCTTACGAAGTGTGGAAGCTCGCGGATTTCTAGCGTACACCGCAAACCTCCTGTAGGAGCGCGCTTGCCCGCGACCTGGCGCGAAGCGGCAGCAAATCAGGCGCATTCGTTGTGCCAGATATACCGGGTTAGCTGGTTTTGCTGCCGCGTTGCGCCAGGTCGCGGGCAAGCGCGCTCCTACGGCACCTGGCGTCAATGAGGCTTCATCATCCCCCGCAATGCCTCGCTCAAGCCCTGAGCACCATTTCCTACCAACACATGCCACACGCCATCACCCAGGTTTCTCACCCCTTGAGCGCCCAGTGCGTCCAGTTGATGGACCGCTAGCGTTTGTCCTTCCTTTAATTGCACGCGCAGGCGCGTCAGTGCGACGCATTCGACATCCATCACCGCCTTGCTGCCCAGTGCGTTGAACCATTGCTCTGCTTGGCTGCGGTCGGTTGCCTGGCCCGGTGCAGGACCAATGGGCGGATTGATAACTGAAGCTTTCGGCGCATGCGGCAGAGCCTGACGCAGTTCATCCGCCAGCCCATCCGCCATTGGCCCCACCACCACCTGCAGGCTCCCTGCATTGCCGGGCCTTACCACAGCCATCGCGCCGAGGTTTTTCAACTCACTGTCCTGGGCCTTGCTGCGATCCACCAACTGCAGGCGCAAACGCGTGGTACAGGCGTCGATGCTCAAAAGATTGTCCGCACCGCCCAAGGCGTGGATATACGCGTCTGCGCGGTCGCTTTGCGTTACGTGGGATGAGGCACCCGCTGTCTGCTCGCGACCGGGCGTTTTCAGATTGAAGCGCTTGATGCATTGATCGAACACCCCGTAATACACCAGCGCGTAGATCAGGCCCAGCGGGAAGATCAGCCACCCGTTGGTGGATTTGCCCCAGCCCAGTGCCATGTCGATGGCACCGCCGGAAAAGGTGAAACCCAGGTGAATGTTCAGCAGGTTTGCCAGGGCCATCGAAAGGCCGGTCAGCAATGCGTGCACCACGTAGAGCATCGGCGCGAGGAACATGAAGGCGAACTCGATGGGCTCGGTGACGCCCGTCAGAGCGGAGGTCAGCGCCATTGACAGCAAGACGCCGCCGATCAGTTTGCGTTGCTCCGGCAGCGCATTGCGGTACATCGCCAGGCACGCCGCGGGCAGGCCGAACACCATCATCGGAAACATACCCGTCATGAATTGGCCCGCGTGGGGATCGCCTGCGAAGTATCGCGCCAGATCACCGGTGACCACGCGCCCGGTTTCGGGGTCGGTGAAAGTCCCGAAAACGAACCACACCAGGTTGTTCAGAATGTGGTGCAGCCCGGTGATGATCAGGATGCGGTTCATCACCCCAAAGAAAAACGCTCCGATGCTTCCGCTCTCCAGCATCAATTGCCCCAGTTCATTGATGCCTTGCTGAACCGGCGGCCAGATCAGCCCGAACAAAAGCCCCAGCGCGACTGCCGACAGACCGGTGACAATCGGCACGAAGCGCCGGCCACCAAAAAACGCCAGGTAATCGGGCAGGGCAATCTCCTTGAAACGGTTGTACAGCGCGCCACCGACCAGCCCGGCGATGATGCCGGCGAGCATACCCATGTCGATGTGCGGGTCGAGGACCTTGAGCGTCGCGGTCATCACCAGATAGCCAATCGCCCCGGCCAGACCCGCCGTGCCGTTATTGTCGCGGGCGAAGCCGACCGCGATGCCGATGGAGAAGATCAGCGCCAGATTGCTGAAAATGGCATTGCCCGCTGAATGAATGATTGCGATGTTCAGCAGGTCGGTGTCGCCCAGCCGCAGCAGCAGCCCGGCAATGGGCAGGATGGCGATGGGCAGCATCAACGCGCGTCCCAGTCGCTGTAACCCTTCGATGAAGTGTTGGTACACGGCGTCTCTCCTTCGGGCGTTTGTTCTTGTTGTCAGGCAATGACTGCCCGCGGCTGGACCTGGGTCTGAAAGGTGCGGCAAGCCTCACGCACATCCTCGGCGCTGCCGAGCGTCATCAGGTGCTGCGCCAGTGCTTCACACTGTCGGGTGTCCAGTTCGCGGACCTGCGCCTTGATTTCGGCGACGTGCAGCGGGCTGACCGACAGTTCGCGCACACCCAGCCCGATCAATGCCGCTGTGGCGAGCGGGTCGGAAGCCAGGGCGCCGCAGACGCCAACCCACCGTCCTTTGCCTTCGGCCGCGGAGCAGGTCATCCCGATCAGGCGCAGCAAGGCCGGATGCAATGCGTCGACGCGCGCCGCGAGTCCCGCATGATCGCGATCCATGGCCAGGGTGTATTGCGAAAGGTCGTTGGTGCCCAGGGACAAAAAGTCGGCGTGGGCAGCGAGTTGGTCCGCGAGCAATGCCGCGGACGGCACCTCGATCATCACGCCCACCTCGGGACGTTCGGTCACCCCTGCCTCATCTGCCAGCGCTTCGATGCGTGAACGTACCGCCAGCAATTCGCTGACTTCGCAGATCATGGGCAACAGGATTCGGCAACGAGCCAATGGCGTGACCCGCAGCAGGGCGCGCAGTTGTTCATCGAGCAATTCCGGACGCGCCTGTCCCAGGCGGATCCCGCGCAGGCCCAGCACCGGATTGGCTTCGGCCGGAAGGGGCAGATACGGCAGTTGTTTGTCGCCACCGATGTCGATGGTGCGGATGATGACCGGTTTGTCGTGCAGTGCATCCACGACCGACTGGTACGCTGATCGCTGCTCGTCTTCAGTCGGCGCTGTCCTGCGCTCGACGAACAGGAACTCCGTGCGCAGCAGGCCCACGCCGTCAGCGCCGTTGTGCTGCGCGCTTTGGGCATCGGCGAGCGACGCCACGTTGGCCGCTACCTCGATGCTGACGCCGTCGAGCGTCAACGCCGGCTGGTGGGCATGTTGCTGCTGGCGCTGGCGTTGTTCCAAACGTTGCAGGCGCTGTGCCTGGACCTCGCGTAAGCGGGCTTCGCTCGGCTGGTGTTCGAGGCGACCGCCGTCGGCATCCAGTACGGCTTCCTGGCCGGCCCTGACCTCAAGCACGCTCGCGCCCATGGCTACCACGCAGGGCAGGCCCTTGCCTCGCGCAAGAATGACGACGTGGGACGTCGCACCGCCCTCGGCCATGCAGACCCCGCCGATCCCCCGTCGCACCAGCATCAGCAGGTCCGATGGCGTCAGCTCACGGGTCACGACGATGGCGCCAGGCGGAATGTCCATGTCGCGCGTATCGCCAAGCAACGCGTGCAGGACACGCTGTCGCAAGTCTCTCAGGTCATTGGCGCGTTCGGCGAGCAACGGGTTGTCGAGCCTCTCCAGCGCGGTGCACTGCGTCAGCACGGCTTGGCTCCAGGCGTGCGCAGCGCTTTGCCGCCCATCGATGGCGTCGTGGGCCGCGTCGAGCAGTGCAGGGTCCTCGAGCATGGCCAAGTGCGTGGTGAAGATTGCACGCTGCTCAGGCGGGTCGCGGTCCAAGGACCCACTGATGTCGATCCGGACCTGCGCGAGTGCATCGGCGAGCCGCTGGCGTTGCTCCTCTGGACGATGGTCGGCGGTGTCTACGCCCAGCTCGATCGTATCGAGCAAGAACAGCGTGCCATTGGCCAGGCCAGGGGACGCGCAGACGCCCGTGATGACGCCCGGCTCGGCGGGCAGCCGGATGGGCGGCGCCATCGCAGTAGCAGGCGCGTGGGACTCGTCCTCCAATGAGGTGGCCGACAGCGCTTGCATCAATGCCTGTAAAGCGAACTGGCAGTCATCGCCCCGGCACACGACTTCCACTTCATCCTGTTCGGCAATCCCTAGCCCCATCAGCCCGGTGACACTGTCGGTGGACGCCTTGGCTCCGGCGAAATGCAATTCGCTCTGGCTGTTGAAGCGTCGCGCGGTCTCGCGCACCCGCGCAGCGGGCCGAGCATGGAGCCCGCCACGGTGCGTTACTCGAACTCGCCCTTGGGCCGATTTGGCCTGATGACGAGATTCCTCAGCATTTGGCGCCTCATGGGCCAAGGTCATGATGTCCATCAACGTTTCGCCGACGTTGATCGAGGTACCGTTCTTGATTGGCGCGATCTCGAATCGGTCGCCGTTGAGCAGGATCATCGGGCTGATCAGGCTGCGGCTCGCGCGGGCGACGCGGTCCAAATCGAAGCGCAGCAACGCCTGACCTTGCCGGACGCGTTGGCCGTCTTCGACCAGCGCCTGAAAACCCTCGCCGTTGAGCCCGACGGTGTCGATGCCCACATGCAGCAGCCATTCACTGCCGTTGTCGGCGCGCAGGTTGACCGCATGGCGCGTGCGGGCGACGTTGATCACCACACCGTCGAAAGGCGCGTGTAGCACGTCATCCAGCGGGTCGATGGCCAAGCCGTCGCCCATGCTGCCTTCCGCAAACACCGGGTCGGGAATGTGCGCGAGACTCACTACTGCCCCGCTGAAAGGGGCGCTGAACGTCATCTGTTTATTCTTATGCATGACATCGTCCTTGCTGGCGTCGATCGAGACGGCGCGGAATCAACGGGTTTTGGTGACTTTGCTCAAATGCCTTGGCTGGTCGGGGTTCAGGCCTCGGGCTTCTGCGAGCCCCGCGGCCATGACGTAGAAACTCTGGATGGCGAGAATCGGGTCGAGGGCGGGGTGATCCGCGCAGCTCAGTGTCAGGTTGCGACCTTCGACGCCTTCGGGCGCGGCCAGGATGACCTTGGCGCCGCGCTCGCGCATATCGGCGGCGAGCGTCAGCAGGCTGGCTTGCTCGGCGCCGCGTGGGGCGAAAATCAGCAGCGGGTACTGTTCATCCACCAGCGCCATAGGGCCGTGCCGAACCTCGGCGCTGCTGAACGCTTCGGCTTGAATGCCCGAGGTCTCCTTGAATTTGAGCGCGGCCTCCTGAGCGATGGCGAAACCGGTTCCGCGGCCGATGACCATCAGCTGCTGACACCCTCGCAGCGCGTCGATTGCCGATGACCAGTCCTGGCCGGCGGCGTCGTGCAGGCGTTCGGGCAAGCTCTCGCCAGCGTGAAGTAACGTGCGGTCCTGGGTCCAGTGGGCGACGAGCCGAGCGCTGGCGGCGAGGGTGGCGATGAAGCTTTTGGTCGCGGCCACGCTCAATTCAGGCCCTGCACACAGAGGCAACACATACTCACAGGCCTGCTCCAGTGGCGAGCCTTCGGCATTGACCATTGCGATGCTCAAAGCCCGGCGGGCGCGCAGCGTGCGCAGGCTGTCCACCAGATCGGGACTTTGACCGGACTGCGAGAAGCCAATGGCCGGTTGGTTGTCGACGTGCATGGGCGCGTCATGCAGGGTCACCACCGACATGGGCAGCGATGCAACCGGCACGCCTGTGAGCTGCATGGCCAGGTACGCGAAATAACTGGCGGCATGATCGGAACTGCCCCTCGCTACCGACAGAACGACACGCGGACTGGCCTGGCGCAGGCGCTCCGCCAGCGCGATCACGCGCGGTTCGAGCACCTCCAGTTGACGTCGGACGACGTCCGCGGAGGCAAGTGCCTCCTCAAGCATTTTCGAGTTCAAGGGTCTCTCCTTCGACCATGACGGCAGTGACGTTGAGATCGCGGCTCAGGTAGACGGCGTCGGCCCACGCGCCGGCCTCCAGGCGGCCGCGGTCCTGGATGCCCAGGTAATCGGCCGGAAATTGCGACAACCGCCGAGAGGCCTCTGCCAGAGGCAGGCCGATGTTCACCAGATTGCGCAGCGCCTGATCCATGGTCAGGGTGCTCCCCGCCAGCGTTCCGTCCGGGAGGCGCACCCCGCCCAGACACTTGGTGACGGTGTGGCTGCCCAGTTTGTATTCGCCATCCGGCATGCCCGTGGCGGCAGTCGAGTCGGTGACGCAATACAGGCAGGGAATCGACCGCAGGGCCACGCGGATGGCGCCGGGATGCACATGCAGCAGGTCCGGAATCAACTCGGCATAACGCGCGTGAGCCAGCGCCGCGCCGACGATACCGGGCTCGCGATGATGCAGCGGACTCATGGCGTTATAGAGGTGGGTAAAACTGGTCGCCCCCGCGTCGAGGGCGTTGACGCCTTCCTCGTAACTGCCCAGCGTGTGGCCGATCTGCAGCCGGACGCCGCTGGACGAGAGCGTCTTGATCAGGTCGACATGGCCGGAAATCTCCGGGGCGATCGTGATGACTTTGATCGGTGCCAGGCGCAGGTAATCCTCGACCTCGTCCAACAACGCGGCATGTGCATGGTTGGGTTGAGCACCGAGCTTTCCAGGGTTGATGTAGGGGCCTTCCAGATGCACCCCCAGCACGCGGGCGGTGCCCGGCGCCCGCTGCTGGCAGTATCCGCCCAGTTGTTCGAGGATCTGGCTGATTTCGGCGGCAGGGGCCGTCATGGTGGTCGCCAGCATCGACGTCGTGCCGAAACGCAGGTGGGTGCGCGCGATGGTGGCGAAACCTTCGACGCCTTGCATGATGTCTCGGCCACCTCCGCCGTGAACATGCAGGTCAATGAAGCCGGGCAGCAGGTAGGGCAGGCTGTTGTCCAGAGGATCGCAAGACTCGCCTTGAATGCCGGTCACCCGCCCGCCGCGATGCTGCAACTGGCCGCAGATCCAGCCGTCGGGGGTCAGGATGTTGAAATCGGGCATGTGTGCTCCGCCTGGTTTACCGACGCAGCTCAGCGACGAAATCGTAGTAGTCGTCGCGGCAATACGTGTCGGTGAGTTCAATGGGGGTGTTGTCGGCGAGGTAACCGATCCGAGTCATCAGCAGCATCGCGGTGCCGGTTTCGATGCCCACCAGCGCGGCCATCTCCGCTGAAGCGTTGATGGCACGGATGTGCTGCAGCGCGCGCACAACGGGGCGACCGATGGCATCCAGGTGCGCGTACAGCGAATCGCCGATGGCGTTGGGGTCCGGCAGCAACGTGGCGGGCAACGTGCTCAGCTCTACCGCCATGACGATGCCGTCGGCTTTGCGCAGGCGTTTGAGCCGGGCGACATTCTGCGTCGGCGACAGGCTGAGTCGGATCAGTTCCTCATGGGTCGGCAGCACGATGCCGCGCTCCAGCCACTGAGAGCTGGGATTGAAGCCTTTCGAACGGAGCATTTCGCTGAAGCTGGAGAGGCGGGAAAGTGGTTGCTCGAGGCGCGGCGTGATGAAGGTGCCTGACCCCTGGCTGCGACGCACTAGGCCCTGGGCCAGCAGAATTTCCAATGCTTTACGGGCGGTGACTCGGGAAATGTTCAGCGTCTCGCTCAGGCTGCGTTCCGACGGCAGCGCCTGTTCGGCTTTCCACTGTCCCGCGTGAATGGCCGCCTCCAGATTACGCGCCAACTGCAGGTAGAGCGGCGTGGGCTGGCTGTCGTCGGGGCGCAGGGCAAGGATCGATTGCATGTAAAACGGGCCCCACTTCAGAGGGAAAGTTTTTATGGAGATGCCATCGAAAGTAATACCACTTGAATACCACGTCAACCGGTGGGTAGGGGCAAAGCAGATCTTTTGGTCACAAAGTGGTGACGTTCGGGGGCGCTGCGCAATTCACCATGGCGCAAGGGGGAAGTCGAGGGGAGAAACCGATACGGTCGGCTGGAAACGGCGGGCTTATTGACTGTCGTTAAACGGCGGGCCCCTTCGCGTCGGGCTCAGGGTAGGGCGCGGGTGGCCTCGGCGCTGCGACAAGGCCGATCCTCTGGCAGGTGGCTCAGGGCCGTATCTCGATCATCGTGCCGTCCTTGACCAAGTCCCACACCTCTCGGATGTCGCTGTTCTTCATGGCAATGCAGCCATTGGTCCAGTCCAGGGTGTGGAAATACCACTCCGGGTATTCTTCGTTGATCGGCGTGCCATGGATCATGATCATGCTGCCGGGGTTGACGCCTTCGCGGCGGGCGCGGGCGGCATCGGAGATGTTCGGGTAGGAGATGTGCATCGACAGGTTGAAGGCATCGCTGGTCTTGCGCCAGTCCAGCCAGTAGAAACCTTCCGGGGTGCGTTGGTCGCCTTCCTGCAGCTTGGGGCCTTTGGGGGATTTACCCAGGGAAATGCGGTAAGTTTTCAGCGCCTCGCCCTTGCTCATCAGTTGCAGTTGATGAGCGGATTTGAGGACCAGCACTTTGTCGATGGTACGGTGCGCAATGTCCTGCGTGTCCACCACCTTGCCATCGACGAATTTCTGCTCGCTGCCCTTGGGCACGATGGTCTGAGTGAACGCGGCCTGGGAAAGCGGAACGAACGACAGGCACAGAGCGGCAAGCAACAAACGCATTTCAACGGTATCCCTGAAGCTCGCGCATCGACGAACGCGCGTCATCATCTGGTCATAGTGTTTTGAGAGGAGGGGTGACAGACAGGCAATCGGTTCGCACCGGGAATTCTTGATGCCGCCGGTCGTTGAAGAAGCATTCTAGGGTACGCCTGACCGTCTGGAAAGCCAGCTCGGACCACGGAATCTCCCCCTCGTCGAACAACCTGACCTCAAGGCTTTCTACCCCGGCTGCGTAGTCGGCGCTGACCATGTTGGCGCGGTAGAAGATGTGCACCTGGCTGATGTGCGGCACATCGATCATGGCATACAAATGCAGGTCTTCGAGCACCGCACAGGCCTCTTCGACAGTCTCGCGGCGGGCCGCCTGTTCGACGCTTTCGCCGTTTTCCATGAACCCGGCTGGCAACGTCCAGTAGCCCATTCTTGGCTCGATGGCGCGTCGGCACAGCAACACCTTGTTTTCCCAGACCGGCAAGACGCCGGCGACGATATTCGGATTCTGGTAATGAATGGTGTGGCAGTGATCGCATACGTAACGCGGGCGGCTGTCGCCCTCGGGGATGCGCTGGGTGACCTGTTCACCGCACTGGCTGCAGAATTTCATGATCGGATCGCGTTCCTGAAGTCAGCGGCTATCTTGGCGCGCCGCGCGGGTCGGGGGCAAGGCCCGAGTTCCGGTAGACGGGGAGGGGTTGGGCGTATCGCAGCTTTGGTGCATCATGCCGGACAGGCATTAGATCGAGAACTCCCATGCTGGACGAGCTACTTCGCCGTATCAAGGGTCATACGCCGGGCACGCTGGATAATGACGGACGTTTCCCCGAAGCGGCGGTCCTGGTACCCATCACCCGTAGCGATGAGCCTGAACTGGTGTTGACGCTGCGTGCCAGCGGCCTGTCGACCCACGGTGGCGAAGTTGCCTTTCCCGGCGGGCGGCGCGATCCCGAAGATCCTGATCTGGTGTTCACCGCGCTGCGTGAGGCCCAAGAAGAAATCGGCCTGGCGCCCGGCCTCGTTGAAATCGTCGGTCCTCTCAGCCCCCTCATCTCCAAGCACGGCATCAAGGTCACCCCCTTTGTGGGCGTGATTCCCGATTTCGTCGAATACACGCCCAACGATGGCGAAATTGCCGCCGTTTTCAGCGTCCCGCTGGCTTTCTTCCGGGAGGACGCCCGGGAGCACACCCACCGCATCGATTATCAGGGCCGCAGTTGGTACGTGCCGAGTTATCGGTTCGACGAATACAAGATATGGGGCCTGACGGCCATCATGATCGTCGAGCTCGTGAACGTGCTCTACGACAGCAATATTGATCTGCATCGGCCACCGCAGCGCTCGGCCATCCTGACGCTGAAGTCCTGACCGGCCTTGCCGCTTTACGAATGTCTGCCTGACCCACGGCCAGAGAGCCGAGCCATGAGGAAAACAAGATGAAATACCGTCTGGGCGATGCCCGCGTCGAAGCCCACCCGCAAAGCTGGATCGCTCCCACGGCCACACTGATCGGCAAGGTTCGCCTGCAGGCCAATGCCAGCGTCTGGTTTGGCGCTGTGCTGCGGGGCGACAACGAACTGATCGATATCGGCGAGAACAGCAATGTGCAGGATGGCACCGTGATGCATACCGACATGGGCTCGCCGCTGACGATCGGCAAGAACGTGACCATCGGCCACAACGTGATGCTTCATGGGTGTACCGTCGATGACAACACGCTCATCGGGATCAATTCCGTGATCCTCAATGGGGCGAAGATCGGAAAATACTGCATCATCGGCGCCAATTCGCTGATCGGCGAAGGCAAAGTCATCCCCGACGGTTCATTGGTGATGGGTTCCCCTGGGAAGGTCGTGCGCGAGCTCACCGACGCCCAGAAGAACATGCTCGAAGCCAGCGCGGCCCATTACGTTCACAATGCCCAGCGTTATGCACGCGACCTGGCGCCTCAGGAAGATTGATGTCCACCGAATCCGCAATTCACGAAAAACCCGTACGTTCCCCTTGTGTGAGCATCTGTGCCCTGGATGAGGGCGATCTGTGCGTCGGTTGCCAGCGCACTGGCGCAGAGATCGCGGGCTGGGGCCGCATGAGCAACGACGAGCGGCGCGCCGTCCTGGTGCTGTGCGAGGCCCGCGCACGGGCGGGCGGGATGTTGTTCACGGTGCCGGGTCGCTAAACGGGGCCTCTTTTGCTGGCGGCACACGTTGCGCTCGAAGCAACTCGATGACTCTGTCGTTGAAGGCCCGAAGAGAAAATGGCTTGATGAGCACGTGCATTCCCGTTTCCAGCCCATCTTTGTCCAACGCGGCGTTCTCTGCGTAGCCGGTCACGAACAGCACATCCAGCGTGGGCCGCCAGACGCGTGCAGCGTCAGCCAATTGCCGACCATTCATACCGCCCGGGAGGCCCACGTCCGACACTAGCAGGTCCACGGTCTGGCCGGATTGCAGGATCTCGAGCGCCGATGCCCCGGTGTCGGCCTCAAGTACTCGATAGCCTTGATCGATCAGAACTTCGGTCATCAAGGCGCGCACGGAGGGTTCATCGTCCACCACCAGTACCGTTTTTCCGCTGGCCGGCGCGGCGGCCGAGCGGCTCAGGGCTGGCGTTTTGGCGGCAGGCTTCTCAGTACCGATGTAGGCGGGCAGGTAAATGCAGACACGTGAGCCACGTCCGAGCGTCGACTCGATGCGCACACCGCCGCCGGACTGTCGCGCGAACCCATAGATCATCGACAGCCCCAGCCCTGTACCCATCCCCATGGGTTTGGTGGTGAAAAACGGTTCGAAGGCGCGCTTGGCCACTTCTTGGCTCATGCCGGTGCCGTTGTCGCTGACAGACAGCGCCACGTAACGCTCTTCGGGCAGCTCCAACTCCTGCGCGTCCGCGGCATCAAGGGTTTCGTTGCAGGTCTCGATCAACAGCTGGCCGCCGTCCGGCATGGCATCGCGCGCGTTCAGGCAGAGGTTGAGTAGTGCGTTTTCGAGTTGGTGGGCATCGACGCGCGTGGTCCAGAGGCCTCGCGTGGCAAGAACGTCCATAGCGATGGCAGGACCGACCGTGCGCCGTATCAGCTCGGCCATGCCCTCGACCAAGTGATCGACGTCTGTCACCTCGGGGTCAAGGGTTTGCCGACGGGAATAGGCCAGCAGTCGATGGGTCAACGCTGCGGCCCTGCGCGACCCTTCCAGCGCGGAGTCGATGTAACGGTCCAGCTGTTCGGTGCGGCCTCTGGCGACGCGGTTCTTCAACAACTCCAGGTTGCCGCTGACCCCTAGCAACAGGTTGTTGAAGTCATGAGCGAGGCCTCCGGTCAGTTGCCCGACCGCTTCCATTTTCTGTGATTGCCTCAATGCGTCTTCGGCCAGACGCAGCGCGTCGGCCTGCCGTTTCTCATGGGTGATATCGCGCGCGCTGCAGTACATCTTGCCGCCTTCCGGAACGGCGACCCACGACAGCCATCGGTAGGTGCCGTCCTTGTGCAGGCAACGGTTCTCCAGGTTCAGGACCGGATGATTGCCTTTCAGCGCTTCGAACGCGTTCTGGGTGTGCACGGTGTCATGGGGGTGGATCAAGTTGCCCAATGTCTTGCTCGACAATTCGTCGTCTGACCAGCCCAGGGTCGAGCGCCAGGCCGGGTTGGTGGTCTCGAATTGCAGTTCGGCGGTCATGACTGAAAGCAGATCGGGGCTGACCTGCCAGGTCAGGCCGCGCTCGTGTGAACGCTCGATCACCTGGCGCTCCAGATCGGCAATCAAATCCAGACGTCGCTGCTCGCTGGCACGCAATGCGCGCTGGTCCAGCACTCGCTTGGTGGTCTCCTTGGTTACGCACAACAGACCTGCAATTCGGTTGTGTTCGTCGATGACCGGAGAGAAGGAGAACGACCACCACGTACGCTCGATCTCTCCGTAGCGAGCCATGACCAGCGGCAAGTCTTCGCACTGATAAGGAATACCGCGCAACGCATCCTCGATATTGGACTCAACCTGATCCCAAACGTCCGACCACAGCTCTTTCATCCGAGCGCCCATGGCGTTTTTCAGCCGAGGACCTAGCACGGGCGCGTAGGCATCGTTATGGAAAAACAATAAGTCCGGCCCCCAGAGGACGTACATCGACTCGGGAGAGTTGAAGATCAGATTCAAATGAATCTTCAGGCCCGCTGGCCACTGATCCATGGGGCCGAGCGCAGTGGTCGTCCAGTCGATTCCGGAAAGGGTACGAGCGGCCGCACTGTCACCTGCGGGAAAACCGGGATATCGAGTCAACAGCGAAAGCTCCATTCAAATGGCCCAATACGAAGCCAGACCAGAAAGATCGTCACCCGTGCTATCCATTTGAGGGTGGAGGATCGAGCGGCTCAATTCGCCATTATTCGAATGAATAGCGAAAAAGACCGTATCAACCCGAAGCAACGTCAAAACGGTTGACCATGGCGCTGCCGAGGGGTTGCGTGATGACAGAGAAATAAGATCAGGCGCGGGGTGATGGCGGCTCATGGAAAGTGCCATCGAATGGCGCAGGGTGGCCGGCATTATCCGCTGGGGTTGGCAGCGCACATCACGAACCGAATCCGGATGAGTCCCACTCCCATGGCCACCCGCACCATGGGAACGGATTCATTCTCGACCGCTCGGCACGTTTCAGTGCTTGACCATCACATGCCGCACCGAGGTGTAGTCTTCCAACCCGTACAGGGACATGTCTTTCCCGTACCCAGACAGTTTCTGACCGCCGTGCGGCATTTCACTGACCAGCATGAAGTGCGTGTTGACCCAGGTGCAGCCGTATTGCAGGCGCGCACTCAGGCGGTGGGCGCGGCCGATGTCCTGGGTCCAGACAGAGGAAGCCAGGCCGTAATCCGAATCGTTTGCCCAGCCGAGGACTTGGGCTTCATCCTCGAACTGTGTGACTGAAACCACCGGCCCGAAGACTTCACGGCGAACGATTTCGTCATCCTGCTGGGCGTCGGCAATGACCGTTGGCTGGAAGAAGAAACCCTTGCCTTCAATGGCTTTGCCCCCTGTGATCAGTCGGATGTGGGATTGCGCGATCGCGCGCTCGACGAAGCCCGTGACGCGGTCGCGATGCTGGGCGGTGATCAGCGGCCCGAGTTCGGTCGTCGGGTCATCCTGTGGCCCCACCTTGATGGAGCTCACCGCCTCGCCCAGCTTTTTCACGAAGGCATCGTAGATCCCTTTCTGCGCATAGATACGGCAGGCTGCCGTGCAATCCTGGCCAGCGTTGTAGAACCCGAAGGTACGAATGCCTTCGACGGCCGCATCGATATCCGCATCGTCGAAAATGATCACCGGCGCTTTGCCACCCAGTTCCATGTGCAGGCGTTTGACGCTGTCGGCGGTACTGGAAATGATATGCGAGCCGGTGGCGATGGAGCCGGTCAACGAGACCATGCGTACTTTCGGGTGAGTCACCAGCGGATTGCCCACCGTCTGACCGCGGCCAAACACCAGGTTGAGTACGCCCGCAGGAAAGATGTCCTTGGCCAATTCGACCAGGCGCAACGCGGTCAGCGGGGTCTGCTCGGAAGGCTTGAGCACCACCGTATTACCGGCGGCCAGGGCCGGGGCGATTTTCCAGGCGACCATCATCAAGGGGTAGTTCCAGGGGGCGATCGACGCGATCACGCCCACCGGGTCGCGACGGATCATCGACGTATGCCCGGGCAGGTATTCACCCGCGGCCGAACCGCCCATGCAGCGGCTGGCACCGGCGAAAAAGCGGAACACGTCGGCGATGGCAGGCAGTTCATCGTTCAGCGCGGCGTGATAGGGCTTGCCGCAGTTGTCCGACTCCAGCTTTGCCAGTTCCTCTGCATGGGCGTCGATCGCATCGGCCAGCTTCAATAGCAGCAGCGAACGATCCTTGGGCGCTGTCTGCGACCAGCTTTCAAAAGCTGCATCGGCGGCGCGCACCGCCGTGTCGACCTGACCCTCGCTGGCTTCGTTGATCTCCACCAACACGCGGCCCAAGGCTGGGTTGAACACAGGCTGCGCGGGACCTTCGCCGGCGACCAGGTGGCCATTGATGAGCAGTTTGGTTTGCATGGCATTGTCCTCTCGTTAACGCCTTCGAATGTTCGTTGCGCCGCCCGGGCTGGCGTGGGGTCGTCCTGAGGCGAGCGAGTTGGCCCTTCACGGGGATTACTTCCCACCGCTCCCGGCCACGCTCTCACCGCCTCGGGTCAGGTAATACGCGCCGAGAATCGGCAACATCGTGACCATCATCACCAGCATGGCGACCACGTTGGTGACAGGCACGTCGCGAGGTCGGCTCAGTTGGTTGAGCAGCCAGATCGGCAACGTGCGTTCATGGCCTGCGGTGAAGGTGGTCACGATGATTTCGTCGAACGACAGTGCGAACGCGAGCATTCCGCCCGCCAGTAATGCGGAGCCCAGGTTCGGCAGGATGATGTAGCGGAAGGTCTGCCAACCGTCGGCACCCAGGTCCATCGATGCCTCGATGAGGCTGTGGGACGTGCGGCGCAGGCGGGCGATGACGTTGTTGTAGACGATCACCACACAGAACGTGGCATGGCCGACGATGATGCTGAACATGCCCGGCTCGATGCCCAGCCACCTGAATGCCGACAGCAGCGCCAGGCCGGTGATGATGCCGGGCAGGGCGATGGGCAGGATCAGCATCAGCGAAATGCTGTCCTTGCCGAAGAAAGCGCGCCGATACAGGGCTGCCGACGCCAGCGTGCCAAGGACCAGCGCGATCAACGTCGCCACGCAGGCGATCTGCAGCGACAGCTTGATCGCCTCCAGCACATCCGGCCGGGAAAACGCCACGCTGAACCATTTCAGGGTCAACCGTTGAGGCGGGAAGCTGAATGCCGCGTCTTCGGTGTTGAAGGCGTAGACGAAGATGATCAGGATCGGGAAATGCAAAAACACCAACCCCGCCCACGCCGCGATTTTCAAACCCCAGGAGGCTTGTTCTTTTTCCACGGGCCTAGAGCGCATCGAAAGCTCCCAGTCGCTTGACGATAGACAGGTAGATGGCGATGAGCACGATGGGCACCAATGTGAATGCGGCGGCCATCGGCAGATTGCCGATGGCGCCTTGCTGGGCGTAGACCATGCTGCCGATGAAGTAGCCCGGCGGGCCAATGAGCTGCGGCACGATGAAGTCGCCCAAGGTCAGGGAGAAGGTGAAGATCGAACCGGCGGCAATGCCCGGCACCGACAGGGGCAGGATCACCTGCGCGAAGGTTTGTCGCGGTGTGGCGCCCAGGTCGGCGGACGCCTGTAGCAGCGAAGGGGGCAGACGTTCCAGCGAGGCCTGGATCGGCAGAATCATGAACGGCAGCCAGATGTAAACGAACACCATGAAACGCCCCAGGTGCGAGGTCGACAGGGTGCTTCCACCGACGCCGGGAATTCCCAGAACCCATAGCAATACCGGCTCCAGCCCCAAGTGCTGGATGAACCATTGCGCGACACCGCCCTTGGCCAGCAGCAGCGTCCAGGCGTAGGCCTTGACGATGTAGCTGGCCCACATCGGCATCATCACCGCGATGTAAAAGAACGCCTTGGTCGTGCCCGTGGTGTAGCGCGCCATGTAATACGCGATGGGAAAGGCGACGATGGCACTGGCGACGGAGACCGCGACAGCCATCACGAGCGTCCGTTGGATCACGTCGAAATTGGCCGGGTTGAACAGCGCTGCGAAGTTGGCCAGGGTCAGGTCGGGCGTGACCGTCATGCTGAAGTCGTCGAAGGTGTAGAAACCTTGCCACAAAAGCCCCAGCAGCGAGCCGAGGTAAATGGCGCCGAACCACAGCAACGGGGGGATCAGCAACAGTGAGAGGTAGAGGTTCGGCCTTCGGTACAGCAGGTCGGAGAGCGACCTCAGAGGCGAGGGCCTCGGCGTCGGCGCACTGTGGATAAGTGTCTGATTCATGTCAGCAAGCCTCGATCACAGGATCGTGCAGCGCGACCATGGCGTCGCGAGCCCAGCGTGCCGTGATGCGTTGCCCGGTCTGGTGGTGCGCGCTGGCTTCCACCCATTGGGTGTTGGGCTGGCTGACGCTCAGGGTCTGACCGTTGTCGAGCTTCAGTTCGTACCGGGTGGCGCTGCCCTGGTACTGGATGTCATGCAGCAAACCGCTCACTTCGATTTCATGAGGGGCAGCCGGGCCATCCGCGAACCGGATGTGCTCGGGGCGAATCGAAAAGGCTGCGCAGTGGCCGCACAGTCGTTGCGCCAGTTCGCCTCGCAATACGTTGGAGGTGCCGACGAACTCGGCAACGAAGGCAGTGGCCGGCTTCCTGTACAGATTGCGCGGCGTGTCGACCTGCTCGATCCGACCCTTGTTGAACACCGCGACGCGGTCCGACATGGACAGCGCTTCGGTCTGGTCGTGGGTCACGAAAATAAAGGTGATGCCCAACTGGCGCTGGAGCTTTTTCAATTCGCTCTGCATCTGTTCGCGCAGTTTGAGATCAAGGGCGCCCAGGGGTTCGTCGAGCAGCAAGACGCGGGGGCGGTTGACCAGCGCGCGGGCCAGGGCCACCCGCTGGCGTTGCCCGCCGGACAATTGCACGGGCTTGCGGTCGCCATAGCCCGCCAGCGCGACCATGTCCAGCGCTTCATCGGCGCGAGCCAGGCGTTCACGCCTGGCAATACCTTTGACTTTCAGACCGTAGGCGACGTTGTCACGCACGTTCATGTGGGGGAACAGGGCGTAGTCCTGAAACACCGTATTGACGTCGCGTTGATACGGCGGCAGGCCCGCAGCCTCTTCGCCATGAATCCGGATCGAACCTGCACTGGGCTGTTCGAAGCCGGCGATCAGGCGCAGGCAAGTGGTCTTGCCCGAGCCCGATGGGCCGAGCATGGAAAAGAACTCGCCGTCCTCGATGTCGATGGAGACCCGGTCTACGGCCTTCACATCGCCGAACGAACGGGAAACTTGAGTGAACTGGACTGCAAGGGTCATGGTGAAACCTCAAATGGAAGCGAAGGCCTATTCAGCGTTTCGCCGGATGAAGCGCACAGGGGGGATGGGCGGAGAATCACGGCGGAGGAGGCTGTGCTCCAGATCGTTTCCACCCTCGGCGCGTCATCGCTTGCCAGCGCTTCGATCAACGCCGCGGTAGCACGCGCCGAGGGGTACGTTTTCACGCAAGCGATGGCAAGCCGGTGCAAGCATGGAAACGATCGGACAGCACCGGACTAAGGCCCACCCATGATTGCGATGTAATCCTGTGTCCATCGGCTGTACGGCACGTATTTGCCCCCCTCGGCCTGCGGGGTCTTCCAGAAGGCGATCTTGTCGAACAAGTCGAACCCATTGGTGGCGCAGCCTTCGGCGCCCAGCAATTCATTGCCTTTGCACGCCGCCGGTACGACGGGCAGCGAACCGAACCAGGCGGCGACGTCACCCTGGACTTTCGGTTGCAACGACCAGTCCATCCATTTGTACGCGCAGTTCGGATGCTTGGCCTGCGCATGCAACATGGTGGTATCCGCCCAGCCGGTGGCGCCTTCCTGCGGGATGGTCGAGGCGACCGGCTGTTTGTCCGCAACCAGGCCGTTGACCATGTAACCCCACGAACTGGATGCCACGACGCCTTCGTTTTTCACGTCACTCATTTGCACGGTCGCGTCATGCCAGTAGCGATGCACCAAGGCGTGTTGCGCGCGCAGCAGGTCGAGCACGGCTTTATACTGGGCTTCGGTGAGTTGGTAGGGGTCTTCGATTTTCAGCTCGGGTTTGGCGGTCTTCAGGTACAGCGCCGCGTCAGCAATGTAGATCGGGCCGTCGTAGGCTTGAACCCGACCTTTGTTCGGCTTGCCGTCCGGCAAGTCCTGGGGTTCGAACACCACGCTCCAGCTGACCGGCGGCGTCTTGAACACTTGCGTGTTGTACATCAGGACGTTCGGGCCCCACTGATAGGGTGTGCCGTAGGTTTGCTTGTTGACGGTGTACCAGGGGCCGTCCTTAAGGCGGGGATCGAGGGTTTTCCAATTGGGGATCAGATCGGTGTTGATCGGTTGCACGCGCTGGCCCGCCACCAGGCGCAAGGAAGCGTCACCCGATGCGGTAACCAGGTCATAGCCACCCTTGGTCATCAGGCTGACCATCTCGTCGGAGGTGGCAGCGGTCTTGACGTTCACTTTGCAGCCGGTCTCCTTTTCGAAGCCGGTGACCCAGTCATAGGCCTTGTCGCTCTCGCCTCGTTCGATATAGCCCGGCCACGCCACGATATCCAGCTGACCTTCGCCGTCGCCGACACTGGTCAGCGCTTCAGCGGCCTGCACTGTGCCGGTGGTGAACATGGCGGTGACTACGGCTCCCAACAAGACGTTTGTTTGCACTGACATACGGGTTCCCTCTTTGACTTATGGTTGGCAGGAAATCAGTGGCGGGGAGCGCCGTTGGAAGTCCCCAACCGCAGGCGCTCCTCGGTTTTCTTGTTATTGCTTTGAACTCAATCTCGACTGCACGCTGGTCGGGTGCTTAAAGCGCGTAACTGCTCCTGGCCATGATGTGCCGGACAACGCTGTAGTCCTGTAGCGAATCACTGGATAAATCCTTGCCGTACCCTGAGCGTTTCAGGCCGCCGTGGGGCATTTCGCTGGTCAGCATGAAATGGCTGTTGATCCAGGTGCAGCCGTACTGCAGGCGTGCCGCGACCTGCATGGCCTTGTCCAGGTTCTGCGTCCAGATCGACGACGCCAGGCCATATTCGGAATCGTTGGCCCAGTCCAGGGCTTGCGACAGCCCATCGAAGCGGGTCACGGTGACCACCGGCCCGAACACCTCGCGCTGGACGATCTCATCCCCCTGTTTGCAGCCTGCCAGCAAGGTGGGTTGGTAGAAGAACCCAGGCCCCGAATGCACGGCGGCGCCGGTGATGCGTTCGATATGAGGCTGGCTCAGCGCCCGCTCGACGAAGCTGGCCACTCGGTCACGCTGGCGCGTGCTGATCAAGGGCCCGATCTCATTGTCCGCGTCGCGTCTGCTCGCGAAACGCAGGCTGGCGACTGCCGAGCCCAATTCGGCGACCAGCTTGTCGTGTATCCCGGCCTCGGCGTAAATGCGACAGGCCGCGGTGCAATCCTGGCCTGCGTTGTAATAACCGTAGGTGCGGACACCTTCGACCACCGCCGCAATGTCCGCGTCATCGCAGACGATCACCGGCGCTTTGCCCCCCAGTTCAAGGTGGGTGCGTTTCAGGGTCTTGGCCGCCGCCTGCAGGATTTTCTGGCCGGTCACGATATCGCCGGTCAGTGACACCAGCCTGACTTTCGGGTGGCTCACCAAATGGCTCCCAACGCCTTCGCCGCCACCACAGACGATATTGATCACGCCCCTGGGCAGCCGCTCGGCCAACAGCGGGACCAGCGCAAGAATCGACAGCGGCGTATGTTCCGACGGCTTGAACACCAGCGTATTGCCCGCCGCGAGGGCCGGAGCGATCTTCCAGGCGGCCATCATGATCGGGTAATTCCAGGGCGCGATGGAGGCGACGACGCCGATCGGATCGCGCCGCACCATGCTGGTGTAGCCCGCCACGTATTCGCCCGCCAGTTGCCCGGTCTGACAGCGTACGGCACCGGCAAAAAAGCGGAACACGTCGACGGTGGCCGTCAGGTCGTCCTGCCGGGCGAGGTGCAGGGGCTTGCCACAGTTGAGCGCTTCCAACTGGGCGAGGTGATCGGCATTTTTTTCGATGGCATCGGCGATGCTGAGCAGGACGTTCGCGCGGAATTGCGGTGTGGTGCGCGACCAAGCGTCAAATGCGCGGTTGGCCGCGAGAATCGCGCTCTCGACCTGGTCGGTACTGGCTTCGGCGATTGCGGTCAGCACTTCGCCCGTGGCCGGATTGAGAATCGGTTCGACGATCCCCTCGCCGGCGACTTGTTCACCGTCGATCAGCAGTGCAGTCAAAAACCGATCATTCGCGCCGCCTGCCATTGTTCGAGCTTCCCTGTGGCGAAGTTGAACGAGTCAATGTTTGAAGCGGCTCCCTTGAAAGATGCCGATACACTTTGACGCCCCAAGCTCAGAGCCTAGTGTCCGCATCGGCGCTCGACAAATGCTTAATTCTGAAACCCCCGTTCGATTAAATCGAAGGCCTGCGCCCTGGATGAGGTTGTTCTCGCGCGACACTCAGGAACGGGTCGACCAGTGACGGGCGCGCCGTACCCCGCCGCCACGCCAGCCCTACGTCAAGTGTATGGGTCAGGTCGGCGATAGGGCGGGCTTCGATGATGTCCCCCTCCAGCGACCACGGACGGTATGTCATGTCCGGTTGGATCGAAACCCCAAGGCCTGCCGCGACCAGGCTTCGGACCGCCTCGGTGGAGGCTGTGCGCAGGCTGACTTTCGGTTGCAGGCCTATGCGCGACCAGATGCGCTGGGCATTGCTGCCCATCTCGTCGACGTTGAGTTGAATGAGCGGCTCGCATGCGATGTCGGCTAGGTTGATGTTGTCATGTTCCAACAGAGGATGCTGGGCCGGGAGCCATAGCCGGTAAGGCGAGTGCGTGAGCACTTCGGTCTGCAAGGCATGGCGATCCTCAAGGTTGGAGAGGATCAACACGCCAATGTCGATCTCACCGCTGACCAGCAGATGCTCGATGTAGGGGCGCTCGTCTTCCATCACGCGGAGGTCGACGTTGGGGTAGGCGCGCTGAAACCGCGTCAGCAGATCGGCGAGGTAATAGCCTGCCACCAGGCTGGTCACGCCGATCACCAACTGCCCGGCCACCTGTTCGGCGCCTTGTTGCAAGCTGCGCTTGGCGTTTTCCACCGTGGCCAGAATCAGGTGGGCCTGCCGCAGAAATTGGTGCCCCTGATGGGTGAGGGTCATGCCTTTGGCGTGGCGGCTGAACAAGGTAACGCCGATCTCTTCCTCCAGCTGCTGGATGGCCAGCGTCAGGGTGGATTGGGAGATGAACACCGCCTGCGCCGCTGCGGAAATCGAACCGGTTTCGGCCACTGCGATGAAGTGGCGGATTTGGCGTAACGTCATCATGGGAGCCGTTCCCGTCTTTTCGGAATTCAACGAGTGTATATCGTTTTTTTCGAATGGCCCGGCTCGCCCCTGCAACATCTGGAAGCACAGTCGGAAACGGCAACTGAGGACTTCGCCTTAACCTGCGTGTCGGACCGTTTAAGTGTTTTCAGGAGGTGCCCATGAATACCCGAGGTTTACTTGATCAGTTGCTGAAATCCGGCCAGGACCTGTTGCAAAACAAGGCGGGTCAATCCGGTCGTTCTCCTTCTCAAAGCCAGGGCACCCAGGGCGGCCTCGCCGATCTGCTCGGCAAGGCCGGTGGCGCCAATCTGGGAGGGCTTTTGTCCGGCGCGGGCGGTGGCGCGCTGGCAGCGGGGGCGATGGGGTTGCTGCTGGGCAACAAAAGTGCGCGCAAGATCGGTGGCAAAGTGCTGACCTACGGCGGCCTCACGGCGCTGGGTGTGCTGGCCTACAAGGCCTACGGGAATTGGCAGGCCAATCAGGCGAGCGCAGGGTCGGCTCAGCCTCAGACCGTCGACCGTGTGCCGCCCGCCCAAGTGGAACAGCACAGCGAGGCGATCCTGCGGGCATTGGTGGCGGCGGCCAAGGCGGACGGCCATGTCGATGACAATGAACGGCAATTGATCGAGGGTGAGTTCACGCGGCTGACGGGCGATGAGGAATTGCAGCACTGGCTCCACGCCGAGCTGCACAAGCCGCTGGACCCTGCCGAGGTCGCGCGGTCGGCTCACACACCTGAAATTGCCGCCGAGATGTACCTCGCCAGTGTGATGATGGTCGATGAAGAGCACTTCATGGAGCGGGCATACCTGGACGAACTGGCCAAACAGCTCAAACTTGCCCCCGACTTGAAAGCCGAGTTGGAGAATCAGGTCCGCCAAGCGCAGCCATAACTCGCCACGGCAGATCGAAGCAGACTCGGGAAGGGCAAGCCCGGCGGTGGCTTGCCGTCTCCCTGGGGCCGGATCTCGACCGCTGCCCGAGCCCGCAACTTCCTTTCCCTTGCCTCAAGTCCCCGTACCTCTTCGCGGCACCGTTGGACGTTAATGGGCGCCATGAGCCACATCGGCAACTTCCCTATCAGGTAATGCTTTGGTCGGCCGATAACGTGTCAGAAGTTTCCTTTATATGTGTGCGTTATTGCGTATGTCGTGTCGGAAACAGCCCAGTTAATTAGTAAGGCACTAGGCTATACTCCGCTCGCGTTGGGCCGTCTGTCGGTCCGCTTCTTGAACCCGGTCTTGCCGGTGTTGAACTCTTGAGGGCTGACTGTGAAGAACTGGACGTTGCGTCAACGTATTTTGGCGAGCTTCGCTGTAATCATCGCCATCATGTTGCTGATGGTGATTGTGGCTTTCAACCGCTTGCTGGTCATTGAAAGCAGCGGCGATGAAGTACGGCTCGACGCGCTACCGGGGGTTTATTACAGCAGCACGGTGCGCGGCGCCTGGGTTGAAAGCTACATCCGCACCCAACAGTTGCTCGCCGAAGGCGCGGGGCGTCCTCTGACCAACGCTGAGGAAGATCAGTACAAAGAGTACGATGACCGCCTGCAGAGCCAGATTGCCGCGTATCAGAAAAGTATTTTTGAAGAGAGCGATCGCAGTGAGTTCGCGCAGTTTCTGCAACTGCGTGAACGGTTCGGGCTGGTGCTCAACGGCATCCTGTCGGCCTATCAAGGTGACAACTTCGCGATGGCCCAGCGCATCTTTACCGAACAGCTGACCCCGATGTGGTTCGAGGGTCGCAAGGTGCTCAATGCGCTGGGTACCAAGAACAAAATCAATGCCGATCGCGCATCGGACAACATTCAGGCCGCGGTCTACAGCGCCAAGATCACCTTGGGCATCTCGCTGATCATCGCAGTGCTGGTCGCCGGTATCTGTGGCCTGCTGCTGATGCGCGCCATCCTGGCGCCCATGAATCGGATCGTCAGAATCCTCGACGTGATGCGGACCGGCGACCTGAGCAGCCGTCTGAACCTGGAGCGCAAGGACGAATTCGACGCGGTGCAGACCGGGTTCAACGACATGGTCACCGAGCTCGCAGCGCTGGTGTCCCAGGCGCAGCGCTCCTCGGTTCAGGTCACCACATCGGTGACCGAAATCGCCGCCACCTCCAAGCAGCAGCAGGCCACGGCCACTGAAACCGCGGCCACTACCACCGAAATCGGCGCCACGTCCCGCGAGATCGCCGCGACGTCTCGGGATCTGGTGCGCACCATGACGGAAGTGACCTCGGCTGCCGATCAGGCTTCGATCCTCGCCGGATCCGGTCAGCAGGGCCTGGCACGGATGGAGGAAACCATGCACTCGGTGATGGGGGCCGCGGACCTGGTCAACTCGAAGCTGGCCATCCTCAATGAGAAGGCGGGCAACATCAATCAGGTGGTGGTCACCATCGTCAAGGTCGCCGATCAGACCAACCTGCTGTCGCTGAACGCCGCCATCGAGGCCGAAAAAGCCGGTGAATACGGCCGCGGATTCGCCGTGGTCGCGACGGAGGTTCGGCGCCTGGCGGACCAGACGGCAGTCGCCACCTATGACATCGAACAGATGGTGCGAGAGATTCAGTCGGCGGTCTCGGCGGGCGTGATGGGCATGGACAAGTTTTCCGAAGAGGTACGTCGAGGGATGTTCGAAGTCACCCAGGTGGGCGAACAGCTCTCGCAGATCATCCATCAGGTGCAGGCGCTGGCGCCGCGCGTGTTGATGGTCAATGAAGGCATGCAGGCCCAGGCCACGGGTGCCGAACAGATCAATCAGGCGCTGGTGCAACTGGGCGATGCCAGCAGCCAGACCGTGGAGTCGCTGCGCCAGGCCAGCTTTGCCATCGACGAGTTGAGCCAGGTGGCAGTGGGCCTGCGCAGCGGCGTCTCGCGATTCAAGGTCTGAGCCGGTCCATGACGGAGCATTCAGCCAAGCGCGGCGCGCGGTCGTTGCCGTCGAACAAGCTGTTCCTGATGTTTCGCATCGGGAAGGAGCGCTACGCCCTGGAGGCCGCCGAGGTGGCTGAAGTCCTGCCGCGTTTGGCGCTCAAGCCGATTGCGCGCGCGCCCCATTGGGTCGCGGGTGTCTTCGCTCATCGAGGCGCGGTGGTGCCGGTGGTCGATCTCAGTGCGCTGACCTTCGGCGAAACGGCGCCGCAGCGAACCAGCACGCGTCTGGTGCTGGTGCACTACCGACTGGGGGGCGATCGTCCGGCGCAGCGCCTGGGGCTGATCCTCGAACAGGCGACGGACACCCTGCGGTGCGCGGTGGACGAATTCAAGGCATATGGCCTGGACAACCGTGAGGCCCCTTATCTGGGACCGGTGCGGGAAGACGAAACGGGGCTGCTGCAGTGGATTCGCGTACAGGACCTGCTCACCGACGAGGTGCGCGACCTGCTGTTTCCTGCCCGTCCCATGGACTTCGACACCCTTGATTCCCTCGGGGCCGCACCATGACATCGGACGCGCGCTTTTTCGCCTTCCTCAAGAGCCGCATCGGGCTGGACGTCGCCTCCGTCGGCGAGGCGATCATCGAGCGAGCGGTTCGTCAGCGATGCGCGCTCAACAAGGCCGAGAGCGCCGATGCCTATTGGCAGTTGCTGCACAGCAGCGCCGAAGAACAACAGGCATTGATCGAGGCGGTGATCGTGCCTGAGACTTGGTTTTTCCGTTACCCGGAATCCTTCGGCACGCTGGGCAAGCTGGCGGCAGCGAGGGTGGCGCAGTTGAACGGTGCCCGACCGCTGCGCATCCTCAGTCTTCCGTGCTCCACCGGCGAAGAGCCTTACTCGATTGCCATGGCCTTGTTCGATGCAGGCTTGCAGGCCACCCAGTTCAAAGTCGAAGCGGTGGACATCAGCCCCCTGTCACTGCAAAGGGCACGTCGCGCCGTGTACGGCAAAAATTCCTTCCGCGGGGATCAACTGGGGTTCCGTGAGCGCCATTTCACTCAGGTCGAAGACGGTTACCTGGTCAGCGAGAAGGTCCGTGAGCAGGTCGGCTTCCAGACCGGCAACCTTCTCGACCCCGCGTTGACAGTCGCGCAGTCCGCCTATGATTTCGTGTTCTGTCGCAACCTGCTGATTTACTTCGACCTGGACACCCAGCGACAGGGGTTCGAAGCATTGAAGCGCATGACCCGTGAAGATGGATTGCTCTTCATCGGGCCCGCCGAAGGCAGTCTATTGGGGCGAATGGGCATGGTGTCCATCGGCATCCCTCAGTCATTCGCGTTCCGGCATCGAACCGAGCCTGTGGCTGATCCGTTCGCGGTACCGCCGACTGCTGCGACGTTGCCGATCAGGCCTGTCGCAGCGCCGCAAGTCAGTAACAGACCGCCGCCGGCGCCGCGTCCAAACCCAGCGCCCAAATCCTTCGGCCCGGCGCCCGTGCGCAGCCCTGCGCCGGGGGCGCCTCCGCCAGCCGGGGAAGCGGCAACCCTGCTCGCCAGCATCAAGCAATTGGCCAACGAGGGTAAAACCGCGGAAGCCAGGCGGGCTTGCGAGCAGTATCTGAAAAGCCATGAGCCCGTGGCGCCGGTGTTTTATTGGTTGGGGCTGCTCAGTGAAGTCAGTGGCGATGGCGTCGGTGCACAAGGCTTCTACCGCAAGGCGCTGTACCTGGAACCGCAACACCCTGAAGCGCTGGCGCAACTGGCCGCGCTGTTGGCTGCGCAAGGCGATAGCGCAGGTGCCAGACGCCTGCAGGAGCGTGCCGCCCGCGGCGTGAACAAAGAAGGACGGAGTCGATGACCAGCGTACACAGTGAATTGATCAGCGACGCCGCGCAGGCCATCGATGACTGCTGGAACCGGATCGGCATCCATGGCGATCGCTCCTGCCCGCTGCTGGTCGATCACATTCATTGTCGCAACTGCTCGGTGTACTCCGCCGCCGCTACGCGCTTGCTGGATCGTTACACGCTGGCGCAGGAACATCGCGTTGTGGTTCAGAGCGATGAGCTGGACAACGACGTCAAGACGCGCTCACTGGTGGTCTTTCGTCTCGGCGAAGAGTGGCTCGGCCTCCCAACCCGGTGCCTGGTGGAAGTCTCGCCCGTGCAAGCCATCCATTCGCTTCCCCATCAACGGTCCCGGGCATTGCTGGGCGTTGCCAATGTGCGTGGTGCGTTGGTGGCTTGCCTGTCGTTCGTCGAACTGCTCGGGCTCGATGTTTCGTTTGCCCCGGTCAACACCGGGCGAGTCATGCCGCGCATGCTGATCGTCGCCGCGCAGGGCGGGCCGGTGGTGGTGCCGGTCGATGAAGTCGACGGCATCCATGCCATCGAAGCCCGTCTACTGGACGGCGCATCCGGCTCCGCGCAAAACGCCAACGCCCGTTTCACCAAGGGGGTGGTCCAGTGGAAAAACCGCAGCCTGCGCCTGTTGGATGAAGAACAGCTGTTGTCGGCAGTGAACCGGAGCCTCACATGACGCCTGATCAGATGCGCGACGCTTCACTTTTCGAGCTGTTCACCCTCGAAGCCGAAGCCCAGACCCAGGTGTTGAGCGCAGGTCTGCTCGCCCTCGAGCGCAATCCGACTCAGGCCGACCAGTTGGAAGCGTGCATGCGCGCCGCTCACTCGCTCAAGGGCGCCGCCCGGATTGTGGGCGTCGACGCGGGCGTCAGCGTCTCCCACGTCATGGAGGATTGTCTGGTCGAAGCCCAGACCGGCCGCTTGCATTTGAAGCCCGAACACATTGATGCGCTGTTGATGGGCACCGACATGCTCATGCGCATCGCGACGCCAGGCGAGAGCAAGGTCACGCAAGCCGATGTGGACGGCTACGTCGCGCTGCTGAATGACCTGATCAATCCGGGGGCGCGTCACGCCGTGCCATTGCCGACCGCTGAGCCGTCGATGGAGGATTTACTCCTGGCCAATGCCCAGGCGCTGGTGGAATCGGTGCAGTCCGCTCATGCGCCTTTGGTCCCTGAGCCCTCGGGCGAACCCGAGCCCCCCGTGACCGCTTCGCCCCCCGTCAATGAGCCGACGCTGCCCCATGCCCCTGACGAGATCAACGGCGACGCCGAAGTGTCTGTCAAGGTCGAGCGGCGGCGCGAGCGGCGGGTGACGGAGGGCGGCGAGCGCGTGTTGCGGGTCACCGCAGAGCGGTTGAACAACCTGTTGGACCTCTCGAGCAAGTCACTGGTCGAGACTCAGCGTCTGAAGCCGTACCTGACGGCGATGCAACGGGTCAAGCGTTCCCAGACGGGAGCGAGTCGGGCGCTGGACAACCTCGACGCGCTACTCGGTGCCAATGTCGACCCCGATGCCCAGAAGGCGCTGGAGGAAGCACGCCGCTTGTTGGGAGAAGCGCAGCAACTGTTGCTCCAGCAGACCTCGGACCTGGACGAGTTTGGCTGGCAGGCCGCTCAGCGGGCCCAACTGTTGTACGACACAGCACTGGCGTGTCGCATGCGCCCGTTTGCCGATGTGTTGGCTGGTCAGGTGCGCATGGTGCGAGACCTGGGCCGCTCGTTGGGCAAACAGGTGCGGCTGGAAATCGAAGGTGAGAAAACCCAGGTCGATCGCGATGTTCTGGAAAAGCTCGAAGCGCCACTGACTCACCTGCTGCGCAATGCCGTGGATCACGGCATCGAATTGCCCGAGCAACGTTTGGCCTGCGGCAAGCCCGCCGAAGGGCTGATTCAGCTCAAAGCCTCGCACCAGGCGGGGCTGCTGGTGGTGGAGCTGATCGACGATGGCGCGGGCATCGATCTGGAACGTCTGCGTCGCAGCATCGTTGCGCGCAAATTGTCGCCGGAGGAAACCGCAGCGCAATTGAGCGAAGAAGAGTTGCTCAGCTTCCTGTTCCTCCCAGGGTTCAGCATGCGAGACAAGGTCACTGAAGTGTCGGGGCGTGGTGTCGGTCTCGATGCCGTGCTGCACATGGTCCGGCAACTGCGCGGCGGTGTCGATTTGCATCAGCAGGCGGGGCAGGGCAGCCGGTTCCACTTGGAAGTCCCGCTGACACTGTCGGTGGTGCGCAGCCTGGTGGTTGAAGTCGGCGGTGAGGCCTACGCCTTCCCGCTGGCGCACATCGAGCGCATGCGCGATGTCGCGGCGGATGAAATCGTACAACTGGAAGGGCGACAGCACTTCTGGCACGAAGAGCGACACGTGGGCTTGGTCGCTGCGAGCCAATTGCTCAATCGTCCCGCCAGCCAGGACCACGCCGACCTCCTCAAAGTCGTGATCATCCGAGAACGCGACGTCGTGTATGGCGTGGCCGTGGAGCGTTTCATCGGCGAACGCACGCTGGTCGTGTTACCGCTGGACCCGCGGCTGGGCAAGGTACAGGACATTTCCGCCGGGGCGTTGCTGGACGATGGATCGGCGGTGTTGATCATCGACGTCGAAGACATGTTGCGCTCGGTCGAAAAGTTGCTCAGCACCGGGCGACTGGAGCGCATCGACCGGCGCAATCGCCAGGCCGATGCTCAATCGCGCAAGCGGGTGCTGGTGGTCGACGACTCGCTGACCGTCCGCGAGCTGGAGCGCAAGCTGTTGCTCAGCCGCGGGTACGAGGTGGCCGTGGCCGTGGACGGCATGGATGGCTGGAATGCCCTGCGTGCCGAAGATTTCGATTTGCTGATCACCGACATCGACATGCCGCGCATGGACGGCATCGAACTGGTGACCCTGTTGCGGCGCGACAGCCGGTTGCAGTCGTTGCCGGTCATGGTGGTGTCATACAAGGATCGTGAAGAGGATCGCCGTCGGGGCCTGGACGCCGGCGCCGACTATTATCTGGCCAAGGCCAGTTTTCATGACGACGCGTTGCTCGATGCCGTCGTTGAGCTGATAGGAGATGCGCAGGGATGAAGATCGCCATCGTCAACGATATGCCCATGGCAGTCGAGGCACTGCGGCGCGCGTTGGCATTCGAACCGTCGCATGAGGTGGTGTGGGTGGCAGGCAATGGCGCGGAGGCGGTGCAGCGCTGCGCCGAGTCGACGCCTGATTTGATATTGATGGATTTGATCATGCCGGTCATGGACGGTGTCGAAGCCACGCGGCGCATCATGGCCGCCACCCCCTGCGCCATCGTGATTGTGACTGTAGATCGGGAACAGAACGTCCACCGAGTATTCGAAGCCATGGGCCATGGTGCGCTCGACGTCGTCGACACCCCGGCCATCGGAGCGGGCAACCCAAAAGAAGCCGCCGCACCTTTGTTGCGCAAGATACTTAATATAGGCTGGCTTATCGGTCAACGGGACAGCCGGGTTCGTCCGGCACCCCCGCCCGTGCGCGAAGCGCCGCAGCGTCAGGCGCTGGTCGCCATTGGTTCTTCTGCTGGGGGGCCTGCGGCGCTTGAAGTGTTGCTCAAGGGACTGCCGAAGGATTTTCCGGGGGCCATCGTGCTGGTTCAGCATGTGGATCAGGTGTTTGCAGCCGGGATGGCACAATGGTTGAGCAGTTCTTCCGGACTCCCTGTACGATTGGCTTGCGATGGCGAGCCGCCTCAGGCTGGTGCCGTGCTGCTGGCAGGCACCAACCACCACATCCGGTTATTGAAAAACGGCACGTTGGCCTACACCGCCGAGCCGGTGAACGAAATTTACAGACCCTCGATCGACGTGTTCTTCGAGAGCGTAGCGACGTATTGGAATGGTGATTCAGTGGGCGTTCTGTTGACAGGCATGGGCCGGGATGGTGCCCAGGGACTCAAGCTGATGCGTCAGCGTGGATTCCTCACCATCGCCCAGGACCAGCAAAGCTGTGCGGTGTACGGCATGCCCAAAGCGGCTGCCGCGATTGACGCCGCCATGGAGATTCGCCCGCTGGACAGCATCGCGTCTCGGTTGAACGAGGCATTGACCCAATGAATTTCCAGGTGATTTCACAGCCGGACTGTGACCAGGAGCCCCTGAATGCATGACTTGCAACTGGACGAGTTGCACACCACGGACGAAAACGCGGCCATGGTGTTGCTGGTCGACGATCAGGCGATGATCGGCGAAGCCGTCCGGCGCGGCCTGGCGAATGAAGAAAACATCGATTTTCATTTTTGCGCCGACCCGCACCAGGCGATCGCCCAGGCGATCCAGATCAAGCCGACCGTGATATTGCAGGACCTGGTCATGCCCGGCCTCGACGGCCTCACCTTGGTGCGCGAATACCGCAACAACCCGATGACCCGGGACATCCCGATCATCGTGCTGTCGACCAAGGAAGATCCGATGATCAAGAGCGCGGCCTTTGCCGCTGGCGCTAACGATTACTTGGTCAAACTGCCGGACAACATCGAACTGGTGGCTCGCATCCGCTACCACTCGCGGTCGTACATGACACTGTTGCAGCGGGATGAGGCCTACAGGGCCCTGCGCGTGAGCCAGCAACAGTTGCTGGACACCAACCTGGTCCTTCAACGCCTGATGAACTCCGACGGCCTGACGGGGCTGTCGAATCGTCGTCATTTCGACGAGTACCTCGAACTGGAATGGCGCCGAGCCATTCGCGAGCAGACCCAGTTGTCGTTGCTGATGATCGATGTCGATTATTTCAAGGCCTACAACGACAACTTCGGTCACCTGGAAGGCGACGAAGCCCTTCGCCAGGTCGCCAAGGCGATTCGCGCCAGTTGCAGTCGCCCCTCCGACTTGCCCGCGCGCTATGGCGGTGAGGAGTTCGCGCTGGTCCTGCCCAACACCTCGCCGGGTGGTGCGCGACTGCTGGCCGAAAAGCTGCGTCAGACCATCTCCGGCATGAGCATTGCGCACATCGCCCCCACCGAAGGTTCGAGCCTGACCGTCAGCATCGGCCTGGCGACCCTCGTGCCCGCGGTGGGCAGCCACAGTCGCCAACTGATCCAGATGGCCGACCAAGGGTTGTATTCGGCCAAGCACAATGGGCGCAATCAAGTGGTGGTGGGAGGCTGAATGCCCGTCCGCTTGTTCTCAGGGCTTTCGAATGAGCCCTCCTGAGGTTGGCGCAAGCAAGGTCGCGGCCAGCTTCAGGTGGGCTTTTCACATCCGTTGAATGGTTGAGGGTTGCACTGCCTGATCCGCGGCGCTGCCACAGAATGCGCTACTTCCCATCTGATAATGTCCAGTTTCAGGATCGGCAACCACAGGCCTCCGGTTTTCGAGACCCAGATGGAGTGCCGGAAATCGCATCAATGCGGTATACTCGCGGGCTTTGTGAAATTCGCCTGCGAGTCCTGACGACCATGGAAATCAACCCGATCCTGAACACCATCAAGGACCTGACCGAACGCTCCCAGTCTATTCGGGGGTATCTTTGACTACGATCACAAGAGTGACCGTCTGATCGAAGTCAACCGCGAGCTGGAAGACCCCAACGTCTGGAACAAGCCCGAGTACGCCCAGGCCCTGGGCCGCGAGCGCGCCATGCTGGCGCAGATCGTCGACACCCTGGACGAGATGGCCAGCGGCCTCGCCGATTCCCGCGAGTTGCTCGACATGGCCGTCGAAGAGAACGACGAAGGCGCCGTCAATGACGTCGTCGAGTTGCTCGAAGGCCTGGAGGCGTCGCTGGCCAAGCTCGAATTCCGCCGCATGTTCAGTGGCGAGATGGACATGAACAACGCTTACCTAGACATCCAGGCCGGTTCCGGCGGTACCGAAGCGCAGGACTGGGCGAACATCCTGCTGCGCATGTACCTGCGCTGGGCCGACAAGCGCGGTTTCGACGCCACCATCATGGAACTGTCCGAAGGCGAGGTCGCCGGAATCAAGGGTGCGACCGTGCACATCAAGGGTGAATACGCCTTCGGTTGGCTGCGCACCGAGATCGGCGTCCACCGCCTGGTGCGCAAGAGTCCGTTCGACTCCGGTGCACGTCGTCACACGTCGTTCTCGGCGGTGTTCGTTTCGCCGGAGATCGATGACAAGGTCGAGATCGACATCAACCCCTCTGACCTGCGGATCGACACCTATCGCTCGTCCGGTGCCGGTGGTCAGCACGTCAACACCACCGATTCGGCGGTGCGTATCACCCACGTTCCGACCAACACCGTGGTCAGCTGCCAGAACGAACGCTCCCAGCACGCCAACAAGGACACCGCGATGAAAATGTTGCGGGCCAAGCTGTACGAGCTGGAAATGCAGAAGCGCAATGCCGCGTCCCAAGCCCTTGAAGACAGCAAGTCGGACATCGGTTGGGGTCACCAGATCCGTTCCTATGTCCTCGATGATTCGCGTATCAAGGACCTGCGCACGGGTGTGGAGCGCAGCGACTGCAATAAAGTCCTGGACGGCGACCTCGACGGTTACCTGGAAGCCAGCCTCAAACAGGGGCTGTAATCGCGACACTCCCGTTGCGGGCCCGGCACACGCTCCACGGCGGCCGGCCCGCGATCCCTTGCCGTCGGCAAGACGCAACGAACCTGTGATGGAAAATCTGAAGACATGAGCGACCAACAACTCGATCCGCAAGCCCTGCAACAGGAAGAAAACACCCTGATCGCACTGCGCAAGGAAAAGCTTGCTGCCGAGCGCGCCAAGGGCAACGCCTTCCCCAACGACTTCCGCCGCGAAAACTACTGCAATGACCTGCAGAAACAGTACGTGGACAAGACCAAGGAAGAACTGGCTGAGGCGGCGATTCCGGTCAAGGTTGCAGGTCGCATCATGTTGAACCGTGGCTCGTTCATGGTCATTCAGGACATGACCGGTCGCATCCAGGTCTACGTCAACCGCAAGACGTTGTCGGAAGAAACGCTGGCGGCGGTAAAAACCTGGGACATCGGCGACATCATCGCCGCCGAAGGCACCCTGGCACGCTCTGGCAAAGGCGACCTGTACGTCGAAATGACGAGCGTGCGGCTGCTGACCAAATCCCTGCGTCCGTTGCCGGACAAGCATCACGGCCTGACCGACACCGAACAGCGCTACCGCCAGCGTTACGTCGACCTGATGGTCAACGACGAGGTCCGCGAAACCTTCCGCGTGCGGTCCCAGGTGATCGCCCATATCCGCAGCTTCCTGATGAAGCGTGATTTCCTTGAAGTCGAAACGCCCATGCTGCAGACCATCCCGGGCGGGGCGGCGGCCAAGCCGTTTGAAACCCACCACAATGCACTGGACATGGCCATGTTCCTGCGCATCGCCCCGGAGCTTTACCTCAAGCGGCTTGTGGTAGGTGGGTTCGAAAAAGTGTTCGAGATCAACCGCAATTTCCGTAACGAAGGGGTATCGACCCGTCACAACCCCGAATTCACCATGTTGGAGTTCTACCAGGCCTACGCCGACTACGAAGACAACATGGACTTGACCGAAGAGCTGTTCCGCGAGCTTGCGCAATTGGTGCTCGGCACGACAGATGTTCCCTACGGCGACAAGGTGTTCCATTTTGGTGAGCCGTTCGTGCGCCTCTCGGTGTTCGATTCGATTCTCAAATACAACCCGGACATTTCCGCCGATGACCTGAACGACATCGACAGGGCGCGGGCCATCGCCAAGAAAGCCGGTGCGAAGGTGCTGGGCTTCGAAGGCCTGGGCAAACTGCAAGTGATGATTTTCGAAGAACTGGTCGAGCACAAGCTGGAGCAGCCGCATTTCATCACCCGCTATCCGTTCGAAGTGTCGCCGCTGGCGCGTCGCAGTGATGACGATCCGAGCGTCACCGACCGTTTCGAGCTGTTCATCGGCGGGCGCGAAATCGCCAACGCGTATTCCGAGTTGAACGACGCGGAAGACCAGGCCGAGCGTTTCATGCAACAGGTGGCTGACAAAGACGCCGGTGACGACGAAGCGATGCATTACGACGCGGACTTCGTGCGTGCTCTCGAATACGGCATGCCCCCTACGGCAGGTGAGGGCATCGGCATCGATCGTCTGGTCATGCTGCTGACCAACTCGCCGTCGATTCGCGACGTGATCCTGTTCCCCCATATGCGGCCTCAGGCGTAATTGTCGAAAAAACGAGCCGCCCGGTGAGGGCGGCTTTTTTTTGCCCGGCAGGTGAGTGCCGCTTGCGCTCTAGGCGAACTCGAACCCGTAACTCCAAGCACTGACTGAAAAGGAAAAACCTGTCGTGAATCGCGTGATCGCTCAAAAGGGAGCCGCTGGCCTGGCCACAGCCGTCGCAGAGAGTGTTCAGTACCAGGGGCGCAAGGCCAGCCGACAGGGGAGTGAGCAACGCCGTCAGCAAATCCTCGACGCGGCCATGCGCATCGTTATCCGCGATGGCGTGCGTGCGGTACGCCACCGTGCGGTGGCCGCCGAAGCCCAGGTCCCGCTTTCGGCCACCACGTACTATTTCAAGGATATCGACGACCTGCTGACCGACGCTTTTGCTCAGTACGTTGAGCGCAGCGCCGCCTACATGGCCAAGCTGTGGACGAACACCGAAGCGCTGCTGCGTGAAATGGTGGGGCGCAACGACGGCAGCGCCGAGGCGCGCGCACGGTTGGCCGATGAGATCGCACGCATGACGATGGAGTACGTGCGCCACCAGTTGCAGACCCGCCGCGATCAACTGATCGCCGAGCATGCGTTTCGCCTCGAAGCGCTGATCAATCCACGACTGGCATCGCTGGTCGCTGCCCACCAGGAAATCCTGCTCCAGGGAAGTGCCCAGTTTCTCGAGGTTGTGGGCTCCAACCGGCCCCACATTGATGCTCAAGTGTTGACGGGCGTGATCGGCCGGATGGAATATCAGGGCCTGCTGGGGGGGCAAAGGCCCGACGCAGACCAGGAAATGCTCGCTATCCTTACACGCCAGATGCACCTGGTGCTGGGCGCCGAAGGGGCGGCGACGGATTGAGCATTTTTCATTAAGGGCGGGATCAGGAGAACGCGATGAAAGCCAGGAGCGTCTTGCTCGCCTTGTCGTTCGTGCTGTTGAGCGGGTGCCTGGTGACGTTCAACGATCCTATTCCGACTCGCGATACCGCACCTCCCAGATTGCTGGGCACCTGGACCAGCAAAAATGCCTGGGGCGAGCCGCTGGAGCTTGAGATCACCCGAGCGGGCGCCGATCAATACAAGGCCGTGAGCTACCGCAAGGGCGACCGCAAGAATCGGGACGAGTACGCCTTTACCGTGTCGCGTCATGGCAGCCGCTGGTATGTATCCGCCGCGCTTCCAGAAAAGTATGGCGGCCACTATGTGATCGCGGGCTTCGATTTGATCGACAACGACAATGCTGCCGATGAGTTGGTGATCTATGACCTGGATCTGGAACGGGTGCAGCAGTTGGTCGATCAGAAGGTCTTTGAAGGGCGCCCTACGGAAACCGAGAAAGGCGATGGTGTGCTGATCACGACCCCTCTGGACAATGTTTTCGCTTACCTGGATGACAGCGCCAATTCCGATATCTTTCTCTCGGCAGCCAAATACCAGCGCATGGCCAAATAGCACGTGAACCAGTCACAGGAGTACCGGGTGGACGAATACCAGCAGACCATACGCATGTTGTCCGATCGTATCGTGTTGGCTCAAACGCCGATTCGCGTGCTCGATGCCGTGAAATGGGACGACAGCATCCGCAAGAATTTCCTCGCCGCCAAAGGCAAGCAGCTCCCGGAAGTGGACCGTGCGTATTACGAGAATCGCCCGTTGGGCTTCGATTCCAGTGCGGTGAAGCTGGAGTTTCAGAACATCGAACGGGACATTACCCGGCAATTGGGGCAGTTCAACCCGGTCGGGCAGATCATGCGGCGTATGTGCAAAGAGTACCGGATGGTCATCCGTATGCTCGAAGCGCGGGGCACTGCAGATTTCGGCCTGATTTCGCAGGAGCTTTATGGCGCGGCATCCGACGCTTTCCATGCCGGCGACCCTACGCTGTCGGATCTGGGGTTGATGCTCTCCGATTACCTGAACAACATCGCCGGGCGCGGTGACCTCAAGGACGAGCCCAAGACGCTCAATGCAAAAGACGCCGTGGCGATGCTGCAAAGTCGTCTCAATCGTACGTTCGGTGAAGCGGAAGAGACCATCAGGGTATTCGAGTCCGATGGCATCGTGGCGGACGCAGCAGCGGGGGCGGACTACATCAAGATTCGCAGCGACGCGATGTTCAATGAGCGCGACGTGCGTGCGCTGGAAGTCCATGAGGGCCTGGTCCACGTGGGCACCACGCTCAACGGGCAGAACCAGCCCATCTGCACCTTCCTGGCCAAGGGGCCGCCTTCATCGACCATCACTCAGGAAGGGTTGGCGATTTTGATGGAAGTGATCGGTTTTGCGTCCTACCCAAGCCGCTTGCGCAAACTCACCAACCGCACTCGGGCGATTCACATGGCTGAGGAGGGCGCGGATTTCCTCCAGGTGTTCGAGTTCTACCGCGATCAGGGGTTTGGTATGGCGGAAAGCTACGGCAATGCCAGCCGCGTTTTCCGCGGGTCCGTGCCGAATGGCCTGCCATTCACCAAGGACTTGTCCTACCTCAAGGGCTTCATCATGGTTTACAACTACATCCAGTTGGCCGTGAGGAAGGGCAAGTTGGAGCAAGTGCCGCTGTTGTTTTGTGGCAAGACCACACTGGAAGACATGCGCACGTTGCGTCAATTAGTGGATGAGGGGCTGGTGGTGCCGCCCAAGTACTTGCCCGAGCAATTCCGTGACATGAACGCGCTGTCCGCCTGGATGTGCTTCTCCAACTTCCTCAATCACCTGAGCCTCGACCGGATCGAAGCGGATTATTCGAATATCCTCTGACCCGAGAATGCGCGGGCCCGCTCGCGCCTGCCGACCATGTTTCGACATCGAAGAGAAGGCCATCGTTTGAAGCTGCTCACCTCGCTCCTCTTGCTGCTGTGCCTGTGCGGCTGCAGCCAGCTCCTGTTCTACCCCGAACGTGAAGTGCCACTGACCCCGGACAAGGCTCGGCTCGCCTGGCGTGACGTGACCCTCACCGCTGCCGACGGGACGCGCCTGAACGCCTGGTACCTCCCGGCCAAGCCGGGGGTCCCCGTCAAAGGGACGGTGCTGCACCTGCACGGCAACGGCGGCAACATGGCCTGGCATCTGAGCGGCAGCGGCTGGCTGCCGGAGCAGGGCTATCAGGTATTGTTGCTGGATTACCGCGGCTATGGTCACTCCCAGGGCGACCCGGCGCTGCCCGCGGTTTATCAGGACATCGACGCCGCCTTCGACTGGTTGGACCATGCGCCGGACGTTCAGGGCAAACCTTTGGTGGTGCTCGGGCAAAGCATCGGCGGCGCGCTCGGCGTGCATTACCTGGCAGAGCACCCGCAACAGCGGTCTCGGATCAAGGCGCTCGTGCTGGACGGCGTACCCGCCAGCTACCGGGAAGTCGCCCGATATACCCTCAGCACCTCTTGGCTGACATGGGCCTTCAAACGGCCGCTGTCCTGGGTGATTCCGGACGGTGACAGCGCCATCAATGGCATCGCCCAGTTGAAAGGAACACCCATCCTGTTGTTTCAGAGCCTGGACGATACGCAGGTGCCGCTGCACAACGGCATCAGCCTGTATCAGTCGGCGCCGCTTCCCCGCGTGCTGCAATTGACCCGTGGTCCGCATGTGCAGACTTTTGGCGACCCGACCTGGCGTGAGGTCATGGTTCGTTACCTGGACGACCCTCAACACTTCAACGGCCTGCGACGTCTCGCCGAAGTGCCCAACTACCCAGACACTGATTCGGCGAGTAGATCGCCTGACGTGCGTTCTCAGGTCCCGACAGTCGAGCGCGCGCAATGACTGGGGAGCGTAATCTGATCCCGCAGATTCTCACCGGCATCGTCTGCATATTCGGCACGGTGGGGGTGCTTTGGTACTACGGCTATCTGCATTTCGCCAAGCCGGAAGATGCGTTGGAACTGAGCCAGTTCACCTTGCTCAAGACCGTGCCCGGTCAGGATTACAAAGCGGCGCTGGAGCCTGCACGGCAAGTCGCACAGTGCATCGAAGGGGTGTTGGTCATGTTCGATACGGAGCAGAAAGGCCTGACAGGCGTGTTGGTCAACGACCGCAGGCAAGCTGTACGGTGCATGCGGCAGCAGACACCGCAGAAGATCGATCAAGGGGGGTAAAGCTGTAGGCCCAACCAGATTCACGCCAATAGCTTCGGATGAGACAAGAAAAAGCCCCGCCAGGGCGCAATGCCAGGCGGGGCTTTTTCTTTAGCGGTTACCGATCATTGCATCGAGGAGCGCGGTGCAACCGGCTGGTTATCGTTGGAAATGGTCACTTCCACACGACGGTTCATGGCGCGGCCCGAGTTGCTGTTGTTGTCTGCAACGGGGTATTCCTTGCCATAACCTTGAGCAACTACACGGTCCATGCTCACGCCCATTTTGATCAGCGCCGTGCGCACCGAGTTAGCGCGACGCTCGGACAGCGATTGGTTGTAGCTGTCGGAACCGGTGCTGTCGGTGTAGCCCTCGACAATCACCTTGCGATCAGGGTTTTCCTGCAGGAATTGGGCGAGTTTATTGACGTTGACCAGACCGGCGGACTTGAGCTCGGATTTATTCAGGTCGAACAGCACGTCGCCAAAGGTCACCAGCGTGCCGCGTTCGGTCTGCTTGGCGTTCAGGCTGTTCTGCAGCGCCTTGATCTGTGCGTCGCGGGCATCCAGACGCGCTTGTGCACGCTGAGCCGCTGCGTTTTTCAGATCGTTTTCGGCGGTCTTCAGGTTGATGGTCTGTTTGGCCAGCTCGACGCGCTGGTTGGTCAGGTAGGCCAATTGATCGACTTTTTTCTCGTCGTCGTGGTTGCGGTACGCGGCGTCTGCCTTGTCCAACCACTCGCTGGCGTCTTTGGTTTCCAGCGCGGCCAGTTCAGTCGCTTTCGGGTTGCTTTGCAAGGCGGAGAAGTTGGTGCGAGCTTGTTCCAGGTTCACGTTGGGCTGCGAGGAGCAAGCTGCCAGACCGACGCTCAGGGCCAACAGGGCAGGAATGAGTACTTGTTTACGCATAATAGTTTCGTCCTTTAAATCCAATGGCAATGCACGAGGTGCGAAGGGTTACTGGCTGACTGGCTGAACCTGACGCAGGCCTTCTTCACGCAGTTCGTTGACGCCCTGACGTGCGTCCTGCACCGCTTTCTGCGCCTTGGCCGCCTGAGCCTTACGCTCGGCTACGCGGGCATCCCACTCCGCCTGTTCGGCGTACTTGCGCGCCTCGTCGTACTTCTTCTCTTGCATGGCCAGTTCGGATTGCTTGAACTTGTCCTGGGCGGCTTTCATTTCAACCGGCGCGAACTCGGTCGCTCCCGCAGTGACTGCGGCGTTGACGGCAGATTGGGTCACGGCGTACTGCTCGCTTGGCGGTTTTCCCGCGCAACCGGCGAGCAGTGCGGTGGTGCCCAGTACCAGGGCGGCCAGCTTGAGTCCGCGCAGGCCTTTGAACGAAGGGTTGGCAGTGCGGGTAGTCATGGTGGTCAACTCCATTTTTAACTCCTGAAAACGAGAGGATCCATTTCAGTGGTTGGCCTGGCGGGGGGCGATCATTCGATCTGAACCCCGCTGCCATTGGTCGGCTTTTTCTGTAATGGCTAACTGCTCGGACATGCCGATTTTTTGAATAGTTCAGATGTTTTTGTTCTCAAGACCTGACGTTTTGTTTCGTGTTGTAAATATGGCGCTAAAAAATTGACGCAGGAAAATACCGCGCCGCCCGCTGCTTGCGGGTGGCCCGGGTTCTGTTTTCGGCGTGAAAACGACGTCGCGATCAGTGCTGCCGGCTGTCTATCTGGTCGGTCAAATCCTGCAGATAACGCCGCGACAACGCGAGGAAGCGCGGCGTCGGGCCTACATCTTCATACAGCGGATCGCCTTCTTCGTCAGTGGCAACGACATGTTGACCCTGGATGTAAGGAAAGCTGGCCTCGAGCTCTTCTAACGCCGCGCCGAGCAGTTCGCCCATCAGTTCTTCCGGGGAGCGTTTGGGGTACATTTCGGCCAGCGCCGCCAGGCGAGCCGCGGCCTCGATGTCCAGGTGCACGGAATAGGCGGTTGGAGTGAGGCGACCTTTTGCCGAATCTTCCCACTGTTTTGCCAGCTCACGAATTTTCATAACGACCTCTTCACGTTCCCGCATGATGGCGGGCCAGGGGGGATTGTCGAATCTCAGGAGACCCGCCCATGAGCGTAGCCCGCTGGGTGCGGGCGTGACGCCAAGGGTTGCGTCGATGCATCGATTTGTCGCTCTATACACAGAGATAGAGGCAAAACGGATGAGGGCGTTCAGTTTCGGCTGGGCGCGCTGGCTCGGAACAGAACAACAAAAGCGCTAGAGGAGAACGCTGGATGGCTGATATCGATGCGCGCTTGCGCGAGGACGTTCATCTTTTGGGTGAGCTGTTGGGCAACACGATTCGGGATCAGCACGGGGCTGATTTTCTGGAAAAGATCGAGCGCATCCGCAAGAGTGCCAAGGCCGGACGTCATGGTTCGGCGCAGGGCACCGAGCAGTTGAGCTCCAACCTTGAGAGCCTGGGCGAAGACGAATTGCTGCCAGTGGCGCGGGCGTTCAACCAGTTCTTGAACCTGGCTAACATCGCCGAGCAGTATCAACTGATCCATCGCCGTGATGACAGCAAGCCTCAGCCGTTCGAGGCGCGGGTGCTTCCCGAACTGCTGGAGCGTTTGAAGCAATCCGGGCAGTCACCTGACGCATTGGCCCGGCAACTCGGCAAGCTGGAGATCGAACTGGTGTTGACCGCGCATCCCACTGAAGTAGCGCGGCGTACCCTCATTCAAAAGTACGACGCCATCGCGGCGCAATTGGCTGCGCTCGACCACCGCGATCTGAGTCGCCTGGAGCGACAGCAGATCACTGAGCGCCTCCAGCGCCTCATCGCCGAAGCCTGGCACACGGAGGAAATTCGTCGGGTTCGTCCCACCCCGGTGGATGAGGCCAAGTGGGGCTTCGCGGTGATCGAAAACTCACTCTGGCAAGCGATTCCCAATTACCTGCGCAAGGCCGATCACGCACTGCACGCGGCGACCGGCCTGCACCTGCCGTTGGAAGCGGCACCGATCCGCTTTGCCTCCTGGATGGGCGGCGACCGAGATGGCAATCCGAACGTCACGGCAGCGGTGACACGCGAAGTGCTGTTGTTGGCGCGTTGGATGGCTGCCGACCTGTACCTGCGCGATGTCGATCAACTGGCCGCCGAACTGTCGATGCAGCGAGCCAGCCCGGCACTTCTGGCGGTGGCGGGCGACAGCGCCGAACCCTATCGCAGTGTGCTCAAGCACTTGCGCGAACGCCTGCGTGCCACCCGCAATTGGGCACACGCTTCGCTCAAAGTGACGCAACCGGCACCGGAAGGCGTGTTGCACAGCAATCGCGACCTGCTCGAGCCGCTGCAGTTGTGTTTCCAGTCGCTCCACGAATGCGGCATGGGCGTGATCGCCGATGGTCCGTTGCTCGATTGCCTGCGTCGTGCGGTCACCTTCGGCCTGTTTCTGGTCAAGCTCGATGTCCGGCAGGACTCCACGCGGCACAGTTCGGCGATGACCGAAATCACCGATTACCTTGGCCTGGGACGTTACGAAGAGTGGGAGGAAGAGAAGCGGGTCGAATTTCTGCTGCGTGAGTTGAACAACAAACGCCCGCTGCTGCCCGCGCATTTCAAGCCGGCCGCCGACACGGCAGAGGTGCTGGCGACCTGTCGAGAGGTGGCCGCCGCCCCGGCAGCGTCGTTGGGTTCGTACGTCATCTCCATGGCCGGTGCGGCCTCCGACGTGCTCGCGGTGCAACTGCTGCTCAAAGAAGCCGGCTTGCAACGTCCGATGCGCGTAGTGCCGTTGTTCGAGACACTCGCCGATTTGGATAATGCCGGGCCTGTCATCGAACACCTGCTGAGCTTGCCGGGGTATCGCGCCCGCTTGAGCGGGCCCCAGGAAGTCATGATCGGCTATTCCGACTCGGCCAAGGACGCTGGCACCACGGCGGCGGCCTGGGCACAGTACCGAGCGCAGGAGAAACTCGTCGACATTTGCCGCGCTCACGAGGTGGAGCTGCTGTTGTTCCACGGCCGAGGCGGCACTGTGGGGCGAGGCGGGGGACCGGCCCACGCCGCCATTCTGTCGCAACCACCGGGCTCGGTGGCTGGGCGTTTCCGTACCACTGAACAAGGGGAAATGATCCGCTTCAAGTTCGGTTTGCCGGATATCGCCGAGCAGAATCTGAACCTGTACCTCGCCGCCGTGCTGGAGGCGACGTTGCAACCGCCGCCCATGCCCGAGCCGGCCTGGCGGCAGATGATGGATCAACTGGCGGCAGACGGGGTGAAGGCTTACCGGGCCGTGGTCCGGGAGCATCCGGAGTTCGTCGACTATTTCCGCCAAGCCACCCCCGAGCAGGAACTGGGGCGGCTGCCACTGGGCAGCCGCCCGGCCAAGCGTCGAGAGGGCGGTGTAGAGAGCCTGAGAGCGATTCCGTGGATCTTCGCCTGGACGCAAACGCGCTTGATGCTGCCCGCCTGGTTGGGCTGGGAGCAGGCCTTGGGCAATGCGCTGGCACGCGGACAGGGGGAGCTGCTCGGGCAAATGCGTGAACAGTGGCCGTTTTTCCGCACCCGGATCGACATGCTCGAGATGGTGCTGGCCAAGGCCGACAGCGACATTGCCCAACTCTACGACGAACGTCTGGTTGACCCTACACTGCTCCACCTTGGTATACATCTACGCGACCTATTGTCGCAGGCGTGCCGGGTGGTATTGGGGCTGACCGGCCAGTCGCAGTTGCTGGCCCACAGTCCGGAAACCCTGGAGTTCATCAGTTTGCGCAATACCTACCTGGACCCTCTGCATCTGCTTCAGGCCGAGCTTCTGGCACGCTCGCGTCGGCAGGAGGCCAGCCTGGACAGTCCTCTCGTGCAGGCGCTTCTGGTGTCTGTGGCGGGGATTGCAGCCGGTTTACGCAATACCGGTTGAAACCAGGGTCGCTAAAGGGATGCAGGCGCAAGCCTTCATCCTGCGCGTCGTGCTCGGCCGTGCATGGGGTGTGCAGGGGGAGCCGAGACGGGTCATTCGAAAGTATCGACCGTCGGCAGGCGACCGGATTACGCCGTGTTGGTGCGACTTTTAGCGTCTTGTGCGGCAGGAATCGGCTGTGTATCTTGATCAGCCTTTTGGCCGTTGGGTCAGTAAATCTTTGAAGTGATTGGCCCCAATCAGGCGAATCCGACGAAATCTCTATAAAAAATTGAGGAGCACAACAATGCGCGTGATTCTGCTGGGAGCTCCCGGGGCCGGTAAAGGTACTCAGGCAACGTTCATCACCAAGAAATTCGGCATTCCACAAATCTCCACAGGCGACATGCTGCGCGCTGCGGTCAAGGCAGGCACCGAACTGGGCCTGAAGGCCAAGAGCGTCATGGACGCGGGCGGGCTGGTGTCCGACGATCTGATCATCGGCCTGATCAAGGATCGCCTGTCGCAGCCTGATTGCGCCAACGGCTGCCTGTTCGACGGCTTCCCGCGTACCATTCCTCAAGCGGAAGCCTTGAAGAATGCAGGTCTGACGATCGATCACGTCGTTGAAATCAAGGTCGACGACGAAGAGATCGTCAAACGCATTTCCGGGCGCCGGGTGCACGAAGGGTCTGGCCGGGTTTACCACACCGTGTTCAACCCGCCGAAGGTCGAAGGCAAAGACGACGAAACCGGCGAGGACCTCATTCAACGCAAAGACGACGTCGAAGAAACCGTGCGCCATCGTCTGTCGGTCTATCACGCACAGACCGAGCCGCTGGTGGAGTTCTACAAGCAGCTGGAAGCCAAGGACGGGACGCCCAAGTTCAGCAGTATTCCGGGCGTTGGCTCGGTCGAAGACATCACCGCGAAGGTGAATGCAGCACTCGCCTGATTCCTCTTCGGCACAATGCACAACGGCCCGCTTGCGGGCTGTTGTTGTTTATAATGCGGCACTTTTCGCACACCCCCTCACGCACGGAACCCGACGATGACCACCTTGCTGGCCCTGGACACCGCTACTGAAGCCTGCTCAGTTGCTTTGCTGCACGATGGCAAGGTGCTGACTCACTACGAGGTGATCCCGCGTCTGCATGCCCAGAAGCTGTTGCCCATGATCAAGAATCTGTTGGCCGAGGCAGAGATTGCGCTGTCGGCGCTGGATGCCATCGCATTCGGCCGCGGGCCTGGCGCATTTACGGGCGTGCGCATTGCGATCGGCGTGGTGCAGGGGCTTGCCTTCGGTCTGGATCGCCCGGTGCTCCCGGTGTCTAACCTCGCCGCGCTGGCGCAACGTGCGTTTCGGGAGCAGGGCGCCACTCAGGTGGCAGCGGCGATCGATGCGCGTATGGACGAGGTGTATTGGGGGTGCTATCGCGAGGTCTCAGGGGAAATGCGCCTGGTCGGCAAGGAGGCAGTGATGCCGCCTGAACAGGCCTCTTTGCCCGATGACGCCGCGGGCAACTGGTTTGGCGCCGGCACGGGATGGGGGTACGGCGAGCGCATTGCTGTCATGCCGGGCGGGCGCGACGCCACGCTGTTGCCCCATGCCGAAGATCTGCTGACGCTGGGCGGTTTTGCCTGGCAACGCGGCGAAGCCATCGACGCGGATCAGGCGCAGCCTGTGTATCTGCGCGACAAGGTCGCTACGCCAAAAGCGCGTTGAGTGATCCCTTATACAGGGCGAAAGTGCGTTTGCGGTGCGACCTGGGTCACAACTTCGCGACCGTTCGGCGATAAGTCATGGTTAACGGCTCGATAGTTTTAAACGTTTTGTAATAACTGTGGTCTAGTTATCGTTCGCGAGTTTGCTTAAGTGCGTTCCGTGAGATTAAATCGCCACTACAAGACGCTGAGTAAGTTACCATGCGGATCAATGGTCCTTCACATCGCTCATACCCGATCAAGCGCAAGCCTCGTAAAGAGACTACGACGATCGATAATGCTTCGGAAGAAGAGATCGATGATATTGAAGCCGCTCCGCAGCCTGCTCGCCGCCAGGCTGGCCATACCGCGAACGTACCCGCTCGCCAGCAAGACATCATCTTCCCCCGTGCCATGAGTCGCCGTGTCGCCCATGCGCTCAGCAGCTACCTGACGACCTCTACCTTCGTCGATTGGGATCTCGAAGTTTCGGGACTCGACCTGCACGTTTGAATATCGCTGATCTGCCTTACTGCATTGGTTGCCCGTCATGGAGCGAAAGCGCCTGGCGTGATTCTTTATATCCCCCCGACGCGCAGAGCAATGAGTTCCTCGCACTGTATGCGCGTGTGTTCAACGCGGTGGAAGGTAATACGACCTTTTATGCTCGACCCAAGGACACCACCGTTCAACGTTGGGCGGATTTGTTACCGGAACACTTTCGTTTCACTGCCAAATTTCCGGGGGACATCAGCCACGCGGGAGACCTGCGCGAGCACCTGACAGCCGTCGAGGATTTCCTGCAACTGCTGGCCCCGCTGGGCAGGCGTGTCGAGCCGCTGTGGTTGCAACTGCCTGCCAGCTTCACACCCCAACGGCTCGGAGAGCTGGCGACTTTCATCGATGCGCTGGAAGGGCGACCTTTGGCGGTCGAGGTGCGCAATATGGCGTTTTTCAGCAAAGGTGAAGAGGAGCGCGCGCTCAATCGGCTGTTGCTGGAGCGAGGCGTCGAGCGGATCTGTCTCGATTCGCGACCTCTGTTCAGTTGCGTGTCCCGTGATCCGGCCGTGCTTCACGCTCAATCGAAAAAGCCGAAAGTGCCTGTACGTCCCGCCGCGTTGACGCAATTTCCGCAGGTCCGTTTCATCGGCGGGCCCGAGCTGGATGCCAACCAGGTTTATGTCGAGCAGTGGGCGTTGAAAGTGGCGGCGTGGATCGAAGAAGGGCGCACGCCGTATGTGTTTCTTCACACGCCGGATAACCTGCAAGCACCGGCGCTTGCGCGACGGTTCCATCGGCAGTTGATGGCGTTGCTGCCCGGCTTGCCGGATTTGCCTGACCTGGAGCGGGGACCACAGGTGGAGCAACTCGGGTTGCTTTGAGGTCGATAGAGCAGGCCCTCCCGTTCACTCTGCGGATACCTGCTCATGCGTGGCTCGACCCTGTTCCTTTTATTGGTGTTGTTGGGCGCAGGCTTTGCCATTTCTGTCTGGCGAGAATGGTTGACGGTTCCAGATCGCTGGAACCCTTGGGCACCGCTCGACGTACGCGACGCGCCGAACCTGCTGACATCCTTCAAGTTATGGCGCCTGCAGGACGATGCGGCCTTGTGTGATCAGGCGCTGCAAACGTCCAGCTTGCGCTACACCCATCAGGTGGACAGTCCTGCCCAGGCCAGATGCCCGCTGACCAACACCTTGCGCATTCAAGGCGGGGACGTAGCGATGAGCAGCAGTTTTCTGTCCAGTTGTCCGCTGGCGGTGTCCTTTGCCCTGTTCGACCTCCACGAGTTGCAGCCCGCCGCCCAAAGCGTATTCGGTCAACGGGTGACACGCATCGATCATCTGGGCAGCTTCGCCTGCCGCAATGTGTACAACCGCAGTGAGGGGCGTCTCAGCCAGCACGCGTCGGCGAACGCGCTGGATATCGCTGTGTTCCGTCTGGCTGATGGAAAACGGATCTCTGTGCTTCAGGATTGGGATGATTCCGGCGATAAAGGGAAATTCCTCAAGCGCGTCAGGGACGGCGCCTGCCGCTCGTTCAACGCCGTGCTGGGGCCGGACTACAACGCGGCGCATCGCAACCATTTTCACGTCGACATGGGGCTCTGGCGGGTTTGTCGGTAAGGTCCCGGCGAGGGCGGATCAGGCGGCGATGCGCAGATTCTGCAACACGATGGGCCGCGCCCACCCGTTATCGAAGTCCAGGTGGCGTTGCTGCTCGGTCATTTCATCGGCGCTGTAGGGTGTGGCAGGTTTGTCGGCCAGGTCCCACTCGAACTCGGCAATCGGCAGAAACAGAGGGCGAGGTTGAGGTCCGGGACCAGGATCGACACTGTCGTCGTAGGGGTTGAGCACGGCTGGGCGTACCCAATGCGTTTCAATCTCCAAGTGCCGCTGTTGTTCGATCATTTCGCTGGCACTGAATGGCACGGGCGGTTTTGCCAGGTCCCACTCGAATTCGGCGATGGGCAGGAACAACGGCTCTGGCGGATTGATTTCGTGATCTTCGACAGGGCAAGTGCGCTGCTCGACGATGGTGTGCAGTGTCCTGGCGCCGGCGATGGGCTCACCGGTCGTGCTGTCGGTTGCGGCAACGGGACTGGCCGCGACAACGACCCCCGCATTGTCGTCGACCTGTTGAGCCATTGCCCGGGCAAACGCATCCTGCCAGAGCTGCGTAACGCCGCTCAGGGTCTCGGTATTGCGGACGCTGTAGTCACCTGCGTACGTCAAATAGCCGATTGAGGATGGATTCTGAATGTCTGACATAAGCGCTCAGTACATGCCTTGGGTCTGGCAGAATGCCGGATACTTTCGTTATCGGCAGCTACTGCCAATCATTAAGAAAATTTGGACGCATTGAAAAGATGAGTGATGAGCAAGCGGGCAGCCGCATTCGGGTCGAAACCCTGATTTCCGACGGCGAGCGTCAGGCCGCGCGGTGGGCTGAGCGCCTGGAACTGCCGCTTGGCGATGCCCAGGCCGATTTCGCATTGCAAGTCGCTGAAGATGGGCTGCAGTTGCAACAATTGGGCGCTGATGCGCCGGGTCCGGTGCGGGTGGATTTTGTCGAAGGCAAGGCGGCGCACCGTCGGCTGTTCGGCGGTGGCAGCGGGCAAATGATCGCCAAGGCCGTGGGGATACAACCGGGTGTGCGCCCGCGTGTGCTGGATGCGACCGCGGGGTTGGGAAAGGACGCCTTCGTGCTAGCGAGCCTGGGCTGCGAAATGAGCTTGATCGAGCGCCAGCCGATCATCGCCGCGCTACTCGAAGACGGCTTGGCTCGGGCCTCACAGGATCCGGACGTCGGCGCAATTGTTGGGCAGATGCGGCTGTTGACCGGCAACGCCATCGAGCTGATGCGCCTATGGCAAGAGGAGGCGCCTCAGGTCATTTACCTCGATCCGATGTTTCCCCATCGGGAGAAAACCGCGCTGGTGAAAAAGGAGATGCGCCTGTTTCGGCCCTTGGTCGGGGATGACATGGACGCGCCTGCTTTGCTAGAGGCGGCCTTAGCGTTGGCGACACACCGTGTCGTGGTCAAGCGCCCCCGCAAGGCGCCCTGCATCGCGGGGGCCAAGCCGGGGTACGCGCTGGACGGCAAATCGAGCCGGTATGACGTCTACCCCAAGAAAGCGTTGAAGCCTTGAGGCCCATGCAGGATTCCCTCGCCTTGTGCGCAGCGCTGCATCAGGCGCGGTAGGCCTTCAGAAAAAGGGCGACGACCTCCCGCACATGACGATCCTCGGAAGATTGCTCAGGGGCAGTGCCGTGGCCGATCAACAGTCGGAAGTTTCCGACGCCTTTGATCAAGCTCAGGAAGTGGCCAGCCGCCCTCGCGGGTGAGTCGAAATGCAGCCCGTCCGTGTCGTTCAGCCGGGTCAGGACGCGTTCCATCTCCTGGAGGATGCGCTGCGGGCCGGCCTCGAAGAAGACTTGCGACAACTCGGTGCCTTGGGTTCCCAGGGCAATCATCAGACGGTGCAGCTCCACGGATTCGGGGCTGTTGATCAGCGTCTGAAAGCCTCGCGCAATACCCAGCAACACTTTTTCCGCCGAAGCCGTGGGCGCCATGTCGACGAAAAGTTCAGGGACCTGCTCTTCACAACGGGCCACGACGGCGGCGGAAAACAAGGTCTCCTTGTCGGTGAAATGGCTGTAGACCGTGAGTTTGGAGACCCCGGCCTCAGCCGCGACCGCATCCATGCTGGTGTTCGCGTACCCATTGCGAATGAACAGGTTTTTCGCCGCCTCGAGGATGGCTTGGCGCTTGGCCGGATCTTTCGGGCGGCCGGGGCCGGTGGGAGCGGTTACGTCGGTCATTCGGAAGCCACGCCTGTCGGATTCAATAGTGGACTGTTCAGTTTGCTAATTCTGAATATACTCGCCAGTACAATTATTCCAAAAGCCTCTTCTGCCAAGGTGCCTCACCATGTTTCGCGATGCCTTGTTCCTTGTGCTGCCGGTCAGTCTGGCGTCGTTGCTGGTCGGTTGTGGGCAGGACGTGTCGGTTCCCGCCACGGTTCGCCCGGCCATGGTAGTGCAACCACTGCCATCCTCCCAATCCATGGACAGCTACCCAGGCGAAGTCCGGGCCCGGTTCGAACCAGACTTGGCGTTTCGCATTCCGGGTAAGGTCAGCCGACGTCTCGTGGAGGAGGGCGAGCGCGTCAGGGCCGAGCAACCCTTGGCCGAACTAGACGCCCAGGACGTACGCCTGCAACTGGACGCCGCCCGCGCGCAGGTCGCGGCGGCCGAAGCCAATCTGCAATTGGTTCGCTCCGAGCGGGACCGTTACAAGACGCTGATGGACCGGCAAATGGTCAGCAAGTCGCAGTACGACAATGCCGAGAATCTTTATCGCGCCGGCGATGCGCGGCTCAAGCAGCTCAAGGCGGAATTCACCGTTGCCGACAACCAGACCCGCTACGCGGTACTGCGTGCCTCCCAGGACGGCGTGATCGCCAAACGCCTGGTGGAAGTCGGGCAAGTGGTCGCCGCCGGTCAAACCGTATTCACCCTGGCGGCCGATGGTGAGCGAGAAGTGGCGATCAGCCTGCCGGAACAGAATTTCGGGCGGTTCAAGATCGGCGATCCAGTCTCCGTCGAGCTATGGACGCAGCGGGAGCAGCGCTTGCCCGGACGCATTCGTGAGCTTTCCCCGGCTGCCGATCCCAAATCGCGGACGTTCGCCGCGCGCATTGCGTTCGCCGCAGGCAAGGTGCCCGCCGAACTGGGGCAGAGCGCGCGGGTGTTCATCGCCGCCGATCACGCGGTGTCCTTGTCGGTGCCGCTGTCCGCGGTGACCGCCGAGAAGGGTCAGACCTACGTCTGGCGCCTGCAGAGCGACGGCACCCTGAAACGCACCCCGGTTCAGGTAGGGCCTTATGGCCAGGAGTCCGTGCCGGTGCTGAGTGGCCTGGCCGCCAGCGACTGGGTGGTGGCCGCGGGTGTCCATGTGTTGCATGAGGGCGAGCGAGTGCGGCCTGTGGACCGCAGTAACCGGGCGATCAAACTGGCCGACAAGGAGTAGGCACGGATGCGTTTCAACCTTTCCGAATGGGCGCTGCGCAATCGGCAGATGGTCCTGTATCTGATGATCCTGCTGGCGGTAGTGGGTGCCTTGTCTTACACCAAGCTGGGGCAGAGCGAAGACCCGCCTTTTACTTTCAAAGCCATGGTCATCCGCACCCTTTGGCCGGGTGCCAGTGCCGAAGAAGTGGCGCGGCAGGTGACCGATCGTATTGAAAAGAAACTGATGGAAACCGGCGACTACGAGCGCATCGTGTCCTTTTCCCGGCCAGGCGAATCCCAGGTGACGTTCATGGCGCGGGATTCACTCGTCTCGGCGAAATTGCCCGAGCTCTGGTACCAGATCCGCAAGAAGGTCGGCGACATCCGTCAGACCCTGCCGACGGGCGTTCAGGGCCCGTTCTTCAACGACGAATTCGGCACGACCTTCGGCAATATCTATGCGCTAACAGGCGAGGGATTCGACTACGCCGTCATGAAAGATTACGCCGACCGCATCCAGATCCAGCTGCAGCGAGTCAAGGATGTGGGCAAGGTGGAGTTGATCGGCCTGCAGGATGAAAAAATCTGGATCGAGCTTTCCAACGTCAAGCTCGCCACCCTGGGCCTGCCGCTGTCGGCTGTCCAGCAAGCACTCGAAGCGCAGAATGCGGTGGTGGCGGCAAGTTTCTTCGAGACCCCCAATGAGCGGGTGCAATTGCGGGTGACCGGGCGTTTTCAAACGGTCGACGAACTTCGCGATTTCCCGATTCGCGTCGGCGACCGCACGTTCCGTATCAGTGATCTGGCCGATGTGCGCCGCGGTTTCAACGATCCGCCCGCACCGCGCATGCGTTTCATGGGCGAGGACGCCATCGGCCTGGCGGTTGCGATGAAGGACGGTGGTGACATCCTGGTCCTGGGCCGCGCGTTGGAACACGAATTCGCCCGCCTGCAGAGCAACCTGCCCGCCGGGATGCAGTTGCACAAGGTCTCCGACCAGCCTGCTGCGGTCAAAAGCAGCGTCGGCGAATTTGTACGCGTGCTCGCCGAGGCGCTGGGGATCGTACTGTTGGTGAGCTTCTTCTCGCTCGGTGTGCGCACCGGCATGGTGGTGGCGCTGGCGATCCCGGTCGTGCTGGCGATGACTTTCGCCACGATGTACTACCTCGGTATCGGGTTGCACAAGATTTCCCTTGGGGCGTTGGTGCTGGCGCTCGGATTGCTGGTGGACGATGCGATCATCGCCGTGGAAATGATGGCGATCAAAATGGAGCAAGGCTATGACCGGCTCAAGGCTGCGGCTTTCGCCTGGACCAGCACGGCGTTTCCGATGCTCACGGGCACGCTGATCACCGCGGCGGGCTTTTTGCCAATTGCCACCGCGCAGTCGAGTACAGGCGAATACACCCGGTCGATCTTTCAGGTGGTGACGATAGCGCTGTTGGCTTCGTGGATCGCCGCGGTGGTCTTCGTGCCGTACCTGGGGGAACGGCTGTTGCCCGATCTGGCCAGGCTTCATGCCGCCAGGCACGGCTCGGGCCCCGACGCTCCGGACCCCTATGGCACGCCGTTCTACCTTCGCGTCCGCGCGCTGGTCGGCTGGTGCGTGCGGCGACGCAAGACCGTGATCGTACTGACCATCGTGTTGTTCGCGCTGTCGATCATCAGCTTTCGCTTTGTCCCGCAGCAATTCTTCCCGGCGTCCGGCCGGCTGGAGTTGATGGTCGATCTCAAGCTCGCCGAGGGCGCATCGCTCAGTAACACGGCGGACCAGGTCAAGCGCCTGGAAGGCATGCTGAAAGACCATGCCGGCGTCGAGAATTATGTCGCCTACGTCGGGACCGGTTCGCCGCGTTTTTACCTGCCGTTGGACCAGCAACTCCCGGCGGCGAGCTTTGCCCAATTCGTGGTGCTGGCCAAAACCATCGAAGACCGAGAAGCGCTGCGCACCTGGCTGATACAGACGCTGGATGAGCAGTTCCCTGTGCTGCGCCCGCGCGTCACGCGCCTGGAGAATGGGCCACCCGTGGGGTACCCGGTGCAGTTCCGGGTGACCGGTGAGCACATCGATGAGGTGCGTGCGCTGGCCCGAGACGTCGCGGCCAAGGTGCGCGAAAACCCTCATGTGGTGAACGTACATCTGGATTGGGAGGAGCCGAGCAAGGTCGTGTACCTCAACGTCGACCAAGACCGGGCGCGAGCGCTTGGCGTGACCACTGCCGACCTGTCGCGCTTCCTGCAAAGCCAGTTGACCGGCTCCAGTGTCAGCCAGTACCGCGAAGACGATGAGCTGATTGAAATCCTGCTGCGTGGCACTGAACAGGAGCGCCATGCATTGGGCAGCCTGGCGAGCCTGTCAGTGCCGACCGCCAACGGGATGAGCGTGGCACTGTCCCAGGTGGCGACGCTCGAATACGGTTTTGAGGAAGGCATCATCTGGCATCGCAATCGCCTGCCGAACGTGACGATTCGAGCCGACATTTACGGCAAAGAGCAACCGGCGACGCTGGTCAAGCAGATCCTCCCGACCCTCGATGGGGTGCGTGCGCAGTTGCCGGACGGCTATCTGCTGGAAGTCGGCGGTACGGTCGAAGATTCCGCCCGTGGTCAGAATTCGGTGAACGCCGGGGTGCCATTGTTCATCGTCGTGGTCCTGACGTTGCTGATGATCCAGCTGCGCAGTTTCTCGCGCACGTTCATGGTTTTTCTCACAGCTCCGTTAGGCCTGATAGGGGTGACGCTGTTTCTGCTGATTTTCCGCCAGCCCTTCGGGTTTGTGGCCATGCTCGGCACCATCGCCCTGTCCGGAATGATCATGCGCAACTCGGTGATCCTGGTGGATCAGATCGAACAGGACATTGCCGCCGGCCTTGACCGTTGGCAGGCCATCATCGAGGCGACCGTGCGCCGCTTCCGGCCCATTGTGCTGACCGCGCTTGCGGCGGTGCTGGCGATGATCCCGCTGTCGCGCAGCGTGTTCTTCGGGCCGATGGCGGTGGCGATCATGGGAGGCTTGATCGTGGCGACCGCCCTGACGTTGCTGTTCCTGCCCGCACTGTACGCGGCCTGGTTTCGGGTGAAGAAAAGCGAAAGCACTTGAGCGCTTTGTTGCCGCGCACCGGCAGCAAGGCCGGTGCCTGCGGTCTGGTGGTGGAGTGCCTTTGAAGGGTGAGCGGTCAGTCTCTGCGGTAGGGTGGGCCAGGTCTGTCTGTACTGCGCCAGGCCAGATCTGGCCTGGTCTCTTATGTGCGGGTGAAGCCTTATTTCAGGTTCCCGCTGAGGAACTGCTGCAACCGCTCGCTTTTCGGGCTGCCCAGCACGTCATCGGGGTGGCCCATTTCTTCGATCTGGCCCTGGTGCAGGAACACCACCTGATTGGCCACCTTGCGAGCGAAGCCCATCTCATGCGTCACCAGGATCATGGTGCGGCCCTCTTCGGCCAAGCCTTGAATCACCTTCAGCACCTCGCCGACCAACTCCGGGTCGAGGGCCGAGGTCGGCTCGTCGAAAAGCATGATTTCCGGTTCCATCGCCAGTGCGCGAGCGATCGCCACGCGTTGTTGCTGACCGCCTGACAGGAAGGCCGGGTACTGATCGGCCACGCGGGCCGGCAGGCCGACCTTCTCCAGGTACCGGCGTGCGCGGTCCTCCGCCTCCACCTTGGAAACGCCCAGCACCCGACGCGGTGCCATGGTGATGTTTTCCAGCACCGTCATGTGGCTCCACAGGTTGAAGTGCTGGAACACCATGGCCAGGCGTGTGCGGATGCGTTGCAGCTCGGCCGGATCGGCCACGCGCATGCCAGAGGCGTCGCTGACCATCTTGATGGGTTGGCCGTCGAGGCTCATGGCCCCGTCGTTGGGTTGTTCTAGGAAGTTGATGCAGCGCAGAAAGGTGCTCTTGCCCGAGCCGCTGGCGCCGATCAGGCAAATCACGTCACCGACGTTGGCCTTGAGCGACACGCCCTTGAGAACTTCGTGGTCACCGTAGCTTTTATGCAGGCCATCGATGGTCAGTTTGTACATGACGGGCAATCCTTAAGGAGAAAGTAAGTAGCCGCTGCGAAACGGCTCGGTGCCGGCGACATGGGCGATGACCATGCCGGCGGTCGCCATGCGTCGCAAGGAGCGGGCGTACATCAGGCCGGCGTTCGCCGCGTGAACGGGCGTCACGGCGTCGCTGATCGGGTCGATGACTTCGGCGATCAGCTGCCCCGCCTCGACGTATTCGCCTGGCAAGGTGCAGAACACCAGCAGGCCCCCCACTGGGGTCGCGACGGGCTCCACCGCTGCGAGAGGGGTGGCCGGATAAATCAGTTCGGGTGCCGGCGCGGGCTCGCCGGCAATGGCGCCGTATTGCATCAGGTAATTGAGGATGGCCTGGCAGTCGCGACTTCCCAGCGCGTGGTTGACGTCGCCCTGACCCCGCAGTTCGAGGGTCACGGAGAAACTGCCCAGCTCGATGGGGAAGCGCTTTTCGAAGCGTTGCTGCAATTGCCACCAGACCAACGTAAAGCACTCGTCGAACGACTGGCCACCCGAGTCGGTCGCTAACAGGCTCGCCTGGGCGCCCAGATAGCGAGACAGCGGCTCGACCTGCGGCCAGGCTTCTGGCGTGGTGTACAGATGTTCCACCGATTCGAAGTCGCAGTGCAGATCCAACACCATGTCGGCGTCGCAGGCCAGCCGCTGCAGCGTCAGACGTTGCGAATCGAGTTGCGTGGCGGCCATTTGCGCGTTCAACCCGGCGAGCAGGCGATCGCGGATCAGCGCAGTGTTGCGCTTCGCGTCGGCGCCCAGCGAAGCTTCTACCTCATCGCCGACCTGCTGCGCGAGGTCGACGAAATGGCGGTTGAAGTTCTGGCCACTCTCCAACTCGTAGCGGCCTAATGGCGTGTCCATCAACACCTGCTCAAGCCCCGCAGGGTTGGCAACCGGCACGACCACGATTTCGCCGAGCAACTGCCCGGCTTTTTCCAGTTCGGCCAGGCGTTGCTTCAAATACCAGGCCACCAGCATGCCGGGAAGCTCGTCGGCGTGCAGCGAGGATTGGATGTAGATCTTGCAGGCCCCGTTTTCCGGGCCGTAGTGAAAGCTGTGGATCTGCCGTGCGGTGCCAGGCACCGGCGACAGCAGGTCATGGGTCAGGTGTCGCATGCAGAAGTCCTAGTGAGACGGGCCGAGAAAGGCCAGCCAGCGCCGTTCGGCCAATCTGAACAGGCCCACCAGAATGAAGGTGATCGTCAGGTAGATCAGCGCCGCAATGCCAAACGACTGAAACGTCATGAAGGTGGCCGAGTTCGCATCCCGCGCCACTTTGAGGATGTCAGGGACCGTGGCAGTGAACGCGACGGTGGTCGAGTGCAGCATCAGGATCACTTCGTTGCTGTAGTAAGGCAGCGAACGACGCAGTGCCGATGGCATGATCACATAGGCATACAGGCGCCAGCCAGTCAGGCCGTAGGCCTTGGCCGCTTCGACTTCTCCGTGGTTCATGCTGCGGATCGCCCCGGCGAAGATCTCGGTGGTGTACGCGCAGGTGTTCAACGCGAAAGCCAGGATCGTGCAGTTCATTGCATCGCGGAAGAAGGCGTTGAGCAATGGCTGCTCGCGCACGGCGGCAATGCTGTAAATGCCGGTGTAGCAGATCAGCAACTGGATATAGAGCGGCGTGCCGCGGAACAGGTAGGTGTAGAACTGCACCGGCCAGCGCACCAGTGGGTTCGGCGAAACCCGGGCGATGGACAGCGGAATCGAGACGATGAAGCCAATCGCGATGGAGGCGCTGAGCAACCACAGGGTCATGGCCAGCCCGGTGATGTTCTGGCCGTCGGTGTAGAGGAATGCACGCCAGTATTCTTGAAGCAGTTCGATCATCGTTGAGCCTCCCGGCTGCCTGCGGCATATCGCCGTTCGGCCCAGCGCAGGGCGAAGTTGGAGACGCTGGTGATGACCAGATAGATCAGCGCCGCCAGCACCAGAAAATAGAACAGTTGATAGGTGCTTTTGCCAGCGTCCTGGGACGCTTTGACCAGATCGGCCAGCCCGATGATCGACACCAGGGCCGTGGCCTTGAGCACCACCTGCCAGTTATTGCCGATGCCGGGAAGGGCAAAGCGCATCATTTGCGGGAACACGACGATACGAAAGCGCTGGGCGCGGGTGAGGCCGTAGGCGATGGCGGCTTCGACTTGCCCGCGCGGCACGGCCAGGATCGCGCCTCGGAAGGTTTCCGTAAAATAGGCGCCGTAGATGAAGCCCAACGTGATGACACCCGCAGCGAAGGGATCGATCTCGATGTAGTCCCATTCCATCGCTTCGGTGAAGGTGGTCAGCCAGGTTTGCAGGCTGTAGAAAATCAGCAGCATCAGCACCAGGTCAGGTACGCCTCGGATCAGCGTGGTGTAGACCTGTGCCGGAACCCGCAGGAGCGCGGTCTTGGAGAGTTTGGCGCTGGCGCCCAGCAGGCCGAGCACGATGGCCAGCAGCAGCGACATCACCGACAATTTGATGGTCATCCAGGTGCCCTGCATCAGCAAAGGGCCAAAACCCTTGAGGCTGAAGGCGGACAATCCCAGGTTTTGCAGAAGAGTTTCGAACATGTGCAACCTATACAGTCAATAAAAACGCCCGTTTGTCTCAGCGAGGGGATTCGGATGATCGCTGAAAGAAACGGGCGTTTGTTTTCTTACTTACCGCTGTACAGATTCAGATCGCCGAAGTGCTTCTTCTGGATCTCGGCGTACTTGCCGTCATCGTGTAACGCTTTGATACCTTTGTCCAAAAGCGCTTTCAGCTCTTTGTTACCTTTAGCGATGCCCACGGCGGTTTTGGATGGCAGCAGTGGGTCGTCGATCGGCTTGCTGACTTCGTAGTCGGCGCCTTGCGGAGATTTCAGGAAGCCCAGCTCGGCTTGCAGCATGTCTTGTACGGAGGCGTCGAGACGGCCGGACACCAGGTCAGCGTAGACCTGATCCTGGTTGGCGTAGGCTTGGGTTTTCACGCCTGCCTTGTCCAGGATGGCCTTGGCGTAGGCTTCCTGAATGGTGCCTTGCTCGTAACCGACGGTCTTGCCTTTGAGGGACGCCACGTCAGCGCTCAGGCCAGAACCTTTCTTGTAGACCAGCGAGGTCGGACCGGAGAACAGCTCGTTGGAGAAGTCGATGACTTTTTCGCGTGCAGGGGTCACGGTCATGGACGAGATCACGCCGTCGAACTTGTTGGCTTTGAGGCCAGGAATCATGCCGTCGAAATCGCTTTCGACCCATTTGCACTTGACCTTCAGCTCTGCACAGATCGCGTTGCCCAGATCGATGTCGAAGCCGATCAGGCTGCCGTCAGCGGCTTTCGATTCGAATGGAGCGTAGGAAGGATCGACGCCGAAACGCAGCTCCTTGTATTCCTTGGCCATAGCGTTGCCAGCGGCCAGGCAGACAGCGAGTGCGGAAAGGGTCAGCCATGCTTTTTTCATCGTTCAGTCCTTAAAACCAAATTGGGCGTTGGGAACACGCGTAGGCTTGCTACCGGCAGGAGCCAGACCGCAAAAAGATAGCAATTTCCGAACCAAAGAGACGAACGTGCGTTTTAAATGTACGGAGTTGTCGCAATGATGACTTTGAGCCATCTCTTGTCTTTTTTCAGGGCGCCTGAGGCAGGGGCAGAGTAGCGGAAACCGGCAAAAAGGGCGCGTAAAAAAACGCTCTACGCGTCGTGTGTTTCTCCTCGCGACCGACTGTGGAGGGTTTGGTAGCAGTCCGCCCTCGACGGTGTCGAGTGTGCGCATGCTTCTGTACGGGGGGGCAAGCGGCCCCTTCGCCCTGCACGAATTTGGGGCGTCCGTTCGGCGCACGGTTGATGCACAGGCACCAAAGAAGGGCTCAGGCAAGCAGGTCTTGCAAGGTCGCCAGACTGTCGGCTTCGGCCACCGGCTTGTCATGCCGCCATCGGAGCATGCGTGGGAATCTCACGGCGATCCCGCTTTTGTGGCGCTTGGACAACGCGATGCCCTCGAACCCCAGCTCGAACACGAGCGTTGGCGTGACACTCCGGACAGGGCCGAACTTTTCAACGGTGGTCTTGCGAATGATTGCATCGACTTTGCGCATCTCCTCGTCGGTCAATCCTGAATATGCTTTGGCAAACGGCACCAATGTGCGTTCGCTGCTGCCCTGTGGGCCATCCCATACCGCGAAGGTGTAGTCGCTGTACAGGCTGGCGCGGCGGCCGTGACCGCGCTGAGCATAGATCAGCACGGCGTCGACGCTGAGCGGGTCGATCTTCCACTTCCACCAGACGCCCATGTCCTTGGTTCGCCCCACGCCGTACAACGCATCCCGTGCCTTGAGCATCATGCCTTCGACGCCCAGGCTGCGCGACGCTTCGCGCTGGCGGGCCAGGTCAGTCCAGTCCGAGCCGGTCAGCACGGGGGAGGGCATCAATACCGGGCTGCTGGCACGGGCAATCACCTGCTCCAATTGGGCCCGCCGCTCATGCTGTGGACGATTGCGCCAGTCGTGCCCCGACCATTCCAGCAAATCGTAGGCAAGGACCACCACCGGTACGTCTTCCAGGATTTTCTTGCCCAGGGTTTTGCGGCCGATGCGCTGCTGGAGCAAGGCGAACGGCTGCACGGAAGGTGTCGACGCTTCAGCCGGCGCCAGTGCGAAGGCCTCGGATGCCTGCGGATCGGGCGCTGGCGCTTTCCACACGACGATCTCGCCATCGATCACCGTACCGTCGGGCAAACACTGGGCGAGGCTGTGCAGTTCCGGAAAACGGTCTGTCACCAGTTCCTCTCCCCGAGACCACACCCACAGACGTCCGTCGCGCTTGACCACCTGGGCGCGAATGCCATCCCACTTCCATTCCACCTGCCAGTTGTCGGTCGGTCCGAGCAGGTCGCCAAACGCTTCCACCGGCTGTTGGAGCGGGTGCGCGAGAAAGAAAGGATAGGGCTGGCCGCCACGCTGGGCGTGCTCATCTTCAGATTCTTCAGCGATCAGTTTGAGGTAGCCCTCGGCGGTGGGGCGGTGGGACAGGTCGGTGTAGCCCACCAAGCGCTGCGCCACGCGTTTGCTGTCGATGCCGGCCAGGGCGGCGAGTGCGCGGGTGACCAGCAGCTTCGAGACGCCGACTCGAAAGCTGCCGGTGATCAGCTTCAGGCACACCATCAGGCTCTGACGGTCAAGTTGCGCCCAGAACGTCGGCAAGCGCTCCAACAGTTCTTCGGGTGGCAGGCCGCGCAGCGGCAACAGATGATGTTCCATCCAACTGGCCAGTCCGTCTTCGGAGCTGTGTATCGCTTCAGGCAAGAGCAATGACAGCGTTTCCGCTAGGTCACCAACGGCCTGATAACTTTCTTCGAACAGCCATTCTGGCAAGCCCGACAATGTCATGGCCTGCTCACGCAACAAACGCGTCGGGACCAGTTGGCGGGGCCGCCCCCCCGACAAGAAGTACACGGCCCATGCCGCGTCCTCTGGTGCCGCAGCGGCGAAGTAGCGCTGCATCGCCGCCAGCTTGGCATTGCTCGACGTGGTGGCATCCAGTTGCGCGTAGAGTTCGGCGAAGGCTTTCATGGCGTCACCTGTTCCTGATCTTGAACCTCCTGAGGTTGCGCCGCGGCGTCATCCTCTTCGTCGCCGTACTCGGTGGTGAAGCCTTGTGCATCCAGACCCGATTCCCGCAGATAGCGCACCAAGACGGCGACCGAGCCATGGGTCACCATGACCCGCTCGGCGCCGGTGTTCTCGATGGCCCACAACAGGCCGGGCCAATCCGCATGGTCGGAAAGCACAAAGCCACGATCCACACCGCGGCGTCGGCGGGTGCCGCGCAGCATCATCCAGCCGCTGGCGAAGGCGTCGCTGAAATCGCCGAAGCGACGCATCCAGGTGCTGCCTCCTGCCGACGGCGGCGCGACGATCAATGCTTGGCGCAAGGCCGGGTCAGTCTTCTTGAAGTCTCCCGCATAGTGCGTCTCGGGAATGCGCACGCCGCCCTCGCGGTACACCCGGTTCAACGGCTCGACGGCCCCATGAACCAGAATCGGACCGATGTTCGGGTCGATGCCATGCAGGATGCGCTGGGCCTTGCCGAACGAGTACGCGAACAGCACGCTGGCTTTGCCGACCGCAGCGTTGGCCTGCCACCACTCATTGATCCCGCTGAAAATGTCGGCCTGAGGCTGCCAGCGATAGATGGGCAAGCCGAAGGTGGATTCGGTGATGAAGGTATGGCAGCGCACCGGCTCGAAGGGTTCGCAGGTGCCATCGGGCTCGACTTTGTAGTCGCCAGATGCAACCCAGACCTCGCCTTGATACTCCAGCCGCACCTGGGCGGAGCCGAGCACGTGCCCGGCCGGATGCAGGCTGAGTTTCACACCGTGGTGGGTAATCGATTCGCCGTATTCGAGGGTTTGCAAATTGATGTCCTGGCCCAGTCGGGAGCGCAGGATCCCTTCACCGGGCGCGGCGGCCAGATAATGCTGATTGCCGGTGCGGGCGTGGTCGCCGTGGCCGTGGGTAATGACGGAACGTGCGACCGGCCGCCAGGGATCGATGTAGAAATCCCCTGGCGGGCAGTACAGGCCTTCGGGGCGAGCGATGACAAGGTCCATGACATGACCACGGTGATGGGCTTGTCAGGTAGAGCGATGGGGGCGGGGAGAAGTTCGGCCTGATTGCGCTCGCCGTTGTGAACGCCGAAACCTGTGGCCAGCATGGATCATGCCCTCACAGGTTCGGCGTGCGAATGCCTTATTTACCCGGCGTCAGCGTCAGGCGGGCCTTGCCATACACGCGCTCGAAATTCTCTGGCTGCAGCGGCACCGACATGTACTGCCCCTTGAACCACGGGTCGATGCCATCTGCGAAGTGTGAGCTGGCGGGGTTGCCTGACTGCCCGCCGGCGCTCTGGGCCATCATCGGCTCCTGCTGTGCGAAATCGACGATCATGCGCATGGCCGGCACCACCGCCGCATCGAAATCCTGACCCCAATGGAAGCCCGAGGCGTTGAGCGTAGTGTGATCGCCCCCCGCTGCCATCGGCCCCTTGACCACGCCAGCCTTGCTGCCGCCCAGCGCCGCCGTGAGTTGAGCGCTTTGTGCGGTCCAGCGGTACTGATGCAGTTTGCCCCATTGCCAGGCTTTGTGATCACTGCCCAATTGGCTCTCGCCGGCGCTCATCGCGGCGGCCAGGCTGCGGGCCAGGATGGTGGGCTTGTCTTCTTTCTGCGGGGTTTTCAGATCGTCCCAATAGGGGCTGTCTTCCCTCCCGAGCAGATGGTCGGCTTGAGGTGAGTAGGAAAGGTCGGCGCTCTGTACCAACGCCTTCCAGGATGCGCTGGTTTCCGGGCCCAGTTCGTCAAGGAAGATCTGCCGGGCACTTTCTTGCAGGAACAACTCGTAGAGGGCGGCATCGGCGGACACCGGCGACAGGCGCCCGTCGAATGCCATGAGGCGACCAAGGGCCTCCCGCGCTTTGTCCCGATCGACCGGTGGCAAGGCGTCGATGGCCTGTTTCAGGGGCCTGGCCATGCCCGGCGCTTCGAACATCTTCTTCAGCTTGGCAGCGAAGGTCGTGGTCTGGTCGTACTGCATCGCAATCGTGCTGCGAGTGTCCTGCTTGCCGCTGTTAGCCAGTTGGGCGAGGCGCTCGGCCCGCTCCGGATAATCCCACGAGTTCGAGAGCTGCATGCCGTATCCCTTTGGCACGGTGCGCTGGTTGGCTGTTCCGATCCAGCCTTGTGGCGGGTCCTGATCGTAGGGATGAAGCATGGCGTCGGCGTAACCGTCCCAGTCGAAGCGGCTGTCCCAGCCCGGCGAAGGAACCAGCCCTAGGCCGTCGCGACGGTTCGGGTAGCGACCGGTGACCTGCCAGCCGGTGTTCGAGGCATCGGCGAACACCATGTTCAAGGTGCTCGCGCGGATTTCCCGGGTGGCGTCGAAAGCGCGCTCGACACTTTGCGCACGCGTCAGGTCGAACAGCGCGTCGAGGGATTTGTCGTCCTTGGCATTTGGGGTTTGCAAGGCGATCCCCAGGCCGCTGGCTACCTGCGTGGCGCTGCCGTTGAGCAGCGGGCCGTGACGGGTTTCGTAGGCCGCTTCACGAATCGGGCTACTGCCGCGGATAAAGTAGGTTTCCTCGTGAGCGGCAGCGGGTGCCCATTTGCCATCGGCCATGAACATGAGGCGATTGTTTTCGCGCTTGAGTTTCTCCAGGAACAGGTCCTGGTTGTCCCCCATCGCCGGGCCCATGCCCCAGGCCAGCTTGCCGTTGAACCCCGACAGCACCAGTGGCAGGCCCGCGACCGTTGCCCCCGCGGCCTGGTATTTCGGGGCGCGGATCTCCACGAAATTCCACAGCGACGGCAGGGTGGACGGCAACTGGCTGTCGGTGGCCAGCAGGCTCTTGCCCGCGCGAGCCCGTTGCGGGGCGATGACCCAGTTGTTCGAGGCCGAAACCCCTAGCAAATTCAGGTCCGAGAGCTGCAGCGCTGCTTTGTCCAGGTCGGTCAGGCCGGGCAGTTGACTGCCCAGATTCAGGCCTTTGAGCTTGTCGGCCTCGGCGAATGGCAGTTCTTCGTCAGGATAGGTCGGCAGCAGCCAGGCAAGCTTGTCGGCACTGACCTTCTGGGCCAGCACCAGCGAGGAAATTTCTTCCTGCAGGTTGACCGAGAGGCTGAAATTCAACAGGGCAAAAATCAGCGCCGAGTCCTGGGGTTGCCAGTACTCAGGCTTGTAGCCCGCATCGGCGAGGTCCGACGGCAGCTTGTCGCGATAGCGGAACAGGTAGGCGTTGACACCTCGCGCGTACACCTCGAAGAAGCGCTTCAAGCGGGGTGACGAAGCGTTGTAGAGGTCGCCGGCGGTCTGCTTGAGGTTGGCCGCGCGCATCATGCGGTCCAGGTCGAGCGCGCCAGCCCCCGCGATTTCCGACAGGCGGCCCTGAGCCAACAGCCGCATTTGCACCATTTGTGAGATGCGATCGCTGGCGTGAACGTATCCCAGGGTAAACAGGGCATCATGAAAGGTGCTGCTCTCGATCAGCGGCATGCCAAGGTTGTTACGACGCACCGAAACATTCTGCGCAAGGCCTTTGATCGCGTACACGCCACTGGTGGGCGGCAGGTTGTCACGGTCTTCGCCGCCCAGTTGGCAGCCGGCGAGACTCAGCAGCCCCAGCATGGCGGCGGCTGTACTGAGTCGCGTCTTCAGGGATGAGAGGGCTGGCGAGGCCATGATGAAGCTCCTGCGGGGGTAGGCGTTGGAAACGCGCTACGTTAGAGAGCCGTCAGGCGCCACGCAAGCTGGAAAAGCGAGTTATTGCAGGATTTTTAACGCGGCAAGCGCAGGACGTTGGGGAAGGGCGCTTGCCCATGGACCACCCGTCGAACGAGAGCCTGGGTTCGGTGGGGAGCCAGAGGCAGTTGCCTCATCCCCACCGCAGACTTCGCCGATCAACTTGACGCCGTCATGTCACTGACGGCAGGCAAGCCATCAGGCGCCGTGGCACTTCTTGAACTTCTTGTCGCTGCCGCATGGGCATGGGTCGTTACGTCCCACGTCCTTGAGTGCATTGCGCACCGGCTCCTGCGGTTCGTGGTTGCAGTGCGGGCCATGCACATGGCCGTGGTCATGATGGTGATGGTCGTGATCGTGATCGCAATCAGGGCCATGCACGTGGGGTTGGTTGCTCATGGGGCTACTCCGGAATCAAATCGCCGGGAATTATGTCGCCTTCGCGGCCAATACGCACGTTGTCTCCGAACAAAAAGCCCGTCTTGAGATAGCCCTCGAGCCGGTAATGGACCGGCTGGTTGGGTTTGCCGAGCATTCGCGTCACATCCTTCAAATGTTCCCAGAGGTTGGTGCGAATGGGGACGGAGAAATTCTTGCGGCCGTTGGCCTTGACGATGAACCAGTCGCTGTAATCGCCATCGGCGATCAGGATGTCATTGAGTACGACCTTGTAGCGCAAACCCCGTACCCAGAGGTTGGTGTCGTTGGGGTTGTCGATGCGCAGGCGCAGTTTCATGTCTTGCTTGAGCAGCCGGGCCTTGACCACATCGACCTTGAGTAACCGAACGTCGGGATCCTTGACGTCACTGCCCGTCAAAGACGAACAGCCGGATAAAACGAGAGTCAGCATTAAACCGACGATCTTGAATACGTTTGCCTGAAACACCATGGATTCGCTCCCTGTCGGTCCGGTTCTCGCAAGAGAGCCTTTGAGCCAACTCGCTGTTCGATAAAGCCTGCGCCATACTCATGCCATGTGTCGAAGGAGTATTGACCCGTGAAGCTGTACGAAATCATTTTTTCCGGCCAATTGATACCCGGCGCACAGATCGACCGGGTGCAGGCCAACCTGGCGAAATTGTTTCAGGCCGACGCGCAGCGTATCGCGTTGCTGTTTTCGGGCCGTCGTCTGGTGCTGAAAAACAATCTCGATCAGGCCGCTGCCGAGAAGTACCGCGCCACCCTCGAGCGGGCCGGTGCCCACGCGGAGATTGCAGAGATGGCCGGGCAACCGCAGATGGCGCCTGAGCCCGCACCTGTCGAAGTGGAGGAAGTCGAGTTGGCGCCGCCCCCTGACGAGCCCAGTTGGACTCGGCGTGCCCGGCAGGTACCGCCCCTCAGCGACAGTCCGCCCGATAAAGTTTCGAAATTCCAGCCGCGTGACGTCTACATGGCGGCGTTCGCTGACGTCGACGCCCCGGAGTTCACACTGTCCGAACTGGGCAAGGACGTTCAGGACCCCAAAGCCGCACCGGTTGCACCACGCCTGGATCTGTCCGGCCTGAGCCTGGCGCCGGCGGGGAGCGATTTGGGAGAGGTTCGCTCGACCGAGCGTGTCATCGTGCCGGACATCTCGCATCTGAAGCTCGCCTGACCCCGCCCGAACCCGCTAGGGCGGGGACATCAAGCCATATAGGCCGCGCAGCATTTCTTGAACTTCTGACCGCTGCCGCAGGGACATGGGTCATTTCGGCCGGCTTTAAGTTGCACGGTCGGGTCGATGAAATACCACCGTCCGCTGTGTTGCACGAATGCCGAACGCTCGCGATGGCTGTGCTCACCGCCCGCGTCGTGCCAGCGTGCGACGAAAGTGACGAAAGCATGCTCCGGCTTGCCCCCCAGCAATTCCGCGCCTTCTACCTCAAGGCCGAGCCAAGTGCTTTGCGCACTCCACTGACGGATCGACTCACGGTCCAGGCTGACCTGCTGGATGGGCAAGGTGGTGTCCAGCAGGTAATCCACCTGACCCAGTACATAGGCGCTGTAGCGCGAGCGCATCAAGGCTTCGGCGCAGGGGGCCGGCGTTCCAGCGTGATAGCGGCCACAACAGCCGTCGAGAAGGTTGCCACTGCCGCAGGGGCAAATTGCACTGCTCATGATGCGGATCTCACCACCAGTATTTGCCAAAGTTTTCCGGATTCGCCCAGAACTTCGCGTTCAGCCAGTCCGGCACCTGTTTGTAGGCGAGCAGGTCGTAGGTGAAAAGCGTCAGCACCTGTTCGTCCCGCGCGAAACGTTCGCTGACTTGCAGCGCCAGCGAATAGAAATCGGTTGGTTGCCAGCCGCAAGCGTCGAGGTCGGCAAGTACTGCAATGCGGCTGGCATTGAGGTTGCGAATGCCCCCCAGCAATTCAAGCCCGGCGCGCTTGGGCATGTGCTCCAGGCAATCGACCGCCAAGGCCAGATCGAAGCGTTGGCTGGCGAGCTCGGAAGGCAGGGCACCCGGCGCCGCGCGCGCCACCTCCGTTTCCGGGTGCGCCTCCCTGAAGGCTTGCAAGGCCGGGAAGCTGTCAGCGCCGATCAACAGCAGGCGTTTGGGCGCATAGCGGTCGAGCAGGGCGGCCAGCGCCTGTTGCGGTGTGCGGCTGGAAAAACTCTCGGTCATCGAAATTCCTCACGTAGGCCGGCAAGGGTAGCGCGCCTGCCCTGGATGGCCTAGGGCTGTTCGGCTTCTCGCTCATTCTCGGGGGTTGTGAAATGGGACACGGCAGCACTTGAACTTTTTTATCGGGCGCCATGACAAAGCGTACGGAGTGAAGGCAAAAGGCTATTTGTAAAAGAACAAGCCCCTATCTGCGCTGAAAATCCATCGCCCTGCGGCCGCCGGGTGGCAAATGGCCTCAGTGGCGTCTTTACTGCATTTCAGTCGGTTTGAGCCGATACCAAAGGAGAAGAACTGTATGAGCATGATTCGGACAGCGTTACCTCTGATTTTGGTTACCAGTGTATTGACGGGCTGTGCCGGCTTGCAAAAGACCGACTGGCCCCTTTGTGCCGCCGGTGGTGCGCTCGCGGGTGGGGCGGTGGGGGCGTTTCAATCGGCATCCGTAGCGGCGGGCTTCGGTGCTGCAGTCGGCGTGATGGCAGGCGCTTACTGCTGGGCACACGGCGATGGCGATGATGATGGTGACGGTGTACTGAACAGCGTCGACAAGTGTCCGAACACGCCGAAAGGCACGCCAGTGGATGCGACCGGTTGCCCGATCGTGACGCCAGCGCCGGAACCTGTCGCCGCGCCTGTGGTGCAGCCGAAAGAAGAAATCATCACTATCCGTGACGTGCATTTCGAGTTCAACAAGGCCACCCTGACCCCGGCTGACAAGCATCAACTGGACGCCGTGGTCACCAAGCTGAAAACCGAAGCGCCTAACGTTCAGCTGCATGTCAGCGGTCATACCGACAGTGTGGGCAGCGATGCCTACAACCAGAAGTTGTCGGAGAAACGCGCCCAATCGGTAACGGATTACCTGGTCAGCGCCGGCATTGCGCGTAGCGCGTTCGTCTCGGTGGAAGGCGATGGCGAGAGCCGTCCTGTAGCGGACAACAAAACCGCTGAAGGCCGCGCGCTGAACCGTCGTGTCGAGATCAAGATCAACCGTTGATCATCCCTGTGTGTCAATCGATACCCCGGCCTTCGTGCCGGGGTATCGTTTTTTTGGTGCTGCGCAAGCGGCGACAGAGGACGCATTTCGATCGAAGCTCTGGCATAGTCACGTCCGCAATGTGCTGCGCGGATAGCGTTCATCTATCGCACAACCATAACTACGGCAGGGGCGTGTCATGAGGGTGTTTTGGGGGTTGGGGAAACTATTGACGCTCGGGTTCTGGGCGGTCGTGCTGGCCGGCCAGGCAGTCGTTTTGCCGGTTCCTTTCGGTGGGCTCATCACACTGGCCGGTTGCCTGCTGCTACTGACCCATGTCGTGGAGCTGTTGCTCTTCAACGGCAGCTTGAGAGGGCGTTCGCACCCTTGGCGCGACCGTTTGCACGTTCTGATTTTCGGTATTTTTCACCTGCAATCATTCGGTCGCCCTACGGCAGAGGTCCAGCATGCGTAACGCGTTGACGATGACGGCAGGCGTGCTGTCGCTCCTGAGCAGTGCGCTGGTGATGGCCGAGACCATTTCGGTCGAGCCGCACTCACTGATGCGCTTGCCCAGCAACACCAGTACGCTGCAGTTGGATCGGCTGGAGGTAGCGGATTACGGCACGTTGTTGATTCCTGCCGGCCTGACGGAAGTTCAGGTCGGGCAACTGGTCATGGGGCATGAAGCGCGTATCGCCATCGTGCCCAGCGCCGAGCCTTTCAAGTTGCAGGTCCGACAGGGGGACCTGGGCATTGGTGCCCAGATCACCGCCCGCGGTGCGCCAGGCACGTTTGAAAAAGCACCGTTGCCCGGGCGTAATCTGAATGTGCGCATCGAGCAGTTGAACGCTGACACATTGTTCATCGACGCGCGTGGCGGCACGGGTTCTCCCGGATACGTCGGCCTGGATGGCGGGAATGGTCAGGATCCGGGATGCACGTGGGGCTCGGCGAGTCGCGGATTCGACGGCGACAATGGCGGCAACGGCCACGAGGGCGCGGCAGGCGCGTTGGTGCGGCTGGAATTGCCGCAGTCGTTCCCCGATGACCGCGTGAAGGTCAACGTCCAGGGCGGCGCCGGAGGTGCAGGCGGCGAAGGCGGTCGCGGCGGCAAGGGCGGCGTGTCGAAGGGGTGCCTGATCTACCGCGCCGACGGCGCCAAGGCCGGGAAAAATGGCGACAAGGGCCAGAGCGGCGCGGTCGGGCCTGCGGGTTCTGTGAGCGTTCGTAAGCTGTAAATGCGTTACCTGTAGGAGCGCGCTTGCCCGTGAACAATTTGTCCGTGACACCCAATCGCGGGCAAGCGTGCTCCTAGAGGTGACCCACTCAAAACGACGGCCGAGCCGCCGCGATGGCCACCACAGCAATACCAATCAACAAATTAATGCCCACCAATCGCCGAATCCCGCCCAGCGCAGCGGCGCCTTCGGCCCATTGCTCTGCTTCCACGGACTTGCGCAATTGCGGCAGATTCAACGTGGAAATCCGTAGGAACAGCGCAGTCATCACGATGTACAGGCCAATCATCACCTGTACGTAACGCGGTGCGGTCTGGAACCCGCTGAAGTTGATGTTGATCATGCCGATACCGGTGACCGGCAGCATGATGACCGCACACCACACCCAGACGAAGAACCGAGGAAAGACCTGAATCCACAGTTTCAGGCGCGCCGGGCCCTCCAGCGCGGCAATGACCGCCGGTCGCAGAATCATCCAGGCGAAAAACATGCCGCCGACCCACAGCACTGCGGAAAACACATGTAAAACGTAGACAAGGGCTACAGGCGACATCGACAACTCCAATCTGCGAAGAAAGCATTTGCGCGGTATGATAGCCGCCCGCTGCAACCACTGATAATTTATCCAGCGTTTTTCATCTGTAACCGTGTGACGCCGAGCCAACGACCCAGCCCATGATCAGCACCGAACTCAAGACCCAGATTCAGGGCGCCTATTCGCGTTTCCTTGAAGCCAAGAGCCTCAAACCTCGCTACGGCCAGCGTTTGATGATCGCGGAGGTGGCCAAGGTGCTGGGCGCGGTGGACACCGACGAAGAGGGCCGTCGCTCGGGCGACCCGGCGGTGGTCGCGGTCGAGGCAGGTACTGGTACGGGCAAGACCGTGGCGTATGCCATTGCGTCGATTCCGACGGCCAAGGCGGCAGGCAAGCGGCTGGTCATCGCCACGGCAACGGTCGCACTGCAGGAGCAGATCGTCCACAAGGATCTGCCTGACCTGATGCGCAACAGCGGCCTGAATTTCTCCTTTGCACTGGCCAAGGGGCGTGGTCGCTACATGTGCCTGTCGAAGCTCGACGTCCTGCTCCAGGAGGGCAATGCACAGAACGCTACCGCCCAACTGTTCGAAGAAGAAGGTTTCAAGATCGAAGTCGACGAGGCCAGCCAGAAGCTGTTCACCAGCATGATCGAAAAGCTGGCGGGCAATAAGTGGGACGGCGACCGCGACAGTTGGCCCCAGGAGCTGGCTGACCAGGACTGGGCGCGGCTGACCACCGATCACAGCCAGTGCACCAACCGGCATTGTCCGAACTTTCAGCAGTGTGCCTTTTACAAAGCGCGTGAGGGCATGGGCAAAGTCGATGTCATCGTCACCAACCACGACATGGTCCTGGCCGATCTGGCGCTGGGGGGCGGTGCTGTGCTGCCCGATCCGCGCGACACGCTGTACGTGTTCGACGAAGGCCATCACCTGCCTGACAAAGCCATCGGCCATTTCGCTCACTTCAGCCGCCTGCGCTCGACGACGGACTGGCTCGAGCAGACGGCGAAGAACCTCACCAAGCTGCTCGCTCAGCACCCACTCCCCGGGGACCTCGGCAAGCTCATCGAACAGGTGCCTGACCTGGCCCGAGAGATCAAGACCCACCAGCAGTTCATGTTCACCGCCTGCGAACAGATTGCCGATTTCAAGGCCGGTGAAGACATGGAAGGCCGTGAGCGTCCACGTCATCGTTTCGTAGGCGGGGTGATTCCCGAGCACATGCGGGACATGGGCATCGAGTTGAAAAAAGGCTTTGCCCGCCTCGACGACCTCTTCACCCGTCTGACCGAATTGCTCAAGGAGGGCATGGACGGCGAAGTGAATATCGGCATCGCCAGCCACCAGGCTGAAGAGTGGTACCCGCTGTTCGGCAGCCTGCTGGCCCGCGCCCACGGTAATTGGGAATTGTGGACGGCGTTCACCGCCGAAGACCCCGAAAACAGTCCGCCCATGGCGCGCTGGCTGACACTCGCCGAAAGCGGCTCGCTGTTCGACATCGAAGTCAACGCCAGTCCGATCCTCGCTGCCGAAATGTTGCGGCGCAACCTGTGGAACGTCGCCTACGGTGCCCTGGTCACCTCGGCCACGCTGACAGCGCTGGGCAAGTTCGACCGCTTCCGTATGCGCGCCGGCTTGCCGAAAGACGCAGTCACTGCCGTGGTCCCCAGTCCCTTCCATCACGCTGATGCAGGCGTGCTGCGGGTGCCGGATCTCAAGGCAGACCCTCGTAATGCCGCCGAGCACACCGCGGCGATCATTCGTGAATTGCCCGATCTGGTGGAAGGTTCCAAGGGAACGCTGGTGCTGTTCTCCTCACGCAAGCAGATGCAGGAAGTCTTCGACGGCCTGGAGCGTGACTGGCGCAAGCGGGTGTTCATCCAGGGCAACCTCTCCAAGCAGGAAACCCTTAACAAGCACAAGGCGCGGGTCGACGGCGGCGACGAGAGCGTTCTGTTCGGTCTTGCGAGTTTTGCCGAAGGGGTCGACCTGCCCGGCGATTATTGCGAGCACGTGGTGATCGCGAAAATTCCCTTTGCGGTGCCGGATGACCCGGTCGAAGCTGCGCTCGCTGAATGGATCGAAGCACGCGGCGGAAATCCATTCATGGAGATCGCGGTACCCGATGCCTCGTTGCGATTGATCCAGGCGTGTGGCCGACTGCTGCGAACGGAGCAGGATCGCGGCATCATCACGCTGCTCGATCGGCGGGTGGTGACTCAGCGTTACGGCAAGGCCATTCTCAATGCATTGCCGCCGTTCCGTCGCGAAATAGCCTGAGCCGTGGCGTCCGCGCTCGCACGTCGGGTGAGCGTGGTTTCCCATTCCAGGGTCATGCAATCGCCACCCAGTGCGAGCAACGGCCTACACGCTTTGCTGTGTGATGGAGCGCGCGCCCGTGTTCACAAACGCCCCAATCGCTGAAACAATGCACGCCCTTTTGCTTAGCGCCGTCCGGAGAGTCAACCCGTGCAGATTCAAGGTCATTTCGAACTCCAATTCGAAACCGTGCGTGAAGCCTTCGCGGCGCTGTTCGACGATCCTCAAGAACGCGGCGCTGCGCTGTGCGTGCAGATCGGCGGCGAAACCGTACTGGATCTCTGGGCGGGCACCGCTGACAAGGACGGGGCCGAGGCCTGGCACAGCGATACCATCGCTAATCTGTTCTCCTGCACCAAGACCTTCACCGCTGTCGCCGCTCTGCAGATGGTAGGAGAGGGCAAGCTGGACCTCGACCAGCCTGTTTCACGGTTGTGGCCCGAATTCGCGGCGGCAGGCAAGCAGGCCATCACCCTCCGTCAATTGCTGTGTCATCAGGCGGGCCTGCCGGCCATTCGCAACATGCTGCCCGCCGAAGCGCTGTACGACTGGGACGCGATGACCCGTGCGCTTGCCGCCGAGGCGCCTTGGTGGACGCCGGGTCGGGGCCATGGCTACGCTGCCATCACTTACGGATGGCTGGTGGGGGAGATGATCCGGCGGGCCGACGGTCGCGGCCCGGGCGAATCCATCGCTGCGCGGATTGCCCGGCCCTTGGGGCTGGACTTCCACGTTGGCCTGGGGGATGAGGAGTTCCATCGGGTCGCCCATATTGCACGCGGGAAAGGCAACACGGGCGATGACGCAGCCCAACGCCTTCTGCAAGCGACTCTGCGTGAGCCGACTTCAATGACGGCACGGGCGTTCACCAATCCGCCATCGATCATGACGAGCACCAACAAACCCGAATGGCGGCGCATGCAGCAACCCGCCGCCAACGGCCACGGCAATGCGCGCAGTCTTGCCGGGTTTTACAGCGGATTGCTTGATGGCAGCCTGCTGGACGCCGAGCTGGTCAATGAGTTGACCCGCGAGCACAGCGTCGGCCAGGACAAAACCCTGCTGACCCAAACCCGCTTTGGTCTGGGCTGCATGCTCGACCAGCCTTCTGTCCCGAACGCGACGTTCGGTCTGGGGGGAAAGGCGTTCGGCCATCCCGGAGCGGGCGGCTCGGTCGGGTTCGCCGACCCGGAGCGGGACGTGGCTTTCGGCTTCGTCACCAACACATTGGGGCCTTATGTGTTGATGGATCCGCGTGCACAGCGTCTCGTGCGCGCCCTTGGTGAGTGTTTGCAATAACTATCGCCGATAAGTGCTTGTTCTACCGACTGTCAGTTAAATCGCCCATATCGGAACCGCATAGCGGTTTCCTTTTCCAACTCGACGTTTAACCGTGTTATATGGGCGCTGCTTCGTTCATTTTCTGATCAATTATTTGTGTGAGTCATTCATGTCTGCCAACAAAAGCCTCGCATTTGCCCTGTGCCTTGCCGTCACCGGTTGCGCACAAACCCCGCAGGATCAATCGGCCAGTAGCGATCACTGGTGGTCGTTCGGTTCTGGCAAAGGCTCGGACGCCGCAGCGCCAGGCAAACCCGCTGCAAGCCCCGCAGCGGCCGAAGTCGCCAAGACGGAAGCGCAAAGCGGCACGCACTGGTACTGGCCGTTTGGTTCGGACCATGGCGCCACCGAGAAAAAGCCTGAGTTGGCGGCGACCCAGCCTGCCGCCAAGCCGGATGTGGCCAAGGCCGACGATGGCAGCAAATGGTGGTGGCCGTTCGGTAGCAGCGAGGCGAAAAAAGACGCTGCGCCCGCCGTGCCAAAGGTCGATCCGAAAGTGACGCAGGCTTGGCTCGATCAGTACGAGCCCAAAGTGCGGGAAGCGATCAAGGACAGCAAGTTCCAGTTCGAGCGTCGTGAAGATGTGCTGGTCGTGACGGCCCCGGTCGACAGCACCTTCAACCCCGATCGTCCGGAAATGCTTCTGCCCATCAACCTCGGCCCGATCACCCGTATGGCCAAGGTGGTGGAAGGTGATCAGAAGACCGCGATTCTGGTGTTGGGTCACAGCGACGTGGCGAGCGATGCCAACACTAAAATCAGCCAGCAACGCGCCCAGTCGGTGGCTGCGATCTTCCGTCTGAGCGGCCTGGAGCGTAATCGTCTGAACCTGCGCGGAATGGGCGCGGTGATGCCACGTGCCGCCGATGACAGCGCAGCCGGGCGCGCCTTGAACCGCCGTGTCGAAATCATCATGACCCCGCAGGACACCATGGTTGCCCTGATGGCCAAGTACAACCTGCCGCCTGCACCTACTCTGGTTGCGGTGCAGCAAGCCAAGCCTGCAGTGGCCCCGGCACCTGCCGCGTCGGCACCGAGCAAACCGGCTGCAGCGACGAAAAAGGCGGCGCCTGCCAAGACTGCGGCAGCGAAGAAAGCGCCAGTGAAGAAGGCCGCTCCAGCGAAGGCCAAAGCTGCACCGGCCAAAGCTGCCACCAAGAAACCCGCGACCAATGCGCAGGCCAGCACCAACTGAGGGTAATATCGTCGTCCCGTTGACGGATCTCGATGAAGGAAGACAGTGATGAGCCAGCGTCTGGCTGATATGCGTCGCAACTATGCCCGCGAAGGTTTGACTGAGTCTCAGGCACCCGAAGAGCCTTTCGCATTGTTTCAGCGTTGGTTCGACGAGGCGGCCAAGACCGAACAGGCGCCGGTCGAAGCCAATGCGATGACCCTTGCGACGGTCGACGCGGAGGGTCGCCCTCACTGTCGAGTACTGCTTCTCAAGGGGCTGGATGCCCAGGGTTTCACATTCTTCAGCAACTACGACAGCGCCAAAGGCCAGCAATTGGCGGCCCGGCCTTTTGCAGCGATGACCTTCTTCTGGCCGACGCTCGAGCGGCAGGTGCGCATCGAGGGGAGGGTCGCCAAGGTGACTGCCGAGGAATCGGACGCCTATTTCCAGGTTCGCCCTCTGGGCAGTCGCTTGGGCGCTTGGGCCTCTCCGCAGAGCCGCGTGATCCCAGACCGCGAAGCGTTAGAGCATCTGCTCAAGGCTACCGAGGCACGCTTCATGGACACCCAGCCGCATTGCCCTGAGCACTGGGGTGGCTATCGTCTGGTGCCGGACCGCATCGAGTTCTGGCAGGGGAGGCCCAGCCGTCTGCATGACCGCTTGAACTATCGTCTGGTCGACGGCCAATGGCGCCGTGAGCGGCTGGCGCCCTGACGTCCGTTGAAGCAGCGCGAACGCGAACGTGTTGAATCAATTTCAGGGCCCGTCGTCCATACTGGTAGACGCCGGTGGCATTCTGTATGGCCCCTGAATGAACGTAAATTATCGGTACAGGACCGTGACATCGATTGGCGTCGCGGAGTCTAATGGCTACCTGTTCCTGTGGAGGCAAATGTTATGCGTAAGTCTGTTCTGCTGGTTGCTTCGTTCACCGCCATGGCGTTGACGCTGGGCGGCTGTACCTCGAGCCTGACCGGCGACTCCTACTCGCGTGAAGAGGCTCGCCAAGTGCAGACCGTGCGCCTGGGCACCATTGAATCGCTGCGCCCTGTGAAGATCGAAGGCACCAAGACCCCGATTGGCGCAGGTGCCGGCGCGATTGTCGGCGGTGTCGGCGGCAGCGCCATTGGTGGTGGGCGTGGCAGCATCGTGACGGCGGTAATCGGCGCCGTGGCCGGTGGTCTGCTGGGGTCGATGACCGAGGAAGGCCTGACCCGTACCCAAGGCGTCGAGATCACCGTGCGCGAGGACGACGGCACCATGCGAGCCTATGTGCAGCAGGTTCAGGAAAACGAGATTTTCCGGATTGGCGACCGTGTCCGCATCATGACGGTCAACGGCACGAGCCGCGTCAGCCACTGATGCCCGCAAGCGGGTGCGATTGTCACACTCGCTTACAAAAAAACGCCCCGATCATTCGGGGCGTTTTGCTTTCCGTCTACAGGGAGAAAGTAGCAGTCAGGCACCGGGCGCTTTTCGACTCGCCATCGCCATCAATCCATACCCCGCCAGTGCGGCGATGATGGAGCCGCTCAGAATGCCCATGCGGTCCATGCCCGCAAAGGGGCTCTGTCCCGGTACGAATGCCAGGGAGCCCACGAACAGGCTCATGGTGAAACCGATGCCGCATAACACCGACACTCCCAGCACCTGACCCCAGTTTGCACCTGTGGGCAATGCCGCCCATCCCCCTTTGATGGCCAGCCAGGTCAGGCCGAATACTCCGACGGTCTTACCCACCAGCAGCCCCAGCGCGATGCCCATGGGGACAGGGTGGCTGAAGCTTTCAAGCGTCACCCCGCTGAGCGAGACACCGGCGTTGGCGAATGCGAACAGCGGAAGGATGCCGTACGCCACCCATGGATGGAGAGCATGCTCCAGCAGTTGCAGAGGGGAGGGCGCGTCCCGGACGGTTTTCAAAGGGATGCACAATGCGAGGACCACCCCCGCCAACGTGGCATGCACGCCGCTTTTCAGCACGCACACCCACAAGACCAGGCCCAGCAACAGATAAGGCGTCAGTTTGGCCACGCCGAGTCGGTTCATGACGATGAGTCCGGCCAGTGCCGCCAAGGCCAGTGTCAGCGACAGCATCGACATCTCGCTGGAATAGAACAGCGCGATAACGATTATTGCGCCCAGGTCGTCGATGATGGCCAGCGTCATGAGAAACAGCTTGAGCGAGACGGGGACACGTTTACCCAGTAGCGCCAGTACGCCGAGGGCGAAGGCGATGTCGGTCGCCATGGGAATGGCCCAGCCACTCATGGCTGCGGCGTCGTCATGGTTCAGCGCCCAGTAGAGCAGAGCCGGGACAACCATTCCGCCGATGGCTGCGGCCCCCGGCAGGACCACCTGCGACAGCCGAGACAAATGCCCCTGAATGATCTCGCGTTTCACTTCCAGCCCGATGAGCAAAAAGAACAGCGCCATCAGACCATCATTGATCCACAGCAGCAGGGGCTTGGCGATTTCCAGTGCACCCATCCGGACCGCGACGGGAAGGTCAAGGAAACTGTTATAGAGCCAGGAAAGCGGGGAATTGTTGATCAGCAAAGCGAGCGCGGCGGCCGCAATCAACAGGAGACCTCCCGCTGCCTCGAGCTTGAAAAAACGTTTGAAGGTATTGCGAACGGGCAAGGTCTCTCTCCTTGGGCATAAACGCAGGGAGCGACACCGTACCGTGAGTTTTTATTCCTGAATACAAAATTTATATTCGATTTTGTTATTAAAAATCGTTGGTAATTGTGTATACAGAGTTCGCATTTATTTCATTACAAAATCCTACAGGCCTTGTGTGTCGGGGCCTGTAGGAAGTGTCTTCTTATTATGGCTTCATGAAACAATCTGCCCACCGAATGGCCATGCTGTGTGAGCACTATTCGCCAACGGCCGGAGAGTGAGCACCGTTAAGCCCTCAGAGAGGCTTGCATGATGCGTTACGGCGCGGGCCGTTACTCGAACACCCCCAGCATGCTTCTGGCCACAGCCTCGGCAATCCGGATGCCATCGACGCCCGCTGACAAAATGCCGCCTGCGTAACCGGCCCCTTCACCCGCCGGGAACAGCCCTTTGACGTTGAGGCTCTGCATGTCGTGATCTCGTGTGATACGCAGAGGGGACGAGGTGCGCGTTTCAATGCCCGTCAGGACGGCGTCATGCAACGAAAAGCCTTTGATCTGCTTATCGAAGGCGGGGAGTGCCTCGCGGATCGCTTCAATGGCAAAAGCAGGCAACGCGTCCGCCAGATCGGTGAGTTTGACACCGGGCTTATAGGAAGGCTCGACTTCTCCCAGTTGGGTCGACGCTTTACCTGCGATGAAATCACCCACGAGCTGTGCGGGCGCCTCATAGTTTTCGCCACCCATGACGTACGCATGGGATTCCAGACGCTCTTGCAATTCAATGCCCGCCAATGGGCTGCCCGGGTAATCCTCTTCCGGGCTGATGCCGACCACGATTCCTGAGTTGGCATTGCGCTCGTTACGCGAATACTGGCTCATACCGTTGGTCACGACCCGATTGGGCTCCGAGGTAGCTGCTACCACCGTGCCACCTGGACACATGCAGAAGCTATACACCGAGCGACCGTTCTTCGCGTGGTGCACCAGTTTGTAGTCGGCGGCCCCGAGCTTCGGATGACCCGCGTATTTGCCCAGCCGCGCACGGTCGATCAGGCCTTGAGGGTGTTCGATGCGAAAGCCCACTGAGAAAGGCTTGGCTTCCATGTAAACGCCGCGACCGTGGAGCATGCGGAAAGTGTCTCGTGCACTGTGGCCCAGGGCGAGAATCACGTGTCTGGATGCGATGCGCTCACCGCCCTCGAGCATAACGCCTTGGATATGCTCGTCTTCGATGAGCACGTCGGTGACTTTCTGTTGGAAGCGCACTTCGCCGCCCAGAGCGATGATCTGCTGGCGCATGTTTTCCACGACGCCAGTCAGGCGAAACGTACCGATGTGTGGCTTGCTGACGTAGAGAATCTCTTCCGGCGCACCCGCCTTGACGAATTCGTGGAGCACCTTGCGTCCGTGGAATTTCGGATCCTTGATCTGGCTATAGAGCTTGCCGTCGGAGAACGTCCCGGCGCCGCCCTCGCCGAATTGCACATTGGACTCAGGGTTAAGCACGTTCTTGCGCCAGAGGCCCCATGTGTCTTTCGTGCGCTGGCGCACCTCCTTGCCACGTTCCAGGATGATCGGTCTGAAGCCCATCTGCGCCAGCAACAAGCCGGCGAAGATGCCGCATGGACCGAAGCCGACCACAAGCGGGCGCTCGCTCATATCCGCGGGGGCATGGCCGACCATTTTGTAACTGACGTCCGGAGCGGGACCGATGTGCTTGTCATGGCTGAGGCGCTTGAGCAGCGCGGATTCGTTGCGCACCTCGAAATCGAGGGTGTAGATGAATTGCAGTTCGCTGGATTTTTTGCGCGCATCGTAGCTGCGCTTGAACAGTGTAAAACCCAACAGATCGGCACTGTCGATGCCCAGACGCTGCAGGAGCGCAACGCGCAGCTCTTCGTCCGCGTGGTCCAGCGGCAGTTTGAGTTCGGTGATTCGTAGCATGAAAGGATCCGGTTTTCGGGCCGCAGGATCGGCCCGGCAGCACTTCGAGAACCGGCGATTATAAGCCACATCGGCAGGCAAACGGAGGCGAAAGCGCACCGGCCGACGCGATGGCTGCACTCGAATGTGCGCCGTCAAACGCGGTAAGCGAAAGAACGCGCCCGTATGCGTGCTTCTTGTGCGCTGCGCGCGCCCTGTCAGTTGAGGTCAGTAGCGGTCAGGGCAATTGAAAAGTTACCGATCTACCCATTTCGCCATCATGGGAGTGGGCTGAATTGGTGCGCTGTGCGCACTCATGCTCTTTCTTGGATCAATACCCAAGGTGCCACTACCACCGCCCACAATGCCGGGTCACGCTCTAGCAGGTCCAGAGCCGTTGATTCAGAGACCTTCCCGACCTCTCCGTTCTCCAGCCAGCCCGCCACCGTTGCCTCGGCGTTTTGCGCAAAAGCCTCCGCCACAGCCACAAGATCTTGAGAGGGTTCGACCCACAACAGGGCACCCTTGGCAAAGAACGGTTGCAATTCTTTCCAGGTAATGGAGGCGGTTTCGCCAAGCAGCTTGGCATAGAGGGTGCTAGGTTCTTGCGTCATGGGTTTCACCGTTTGGAAAATCGGCGCAAATGATACCGCTGCCTTCCCTGCGCTCAAACCCGGTTTCAAGTGCTTGATTGCAGAGAACTTCGCGCAGGCCGATCGCGATCATGACCCGGCGGGGTGATCGACCGGCTTGATTGTGTATCTTTCTTTCGATTAAGCGACATCAACAGGCTTTGCCCCCTGTCGCCAGCTTTTCAAGCGCGCGACCGGCACTCTAAACTGTTCCGGTACAGTTGCCGGGGGTGAGGCCTGGATACATCAATCCGGTCCTGCAGCGTTTGGCCGTCAGGATTATAAAAACTACAACGCAAGAGTGGAGCATCATGACTAAGGGCATTAATCAGATTTCCAAGTTGTTTGCCGCACTGGTTCTGGCGGGGGTTGCCAGCCATTCGTTCGCAGCCGACACCATCAAGATCGGCATCGCCGGCCCGAAAACCGGCGCGGTTGCCCAATACGGCGACATGCAGTTCAGCGGTGCCAAGATGGCCATCGAACAAATCAACGCCAAAGGTGGCGTGGACGGCAAGAAACTTGAGGCCGTTGAGTACGACGATGCCTGTGACCCTAAACAAGCGGTCGCGGTCGCCAACAAAGTGGTCAACGATGGCGTGAAATTCGTCGTCGGCCACCTGTGCTCCAGCTCCACTCAGCCTGCGTCCGACATCTATGAAGACGAAGGCGTGATCATGATCACCCCAGCCGCCACCAGCCCGGACATCACCGCGCGTGGCTACAAGCTGGTGTTCCGCACCATCGGCCTGGACAGCGCGCAAGGCCCGGCGGCCGGCGAATACATCGCCAAGCAGGTCAAGCCGAAGATCGTTGCGGTCATTCACGACAAGCAACAGTACGGTGAAGGCATCGCCACCGCCGTCAAGCAAACCCTGGAAAAAGATGGCGTGAAAGTCGCCCTCTTCGAAGGCATCAACGCCGGCGACAAGGACTTCTCATCGCTGATCGCCAAAATGAAGCAGGCCAACGTCGACTTCGTCTACTACGGCGGCTACCACCCAGAGTTGGGCCTGATCCTGCGTCAGGCACAGGAAAAAGGCCTGAAGGCCGGTTTCATGGGGCCGGAAGGCGTGGGTAACGCGTCCATCTCGCAGATCGCTCAGGATGCTTCCGAAGGCCTGCTGGTGACCCTGCCGAAGTCCTTCGATCAGGATCCAGCGAACAAAGCGCTGGTCGAGGCCTTCCAGGCGAAGAAGGAAGACCCGAGCGGTCCATTCGTATTCCCGGCTTACGCTGCGGTGGAAGTCATCGCTGACGGTATCAAGGCGGCCAAGTCCGAAGACACCGCGAAAGTTGCCGAGGCCATCCATAAAGGCACCTTCAAGACCCCGACCGGCGATCTGTCGTTCGATGCCAAAGGTGACCTGAAAGACTTCAAATTCGTCGTCTACACCTGGCACAAAGATGGCACCAAGACTGAAGCGCCTGTGAAGTAATCACGCCCTTCATGCTGACCCAGAGCCCACTGCAATCGCAGTGGGCTTTGTTTTACGAGGCCGACGGATTTCACAAGAATCCCGATGCCCTGAACATCTTGAAACCGCACCAGTGAATCACTGGGCTCGTGCCAAACGCGGACGTAGATCACGACGCGCGAGCGGGAAAAGACTTCACCAGTGAAACACCGAGAAGGTTTTTAGGAGCGCGGCAAATGCCCGAGATAGACATCTATCATTTCTTTCAACAGCTGGTTAATGGCATGACCATTGGCAGCACCTATGCCTTGATCGCCATTGGCTACACAATGGTTTACGGCATCATCGGCATGATCAACTTCGCCCACGGCGAGGTGTACATGATCGGCTCCTACATCGCGTTCATCGCGCTGGCGGGCCTGACCATGCTGGGCCTGGACAACCTGCCCCTGCTGATTACCGCAGCCTTCGTCGCCAGTATCGTGGTGACCAGCGCCTACGGTTACGCCATCGAACGGGTTGCCTACCGTCCGCTGCGCGGCAGCAACCGCCTGATCCCTCTGATTTCCGCGATCGGCATGTCGATCTTCCTGCAGAACACCGTGCTGTTGTCGCAGGACTCGAAAGATAAATCGATTCCCAACCTGATTCCCGGCAACTTCGTGTTCGGCCCAGGCTCCACCCATGAAGTGGTGATCTCGTATATGCAGATCCTGATCTTCATCGTGACCGTCGTGGCCATGCTCGGTCTTACCTGGTTCATCTCCCGCTCTCGCCTGGGTCGCGCCTGCCGCGCCTGTGCCGAAGACATCAAGATGGCCAACCTGCTCGGCATCAACACCAACAACATCATCGCCCTGACCTTCGTCATCGGTGCTGCACTGGCCGCAGTCGCTGCAGTGCTGCTGAGCATGCAATACGGCGTGATCAATCCCAACGCCGGTTTCCTCGTCGGCATCAAGGCCTTCACCGCTGCGGTACTGGGCGGTATCGGCAGTATCCCGGGCGCGATGCTCGGCGGTCTGGTGCTGGGTGTGGCTGAAGCGTTCGGCGCCGACATCTTCGGCGACCAGTACAAGGATGTGGTGGCGTTCGGTCTTCTCGTATTGGTGTTGTTGTTCCGGCCAACCGGCCTGCTCGGCCGTCCGGAGGTTGAAAAAGTATGACCAGGAATCTCAAATCGGCCCTCTTCAGCGCAGCGCTGGTGCTGGCCGTCGCTTACCCCATCCTTGGCCTGAAACTGGACATCGTCGGTGTCAACCTGGCGGTCGTCGGTGCCAGCACCACCACGGTACTGGTGATCTTCGCCGCCGCCGTCTTGATGTTCTTGCGTGTGCTGTTCAATGAGCAGATCAGTGCCCTGTGGCGCTCGCGTCCTCAGACCAAACTGGTGTCGGACAAGGCCAGCAATCTGCTGACCCAACAGTCCACTCAGCGCTGGTTCCTCGGCGCCATCGTTGTCGTCGCCCTGATCTGGCCGTTCTTCGGCTCCCGTGGCGCAGTCGACATCGCGACCCTGATCCTGATCTACGTGATGCTGGGCCTGGGTCTGAACATTGTGGTCGGCCTTGCAGGCCTGTTGGACCTGGGTTATGTCGGGTTCTATGCCGTCGGTGCCTACACCTATGCGCTGTTGCAACACTACTTCGGATTCGGTTTCTGGATTTGCCTGCCATTGGCCGGTCTGGCGTCGGCGACGTTCGGCTTTCTGCTGGGCTTTCCGGTATTGCGCCTGCGCGGCGACTACCTGGCGATCGTGACCCTGGGCTTCGGTGAAATCATTCGCCTGTTCCTGCGTAACCTGACCGACATCACGGGCGGCCCGAACGGAATCAGCAACATCGAAAAACCGACCCTGTTCGGCCTCACCTTCGAACGTAAAGCGGCCGAAGGCATGCAGACCTTTCACGAATTCTTCGGCCTGGAATACAACTCCATCAATAAGGTGATCTTCCTTTATCTGATCGCCTTGCTGCTGGCGCTGCTGGCACTGTTTGTGATCAACCGCCTGCTGCGCATGCCGATCGGCCGTGCCTGGGAAGCCCTGCGCGAAGACGAAATCGCCTGCCGCGCATTGGGTCTGAACCCGACGGTGATCAAGCTTTCCGCGTTCACCCTGGGTGCTGCGTTCGCCGGTTTCGCGGGTAGCTTCTTTGCTGCACGCCAAGGCCTGATTACCCCAGAGTCGTTCACGTTCCTCGAATCGGCGATCATCCTCGCCATCGTGGTACTGGGCGGCATGGGTTCTCAGTTGGGTGTGATTCTCGCGGCGGTCGTGATGATCCTGTTGCCGGAACTGCTTCGCGAATTCAGCGAATACCGCATGCTGGGCTTCGGCGCCTTGATGGTGCTGATGATGATCTGGCGTCCTCAGGGCTTCCTGCCGATGCAGCGTCCCGTCATGAAACTCAAAGGGGAACGCTGATGAGCCGTCCACTTCTGCAAGCCTCTGGCTTGAGCATGCGCTTTGGCGGCCTGTTGGCGGTCAATGGCGTCGGTTTGACCGTTCAGGAAAAGCAGGTCGTGTCGATGATCGGCCCGAACGGCGCGGGCAAGACCACCGTTTTCAACTGCCTGACCGGTTTCTACAAGCCTACAGCGGGCACCATCCTGCTGGACGGTGAGCCGATTCAGGGCCTGGCCGGTCACGAGATCGCCCGTAAAGGCGTGGTGCGGACCTTCCAGAACGTGCGTCTGTTCAAGGAAATGACCGCCGTGGAAAACCTGCTGGTCGCCCAGCACCGCCACCTGAACACCAACTTCCTGTCTGGCCTGTTCAAGACCCCGGCGTACCGCAAGAGCGAGCGCGAGGCGATGGAATACGCCGAGCATTGGCTGGAAGCCGTTGACCTGAAAGCCTTCGCCAACCGCCCGGCCGGCACGCTGGCCTATGGTCAGCAACGCCGCCTGGAAATCGCCCGCTGCATGATGACGCGTCCGCGCATCCTGATGCTCGACGAACCGGCGGCAGGCCTGAACCCCAAGGAAACCGAAGACCTTAAGGCGCTGATCGGTGTGTTGCGTAACGAACACAACGCCACGGTGTTGCTGATCGAGCATGACATGAAGCTGGTCATGAGCATTTCCGACCACATTGTGGTGATCAACCAGGGTACGCCGCTGGCCGATGGCACGCCCGAACAGATCCGCGACAATCCTGATGTGATCAAAGCCTACCTGGGGGAAGCGTAAATGCTGCAGTTCGACAACGTTTCCACCTTCTACGGCAAGATTCAGGCCTTGCACAGCGTCAGCATCGATGTGCAACAGGGGGAGATCGTAACGCTGATCGGCGCCAACGGCGCAGGTAAGTCTACCCTGTTGATGACCCTGTGCGGCTCGCCTCGCGCTCACAGTGGCAGCATCCGCTACATGGGCGAAGAGCTGGTCGGGCTGGAGTCCTCGGTGATCATGCGCAAGAGCATCGCGGTCGTGCCGGAAGGCCGCCGCGTGTTCGCCCGCCTGACCGTCGAGGAGAACCTGGCCATGGGCGGTTTCTTCACCGACAAGGGCGATTATCAGGAGCAGATGGACAAGGTCCTGGAGCTCTTCCCGCGTCTGAAAGAGCGCTTCAACCAGCGCGGCGGCACGATGTCCGGCGGCGAGCAGCAGATGCTCGCCATCGGCCGCGCCTTGATGAGCAAACCAAAAATGCTGCTGCTCGATGAGCCGTCGCTGGGCCTGGCGCCGATCATCATTCAGCAGATTTTCGAGATCGTCGAACAACTGCGCCGTGAAGGGGTGACAGTGTTCCTGGTCGAGCAAAACGCCAATCAGGCCCTGAAAATCGCCGACCGTGCCTATGTGCTGGAAAACGGTCGGGTGGTGATGCAGGGCACCGGCGCCGAGCTGCTGGTCGATCCGAAAGTGCGGGATGCTTACCTGGGCGGTTGAGGTCGCTGGCCACGCCCGCCACGGGATGGTCTCTGCGGTGGGGCAGTTCAGGCGCTCTCGCTGACGGGGCAGGCTGTTGCGCAGTCGTCTCCATGCTCTGAAAAGGGTCCTATCAAGGGGCCCTTTTTACCTTCAAAGCGTTTGCAGTCTGACGCTGCAACGTTCGAACCACTCCCTCAAGAAATCTGCCATCACCCGCACGCGCCTAGGCAGATGTCCGTCGCAGCCGTGCACCAGAAACAGCGATGAAACCGGGGTTTGGTAGTCACGCAGCAACCACTGCAGCCGACCTTCATTCAATTCGTTGTGCACCAGGCAGGACGGCAGTCGCACGATGCCAAGCCCTGCCAGCGCTGCCTGTTTCAATAGGCCATGATGATTGCTGGAAAACGTCCCCCGCACATTCACTCGGCTGACTTCCTGGTTCAGTTGGTAATTCCAAGTGTCCCGATGTGGCTGCGAGTGTCCCGCCAGACAGTTGTGCAGGCGAAGTGCTTCCGGCGTTTGGGGCCTGCCTTGTTGCGCCAGATAATCGGGGCTGGCGCACGTCAACTCCTGTGACGCAAAAAGGGGAGTGGCCGTCAGGCGCTGCGTAATGCCCATGCTGCCACGTATACCCAGATCGAAGCCGCCTCGCCCCACTTCGCGATACGCATCGTTCACATCCAGATCAACGTGCACATCCGGAAAACTGGGCGAAAATCCGGTTTGCAGCGCGCTGAACACAGACTCGCCCAGAGAAGCAGGGACCGTCAGGCGCACGCTTCCCACCAGCCGCTCGCTCAGGCAGGCCATGGCATCGCGCACCTTGTCTCGCTGCGCCAGCAACGCCCGTGCTTCGGGCAGCAGCACTGCGCCTGCGGCCGTCAACGACAGACTCCGGGTGGTGCGATGGAGCAATCGGGCGCCGAAACCGTTTTCCAGTTTGCTGATGCGTTTGGAGAGCTGGCTGGTGCTGATGTCGAGCCACTGGGCGGCAACGGTGAAACTGTTGGCTTCGATCAACATGGCAAACGCTGCCAGATCTTCCATTTCACTCATGACTGCTTCCTTTGCAACGGGCCGACCCACGAAAGCGCCGATAGTAGGGCTGACGTATCGATTCGCAAACTCTCCGAACGGATAGGCTCTTTCGAGCGACGGCCCTCAAACAGAGGATTTATCTCGTCAACGGGTAGAAGTTAATGGCCGACACGGTGCTGCATACACCCCTGCAATCAGCGCTTGTGGTGCCGGGCCAGCATGAGTAACGTGGCGGCACCCGTGTCTGGAGATCACCCATGCTTGCTGTTCGCTCTGTTGCCCTGTTCGCCCTATTGCCCCTGTTCGCCGGTTGCCAGTTCTTGCCAGTGCACTCCGATGGCGACAAGGTATCGACCGCCGGGATGGTCCGCATGCAGGGCACGTTGAGCGGTGAGGGCGGCAAGTTGTTCTTCGAGCCCTGCAACGAACAGCGTCGCTATGCAATAACGGACAAGGGCAACACGGGCATCCTCCAGGAGGCTGCGTCGGTGGTGGACAAGCGCGGCCAGGCGTTCGCAGACGTACGCGGCAACTTCGTCGCCAGCCGCGCTCAGGGCAGCGATGGTCAAGCCGATGTTTTTCAGCTGTACCGCATCGAGCGGCCAAACGGGGCCTGCGAAGATCCTAACTTCAAGCGCCTGACGATTCATGCCAGTGGCAACGGTCCTAAGTGGAACCTCAACGCGAGTGGCAAGGGCCTGGTGCTGGAGAGAGAGGGCCTGGAACCATTCGCGGTGCCCTACGTGGAAGAGCAGATGCCTGAAGGCCGTTTCAACCTGATCACGGACGCCAACGATCAGCACGTCGAGTTGTACGTGGCGCCACAACGCTGCGTCGATCCAGTCAACGGTTCGGTGCAGCACCTGACCGCCGAGCTGCGGGTCAATGGCCAAGTGCAGCGTGGCTGTGCTTACTTTGGCGGATTGCGCAACGATTGAGGTCGTTTCGGGCTGGGCGCGCAGGCTCCGAATCGGTCGGGTTTCATGGGGCTGACTTGCTGGCGGCGTTGCTGCTGCCAACCCCCTTCATCGGGAAGCCCGGTCATGGGGTGAGCGTTTAGCCCGCCAGTCGCTGCATTTTCTGTAAGACGGCGTTCAACCCATTGCTGCGCGATGGGGAAAGCTGGCGGGTCAGGCCCAATTGGGTGAACCATGCCTTCAGATCGACCTGTTGCAATTCGGCGGCGGTCAGGCCGTTGACCCGCGCCAGGAGCAGCGCCACCAGGCCGCGGATCAGACGCGCATCGCTGGCGGCGTGAAACTGCCATTTTCCTTCGATCACCCGGCCCACCAGCCAGACCTTGCTTTCGCAGCCGTGCACCAGGTGGTCATCTGTTTTCTCGTCTTCGGCCAGCGGCGGCAGGCGCTCGCCCCACTGCATCAGCAAACGCGCACGCTGCTCCCAAGCTAACGAGGCATCGAAGGTGGCCAGGGCAGTCCTGGCGTCATCTGGCAGAGTCATCGCAGCAGTTCCAGCGCTTGATCCAGCGCGTCGAAGAATCGCTCCAGATCCGCAGAGTCGTTGTACAGCCCCAACGAGACTCGGATCGCCCCCGACAGCCCGAGGCGGTCGATCAACGGAATTGCACAATGATGGCCAGCCCGCACGGCGATGCCTTGCTCGGTCAGCAAATGCGCGAGATCGGCGTTGTGCACGCCCTCTACGACAAAACTCGCCAGAGCCACCTGCGGTACGCCGACCAGGCGTATACCCTCGCGCAGGCGCAGGCCGGTGCACAACAGTTCATGAAGACGGGCTTCATGTTCAGTTGCGGTCGACTGATTTACGTCGTTCAGATAATCAAGGGTGGCGCCCAGGCCGATCACGCCCGACACCGGCGGCGTGCCAGCCTCGAACCCCAAGGGTGCCGGACGGAACGTCGCATGCTCATACCCGGCCTGAAGCACCATTTCGCCACCAAATTGCCAGGGTCGTAAGCGGGCCAGTGCCTCATGGCGCCCGAACAACACACCCACACCGTCCGGGCCGTACAGTTTATGGCTGGAAAACACGTAGAAATCGCAACCCAGGGCTTGCACATCATGGCGGCCATGTACCACACCCTGCGCGCCATCGACGACCGTCAGCGCGTGGTGTGCCTTGGCCATTTCCACCAAGGGTGAGACGGGTTGCCAGGTGCCGAGCACATTGGACAGTTGGCTGATCGCGAGCAGTCGGGTGCGGGCGTTGATCAGCGAGCTTGCAGCGTCCAGGTCAACGGTGCCGTCAGCGGTCAGTGGCAAAACCACCAGTTTCAGACCACGACGCTGTGCCAGTTGCTGCCAGGGCAACAGATTGGCGTGGTGTTCCAGGGCGCTGATGACGATTTCGTCTCCAGTCTGGAACAGCGGCTCCAGGCCGTAGGCCAGCAGGTTGAACGCCGAGGTGGCCCCATGGGTGAAAATGACGTGTCCGCAAGTCCCGAGATTCAGCCACTCCCCAACTTTGTGGCGAGTGTCTTCGAACGCCTGCGTGGCCATCGCACCAGGCAAATGTTGCGCGCGATGCACGTTGGCGGCGCCGTTGGCGTAATAGTGGGCAAGGGCGTCGATCAGGGCTTGGGGTTTTTGCGCGGTGGCTGCGCTGTCCAGGTAAACCTGGCCTTGCCGTTCCAAAGCATCGAGAGCGGGGAAGTCAGTGCGCCACGGAGAAATCAGGGACATGAGAAGTTGGCTCTCTCATCGGAGGGAGCGGGCTCATTATGCAACGAGTCCGCCCTCCGCGGTCGATCAGTTGTGAGCGTGCAGCGCTTCGTTCAACTCGATGGCCGACTTGTGGGATTTGCATTCCACGGCGCCGGTCTGCGAGTTGCGACGGAACAGCAGGTCGGGCTGGCCGGCCAGGTCGCGGGCCTTGATCACCTTGACCAGTTCGTTGTTCTCATCGAGCAGCGCAACCTTGGTGCCTGCGGTGATGTAGAGACCGGCTTCGACGGTGTTGCGATCACCCAGCGGGATGCCGATGCCGGCGTTGGCGCCGATCAGGCAGCCTTCGCCGACCTTGATCACGATATTGCCGCCGCCCGAGAGCGTACCCATGGTCGAGCAACCGCCGCCAAGGTCGGAGCCTTTGCCGACGAAGACGCCCGCCGACACACGGCCTTCGATCATGCCAGGGCCTTCGGTGCCACCGTTGAAGTTGACGAAGCCTTCGTGCATCACGGTCGTGCCTTCGCCGATGTAGGCGCCCAGGCGAACGCGCGCGGTGTCAGCGATACGCACACCGGCCGGTACGACGTAGTCGGTCATTTTCGGGAATTTGTCGACGGAGAAGACTTCCAGCAACTCGCCCTTCAAGCGCGCTTCCAGTTGACGCTCGGCCAATTCGCCCAGGTCGATGGCGCCCTGGTTGGTCCAGGCCACGTTAGGCAGCAGCGGGAAGACACCGGCCAGGCTCAAGCCATGCGGCTTGACCAGGCGATGGGACAGCAAGTGCAGCTTGAGGTAAGCCTCAGGCGTGGAAGTCAGCGCAGCATCTTCGGCCAGCACAGTCGCGACCAGTGGCTTGTGGCTCTCAGCCAGACGGGTCAGCAGCGCGGCTTGTGCGGCGTCGACCGGCTTCAGCGCTTCGGCCAGTTTCGAGGCCAGGTCGGTGGTGAACGTGATGGCCTGGTTACCGCCTTCGTAGCCCAGAACTGGCGAAACGGCGGCTACGATTTCAGCCGACGGGTTGAGCAAGGGCAGGGCGTAGAAGACTTCCAGCCAGGCGCCTTGGCGGTTTTGAGTGCCGACACCGAAGGCCAGGCTGAACAGGGAAGTGGACATGCAAAAATACCTCGTAAAGTAGCTATCTCAATCACAGGCGACATGAAACGGACGCGCTGGCAGCGAGGCGTTTTCGCGATGCCTTGCCAACTTTTGCTGCGCGTTCATCTCGCGTGTTCGGCGATAGCGGCTGCGTACAGTTCGGGTTTGAAGCCAATCAGGGTCTTGCTGCCGAGATCCAGCACCGGGCGCTTGATCATCGACGGCTGGGCGAGCATCAATTCGATCGCCTTGTCCTGGTCGAGGTCGGCTTTCTGCGCCTCATCCAGTTTGCGGAAAGTCGTGCCTGCACGATTCAACACGGTTTGCCAGCCATGCTCGTTGCACCACTGGGTCAGGTGTTCACGGTCGATGCCCAGCTTTTTATAATCGTGGAAATCGTAATCCACCGATTTTTCATCCAGCCATGCGCGTGCTTTCGTCATGGTGTCGCAGGCTTTGATCCCGAACAGGTGAAACGGTGTGTCCGCCATTAGCGTGCTCCTCCTCTGGGACGGCGAAAAAAACGGTCACGGATTATGCCACGTACGAACGGGCAAGGTACGCCTTGCCGAAGGTTTGTACCCAAGGCCGCGCATTTTTGCAGCGATTCAGACCTAGGTATGAATCCGGGCGCATCGCTTGACCGGCTAATATGCCGTTTCGACGTCGATCCCGAGCGGCCCTTGGGGATCGGTCAAATGCCGCTTGTTTGAGGAAAACGCAATGCAGACCGCCTATACCGTCCTGATCCTGTTGACGCTGGTCGGTGTTTCACGCTTGCTCGCACGGGTGATTCCGCTGCCCCTGCCACTGGTGCAGATCGCCGCGGGAGCGCTACTGGCCTGGCCGACATTGGGGCTGCATGTCGCGCTGGACCCTGAACTGTTTCTCTTCCTCTTCTTGCCGCCGCTGTTGTTTTCCGATGGCTGGCGCATGCCCAAGCGCGACTTCTGGCGTTATCGCGGCCCGATCCTGACACTTGCCGTGGGGTTAGTGATTTTCACGGTCATCGGTGCGGGGTACTTCATTCACTGGCTACTGCCTAGCGTTCCGCTACCGGTGGCATTTGCGCTGGCTGCCGTGTTGTCGCCGACAGATGCCGTTGCGGTCTCCGCGATTGCACAGGACCGATTGCCCGCGCCCATCATGCGCATGTTGCAGGGAGAGGCGCTGATGAACGATGCATCGGGCCTTGTGACCTTCAAGTTCGCCCTGGCGGCGGCGATCACGGGGGTGTTTTCCCTGACCGATGCCAGTCTGACATTCATTTTAGTGGCCGTCGGCGGACTGGCTGTCGGCGTGGTGCTGAGTTGGGTGGTGGGGCGCTTTCGCAGTTGGATGATCACGCGGGGCTGGGACGATCCGGCCACCCATGTGGTGTTTATGTTGCTGCTGCCCTTTGCCGCCTATGTGTTAGCGGAGCGACTTGAGGTCTCGGGCATTCTCTCTGCCGTCGCGGCGGGGATGATGCAGAGCTGGGTGGATCTGTTGCCGCGCCAGACCAGCACCCGTCTACTCAATCGCAGCGTGTGGACCCTTCTGGAATTCGCTTTCAACGGACTCATTTTTCTGCTGCTCGGTCTGCAGTTACCGGACATCGTCAGTGCCGTCACGCATCACGAAGAGACACTCTGGCCAGCGTTACTCTGGCGTTGTCTGGATGTCCTGGCGATCTTCATCGTGCTGGCCATTTTGCGTTATGTCTGGGTACGCAGTGTTTGGCGACTAATGGTTCAATTCAGGCGCTGGCGTGGGCAAAGTGACGGCGCTCTTGAACTGTCTGCCCGTTCTACGTTGTTGCTGACGGTAGGGGGCGTGCGCGGTGCCGTGACGCTGGCCGGTACCTTGTCGGTGCCCATGCTGATCGCCGCCGGGGTCGAGTTTCCCGAGCGGGATCTGCTGATCTTCATTGCCGCCGGGGTCATCTTGTTGTCGCTGGTGGTGGCAAGCGTCTGCCTGCCCCTGTTGTTGCGCGGTCTGGTCAGCGAGCCTGACCTTCGGCTCAAGCGCGAAGTGCGCGAGGCATGGAAGTTGACTGCTCAAGCGGCGATCAAGACGCTGGAAAGCGAAGACGTTCCAGGGGCGACCGGTTCGCCCGATGCGGCCCAGGCGGTGCTCGCGACAGAAGTGAAGTCGCGCATCATGTCCGAGTACCGCCATCGGCTCGAAATTTTCAACGACACCGCAGAAGCCCAGGCACTGGCATTCCAGATGGATCAACTGGAGAAGCGCATGCGCATTAATGCTCTGCGTGCCCAACGTCTGGAGCTGTACAGCATGCACCGTCACCGCAAGATTGGCGATGACGTGCTGCGTCTGATACTTGCAGAGCTTGATCTGAGCGAGGCCAATCTGGGTGTCGTCAAGTGACGACAAGCGCAATCAAAGGGCCGTAGACAGGTCTGGCGTGATGATTTTCGATTTTTTATACGAACGGATCAGTCTCGTGGATAGGCCAAGCGCATGAACGATTTGTCTTTCTCGCTCAATGTTGAATTCACGCCCACTTCCCAGTCACCAATGGTCAATGCATTGTCGATCGGGTAGTGCATGATCGAATGACGATCGTAAGGGAGCGTGAGGGCGGCTTCTGATGGCAAACGGCTCAGAACGCTTTCGTCTACGGCTTCGGCGTCATGCCCCTTTGACGCATAGAACGCATAGACCTTTGGCAAGTCCCAGGGAATCTCGGCTTCCGGGTGTTGATGCTCATGTTCGGCACCCAGTGCGTGACCGAACTCGTGCATGACGGTGCTGGCGAATTTGGGGTCGGAGGGCTTTATCCCTAAAACCATGGTGGGAGTCCAGGGATCGTTGGCTTTGGCGCCAGTACCGATCAAAGAATAATTCATGCTGGATTCGGTCGTGATACGAATGTCCCCTTTTCCGTACCCGGGCTGATCCTCTCGACCATCGATGAACTCGAAAGTCAGGTTGACATAGGGTTGCCATTGGTTGATGGCATCGATGATGTGCTGTTTGTGATCTTCGGAAAGCGCTTCGTCCACGAAGCCGATTTTCAATGTGCTGCCGTTCGGCCAGAAAGCTGATCGATAGCCTATTGAGCGCTTGCGTCGCCCGCTCGACGAAGCATTCAGGAACTGGCGTGCGGCAATTTGAGCTGTGTTGGTAATGGGTGGGGTATACATGATGACGTCCTTGTCCGACTGGATTACGAGGTGGCCAGATCCTTCTGAGCTCCGCGTGCAGTGTCCCTGAACCGCGGAGTGGCATGTATGTAGATAATTATTTTTTTGGCGATAAGCGCATACAAAAAGGGCTGACCGGTAGCGGACAGCCCTTTCGAGGGTTGATGGCGTTTCAGCGTCGAGCAGTCAGCGGGCTTTGACGAAGTTCCGAATGCGTTCTGCCGCTTCGACACACTCAGCCAATGGCGCAACCAACGCCATGCGCACGCGCCCTGCGCCGGGGTTGGCGCCGTCGACGTCGCGGGACAGGTAAGAACCTGGCACCACAGTGACGTGCTCGGCCTCGAACAGATCGCGGCAGAACGCCGCGTCATCGCCGCCAACATTGGGCCACAGGTAGAAACTGCCATCCGGGCGCTGCACGTCCATGACCGGGGACAGGATGTCCAATACCGCGTCGAATTTTTCACGGTAGAGGTCGCGGTTGGCACGCACGTGGTCCTCATCGTTCCAGGCGGCAATACTCGCCAGTTGGGTTTGAACCGGCATGGCGCAGCCGTGGTAGGTGCGGTACAGCAGAAATGCCTTGAGGATCTCGGCATCCCCGGCCACGAAGCCCGAGCGCAGGCCGGGCAGGTTGGAGCGTTTGGACAGGCTGTGGAACACCACACAACGTTTGAAGTCCGTGCGACCCAACTCGGCGCATGCGGTCAGCAGGCCTGCGGGGGGTGTGCCTTCATCGAAGTACAACTCGCTGTAGCACTCGTCCGCCGCGATGACGAAGTCATGCTCGTCCGCCAGGGCAATCAGCTTTTTCAGCGTCTGCACCGGGATCAACGCGCCGGTTGGGTTGCCGGGTGAGCAGAGGAACAGGATCTGGCATCGTTGCCAGATATCGGCGGGCACCGCCTCGAAGTCGGGGTTGAAGCCGTGCTCGACGAGGCAGGGCAGGTAATGGGGTTTGGCACCCGCAAGAAACGCCGCGCCTTCATAGATTTGATAGAAGGGGTTCGGGCTCACCACCAGGCCATCATCACTGCGGTTGACCACGGTCTGTGTGAACGCAAACAGCGCCTCGCGCGTGCCATTGACCGGCAACACATGTTTCTCCGCGTTGAGCCAGCCGTGAGGGACGCTAAAACGGCGTTCGCACCAGCCGACGATCGCTTCTCTTAAGGCTGGAATACCTGCGGTGGTCGGGTAGACCGCCATCTTGTCCAGATTGTCGGCTAAAGCTTGGGCCACGAACGCAGGTGAGGTGTGCTTGGGTTCGCCGATGGACAGCGCGATCGGACGCTTGGCCGGGTTCGGCGTGACACCGCCCAACAGGGCGCGCAGTTTTTCGAACGGATAAGGCTGAAGGTGTTGCAGGGCGTTGTTCATGAGCAAATCGTCTCGGAAAACGAGGCGCCTGAGCAGAAAGGCGTCAGGCGCGATGGAATCGGTTGTTCAGGGTGTTCAGATGCTGATCCGCAGTTCGCTGCCGGGCTCTTGAGTGACGCTGAGCTGCTGGACGATGGCATCCTGCAGCCGGCTGCACAATTGCGGGTCGGACAGGGGGTGACCGTGTTCGTCGGTGAGGAAGAACACGTCCTCCACGCGCTCGCCGAGGGTGGAAATCTTGGCGTTCTGCAGCGACAGGTCGAATTCCAGGAAGAGCTTTCCGATACGGGCCAGCAAGCCTGGACGATCCGGAGCGCTCAGTTCGAGCACCGTGACCGGTCGCTGTGCATCGTTGGAAATCGTCACCACCGGGGCGAAGGCGAAATGCTTGAGCTGGCGCGGGACGCGACGTTTGATGATGGTCGGATAGTCGTCGGGATTGCGCAGGGCCTCGGTCAGTCCTTCGCGGATGGTTTTGATCCGCTCCGGATTGTCACCGATCGGGCCGCCGTCACTGTCGAGCACGATGTAGGTGTCGAGGGTGAACTGGCTGGTCGAGGTGATGACGCGCGCGTCGTGAATGTTCAGGTTCAACTGGTCCATTGCCGCCACGGTCACCGCGAAGAAATCGTGTTGGTCAGGCGCATAAATGAAGATCTGGGTGCCGCCCTCGAACTCGCGCTGAGTGGTCTCCTTGATGAGTACCAGAGGCCCGCCGTCCGCGGGCTGCTGCAGAATCGCATCGCTGTGCCAGGCGACATCCCCCGCGGTATGACGCAGGAAATAGTCGTCGCCCAATTGTGTCCACAACTGCTCGACATCGTCTGGGTCGGTGCCGTTGCGCACCAGGATATCCAGAGCCGCGCTTTGTGTGCGGCGAATCTGTTCTTCCCGAGCCACCGGGTTTTCCAGCCCGCGTTTGAGTGCGCGCTTGGTCTCGGTGTAGAGCTGGCGCAGGAGGCTGGCGCGCCACGAGTTCCAGAGGGTCGGGTTAGTGGCATTGATATCAGCGATGGTCAGCACATAGAGGTAATCCAGGTGGACTTCATCGCCCACGAATTGCGCGAAGTCGTGAATCACTTGTGGGTCGGACAGATCCTTGCGCTGAGCCGTGGTCGACATCACCAGATGGTTCTGCACCAGCCAGACGATCAGTTGCGTGTCCCAGTTCGGCAGATGATGGCGAATGCCGAACGCTTCGGCATCGACGGCACCGAGTTCCGAGTGATCACCGCCGCGGCCCTTGCCGATGTCGTGATACAGCCCGGCGAGGTAAATCAGCTCGGGCTTGGGCAGCTTGCCCATCAGCTTGCTGGCCAGCGGGAATTTTTCCGACATCTGCGTGTATTGCAGCTTACGCAGGTGCTTGATCAGGTTCAGCGTGTGGGCATCCACGGTGTAGATGTGGAACAGGTCGTGCTGCATCTGGCCAACGATATGGCCGAACTCAGGCAGATACAGGCCCAGAATGCCATAGCGGTTCATCCTGCGCAGGTTGCGGTGGATGCCGATCTCGCACTTGAACAGCTCGATGAAGAGGCTGGTGTTGCGAATGTCGTTGCGGAAGTCGTCATTGATCAGATGCCGGTGTTCACGCAGCAGACGGATCGTGTCGGCGCGCACGCCTTTGATTTCCGGGCGCTGGGCCATCAGCACGAAGATCTCGAGCATGGCGAAGGGCGTGCGCTTGAAGACGTTCGGATGGGTCGCTTCGATGTAGCCATCATGCAGTTGGAAGCGAGAGTTGATCGACTCGGTGACAGAGCCCTGATCGTCCGCCAGGATTTCTTCTTCGAAGTGCTGGATGATCAGATCGCTCAACTGCGCAATGCTCATCACGACGCGATAGTACTTCTGCATGAAGCGTTCGATAGCCAGCTTCGCGTCACTGTCCTGGTACCCCAGCAGGCGCGCGATGCCTGTCTGATAGTCGAACAACAGCCGGTCTTCGGCGCGACCGGCCAACATGTGCAGTGCGTAGCGCACCTTCCAGAGAAATTCCTGGGACGAGGCGAGCAAGGCGTTTTCGCTTTCCAGCAGAAAGCCTTGGTCGGCGAGTGCGTGCAGGTTCAGGGTGCCGTATTGGCGCCGAGCGACCCAGAGAATCGTCTGAATGTCGCGTAAACCGCCAGGCGAGCCTTTGACGTTGGGCTCCAGGTTGTATTCGGTGTCGAAGTACTTGTGGTGGCGGGTCTTCTGCTCGGCACGCTTGGCGAGGAAAAATTCTTTGCTCGGCCACATCTTCGACGTGCTGGTGACGTCCAGCATGCGCTGGCGCAGCCGCTCAGGACCGGCAATGGTGCGGCTTTCCATCAGGTTGGTGATGACCGTCAGATCGGCTTGCGCTTCGGTGGCGCACTCGTCTACCGACCGTACGCTCTGGCCGACCTCCAGCCCGATGTCCCAAAGCAGGGTCAGAAAACGCTCGATGGAGTCGCGGAAGACTTCATGGTCGGCACTGTCCAGCAGGATGAGCAGGTCGATGTCCGAATAGGGGTGCAGCTCGCCGCGACCGTAGCCGCCGACGGCCAGCAGCGCGATATCGGCGTCCTCGCTCCAGTCGAATTGTTCCCAGGCCTGCTGCAGGATGTTGTCCACGAACCAGGCTCGATCTTCGATCAGGCGGCGGATCTCACGTCCAGCCCGAAAGCGCTCGTCCAGCACTTCCCGCGCCTGGCGAATGGCTTTCTTGAAGGCAGCGATGGGGCTGGCTTTGAGTGCCAGTTCGGCCTGGAACTGGCCGCGATCAAACAAATCTGGGTCCACCTGCGGCATCGAACTGCTTTCCTTCTATATAGGCCGAATCCAAAGGGATGATCAGGCGGAGGTGCGGGCGATCGTGTCGTCGCTGCGCAGGGTGAAGATTTCATAGCCTGTCGCTGTGACCAGGACGGTGTGCTCCCATTGCGCCGAGAGTTTGCGGTCCTTGGTGATGGCCGTCCAGCCGTCACCCAGCAGACGTGTGTCGGCCTTGCCCTGGTTGATCATCGGCTCGATGGTGAACGTCATGCCTTCCTTCAGCTCCATGCCGGTGCCCGCCTTGCCATAGTGCAGGACCTGCGGCTCTTCGTGGAACACCTTGCCAATGCCATGACCGCAGTACTCGCGGACCACGGAAAAACCGTTCTTCTCGGCGTGCTTCTGGATGACCTCGCCGATGTCACCCAGATGGGCTCCCGGCTTGACCAGTTCGATGCCTTTATACATGCATTCCTGAGTGATCCTCGACAGGCGTTCTGCCCATTCCGGGACTTTGCCGACATGGAACATCTTGCTGGTGTCGCCGTGGTAGCCGTCCTTGATGACGGTCACGTCGATGTTCAGCACGTCGCCTTCTTTCAATGGCTTCTCGTTGGGAATGCCATGGCAGACCACATGGTTGATCGAGGTGCAAATCGATTTCGGGAAGCCTTTATAGTTGAGCGGGGCCGGGATGGCTTTCTGCTCATTGACGATGTAATCGTGGCAAATGCGGTCCAACTCGTCGGTGGTGACGCCAGGCTTGACGTAGGCCCCGATCATTTCCAGGACTTCAGCGGCCAGGCGGCCGGCGACGCGCATCTTTTCGATGTCTTCAGGGGTTTTGATGGTCACGGTCATACAAGGCTCTCTCGGCGCGGCAGGGCCGCAGCTGAATACGGAAAAAGGCGATTCTATCAGACCACCGCCGGGCGGGTTATCATCGCGTCCTCACAGAGAAGCTGGCAGAGTGATCCGCCGGCGATTGCGCCGGGCCCAAAAGCGTCGAAAAAACAGAGCGTTATTCCGGGTTCCGTTATCCCGACTTTTGTGATATAAAATGCGCCGCTTTACGGGGTACGTCCCGAAAGCTTTAACCCACACACGTGTCGACACGATGACCTGGGTGCCTTCGGCTCGAGCCGCTGGTTGGTCATTGGGATACGTGGAGGCCTAACCCGACTTATCAAGGAACTATCATGTCCCAAGTCAACATGCGCGATATGCTGAAGGCCGGTGTGCACTTCGGCCACCAGACCCGTTACTGGAACCCGAAAATGGGCAAGTACATTTTCGGCGCGCGCAACAAGATTCACATCATCAACCTCGAAAAAACCCTGCCGATGTTCAACGACGCTCTGACGTTCGTAGAGCGCCTGGCTCAGGGCAAGAACAAGATTCTGTTCGTCGGCACCAAGCGTTCCGCTGGCAAGATCGTCGCTGAAGAAGCAGCACGTTGCGGTTCGCCGTACGTCGATCACCGCTGGTTGGGCGGCATGCTGACCAACTTCAAAACCATCCGTGCTTCGATCAAGCGTCTGCGCGAGCTGGAAGTTCAGTCCGAAGACGGCACCTTCGCCAAGCTGACCAAGAAAGAGGCGCTGATGCGTACTCGCGATCTGGAAAAACTGGATCGCAGCCTGGGCGGTATCAAGGACATGGGCGGTCTGCCAGACGCGCTGTTCGTGATCGACGTCGATCACGAGCGCATTGCGATCACCGAAGCCAACAAGCTGGGCATTCCGGTCATCGGCGTTGTCGATACCAACAGCAGCCCGGAAGGCGTTGACTACATCATCCCAGGCAACGATGACGCCATTCGCGCCATTCAGCTGTACATGGGTTCGATGGCTGACGCCGTTATCCGTGGCCGCAACAATGTTGCTGGCGGCACCGAAGTTTACGCTGAAGAAGCGGCTGTACCTGCTGCCGAGTAATCGACGCTTAGCGTTCACTCGGTACGCAAAAAGGGGGCTCAGCCCCCTTTTTGCCACCTCGAAAACCATATGGCGCTGCCATCGATCTGATTGTCATGCGCAGCCGTCATGATGGTGTTTCAAGAATTTGTACGCCCGCCCGGCGGGTGGAATGGTTGAAGACCTATCCAAAGAGGATTTTGAAATGGCAGAGATTACTGCAGCGTTGGTCAAAGAACTGCGCGAGCGTACCGGCGAAGGCATGATGGACTGCAAGAAGGCCTTGACCAAGGCTGGCGGCGACATCGAAAAAGCCATCGACGATATGCGTGCATCGGGCGCCATCAAGGCCGCCAAGAAAGCAGGCAACGTGGCTGCTGAAGGCTCCATCGGTGTGAAGAGCGACGGTAAGGCTGCCGTTCTGGTTGAAGTCAACTCCCAGACCGACTTCCTGGCTCTGCAGGACGACTTCAAGGCATTCGTCGCAGCCAGCGTCGAGAAGGCATTTGCCGACAAGCTGACCACCGTCGAGCCGTTGATCGAAGCTCAAGAAGCTGCTCGTCTGGCCCTGGTTGCTAAAACGGGTGAGAACGTGAACATTCGCCGTCTGGCGCGTGTCGAGGGTGACGTTCTGGGTGCTTACCTGCACGGCAACAAGATCGGTGTCGTCGTTGCACTGCAGGGTGGCGACAGCGAACTCGCCAAGAACATCGCGATGCACGTCGCTGCCAGCAACCCTGAGTTCCTGAAGCCGGAAGAAATCTCCGCCGAAGCGATCGAGCGCGAGAAAGGTGTCTTCCTGCAACTGAACGAAGAGAAGCTCAAGGGCAAGCCTGCCGATATCGCCGAGAAGATGGTTGCCGGCCGTATCGCCAAGTTCAAGGCTGAGGCTAGCCTGGTCGAGCAGGCGTTCGTCATGAACCCTGAAATCACCGTAGGTGCTCTGGCGAAGAAAGCCGGCGCAGAAATCGTTTCCTTCACCTACTTCAAAGTGGGCGAAGGCATCGAGAAGCCAGTCGACAACTTCGCTGAAGAAGTTGCTGCTCAAGTGGCTGCTGCCAGCAAGCAATAAGACGGTTTTCAAGCTGTCGACCCAAGAGGCTGCCCGCTCACGCGCGCAGCCTCTTTTTCAAAACGGCTGCACGAATTTGTTTTTTCAGGCTATGCAGCGCACAAACTGCATATCCTTGGGTGGTGGCCTAGAGTTAGCGCAGACTCGGGGTGCTTCCCGTACATTTTTTAAGATGCCGCAGGAGAGATTCGCAATGGCTCAGCAGGGCAGTGGTTATCAAGCTCGCTATAAACGCATTCTACTCAAGCTCAGCGGCGAGGCCCTCATGGGGTCGGAAGAGTTCGGCATCGATCCTAAAGTGCTGGACCGCATGGCGCTGGAAGTGGGGCAACTGGTCGGAATCGGTGTTCAGGTCGGGCTGGTGATCGGTGGCGGCAACCTGTTTCGCGGTGCTGCACTCAGTGCTGCCGGCATGGACCGCGTCACCGGCGACCACATGGGAATGCTGGCGACGGTAATGAATGCCCTGGCGATGCGAGACGCGCTGGAACGGGCCAATATCTCGGCCATCGTGATGTCGGCAATTTCGATGGTGGGCGTCACCGATCACTATGACCGTCGCAAGGCCATGCGCCACCTCAGCAGCAAAGAAGTGGTGATCTTCGCGGCAGGTACCGGTAACCCCTTCTTCACCACGGACTCGGCTGCCTGCCTGCGCGCCATCGAAATCGATGCGGATGTCGTATTGAAGGCAACCAAGGTCGATGGTGTGTACACTGCCGATCCATTCAAGGACCCGCATGCCGAGAAGTTCGATCATCTGACTTACGATGAAGTGCTGGATCGCAAGCTGGGCGTGATGGATCTCACGGCCATCTGCCTGTGCCGTGACCACAAGATGCCGCTGCGTGTCTTTAACATGAACAAGCCCGGCGCCCTGCTGAACATCGTGCATGGCGGCGCGGAAGGAACTTTGATCGAGGAAGGCGAGCAATGATCAACGACATCAAGAAAGACGCCAAAGAGCGCATGCAGAAATCCGTGGACTCCCTGCACCACGCATTCGGCCAGATCCGTACCGGCAAGGCGCACCCGAGTGTGCTGGGCACGGTCATGGTTCCTTACTACGGTGCTGACACCCCCCTCACGGGCGTGGCTAACGTCACCGTGAAAGACTCGCGCACTCTCCAGGTCGTGCCATTCGAGCGCAATATGCTGGGGGCAGTCGACAAGGCGATCGCCAGTGCCGGGCTCAACCTGAACCCGACCAACCTGGGCGAACTGCTGCTGGTCAACATGCCACCGCTGACCGAAGAAACCCGCAAGGGCTTCACCAAGCAGGCGCGCAGCGCCGCCGAGGATGCTCGTGTTGCGGTGCGTAACATCCGTCGCGACGCGATGGGTGAGCTGAAGAAACTGGTCAAGGACAAGGCCATCAGCGAAGACGAAGAGCGTCGTGCCAGTGCCGACATCGACAAGTTGATCAAGGATTTCGAGGCTCAGATCACCAAGGCCACGGATGAAAAAGAAGCGGACCTGATGGCTGTTTAAGGGCCGAGAAGCTTTCATGGAAAAGACAAAGCTGGCTGTGCCGTCGGTGGTGCCGCGCCACGTCGCGATCATCATGGATGGGAACAATCGCTGGGCGAAGAAGCGCCTGTTGCCTGGAGTAGCAGGGCACAAGGCGGGCGTGGACGCTGTGCGGGCGGTCATCGAAGTGTGTGCCGAGGCCAAGGTCGAGGTGCTGACCCTGTTCGCGTTCTCCAGCGAAAACTGGCAGCGCCCCGCCGATGAGGTCGGGGCGTTGATGGAGCTGTTCTTCACGGCGCTGCGTCGCGAGACTCGTCGTCTGAACGAGAACGGCATCAGCCTGCGGATCATTGGCGACCGTTCACGCTTCCATCCGGAGCTGCAGGCCGCGATCCGGGAAGCCGAGGCAGCCACTGCTGCCAACAGTCGCTTCGTCTTGCAGATTGCTGCCAACTATGGCGGCCAGTGGGACATCGCCCAAGCGGCGCAGCGCCTCGCGCGTGAGGTGCAGGCCGGGCATCTTCGTCCGGACGACATCACGCCCGAGCTGTTGCAAACCTGCCTGGCCACCGGCGACCTGCCTTTGCCCGACCTCTGTATTCGTACGGGGGGCGAGCATCGCATCAGTAATTTCCTGCTATGGCAGCTCGCCTATGCCGAGCTGTATTTCTCCGACCTGTACTGGCCGGACTTCAAACACGACGCCATGCGCCATGCGCTGGCCGATTTCGCTTCACGCCAGCGTCGCTTTGGTAAAACCAGCGAGCAGGTCGAAGCTGGAGCCCGTGCTTAATGCTCAAACAACGAATCATTACAGCGTTGATCCTCGCGCCTTTGGCGCTGTGCGGCTTTTTCCTGCTGGAAGGCGGTTACTTCGCGCTGTTCATCGGCGTGGTGGTTGCGCTGGGGGCTTGGGAGTGGGCGCGTCTTGCGGGTTTTGAAAGCGCTCCCATTCGGGTCGGGTATGCCGCCGTGGTTGCGGTCCTGCTCTTTCTGCTCTATCTGTTGCCTGGCCTGGCCCTGGCCCCCTGGCTCCTGGTCGCAGCCCTGCTCTGGTGGCTGACGGCGACCTGGCTGGTCCTGACCTATCCGGAATCCAGTGACCATTGGTCCAGCGTGCTGTGCAAGCTGGTCATCGGCCTGTTGATTCTGCTTCCTGCGTGGCAGGGTCTGATCCTGCTCAAGCTTGCTCCCTCGGGTAACGGCTTGATTCTGGCGGTCATGGTGCTGGTCTGGGGCGCCGATATCGGTGCTTACTTTTCCGGGAAGGCGTTCGGCAAGCGGAAACTGGCGCCGAAAGTCAGCCCGGGCAAGAGCTGGGAAGGCCTCTATGGCGGCTTGGCGGCTTGCCTGCTGATTACCGCGGCAGTTGGTATCGGTCGTGGCTGGTCGGTCCCGGAAATCATCTTTGCCCTGCTGTGTGCTGCTATCGTGGTGCTGGTGTCGGTCGTGGGCGATCTCACCGAGAGCATGTTCAAACGCAAGGCGGGCGTAAAAGACAGCAGCAACCTGCTGCCTGGGCACGGCGGTGTGCTGGACCGTATCGACAGTCTGACGGCTGCGATTCCGGTTTTTGCGCTGCTGCTGTGGGCAGCCAAAGACTGGGGCTTCATGTGAGCCGCGCGCAACGCATTACGGTCCTCGGTGCCACTGGCTCCATTGGCCTGAGCACCCTCGACGTCATCGGTCGTCATCCTGAGCGTTACGAAGTCTTTGCACTGACCGGGTATTCGCGGCTGAACGAGTTGTTCGCCCTGTGCATCCGTCACGCCCCCCAATACGCGGTCGTACCCACCGCGCTTGCCGCGCGCCAGTTGCAGGACGACTTGCGCGCCGCGGGTCTGGGCACGCGTGTTCTGGTGGGGGAGGGCGGTCTCTGTGAAGTCTCCGCCGATCCTGAGGTCGATACGGTGCTGGCGGCCATTGTCGGCGCCGCTGGCCTGAGGCCGACCCTGGCTGCGGTCGAGGCGGGCAAGAAGGTTTTGCTGGCCAATAAAGAAGCCCTCGTGATGTCGGGTGCGCTGTTCATGCAGGCGGTGCATCGCAGCGCAACGGTGCTTTTGCCGCTGGACAGCGAGCACAACGCGATTTTTCAGTGTCTGCCGCGTGACTGCGCCAGCGGGCTCGACGCCCTGGGCGTGCGCAGGATTCTGCTGACCGCTTCCGGCGGGCCGTTCCGCGAGACGCCGCTTTCCGAGCTGGCACACGTCTCTCCGGAACAAGCCTGTGCTCATCCGAACTGGTCCATGGGGCGCAAGATTTCCGTGGACTCGGCCAGCATGATGAACAAGGGATTGGAGCTGATCGAAGCCTGCTGGCTGTTCGATTGCGCGCCCGCCCGGATCGAAGTTGTGGTTCACCCTCAGAGCGTCATCCACTCGATGGTCGATTACGTGGACGGGTCGGTATTGGCCCAATTGGGCAACCCTGACATGCGCACCCCCATCGCCCACGCACTGGCCTGGCCTGAGCGCATCGAGTCGGGTGTCGCGCCACTGGATCTGTTCAGCATCGCGCGGCTGGATTTCCAGGCGCCGGACGAAGTGCGCTTCCCTTGCTTGCGTCTTGCGCGGCAAGCTGCGGACGCTGGTGGCAGTGCGCCGGCGGTGTTGAACGCGGTCAACGAAGTTGCCGTGGCCGCGTTTCTGGATCGGCGCATCCGTTTTCCGGAAATCGCGAGTATGATCGACGAAGTCTTGAACGCGGAGCCGACCATTGCAGTGGGCGAGCTTGAGACAGTGTTCGAAGTCGACGCCAGGGCGCGGGTTCTGGCTGAGCAGTGGCTCCAGGCGAAATGATCGATAAGCATGGCGTGTTACACGATACAGGTGTGTCGGCGAGGACGGCCAGTCGGATGACGGTTGCCTGCAACGCCGGAACGCTACCCGGAGAATTGCGATGAGCGCTCTATATATGGTTGTCGGCACCCTGATTGCACTGGGTGTCCTGGTTACCTTTCACGAATTCGGCCATTTTTGGGTGGCGCGGCGTTGCGGTGTCAAAGTGCTGCGTTTCTCGGTCGGTTTTGGCATGCCGCTGCTGCGCTGGCATGATCGCAAGGGCACCGAATATGTCGTGGCTGCGATCCCGTTGGGCGGCTACGTGAAGATGCTCGATGAGCGCGAAGGCGAGGTGCCCGCTCATCTGCTCGATCAGGCATTCAACCGCAAGACGGTTTATCAGCGTATCGCGATCGTCATCGCCGGGCCGGTGGCGAACTTTCTGCTGGCCATCGCATTTTTCTGGGTGCTCGCGATGCTGGGCAGTCAGCAGGTGCGGCCGGTGATCGGTGGTGTGGAAGCAGGCAGCATCGCACAGAAGGCTGGCTTGGTTGCGGGTCAGGAAATCGTTTCCATTGATGGCGAATCCACCACAGGATGGTCTTCGGTCAACCTGCAATTGGTCCGCCGTCTGGGCGAGACCGGCAGCATTGCCCTGAAGGTTCGTGATCCAGGTTCTGATGTCGACCTGCCACGTACCCTGGCCCTGGATAACTGGCTCAAAGGTGCCGACGAACCCGACCCGATCCGCTCACTGGGTATTCGCCCATGGCGTCCAGCCCTGGCACCTGTTCTGGCAGAGCTCGATCCGAAAGGCCCGGCGCAGGCAGCGGGCTTGAAGACCGGTGATCGTTTGCTGGCATTGAACGGGCAGGCGGTCAGCGAGTGGCAGGAGGTGGTCGATTGGGTTCGCCTGCGCCCTGACACCAAGGTCGATGTCAGCGTTGGGCGCGACGGTGCGACCCTCGACATTCCTGTCACACTGTCGGTCAGAGGCGAAGGCAAGGCGGCGACGGGGTATCTGGGCGCCGGCGTGAAAGCGGTCGACTGGCCGCCGGAAATGCTGCGTGAAGTCAGCTATGGGCCGGTCGCCGCGATCGCGGAGGGGGCTCGGCGGACCTGGACGATGAGTGTGCTGACCCTCGATTCACTCAAGAAAATGCTGTTCGGCGAGCTCTCGGTAAAAAACTTGAGTGGACCGATAACCATTGCTAAAGTGGCGGGCGCTTCGGCCCAGTCAGGTGTTGGTGACTTCTTGAATTTCCTTGCTTATCTGAGCATAAGCCTGGGGGTTCTCAATTTGCTGCCCATTCCAGTGTTGGACGGGGGGCACTTGCTGTTTTATCTGATCGAGTGGGCGCGTGGTCGTCCGCTGTCGGAAAAGGTTCAGGGGTGGGGTGTTCAGATCGGTGTGAGTCTGGTGGTCGGAGTCATGTTGCTCGCGCTGGTAAACGATCTGGGACGCCTGTAGAAGCTACGCCGAATTGTGAATCTGCCGCATTTTGCGGCAGTTTGTTTATTGCCAGTTGGAATAAGAAAGGACTTCATGAAACGTCTGCTGCTAACTGCGGTTCTTGCCGTACTGATGATCGCCGAAGTTCACGCCGAGTCCTTCACTATCTCCGATATCCGTGTCAACGGGCTGCAGCGGGTCTCCGCAGGCAGTGTCTTTGGTGCGCTGCCGTTGAACGTGGGCGAACAGGCCGATGACGCTCGTCTGGTCGAAGCCACGCGCGCCTTGTTCAAAACCGGTTTCTTCCAGGACATCCAGTTGGGCCGCGATGGCAACGTGCTGGTCATTACCGTCGTGGAGCGGCCGTCGGTCGCGAGCATCGAGATCGAAGGCAACAAGGCGATCACCACTGAAGACCTGATGAAGGGCCTCAAGCAGTCCGGTCTGGCCGAGGGCGAAATCTTCCAGCGCGCAACCCTCGAGGGCGTGCGCAACGAACTGCAACGTCAGTACGTCGCTCAGGGCCGCTATTCGGCAGAAGTTGCCACCGAAGTCGTTCCCCAGCCTCGCAACCGCGTTGGCCTGAAGATCAACATCAACGAAGGCGCCGTGGCCGCCATCCAGCACATCAACGTGGTCGGCAACTCGGTTTTCAAAGAAGAAGACCTGACCGACCTGTTCGAGCTGAAGACCACCAACTGGCTCTCTTTCTTCAAGAACGACGACAAATATGCCCGGGAGAAGCTGTCCGGCGACCTCGAGCGTCTGCGTTCCTACTACCTTGACCGCGGCTATATCAACATGGATATCGCCTCGACTCAGGTCTCGATTACCCCCGACAAGAAAAGCGTGTACATCACCGTCAACATTCATGAAGGCGAGAAGTACACCGTCAAGTCGGTCAAGCTGAGTGGCGACTTGAAGGTCCCTGAAGATCAGGTCAAATCGCTGTTGCTGGTCAAGCCTGGCCAGGTGTTCTCGCGCAAGGTCATGACCACCACCTCCGAGCTGATCACGCGCCGTCTGGGTAACGAAGGCTACACATTCGCCAACGTCAACGGCGTCCCCACGCCGAACGATGAAGACCATACCGTTGACATCCTGTTTGCGGTCGACCCAGGCAAACGTGCCTATGTGAACCGCATCAACTTCCGTGGCAATACCAAAACCGCGGACGAGGTGCTGCGCCGCGAGATGCGTCAGATGGAAGGCGGCTGGGCTTCGACTTACCTGATCGACCAATCCAAGACCCGCCTCGACCGTCTGGGCTTCTTCAAGGAAGTCAACGTCGAGACGCCGGCGGTGCCAGGCACTGACGATCAGGTGGACGTGAACTATGCGGTCGAAGAGCAGGCTTCCGGGTCGATCACCGCCAGCGTCGGTTTCGCCCAGAGTGCCGGTCTGATCCTGGGTGGTTCGATCAGCCAGAACAACTTCCTGGGTACCGGTAACAAGGTCAGCATCGGTCTGACCAAAAGTGAATACCAGACCCGTTACAACTTCAGCTACGTCAACCCTTACTTCACTCCGGACGGTGTGAGCCTGGGTTACAGCGCGTTCTATCGCAAGACCAACTATGACGACCTCGATGTCGACATCGCCAGCTACTCGGTGGACAGCATCGGTGGCGGCATCAACATGGGTTACCCGATCAGCGAGACCGCGCGCCTGAACTTCGGTCTGTCCGTGCAGAAGGACGAAATCAACACCGGTCGCTACACCGTTGACGAGATCTTCGACTTCCTCGAGAAGGAAGGCGACAGCTTCACGAACTTCAAGGCATCGGTTGGCTGGTCCGAGTCGACGTTGAACAAGGGGACTCTGCCGACCCGTGGCCATTCCCAGAGCCTGAGCCTGGAAACCACGATTCCTGGCAGCGACCTGTCGTTCTACAAGATCGACTACCGCGGTCAGTTGTTCCACCCGATCACCACCAACACCACACTGCGTCTGCACTCGGAGCTGGGGTACGGTGACGGCTTCGGCTCGACGTCGGGGCTGCCGTTCTACGAGAACTACTACGCAGGTGGTTTCAACTCGGTACGTGGCTTCAAGGACAGCACTCTGGGGCCGCGCAGTACCCCTAGCCGTGGTGCTGGCACGCCGGGTGGCAAGCCGGGCACTGACCGCGACCCGGATCAGGATCCGCTGCCGTTCGGCGGTAACGTGTTGATCACCGGCGGTGCCGAAATCCTGTTCCCATTGCCGTTCATCAAGGATCAGCGTTCGCTGCGTACCTCGTTGTTCTGGGACGTGGGTAATGTCTTCAGTACCAACTGCGGCGGCACCAAGACTACTGTCGACGGTGAAAAAGTCGAATGTAACGGTCCAGACCTCTCGGGCCTCGCTAGCTCCGTCGGTGTTGGCGTAACGTGGGTCACCGCGCTCGGTCCGCTGAGCTTCGCCTTGGCGATGCCGGTCAAGAAACCGGACGACAACACCGAAACCCAGGTCTTCCAATTCTCTCTCGGTCAGACCTTCTAAGGGTCTGATCACTGTCACGACAACGGATTCTGTAGGAGTTACAACGTGCGTAAGTTGACCCAATTGGCATTGCTGGCAACGGTCCTGGTGGCAGGCCCGGCATTCGCTGACATGAAAATCGCCGTTCTGAACTATCAGATGGCACTGCTGGAATCGGATGCCGCCAAGAAGTATGCCGTTGATGCAGAGAAAAAATTCGGCCCGCAACTGACCAAGCTCAAGGCATTGGAAAGCAGCGCGAAAGGCATTCAGGATCGTCTGGTCGCAGGTGGCGACAAGATGGCTCAGCCTGAGCGCGAGAAGCTGGAGTTGGACTTCAAACAGAAAGCTCGCGATTTCCAGTTCCAGTCCAAGGAACTCAACGAAGCCAAGGCCGTTGCTGACCGTGACATGCTCAAGCAATTGAAGCCCAAGCTGGATCAAGCCGTAGAGGAAGTCATCAAGAAGGGCGGCTATGACCTGGTGTTCGAGCGCGGTGCCGTGATTGACGTCAAGCCACAGTACGACGTCACTCGCCAGGTCATCGAGCGCATGAACCAGTTGAAGTGATTTCATGACCGCGACTACCACCCTCGGCGCGTTGGCCGAGTTCCTGGGGGCCACGTTGCGTGGCCCTGCAGACAAGCAAATCATCGGCCTTGCCACCTTGCAGGAGGCGGGCGCTGGGCAGGTCAGTTTCCTGGCCAACCCTCAATACCGTAAATTCCTCGCCACGACCCAGGCCGCTGCCGTGCTGCTCAAGCCCGCTGATGCCGAAGGCTATGACGGCGACGCGTTGCTGATCGACGATCCTTATCTGGCGTACGCGCGTATTTCCCATCTGTTCGATCCGAAGCCGAAGGCCCCAGCGGGTATCCACCCGACTGCGATCATGGCACCCGATGCGGTCGTCGATCCGAGCGCCAGTGTCGGCCCTTACGTGGTCATCGAAAGCGGTGCAAGGATTGGCGCAGGCGTGACGGTGGGTGCGCATAGCTACGTCGGTGCCCGCAGCGTCATCGGCGACGGCGGTTGGCTGGCGCCTCGCGTCACCCTTTACCATGATGTCCGTATCGGCCAGCGGGTCGTGATTCAGTCGGGTGCGGTTCTGGGTGGCGAGGGCTTCGGCTTCGCCAACGAGAAGGGCGTCTGGCAAAAGATCGCGCAGATTGGCGGCGTGACAATCGGCGATGACGTCGAAATTGGGGTGAACACGGCAATCGATCGCGGCGCCATGGACGACACGCGCATCGGTAATGGCGTGAAGCTGGATAATCAGATTCAAATCGCCCACAACGTGCAGGTGGGAGATCACACGGCGATGGCGGCCTGTGTCGGCATTTCCGGGAGTACTCGCATCGGCAAGCATTGCATGCTCGCAGGGGGCGTAGGGCTGGTAGGGCATATCGATATTTGCGACGGCGTTTTCATCACGGGCATGACCATGGTGACCCATTCCATCACCGAGCCAGGTGCCTATTCGTCCGGGACGGCCATGCAGCCCGCCGCAGAATGGCGTAAAAGTGCGGCGCGTATTCGCAAGCTCGACGGCATGTCGCGTCGGTTGCAGCAGCTGGAAAAGATTGTCGAGGCCGTGACCTCGGGCGGTAAAGCGTCATCTGATAGCTGATATTTTTTTCTTATCAAGCGTGTACAGCCGATAAACTGCCTCCTTGATTTGCTAGAGGAGTGCTGCGCGTTCGTTGCGCACTCCCATCCTTGACTACAGGCTTCCTCTCGAAATGATGGACATCAACGAAATCCGCGAATATCTGCCCCACCGTTACCCGTTCCTGCTCGTGGACCGTGTGGTGGCGCTGGATATTGAGAACAAGAGCATTCGTGCCTATAAGAATGTCAGCATCAACGAGCCGTTCTTCAATGGGCACTTCCCGGCCCATCCGATCATGCCCGGCGTGCTGATCATCGAAGCGATGGCCCAGGCTGCCGGTATCCTCGGCTTCAAGATGCTTGACGTGAAGCCTGCCGATGGCACTCTGTATTACTTCGTGGGCTCCGACAAGTTGCGCTTCCGTCAGCCGGTGCTGCCAGGTGACCAGTTGATCCTGGAAGCCAAGTTCATCAGTTGCAAGCGCCAGATCTGGAAGTTCGAATGTCAGGCATCAGTGGATGGCAAGCCGGTATGCTCCGCTGAAATCATCTGTGCGGAACGCAAGCTATGAGTTTGATTGACCCTCGCGCGATCATCGATCCGACAGCCATTCTGGCTGACGATGTCGAGGTCGGCCCGTGGTCGATCGTCGGACCTGGTGTGGAAATCGGCGAGGGTACGGTGATTGGTCCGCATGTGATCCTGCGTGGGCCGACCAGAATTGGCAAACACAACCACATATACCAGTTTTCTTCGGTAGGCGAAGACACGCCCGATTTGAAATACAAAGGTGAAGCGACGCGCCTGGTGATTGGCGATCACAACGTGATCCGCGAAGGCGTGACGATACACCGCGGAACCATTCAGGACCGTGCCGAGACCACCATTGGCGATCACAACCTGATCATGGCGTACGCCCACATCGGGCACGACAGCGTCATCGGCAATCACTGCATCCTGGTCAACAACACGGCGCTGGCCGGTCACGTTCATGTGGCTGACTGGGCGATCCTGTCCGGCTTCACCCTGGTCCATCAGTACTGCCATATCGGCGCTCACAGCTTTTCAGGCATGGGCACCGCCATCGGCAAAGACGTTCCGGCCTTCGTCACCGTCTTTGGCAACCCGGCCGAAGCGCGCAGCATGAACTTCGAGGGCATGCGCCGTCGCGGTTTTTCCGAGGACTCGATACACGCCCTGCGCCGCGCGTACAAAACGGTTTACCGTCAGGGTCTCACCGTCGAGCAGGCCATCGTCGAGTTGGCCGAACCGGCTGCCCAATTTCCGGAGGTCGCGCTGTTCCTGGACTCCATCCAAAACTCGACGCGCGGCATCACCCGTTAACCATGGCGGCTTTGCGTATTGCGCTGGTCGCCGGGGAAGCTTCCGGCGACATTCTGGGTTCAGGGCTGATGCGCGCGATCAAGGCTCGTCATCCTGATGCGCAATTTATTGGCATAGGCGGTCCGCTCATGGAAGCGGAGGGCATGCAGTCCTACTTTCCCATGGAGCGCCTGTCGGTCATGGGGTTGGTTGAGGTACTCGGCCGGCTGAAGGAGCTGTTGGCGCGCCGTAAATGGCTGATCCAGACGCTGATTGGCGAGAAGCCCGACGTTTTCATCGGCATCGATGCGCCCGACTTCACCCTTACCATCGAATTGAAGCTGCGCCAGGCCGGGATCAAGACCGTTCATTACGTAAGCCCCTCGGTGTGGGCATGGCGGCAAAAGCGGGTGCTCAAGATTCGCGAAGGCTGCGACCTGATGCTGACGCTGCTGCCGTTCGAGGCGCGTTTCTATGAAGAAAAAGGGGTGCCGGTGCGTTTCGTCGGGCACCCGCTGGCAGACACCATTCCCCTCGATGCCGATCGCCAGGCTGCGCGCGCCGAGCTGGGCCTGAGCGACGGCCCCGTGGTTGCATTGATGCCCGGCAGCCGCGGCGGCGAAGTGGGCCGTCTGGGGGCACTGTTCTTCGATGCGGCGCAGCGCCTGCTGGCCGAGCGCCCAAACTTGCGTTTCGTGTTGCCCTGCGCAAGCCCGCAACGTCGCGCCCAGATCGAACAGCTCCTCGTAGGGCGTGACTTGCCGCTCACGCTGCTCGACGGTCGTTCCCACCTGGCGTTGGCGGCCTGCGATGCCGTTCTCATCGCGTCAGGCACGGCCACCCTCGAGGCGCTGCTGTACAAGCGCCCGATGGTGGTGGCCTATCGTCTGGCGCCGCTGACGTACTGGATTCTCAAACGCATGGTAAAAAGCCCTTACGTGTCGCTGCCGAACCTGTTGGCGCAGCGTTTGCTGGTTCCAGAGCTTCTGCAGGACGCGGCGACGCCCGATGCGCTGGCGCAAACGCTGCTGCCGCTGCTCGACAACGGTGCTGCGCAGACGGCGGGCTTCGATGCCATTCACCGGACCTTGCGTCGCGACGCATCCAATCAGGCTGCTGAGGCGGTGCTGAGCCTGATTGGCGCAGGGCCTTCACGATGAGTGCCAAATCAATGCAAATGGGTCTGGATTTCAACCTGGTCGAGGATCTGGTCGCCGGTGTCGACGAAGTGGGCCGTGGCCCGCTCTGCGGCGCGGTGGTGACCGCTGCGGTCATCCTGGATCCGAAGCGTCCTATTCAAGGGCTGAACGACTCGAAAAAGCTCACCGAAGCCAAACGAGAAAAGCTGTTCGACGAAATCTGCGAAAAAGCCCTGTGCTGGCATATCGCACGGGCGGAAGTCGAGGAAATCGACGAACTCAATATCCTGCATGCGACGATGCTGGCCATGAAACGCGCAGTAGAAGGGCTGATCATCACGCCGAAGCTTGCGCTGATCGATGGCAACCGTTGTCCGCAGTTGTCGATCCCTTGCGCCCCGGTCATCCAGGGCGATGCTCAGGTGCCCGCCATCGCGGCGGCGTCGATTCTCGCGAAGGTCAGCCGGGACCGGGAAATGGCGGCCATGGAACTGACCTACCCTGGCTACGGGATTGGCGGGCACAAGGGGTATCCCACCCCCGTGCATCTCGAGGCCTTGGCGCGCCTGGGCCCGACGCCCATCCATCGTCGCTCGTTCGCGCCGGTGCGGGCGGCGCATGAAGCGCGGGACATGATGCTTGCTTCACTCAATAGCGTGGCAAATCCGTTGTGGGAGTAGACCTGCGCGTGCGGATGTCATGCCCCATGATCACGAACTGGCCGGCCCTCGCATGCCTCCATGAGCGACTTCGTGGCCACAGGCGCTTCGTCATCCGCGTCCATGAGAACTGCCCAACTTCGCTGCCAGGCCGGTACAATCCGGCCTTTGCTTTCAGTGCGTCATAGGATCACCCATGTCGGCTTCTTTCGTTCATCTGCGCATGCACACCGAATATTCGCTGGTCGATGGCCTGGTCAGGGTCAAGCCACTGGTAAAGGCGCTGACCGGCCTGAACATGCCTGCCGTGGCAGTGACCGATCAGAACAACCTGTGCTCATTGGTCAAGTTCTACAAGGCCGCAATGGGGGCGGGCATCAAGCCGATCTGTGGCGCCGATATCTGGCTGGCGGGGCGTACCAAGGACGCGCCGCTCAGTCGCATGAGCCTGTTGGTGATGAACCCCAAAGGCTACCTGAACCTGACAGAGCTCATTTCCCGGGGCTTCATGGAAGGTCAGCGCAATGGTTTGGTGGTCATCGAGCGCGAATGGGTGGTCGAGGCCAATGAAGGGCTGATCGCCCTGTCCGCCGCCAAAGAAGGTGAGATCGGCATGGCCCTGCTGGGCGCGAATCCGACGGAGGCCGACGAGTTGCTCAAGGAGTGGTTGTCGGTGTTCGGCGATCGCTTTTACATCGAGGTTCAGCGCACCCATCGCGTCAACGATGAAGAGCACCTGCACGCCGCCGTCGCCCTGGCTGATCGCCATGGGGTACCGTTGGTGGCTACCAACGACGTGCGGTTCATCAAGCAGGAAGATTTCGAAGCCCACGAAACGCGCGTCTGCATCGGTGAGGGGCGGGCGCTGGACGACCCGCGCCGCTCGAAAAATTACAGCGATCAGCAATACCTCAAAAGCGCCGAGGAAATGGTCGAGCTGTTCAGCGACCTGCCCGATGCCGTGCAGAACACGGTTGAAATCGCCAAGCGTTGCAACATCGATGTCCGGCTCGGCAAACACTTTCTGCCCAACTTCCCGATTCCCGATGGGCTTACCATCGACGAATATTTCCGCAAGGTGTCCTTCGAGGGCCTAGAAGAGCGTCTGGCGGTGCTGTGGCCGAAAGAGACCACGCCCGACTACGAGGCCAAGCGCCAGGTGTATGTCGACCGGCTGAATTTCGAGCTGGATATCATCATCCAGATGGGGTTCCCGGGTTACTTCCTGATCGTGATGGACTTCATTCAGTGGGCGAAGAACAACGGCGTACCCGTCGGGCCGGGTCGGGGGTCAGGCGCCGGGTCGCTGGTAGCCTACGTGCAGAAGATCACGGACCTGGACCCATTGGCCTATGACCTGCTCTTCGAACGTTTCCTCAACCCTGAACGGGTTTCCATGCCGGACTTCGACGTCGACTTCTGCATGGACGGCCGCGACCGTGTAATCGAGTATGTGGCGGACAAGTATGGCCGCAACGCGGTCAGCCAGATCATCACCTTCGGTTCGATGGCGGCCAAGGCCGTGGTCCGTGACGTGGCGCGGGCGCAGGGTAAGTCATTCGGTCTGGCTGATCGTCTGTCGAAGATGATCCCGTTCGAAGTCGGCATGACGCTGGAAAAAGCCTACGAGCAGGAAGAGATCCTTCGTGATTTCCTCAAGACCGATGAGGAAGGCGCTGAAATCTGGGAAATGGCGCGCAAGCTCGAGGGCGTCGTGCGTAACGTGGGCAAGCATGCCGGGGGCGTGGTGATCGCGCCGACGAAGCTGACCGACTTCGCCGCCATCTACTGCGACGAGGAAGGCAGTGGCCTGGTAACCCAGTACGACAAAGACGACGTCGAGGCTGCCGGCCTGGTGAAGTTCGACTTTCTCGGCCTGAGGACGTTGACGATCATCGACTGGGCGATGAAAACCATCAACCGCGACCGCGCCAAGGCGGGTGAAGAGCCGTTGGACATCGCGTTCATCCCGCTGGATGACGCGCCGACCTACGATTTGCTGCAAAAGGCCGAAACCACGGCCGTGTTCCAGCTCGAATCGCGAGGCATGAAAGAGCTGATCAAAAAGCTCAAGCCCGACTGCCTGGAAGACCTCATTGCGCTGGTGGCCCTGTTCCGTCCGGGCCCGCTGCAGTCCGGGATGGTGGACGACTTCATCAACCGCAAGCACGGGCGAGCCGAGCTGGCCTACCCGCACCCGGATTACCAGTACGAAGGCCTGCGGCCCGTGCTTGCGCCGACCTACGGCATCATTCTGTATCAGGAACAGGTGATGCAGATCGCCCAGGTCATGGCCGGGTACACCCTGGGCGGTGCGGACATGCTGCGGCGGGCAATGGGTAAGAAAAAGCCCGAGGAAATGGCCAAGCAACGCGGGGGCTTCATCGAGGGATGCGCCAATAACGGCATCGATCCCGATCTGGCGGGTAACATTTTCGACCTGGTAGAGAAATTCGCCGGTTACGGCTTCAACAAATCCCACTCCGCCGCCTACGGTCTGGTGTCGTACCAGACGGCATGGTTGAAAAAACATTACCCCGCGCCATTCATGGCGGCGGTGTTGTCTGCGGACATGCACAACACCGACAAGGTCGTGACCCTGATCGAAGAAGTGCGCACCATGAAACTGCGCCTCGATGCGCCAGACGTGAACACCTCCGAATTCAAGTTCACAGTGAACGAGGAGGGTCGCATCGTGTACGGTCTCGGCGCGATCAAGGGCGTCGGCGAAGGCCCAGTGGAAGCGATCACCGAAGCGCGTCAGGCAGGTCCCTTCAAGGATCTCTTCGATTTCTGTGAGCGCATCGACCTCAAGCGGGTCAACAAACGGACCCTGGGCGGGCTGATCAGCAGCGGTGCGCTCGACCGCCTGGGCCCGTTCTTCTCCGACGAGCCCAAGCAGTATCACGCCAACATCGACCGCAACCGTGGCGTCCTGCTCGCCGCTCTCGAAGAAGCGATCCAGGCTGCAGAACAAACCGCTCGCAGCCATGACAGCGGGCACGCCGACCTGTTTGGCGGCCTGTTCGATGCAGCCGACGCTGACGTTTATGCGAACCATCGCAACGCCCGAGAGGTCACTCTCAAGGAGCGCTTGCGCGGTGAGAAGGAGACGCTGGGCCTGTACCTGACCGGGCACCCGATCGACGAATACGAAGGCGAGATACGTCGGTTTGCCCGTCAGCGCATTGTGGACCTCAAGCCTGCCCGCGATACCCAGACCGTCGCCGGGCTGATCATTGCGTTGCGGGTCATGAAAAACAAGAAGGGCGACAAGATGGGCTTTATCACCCTGGACGATCGGTCCGGGCGCATTGAGGCCTCTCTGTTCGCCGAAGCGTTCCAGGCGGCCCAGTCGTTGTTGCAGACCGACGCGATGGTGGTCGTGGAAGGCGAGGTCAGTTCGGACGACTTCTCCGGCGGATTGCGCTTGCGCGCCAAGCGCGTCATGAGCCTGGAAGAGGCCCGGACCGGGCTGGCCGAAAGTTTACGCCTGACCGTGCGTAGCGAGGCGCTCAAGGGCGATCGTCTACGCTGGCTGGGTGACCTGTGCAGGAAGCACCGGGGCGCGTGCCCGATCACGCTCGATTACACCGGACAGGATGCCAGAGCGCTGCTGCAGTTTGGCGAAGCGTGGCGGATCGATCCCGCAGACAGCCTGATCCAGGCCCTGCGTGACCAGTTCGGACGAGAGAACGTCTTCCTGCAGTATCGTTGAAAGCCAACTGACGAATTTATTAAAACTCGACCGCAAGGCGCCCGCTCCTTTAAGGTAGGGCGCTTACGGATCAACCGGCCGGCCTCTTGGCCGTCGACCCAAGACGGATGCCTATGAACCCGAATTTTCTGGATTTCGAACAGCCGATCGCTGACCTGCAAGCCAAGATTGAAGAGCTGCGCCTGGTAGGCAATGACAACTCGCTGAACATCAGCGACGAAATCTCTCGACTGCAAGATAAGAGCAAAACGCTCACCGAAAGCATTTTCGGCAACCTGACCAGCTGGCAGATCGCGCGCATGGCGCGTCACCCGCGTCGTCCGTACACGCTGGATTACATCCAACATATTTTCACCGAGTTCGACGAGCTGCACGGTGATCGTCACTTCTCCGACGACGCCGCCATCGTTGGCGGGATCGCGCGGCTCGACGGCCAGCCGGTAATGGTGATTGGTCATCAGAAAGGCCGCGAAGTGCGCGAGAAGGTACGCCGTAACTTCGGCATGCCGCGCCCTGAAGGCTATCGCAAGGCCTGTCGCCTGATGGAGATGGCCGAACGGTTCAAGATGCCGATCGTCACCTTCATCGACACGCCGGGGGCCTACCCAGGCATCGACGCCGAAGAGCGTAACCAGAGCGAGGCGATTGCCTGGAACCTGCGCGTCATGGCTCGCCTGAAGACTCCAATCATCGCCACGGTCATTGGCGAAGGCGGTTCCGGCGGTGCACTGGCCATCGGCGTCTGCGACCAACTGAACATGCTGCAATATTCCACCTATGCGGTGATCTCACCGGAAGGTTGCGCATCGATCCTATGGAAAACTGCCGAGAAAGCTCCGGATGCTGCCGAAGCGATGGGCATCACGGCCGAACGGCTGAAGGGCCTGGGCATCGTCGACAAGGTGATCGACGAACCGTTGGGTGGCGCGCACCGCGATCCAGCCGCAGCGTCGGCATCGATTCGCGAAGCCTTGAGCAGTCAGTTGGCCTCGCTCAAAAAGCTCAATCACGATGAACTGCTGGCGCGTCGTTATGAGCGCCTGATGAGTTACGGCGTCTAACCGGAGCCAACTCCCGAAGTCCGGTGAGCCAGCGCGGGGTCTACCAGCATGAGCAAGCCGGACCGCTTCAAGACAGAACTCCACCAGCGACTGCTGTCGCGCCTTGCGCCATGGCGTGACGCAGCCGCTTGGCGCATCGCCTTCTCGGGGGGGCTGGACTCCACCGTTCTGCTTCATCTGCTGGCTGAGCTTTCCCGCCATCAGCGCCTTCCCCCGTTGACCGCCATTCATGTCCATCACGGTCTGCAGGCTGTGGCTGCGTCGTGGCCGGGGCACTGCCGTCAGGTGTGTCAGATTCTGGGTGTGCCGTTGCAAGTCGTCGACGTTCAGGTCGAGTCGGGCGCCAGTCTGGAACAGGCTGCGCGGGATGCCCGGTATGCAGCCTTCGACGCTACGTTGCAAAGGGGGGAGGTGCTGCTCACGGCCCAGCACCGAGACGATCAGGCTGAAACCTTGATGTTCCGTCTGCTGAGGGGCGCCGGGGTCCGTGGTCTGGCGGCCATGCCGGCGCAGCGCAGGTTGGGCCATGGCCATCTTTTCCGTCCGTTGCTGGACGAATCGCGAGCGTTGCTCGAACGCTATGCTCGCGAGGAAGGGCTGAGTTGGATCGAAGACCCTAGCAACAAGGACAGCCGTTTTTCTCGCAACTATTTACGCAACCATGCCATGCCCATGCTGACCGCGCGCTGGCCGCAGGCAATCGCCAGCATGGCGCGCAGCGCAGCGCATCTGGCAGAGGCGCAAGGGTTGCTGGACGAGCTGGCGGTTCAAGACCTGTCGCTGGCGCAGACTCCTTGCGCCTGGCCCTGGCTCGAATTGCCCTCGCTGGAATTGGCGCCGCTGGAAGTCTTGTCGCCCGCGCGCCAACGCAATGCGTTGCGCCACTGGCTTGCCCCCCTGACGCGCCTGCCGGACAGCGATCACTGGGCTGGCTGGGATGCACTGCGCGATGCGGGTCCTGACGGTCGTCCGATCTGGCGGCTGGGGAACGGGCAATTGCATCGTGCCGAAGGTCGCATCTGGTGGCTATCAGGTATCTGGCTGAAAGACGTTGCGGGCTCGCAGCACTGGTCAACGGCGTCTCAACCGCTGCACCTGCCGGGCAACGGAATGCTGCAGATTCTGGGCGAAGTCCCCCGAGGCGGGCTTCATGTTCACTACCGCCAGGGCGGCGAAGTGCTCGACGTGCCGGATCGGGGGCGGCGCGACCTCAAGCGTTTGCTCAATGAAAAGCGGGTGCCGGTGTTTCTGCGCGGCCGATTGCCGCTGCTCTATCGCGGTGAACAATTGCTGGCGGTGGCCAATCTTCCCGGACTCGACGCGGACCCCCGTGGCGACTGGCGATTGCATTGGCTGCCACCGACGAATGACCACAGTTTGAGATGAGAGGCCGTTTCCGGTAGACTACGCTCCCTTCTTGATACAGCTTATGTCGGCCCTTTCGGAACGACATGAGTTGCCGATTACCAGCCAGTCTTTACTGGGCGATTCTCAAATGTGGCGAGCAATGGACAGGTCCGGATCCGGCCAGTCGCTTTCAATGCAGCAGTTTCAGGAATGCACGGTGAAACACGCAGGTCATCGGGGGCTTCGGCCTTCCTTCGCTTTCCCCGGCGGCTCTGACCGCTTTAACGCAGACTTCTAGGGTTTTTCATGACGCGCTACATCTTCGTCACGGGCGGTGTTGTTTCTTCATTGGGGAAAGGCATTGCCTCGGCTTCATTGGCGGCCATCCTGGAGGCGAGGGGACTTAAGGTCACCATGCTCAAGCTGGACCCCTACATCAACGTCGACCCGGGCACCATGAGCCCGTTCCAGCACGGTGAAGTGTTCGTTACCCACGACGGCGCCGAGACCGACCTGGACTTGGGGCACTACGAGCGTTTCATCCGTACCACCATGACCCAGAACAACAACTTCACCACCGGCCGCGTGTACGAACACGTGCTGCGCAAAGAGCGCCGTGGTGATTATCTGGGCGCGACCATTCAGGTGATTCCGCACATCACCGACGAAATCAAGCGTCGCATCATCAAGGGCGCTGGCGATGCGGACGTCGCCCTGGTCGAGATCGGCGGGACCGTCGGCGACATCGAGTCGCAACCGTTCCTGGAGGCCATTCGCCAACTGCGCGTTGAGGTCGGTTCCAAGCGCGCCATGCTGATGCACCTGACACTGGTGCCTTACATCGCCACCGCGGGCGAGACCAAGACCAAGCCGACTCAGCACTCGGTCAAGGAACTGCGCTCCATCGGCCTGCAGCCTGATGTCCTCATCTGTCGTTCCGATCATCCGGTGGATGTGTCGTCTCGTCGCAAGATCGCGCTGTTCACCAACGTTGAAGAACGCGCCGTGATTTCGCTGGAAGACGTCGACACCATCTACAAGATCCCGGCCGTGCTGCACGCGCAGGGCCTGGACGATTTCGTCGTCGAGCGTTTTGGCCTGCAATGTGGCGGTGCCGACCTGTCCGAATGGGAAAAGGTAGTGGACGCCAAGCTCAACCCTGAGCACGAAGTCACGATTGCCATGGTCGGCAAGTACATGGAGCTGCTGGACGCCTACAAGTCGCTGATCGAAGCGATGAGCCACGCGGGCATCACCAACCGGACCAAGGTCAACCTGCGTTATATCGACTCCGAAGACATCGAGAATCAGGGCACCGGCTTGCTGGAAGGCGTCGATGCGATTCTGGTGCCGGGTGGCTTCGGTCTGCGCGGCGTCGAGGGCAAGATCACCGCCGTTCAATACGCCCGTGAAAACAAGGTCCCTTATCTGGGCATCTGCCTGGGCATGCAAGTGGCAGTCATCGAATTCGCTCGTAACGTCGTCGGCTGGAAAGACGCCAACTCCACCGAGTTCGAGCGCAACAGTGCGCACCCGGTGGTCGGTCTGATCACCGAGTGGGCGGACGCCACCGGCGCCGTCGAAACCCGTACCGAAAGTTCCGATCTGGGTGGCACCATGCGTCTCGGCGCACAGGAATGCCAGTTGGAGCCGGGCTCTCTGGTGCACGATTGCTACGGCAATGACACCATCGTCGAGCGTCATCGTCACCGTTACGAGGTGAACAACAACCTGCTGCCGCAACTGGTGGAGGCTGGCCTGAAAGTGTCCGGTCGCTCCGGTGATGGGGCGTTGGTCGAAGTGGTCGAGTCGCTGGACCATCCATGGTTCGTGGCGTGCCAGTTCCACCCGGAGTTCACTTCCACTCCTCGTGACGGTCACCCGCTGTTCAGTGGCTTCGTCAAGGCCGCGCTCGCCCAACACCAGAAGACTGCCTGATAGGGAACTCATTACATGGCACAGAAAATCATCCGCGTCGGCTCTGGCGACAAGGGCATCGAAATCGCCAACGACAAGCCGATGGTCCTGTTCGGGGGGATGAATGTCCTCGAGTCGCGGGACATGGCCATGCAGGTCTGCGAAGAATACGTGCGAGTGACCGAGAAACTGGGCATTCCCTACGTGTTCAAAGCCAGCTTCGATAAGGCCAATCGCTCCTCGGTGACGTCCTACCGTGGCCCGGGGCTGGAAGCCGGCATGCGCATCTTCGAAGAGATCAAAAGCACCTTCGGCGTACCGGTGATCACCGACGTGCACGAGCCTCATCAGGCTGCCGTTGTGGCAGAGGTCTGCGACATCATCCAGCTCCCAGCCTTCCTCTCGCGTCAGACTGACCTGGTGGTGGCGATGGCGAAGACCGGTGCGGTGATCAACATCAAGAAAGCCCAGTTCCTCGCCCCCCAGGAGATGAAGCACATCCTGGCCAAGTGCGAAGAAGCCGGGAATGACCAGTTGATCCTCTGCGAGCGGGGTTCGAGCTTTGGTTATAACAACCTGGTGGTCGACATGCTGGGCTTCGGCATCATGAAGGCCTTCGAATACCCCGTCTTCTTCGATGTGACCCACGCGCTGCAAATGCCCGGTGGTCGCGCGGATTCGGCCGGTGGCCGTCGTGCACAGGTGACCGATCTGGCCAAGGCCGGCATCAGCCAGGGCCTGGCGGGCTTGTTCCTCGAGGCGCATCCGGATCCGGACAACGCCAAGTGTGATGGCCCTTGCGCGTTGCGTTTGAACAAGCTGGAGCCGTTCCTGACCCAGCTCAAGGCGCTCGATGATCTGGTCAAGGCCTTCCCGGTGATTGAAACGGCTTAAAACCTGCTTTTACGGCAGTCTCGCCTCGGGTAGAGTGCCGCTCGCTTCATTCCCGACCAACGGGTCGGGAAATTCTGTCATCCCGGGCCTGCCCGTTGTCTAGTGCCCGGGGCGACAGGCGTTTTTTCCCAGCTGCGTCGTTTTCGTCAATCTTGGAGTGTTAACAACAATGGCAAAAATCGTCGACATCAAAGGTCGTGAAGTTCTCGACTCCCGTGGCAATCCCACCGTGGAAGCAGATGTGCTCCTCGACAACGGCATCATCGGCAGTGCCTGCGCGCCGTCCGGTGCTTCCACCGGCTCGCGTGAAGCGCTTGAGCTGCGTGATGGCGACAAGAGCCGTTACCTGGGCAAGGGCGTACTGAAAGCTGTGGGCAACATCAATGGCCCGATCCGCGACCTGCTGTTGGGCAAGGACCCCGTTGATCAGAAGGCGCTGGACCGCGCGATGATCGAGTTGGACGGTACCGACAACAAGGCCAAGCTGGGGGCGAATGCGATCCTCGCCGTGTCGCTGGCTGCCGCCAAGGCCGCTGCACAGGACCAGGACCTGCCGCTTTATGCGCACATCGCCAACCTCAATGGCACGCCGGGTGTCTACTCGATGCCGGTTCCGATGATGAACATCATCAACGGTGGCGAGCACGCCGACAACAACGTCGACATCCAGGAATTCATGGTTCAGCCGGTGGGCGCCAAAACGTTCGCTGATGGCCTGCGCATGGGCACCGAAATTTTCCATCACCTCAAAGCGGTGCTGAAGGCCAAGGGGCTGAACACGGCGGTGGGTGACGAAGGCGGTTTCGCTCCGAACCTGGCCTCCAATGCCGACGCGCTGGCAGCCATCGCAGAAGCGGTCGGGAAAGCCGGCTACACGTTGGGCACCGACGTGACCCTGGCACTGGATTGCGCGGCGAGCGAGTTCTACAAGGACGGCAAGTACGACCTGGCCGGCGAGGGCAAAGTCTTTGACGCCGCCGGTTTCGCAGACTACCTGGCTGACCTGACCAAGCAATACCCGATCATTTCCATCGAAGACGGTCTGGACGAGTCCGACTGGGCGGGCTGGAAAATCCTGACCGACAAGATCGGCGACAAGGTACAACTGGTCGGTGACGACCTGTTCGTGACTAACACCAAGATCCTGAAAGAGGGCATCGACAAGAAGATCGCCAACTCGATCCTGATCAAGTTCAACCAGATCGGCACCCTGACCGAGACGTTGGAAGCCATTCAGATGGCCAAGGCGGCGGGTTACACGGCGGTGATCTCGCACCGATCCGGCGAAACCGAAGATTCGACCATCGCCGATCTCGCCGTTGGCACCTCGGCCGGCCAGATCAAGACCGGTTCGCTGTGCCGTTCCGACCGCGTTTCCAAGTACAACCAACTGCTGCGGATCGAAGAGCAATTGGCAGGCAAAGCCAAATACAATGGTCGCGCCGAGTTTCGCGGCTGATTGCAAGATGGTAAAAAGGCAGCAGGCGCTGTAGGGCTCTTCTCTTAAGTGAGGGTTTCCTCGGCGTTCTGATCCATGAGCCCGGTGACCACCGGGCTCTTGGGTATTTGAAATGGTCGGTTTTGCTGTCGTTCTCCACCAGGTAACAGATATTCACCATGCGCAGTCCCAACTGGTTGTTCCTCGTTCTGCTCTTGCTGCTTGCGGGCCTGCAATATCGCCTGTGGGTGGGTAATGGCAGTCTTGCTCAGGTGGCCAGTCTGACCCAGCAAATCGCCGATCAGCACGCCGAGAACGAAGCGCTCCTGGAGCGTAATCGGGTGCTCGACGCGGAGGTCCTGGAATTGAAAAAGGGGCTGGAGACCGTGGAAGAGCGAGCTCGCCACGAACTGGGCATGGTCAAGGACGGCGAGACTCTCTATCAGTTGGCACAGTGACGTTCGCCTAAAATGACCCATTCTATTCCTGCCTTCTGGGCAGTGATTCCCGCGGCGGGCGTTGGCGCACGCATGGCGGCAGACCGTCCCAAGCAGTACCTGAAGCTGGGCGGCCTCACCATTCTGGAACACAGCCTGCTTTGCTTTCTCGACCACCCCGGGCTCAAGGGCCTGGTGATCAGCCTGGCTGTGGACGACCCCTATTGGCCCACGTTGCCTTGCGCGTTGGATTCGCGCATTCAGCGTGTCGACGGTGGCAAAGAGCGTGCGGATTCAGTACTCAATGCGCTGCTGCACCTGCATGCCAATGGCGCCGATGACAATGATTGGGTGCTGGTGCACGATGCTGCACGCCCTAATCTCGCACGTTCCGATCTGGATCACCTGCTCGGCGAATTGGCGCACGACCCGGTCGGCGGACTGCTTGCGGTTCCCGCCAAAGACACCCTCAAGCGCGCCGACGGCAATGGACGAGTAAGCGAGACGGTCGACCGCAGTCTCATCTGGCAGGCATACACGCCGCAGATGTTCAGGCTGGGCGCGTTGCATCGGGCGTTGGCCGATAGCCTGGTGTCGAACGTCTCTGTTACCGACGAAGCATCGGCAATAGAGTGGTCGGGGCAAGCGCCGCGCCTGATCGAGGGGCGGGCGGACAACATCAAGGTCACACGTCCGGAAGACCTCGAATGGCTGCGCCAACGGCGGGGCGAATTCAACCGTTGATCTGCTTCTGCCCGAAGGGCGTAGGAGCGGCGCTTGACCGCGATCTGCCGGGAGCCAGCAGCAAAACAGATACCTCCATTGTGTCAGGCGACGCGTTCGACGGAGTGACTGCCGCTGCGCGGCGAACCGAGGGCAAGCGCGCTCCTACAATGGCTGATGATATTCAGGGCGCGAGGCCAACCCCGTCTTCAGGTAATCCACCAGCTTTCTGACTTTGGGCGACAGATGCCGCTGCTGCGGGTACAGCGCCCAGACCGCCGTATTGGGAGGCTGGTGAGCATCCAGCAGAGAAATCAGCGCGCCAGTGTTCAGGTGTTCCAACACGTAATAATCCGGTAGCTGACACAGCCCCATGCCCTGCAACGCGGCATCCAGCACGGCCTGCCCGCTGTTGCATCGCCAATTCCCGTGCACCCGCTGGGAAAACTCCTTGCCGTTTTGTTGCAGCAACCAGCTGTCTGAACTGCCAATCAGGCAATTGTGCCGATTCAGTTCCGAAAGGCTATGAGGGCGACCATAGCGCGCTACATAAGAAGGTGAGGCGCACAGGTACATGCGTCGAGGCGCAAGCCGGGTCGCCACCAATCGCGACTCCTGGAGGCGGCCGAGACGAATGGCCAGGTCCATCCCTTCATGCAGCAGATCCAGCGTGTTATTCGTCAATTCGATGTCGACACGCAGTTGCGGATACTCCTCCATAAACCGCGTCACCAAAGGGGCAATGAAGCGTTCGCCGTACGCGACTGCGCAGGTCATGCGCAGCAGCCCCTTGGGCTCGCTGGTCAGATCGCCCACCGCGCGCAGCGCTTCCTCGCGGCCGTCCTGCAACCGCTGACAATGGTGCAGAAACGTCTGCCCGGCTTCTGTCAGCGCGACCTTGCGGGTGCTGCGATAGAGGAGTCGCGTTTGCAGTCTTTCTTCCAAACGGGCGATCTGCCGACTGATGTGCGAGGATGAAACGCCTAAACGTTCCGCCGCCGCGGTGAATTGTCCGCACTCAGCCACGGCAACGAATTCATCCAGGCCGTCCCAGCGATTGGTGTACATTGATTATCCCTGTACAGCATTAATGTTTTGCTTTTGTTCGGATTATTCACCATACAGCACTGCTTTACACTGTTCGCCAGCCCTTCCATTACCAAATCGTTGGAGAAAATGAATGATCAAGTCACGTGCCGCTGTTGCATTCGCACCTAACGAGCCGCTGCAAATTGTCGAGGTGGACGTCGAAGCGCCGAAAGCGGGCGAGGTGTTGATCCGTACCGTCGCGTCGGGCGTTTGCCACACCGACGCTTACACCCTGTCCGGTGCTGACTCTGAAGGCGTATTCCCTTGCATCCTCGGTCACGAAGGTGGCGGCATCGTTGAAGCGGTAGGTGAGGGCGTCACTTCCGTGGCGGTGGGCGACCACGTCATTCCGCTGTACACCGCCGAGTGCCGCGAGTGCAAATTCTGCAAATCCGGCAAGACAAACCTATGCCAGAAAGTCCGCGCGACCCAAGGCAAGGGCCTGATGCCTGACGGCACCACCCGTTTCAGCTACAACGGCCAGCCCATTTACCACTACATGGGCTGCTCGACCTTCTCTGAGTACTCCGTGGTGGCCGAAGTCTCTTTGGCGAAAGTCCCGAAAGCGGCGCCCCTGGAAAAGATCTGCTTGCTCGGTTGCGGAGTGACCACCGGTATCGGTGCGGTGCTGAATACCGCCAAAGTGGAAGAGGGCGCGACCGTTGCCATCTTCGGTCTGGGTGGCATCGGCCTGGCCGCGATCATCGGCGCGAAAATGGCCAAGGCCTCGCGCATCATCGCCATCGACATCAACCCATCGAAATTCGATGTGGCCCGTGAGCTGGGTGCCACTGATTTCGTCAACCCGAAAGACCACACCAAGCCAATTCAGGATGTCATCGTCGAGCTGACCGATGGCGGCGTGGACTACAGCTTCGAGTGCATCGGCAACGTGCAGTTGATGCGCGCAGCGCTTGAGTGCTGCCACAAAGGTTGGGGCGAGTCGGTCATCATCGGCGTCGCACCTGCCGGTCAGGAAATCTCGACTCGCCCATTCCAGTTGGTCACCGGTCGCGTCTGGCGCGGTTCGGCATTCGGTGGCGTCAAAGGCCGCACCGAGCTGCCAAGCTACGTGGAGAAAGCACAGAAAGGCGAGATCCCGCTGGACACCTTCATCACCCACACCATGGGCCTGGACAAGATCAACGAAGCTTTTGATCTGATGCACGAAGGCAAGAGCATTCGTTCTGTCATTCACTTCTAAAAAGCGGCGACAAGTCACGAGCTGCGAGCTGCAAGACCTCTTGCAGCTGGCGGCTTGAAGCTGATCGCTGGGAGGAACGACCATGAGTCTTGAAAATCTTTCGTGCCAGAAAAGCTTCGGCGGCTGGCATAAACGTTACAAACATCACTCCGATGTGCTGGGTTGCGACATGGTATTCGCGGTTTATCTACCGCCACAGGCCGAGCGGGGTGGAAAGTTGCCAGTGGTCTACTGGCTGTCGGGCCTGACCTGCACGGACGAGAACTTCATGCAGAAGGCCGGGGCTCAGCGCATCGCAGCAGAGCTCGGGCTGATCATCGTCGCACCGGACACCAGCCCGCGTGGGCCGGACGTGCCGGGCGACCCGGACAACGCCTATGACTTCGGCCTTGGCGCAGGTTTTTACCTCAATGCCACCCAACAGCCCTGGGCGCGGCACTATCGCATGTATGACTACGTGGTCAGCGAACTGCCCGCCTTGATCGAAGCCCATTTTCCGGCGTCGGACAAACGCAGTATCAGCGGTCACTCAATGGGTGGCCATGGCGCATTGGTCTGTGCCTTGCGCAATCCAGGGCGCTACTCGTCGGTTTCGGCGTTTTCGCCGATCAGTAACCCGATGGATTGCCCGTGGGGCCAGAAAGCCTTTTCCCGCTATCTGGGGGAAGATCGTTCCCGTTGGCGTGAGTGGGATGCCAGCGTGCTGATTGCGGAGGCGCCTGAGCGGCTGCCTCTGTTGGTGGATCAAGGTGATCGCGACGACTTCCTTGCCCAGCAGCTCAAACCCGAAGCGTTGGTGCAGGCGACCAAAGCCGTGGGCCATCCGCTGGAGCTGCGGATGCAGCCGGGTTACGACCACAGCTACTACTTCATTGCCAGCTTCATCGAAGACCACCTCCGCTATCATGCGGTGGCGCTGGCAGGCTGATGAATTGACCCACGCGCTCAATTGAGTGCCAGCAGGTCCTAATGGCCGACAAAGCAGGTAGAATCACGCCCTGACTTTTTCAGGGCGTTTTTTTATGCGTATTGGCCACGGCTATGATGTGCACCGTTTCGCTGAGGGCGATTTCATTACCTTGGGAGGTGTGCGCATTGCACACACGTTCGGTCTGCTCGCACATTCCGATGGCGATGTCCTGCTGCACGCGCTGAGCGATGCCTTGTTGGGCGCTGCGGCGCTGGGCGACATCGGCAAGCATTTCCCGGATACCGACCCGAAATTCAAGGGCGCAGACAGTCGGGCGCTGCTGCGCCATGTCCTTGAACAGGTCAGGATCAAAGGCTGGAAGGTCGGCAACGTCGATGCCACCATCGTGGCCCAGGCACCCAAGATGGCCCCCCACATCGAGGCCATGCGGGCATTGATCGCAGAAGATCTGCAAGTCGGGATCGATCAGGTCAACGTCAAGGCCACCACCACCGAAAAATTGGGTTTTACCGGACGTGAAGAAGGCATCGCGGTTCACGCCGTGGCGTTGTTGATCGCCGCATGACCGAACTCGAACTATTGGGCCCGCGCGCCTGGGGCGATGCGTTGGGCACGGCGGTCCTCAAGGCCACTGCCGAAGACTTCCAGGTCGACGAAGTGCTGGACATTCCTCTCTCGGGGGAAGGCGAGCATCTCTGGCTCTGGGTCGAAAAGCGCGGCCTCAACACCGAAGAGGCGGCACGGCGCCTGGCCAGAGCTGCCGGTGTCCCGTTGCGGACCATTGCCTACGCCGGATTGAAGGACCGCCAGGCCCTGACTCGGCAGTGGTTCAGCATTCAGTTGCCGGGCAAGGCCGATCCGGACCTGTCGGCCGCTGAAAACGACAGCCTGACCATTCTTGAACGCAAGCGTCACAAGCGCAAATTGCAGCGCGGTGCCCATTCGGCCAACGGCTTCACGCTGCGCCTGACACAACTGCAAGCCGACAAGCGCGCCATCGACGCGCGTCTTGAGGCGATCAGGCAGGAGGGTATCCCCAACTATTTCGGCGCCCAACGCTTTGGTTTCAATGGCGGCAACGTTGTCGAAGCGCGCCACTATGCCGAACGTCAAGCGCTGCCTGAACAGCGCAATGTGCGTTCCCGGCTGCTGTCCGCGGCTCGCAGTCATGTATTCAATCAAGTGCTCGCGGCTCGGGTGGCGGACGGAAGCTGGCAGCGCGCTCAGGTCGGTGATTTACTCGCCTTCACGGACAGCCGCAGCTTTTTTCCGGCAGGCGAGGCCGAGTGCAACGATCCGCGGTTGGCCATTCTGGACCTGCACCCTACGGGACCCCTATGGGGGCAGGGCGATTCTCCAGCCACAGGTGTGACGGCCGAGCTGGAAAACAGCATCGCTCAACGTGAAGCGCAGCTGTGTAACTGGTTGATTAGGGCGGGAATGGAACACGAACGTCGCATCCTGCGACTGCCCATCGGGCGGCTGTCGTGGCATTATCCCGAGCCTGACATTCTGCAACTGGAATTCGTCCTGCCCGCCGGCTGTTTCGCTACCGTCCTGGTGCGTGAACTGATCGATCTGGCGTCCGCAGGACAGACGGACAGCTCATGCGTATTCTGATTTCAAATGATGACGGGGTCTCGGCACCCGGCCTCGCTGCGCTCTACGGTGCGCTAGCGGACTATGCCGAGTGTGCGGTCATCGCACCCGATCAAGACAGGAGCGGTGCCAGCAGTTCGCTGACATTGGATCGGCCACTGCATCCTCGTTGGCTGGACAACGGGTTCATCAGTCTCAATGGCACTCCGACCGATTGCGTACACCTGGGCATTCATGGGCTTCTGGAGCAGGAACCTGAAATGGTGGTGTCCGGCATCAACATGGGTGCGAACCTGGGCGACGACGTGCTGTATTCGGGTACCGTTGCCGCGGCGCTGGAAGGGCGCTTCCTGCAGCGTCCGTCGTTTGCTTTTTCATTTTTGTCGCGCCAAGTCGATAACCTGGCCACGGCCGCGCATTTCGCGCGCACGCTGGTCGAAGCCCACGAGCAACTCGACCTGCCGCCACGCACGGTACTGAACGTGAATATTCCTAATCTGCCGCTCGAGCATGTGCGGGGCATTCAGCTGACGCGCCTGGGCCATCGCACCCGCGCAGCCGCACCGGTTCGCGTCGTCGACCCCCGGGGCCGCGCCGGATACTGGATTGCCGCTGCCGGCGACGCCGAGGATGGCGGCCCGGGAACGGACTTTCACGCCGTGCTGCAAGGGTATGTATCGGTGACACCGCTGCAACTGGATCGAACCTATCAGGACGGTTTCAAAAGCCTGAACGCATGGCTGGAGGGAATGGCCTGATGTCGCGTGAACAAGATGACCTGCTGCGACGGGGTGTGGGGTTCACCTCGCAGCGTACTCGCGAGCGCCTGATCCAGCGGTTGTACGAAGAGGGGATCAGTAACACACACGTGCTCGATGTCATTCGCAAGACGCCCCGGCACCTCTTTGTCGATGAAGCGCTGGCGCACCGAGCTTACGAAGACACCGCCCTGCCCATTGGCAACAACCAAACCATCTCCCAGCCCTACATGGTCGCCCGGATGAGCGAGTTGCTGCTGGCGGCCGGCCCGCTGGACAAGGTGCTGGAAATCGGCACCGGTTCCGGCTACCAGACGGCGGTCTTGGCGCAGTTGGTGGAGCGGGTGTTTTCAGTGGAGCGCATCAAGGTGCTTCAGGATCGCGCCAAGGAGCGGCTGACCGAACTCAACCTGCGCAACATGGTGTTCCGCTGGGGCGATGGCTGGGAGGGCTGGCCTGCGCTGGCTCCCTACAATGGCATCATCGTCACGGCCGTGGCCACGGATGTGCCCCAGGCGTTGCTGGATCAACTGGCACCTGGTGGGCGTCTGGTCATCCCGGTTGGGGCGGGGGAAGTTCAGCAATTGATGTTGATCATTCGCGAGGAACACGGGTTCTCACGTCATGTATTGGGCGCCGTACGATTCGTGCCACTGCTCAACGGCCCGTTGGCTTGAACGCTGATTTACGTTCGCAATGAATTCCGGCAGACGTCGCCGGTCTACAGGCTGGCGATTTGCGATGAGGATTTCGCCTCGCCAACGTTTAGCGTTGTGAACGGATTTGTAACCCGTTTTTTCGTAGCTGCCGGTCATGATCGAGACACAATAGGCAGCTTTAATTCAGTCACCGGTAAAGGGAGTGGCGGGTGAGTCTCACAGTCATTCGGCAGCGTACGTCTTCAACAAGTTTTCCACGTCTGGTGATTGGCATTGCCCTGAGTGTCCTTTTGGTTGGCTGCTCCAGCACGCCGTCAAGCGGTGTGCGCGTTGTTGATCGCAATGGCAAGCCTGCTGCGCCTGTCCGCCAGCCGGTCACGACCGGGCAATACGTGGTCAAGCGGGGTGACACACTGTTCTCCATCGCCTTCCGTTATGGGTGGGACTGGAAAGCCCTGGCAGCCCGCAACAATATTCCCGAGCCCTACACGATCCACGTCGGCCAGGCGATTCGCTTCGACGGTCGATCGAGTGCGGCCCCAGCGGCTGTAGCGGCCTCGCCAGTCGTGGCTGCGCCCGCATCTTCCGGCAGTTCGAGTTCATCTTCCTCAGGGTCGATCAAGACGACAGTGATCACCCGGCCGGTCGGGACGCCTTCAACTGGGTCGGCAGGGCCTGCGACTGCGCCTGTTACCACGCCCGTCAACACTCCAGTGGTCGCTGGGGCGCGCTCTCCAAGCGGTTGGGCATGGCCGACGAGTGGCATGTTGATCAGTAAATTTTCTTCAAACGGTAGTTTGAATAAAGGCATTGATATCGCCGGTGATTTGGGACAGCCTGTTTTGGCCGCGTCTGATGGTTCAGTGGTGTACGCCGGAAGTGGATTAAGGGGCTACGGCGAGTTAGTGATCATCAAACACAGCGATACCTACGTCAGTGCTTACGGTCATAACCGCAGGCTGTTGGTACGGGAGGGGCAACAGGTCAAGGCAGGGCAGGCAATTGCCGAGATGGGGTCCACGGGGACTGACCGGGTCAAGTTGCATTTTGAAATCCGCCGTCAGGGTAAACCGGTCGATCCACTGGAATTCTTGCCGCGTCGTTGATCGGTTACCAGCCTGTCCTGCCGTAGAGGGGACAGGCTCAAGTGATGCCAGGGAAAAGGGCGCCACTGGAGCTTGAGGTCGAACTCATGAAAGGACTACAACAATGGCTCTCAACAAAGAAGTGCCGGAGTTTGACATAGACGATGAAGTGCTTCTGATGGAGCATGGGATCGTCCTGGATTCTGCAACGGATGAGAAGCCAGCAACACCTTCCGTTCGTTCGAAGATCAAGAACTCCACAACACTCAAGCAGCATAAATACATCGACTACACGCGGGCGCTGGACGCCACGCAGCTGTACCTCAACGAAATCGGTTTTTCTCCCCTGCTGTCCCCGGAAGAAGAAGTGCATTTTGCGCGTTTGTCGCAGAAGGGCGATCCGGCCGGGCGCAAACGCATGATTGAGAGCAACTTGCGACTGGTGGTGAAAATCGCTCGGCGGTATGTCAACCGTGGCTTGTCGTTGCTGGACCTGATCGAAGAGGGCAACCTGGGCCTGATCCGGGCCGTCGAAAAATTCGATCCTGAACGTGGCTTCCGTTTCTCTACCTATGCGACGTGGTGGATCCGCCAGACCATCGAACGCGCCATCATGAATCAGACGCGGACCATCCGCTTGCCGATTCACGTCGTCAAGGAGTTGAACGTCTACCTGCGCGCCGCGCGAGAATTGACGCAAAAGCTCGATCATGAACCGTCCCCTGAAGAGATCGCCAATCTCCTTGAGAAGCCTGTGGGCGAGGTCAAGCGCATGCTCGGTCTCAACGAGCGGGTGTCCTCCGTGGACGTATCGCTCGGGCCGGATTCCGACAAGACGTTGCTCGACACATTGACCGATGATCGTCCAACCGATCCCTGTGAACTGCTGCAAGACGACGACCTTTCCCAGAGCATCGATCAATGGCTATCGGAACTGACCGACAAGCAGCGTGAAGTGGTCGTGCGACGCTTCGGTCTGCGAGGCCATGAAAGCAGTACGCTGGAAGACGTCGGGCTCGAGATCGGCCTGACGCGAGAGCGCGTTCGGCAAATTCAGGTCGAGGGGTTGAAACGACTGCGGGAAATCCTCGAGAAGAACGGTCTTTCGAGCGAGTCTCTGTTTCAGTAATTGCCGTTTGCGGCATCGCTAATCGTTCTATGACGTCAACCGTGGGCCCCGGTCAGTCGGGGCCTTTTCGTGTCCGTGATGTGAGTCAAATGTCGTTAACGCCGGGCTTGAAACCTGTTCTGTAGATGTCGGTTTTAATTCCTTGCTCAGCGGTCATTTTCACTAACTTCGGTTGTAGGACATTGCGTACAGATGATGTCGGAAATCCTGCTTATTACGAATGGTTAATGTGCGCTACGCACGGAGATTAAGTTTATCCTATTGAAATTCATGCGTTTTATTCTGGTAAAACTTAAAGCGCCTTAAACTTTTTGAAAATTCCGCGCTATTGCTCTGCTCCGGTAAATCACTAATATCAGAACTGTGCCGACGGATTGGCACAGGCGGTCAAGGAAGACTGCTTCAGGGACATCGCAGGACGCGATTCATCAGGATGATGACAAAGGACTAAAGGGATTAAGGAAAAAATGTGGGCGGGGCTATCCCGCCCCTTTTTTCATCCGCGTCACCCAAGCGGGCGTGGTACCAGAAACGCAAAAAGGCCTCGAGAGGCCTTTTTGCGTTTCCCAACCTGGAATCAACGCTCCAAGTCGGCGATCTTGCCTGGCTTGCCATCCCATTCTTCAGCATCTGGCAGTGCGTCTTTGCGCTCGGTGATGTTCGGCCAGATGTCTGCGAGTTCGGCGTTCAGCTCGATGAAGTTCTCCATGCCGGCAGGGATCTCGTCTTCCGAGAAGATCGCTTGCGCAGGGCATTCAGGCTCGCACAGTGCGCAGTCAATGCACTCATCCGGGTGAATCACCAGGAAGTTCGGGCCTTCGTAGAAGCAGTCCACCGGACAGACTTCTACGCAGTCGGTGTACTTGCACTTGATGCAGTTGTCGGTGACGACGAAGGTCATTTCTAATTTTCTCCTCAGGCGGCGGCAGCAGAGCCCCTCACGTCAGGGTTGCTCAGTCGGGAACGTCCCGGCCATTCTGAACACCGACTGCACAGTCCATGCCGAGAGGCAGAAAGATGTGGCATCGGTTCGCGGTGTTCGAGCGCGGCTCGGTTGTTTAGGCCAGGCTATTGGCCTCACCGTTCCCAAACCGCGCGGGATTCTATCAGCTTGTTACAGATACCGTTAGATCCGGTTTTGCAGTCCATATAACCATTCGATTGCTTGACGTGGGGTCATGTCATCGATCTTGAGCTTCGACAGTTCCTCCAGCACAGGGTGAGGCAGTGTGGCGAACAGGTCTGCCTGTTGCGGTACGGCTGCCTTGCCTGGCTTCGGTTTAGGCGTTTCATGGGGAAGGCTGGTGGTTTCCAGACGCTGCAAATGTTCCTTGGCCCGGCTGATCACCTTGCCTGGAACCCCTGCCAACTGGGCGACGGCGAGGCCATAGCTCTGGCTGGCCGGGCCTGGTAACACCCGGTGCAGAAACACGATACGTTCGTTGTGCTCGGTCGCGTTCAGGTGCACGTTGGCCACCAGCGGCTCGGTTTCCGGCAGTACGGTCAATTCGAAGTAGTGTGTGGCGAACAGGGTATAAGCGCGCAGCTGGGCGAGACATTCTGCCGCAGCCCAGGCCAGCGAAAGGCCGTCGAACGTACTGGTGCCGCGTCCGACCTCGTCCATCAGCACCAGGCTTTTGTCCGTGGCGTTGTGCAGGATATTGGCCGTCTCGCTCATCTCCACCATAAAAGTCGAGCGGCCACCGGCCAGATCATCGCTGGAACCGATCCGGGTGAAGATGCGGTCCACCAATGACAACTCGCAACGGGCGGCAGGCACGAAACTGCCGATATGAGCGAGCAATACGATCAGTGCGGTCTGACGCATGTAGGTGGATTTACCGCCCATGTTCGGACCGGTGATCACTAGCATGCGCGTGTTGTCGTTCAGGTCCAGATCGTTGGCCACAAAGGGCGAAGACAGCACTTGCTCGACCACCGGGTGGCGTCCTTGCTCGATGCGCATGCAAGGTTCGTCGGTAAACTGCGGACGATTGAGGTCCAGGTTCAGCGCCCGCTCGGCCAGGTTGCTCAGCACATCGAGCTCTGCCAGGGCGGCCGCGGTGTCCTGCAGGGGGGCCAGATGGTTGATGAGGTCTTCGAGCAACTGTTCGTACAGCATCTTCTCCCGCGCCAGCGCGCGGCTTTTCGCAGAAAGCGCCTTGTCCTCGAACTCTTTCAGCTCCGGGGTGATGAAGCGCTCGGCGCCCTTGAGGGTTTGGCGCCGGATGTAGTCGGCAGGCGCTTGCTCAGCCTGCTTGCTGGGCAACTCAATGAAATAGCCGTGGACGCGGTTGTAGCCGACCTTGAGGTTGGCGAGCCCCGTCCGGGCCTTCTCGCGGGCTTCGAGATCGATGAGAAATTGCCCAGCGTTTTCGCTCAGCGACAGCAACTCATCGAGTTCGGCGTCGTAACCGGTCTTCAATACGCCGCCATCGCGAATGACCGCAGGCGGGTTATCAATGATCGCCCGCTGCAGCAGATCAGCCAGTTCCGGGTAGGTGCTGGCAGTTTTGGCCAGTTGCTGAATGTGGGGCGCTTCGAGTTCGCTCAATGCCCGCTGCAGCTCCGGGAGCGCACCGAGGGCGTCACGCAAGCGTGCCAAGTCACGAGGGCGGGCATTACGCAACCCGATCCGCGCCAGAATCCGCTCGATGTCGCCGATTTCCTTGAGCTGCGGCTGGAGGCTCTCGAAACGATAGCGCTCCAGGAAGCAACTGATCGATTCCTGACGCGCCTGCAACACCTTCAAATCGCGCAACGGCCGGTTCAACCAACGGGTCAATAGCCGCGTGGCCATCGCGGTCTGACAGCGGTCCATGACCGATTGCAACGTGTTGTCCCGACCGCCCGACAAGTTGGTGTCCAGTTCCAGATTTCGGCGGCTGGCACCGTCGAGGATGACGGTGTCATCCATGCGTTCGTGGCGCAGGCTGCGCAAGTGAGGCAGGGCGGTGCGCTGGGTTTCCTTGGCATAGCCCAGCAGGCAGCCCGCGGCGCCGATGGCGAGAGTCAGAGTCTCGCAACCGAACCCCTTGAGGTCCTGGGTCGCGAACTGCTGGCAAAGGCTTTTGTGCGCCGAATCGCGCTCGAAATCCCACGGCGCGCGGCGGCGCGAGCCACGGCGCTTCTCGGCCGGGAGGCCTTGCGGCCAGTCGTCCGGAATCAATAGCTCTGCAGGGTTCAACCGGTCCAGCTCCGCCAGCAGGTTTTCCCAGCCTTTGATTTCCTGCACCGTGAAATTACCACTGGTGATGTCCAGAACTGCCAGGCCGAACAGGCGTTCGTCCCCCAGTACGGCGGCGATCAGGTTGTCACGACGCTCATCGAGCAGCGCTTCGTCGCTGACCGTCCCCGGCGTAATGATGCGCACCACCTGACGTTCCACAGGCCCTTTGCTGGTCGCCGGATCGCCGATCTGCTCACAGATGACCACTGACTCGCCCAGTTTCACCAGCTTGGCCAGATAGCCCTCCGCCGCATGGTACGGAATGCCACACATCGGGATGCTCTGCCCTGCCGACTGTCCGCGCGCAGTGAGGGTGATGTCCAGCAGTTTGGCGGCTTTTTTCGCGTCCTCGTAGAAAATCTCGTAGAAGTCGCCCATGCGGTAGAACATCAACTGGTCTGGATGCTGATTCTTCAGCTTCCAATATTGTTGCATCATGGGGGTGTGCGAAGAGAGATCGGAAATTGCTTTATTCATCAGTGGCTTAGGCAAATTCGTTAGAAGATTGGGGCAAATGGAGGACGCTGCGTGGAGCCCCCCCTACGTGAGCCGACGTCAGATCCGATTGCTTTTGCGATGGGCGCAAGGTTACCACGCGTGTTTGCCGGCCGCCGAGTGCGCAGATTCGTCACGGTTCGTTTCCAGATCGACACAAGACGCCAAGAGCTGTCTAGGCTGTGCAGCAGCTGCCCCATTCCGGGTACGCCTATCGATAAAAAGGACTTTTACATGCGACGCAAACGTGCAAGGGATTCGACCAACGGGCGCTTCATTACCCTCGACGAAGCACGGCAGCGGCCTCGAGAGACCGTCATCGAGACGGTCAAGAAGCCCTGCCCCGAAAAGAAACCATCCAGATAAACAGAAGCGCGGCTGTGGGCAAGCCGCGCTTCGCCTTGCGCATCGGTCACGCTCGTGTAGCGTGTGCTCATTGTCCGAATCAAGCGGAGTGCATTTTGTGGACGACCTAACTCAACTGGCTAAAACCCTGGGTGAGCGTCTTCTCGCCGTCCAGGCTCAGGTCAGCACCGCCGAGTCCTGTACCGGTGGAGGGATTGCCGAAGCCATCACTCGCATCCCGGGCAGTTCGGCCTGGTTCGAGGCCGGTTACGTGACGTATTCCAATCGTCAGAAGACCCGACAACTGGACGTCTCCCCGGCGCTCTTCGATCAGGTCGGTGCGGTCAGCCGGGAGGTGGTCGAGGCCATGGCCCGAGGTGCTCAGGCCAGGAGCGACGCGAAATTTTCGGTCGCCGTCAGCGGCGTAGCGGGTCCTGACGGTGGTTCGGCGCAGAAGCCAGTGGGCACCGTTTGGGTTTGCTGGGCCGCTGCCGAACATCGGTTCGCGCACCGTTACCAGTTCGACGGTGATCGCGATGCCGTACGCCGACAAACGGTGAAGGCCGCGCTAGAGGGGCTGATCCGGCTCACTCGTGGAGAAATACCGAATCAGGGGTAGGCGCGCGCTCAACCCTGTGGAATAATACTGTTCACTTATACAGTTAAATCGGCCGTGAGGCCTAACCGATCACGAGAGGACTTCAATGGACGACAACAAGAAGAAAGCCTTGGCTGCGGCCTTGGGTCAGATCGAACGTCAGTTCGGCAAAGGCGCTGTCATGCGCATGGGCGACCATGACCGCCAGGCTATTCCCGCTATTTCCACCGGCTCTCTGGGGCTCGATATCGCGCTGGGTATTGGCGGCCTGCCAAAAGGCCGGATCGTCGAGATCTACGGTCCTGAGTCTTCCGGTAAAACCACCATGACCCTATCGGTCATCGCTGAAGCTCAGAAGCAGGGCGCGACTTGTGCATTCGTCGACGCCGAGCACGCCCTTGATCCGGAGTACGCCGGCAAGCTGGGTGTCAACGTCGATGACTTGCTCGTCTCGCAGCCCGACACCGGTGAGCAGGCCCTGGAAATCACCGACATGCTGGTGCGCTCCAATGCCATCGACGTGATCGTCGTCGACTCCGTGGCTGCGCTGGTTCCGAAGGCCGAGATCGAGGGTGAAATGGGCGACATGCACGTCGGCCTCCAGGCCCGTCTGATGTCGCAGGCACTGCGTAAGATCACCGGTAACATCAAGAACGCCAACTGCCTGGTCATCTTCATCAACCAGATCCGCATGAAGATCGGCGTCATGTTCGGCAGCCCGGAAACCACTACCGGTGGTAACGCGCTGAAGTTCTATGCCTCGGTCCGCCTGGACATTCGCCGTACAGGTGCGGTCAAGGACGGTGACGAGGTGGTCGGCAGTGAAACCCGCGTCAAGGTCGTAAAAAACAAGGTATCACCTCCGTTCCGTCAGGCTGAATTCCAGATCCTTTACGGCAAGGGCATCTACCGCAACGGCGAGATCATCGATCTGGGCGTGCTGCATGGCTTGCTGGAAAAATCCGGTGCCTGGTACAGCTATCAGGGCAATAAGATCGGTCAAGGTAAGGCTAACTCGGCGAAGTTCCTTCAAGACAATCCGGAAATCGGTGCGACTCTGGAGAAGCAGATCCGAGAAAAACTGCTGGCCACCTCGCCAGGTGTCAAAGCTCAATCGTCTCGCGTTGCCGAAGATGATGTGGCCGAAGTCGAAGACGCCGACATCTGATCGAAGTCATGCCGCTAGAACTGGATACGCCCGTCGCTGTTCGGCGTACTGCAATGGACCTGCTCGCGCGTCGCGAGCATGGTCGAGTCGAGCTGACGCGCAAACTGCGTCAGCGCGGCGCTCCTCCTGAATTGATAGAGGCTGCTCTTGACCGCTTGACGGAAGAAGGGCTGCTTTCTGAATCTCGATACCTTGAAAGCTTTGTTTCGTATCGTGCCCGCTCAGGGTATGGGCCTTTGCGCATTCGCGAAGAGCTCGGGCAAAGAGGGCTGCAACGTTCGGACATCGAACAGGCGCTTCGCGAGTGTGGTATCGACTGGCGGGAAAAACTGGAAGAGTCCTGGCGGCGCAAGTTCTCTGGGCAATTTCCGAAAGATGCCCGTGAGCGAGGGCAGCAAATGCGCTTTTTGAGCTATCGAGGGTTTCCTCCTGAACTGATCGGCCGGTTGCTGAGTGGCAAAGGCGCTTACGACGACTGACGGTGGTTCGCACCTTCGGCAAGAAGGCCGACAGCAGCGGCGGATGGATCGCTCGCTGCCCCGGCATCTCTTGCTGTCATAAGCAAGCTTCAGTTGGTATTCAGTGTCTCCCGCTCACGAGCGGTTGGAGGCTGTAAAGGTTTCGCCCAGTTTTCGCTTTGGTTGAGGTAGTCGACCAAGGCACGCAGTCGACCGTGGTCGCGTCCGTTGAACTTGAACGCCAAGCGGGTGAGATGGCTGAACTGCTCATCATCGTATTCATCTTGATGGCTGTATTGCTTGAAGTCCTCGCTCAGGCACACATCGGCAAACCCCCGCTGCAGGTTCAGTAAGGCGGTCTCGCTAAGCGCGTGATGCATGCGAATCACGAACGTGTTTTTCAACCAGCGGCTCGAATGGAAGTTGCTGTAGAAGTGGTTGATCTCATCGACCGCTTCATCAGCGCTGTGCACCAGTTTCAGCAGGTTCAGGTCAGTAGGCAAAATGTAGCGGTTGCCTTCCAGCTCCTGCTTGATGAAATTCAGCGCACCCTCCCAGAAGGTCCCCTCCGGTGTATCCAGCAGGACGATGGGAACCAGGGGGCTTTTTCCTGTCTGGATCAAGGTCAGCACCTCCAGCGCTTCGTCCAGCGTACCGAAACCGCCAGGGCACAGTACTAGCGCATCCGCCTCCTTGACGAAGAACAATTTGCGCGTGAAGAAGAAATGGAAGGGCAGCAGGTTGCCGGTGCCGTCGACGGTGGCATTGGCGTGTTGTTCGAAGGGCAGGGTGATATTGAAGCCCAAGCTGTGATCCAACCCTGCGCCTTCGTGCGCGGCCGCCATGATCCCACCACCGGCACCGGTGATGACCATCAGGTCGGAGGCCGCGAGCTTCATTCCCAGCTCGCGGGCGAGCGCGTACAGGGGGTGCTCGATAGGTGTCCGTGCCGATCCGAAGACCGTGACCTTGCGACGGCCACGGAACTGTTCGAGCACCCGGAACGCGTTGTCCAGTTCGCGTAACGCTTGCAGAACGATTTTCGCATTCCAGCGATTTCGATCGTCCTGAGCCATGCGCAGCACGGTCAGCATCATGTCGCGGTAGAGCGGAAGGTTAGGGCTGTCAGGGGCGAGGAGCGCGAGCTGTGCTTCGACCTGGCGTGTGAGGTCCAGCCCATTGCTTTGAAAGTGACGCGACAGCGCGTCATTGGGTACGTAAGGCATTCAGACTTTCTCCTTGTGCAGAATCATCGACCCTGGCATTCATCACAGGATCACGACGCTTCATGCGTCGCTGCCGATCGCCTTTGCAGGCGCGCTACAGATACGGGGTGGCGATAAAAGATACGCCACGCTGATTCTGCTTATGTCCTTGGTTGGAAAGAAAAACATTGATCGTAAAGACAACGACAGGCAACCCCCCCTTTGCCTTGGATGCGTGACGAAACGTGACTGTTCGCTGAAAACTTCATGGCTTGATGATGTGCCCGATGCCTTTGGCTGGCAACGGCTCTTTGCACATCGCTATGAATGTTGCACGTTCAGGCGATTGCAATGTGGCCAGAGGGGTCGATTGACTGATGGCGGTGGCCAACGACGACAGATTGATCGGTAGGGGCGCTCAAGCAACAAGGGCTGCGCGCTGGAAATGACGCAGCCGCCGCTTGGGGGACTGGTTTACTTCTTCTTGGCAGGTTGCTGCGCAGCGCAGTCGGCAGCGGTCAGTTGCTGAGTGGTGATTGGGCGATTGGTCTTGTATTCCCTGAACTCGTAACGTAACACCGCGCCCTTGGCCAGCAATTGGCGGAAGCCAGGATTGCGGCAAACGCTGGTGCCCAATTGGCGCCCCATCAGCTCGGGGTTGTCCCGCATCTGTTGCGCTTGCCCGGCCTGCACGCTGAGGTGGTTGATCAGGATGCGACCGTTGACGGTGTAGCCTTCGTCAAGGATGTCTTCGCTGATGGCGTTCGGTTTGCCGACGTTGCTTTTCGCCGCGACTTGTTCCAGCTCTTTATTCAGTTCGTAGTCCTGCTTGGATGCCGCTTGGGCGCACAGCGGAGCGACGAGCAAAAGCGTGAGGGCGGGGGCGATGAGGCGCAGCATTGGATTCTCCTGGGGCAGTGAACGTCGTTGGACCGGTGGCCGGCACGGGCGTTCACCGATGACTGGGACTTTCAAGGCCGAGCAGTATAGGTGAGTCGCCTTGGCGGACACCAGTGAACCGGGCACCTCTGGTAGACTGCGCCGACTTTTCCACTGCCGGATGTTCGTCTTGCTGTTGCCTTATCGTCGCTCCGTTCCCGTGCCTGGGGGAATTGCCCCATGAGCCATGCCGTCTCGCGTCTGCGCGCCGAACGACTGGCTCGCAGCACGAAACCCTTTATCGCCCGAGGGTCACGTGCTCCGAGATGCTCAGGCTGTCGGGTCATCGAAAGCTACTGCCTTTGCCAATGGCGGCCAACGGTCGAGGCAAAGTCGGCTGTCTGTCTGCTGATGCATGACACCGAACCGCTCAAACCGACCAACACAGGCTGGCTGATCGCCGATGTCATTCGGGACACCGAGGCGTTCGGTTGGTCTCGGACCGAGGTGGACGAGAAGCTGCCAGCGCTGCTGGAAGACCCTCAATGGCAGCCTTACATCGTGTTTCCCGGTGAGTTCGTGGCAGATGAGCGGGTGGTCAGCGAAGTGCAACTGGCGCCCGGCAAACGACCGCTCTTCATTTTGCTCGACGCGACCTGGCCGGAAGCCCGCAAGATGTTTCGCAAGAGCCCGTATCTGGATCGGCTGCCGGTGCTCAGTCTGGCGCCCGAGCAGATGTCCCGCTATCGCTTGCGCCGTTCCAAGCGCGACGATCACTTCTGTACCGCGGAAGTCGCCGCGTTGTGCCTGGAGCTAGCGGGCGATCAGCAGGCGGCAGCCGTACTGGACGCCTACCTGGATGTCTTTAGCGCCCACTACCTGGGCGCCAAGTATCAGTTACCGATTGATCCGAATGATGCAGCGCACCGGTATTTGACGGCGTTTCTATAAATACTGCCGGGGGAAACGCCTGCGCATGCCGTACTTCGCGACACCCGAACCTTTCACCAGCCCTTTGCTTTGCGCGGCCACAGTTGCGCCAACAGCATCCCGGCCAGCATCAGCGTGCAGCCGATGTACCCGCGCAACTGCAGGGCTTCGCCGAGAATCCAAGCGCCGACGATGGCAGCGAACACAGCTTCCAGGGACAGGATGATCGCCGCATGGGAGGCAATCGCGTCTTTTTGTGCGACGACTTGCAAGGTGTATCCAATGCCCACAGCGACCACGCCGCCGTAGAGCAGGGCAGGGCCGGCGGCGATGATCGCCCGGAGGATGATCGGCTCGAAGATCAGTGCCAGAATCAGGCTCACCACCGAACATGTCACGAACTGCAGAAATGCCAGGCGGATCGGATCGTGCCGTCCAGCGAATAGGCTGACCAGGATCACATGCCCGCCCCAGACAAAGGCGCCTATCAGTTGCAGCCAGTCGCCGCGTGACACTTCGAAGTGGTCGCCCACGCTGAGCAAGAACATCCCCGACACCGCCAGCAGGCAGCCGAGCCAAGTGCCCATTCCAGTCTTGTGGCCGAGCAACAGGCCCAGAAGCGGAACTACAATCACGTACAGCCCGGTGATGAAGCCTGAGTGGGTGACGCTGGTGAACAGCAGGCCGACTTGCTGCAGATTAATGCCCAGCGCCAAGGCGACTCCCATCACCACACCGCCTCGCAACAGGCCCGGAGTGAATAGAGGTTCAGTGCGCGCTGCGTTGCCCGGCCGGCGCAGCATCAATGGCAACAGGCAGATCGACCCCAATGCGAAACGCAGCCCGGAATACAGGTAGGGACCGACATGGTCCATACCGGCGGTCTGCGCGACGAAGCCGCTGCCCCAGATAAAGGCGGTGAGCAGCATGAGCAGGTCTGCTCGCAGGGCGTGTTTTCGCATGATGGGCCTCGGCGTTATCGGGGCCGCGAACTTTGCCGCAAAGCGGCAGGCTTGACCACCCCGCCTTCGCTGGGCATTCTTGGCGCCGCGAGAATGCCTGAACGCCGCCATCTGTCTGCATCGGCACGAGGGTTTGCGTCAGATTGACGCATCGTGGAGGCCGGCATCCAAATGCCCTCGCGAGCGCCGAACGCCTCCGCGCTCATTCATCAACAGGATCATGACATGACCTACGAAATCCTGATCGCCGATGACCATCCCCTTTTTCGTGGCGCGTTGCGTCAGGCTTTGAGCCTGGGCCTGGGACCCGATGTCCGCCTGGCCGAGGCCGAGAGCATTGCCGATCTGGAAGACCGGCTGACGCAGAAGTCGGACTGGGATCTGGTCCTTCTGGATCTCAACATGCCGGGAGCCTACGGTTTTTCGGGATTGGTGTTGCTGCGCGGTCAATACCCTCAGGTCCCGGTCATGATGGTGTCGGCGCAGGAAGAGGCGTCGGTGGTGGTCAAATCTCGCGAGTTCGGCGCCAGTGGCTTCATCCCGAAGTCCAGCTCGCTGGAAACCATTCAGGAGGCGGTGCGCAAGGTCTTGAACGGGGATGTGTGGTGGCCGGCGCAGGTCAATGAGCGTATCAGCGTGTCGGCCGAGGCCAAGGCGGCCAGCGAAGGCCTGGCGAGCCTTACGCCTCAGCAGTTCCGCGTTCTGACCATGGTCTGTGAAGGCCTGCTCAACAAACAGATTGCATACGAACTGAATGTCTCGGAAGCCACGATCAAGGCCCATGTGACGGCGATCTTCCGTAAACTCAACGTGCGCACCCGAACGCAGGCTGCGCTGTTGCTGCAGCAGCTTGAGTCGATTTCGCCGACTGGCTGAGCCCGGCGCATTTTCCGGGCTTACATCGGCGGCTCTTCACACTTTTTTGACCGCTGTTGCACTAGCCTCCACCCCTTTCATTTTTCAGTAGTTTCTTTATGACGTCGCCTTTCAAGGGCCAGACCGGCCTCAAACGTATCCTTAACGCTTCCGGCTATTCACTCGACGGTTTGAAGGCGGCCTTCCAAGGCGAGGCGGCTTTTCGTCAATTGGTCCTCCTCAACGTCATCCTGATTCCCGTGTCGTTTCTGTTCCACGTCAGCCGCGCAGAGCGGGCGATCCTGGTCGCTGTTTGTCTGCTGGCGTTGATCGTGGAGTTGCTGAATTCGGCGATTGAAGCGGCGATCGACCGGATCTCCCTCGACCGGCACCCGCTGTCCAAGAATGCCAAGGACATGGGCAGCGCTGCCCAATTCGTGGCGCTGAGCATGATTGCAGTGGTCTGGGCACTGATTCTGTTGGGGTAAGGCTCGGTGCGGAATGCGCTGCCCTATGGCGGTTGAGTAGGCACGCTCGATGCGAACCCGGGTGCGCTTGACGTCAGGCAATGCTCGGCAGCACGATCTCGTCGCTGCGGCGCACACCTGCCGTCAATGACCGGCACAGTTCGAGAAATTCGCGAATGGCGTTGGTCTGGTACTTCTGCTTGTGCCAGATGAAGTAAAACTGCCGCGTCAGGTCCAGCTCCGGCGTTTCCACGGCCACCAGGCTCCCTCGGCGAAAGGCATCGCGCAACGCCAGCCGGGAAATGCAGCCAATCCCCAGACCCGACTCCACCGCGCGTTTGATCGCTTCGGTGTGCTCCAGCTCCAGGCGCACGTTCAGGCTGTTGAGATGGTGCCGCATCGCCTGGTCGAAGGTCAGTCGCGTGCCGGATCCCTGTTCCCTGAGAATCCACGCCTCGTGGGTCAGCTCCTGCAATGTGGCCTGGCCACGCTTGGCGAGCGGATGCTGGGGCGCGCAGAACACGACCAGCTCGTCCTCGACCCAAGTCTGCACTTCGATGTCGGGGTGGCCGCAGTCGCCCTCGATCAACCCCAGGTCGATCTCGTAGTGCGCCACCTGCTGAACGATGTTGGCCGTGTTTTGCACATGTAACTTCACATGGCTTTCGGGATGGCGCTGCATGAAGTTGCCAATCAGCAAGGTCGCCAGGTAGTTGCCGATGGTCAGCGTAGCGCCCACGGCCAGCGAGCCGAATCCTGACTTGCCATTGAGCAGGTCTTCGATTTCCTTGGCCTGATCGAGAAGGGCAACGGCCTGCGGCAACAGCTGGCGGCCGGTGGCGTTCAGGCTTAGCCGTTTACCCGCACGATCGAACAGTTGGCAGCTGGATTGCCGCTCGAGTTCGGTCAATGACGTGCTGGCCGCCGATTGCGACAAAGACAGCTGCACGGCTGCCCTGGAAACGCTTTCCTGCTGGGCGACGGCGACGAAAACCTGCAACTGGCGGAGAGTAAATCGCATATCTATATAACCGATAACCCATATCTTGATAATTCAGTTAACAGATATTGTGTCTGCCACTAGAATGTCGCGCAATGGCGCTTTCACTGGCGCATGCAAATTTTCAGGAGTTCCCACGTACCATGAGCAACATGAATCACGAGCGTGTCCTCAGCGTTCATCACTGGAACGACACACTCTTCAGTTTCAAGTGCACCCGTGATCCAGGCCTGCGTTTCGAGAACGGTCAGTTCGTCATGATCGGTCTGCAGCAGCCAAACGGGCGCCCGCTCATGCGTGCCTATTCCATCGCCAGCCCGAACTGGGAAGAGCACCTGGAGTTCTTCAGCATCAAGGTGCCGGATGGCCCGCTGACGTCCCAGCTGCAACACCTCAAGGAAGGCGACGAGATCATCATCAGCAAAAAGCCGACCGGCACCCTGGTGCTGGACGACCTCAAGCCTGGCAAGCACCTGTATCTGCTGAGCACTGGCACGGGCCTGGCCCCCTTCATGAGTGTCATCCAGGACCCGGAAACCTATGAGCGTTTCGAAAAGGTCATCCTGTGCCACGGCGTGCGGTACGTGAATGAGGTCGCGTATCGCGAATTCATCACCGAACACCTGCCGCAGAACGAATTCTTCGGCGAAGCCCTGCGGGACAAGCTGATCTACTACCCGACCGTCACTCGCGAGCCGTTCGAAAACGAAGGCCGTCTGACGGACCTGATGCGCAGCGGAAAGTTGTTCCGCGACATCGGGCTGCCGCCGATCAACCCTCAGGATGACCGCGCCATGCTCTGCGGCAGCCCGAGCATGCTCGACGAAACCAGCGAAGTGCTGAACAGCTTCGGTCTGACCGTTTCGCCCCGTATGCGCGAGCCGGGTGATTACCTGATCGAGCGCGCGTTCGTCGAGAAGTAATCCCCCCTGCCTGCCTGCCGGCAAGAGCAGGCTTCGAATCCGACCCCGTCGTGGACGACCGCCTCGCTCAGTGAATGCGCGGGCTGGTTGCCCGCGATCGAGTCAGTACAGGCACCGGTTTTCCGAGGTCTGAAAAAAACCGCCTGGAGGTCACGGACCAGGCGGTTTTTTTGTCGGCGGAGAAAGGGTCGCGCGCCTGGCTTCAGCGAACCGGCTGAGACCATTGGAGGAAGCCAAAGCTCTGTGCCGGTCTAGCTTTCGGAGAGAACCACCTCAAGCACCCTGATTTGCCCGGCTTGCGGATAATGCCAGCGCACATCCACATCCCAGAACCGTGCCCCATAGCGTCGATCGGGTGCGGGTTGCTGATAGGCGGGCCGGGGGTCCTGGGCAAGGCACTGTTCGATCAGTTCGACCAACGGCTCGTTCAAGCGCAACGCATGGTCCCGCGCCTGTTGCAGAGCGGCGTCGCCCCATGCGACCGGAATGAGTTCAGGCGCCGCCGCCGCCATGTCATTGCGTGCCTCGGGAATGATGTCGGCGTAGGGCACATAAGGTTTGACGTCCAGCACGGGGGTGCCGTCCAGTAAGTCGATCCCCGACAGCCACAGGCGATCGGCCTCGACCCTCTCCAGCTTGACCACGGATTGGCCGATCCCGTTGGGCCGGTGGGTGGCGCGGGTGGCGAACACCCCCATGGCCTGATTCCCGCCCAGGCGCGGAGGGCGCACCTTGAGGCGAGGGGTGGCCTCCAGCGCTTCGTGGAACAGGAACAGCAACCAGACATGGCTGACATGTTCCAGCCCTTGCACCGCCTCGCCTTGATCGAAAGGCGCCACCAGTTCAAGAACGCCGCGGGCCGCCGGTGCCAGGCTCGGTTGGCGGGGGATGGCGAACTTTTCCTTGAAGCAGGAGCGGACGAAACCAATGGGTGAGACGCTGTAGGTCTGGTTCATCTCAAGGCCGAAAGATTCAACCGCGAATGCGCAGGGTCAGGCCACGCAGGAAGTTGCGCAGCAATTGTTCGCCGCAAGGGCGGTAATTGTTGTGGCCCGGTTTGCGGAACAACGCGCTGAGCTCGGGTTTGGAGATGGGAAAATCGGACGCCTGAAGGATGGCGAGCAAGTCTTCTTCCTTGAGCTCGAACGCCACCCGCAGTTTCTTGAGGATGATGTTGTTGGTCATGGGCAGCTCGATCGACAGCGAGGGACGGGTTTCATCCTTGCCCCGCTTGAAGAACACCAGCCCGTCGAGGAAGTACGCCAGGACTTCGTCGCTGCACGGCTCGAAGCCGTCCTCTTCTTCCTTTTTCGTGTAGGCGATGACCTGTGCCTTGGTGGTTTCAAGGCCGCCGAGTCGGATGATGTCCGCCAACTTGCCATCGCTGATATCCAGCGTATAGCGAATGCTGCGCAGTACGTCGTTGTTCATCATGATGCATGTGTCCTGATCAATCGGTGCAAGCACGCGCAACCCAGTGCGCCGTGCCCAAAGCGGGGGGTTAAAACTTTTCCTTGTCGGTCATATAGCGCCATTGTCCCTCGGGCACTTTGCCGATGGACACGCCGCCGACCCGAATCCGCCGCATGGAGAGGATCTTGAGCCCCACCGCTTCGCAAAGCTGGGCGATGACGCCGGGCTGTGGATTCTTCATGGCGAAGCGCAGGCGCGTCTCGTTCTGCCAACTGGCTTTGACTTTAGGCAATTCCTTGCCCTTATGCATCAGGCCGTGGTTCAGGCGATTGAGACCATGAGGCGCCATCTGGCCGTCGACCTCCACGACATATTCCTGTTCGATCTTGCTGCGGTCGTCGGTGAGCTTGCGCAGAACTTTCCAGTCCTGGCTGAACACCATCAGCCCGCTGGCGTTGGCCTGGAGGGTCGAAATCGCTTCCTGCCTGAGGAAGTGGCCCTTGAGCGGGCGCGTGCCAACGCTGTGCTCCGCCGAAAGAGAGGCCGGGGAAACAAGCTGCAGGGCCGCTTCAGCGCTCATGCCGGCAGGCACGTTAAGTAGGAGGGTCACCGCCTCCGGTTTTTCGGCACGTGCGCCGGGCATCAGCGCAACGGCTTGTTTATCGACTTTGAACTGCGGCTCGTCGATCACAACGCCATCCACGGTGACCCAACCCCCCTCGATGAACAGCTCGGCCTCGCGGCGGGAGCAGCCGACGAGTTCGATGAGGCGTTTGGAAAGGCGAACGGGGTCAGTCATGAGAAAAGCCGTGGGGAAGGAAAAGGTGCCTATTGTACCCATGCATCCACCGTTAATCGCGGCAACATTGAAAATGACCGGCCGATGGGCCTCCATTCGAGGGATTTTCCAGGGGCGACTCATGTCTGCTCTTGATTCCTACCTTGTCTGGAGCATTCACATGACCAAATGGCTACCCGCATTGCTGATGAGCGTCAGCCTGCCTTTACTGGCGGCTCAGACGCCGTCCTACGGGCCGCAACTGGAAGGCTTTCAATACCCGTTCCCGGCGCAGAATTTCAGCTTCGAATCCCAGGGCAAGCCTGTGCAGATGGGCTACATGGACATCAAGCCCAGCGGCGCGCCGAACGGTCGCAGCGTGGTGATGCTGCATGGCAAGAATTTCTGCGGGGCCACATGGGAGGGCAGCATCAAGGCGCTGACGGCGGCGGGATACCGCGTCGTAGCGCCGGACCAGATCGGCTTCTGCCGCTCCAGCAAGCCTGCCGATTACTCGTACACCTTCGAACAACTGGCGCAAAATACCGAGGCGCTGCTGACCCATCTGGGTATTGATCATGTGACGGTGATCGGTCATTCCATGGGCGGCATGCTGGCCACTCGGTTTGCCCTGATGTACCCGGACAAGGTCGACCAGTTGCTGCTCGTCAACCCCATCGGCCTTGAAGACTGGAAGGCCAAGGGCGTTCCGGACCGCAGCTTCGAGGAGTGGTACGCACGCGAGTTGAAGACCAGTGCCCAGAGCATTCGCAAGTATCAGCAATCGACGTACTACGCCAACGAGTGGCGCCCGGAATTCGATCATTGGGTCGACATGCAGGCGGGCATGTTCAACGGCACGGGCAAGGAAGAAGTGGCCCGCGCATCGGCGCAGACCTACGGCATGATCTTCAATCAGCCTGTGTTCTATGACTTCGAGAAGCTGAAGATGCCGACCGTGCTGTTCATCGGTCAGAAAGACAACACTGCCATCGCCAAGGACGCGGCTCCTGAAACACTTCGCAAGACCTTGGGCAATTATCCGGAACTCGGAAAGGCCGTTGCCCGGCGCATACCTCAGGCGACCCTCATCGAATTTGCGGGGCTGGGCCATGCGCCGCAGATTCAGGACCCGCAGCAGTTCAATCGCGTCTTGCTCGAAAGCCTCGAACGCTAACGCGGTCAGGACAGCGCGGAGCCTCTTCCGCATCGAGCGGCTGACAGAATATGCGTCGAGTGGCGACATGCGGACGACTGAGTGTCGAGCGTTTTCATACGCACAGGGAGGGCAGGGCGCAGTTGTAAAAAAACTGTGCAGAACGTACAAAGTGCGCCCACGAAATCCTCTCTGGAGCGTCACTGTCGATGACCACTTCGATCCGACCGGCAAGCGGCCTGTCTCGCCGTCTGCTGCCGTTGAGCATGGCTTTCGCTTCGCCATGGCTCGCCGCTCAGGAAGCGGAACCGTTGACGCTGGATGCGGTGGAGGTCTCAGGCGATGCGTTGTCGGTTTATCAGGCGGACAGTGCCTCGGTCGGTGGCTTCAATGAGCAGCCGTTGCGTGACACGCCCGCTTCGATTTCCGTATTCGGCGAAGCTCGCCTGAAGGATCAGCAGGCAAAGCTGCTCAGCGAGGTCCTGCGCAACGACGCCTCGGTGGGGGATAGCTACGCCCCGGTGGGCTATTACGAAAACTTTGTCGTGCGGGGTTTTTCCCTCAACGCCGCCAACAGTTACCGGATCAATGGCCGCAGCATCACCGGCGAGCAGAACGTCGCGCTGGAGAACAAGGAACAGGTCGAACTCCTCAAGGGACTGTCCGGCTTGCAGAGTGGCGTTTCGGAACCCGCAGGGGTGGTCAATTACAAAACCAAGCGACCGCAAGACGTGCGCTCGGTGACGGTCTCCACCAACGAGCACGGAGAACGCTACATCGCCACCGATGTCGGCGGCTGGTTCGGCAGCGAAAAGCAGTTCGGCCTGCGCGCCAATGTCGCCCACGAGGATATCCGCTCCTACGTCGAGCACGCCGATGGTCAGCGAGACTTCGCCTCCCTGGCCTTCGACTGGAACATCGACGATCGGTCTACCTTGCAGTTGGATGTCGAGTACCAGGCCAAGGAACAGCGTTCGGTACCCGGCTATCAACTGATCGGCGGTACGGAGCTGCCTCACGACGCCTCACCGCGAAAGCTGCTGGGGTATCAACGTTGGTCGAATCCGGTGGGGATCGACTCGCTCAACCTGAGCGGTCGTTACGAATACCGGTTCAGCGATGACTGGAAGGCCAGCCTCAGCGCCTCGCGCAGCCGTGTGGTGATCGATGATTACAGTGCCTTCGCCTATGGGTGTTACTACCAGTCAGATTGCCCGGCCACACCGGTTACCGGGCATTTCAACACGGACGGCGGTTACGACATCTACGACTTCCGCAGCCCCGACGACACCCGTCGCAACGATGAAGTCGAAGCCACGATGACCGGCCTCTTCAAGACCGGTGGGCTTGAGCACGAGGTGACGTTCGGTACCAGTGCCTGGCGTAGAACCGTTGATACCCGGCCTTATTTCAGCGAGTACGTTGGATCGGGGAACATCGGGCAACCGCCGCCGACGTTTGCACCGTCGGAGCGTCCGGCAGGGCATACCGAAAGGCGTCTGGACAGCCGCCAATACGGGCTGTTCCTCACTGACAGCATTCGCTTCGACGAGCACTGGCAGACCGTGCTCGGCGGCCGGCAGGTGCGCCTTGATGAAAAAGCCTACAACGAAGATGGCAGTGGCAATCGCCACACCGAGCGTTCCATTTTTCTCCCCCAAGCGGCGCTGATCTACAAACCGGTGGACGACCTTTCGCTGTACACCCAATACAGCAAAGGGATTTCTCAAGGGGGCACGGCATCGGTATTCGATACCAACGCCACTGAAATTCTCGCGCCGACGCTTTCCCGCCAGTTGGAGGCAGGCGTCAAATACGACTGGCGCCGCATGAGCTTTACCGCTGCGCTGTTTAAAACCCGACAGGCTTATCAATATTCGAAGCCGGGTGATTACGGTTCCCTCACCTTCGTGCAGCAAGGTCAGCAAAAGAACACCGGGCTGGAGCTCAGCGCCAACGGTTGGCTCACCTCGCAGTTGCAGATCGCTGCCAGCGTCGCAGCGATCAAGGCGCGGGTGGAAAACAGTGGCACCGCAGCTTATGAAGACCATCAAGCGATCAATGTGCCCAAATACCGCGGCAGCCTGTCGGCGGACTACAGCCTGCCGATTCCAGGTTTGGCGTTACTGGGCGGCATGCAATACAGCGCCAGCAAATACGCCAACCGCGAAGGTTCGGTCAAAGTCGATGACTACACGGTGTTCAATGCAGGCAGTCGTTACACCACTCGCATCGACGGCTACGACACCGTATTTCGCCTGACCGTCGACAACCTGTTCGATAAACGCTACTGGCGCGACGTCGGCGAATACCTGGGCGACGATTACCTGTTCCTCGGCGCGCCACGCACCGCGCGGCTTTCGGCGACGGTGAGCTTTTGAGTGACGCGTTTCAGTGCTCGTGTGCAAGCTGTTGTGAGGCGAGCCTGCTCGCCCAGGCGCTTATTCGTTCTTGGGCATTTCACGAAAAGCAGGGCCACACACCTGCCGACTGCAGCATGCTTCGCACCTTCCGGCCACGCGTGGAAAGGCGCATTCTGTCGTGTCGGCGTTTATAGGTCGTGCACGAACAAAGGTGTTCGTGCGGATGCTTCTGGCGGAAACGCAACATGATCCAACTCAAACCAGGCTCTGTTTCTGACATCCCCAATCTGTGGTCGCTGCGCACGCGGGCAGTGCGACAGTTGTGTGCCGGTCACTATTCGCCCGAACAGATCGAGGCATGGAGCGAGTCGCCGCCCCCGCAATCCTATCTACGCTTGCTTGCTACCCACTGCGCCTTGATCGCCGAAGAAGACGGGCAACGTCTGGGCTACGGTATTCTGGATCGACAGACGGGCGAGGTGATCGCTCTGTTCGTCGAGCCTGTGCAAGCGGGCAAGGGCATAGGCAGGCGTTTGATGGAAGGCTTGGAGGGCATCGCCGCCGAGGAGCATTTCACCCGGCTCCACCTCTACGCTTCGTTGAATGCCGCCGACTTTTATCGCGCGATGGGATTCGTCGCGATACGGGACGAACATTATGAACACCCCAGTGGCATCTTTCTGCGTAGCCTGTACATGGAGCGCGAATTGTCGACGACGTCTCTGCACTGACAGCGGTTCGTGGCTGGCGACGCGTTTGCCGAACAGTGGCGTCAACAACGCTGGCATCGGCAACCGTTGGCTTGCTAACGTGGGCAGGCCACTCGACTGGGGAATCGGGCCATGCCAGCACAGTACCCGTTGCAACGCCGCCTTGAGGATGGAAGGCCCTTGCTCATCACAGGGCCTGCGCAGTCGGCTCTCGATGACCGGCTGCACCGTTACCGCGAAGGGCAGTTGTGGGCTGTTCGACAGGGTGTAATCACCGCTGAACTGGATACGGGCAGTTGGGTCGTCCCTGCTCGGCGCATCGGCTGGATTCCCCCGGGGGTGGCCCATGCAGCGCGCGTCCATAATGCTGCTACCGGTTGCATGATCTACCTGCGTCCCGATCTGTGCCCGTTGTTTCCGACAACCCCGACGGTGTTCGACATGACGCCTCTGTCCGGCGCGCTTCTGGAACGTATTGCGCAATGGTGCGAGCAGCCTGGCGAACTCTCTGCGCCCCAGAACCGGCAGCTGGATGTCCTGTTCGACGAATTGAAGATATCTCCCGCTCAGCCGCTGTTTTTACCCATGCCGAGCAGCCCCCATTTGGTGGGCATGACGCTGACCATCGTCGCGGACCCGGCCGACAAGACCAGCCTCGACGACTGGGCACGACGCGTGGGAATGTCGCGGCGCGGTCTGACCCGGCATTTTCGGGCAGAAACCGGTATGTCGTTGGTGCAATGGCGAATCGTCGCGCGGATGAAGCGAGCGTTGGAGTTGTTGGCCCACGGCGATAGCGTCAACCGCGTGGCGCAACGTCTGGGCTATGACAGCGTCAGCACCTTCATCACAGCCTTCAGCGCGCAGTTCGGGGCCACGCCCGGCACATATGCCCTGTGATATGACCTGACTCCGGTTGTCTGTCAGCCGCCCGCATGGCGCCAGCTTTGCTATCCTGCGCGCCTTTGCCGCACCTGGCGGCTTTTTTCATCTGCCAAATGGGGTCGTCCATGACAGCCATTCTTCGACCACGTCCACAACCGATCGGCCGCGGGGATTACAAGACCCTCGGCCTGGCGGCACTGGGCGGGGCGCTGGAAATCTACGATTTCATCATTTTCGTGTTTTTTGCGCTGACCCTGAGCCAACTGTTCTTTCCTCCGGACATGCCCGAGTGGCTGCGACTTTTACAAAGCTTCGGAATATTCGTCACCGGCTACTTGGCGCGTCCGCTGGGCGGCATCCTCATGGCGCATTTCGCCGACAGGCTGGGTCGCAAAAGGATGTTCAGCCTGAGCATCATGATGATGGCCTTGCCGTGCCTGCTGATCGGCCTGATGCCCACCTATGCTGAAATCGGGTATTGGGCACCGCTGGCGCTGCTGGGGCTGCGCGTGCTGCAAGGCGCAGCGGTCGGCGGCGAAGTGCCAAGCGCTTGGGTTTTCGTCGCCGAGCATGCGCCAAAGGGCCATCGTGGCTACGCATTGGGCGTGCTGCAGGCTGGTTTGACGTTCGGCTATCTGATCGGCGCCTTGACGGCGACCTGGTTGGCCAAGGTCTTCAGCCACGCGGAAATCCTCGATTACGCCTGGCGCATTCCGTTTCTCCTCGGCGGGGTCTTTGGCGTGGTCGGCGTATGGCTGCGTCGCTGGTTGAACGAGACGCCGGTGTTCATGGCCCTTCATGCCCAGCGGGAGGGGACGATCGAACTGCCGTTGCGCGCCGTGCTTCGCCGACACCGTCAATCGCTGCTGCCGGCCGCCTTGCTGACCTGCGTGCTGACATCAGCAGTAGTCACCTTGGTGGTCATTACCCCTACGGTGATGCAACAGCGATTTGGCATGAGCCCCAGTGACACCTTCGCCCTGAGCAGCGTCGGCATCGTATTCCTGAATATCGGGTGTGTAATGGCGGGACGGCTGGTGGACCGCATCGGGGCCTGGCGCGGCGTCGTACTGTATAGCGTGCTACTGCCGCTAGGTGTGGGCCTGTTGTACGCCAGCCTGGTGATCCAGTGGCTCCCGGTCGGGCTGGCGTACGCAGTGGCGGGGCTGGCCTGCGGCATTGTCGGCGTGGTGCCCTCGGTGATGGTCGGTTTGTTCCCTGCGAACATCCGCGTGTCCGGTATTTCGCTGACCTATAACGTCAGCTATGCCCTCTGGGCCAGCACCACGCCGCTGGCGCTGATCGCCTTGATGCCATGGAGCCCATGGGTTTGCGTGGGTTACTGCGCGATCATGGGCGCCGTGGGTCTACTGACCGCAATGTTCTTCGGCGTGCGTAAGCGGATGCAGGTCGACGACGGATTGCCTGCCGGGTGCGGGAACTGATCGCCAGGGCGTCCTTTAGTGACGCCCTGGGCGAGACTGCCCTGGTAACGCAAAAATATTCGGTCAGGCCACACCTTTATACGCCGTCAGCCATTTCCTTTTTTGTGCCGCGCGACTTGCGCTGTTTCAGGGGGGGTGGTCGCTTTTTGCCAGGGTTGGATGGGTTCAGTTCGCTTCGCTATTCATTACCAATCAATTGTAACGAGTGATTGTAATTAGCATTCACTGCGTTTATCGTCGTCGCCCCAAACACGAACCCATCACTTCACGCGCATGTGTTGCGTAAATCGTTATTCGCGGTATGGCGTATTCGTGTCTGCAATAAAAGGGGTGATTCCAGCGTAGAAGTTTTTCTGTTTACGTGTAGGAATAGTTACCTGCTGCAGCGTTCTGACGGGCTGAACATCAGAATGTGAGCGGCGAGTTTGAACGCTGAAAAGAAGTGCTCGTCAACACCCTTTCGGTCCGACGGGCACCTAACACCATGGAGGGTCATCAGGAGCGATGGAGGCTCGTCAATGCAAGAGCGAGAGCATACGCGCAAGCGTCCCGGGCGCACCACGCCGCGAGAGTTTGAAGTGTTGAAACTGGTGCTGCTGGGCTACAGCAACAAGGACATTGCCCAACAACTGGGTATCAGTGATTACACCGCTCGCGATCATGTATCGGCATTACTGAAGAAGAACCAAGTAAAGAACCGCGCGCAGCTGATCGCCTTGCACGTTTCTGGCTCACGTAAGAAAAAACTGGAACACCCCTACATTTGACGGATTGTCTCGCAAGTACTTTGCGCATAATGTGGGTATTTAAACCTTAAATATATTTTTAAAGGGGTATGTATAAGTCGACATGCCTGCCGGATGCTTTGCTGACATTTAAACGCGGTCTTAAAGTCCGTACGGGTGCTGTCGGGCAGCGGCACAGCTCACCGGTCAAAAAGAGGGTCGTCGAGTTATTCGCATGGCCGGACGGTAACCGGCTGTCATTGATCGAGGCGTGCCTCGGTCGCCTGATGCTGCGCCGTTATTCAGGATTCACCCAACTACAAGGAAAGACACGATGACAACCGGTAAACCGCTCCACGATCCCCGTCTGAGCGTCGAGCCCCATTGCCCTGTCGATGAAGACCCGGTCACGGGGGGCTTTCACAGTCTGGTGCACGAGCAGGCGTCGTATGGCATCGCCAATCTCATCGAGTTGCATCGACGGTGGATGGGGCCGCGAGGATTGTTCGCCACGTTTGATACTGAAATCGAACGGATGGGGCGCCAAGCACCGAGCCTTCAGGACATGCAATCTCTCGAATGTCCCGAGCGCGCGCAGGCCGCGGAAAGGGCGCTGGCTTTCGCTCTCGGCAAAAGCCAGCGCAGAGTCGATACCCCGAATCCCCTGGGTGGGTTTTCGAGAGAGGCATTGTGCTGCATCGCATTCGGCGCGGATTCGGGGTACACGTTGGTGGAGCGCTACACCGCCTATGAGGCCATTCGCGAGTATGATTCGGCGTTTTTCATCAAGCTGATTGCGACCACGCGCGGCGTATCGGAACGGCGTATCGTCTTCCGCGGCCTGCTTGAGCACTATGATCGTTTGACACCGTTGGAAAAGTGCATCTTTCCGGTGGGCTACCGTGCGGTCCAAGCGGCGCATCTGGAACGCGAGGAGGCTGTGAATGGCAAGTGGATGTTCGAGGACGACGTCGCCACATTGCTCGAAAAGCTGTCGCCTTTGGAATTGCTGAAACAGGTCATGGCGTCTGCGGCTCCTCGGCAGGAGTCACATAAAATGCCGTCTATGCCCTAGGCGTGCTGACCCCCTGCGCCCCATTGTCCGCCGGTTCAAGCGCCTTACCGTGAGGCTGAGCTGCCCATCTGTCGTGGTCGATTTACCTGCAATCTGTCTATGGACGGGCGGGCAGCGTTTGGCTGAAATGCATCTGTGTACCGGAATGCCACCGGGTAAGCCACTTCAGCCGATACCGAGTAGGACCGCCAATGCCCGAACTCTCTAACCTAGTCGCGTTTTCCCTGATTTCGCTGGGTATGGTCCTGACACCTGGGCCGAACATGATCTATGTGATCTCGCGCTCCATCTCGCAAGGCCGTAGGGCGGGTTTGATCTCCCTTTGCGGTGTGGGCATTGGCTTTCTCTTCTACATGCTGTGTGCCGCGTTCGGCATCACCGGCTTGGTGATGGCCGTCCCCTATGCTTACGACACACTGCGTGCAGCGGGGGCGCTGTATCTGCTGTACCTGGCCTGGCAAGCCGCCAGACCGGGTGGTCGTTCGCCCTTTCAGGTCAGAGACCTGCCGAAGGACAGCAACCGTCAGTTGTTCCTGATGGGCCTGCTGACCAATCTGTTCAACCCCAAGGTTGCCGTACTCTACCTCTCGTTACTGCCTCAGTTCATCACAGTCGGGAACGGTACCAGCGTGCTCAGCCAATCTCTGGTGTTGGGTAGCGCGCAGATTGGCGTCAGCTTGACTGTCAATGCGATGGTTGCGCTGGCTGCGGGGTCCATCGCTGCATTTCTCACCACCAAGCCGACCTGGGCCAATGTTCAACGTTGGATCATGGGGACCGTACTGTTCGGGTTTGCGGTGCGCATGGCGGCGGAAGGGCGCAGATAGCGCGCTGCGTCCACCGTTGAAAAGCAGCAGGCGTCACTTGCTTCCAGTTACCGCCTTGACCAACGCCCCGTGTGCCTTGGCGTCTTTTGCCAGCGAGATGACGTTGACCATTGCCGTCCGTGTGCCTGATGCAGCGGCGACGGTCGTGCTCAGGACCTTGCCGCCGTCGACGCTGCCTGAAATATCCAACTGACGCAGGCCGAGGCGTTTTCTGACAAGCTTCTTTTCCCCAAGTTTGGCGAAGTCCTTATAGCTAGACTGCTGTTGGATAAGGGTTTCAGCAATGATGGTGTCCAGTGTTTCCGTATCGTTCGACGACGCCGTCTTGCCATCGGGCAACGGCGTTTCGGTGATGATAACCACGCGCTTGGCGGGCCTGTTCATGTACAGCGAGCCGGTGACGCCCGCCGCCTTGGCTTTGTCGTCAATCTCCTCCATCGGCCCTTTGACATAGTCTTTGGGCAGGTATAACACGAACTTGCCGCCGAGCATCGAGACTTTCTGCCCGCTGGGTTTTGCGGGGGTGGTTTTTTTAGCGGTGTGAGTGCTTTTGGTCGATTTGACAGGGTGCTTGGTATCGGTAGCCGCCTGCGCCCCCAGGACGCCCAGTGCCAACGCCAGGGCGGTACAAGTCAAGGCCGATCTCAACGTGAACGAGGGCATGCCTACCTCTCAAATGCGACTTCCGAAATGGGTGAGCATTCTGCCTTAAGGGGGACGCTGGGGGTAGGTTGAAGCCAGGGTGGTCTTGCCAGAGATCCGGTGCAGGCGCATCCAACCCTTGGTGTCATTGCGCCGACGTGTATGCGAACCCTGTTAGGAGGCCAAAAAAAAGCCGCTAAGGAAGCGGCTGAAGTTGGGAGCTTGCAGGGTTGTATCAGGAGCAGAGACGCAACCCCACGATGAAACAACGACAGAAACAACAGAGGCTGGAGGCCTGATACAGGTCAAGTGTGGTTTGCATTCTCCGCTTGAGGGGGTGAGGTGGATGCTTGCTGGCTGTTGTCCCGGCCTTTGGCGAGTGCGGCCATAGCCTCCTCGCGTCGCTCGACGTTTGCATGAAGCGCGTCGTTGCGCGCTACGAAAGCGGGGGACTCTTCCGCGAGAACAATGGGCGACGCCATTAAAGAAGAAACAGCCAGTGCGCTGATAATGCCGAGGGTCTTGAACATTTGAATCAACCTTCTTGCGAGAGCAAGTTCGATTTGGTGAGGCCACTGTAAAAAGTCAATGGTCTCGAATCAAATGAAACCCCGTTAAATATTGATTAGCGAAAATGTTATGCAAATGAAAGGGAATTAAATGGTCTTTATAGGGGCGAAGATCGGGCGAATGCCTCGACACTTCGGAAACTCAGTGCAACCCCAGAAGTTTCCGCCAGCATTGGCACCGGTACGCGCGGTCTTTATCACCATCGTTTTGCGGCAAAACGGGCAGGCCGGTGCTTTCACAAGGGTGGGCGACTCAGTCGCGGGTGGTCGGATGACGGGTTCGCTCGCCTTTGGCGTTACATCAACAGGCTCCACACGCTCGGCGATTACCTCAACAGTGGGGCGCGGTTCGGGCTTTCTCGTCTGTACCATCCACTGCTTTAGCTCGGCACCATCCACTAACTGCACATTGCGCCCCGAGGCAAATTCCTGCGCTTGTTTGGTGAACTTCCCGCTCGTCACCACAAAACCGCCGACAGCACCTTCAGCCGCCATCGCACCGTATAACTCACGCACCACCGGCACGCCCACCTGAACGGAACGCCAATGCTTGCATTGCACCAAATAGGTCTCACCGTCCTTGCGAGCAACCAGATCAACGCCGCCGTCCGGGCCTTGTCCGCCGATCTCCTGCACCTTGAAACCCCGACGCCGCAACGCCTCGCCCACCAACAACTCAAACTCACGCCAAGAGAGGCTCAGCAACGCATTGCCGCTGGCAGCGGCTGTGGTGTCCAGCAGTTTTCGGCGTTTGTGTGCGTTCCAAAGCGAAGCTACAGCGCCACAAGCAAACACCAACGGCACGAAAAATTGCCCGAACGTTGCCATGCCGCGAAACGCAGACGTCGCGATGGCCACTTCGGCATGTCGGGGATCGAACGTCGCCGGCAGGGGCGCGCTGGCGATCGAATGCAGCCAGACCGCGAATAGCATCGAGAGGAGGGCGCTGATCCACCAAGGCAACTTGCTGACGAGAGAAATGAGCGCTTCTAAACCTGAATTTTTCCTGGCCATATCCGTGGTCCGCTCATCATCCTGTTGTAAAAATTGAAGTACGAGCACCTAGGCACCGCAAGAGGCGCGCTTGCTCGCGACAATGCTGCGTGATCGAGTTGTTTGGCGTATTACTGATCCCTGTCAGGCCAGAACGAAGCGTCTGTGAGACCGTTGCTTAATCGGTTCGAGAAAGGCGTCATAGTGTACGCTGAAAAGATACTTTGGTGGCTCAATGATGCCATAGTAGAAGCGTGTGGCAATATTCATCGACACACTACGGAGCAGCCATTTTCCTGACGTGCCTGACGCTCTGGGTGCCACTGACTCATTCCACCCTTATTCATGCTGTCCTTCGATAGAGCATCGTGCTTCATCTAGCCGTTCGACGTCGTGTCATGCTTCGCTTCGGGTTGCGGATCTGTGCCTTGCTCGTCGCATCTTGTCAGCGTCGTAGGCGTCTCTGCGTAGGACATGTCTGGATAGAAGGTAAGGGCTGTCTAATTCTGCCCTAACCACATGACTGGGCCCTAAGAATTGGCTCAGAATCCGGCGCCTCACCATGGCAGGGGCATGTCTGATGGAACAGGAAAGAAGCCAATACTACGGTCGCTTTAACCGGAGGTTTCAAACCACTCGGGTGGTGGTCTTGCGGGAAAACCGACACCAGCTGAGATCCCTCAATGTTTCCGATGTCGGCAAAATCAACCAGGCCATTCGCGACCCATTGGTTTCGCTCTACGACCGCATGCTTGCTCAGGATCGGCCGTGTGAAATGATCATCTCGGTCTCTGATCCGCTTACGCGAAAGCAGGCGGACTTATTCAACGACAGTAATGCATCTTTGACTCTTGCGGCTACTGCTCTAGGCCGTATGGCGTTTCCGGCGGGGTCAGGATTGAAGGATGCGGCGGGCTTTGCTTCTGGATTCAGCGTTGGCTCTGTATTGAGTAGACGTCACGCCGGAGACATCATTATCGCGCTGCAGCTCAAATAAATGGCGGTATCGGGCCCAATCCTCGGCAATGTCCCTCCTGATCGAGGCTCAGGGTGGAGTGACGATTGAATGACTGCCCCTATGCTTTTCGGGGTCTGTATGACGGTTCACTGGCTACTCGTATTCAAGCTCAAGCCTTGCATGGTGAGAAAGTGCGTGGGGTTGGTGTTTATATGCATTGGGGCGTTTGCGCTGTTCAAGCTCTCAGACTATAGCGAGGCCCAGTTCACGGTCCTTGTCGCGCTTACCTCATCGGGGCTCGCGCTGTTATTTGGTCGTGATCGCTCTAGAAAAGCAGAAGGTGAATCCTGATGCTTTTTCTTCTGATTACAATCCTATTCAGCGTCGCCTATTGCGTTCTCAACTGCAAACTCATACGCCGACGTCCGCGCAAATGGACGGGAGCTGCTCTCATAGCGGTGGGCTCCATATCGACCTATTCGCTCGACTCACATATGGAAGAAATGTTCATTTGGGGCTTTGTCGCAGCGTGGTGTATCGGGCTGGAGCTGTACTTCAACTGCGATAAATACAAAGGCTACTATTGGTAGCACCAGACTCAACTCGCCAAATCCAGCGGCAGATCGCTAATATACTCTGATCGTCCCCACGCTCCGCGTGGGAACGCAGCCTCTGACGCTCTGCGTCCACTAATACCACCGCTGCACCTCAATAAGCCCCGCCTGCTCCTGATAATCTCTAGCACTCGAATACCTCCAGTGCTCCCCGAGATCGACATACCCTCGCTTCACAGGGTTGTGGTGGATGTAATCGAGCTTTTGCCTCATTACGCTTTCGCTATACACCAACTCCGCGTGCGTCCCTTCCTGCCAGACCTGATACACACGGTCGACCTTGTGCGCGCGCTTGGCGAAGCGCAGTCGTTGGAGCGTGCTTTCGGCGTGTGCAGTTTCCAGATGGTCGAGGATGTGTCGGGCTGTGAAGGATTTGAAGCGGGCGACTGATTTCGCGAGGTCTGGGGATTGGGCGAGGTAGTGCAGGTGGTTTTCGAGGACTACGTAGCCGTAAAGCCTGAGGCCTTGGTTAGCCTGTTAATACCGCCACGTGTTCAGCACGATTTCAACGAGGGTGGGTCGGGTGAAGAGGGGCAGCCATTCGACGATGGTGCACGTGAGAAAGTGGGGTTTGTCGACTTCGGTGAGGGCATAGCGGCTTCGGGCCATGGCTCTTCCTTAATGTGAGGCTGGGCGCGGAGCGTTGAGGCTATTTGAGGTTTTGCAGGTTAGGGAGCGAATTAGCGTATCGAGGTGCTTCGGTGAGGCGACGCGGAGCGTCTATGGCTGCATTCCCACGCGGAACGTGGGAACGATCAGTGGACTGTCAGTAATGATCGTTACCACGCTCCGCGTGGGAATGCAGCTTCTGACGCTCTGCGTCCGCTCCTTCATCGCAAACGAAAAGGGCCACCCTCGCTGGCAGCCCCTTTCATTTCAAACCGTCGAAGCAAGATCAAATCAATCCCAGCTCAACGCCCCACCGGTCTGATACTCAATCACTCGCGTCTCAAAAAAGTTCTTCTCTTTCTTCAAGTCCATGATCTCGCTCATCCACGGGAACGGGTTGGTGGTCCCTGGGTACTCTTCCTTCAAGCCAATCTGCGACAGGCGACGGTTGGCGATGAATTTGAGGTAGTCCTCCATCATCGCCGCGTTCATGCCCAATACGCCGCGGGGCATGGTGTCGCGGGCGTATTCGATCTCCAACTGGGTGCCTTGCAGGATCATTTGCGAGGCTTCTTCCTTCAACTCAGCGTCCCACAGGTGCGGGTTTTCGATTTTGATCTGGTTGATCACGTCGATGCCGAAGTTCAGGTGCATGGATTCGTCGCGCAGGATGTATTGGAACTGTTCTGCGACACCGGTCATTTTGTTGCGGCGGCCCATGGAGAGGATCTGGGTGAAGCCGCAGTAGAAGAAGATGCCTTCCAGCACGCAGTAATAGGCGATCAGGTTGCGCAGCAGTTCTTTGTCGGTCTCGACGGTGCCGGTGTTGAATTCCGGGTCGGAGATGGCGCGGGTGTATTTGAGGCCCCAGGCGGCCTTTTTCGCGACCGACGGGATCTCGTGGTACATGTTGAAGATTTCGCCTTCGTCCATGCCCAGCGACTCGATGCAGTACTGGTAGGCGTGGGTGTGGATCGCTTCCTCGAAGGCCTGGCGCAGGATGTACTGGCGGCATTCTGGGTTGGTGATCAGGCGGTACACGGCCAGCGCGAGGTTGTTGGCGACCAGCGAGTCGGCGGTGGAGAAGAAGCCCAAGTTGCGCATGACGATGCGGCGTTCGTCGTCGGTCAGGCCTTCCGGGTTTTTCCAGAGGGCGATGTCGGCGGTCATGTTGACTTCTTGCGGCATCCAGTGGTTTGCGCAGCCGTCGAGGTATTTTTGCCAGGCCCAGTCGTACTTGAACGGTACGAGTTGGTTGAGGTCGGCGCGGCAGTTGATCATGCGCTTTTCGTCGACGGCAACGCGGGCGGCGGAGCCTTCGAGTTCGGCCAGACCTTCGGCGATGTCGAGTTTGTCCAGCGCGGCTTTGGCGCGGGCGACGGCGGCGGAGTCGTTGGCGCTGACGGCGCGTGCTTCCAGGGCTGCGGCACCACCGGCGCTGTCGAGTTTGTCCATGGCCGCTTCGGCGGCGTGGCCTGTGTTGGCACCTTTGACGGGTTCCGCGGCGTCTTCTTTGTCGAATTCGTCCCAGCTCAGCATGACGTTGAGTCTCCTGCGTGAGGGTCAGTGCTCATGACTGACCTGATGGATCTTGAGTGTTGGTTGCGTATCAGGCGTTGCACGCAAAGAACATGAAGTCTTGGGGATCTGTGCCCCTGATTTTGCTTTGTCTGACAGGCACTGCATGAAGAGCGCGAGTCTGAGCGATTGGCCGCTAGGCGCCGAGTTTTTTGGACCCAGAGCGTACGTCTGTACGTGAGGAGGCCAGAAAACTCGGCAATAACGCGGACGCCGCTCAGAATCGTGCGGCGTCCAGCGTGCTTATTGGCAAGCCTCGCAATCCGGCTCATCAATCGCACAGGCCTTAGGCACTGGCGCCGGTCCGGCCGGGGCCGCCTCGGTTGGACGTGGCGCCGCAAGTGCGGAGTCGTCCGGCCCGTGGCCGCCGCTGGAAACGGCGTTCAACTTGCCAGTGTTGATGGTCGATTTTTCGGTGCTGGTCGCGGCCAGGGCACGGAGGTAGTAGGTGGTTTTCAGACCACGGTACCAAGCCATGCGGTAGGTGACGTCCAGTTTCTTGCCCGATGCGCCAGCGATGTACAGGTTCAGGGATTGAGCCTGGTCGATCCACTTCTGACGACGGCTTGCCGCGTCGACGATCCAGCGGGCTTCGACTTCGAACGCGGTGGCGTAGAGGTCTTTGAGCTCTTGCGGAATGCGCTCGATCTGCTGAACCGAACCGTCATAGTACTTGAGGTCGTTGATCATGACCGAGTCCCACAGGTCGCGCGCCTTCAGGTCACGAACCAGGTACGGGTTGATCACGGTGAACTCGCCCGAGAGGTTCGATTTCACGTACAGGTTCTGGTAGGTCGGCTCGATCGACTGCGAAACGCCGGTGATGTTGGCGATGGTCGCGGTCGGCGCGATGGCCATGATGTTCGAGTTACGAATGCCTTTCTGAACGCGGGCGCGCACCGGTGCCCAGTCCAGGGTCTCATTCAGGTCGACATCAATGTACTTCTGGCCACGGGCTTCGATCAGGATCTGTTGCGAGTCCAGTGGCAGGATGCCCTTGGACCACAGCGAGCCCTGGAACGTCTCGTAGGCGCCACGCTCATCGGCCAGGTCGCAAGACGCCTGGATCGCGTAGTAGCTGACGGCTTCCATGGAGCGGTCGGCGAACTCGACAGCTGCATCGGAACCATAAGGGATGTGCTGCAGGTACAGCGCATCCTGGAAGCCCATGATGCCCAGGCCGACCGGACGATGACGGAAGTTGGAGTTCTTCGCCTGCGGCACGGAGTAGTAGTTGATGTCGATCACGTTGTCGAGCATGCGCACGGCCACGTCGACAGTGCGTTTGAGCTTGTCGGTGTCCAGCTTGCCGTCGACGATGTGGTTCGGGAGGTTGATCGACCCCAGGTTGCAGACCGCGATCTCATCCTTGTTGGTGTTCAGGGTGATCTCGGTGCATAGGTTCGAGCTGTGGACCACGCCGACGTGCTGCTGCGGCGAGCGCAGGTTGCACGGGTCTTTGAAGGTCAGCCATGGGTGACCGGTTTCGAACAGCATGGACAGCATCTTGCGCCACAGGTCTTTGGCCTGAATGGTCTTGAACAGCTTGATCTTGCCTGGGTACTCGGTCAGCGCTTCGTAGTACTCGTAACGCTCCTCGAACGCCTTGCCGGTCAGGTCATGCAGGTCCGGCACTTCGGAAGGCGAGAACAGGGTCCATTTGCCGTCGTCAAAGACACGCTTCATGAACAGGTCGGGAATCCAGTTGGCGGTGTTCATGTCGTGGGTACGACGACGATCGTCACCGGTGTTCTTGCGCAGCTCGATGAACTCTTCGATGTCCATGTGCCAGGTTTCCAGGTAGGCACAGACAGCGCCTTTGCGCTTGCCACCCTGGTTGACCGCAACGGCGGTGTCATTGACCACCTTCAGAAACGGGACGACGCCCTGGGATTTGCCGTTGGTTCCCTTTATGTACGAGCCCAGCGCACGAACTGGGGTCCAGTCGTTGCCCAGGCCGCCTGCGAATTTGGACAGCATGGCGTTGTCGTGGATGGCATGGTAGATGCCCGACAGGTCGTCCGGAACGGTGGTCAGGTAGCAGCTGGACAGCTGTGGTCGCAAGGTGCCGGCGTTGAACAGGGTCGGCGTCGAGGCCATGTAGTCGAAGGACGACAACAGGTTGTAGAACTCGATGGCGCGGTCTTCGCGGGCTTTTTCTTCGATGGCCAAGCCCATCGCCACGCGCATGAAGAAGATCTGCGGCAGTTCGAAACGCACGCCATCCTTGTGGATGAAGTAACGGTCGTACAGGGTCTGCAGGCCCAGGTAAGTGAATTGCTGGTCGCGCTCGTGGTTGATCGCCTTGCCCAGTTTTTCCAGGTCGAATTCGGCCAGAACCGGGTTCAGCAGTTCGAACTCGATGCCCTTGGCGACGTACGCAGGCAGCGCCTTGGCGTACAGGTCGACCATTTCGTGGTGGGTGGCGCTTTCAGCGACGTTCAGGAAGCCCAGGCCTTCGGCACGCAGGGTGTCCATCAGCAGGCGGGCGGTGACGAACGAATAGTTCGGCTCACGCTCGACGAGGGTACGCGCGGTCATCACCAATGCGGTATTGACGTCTTTCAGCGCCACGCCGTCGTACAGGTTTTTCAGGGTTTCGGTCTGGATCAGCTTGGCGTCGACTTCGGCCAGGCCTTCGCAGGCTTCGGTGATGATGGTGTTCAGACGGCCCATGTCCAACGGCGCAAGGCTGCCGTCGTTGGCCGTGATGCGGATCGAAGGGTGGGCCTGAACCGGCGCCTCGCCGCCACGACCGGCACGCTCTTTGGAGCGGTCGTTACGGTAGATCACGTAGTCGCGAGCCACTTTTTGCTCGCCGGCGCGCATCAGCGCCAGTTCGACCTGATCCTGAATCTCTTCGATGTGGATGGTGCCGCCCGAAGGCATGCGCCGTTTGAAGGTTGCAGTGACCTGTTCGGTCAGGCGGGCAACGGTGTCGTGGATACGCGACGACGCAGCGGCTGTGCCGCCTTCAACTGCGAGGAAGGCCTTGGTGATGGCGACGGTGATCTTGTCATCGGTATAGGGCACGACGGTGCCGTTACGCTTGATCACACGCAGCTGACCCGGGGCAGTCGCGGACAGGTCCTGCTGGGTCGCACCTGTCTGCGGCGCAATGGCCTGCGGATTCTCGCGAGTTGTGTCTGTTTGCATGGGTCTCTCCACGTTCTCTATGTTTATTTGGGCACTGTGACGTACCCACCGTTCCTTCCTGAAGCAAACGACCGACAAACGTCGGTCCGAGACTTCAAGGCGGTTGGGGAAGCTCTAGGCACCATCCCTGGCGTTGAAGTCCGAATGGGCGCAGGTTGCCCTGTCACCCCGATGAATTCGATGCAGAAAGCTCGTTCTGTCGTGCAACACTCGTACCGTTACGCGTAAAACCTGAAACCTTCGCGAGCCATCCGGAATGGCGGCGGTCAGGCGGTAAAACCGGTCGTGACTCAGCCCTGAGGGCGTTGGAAAAAAAGCTTGAAATGCCAAGGCCACTTGTGTTTGGCCTTTTTACTCAACCCCTAGATGTAGGGGCTGGGTCGGCGACGGGGTACAAGATAATGCGTTTTGGGGAAGGATTGCAACGTGTGTCCTGTGGATAAATCTGTGTGTAATGTGTGTGGGATTTGGGGAAATTGGGTGTAAGCCGCGTCGCTGCTGGGATACGCCGCTGATCACCGTTTTTACCTCGGGATTTAGACCGCACAGTTTTTTTGGAGCCCGCGAAAGCGCTCACAAAACTTCACACGGGTAAGCGGTTAGAATCGGGCGCAGGAAGGCTTGTCCTTGCATCCCCCAACGCACGGCTGGATGACGCGTCACCGTGCTCATAATAAGAAGTCAGGAGATCGGACTGTGCAGCAACCCCTCTGGCACGTGTTGATCGTCGAGGACGATCTGCGTTTGGCCGAACTGACCCGCGATTACCTGGAAAGTCATGGGCTGAACGTCAGCCTGGAAGGCGACGGCGCAAGTGCGGCAAGGCGGATACTGGAGGAGCGGCCAGACCTGGTGATGCTTGACCTGATGCTGCCGGGGGAAGATGGCCTGAGTATTTGCCGCAAGGTACGCGCACAATACGAAGGCCCTATCCTGATGCTCACTGCGCGCACCGATGACACTGACCAGATTCAGGGGCTGGACACGGGCGCTGACGATTATGTTTGTAAACCGGTGCATCCGCGTGTGCTGTTGGCGCGGATTCACGCGCTGTTGCGGCGCAGCGAAAGTGCTGGCGGCCCGACTCAGGACCCGCGCCGTCTGGCCTTCGGTCCGCTGGTGGTCGACAGTGCGCTGCGCGAAGCCTGGCTCAGCGAGCGCCCCATCGAATTGACCAGCGCCGAATTCGATCTGCTCTGGCTGCTGGTCTCCAACGCCGGGCGGATTTTGTCGCGCGAAGAGATCTTCACCGCGCTTCGCGGCGTCGGGTACGACGGGCAGGACCGTTCCATCGATGTGCGCATATCAAAGATCCGTCCCAGAATCGGTGACGATCCGCTCCATCCTCGCCTCATCAAGACGATACGCAACAAGGGCTACCTGTTCGTGCCTGAAGCGGCCATTGACCTGCACCCGTTGCAGACCAAGGTTGACGCATGAACGCCATATTCCTGCGGATTTATGGGGGCATGTTGGGTGTGCTGATTCTGGTCGCGCTGCTGGGCGTTCTGACATTGCATATCGCCAATCAGGTGCGCGGGGAGCGGTACCGGGAACAGCTCGCTCAGGGCACGTTCACCTTGATGGCGGACAACCTGAGGGCGATGGACAGTATCGAGCGCACTCGGGCGCTGGCGGTATGGGAGCGCTTGCTGGGCATACCGCTGGCCCTGCAGACCGTGGCGCAGGCTCATCTGGAAGGGGGCGCGCGTCACCGGCTGAGTCGCGGACAGGTCGTGGTCGAACAGACGGGCCCCCATGCGGCGCGGATTTTTCGTGAAGTCGAGCCCGGCACTCCGGGCAAAGCCGAGAGCGCGGTGTTGCTGAGCGGGGACGTGCAGCAAATCAGCGAACAACTGGCCCGCGCGACGATTTTTCTTTTGCTCGATGAACTGGTGCGCTTCCCGCTCGACGAGCAGCCGACTCGCCTGGAAGCGCTGCGTCAGAACAAAGACTTTGGTTTCGACATGCACCTGATCCAGCTGGAGCAGGCCGATGTGGATGACGATCAGCGTCGGCGGATCGATGAGGGCGATACGGTAATGGCTTTGGGTAAAGGCGGGGATTCAATCCGCGTCCTGTCCGGTGTTGGGAAAACCCCATGGGTGCTGGAGATCGGTCCCTTGTATCAGTTCAATCCTTACCCGCCCCAGTTACTGGTGTTGATCACCCTTCTCGGCTTGGGCCTGATCGGTGTGGTGGTGTACCTGCTGGTGCGCCGCCTGGAACATCGCTTACGCGGGCTGGAAGCGGCCGCGACTCAAATTGCCCAAGGCAGCCTGCACACCCGGGTTCCGGCCACCGGCGCCGATTCGGTGGGCCGCCTGGCCATGGCGTTCAATGGCATGGCCGAGCACTTGCAGCGCTCTCTGACCATCCAGCGTGAGTTGGTGCGGGCGGTTTCCCACGAGCTGCGCACGCCCGTGGCACGGCTGCGCTTTGGGCTGGAGATGGTCAACGATGCCAGTACCCCGCAAGCGCGCCACAAGTACTTGGTGGGGATGGACAACGATATCCAGGACCTGGATAAGCTGGTAGACGAGATGCTGACTTACGCGCGGCTGGAACAAGGTTCGCCGACGCTGGACTTCCGGCGCATCGATCTGGACGCATTGATCGACCAGGTCATTGCCGAGTTGGCCCCATTGCGTGCTGATGTGCGCGTTATCCGTGGGCAGCGCTCGGTCACTGACGAAGAGGCTTCGACGGCCGGGCAAGCGTGGGTCGAAGCCGCGCCCCGGTATCTGCATCGCGCGTTGCAAAATCTGCTGAGCAATGCGCTGCGACATGCCGAATCGGAGGTGCGAATCGGGTTTCACCTCGGGGAAGGTCGCTGCCGAATCGATATCGAGGACGATGGCCCCGGTGTACCGGAAGGCGCTTGGGAGCGGATCTTCACACCGTTCATGCGCCTGGATGACAGCCGCACTCGCGCCTCGGGCGGGCATGGCCTGGGTCTGTCGATCGTTCGTCGCATTGTTCATTGGCACAGGGGGCGGGCGTTGATCGGGCGAAGCGAGAGACTGGGCGGCGCCTGTTTCAGCCTCACCTGGCCACGCCAGCAGGGACGCCCATGAGCCGTCACCTGTTCGAAGGCCCATTGGCCGGATTCGCTAAAACCTGGGTGCCTGAAGATCCCAGGCCCGTCATTCCGGTCGCGACGCTGCTGTGCGATGAAACCCTGGACCGATTGCTGATGCAGACTTACGGCCCAGAACTGATGCCTGCTCAGCGGTCCGTTCTGGTTTCGCAGTGGTTCAAGTTTTACGCCATGCAGTTGATCCCGCCTGTGGTGGTCGCCAGTCTTGTGGGAGGTATGGGCTGGCCGCTGGGGTTGGAGCAGGTGGGTTTTGTCCTGAGCGAGAACGGGGTGCTGGATGGCGTGTGGTTCGACGCTCCGGCCTCCAGGGCATCGCATTCGCAGGACCCTTTTGAACGGCTCGCCCCGTTGCTCTCGAATCTTCAGCGAGTTATCGAACGGCTTTGCGTCTATGGCGAAGTGGCAACGGGTGTGCTGTGGAGCAGCGCGGGGGACTATCTGGAAACCTGCCTGCGGGAACTCTCGGCGAGCCATCCCCAGGCCAGCGAGGTCGGCTACGGGTTGCTACGCGACCGGCTGCGCCCAGATGGGCAACGCAACCCGCTCTTCAACGCCGTTTACTATAAGGAAAGCCCACGCGGGGCGTTGATCCGACAGCGCCGTAGCTGTTGCCTGAGCCATCGGGTCGAGTGGGTCGGGCGCTGCGAGCATTGCCCGTTGGGGCGCGGCAACTGACCCAACGTTCGGCTCGCAGAACCACTCCCGGCGGCGCGGGTCATGCCGCAATACTCACCAGGCTCAGCAATTGCCCGTCCCTCAGGCTGAACTGCGCGGGCAACTCCCTGCCGCTGTGCCACTCCTCCGACAGATCGATCTTCAGCCGCAACACCGCGCTACCGTCCTCAGACCAGTCCACTACTTCGGCATGTTCGAAATAGAAACGGGTGCGCACGAGGGGGTAGAGGGCCTTGAACAGCGCCTCCTTCAAGGAAAACGTCAGCGTGACATGCAGCGCCATCCTGTGCTCCGGCCCTGCCGCCATGCGCTGCAGTTCCTCCGCGGTGAGGATTTCGCCGGCCAGGCGCGAGGCCCTTTCACTGCTCATCAGTTGTTCGGCATCGATCCCTAACCCGCGCCAATGCAGGGTGTTGGCCACGATCGCGGCAGCCCAGCCCGCCGTGTGGGTGATCGAACCGCACAGATCGGCCGGCCAGACGGGGGCACGGTCTTCCCCGATGAGCGGCACGTGATGACGATCGTCAAGCAGGCGCATGGCTTCCCGCGCGCACAGGCGGCCGGCGAGGTACTCGGTCTGACGCTTGGCGACCGAGCGTTGAATGCTGGGCGGCGGCTCGATCAGGCATCGCTGGAAATCACCGTCCACCAACTTGTGCGGGTCGAACGCACTGCCGACCAGCACCACATTCGCCAGCGCCTGGGGCAGCGGCCAATGGGCGATCAGACTCGGACAGCAGCGGGGGAGTGTCATTGGATGGGTCATGGTCGGCATTGTACGTGAGTGAAGATGGCCGTCAGCGTGCCGATTTAAGCTTCATGCGCAGCATCGGGTAGGGGCGTCCCAGGCCATCCACTTTCGAACGTCCCACGATTTCGAAACCCTGCTTCTGATAGAACCCAAGGGCCTGGGGGTTTTGCTCGTTAACGTCCAGCTCTCGGATGCGATAGTGTTCGATCGCGTGGTCGAGTAATTTTTTGCCCAGGCCTTTGCCTCGGCAGTCCGGTGCGATGAAGAGCATTTCCAGCTTGCCGGGGCTGATGCCGCCGAAGCCTGTGATGCGCAGCTGCGAATCGCGCGTGCAAAAAAGGGTTACTGCATCCAGGTACTGGGTTTCGAGCAGGTTTCTGAGCAGGGTGATGTAGTTTTCCGGCAGGAAGTCGTGGGTTGCCCGTACCGAGGCTTCCCAGACGCGGGTCAGTTCGGCGTAGTCATGCTTTTTTGGCAGGTAGATGACCGAGGGGTGGGTCATGTCGCCTCTTCTCCTTTTTATCGAGGTCCTGATATGGAGACGATAGCCGGAAAAACAAACCCCGCCGTGGGACTGGCGGGGTTTGAGGGGAAGCGTCTTCAGACCGGCTCGGCCCACAGATCGTATTCGTCGGCATCGACCACACGGCACAGGATCTTGTCGCCTGGCTTGAGATCGCGATCACTTTCCACGAACACATTGCCGTCGATTTCTGGCGCGTCGAAGAACGAGCGACCTACGAAGCCTTGCTCATCCACTTCGTCGATCAGTACCTCGATTTCCTTGCCGATCTTCATTTGCAGCCGCGCGGCGCTGATGGCCTGTTGATGGGCCATGAAACGGTCCCAGCGGTCTTGCTTCACATCGTCTGGCACCACGGGGGCGTCCAGCAGGTTAGCGGGCGCACCTTCGACCGGCGAGTACTGGAAGCAGCCAACACGATCCAACTGTGCTTCGGTCAGCCAGTCCAGCAGGTACTGGAAATCCTCTTCGGTTTCGCCAGGGAAGCCGACGATGAAGGTCGAGCGGATGATCAGATCCGGGCACTGTTCGCGCCACTTCTTGATCCGCGCCAGCGTCTTGTCTTCGAAGGCCGGGCGCTTCATGAGCTTCAGGACTTTCGGGCTGGCATGCTGGAACGGGATGTCCAGGTACGGCAGGATCTTGCCTTCGGCCATCAACGGAATGATCTCGTCCACGTGCGGGTAAGGGTAGACGTAGTGCATGCGCACCCACACGCCCAGCGAACTCAGGGCCACGCAAAGTTCGGTCATGCGCGTCTTGACCGGCTGGCCGTTCCAGAAACCGGTACGGTACTTGACGTCGACGCCGTAGGCGCTGGTGTCCTGGGAGATGACCAGCAGTTCTTTCACCCCGGCCTTGACCAGGCGCTGGGCTTCATCGAGCACATCGCCCACTGGACGGCTGACCAGCTTGCCGCGCATCGACGGGATGATGCAGAAGCTGCAGCTGTGATTGCAGCCTTCGGAAATCTTCAGGTAGGCATAGTGGCGCGGTGTCAGCTTGACACCTTGCGGCGGTACCAGATCGATCAGCGGGTTGTGGTCGACCTTCGGCGGCGCGGCGTCATGGACCGCGTTGACCACCTGCTCATATTGCTGCGGCCCCGTCACCGCCAGCACGCTGGGGTGCACATTGCGGATGACGCTTTCATCCACGCCCATGCAGCCGGTGACGATGACCTTGCCGTTTTCAGCGATGGCTTCGCCGATGGTGTCCAGCGACTCGGCCTTGGCGCTGTCAATGAAACCGCAGGTGTTGACCACCACCACATCGGCATCTTCGTAGGTCGGCACGACCTGATAGCCTTCCATGCGCAACTGCGTGAGGATGCGCTCGGAATCGACCAAAGCCTTCGGGCATCCGAGGCTGACAAAGCCGACCTTGGGGGCGGCAGGCGTGGTGACGGTGGACATTGACTAACCTCGGTGTAGGTATGCCGGGGCCGTTGGCCTGGGCATCGACTGGGCGTTTGGGGCGCCTCTGATCAAAAAGTGCGCAATTCTAGCGATGAGCGTCGCGATTGACCAGCGTTATGCCGAGAATTACGACGAGTGCTGCGCTATGCTTCGCGGCGTTGAACCCGGCCCCCCTTGGTTGTCCGGGTACCTCGGAATTAACCGGCAGGCGGCAGGTCAATCGGACAGCCGCTTGTCGCGTGCTCGAGTCATGGTTTCAGGAGTGGTAAATGGGTCACGCAACGAGTCAGGCAGACGCCGGGCAGTCTTCAGTGAAACCTTTGAGTTTGCTGGTGGGAGCGGTCGGTGTTGCCTATGGCGACATCGGCACCAGCCCGCTGTACACGATCAAAGAGGTGTTTCTTGGCGGTTATGGTGTGCAGGCCGGACACGACGCGGTGCTGGGCATCCTGTCGCTGATTTTCTGGGCGCTGGTCTGGGTCGTGTCATTCAAATACATGGCGCTGGTGCTGCGTGCCGACAACGACGGGGAGGGCGGCATCATGGCCCTCATGGCGCTGGCACGGAGGGCCTCGGCAAAATTTCCGAAGCTGCAGGCGACGATGATCGTCTTCGGTCTGTTCGGTGCGGCGCTGTTCTACGGGGACAGCATGATCACCCCCGCTATTTCGGTGCTGTCAGCCATTGAAGGCATGGAGCTGGCCTTCGACGGACTGGATCACTGGGTGGTGCCGATCGCGTTGATCGTGCTGGTGGCACTGTTCCTGATCCAGCGGCACGGCACGGCGCGCATCGGTGTCATGTTCGGGCCGATCATGGTGCTGTGGTTCGTCACACTTGGCGTGTTGGGTATTCATGGCATCGTGCAACAGCCTGAGGTGCTGCACGCGGTCAATCCAGTCTGGGCGGTGCGATTCTTCATCGACCATCCAGGCATCGGTGTTGCGGTACTGGGGGCCGTGGTGCTGGCGTTGACCGGTGCCGAAGCGCTGTACGCCGACATGGGCCATTTCGGTCGCAAGCCGATTTCCCGCGCCTGGTTCGGCCTGGTCCTGCCTGCGCTGGTGCTCAACTACTTCGGCCAAGGGGCGCTGGTGATCGAAGACCCCGAAGCCGTTCGCAACCCCTTCTATCTGCTGGCCCCAGGCTGGGCGCTGCTGCCACTGATCGGTCTCTCTACGCTGGCGACCATTATCGCCTCGCAGGCCGTGATCTCCGGCGCATTCTCCATGACGCTCCAAGCCATCCAGTTGGGTTACATCCCGCGCATGTACATCCAGCACACCTCCAGCGACGCTCAAGGCCAGATTTACATCGGTGCGGTGAACTGGTCGCTGATGGTCGGGGTGATTCTGCTGGTATTGGGGTTCGAGTCGTCCGGCGCACTGGCGTCAGCCTATGGCGTTGCGGTAACCGGGACCATGCTGTGCACCACCATTCTGGTGGCAGCGGTGATGTTGCTCGGATGGAAGTGGCCACCCCTTGTCGCGGTGCCGATCCTGGTGGGGTGCCTCTTCGTCGATGGCCTGTTCTTCGCGGCCAACGTACCGAAAGTGATACAAGGCGGTGCGTTCCCGTTCCTGGCGGGCATCGCGCTGTTCATCCTGATGACGACCTGGAAGCGCGGCAAACAATTGCTGGTCGATCGTATCGACGAAGGCGGGCTGCCGCTGCCGATCTTCATTGGCAGCATTCGCGTGCAACCGCCTCACCGTGTACAGGGTACGGCGGTGTTCCTGACCGCGCGGCCGGATGCGGTGCCCCATGCACTGCTGCATAACCTACTGCACAACCAGGTGCTGCACGAACAGGTGGTGCTGTTGACCGTGGTCTATGAAGACACACCTCGCGTGCCCACCGCCCAGCGTTTCGAAGTCGAGGCATACGGCGAAGGGTTCTTCCGGGTGATTCTCCATTTCGGCTTCATCGATGAGCCGGACGTTCCGGCAGCCCTGAAACTCTGTCACCTGCCTGACCTGGATTTCAGCCCTATGCGCACGACCTATTTCCTGAGCCGTGAGACGGTGGTTTCCACGAAACTGGCCGGCATGGCCCGCTGGCGGGAAGGGCTGTTCGCCTTCATGTTGAAGAACGCCAACGGCAACCTGCGCTTCTTCAAGCTGCCGTATAACCGCGTGATCGAACTGGGAACGCAGGTGGAGATGTAACGAGGTTTCACCCCGTATAGGCTGGCCGCGGCCATGAGCGCGCGGCCTGATTGCTCCAAAAGAGGGTGAAAGCCGCACATAAAAAATCCCCGCCGTCTCACGATGGCGGGGATTTTTTATGGCCCGAGGTTTACTCGGCGCTGGCCGATTCTGGCGCTTCCTTGCCTTTCCACTTGTCGATGACCGCGATCAAGCGTTTGGCCAGCGATGGGTAGTTTTCGTCGAAGTGATGGCCACCTGGCAATTGCAGCTTCTGGCCGGGCGCCGTGGCTTCGGTGCAGCCGCTTTCGTCTTTTTCTTCCACGCCATACACGCAGAACACTTTGTCCGCCGGCAGTTTGGCCATTTCCGGACCGGTGGCCGCTTCCTTGCCGGACGCCCCGAGCCAGCCTTCTACGGCAATTTCAAAGCTGCCACTGCGCGCGAAGGCAAGAAGGATGATGCCGTCGACACGCGCCTTGTCTTCTTCTGGCAGGCGGTTGTAGACCGCAGGGAGCACGTCGGCACCGAACGAGTAGCCGGCGAGCACGAAATGCTTGGCGCCCCATTTCTGCCGGTAATGGGCCATCAACTCACTGAGGTCGCTGGCGGTCTGCTCGGGTGATTTGTGCTCCCAGTAATAGCGCAGGGTGTCGATGCCGACCACGGGGTAGCCGCCCGACTTCGCCATGTCGCCGGCAACGTCCTTGTCCAGGTCACGCCAACCGCCATCCCCGGAGAGGAACAGGGTCACGGTATCGGAAGGCTGGCTCGACGGGACTTCCACCACAGGGATATTCAGCCCGCCGTTGGCGTCGTCCGCGATCAGCAAATGACGCACTTCGGTGTTCAGGATCTGTGGGTACTTGATGTCGTAGTCGCTGATCTTGGTTTCGGCATTCGGGGTGTCACGCACGAATACGGCAGTCTCATCATCCGGTCCGTCGTTCCAGGCGACGGTCCATTTGCCATGAGCGGCGCTTTTTGGGGCCGGGACTTTGCAATCCGGTTGATTGAGCACGAAATTCACCGAAATGGCTTGGGCCTTGTCGTTGCCTTGCCCGGCCAGCCAGTCCCAGGCAACCGAGCCGCCTGCGCTGATCCCTGCGACGACGTCGGGTGTGCCGTCGAGCTTTTGCAGCGCGGCGTTGAACGCCTTTTGCTGCAGTTGGCAGTCGTCCTTGGGCAGAACGACCTGAATCACTTGGGCGGACGCATCGTAGCTCAGCGCCAGCACTTGCTTCTCGGTCAGGGAATCTTCGGTGGTCACGGCCAGCGCCACGCGTGTCTTGACCTTCGTCGAGGGCGTTGCGCGGATCAAGGCGGACCCATCATCCAAGGTCATGCGTTCAAGTGTCGGTTGTGCGGCGGGGCGGTTCCACAGCCAGAATCCCAATGCCACGACCAGAATGACCAGGGCTGCGAGTAAAAAGCGCCAGTAGCGTTGAATCATCAGCGTTTCACCAATCCAGTCAGGCCGCCCGCAATCAGGGCGGCGGTGTCTGCCAGCGCCACCAACGGATCCAGTCCGGCGGGCACGGCCATATAACGAGGTTCCCAGTCAGGCTGGAATTTGTCCTTGAAGCGACGCAGTCCCTGGAAGTTGTAAAGCTGCTCGCCGCGGGTGAAAACCATCGAACCCAGGCGTTGGGTCAGTGGGGCACCACGCCGGGGTTGCAAACCCGACAACGGCACCATGCCCAGGCTGAAGCGGCTGTAACCTTCCTTTTTGTAATGCAAAATCAAGCCGACCATCATGAATTCCATGGTCAACTTCGGCGCATCCGGGTGGGAACGCATCAGGTCGAGGCTGGCAATGTCGTTGCGCGAGGTTTCCAAAAGGTTGGAGAACGCCACCGGCTTGCCTTGGAAATGCACGATCGCGATGCGGAAGTGCTTGAGGTAGTCCAGGCTGAAGCGACCCAGAGAGAAACCTTTCTCGCGCACGTTTTTGCCGGTCAACCAGGCATCGGAGATCACCTTCAACTCGTCCATCGGTGCCTGACCGACCTCGTAGATCTCCAGTGACAGACCGTCGCGACCACCTCGGTTCCAGGTGTAGCGCAGGTCTTTCATTTCCTTGCCTTTGGCGTCGATGTCGAAGGTGTTCAGGTTCACCCGCGCCTCTTCGCCCAGTTTGATCGCCGTCAGGCCGATGTCCATGTAGAACGGCAGGTTCTCGGCACGGACCTGATAGAAGACAGGGCGCGCATGGTGCACGTCGCACAGGTCACGGAATTGCCAGATCAGCTCGGCGCGTTGCTGGGTGGGACCGATCGGGTCATACAAAGCCACCAGGCTGCGACCCCGATGGGCATACATCAGGAACGCGTTGCCGTCCGGGTGCATCAACACCGCCTTGTCGCCCGTCAGCACCAGCCCGCCGTCCGGTTGATTCGAAGCCTTGATGATTTCAGCAGCCTTGGCCAGTTGGGCCTCGTCTGGCAGGACGATCTGGGGACGCGCTGTGCGCAATAGCCAGGTCAACGACACGATCACCAGCAGCACTGCGCTGCCCAAGGCGGAGCGCAGGGCTCGTGGCGCGTCGGCGTCCAGCGTGAATTGCCACCACAACTGATGGCTGTAGGGCACGTCCTGATAGGCGAACAGCAGCAGCCAGAACGACGCTCCCAGAACGCAGACGCTGGCCACCAGGTAAAGCGGCGAGAAGGGCAGTTCCAGCAGACGACTCGGGCGATAGAACGAGCGACGGAAAATCGCCAGCAGGCAAGCGGTGAGCAGCAGCAGGCTGGCCTCTTCCCAATCGAACCCTTTGAGAATCGACAGAATGGAGCCAGCGAACAACAGGATCGTGGTCAGCATCCAGGCCGCGGAAAGACGTCGACGCAAGCCCTGCGCCAGCAGCAGGCAGAGCACGCCGATGAGGCTGGCACCAAAGTGCGACGCATCGATCAACCGGTGGGGAATCAAAAAGCCCAGGTTTTCAAGCCGCGTGTCGATTTCAGGGGTCGCCCCGGAAAACAGCAGAACCACGCCGGAGAGGAACACCAGCAGAGCCAGAATCGGCGCACCCAGGCCGGATGCCACACGAATGGCCTGCCGGGCGAACAGCAGGCGCTTCGCTTCGCTGAACAGCAGCACCAGGCAGGCAACCAGAAGCGGCAGCAACACGTAGATCAAGCGATACAACAGCAACGCAGCAGCCAGCGGAGCGGCGCCCAACTCATCGGCAAAGGCCGTCAACAGGATGGCTTCGAAAACCCCGACCCCGCCTGGGACGTGGCTGAGCACGCCGGCGGCCAACGCCAACAGATACACCAGCAGGAAAGCGCCGAATGGCGGTGCGGACGGCAGCAGTAGATAAAGCACTGCCGCAGCCGCAGCCACGTCCAGTGCGGTAATCACCAGTTGCATCAGTGTCAGGCGCAGGCCTGGCAAGCGTATCGTCCGACGCCCGGCGCGCACCAGCAGGTTGTGCTCAAGGGGCTGCTCAGGCAAGCGCCTACGGTAGACGGCTATGCCGAGGATCAGGCTGAGCGCCAGTACCGCCAGCGCAATGGTCGCCAGCACGGGCACTGGCATGTGCAGCGCGAGGGACGCCGAAGGCAGGTCGCTCAGGGTGGCCAGCGCCGCGAGCGGCGGCAACGCACAACCGAGCGAAAGGCTGGCGAACAGAGTCATATGGGCCACTTCGCCTGCCCCCAGGCCCAGTCGCGAGTACAGGCGGTAACGCACGGAGCCCCCGGACAGCATCGACAGCCCGACGGCATTGCCGATCGCGAAAGCGCAGAATCCGCCCATGACCAAGGACTTGGCGGGGAGTTCGACATTAGCGTATTTGCTGGCAGACCATTCGTAGCCCAGCAGGATGGTGAAGCCGATGACCGTCGCCAGCAATGCGCCACCCAATGAAGGAAGTGGAACACTCAGTAAGGAGTCCTGCAGGGCGTAGATGTCGAGCTCGGTCAGCATGTGCCGACAGGCAATCAGCGCAAGGGCGAACAGGATGATGGTCACCGCCACCCCGATCGGCTGACGGTATTTGCTCACCAGTTCGCGTGCGCGCGGTCGGGCAGGGGGGGCCGGAGGTATTTCCGGAAGTGCTTCTTGGATGTCGGGTGGGTTAGCGCGCATCAATCACTCCTTGGATCGTGCGCGACAGGATGGGGGTATACAGCCAAGTTACCAATCCCTACGCAAAAATAATTCAGGATGTTATCGCCTACGTCTGACAGGGGCATAGCCTGATGGGGCGAATCCGGCGACACGTTCGTGACCATAGAGTCTAGGTTCAGATGCTCGGCAAGTGTATCGACCACGGATCTAAAAACTATCGCGCCCGGCAACATACGGTAACAAGCCATGCAAGACCACTGGAGTCGGGCAAGAAACTGTGACAAGCGTTTCATCCAGCTGTTCGCTGCTTTCATCTGGGCAAAAAAAAGGCCACTCTTTCGAGTAGCCTTTTTTCAGACGTTTGGTTGCGGGAGCCGGATTTGAACCGACGACCTTCGGGTTATGAGCCCGACGAGCTACCAGGCTGCTCCATCCCGCGTCTGTGAGGCGGCATTCTACAGCCCAACGGCAGCGTGTCAACCTTTTAACGTCACGAACGCCAAAATGACCACACTCGCAGCGTTGGCGCTCGTAACCCAACGTCTGACAAGGCTTTTGTGTCAGGCCCACCTGCTAGGCAGGGCGCCATCATTAATGAAAGATATTTCATCCGTGTGACCGCAACAATTTTCACGCGCACAAAAAAGCCACTCATCTGAGTGGCTTTTTTGATGTTGGTTGCGGGAGCCGGATTTGAACCGACGACCTTCGGGTTATGAGCCCGACGAGCTACCAGGCTGCTCCATCCCGCGTCTGTGAGGCGGCATTCTACAGAGGAACGAGGAGGTGTCAAGCAAATCGTTGAAAAAACCCTTTTTTCTTCAAACGGTTAGGGTTGGAGAGGACGCAGCGGGCCATTAGCGGGCGCCGATGAGGCGTTCGGAGCCGCCCGCCTTATAGACGTAGCGGTCGCACGGAGAGTGTCAGACGTCGGCGTGAGTGAGATACTGCTCAACCGTTTTCCTACGATTGCTTGGTCATGCTGCAGCGCAAAATCATCCACATCGACTGTGACTGCTTCTATGCCGCCATCGAGATGCGCGACGACCCGAACCTGGCGGGAAAGCCCTTGGCCGTGGGCGGCTCGGCGGATCGGCGCGGGGTGATCGCGACCTGCAACTATGAGGCAAGGGCTTATGGCGTTCGCTCGGCGATGTCTTCGCGGCACGCCTTGTCACTCTGCCCGGACCTGACCATCGTCAAGCCGCGGATGGACGCTTATAAAGAAGCCTCGAAGGAAATCCACACCATTTTCCGGGACTACACGGATCTGATCGAGCCACTGTCGCTGGACGAGGCTTACCTGGACGTGTCCGAGTGCGGCCACTTTGCAGGCAGCGCAACGCGCATCGCCCAGGACATTCGTCGAAGGGTATCGAATCAGTTGCATATCACCGTCTCGGCGGGGGTCGCACCGAACAAGTTTCTGGCCAAGATCGCCAGCGATTGGCGCAAACCCAACGGCCTGTTCGTCATCACGCCCGATCAAGTAGAGGACTTCGTTGCCGAGCTGCCAGTTTCCAAGTTGCACGGGGTCGGCAAGGTCACGGCTGACAAGCTCGGTCGCCTGGGCGTCATCAGTTGCGCCGACCTCAGGCAATGGAGTCGGCTGTCGCTGGTCCGAGAGTTCGGCTCATTCGGCGAGCGTCTGTGGAATCTGGCCCATGGGGTGGACGAACGTCCTGTGCAAAACGACAGCCGTCGGCAGTCAGTCAGTGTAGAAAACACTTACGACAAGGACCTTCCCGATCTGGCGAGCTGCCTTGAGAAGCTTCCTGCATTGCTCGACAACCTGAATGGGCGCATTGCGCGGATGGATAACCATTACCGGCCGGGCAAGCCGTTCGTGAAGGTCAAATTCCACGATTTCACCCAGACCACCCTGGAGCAGGCGGGAGCGGGGAGGGATCTGGACAGCTACGAGCAGCTACTGACCCAGGCATTCGCCAGAGGGAGCAAGCCGGTGCGCCTGCTCGGTGTTGGGGTGCGCCTGCATGACCTGCGAGGCGCTCATGAACAGCTCCAGTTGTTTCCTTGAGAGTGCCTGTCAATCACTCCCCGCAGGCACTGCGACCAGCCGCCCCGCGTCCTTTGCCAACGCGCGCAGGAATTCATGCTGCAGTTGCGGATCATTGCGGGTCATCTCGATCAAGGACTGTTCCAGATCGCTGGCCTGTTCTTCCAGGCCTAGTTCCGACAGCCGTTTGACCCGATGCACCCACTGGCTCACGTCGTCGTCTTCCAGATCGTCGTAGATCAGGTCGTGCGCTTCGATCAACTTGCCTCGTAACGATTTACTCAGCGGCAGGCCGGTGCTGGCCTGTACGGTGCTCTGATCATCGGTCACCCGAATGTTCAACCGGGTGATGCGAGTCAGGTCCTGCTCGGCGAACGGGCTGTCCAGCAGGTTGACTCTCAGCACGCCGTTGCGATCTGTGTTCAGCTCGTTGGTTTCTTTTCCGGCTGTGACTTCGACCGGGCTTTCGCTCCATGGCAAGCTCGTGTGTTCGATGCGGTGATCGTGCTGGATCTCGTCGATGCCTGCCAGGTTTTGCTGTGCGCGCCCATTGGACGGCACGTTCATGAACGGGTTGATACCAGCGACGCCATAGTTCAGCCAGTCCTTGGTGACGCTGTCTGGCAAGCTGCCGAAGGTCAGCAGGTTGACCACGTTGGCACCCACTCCCGCCACGATGGCCACCGCCCCCAGCGGTATCTCATAGATTTCACGCCAGGGTTGGTAGGGGGTGTAACGATCGTAATGGCGGGTGACGTCGTATTCGGTGATGTCGAACGTCTTGAGCTCATGAATCCTGACACGACGCTGAGGCAGCTCGAGGGTTTTCGGTTCTCCGACATCGATCTGGAAGCTGTGATCGAGCAGTTTGCGGTCAACGCGCTCTTCATGCTCGCTGCGTTGAGACAGGTGATTGGCGCAACCACTGACGAGCAGGCTGCCGCACAACGCAGCGCTCGCGAGGCTAGAGGAACTTCGCTTGAACATGAGATCTCTTGTCGCAGGGGGCAGTGTACTGCCGGAGGCCGAGCGCGCCCGCATCATACGGGCGCGCGTCTGACTCAGGGCTTGATCCGGCCTTTGATGAACGAAACGGCGTCGGCCAGCGGCAAGGATTGTGTCTCCGACTCGGTCCGGCTCTTGTATTCCAGTGTGCCTTCCGCCAGGCCGCGATCGCTGATCACGATGCGATGAGGGATACCGATCAACTCCATGTCAGCGAACTTGATGCCGGGGCTGGTTTTTTTGTCGCGGTCATCCAGCAATACTTCGAAACCGGAGGCCGTCAGTTCCGCGTAAAGCTTATCGGTGGCTTCGCGGACGGCGTCCGTTTCGTAGCGCAGAGGCACCAAGGCAATCTGGAATGGCGCCAGCGCGTCGCTCCAAACGATGCCGTTGCCGTCGTTGTTCTGCTCGATGGCAGCGGCGACCACTCGCGACACACCAATGCCATAGCAACCCATGGTGAGGGTCACCGGCTTGCCGTTTTCGCCCAGCACCTGGCACTTCATTGCATCGCTGTATTTGGTGCCCAGTTGAAAGATGTGGCCCACTTCGATCCCGCGCTTGATAACCAGCGTGCCTTGGCCATCCGGGCTCGGATCACCTGCGACCACGTTGCGCAGATCGGCGACTTCAGGCACGGGCAGATCACGCTCCCAGTTCACGCCGAAATAGTGCTTGTCATCGATGTTGGCGCCAATGGCGAAATCGCTCATGCGCTCGACGGAGCGGTCGATGATGCAGGGCAGTGGCAGGTTCAGCGGACCGAGGGACCCGGCACCAGCACCGATGGCAGCGCGCAGTTCGGCTTCGCTGGCCATCACCAGCGGGCTGGCTACCAGAGGATGATTGGCCGCCTTGATTTCGTTGAGCTCATGGTCGCCACGAACGATCAGTGCGATCAGCTTGCCTTCCTCGGCAGCGTGCACAACCAGGGTCTTGACGGTTTTTTCAATGGCCAGACCGAACTGCTCCACCAGTGCGGCAATGGTCTTGGCATCCGGCGTGTCGACCAGACGCAAGTCTTCGGTGGCGGCCGCGCGGGACTGCTCCCTTGGAATCGCTTCGGCCTTCTCGATGTTGGCAGCGTAATCGGAGGTGTCGCTGAACACGATATCGTCTTCACCCGACTCGGCCAGCACGTGGAACTCGTGAGAACCCGCACCCCCGATCGAGCCGTTATCCGCGACAACGGGACGGAAATTCAGGCCCAGGCGAGTGAACACGTTGCAGTACGCCTGGTGCATGCGGTCGTAGGTTTCCTGCAGGGACTCCTGGGTGGCATGGAACGAGTAGGCGTCCTTCATGATGAATTCACGACCGCGCATCAGGCCGAAGCGGGGACGGATTTCGTCGCGGAATTTGGTCTGGATCTGGTACATGTTGATGGGCAGCTGTTTATAGCTGCTCAGCTCATTGCGAGCCAGATCGGTGATCACTTCTTCATGGGTCGGACCCGCGCAGAAGTCGCGGTCATGGCGGTCTTTCAGGCGCAGCAGCTCAGGGCCGTACTGCTCCCAGCGGCCGGATTCCTGCCACAGCTCGGCCGGTTGAATGCCCGGCATCAGTACTTCCAGCGCGCCGGCAGCGTCCATCTCTTCGCGCACGACGGCTTCGACTTTGCGCAGAACACGCAGGCCCATGGGCAGCCACGTGTAGAGGCCGGACGCGAGCTTGCGAATCATACCGGCACGAAGCATCAACTGATGGCTGATCACCACCGCATCGTTTGGCGTTTCTTTTAATGTGGCGAGCAAATATTGACTGGTACGCATGGTCGGCCGTTGTCGGTTGCTGGGACTGGGAAAATGACCTGGCATTGTACGGGGGTGATACGGTCGCGTACAGGCCGCTCAGGGCTTCAGGGCTGTCGGAATAGGCAAACCGTGTAAATGAAAAAGCCCGGCGCGAGGCCGGGCTTTTATACGACGAGCGTCAGATCGTTCGATTACAGAACCGAAATCGGGTAGTCGACAATCAAACGGAACTCGTTGATATCGCCTTCACCCTGATCGGTGTTGGCACGGTGCCAGGCTTGACGAATACGGAACGACAGGTCTTTTGCAGGACCGGTCTGAACGACGTATTTGGCTTCAAGGTTGGTCTCGTGGTGGCTACCGTCAGCACCGTACAGTCCGGTGTAGGTACTGTTGGAAGGCGTGTGGGTACCATCGATATCGGTACCGCTGATGTAACGGGTCATGAAGCTCAGGCCCGGTACGCCGTAGGGTGCCATGTTCAGATCGTAACGTGCCTGCCAGGATTTTTCGCCAGGGCCGTTGAAGTCGGAGTACTGGATGGAGTTAGCCAGGAAGATCGAGTCACCGCCGCGGTTGTTATCGCCGATACCGATGTAGTCGAATGGCGTGTCACCGTTGACCTTCTGGAACGCGACGGTCAGCGTGTGTGCAGCCAGGAACGAATAGGCAGCGGAAAGCGAGTAGGTGTTGTTGCTGATGTCACCTGCTTTCTTGCTACCAGTGTCTTGGGTGTTGTAGTAGTTGACGTCGAAGGCCAGCGACTGGTCATCGGTCAGCGGCAGTGCGTAGTTCACGTTGCCGTAGTATTGGTTCCACACATCTTCCAGTTTGTTGTAATAGAAACCAACGCCCAGGTTGTCAGTGATGGAGTATTTACCGCCGCCGTAAGTAGACGACTTGGAGGTCACGCCTGCGTAGGTAGCCCAGATATCACCATCGCGGTTGGTTTCATCCTGGCTAGTGCCCGAAGTGAAGCGACCTGCTTCCAGGTCCAGGCCTTTGATTTCGCTGCTCTGCAAGGTGACGCCGGTTGCCGTTTGTGGCAACAGACGGGAACCGCCGACAGCAAAAACAGGGTTTTGAGGTTGCATGTCACCGATTTTCAGCTCGGTTTTCGAAACCCGGAACTTGACCGCTCCACCGGCTTTCCCAAAGCTGTCATGGTTGTCGCCATTGCTGTCGGTCGACAAGTTGCCAGAACCGGAGTAGTGATTCTGACCGTCAAGTTTGAAGCCTGCATAACCGAAGGCGTCGATGCCTACACCGATCAGGCCTTGGGTGTAGCCAGAGCTGTAGTTGCCCCAGAAACCTTGAGTCCAGTCTTTGGAATCTACGCCACCGTTTTTGCGGTCACGGTTGAAATAGTAGTTACGAGCCTTAACGTCCAGCTTGCTACCTTCAACAAAACCAGTGGCTTCGGACTGGTCGCTTACGAATGCCGCGGCCGATGCCAATTGGGTGCTGGCCGCAGTAACTGCCAGTGCGATTGCGCTCCACTTCATCACTCTCATCGTGACTTTGCTCCTTTGGTTTTTAAGAAGAGTACTGCCGTCCACCTGTTTTTTTATCTGGGCGGCTCTTTCTTTTTGGTGTCGGCGAAACTTATAGCACGCAGACATTATTGGCGATAGTTACAACCCTATCCTTTCAATTTCTTTACGACGTTGTCGCAACGACGTTGTCGCAAAATTGCTCTGTCCATGTCGCTATTGAACAGCTCCTTAGTTCTAGACGTACAACTACCGCAGCACAGTCCGATCCGGGTGATACGTGTCCGCAGTGACCTGCATCCACCCGGGCGAATGCCCCCTGAAGCATGTTCGCCATTTTCTCTTGGCCGTTGAACGAGGGTGACCCCAGTTCGCTTTGCCTTGTGGGTGATAAAGCAACAAGCGTGCACAAAGTTCCCGGTCAGGTGAAAAAAATGTTGAAATGCGTGGTTCGCCTTCTGAAATATTTCGCAAACCTATGATTCTAAACGTAAAAAAATTTTTCAGAAAAACCCTCCGCTCGAAGTCATCCGTAAGGGTAGCGCCGCAAAATGTCACTGGCGTTACCGTTGGCTGAAGGAAAGTGGGTAGAAGGCGGATAAAACGACGTGTATCAGCCGTTGGAGTGAGTCGAATTGGTGCATTTTGGGGAGCGTTTGCTTGAAATCGGTACGCTCGTCCCGTAAAGGCAGGGGCGCCTGACTCTGCGGTCAGACCGCCTGGCCAGTAAGCCCGACCAACCCGTTGTTTATAAAGGGTTGTTCCGTGAAAGCCGTGGTGCCTGAGGAAGTGCGTGTCGGTGGTAGGCCTGCCTCATTGCGGTGCGTCTCTCTACTGCTGCGAGCAACAACAGGTTGCGCTTCGGTGCGTTGCGCCGATGCTGTATCTGCGGCAACACCGGTTCTGCATTTTGCTGCGTGATCGAGCGCCCGCGTGTGTCGTCCCGCAATCGGGCGTATTCTGTTTTGCACAGAGAAGCATTACGTCCGCCATCAGGCGACGAAACTCAACCCGGCTATCAGGAGTGACGGTGTGTTCGTATTGGATCAACGTTTGTTGCAGGACACTCTTCCCGTTGGCGACTTCCCACTGAGCCGTTTGCTGTTGTCGAACGATGCCCAGTATCCCTGGTTTATACTGGTGCCTCGCCGTGCCGGTATCAGCGAAGTGTTTGAGCTGTCCGAAGCGGATCAGCTCCAGCTGTGGAAAGAAACCACGTTATTGTCGAAAACGGTCCAGTCTTTGTTCAATGCCGACAAGATAAATGTCGCGGCGTTAGGCAATGTGGTAAGTCAACTGCACATGCACGTCATCGCTCGTCAAAAGGAAGACGCTGCGTGGCCGGCGCCGGTGTGGGGCAAGTACCCGTCGGTGCCCTATACCCAGGCACAAGCTAGCGACGTTTTGGGGCGAGTGAGGTCGATACTGACCCATGAACCGGGCTTTTCCGAGGTGATCGCATGAGCACCTTGGAGGAACGAGTGGTCGATCTGGAAAGTCGTCAGGCGTTTCAGGATGACACGATCCAAGCTCTCAACGACGTATTGGTCGCTCAGCAACGCCTGCTTGAGCGCATGCAGTTGCAGATGGCCGCACTGATCAAGCGTCAGGAAGAGATGGGTGGTCAATTCGAAGCCGTCGAGAGCGACGCGCCACCTCCTCATTATTGAAGGCATAAAAAAACCGCGCGTGATCGCGCGGTTTTCCAGTGCAATTTATCGGCGTGGAAGTGCAGCAATCACATCTTCGGCTTGCAGGCCTTTATCCCGGTTCATTACGGAGAATTCCACACGCTGGCCTTCGACCAGAACGCGGTGGCCTTCTCCACGAATCGCGCGGAAATGCACGAAGATGTCGTCCCCAGAATCCCGAGAGATGAAGCCGAAGCCTTTGGAGGTGTTGAACCACTTGACGGTGCCGGTATCGCGCTGACCTGGCTCGTGCTGCTGCGCGACGGGCGACGGCGAAGACTTGTAGAAACTCACGCCAAGATGGATGGCAACGGCAACCAGCAGAACCAACAGGCTGACCAAAACCGCTGGCTGCCCGGCAATGGTTTCGAAAGGCACGAGCAGTGTCAGGACTTGCATCACGACTGCCAAAACCAGAAGAGCGCTGACCAGATTTTGCAACTGATGCCGTGGACCTTTGTTCCAGTACGGAATGACGGGGGCGACGATGAGGTTGATCAGGCCGAACAGCGCCAGATAAAGCGCATCCGGTTGGGACAGGTAGGAAGACAAGGCTTCGCTACGCAGGGCGGGGATGAATGAAAGCAACAGGGCGGCTGCGCCCGTTAGCAGGTGGACTATTTTCAACATTTCGATGACTCACATTAAGATGGATCACTAGGAAATAGCTGGCGACGCGCGGTACGCTTCTAAAGAAGCAAGGCATTAAGAAACGCGCTTCGATTCAGCCTATGCGTGACGTGCTTTGATCTGCCCGTCACGACACGTCTGTATTTAACCGCAAAGCGCAGGGCTACTCAAATCAAGCGCTTAACGGTCCGGATGTCAGCAGATGGTCGCGTTTTGCCTGGAAATTCGCTTCGTTGGCGAACCTGCATTCCAGAGCGGCTCACGCCGTCCCCCGTTCGAACTCGCCTGGCAGCCGGTCGCGAAGGGCAGCGGGCAAGCAGCCGAGGCCGGTTGCGTGAAATCATCCAGCGTAGAGAAAGCTGCGACCCTCTTCGTGTCTTGATAGAGTGGGCCGCAGTGGTTTGAACATCATCCTATGAAGAGGGCGAAAAATGTCTATCGATATCGGTATCAGCGAAGAAGATCGCAAGTCCATTGTGGACGGGCTGTCGCGTCTGTTGGCGGACACTTATGTGCTGTACCTGAAAACCCACAATTTTCACTGGAACGTCACCGGTCCGATGTTTCGCACGCTGCACCTGATGTTCGAAGAGCAATACAACGAACTGGCGCTGGCCGTCGACCTGATCGCCGAGCGCATCCGCGCGCTGGGCTTCCCCGCACCCGGCACCTATGCGACCTACGCCCGTCTGTCTTCGATCAAAGAGGAGGAGGGCGTGCCCGCCGCCGAAGACATGATCCGTTCCCTGGTCAGCGGCCAGGAAGCCGTGACGCGGACCGCTCGTGGGATTTTCCCACTGCTGGACAAGGTCAGTGATGAGCCGACCGCCGACTTGCTCACCCAGCGCATGCAAGTGCATGAAAAGACGGCGTGGATGCTCCGCTCGATGCTGGAACGTCAGTAATCTCCACAGACGGGCGCCTTGAAAGCGCCCGTTTTTTTATTCCTGAAAAGATGACGCGTTATTGTGCCGAATGCTGAAACGTTAAAGTTAATGACCCTTCAGTCTGTATCGGCTCAATTTGTAAGGTAATTAACCCTCGACAAAAATACATATGTAACACCCACTCCGTGAATTACATGGTTCACATTCTTACTATCGAATTTCACCTCGGGCCTGTGGTGATCTCCTACATCTTGCGGGTGCTGCTTCTGCTGGAATGGCCCGTGTTAATAGGGCTTGATAGGCGTGTCATTTATTTGGTTTCAAATATTTCTAACGTCAGTTTTCAGCAAGTATTCAGGAGGTCTTCATGAGTCAAGATGCCGCACGGGAGGCGGGAGATGTCCAGCGATGTCCGAAGGTTCACAGCGAGTCGTTCGTCGAAACCTTCAATATGGATCTCGCGCAGCCTCAGTCGCGCTCGGTCAGGCTAAACGGGCTGGCGACCTGTCTGCGTCTGGAGGAGGTGTACTGGAACATTTTGTCCGAAATAGCGAGTAGCAACGATTGTTCGATCAATGCGGTTCTGTCCTACGTCGACAGAGAGGTGCATTTGCACTATGGCGGTGTGAAAAACTTCAGCGGTCTGGTCCGCGTCGTATGCGTCACCCATTTGTTGACTCCAGAAGGTTTTCAGCTTGCACCAGCCTGATCTCAAGGCACTCATTCCTGCGGTCTCGTCGCTAACGGGGCCGCTCACCGAGGTAGCCGTCTGCGGGTCTCGAACCTCACAGCGGATGGCTTCCTGCACTGAGCAGCCAGCGCGGCTGCACAGTGTTGATTAACCCTATATAATCCCCCGCCTACTCTGGAAGGCAGGGTTGACCCTCAGGTTGATCTCCATGCCAAGGCTCCTGCACCATTGCGCATTGGCGACGGGCGAGAGCTCCACCGAATTCCGAATGACGAGAAGTGAATACAGGATCATGATGCGCAGCCATTATTGCGGCCAATTGAACGAGAGCCTGGAAGGCCAGGAAATTACCCTTTGCGGCTGGGTTCACCGCCGCCGTGACCACGGGGGAGTGATTTTCCTCGACATCCGCGATCGTGAAGGGCTGGCTCAAGTGGTCTTCGATCCGGATCGCGCAGACACCTTCGCCATCGCTGACCGCGTCCGCAGCGAGTACGTCGTCAAATTGACCGGCAAGGTGCGCGCGCGTCCGGCTGGCGCCGTCAACCCGAACATGGCCTCCGGTGCTATCGAGGTGTTGGGTTATGAGCTGGAAGTGCTGAACGAGTCGGAAACTCCGCCATTCCCGTTGAACGAATATTCCGATGTGGGCGAGGAAACCCGTCTGCGTTATCGCTTCATCGACCTGCGTCGTCCGGAAATGGCCGAGAAGCTGCGCCTGCGCTCGCGGATCACGTCCAGCATTCGTGGCTTCCTGGATGGCAACGGCTTCCTGGATGTCGAAACGCCGATCCTGACTCGCGCCACCCCGGAAGGTGCACGTGATTATCTGGTGCCCAGCCGCACTCACGCGGGCAGCTTCTTCGCACTGCCGCAATCACCTCAGTTGTTCAAGCAACTGCTGATGGTGGCTGGGTTCGACCGCTACTACCAGATCGCCAAATGCTTTCGCGACGAAGACCTGCGCGCCGACCGTCAGCCTGAGTTCACTCAGATCGACATCGAAACCAGTTTCCTCGACGAAAAAGACATCATGGGCCTCACCGAGGACATGATTCGCAAGCTGTTCAAGGAAGTCCTGGACCTTGAGTTTGGTGACTTCCCGCACATGACGTTCGAAGAAGCCATGCGCCGCTACGGCTCCGACAAGCCAGACCTGCGCAACCCGCTGGAACTGGTGGACGTCGCCGATCAGCTCAAGGACGTCGAGTTCAAGGTGTTCAGCGGCCCGGCCAATGACCCGAAATGCCGTGTGACGGCGCTGCGCGTCCCCGGTGGTGCGAGCATGCCGCGCAGCAAGATCGACGACTACACCAAGTTCGTTGGTATCTACGGTGCCAAGGGCCTGGCCTACATCAAGGTCAATGAGCGCGCCAAAGGTACCGAGGGTCTGCAGTCGCCTATCGTCAAGAACATTCCGGAAGCCAACCTGAACGTGATCCTCGATCGCGTCGGGGCGGTGGACGGCGACATCGTGTTCTTCGGTGCCGACAAGTTCAAGATCGTCAGCGAAGCGTTGGGTGCGCTGCGTATCAAGCTGGGGCACGACTTCAATCTGCTCACCTGCGAGTGGGCGCCTATGTGGGTCGTGGATTTCCCGATGTTCGAAGAGAACGAGGACGGCAGCTTCACGGCGCTGCACCATCCGTTCACGGCGCCGAAGTGCACACCGGAAGAGCTGGAAGCCAACCCTGCCACCGCACTGTCCCGTGCTTATGACATGGTTCTGAACGGAACTGAATTGGGTGGCGGCTCGATCCGTATTCATCGCAAGGAAATGCAGCAGGCCGTGTTCCGGTTGCTGGGGATCGCCGAAGACGAACAGCAGGAGAAGTTCGGCTTCCTGCTGGATGCGCTCAAGTACGGTGCTCCACCGCACGGCGGTCTCGCATTCGGGCTGGATCGCCTGGTCATGTTGATGACCGGTGCGCAGTCGATCCGTGAAGTCATTGCCTTCCCGAAAACCCAGAGCGCTGCGGACGTGATGACCCAGGCACCGGGCGTGGTCGACGCCAAGGCACTGCGTGAGCTGCATATCCGTCTGCGCGAAACGCCCAAGGCCGAGTAAGCCGTCTGGAAATGGGGCGGATCCGAAGGGATTCGTCTCGTTTTCTCCGCCCGCCCAGGGCAAGAATTAGAGTGAAACGCTGCCGTTCGTCATCGAGCGGCGCGTGCGTGTTTCAAGGTTTGGAGCGTGTTATGGCTGGTCATTCCAAGTGGGCGAACATCAAGCATCGCAAAGAGCGTCAGGATGCCAAGAAGGGCAAGATTTTCACCAAATGGATTCGTGAGCTGACGGTCGCTGCTCGTCAGGGTGGAGGTGATCCGGCGTCCAACCCGCGTCTGAGGTTGGCCCAGGACAAAGCGCTGGGCGCCAACATGAGTCGCGACATCATCGATCGGGCCATTGCGCGTGGCGCGGGTGCGGCCGATGCCGACGATATGGTGGAGCTGGGTTACGAAGGTTACGGCCCCGGTGGGGTGGCAATCATGGTCGAAACCATGACCGACAATCGTAATCGCACCGCAGCGGCGGTTCGTCATGCCTTCAGCAAATGCGGTGGCAATCTGGGTACCGACGGCTCTGTATCCTACCTGTTCGAGCGCAAGGGCCAGATTTCCTTCGCGCCGGGTGTGGATGAGGATGGGTTGCTGGAAGCCGCCATGGAAGCCGATGCCGATGACGTCGTGACTCACGACGATGGCTCGATCGATGTCTTCACGTCTTTCGCGAATTTCTACGCCGTCCGCAATGCGCTGGAGGCTTCGGGCTACAAGGCAGCGGATGCCGAGATCGTCATGCAGCCCACTACCAGCGCCGTGCTGGATCTGGAAACAGCAGAGAAGGTCCTCAAGCTGATCGACATGCTGGAGGATCTGGACGACGTGCAGAACGTTTACTCGAACGCTGAGATCCCGGATGAAGTCATGGAGCAGCTTGGCTGATCGGCCGACGATTCCGGACCAGAGGCCGGAGGCTCGAAGCGCTGATACGATCAGCGCTATCGGCCTCCGGCTTCTGCCTTTATGCTGCCTTCAATGGTGCTTGGCCCTTTCGACCTGCAGGCGTTATGACTCTTATTTTAGGTATTGACCCCGGTTCCCGTGTCACCGGCTTCGGCGTGGTACGCGAAACGGGTCGAGGTTGCGAGTACGTGGCGTCGGGATGTATCCGCACTGGCAGCGGTCTGTTGCACGAGCGCTTGCAGATCGTGTATCGAGGCGTGCGAGAAGTGATTCAGACGTACGGGCCCGTCACCATGGGCATCGAGCGGGTATTCATGGCGCGCAACGCGGATTCTGCGCTCAAGCTCGGCCAGGCGAGGGGGGCGGCGATCGTGGCGGCAGCCGAGGAGTCCCTGGAAATTGCCGAATACACTGCCACACAGGTCAAGCAGGCCGTCGCAGGGACAGGGGGGGCGAACAAGGATCAGGTCATGATGATGGTCATGCACCTGCTCAAGCTCACCCAGAAGCCTCAGATTGACGCATCGGACGCGCTGGCGATTGCTTTGTGCCATGCTCACACCCGTTCCAGTCTGATTCCACATGGGTTGAACGCGGCGCGCAGTCGCGGTGGGCGGTTGCGGCTCTGATGGCATCATCCGCTTATACATTTTCACTTGCAGACCTCATGAGGCCTGCAAACATGGCGGCAGGTTTTGACCCTGCCTCCGAACAGCGATGAATGACTGGAAAGGATTGGACACGTGATTGGACGTTTGCGCGGTGCGCTGGCAGAGAAGCAGCCTCCGCATCTGGTGCTCGATGTCAACGGAGTCGGCTATGAGGTCGAAGTCCCGATGACGACCCTGTATCGTCTGCCCCACGTGGGCGAAACGGTGACGCTGCATACCCATCTGGTCGTTCGCGAAGACGCGCATCTGCTGTTCGGCTTCTACGAAAAGCGTGATCGCGAAATGTTTCGAGAGCTCATTCGTCTCAACGGGGTCGGACCCAAGCTGGCGCTGGCGCTGATGTCCACGCTTGAAGTCGACGAACTGGTGCGTTGCGTTCAGGCCCAAGACACTTCGGCGCTGACCCGCGTGCCAGGCGTAGGCAAAAAGACGGCAGAGCGCTTGCTAGTTGAGCTCAAGGATCGCTTCAAGGCCTGGGACGCGCTGCCGGGCACCTTTGCGTTGGTGTCAGAAGGGCCCGGCGCGCCGGTGCCAGTGGCTACTGCGGAATCCGATGCGGTCAGCGCGTTGATCTCTCTGGGTTACAAGCCCCAAGAGGCCAGCAAGGCCGTGACTGCCATCAAAGACAAAAATCTGAGCAGTGAAGACCTGATTCGTCGCGCGCTAAAGGGGATGTTGTAAGTGATCGAAGCCGACCGCTTGATCGCCGCCACCGGGCGCGATCGTGACGAACAACTGGACCGGGCGATCCGCCCGCTGAGTCTGGCCGACTACATCGGCCAGCCGACAGTGCGCGAGCAGATGGAGCTGTTCATCCAGGCGGCGCGCGGGCGCAGCGAAGCGCTGGACCACACTTTGATCTTCGGCCCGCCCGGCCTGGGCAAGACTACGCTGGCGAACATCATTGCGCAGGAGATGTCGGTCTCTATCAAAAGTACATCCGGTCCGGTGCTCGAGCGCCCCGGGGATCTGGCGGCCATTCTGACCAACCTCGAACCCCATGACGTGTTGTTCATCGACGAGATCCACCGCCTTTCTCCGATCGTCGAAGAGGTGCTGTATCCAGCGATGGAAGACTTCCAGCTCGACATCATGATCGGCGAAGGCCCAGCGGCGCGCTCCATCAAGCTGGACCTGCCGCCTTTTACGCTGGTGGGCGCCACCACGCGCGCTGGCATGCTCACCAATCCACTGCGCGACCGCTTCGGCATCGTTCAACGACTCGAGTTCTACAGCACGGCAGACTTGGCCACCATCGTGTCGCGTTCGGCGGGCATTCTTGGATTGCCAATCGAAGACGCGGGCGCCTTCGAGATCGCCCGTCGCGCCCGGGGCACGCCGCGCATTGCCAACCGCCTGTTGCGTCGCGTTCGTGATTTCGCGGAAGTACGGGGCAAGGGGCAGATCACCAAGGCCATTGCCGACATGGCATTGAACCTGCTGGACGTCGACGAGCGGGGTTTCGATCATCAGGACCGCCGCCTGCTGTTGACCATGATCGAGAAGTTCGATGGCGGCCCGGTGGGCGTGGATAACCTCGCAGCGGCCATCAGTGAGGAGCGGCATACCATTGAGGATGTTTTGGAGCCCTACTTGATCCAGCAGGGTTACATGATGCGCACCCCCCGTGGGCGCATGGTCACCCGGCATGCCTATCTGCATTTCGGTCTGAACATACCGTCTCGGATGGGCGAACGACCGCAGTCTGATGAGCAGACCGATGATTTCGATGAATAAGCAGGCGATTGACCGATCAATTCGTGCGTTTGATGGTCTGACGGGCAGTCGAGGCAGTGTCACATTGCCCAGCGTCATGAAAATCGATAAAAAACAGTTGCCTGGCCGGATTGGCAACCTGAGGAGTAAGCACTAGAGTATGCGCGCGCAAAACGGGGCCCAGCCGTTCGCACATCGCTGTCGCGTTTATTACGAAGACACCGATGCCGGCGGCGTCGTCTACTACGTCAATTACCTGAAATTCATGGAGCGGGCTCGAACCGAACGGTTGCGGGAGCTGGGCTTTGCCCAATCCGCGATGGCCGACGACGAGAACCTGTTGTTCGTCGTGCATTCCAGCGAGGCGCGTTACCACTCGCCCGCGCGGCTGGACGACGAACTGCTGATCAGCGCCGAAGTGATCGAATTGAACCGCGCCAGCCTGCGCTTTCAGCAATGTGTCAGGCGGGCTGTGGATAATGTACTGCTCTGCGAAGGGCGGTTTTTGGTGGCGTGTGTACGCGCCGACAGTTTCAAACCCCGGGCCATTCCCGAAACTCTGCGCGCGGCCTTTGCCGGTCAGAGCGGCGCGGGTACACATTCAGAGCAGGAGATACAGCGTGGAAGCTAACGTCGTCGACCATACCTCCATGTGGAGTTTGGTCAGCAATGCCAGCGTGGTGGTTCAGTTGGTGATGCTGATCCTGGTGGCCGCATCGGTCACATCGTGGATCATGATCTTTCAGCGCAGCGCGATGCTGCGTGCCGGGCGCCGCGCGCTGGACAGCTTCGAAGAGCGTTTCTGGTCGGGCATCGACCTGTCCAAGCTGTACCGTCAGGCCGGTAGCAACCCGGACCCGGATTCTGGCGTCGAGCAGATCTTCCGCGCCGGCTTCAAGGAATTTTCTCGTCTGCGCCAGCAACCGGGCGTTGATCCGGATGCGGTCATGGAAGGTGTGGCCCGTGCCATGCGCGTTGCCATTTCCCGCGAAGAAGAAAAGCTCGAGCAGAGTCTGCCGTTCCTCGCGACCGTCGGCTCCACCAGTCCCTATGTCGGTTTGTTCGGTACCGTCTGGGGGATCATGAACTCCTTCCGCGGCCTGGCAACGGCCCAGCAAGCCACGCTCGCCACTGTCGCTCCGGGTATTGCCGAAGCGCTGATCGCGACCGCCATCGGCCTGTTCGCTGCGATTCCGGCCGTAGTGGCCTACAACCGTTTCTCTGCCCGTGGCGAGATTCTGATTGGCCGCTACTACACCTTCGCCGACGAATTCCAGGCCATTTTGCACCGTAAAGTGCACACCAGCGAAGACTGAGCAGGTATTTCCCAATGGCTTTAATCGCTCGCGGCCGACGCAGCAAACGCAAGCCGGTCGCCGAAATGAACGTGGTGCCTTACATCGACGTGATGCTGGTGCTGCTGGTCATCTTTATGGTGACGGCGCCAATGATTAACCAGGGCGTGAAAGTCGACCTGCCCAAAGTCTCCAGTGAGGCGTTGCCGCAGGACAACAACAACCAGGTCCTGACCATTTCGATCAAGGCTGACAAGACCTATTACTGGAACCTTGGCAGCGAGGTCGATACCGACAAACAGATGGACAAGGCCATGACCTTGCCGCAACTGACCAGCGCCGTGACCAAGATCATCGCGGCGGGGCGTGACGCCGGCAAACAGACTCAGGTGTTCATTCGAGGCGACAAATCCGTGGACTACGGTGCCGTGATGGGCACGATGGGCGGGTTGCAGAAAGCCGGAGTCGGGAACGTTGGTCTGATTACCGAGGCGCCCTGATGCAGCCGATTCGAGAGCCGTCAGCCTCGGAAAGCTACTTCTGGCCCTCGGTATGGGCCGTGGCATTGCACGTCCTGATTTTTGGTCTGCTGTTCGTCAGCTTCGCGATGACGCCGGAGCTGCCGGAAGCCAGGCCGATCGTTCAGGCCACGCTTTATCAGTTGAAGTCGAAAAGCCAGGCAACGACCCAGACCAACCAGAAGCTTGCCGGCGAGGCGAAAAAGTCCGCTGCACGACAGACAGAGGTCGAGCAGATGGAGCAAAAGAAAGTCGAGCAAGAGGCCATCAAGGCGGCGGAACAAAAGAAAGCCGATGCCGCTCAAAAGGCCGAAGAACAGAAGGCTGAGGAGGCGAAGAAAGCCGAGGAGGCCAAAAAGGCCGATGAGGCGAAAAAAGCTGAAGCCAAGAAAGCGGAAGATGCAAAAAAGGCCGCCGAAGAGAAGCAACTCGCGGACATAGCCAAGAAAAAAGCGGAAGACGACGCCAAGAAAAAGGCCGAGGAAGACGCCAAGCGTGCGGCTGCCGAAGAGGCCAAGAAGCAGGCCGCGGAGGATGCCAAGAAGCAGGCTGCGGAAGACGCGAAGAAAAAGGCCGCCGAAGACGCGAAAAAGAAAGCGGCTGAAGACGCCAAGAAAAAAGCGGCTGACGATGCGAAGAAGAAAGCCCAGGACGCAGCCCGTAAGTCAGCGGAAGAGAAGAAAGCCCAGGCACTGGCCGATTTGCTCTCTGACAAGCCGGAACGCCAGCAGGCGCTGGCCGATGAGCGGGGTGACGAGACTGCGGGTAACTTCGACGACCTGATTCGCTCTCGCGCTGCGGAAGGCTGGGCTCGTCCACCTTCGGCACGCAAGGGTATGACGGTTGTGTTGCAGATCGCCATGTTGCCAGATGGCACCATCACTTCGGTGAGTGTGGCCAAAACCAGTGGGGACGGTCCGTTCGACAGCTCGGCTGTCGCGGCGGTCAAGAACATTGGTCGTTTGACAGAGATGCAGGGGCTGAAACCTTCGGATTTCGCACCTTACCGGTCATTCAAGATGACATTCACACCTGAGGATCTAGCCTTGTGATTAACCTTCTTCGAGGATTGCTTGTCGTTCTATGTTGTGCAGCGGGTTTCGCCGCTGCCGACGAAAAGAACATTCTGGTCACCAGTGGCAGCGACCGTGCCACGCCCATTGCTGTCGTGCCGTTCGGTTTGCAGGGCGGTAGCGTCTTGCCTGAGGACATGGCTCAGATCATCAGCAGCGACCTGCTGAATTCTGGGTACTACTCGCCGATTCCCAAGGAAAACATGATCAGCCAGCCGAGCCAGGCCAGTGAAGTCATTTTCCGTGACTGGAAGGCGCTGGGCGCCCAATACGTGATGGTCGGCAATATCGTGCCGTCAGGCGGACGTCTACAGGTTCAGTACGCGCTGTTCAACGTCGCGACCGAGCAGCAGGTGTTGACCGGAAACGTCTCGGGCACGACCGACCAGTTGCGTGACATGGCGCACTACATCTCTGACCAGTCATTCGAAAAGCTGACCGGTATCAAGGGGGCGTTCTCCACGCGCATGCTCTACGTCACCGCCGAACGCTTTGGCGGCAACAACACCCGCTATACCTTGCAACGTTCGGATTACGACGGTGCTCGTGCTGTCACGTTGTTGCAGTCCCGCGAGCCGATCCTGTCTCCGCGGTTTGCTCCGGACGGCAAACGTATCGCGTACGTATCGTTCGAGCAGAAGCGTCCGCGCATCTTCGTCCAGCACATCGACACAGGGCGTCGCGAGCAGATCACCAACTTCGAGGGCCTGAACGGCGCGCCTGCCTGGTCGCCCGACGGCAGCAAGCTGGCGATGGTTCTGTCCAAGGACGGCAACCCGGAAATCTACGTGATGAACCTGGCGTCCCGTCAGCTTTCGCGCGTGACCAATGATTCGTCTATCGATACCGAGCCATTCTTCGGTAAAGATGGTTCGACCATTTATTTCACTTCCGATCGTGGTGGCAAACCGCAGATCTATAAAACCAGCATTAATGGTGGTGGCGCCGAACGCGTGACTTTCATCGGCAACTACAACGCCAACCCGAAGTTGTCGGCTGATGAAAAGACGTTGGTCATGATCCATCGCCAAGACGGTTTCACCAACTTCAAGGTGGCCGCTCAGGATTTGCAGCGCGGCAGCGTAAAAATCCTTACGGACAGCAACCTTGATGAGTCGCCTACTGTTGCGCCCAACGGCACCATGGTAATCTACGCCACCCGCCAGCAGGGCCGGGGAGTCTTGATGCTCGTGTCCATCAATGGACGCGTAAGGCTCCCGCTTCCTACCGCTCAAGGCGAAGTCAGAGAACCTTCCTGGTCCCCTTACCTGAACTGACGCGGCGCTTTACGTTTTACTTAACACACTGGGGTTCATTAGGAGTTTCACGATGGAAATGCTGAAGTTTGGTAAATTTGCTGCGCTGGCTCTGGCCATGGCTGTAGCTGTAGGTTGCTCCTCCAAAGGCGGCGACAATGCCGGTCAAGGCGCTGCTGTCGATCCAAACGCTGGTTACGGCGCAAACACCGGTGCCGTTGACGGCTCCCTGAGCGAAGAAGCCGCTCTGCGCGCTATCACCACTTTCTACTTCGAATACGACAGTTCTGACCTGAAGCCAGAAGCCATGCGCGCTCTGGACGTTCACGCCAAGGACCTGAAAGCTAACGGCGCTCGCGTTGTTCTGGAAGGTAACACCGACGAACGTGGTACCCGCGAGTACAACCTGGCTCTGGGCGAGCGTCGTGCGAAAGCCGTTCAGCGCTACCTGGTTCTGCAAGGCGTATCGCCAGCTCAGTTGGAAGTCGTTTCCTACGGTGAAGAGCGTCCAGTTGCTACCGGCAACGACGAGCAATCCTGGGCTCAAAACCGTCGCGTCGAACTGCGTAAGTAATTTGACATGCGAACGTGCCGCCGTGCTTTAACCGTTTTGGCTCTCACCCTTCCTTTCACTGCGATGGGTGCGGTTCCTGTGGTCGATGACAACTCTGGCTCCGCTGGCAGCAGTTATCCGCCATCGGGTTACGGTACGGCGGGCGCCTACGCCGGAGGCGGGGCTTCGGCCCAGCCTTCGGCGCAAGGTCAGCTGTTCATGCAGTTGCAGCAAATGCAGGATGAAATTTCGCGTCTGCGCGGAATTGTCGAAGTCCAGCAGAACGATATCCAGCAAATGAAACAAGAGGCGCTGGATCGTTACAAGGATCTCGACTCCCGTATCGGAGCGGGTGTCGCACCCAGCGCACCAACTGCCAATAATTCCTCTTCCGACGGCGCTGTGAATGCCGGCGGAACCCCCGCAGCCCCCGCGGGCGCACAAGCGCCTCAGGCTAGCAGCGAGCCGGGTGATCCGGCGAAGGAAAAGCTCTACTACGATGCAGCATTCGACCTGATCAAGGCCAAGGATTTCGACAAGGCGAGCCAGGCGTTTTCGGCCTTCCTGCGCAAGTATCCTAACAGTCAGTATGCGGGCAACGCGCAGTATTGGCTGGGTGAAGTGAACCTGGCCAAAGGTGATCTGCAGGGTGCTGGTCAAGCGTTTGCCAAAGTCAGCCAGCTTTACCCCAAGCACGCCAAAGTGCCTGACTCGCTATACAAGCTTGCAGATGTCGAACGTCGCCTCGGCCACACCGACAAGGTCAAGGGCATTCTGCAGCAGGTTGTGGCACAGTACCCCGGTACTTCGGCTGCCCAACTGGCCCAGCGGGACCTCCAGCGTCTCTGACTTTCGGTCAAGCTGACCTTCGGTTCAAGAAAGCCGCGCGTTGCGCGGCTTTTTTCGTTAGAATCTCGCACCCGAAATTCCGGTATTGATTACGCTTCCGTGGATTCTGCGAGCGCAGGGTGCACAGAAGTGCCTGACGGAGGCGGATGGCCTGTTTAGCCGTTACGCCCGTGGCCCTTATGCAAGACACATTACGCATCACCGAAGTTTTCTACTCTTTGCAGGGTGAAACGCGCACGGCAGGCTTGCCTACCGTTTTTGTGCGCCTCACTGGTTGCCCTCTGCGATGTGGTTACTGCGACAGCGAATACGCTTTCAGCGGTGGCACCCTTCAATCACTCGACTCGCTCATGCAGCAAGTGGCCAGTTATCGCCCTCGTTACGTCTGCGTCACCGGCGGGGAGCCGCTGGCTCAGCCGAATGCGATCAAACTGCTTGAGCGCCTGTGCGATGCCGGTTATGAAGTCTCTCTCGAGACCAGTGGCGCGCTGGATATTTCAAAGGTCGATTCGCGCGTCAGTCGTGTCGTCGACCTCAAGACCCCAGGGTCGAAAGAGGTGGCACGCAACCGCTACGAAAACATCGAGCTGTTGACGCCCCACGATCAGGTCAAGTTCGTGATCTGCTCGCGTGAGGATTACGACTGGGCGGTTTCCAAGCTGATTCAGTATGGCCTCGAGCGGCGTGCCGGTGAGGTGCTCTTTTCACCCGTAGCGCATGACCTGCCGGCCAGAGATCTGGCGGACTGGATCGTGGCCGATAACCTGCCTGTCCGGATGCAGCTCCAGTTGCACAAGATTCTCTGGGACGACGAGCCGGGGCGCTGATATGAGTGGACAAACGATGACTGAGAAAAAAGCGGTAATTTTGCTGTCCGGGGGGCTGGATTCAGCAACGGTTGTGGCCATGGCCAAGGCTGATGGTTTTGCCTGCTACACCATGAGCTTCGATTACGGCCAGCGTCACCGCGCCGAACTTCAGGCGGCAGAGCGTGTGGCCAGGGATCTGGGCGTGGTCGAGCATAAAGTGATTGGCCTGAATTTGAACGGCATCGGCGGTTCGGCGTTGACTGACAGCTCCATCGATGTGCCTGAAGCCCCGAGCGAAGGCATTCCCGTAACCTACGTGCCTGCCCGTAACACCGTGTTTCTCTCGCTGGCGTTGGGCTGGGCCGAGGTGCTGGGTGCCCGTGACATCTTCATCGGCGTCAACGCCGTCGATTATTCCGGTTACCCCGACTGCCGCCCTGAATTCGTCGAGTCGTTCGAGCGGATGGCCAATCTCGCAACGAAGGCAGGCGTGGAAGGGCAGGGGTTCACCATTCAGGCGCCGCTGCAGATGCTCAGCAAAGCTGACATCGTCAAGGCTGGTACGCGTCTCGGCGTTGATTACGGCCTGACCGTTTCTTGCTATCAGGCGGACGATCAGGGCCGGGCATGCGGCAAATGTGACAGCTGCCGCCTGCGCGCCGAAGGCTTCGCAACCGCGGGCATTCCCGACCCAACTCATTATTTTTGATTTTTTTTCGATGGGGTGTTGAATTACTGAGAAAAATCAGTAATATACGCGCCACCACGAAGCGGGTCGTTAGCTCAGTTGGTAGAGCAGTTGGCTTTTAACCAATTGGTCGTAGGTTCGAATCCTACACGACCCACCATCTTCAAAACCTGAGAGGTCCACGCAAGTGTGAATTCTCGGGTTTTTTTTCGTCTGAAGCTAGGCGGGACGCGGGCTTGGACGAAAGTAGAGGCATTCTCGAATGCGCAAACCAGCAGCTGTCTGGGGTAAGCCATAGTTTCGCGCAGGTGATGTCGATATTGATCGGACGAATCGCGGTCGTGGTGTCAACGATTTCGCCACTTCCCGAGTAAGAAGTCGTAATGAATTGCTGTCGTTGGTGCGTGCGGTTGGAAACCGGCTTAGCGCGCAGCCTCAAGCAGGCGGTGGATACGGGGTTCAAGTCCTGGCATGATCGGAATCGAAAACTCTAGATGACGTTTCTCCGTGTCAGCTTGGGCAATGATCATTCTGTTTTCCAGTCCACATCGTGAATCCGGGGCTTGAGCAAGGCGTTCAGGCGGATATCGATGTAGAAGAGCTTTGTAGAACACTGCGAGCCAGAACCACTCAGGCTTTACAGGCGACCGCTTTTTTGTGAAGTGCTCTTGGGCTATCAGTGACTTCCCCCTTCCGGAAGGCCGCCAAGCCCTGACGGTGTGCCCGAAGCCATTCAGCAGCAGCGCGAGAACCAACGCAAACTCTGGATTCCCTTTGCTGGATTGAATCGCAATGGCGCCCCAAATCGTCAGAATGACGACACAAATCTAGTATGAGGCTGACCAGGTTGGGAGCGCCTCCTTTGTTGCGAGTCCACACTCTTAAATGGTAAGCGCAAAAAAATATGTACCTAGTCTTGAGGCTGTTGCCCTATTGAATCCACATCCGACGCAGAGGGTTGCAAACGGCCAAGTTACGTGATTGCTAAGAGACAGCCCTTTAAGAGTGTCTTCATGGGTTATACGAGCTCCGGGTCATGGCAAACGCTATTACCCACTCAGACAAGGCCTTTGGCGGCGAGAGAACAAGACTGAACCCTTTAAGGGAAAACTGAGGTTTTCATCGCCAAGATGACGGGGTGCGACCGCATTATTTCGATGTCTCTCGCCACAGGAGAGCGCCAATCTTCAGCCTGTAGTGCTAGCATTTACAGTTGGAGTTTGAACGGGTACCAGCCGTTGTTGCCTTTAATTTCTTTGAGGTAATACGCAATGTTCGCCGTACAAGCGTACCAAGCATAAATGCCGCAAGCGAGTCCACGATTAAAAGAGGCAGAGATCTCAATATCGAGAATGACTGAGCCGAATCCAATCGCCAAGTAGACCACTACAATGATGCCGACCATCGACAGATTGCGTCTCCACAAGCCCAATACGAAGAAATAGATTATCCCGAAGAAGAACGCGATGAAGTTGAAATTTATCCTTAGCGACTTTTAACCCCAGGGATTTTGCAGCATTTCGTTTTTCCTTTTTATCGAGGGGTTCGAGGCGCTCAAAGAATTCAAAACGCTCCTGCCACTTCGGGCTGTAGGTGTGAGTGTGTTGCAGTCGTTCAGTATTCATATATGTCCTTTAAGTCCTTGATGGTGTATTCGCTCCAGTTGATCCAGGGTGCGTTAGGTCACTATTCACTCCATTGGTTATTCAGTGTCCGGTTCACAGCGGTCTATGATGTTTTGCAAGTGCTCGGTTTTGCCGATGTGTTGTACACGCTGGCCGACTTCATCAATCCAAGCGCGTTCCTCTCCTGGGCTCGCCCAGCCATGGGTTAAGGCACCGAGACACGGCCTGTCATCGAACGCCTGAATCAGTACTCGGTTACTGGCAGCGACATCCAGATTAAGCCTGCGCGCTCTTGGGCGCGAAAGTGAAGCTAGCACCCGCTGTTGGATTTCGGGGCAATGACTGATGGTTTGGCTGCGACTGGCGGCTATCACCACAAAGCGGGGTGCGGCGTTTTCCATGATCGCGGCATGAAGCCGGTGATGGCCGTCGATCACGACAAACGCCGAAAGTCCGGCCACGTACCAGAGCAAGATTGGCGGCAGCGTGCCTTCGCGGGCTTTCTTTCTCCACCATTTCAAGCGGTCGGCGTACGGATCAACGTCGTGCAGCACGATCAGCGCTTCACGGTCATCTGAAAAGTCGATCCAGCGTAGGCTCCCAGCTTGCAAGCTTCTCAGCAGTGTGGAACCCGAAAGCTGCCAGTCTGGCAAGCGGTTGGTGTCGTCGCTGGCGGTTTTGAAGTGCCACTCAGCGGCACCCAACCGGCCTCTGGCGTGCAGGGTGTCTGCAACTGGCAAAAGTGCTTGAACCACCCATTGCCCAGGGATGAGAAACCCTAATTCAGGCGCGCTCAAGCGTTCGACGAAGTAACGGCACCAGCTCCGCATGCACTCAATGGGTGGCAGACCTGCGAACCGCCCGACGTCTGCGCTTCGGATGGCTGGGAAGGGAGGTGCCCATGGCTCGGCTGCCCCGACGTTTCGTACTAGCCAGGCCCCGTAGTGGCTGTGTTCCAGCGTGGCCCAAAACAAGGGGTGTTCCCTGAGCTTGAGGGTCATTCTGCCGTTGACGCCTGTGAGTAGGTGAAGTGCAGGGCGAGCTGTGGTCCCCTGCACTTCAACGTATAGACCTGACCATTCATCATGCAGGCCATTCAGGTCACGCCAGTACACCGCGCGTTTCATGATCACATCCTCTGCAGAGAGACAAGCACAACCCATCGACTTCGATGGCGACTCGATTTTATCGCGGGTGGAATGGCAAGGTAGTCAGTATTGCTAATCCGGCGGACCGTTGCGGTTGACCTGGACCGCCCCCATAAGCGCGGACATGTCCCCCATGTTCCATCGATATAAAGCTGCATGTACCCCTCAACGAGATTGTGGCCGGTCACCTTGGGATGGGCGCGTTCATCTGGCTTGCGCTAGTTGTCGCATGCTGTCAGGCCAAGCCACCGTGACGAAACTTGATGAGTCGTCATGGATTATTCCTTCATTTGAACAGACAGGTGACACTTCCCGTTTTGACGCATCATGGCAGGTCAGTAGCTTGACATGCACCTGACTGAAACAAAGTTTCCCTCTCGAGGCGAACGATCGACTTATCGCCGTAATTGCGAGGGAAGTGTCAGCCATGCGCGAGTCTCCGCCCTGAAAGTGGTCATTGCTGAAACAACTCGAAATGACCGGTCGCTGCCGACACAGAACCGGGTAATAATTACAATGGTTATGTAGGGATGGCGCAAAGTTTAAACATGATAAGTCACGAAATATAGGGGGTTCGGCGTCTTTTATGGGGAGTTTTGGGCAATTAACTAAAGTATCGATAGGCTACATCCATCACAGAATAATCCTACATTCTCCGTAGGCTTTCACGACATTCAAGTTTTGAGAGGTTTTGGCCATGCCAATTTAAAGCATGTCCTGCCCCAGAAGTGGTGCAGTTCACCACGGCTCTGGTCGCTAAGTTTCCCGTTAAGTTGATCACGGGCCGAGAGCTGGGCCTGCGGATTATCGCTGACCGCCTCGAAGCCTCCCATGCATATTCCGCGGTGGCACCGTTCGTCGTTCTGCTCCAGCGACGTCGCACCGACGAGCCAGGCGAGCGCCGGATCATCAGGAAACTACCCACGACTTCGGTACGTTGTTTGATTTCCACGTTCAGTCTCTCAAGCGGATTGGTGCTGTGCAGATGCTGGCGATGGTAGGCTCAGAAAAGCCAAACTGCATGCTCGGGTCCACGTCCGTAATTGGTGTACGATCTCTTCAAAACCCGAGAGGTCCACGTAAGTGTGAATTCTCGGGTTTTTTTTCGTCTGCGATAAAGCAGCGTCTCCTTCGGCATCAAAGTCCATCTGCTAAGCGAGCCACGTCCATCGACACTGAACCGGCGCGGAAAAATATCGTTGAATGTGAAAAATTTGTCGAAACAAATTAGTGTTATGAGTTAGATTCGCATTTACATTTTGAATCACTCTTGCTTGATTTGGATCCCCCGCCTTGAAACGTTATTTCTCGTTTGGCTGTTTTCTGGTTGGTGCATGCAGCGCCATGTCCACTGTCCACGCTGATGACCTGACCCTCCCGGCCACTGAAATTCAGAGCAATGCACAAGACGTGGATGGTGTTAGTGTTGGGTATGAAGGGAAGGCCTCTTCCACCACGACCAAGCTGGGGCTCACCGATAGGCAGACGCCCCAGGGGGTTACCACGATCACGCGTCAAGCGTTGGACGATTTCAAAATCAACGGCATCAAGGACGCCCTTCGTTCCGCGCCTTCGGTGACGGTCGAGCAGAGCGAGACCGATCGGACCGAGTTCACCTCGCGTGGATTTGATATCAACACGTTCGAATATGACGGCATGGGTATGCCCTTCGTGGGCACGGTGCTGGTGGGCGACCAGGATCTGGCCGAATACGAGCAGGTCGATGTGCTGCACGGCGCCAACGGTTTGATGAGTGGGGCGGGCAACCCTTCCGCGACGGTCAATTTCGTGCGCAAGCGCCCGACCGAAACGTTTCAGGCGCAGATCGATACCAGCGTCGGTTCTTGGGACAGCCGCCGCGTCGATGTCGATGTGGCTGGCCCGCTGACCGACACGGGCAACGTGCGAGGCCGCTTCATCTATTCCCATGACAAAGGCAATTCGTGGATGGACCGCTACAGCCATGAGCGAAATGTCGTGGCGGGATTGCTGGCGTTCGACATAACGGACGCTGATACGGTGACTGTGGGCGTCTCCCAGCACAACAGTGACTCCAACGGCAGCTCGTGGGGCAACTTGCCGCTGGTGGACAGTAACGGAGACCCCATCCATTACAGTGGTCGCAGCAACAGCATCGGCCAGCCCTGGACCTACTGGAACCTGCACACACAGCGCACGTTCGTCGAGCTCAAGCACGACTTCGGTAATAACTGGAATGCCACCCTGACCGCGACCGGCGTGCAAGAGAAGCAGAACACCAACATGCTGTATGTAGGGTCTGTCACGGGCGACGATGCACTGGCCTACGCCAACCACACCCGCAGCGAGGCGCATCAGTTACTGGGCGAGGCGAAAGTGCAGGGCCCCTTCAGCTTGTTCGGTCGTGAACATCAACTGACCTTTGGCGCCGCCTATGGGCGGACGCACCAGAAAGGTCATGAGTACGATGAGGATCTCGAGAACTTCAGCGCTTTCGATACCTCGTTTTCGGGCATTCTGGCGGGCGTTACCCCTATGCCTTCCTTTGTGGCCACCAGCGATGGCCTTTCGCAAAACTTCCAGGACACCCAGAAAAGCGTTTTCGCCGGCTCCCGCTTCAGCCTGACCGACGACCTTCACTGGATCGCCGGTGCCCGGATGCTCAGCGCCGACAGCAGAGGCGAAAGCTATGGGTCTGAGCGTTACACGCGGGCCCACGGCAAAGTCGCGCCCTACACCGGTCTGGTCTACGACCTCAGCAAGGCGTGGAGCGTGTATGGCAGTTGGACCAAGATTTACAACCCGCAGTACAACGTCGGTGTAGACGGCGGGTTACTCGCGCCGCTGGAAGGCAAGAGCATGGAGGTCGGTCTCAAAGGCAGCGTCATGGATGAACGCCTGCACCTGACGGCCGCGGTGTTCAAGACCGAGCAACGCAATGTGGCGGTGTATGCGGGGTACAACGGCGTTCAGAACGTCTACACGCCTAACGACTTCAAGAGCCATGGCGTAGAGCTCCAAGCCTCAGGCGAGGTGTTCGATGGCCTGGACCTGCTCGCTGGCTACACCTACGTGCGTATCGACAATGACGATGGCGAACGCGCTCGTAAATACGTACCGACCCACAGTTTCCGCGGTATGGCCACCTATCGCCTGCCCAGTGTGCCCCAGATGAAGGTCGGTGCCCGCGTCAGTTGGCAGAGCACTGTGGAAAATGACAACACCAGTGCGATCCGGCAGAACGCTTATGGGCTCGTCGACCTCATGACCAGCTACGACATCGACAGCAATTGGAGCACGGCGCTCAACCTGAACAATGTCACCGATCGTAAATACGTGCTGTCGCTTTACGACAACGTGACGACCGGCAGTTATGGCGCACCGCGAAATCTCACCGCCTCGGTGACCTGGAAATACTGATTCTGATCGGCGCCCTAGTGGGCAACGGACACCCCCCGCCCGCTAAGGGCTGCTCTGACGCCTATCTTGAGCCAGCCGCTCCAGATAGGCACAGAACATGTCCGCCATGGCGTCCGAATACGCCTCGACCTCGGTGGGAGTGCGCGGCGTCTGGGAAAACGCTTTGCCGACCGTGGTGAACGTACCGGTCAGCAGATCCGCTGCTCTGATTCGCACGGCGTCGTCCGTATCGGGCAGCGTTTCTCGGATAAATGAGCGGATCGCCGCTTCTCCCTGTTCTTTGATCGCCCGCGCTTCCGGCGCATGGCGATACAGGGGCGCCGCGTCGTCAAGGGCGGTGCGCATGTCGGCTTCCTCGCATTCCGAGCGAATAAACGCGTGCACGAATTGACGCAAGCGTTGGAGGGGAGGCACCGATGTGTCGCCGAGCAAGCTGTTGAGCATGTCGAACGTCTGTTGCCATTCGTCGCTCTGCAAGCGGAAGAGGATCGCGGCCTTGTTCGGGAAGTACTGGTAAAGCGATCCGATGCTGACGCCGGCCTTTTCTGCCACGCGCGCTGTCGTAAAACGGCGGGCGCCTTCTTTGGCCAAAACCTGAGTAGCTGCTTCGAGAATCACCCCGATCGACGCTTCGGAGCGTGCCTGTTTGGGTCTTTTTCGCAGGGAAATCGCGGGGTTGCGGGCGTCGTTCATAGCGGCTGCTGAATGCGATTATTAAATGTGAGGGATTCGTCGCATTCTAATCCGGCGTTGCGAATTGCGCACCGTTTAAACTCGGAGCCCTTTATGAATACCCTGACATCTACCCCGGTTGCTTCGCTCCTTGAGCGTCTATTCCAAGACGCGGCTGAACAGTCGCCGATGACCAGTCCTCAGCTGTCCGATTTCACCCAGGAGGATTTGGGGCGCCTCATGCGAAGCAAGACGGATTATCGGGACTTCTACGGTCGCCTGAAGGACTTTCCACTGGCCGTGTCCCGCGAAACCGGGGCGTTGTTGTACATGTTGGCGCGCAGTTGCAAAGCGCGCACCGTAGTTGAATTCGGCACCTCGTTCGGCATCTCGACCTTGCACTTGGCCGCTGCGCTGCGGGACAACGGCGGGGGTGTCCTGATTACCAGTGAATTCGAGTCGTCGAAGGTTGCGCAGGCGAGGGACAACCTGCTTGCCGGTGGCTTGCTTGATCTTGTGGAGATTCGCGAGGGGGATGCGCTCAAGACGTTGGGCCAGGACCTGCCAGCGTCCATCGACCTTGTTCTGCTCGATGGCGCCAAGGCGCTGTATCCGGAAATTCTCGCTCTGGTAGAGAGTCGCCTGCGGCCGGGCGCCTTGATCGTCGCCGACAATGCCGATTACGCGCCCGACTACCTGGCACGTGTTCGCTCCGTCGAGCACGGGTATCTATCGATTCCTTTCGGGGAGGAGGTCGAACTGTCGATGCGCCTGGGCTGAGGCGCTCAGGCCGTTAAGTGAACGCTCAACGGGTAACGTGATACATTCGCCGCCGCTTCGCGCTGCAGGCTGTTTCAGCGGGCAAGCGCGGCGAGATCGTATCGATGCATGCACAACGATGCGTGCACCCGGCAGGAAACTTCATGACCGTGAGGGTTTCCCGCTCACTCGTTGCCTGTTGTACAGGTGTAAACTCGACGCTCGCGCTCACGCGCATTCAGGTCCTGCGAACATGACACAGATTTCCGAACGCCTATTGGTACAGGCGCACCTTGACGCCAAGCAGCCCAAGGCGCTGACACCGGGAGAAGAAGCCGAGTACCGTCGCTTGATCGCTGCGGAGCTCAAGGCTCAGGACGCCGTGTTGGTTGCCCACTATTATTGCGATCCGGTCATTCAGGCCTTGGCCGAAGAGACCGGCGGTTGTGTGTCCGATTCGCTGGAAATGGCCCGTTTCGGCAAGAACCATCCTGCCAGCACGGTTCTGGTGGCCGGCGTTCGTTTCATGGGCGAAACGGCAAAGATCCTGACCCCCGAAAAGCGCGTTCTCATGCCGACCCTGGAAGCGACCTGTTCGTTGGATCTAGGCTGCGGTGTCGACGAGTTTTCTGCCTTCTGTGACAAGCATCCCGAGCGGACCGTGGTGGTCTACGCCAACACATCCGCGGCCGTCAAAGCTCGCGCCGACTGGGTGGTCACCTCAAGCTGCGCGCTGGAAATTGTCGAGAGCCTGATGGACAACGGCGAGAAAATCATTTGGGCGCCGGACAGGCATCTGGGCCGCTACATTCAGCGTGAGACAGGTGCCGACATGCTCTTGTGGGATGGCGCGTGCATCGTCCACGAGGAGTTCAAATCCCGGCAACTGGAGGACATGAAGGCGCTGTACCCGGACGCTGCGATTCTGGTCCACCCTGAATCGCCGGAATCGGTGATTGATTTGGCCGATGCAGTGGGCTCCACCAGTCAGTTGATCAAAGCGGCGCAGACGCTTCCGAATTCAACCTTCATCGTGGCGACCGACCGCGGCATTTTCTACAAGATGCAGCAACTTTGTCCTGACAAGGTTTTCATCGAGGCCCCAACCGCCGGTAACGGCGCGGCATGCCGCAGTTGCGCGCATTGTCCGTGGATGGCGATGAACACGTTGGCCCGCACACTGCAATGCCTGCGGGAAGGGACCAATGAAATCTTCGTCGACCCGGCGATCATTCCCCACGCGGTGCGGCCGTTGCAACGGATGCTGGATTTCACTCAGGCGGCGCGGTTGAAGCTTTCCGGCAACGCCTGAGAGCCACCTCAGGCATTTGACGACTCGCTGTGAGAGAGCGCCGCATCAAGACGCCTCTCGCCCAGCCTGCGGCTCGAGGACGCGTAGGCCTGAGCTAGTTCATCATGTCTTTGACTGCCCGTTCCTGGGCAATGATTTCCTGCTGTCGCGCATCGATCCGGGACGCCAGCTGGAAGTTGTTGTTCGCACGCCGCTTGGCGAATTCCAATTGCTGGATTGCCTGCTTGAAATCCCCCATCAGTGCAAAGTACTCGGCGCGAGCCTGATGTGAACCAATGGTGTTGCCGGAAAGGCCGCGGGCATCGGCGACCTGGTTCCAGACGTCCGGATCGTCGGAGCGGCTCTTGAGCAGGGTTTCCAATGCCTTGAGCGCTTCTGGCGCCTTGGACTGTTTGAGCAGGACATCGACCTTCGCCTGGTTCAGCGGGTAATTGTCCGGGTACAGATCCAGCATGCGGTCGACCCGCTGTTGCGCATCGGGAAAGCGGTTGTTGGTGATGTCCAGATTGATCATCGCCAGGTTGTACGTGATGTTGTCGGGCGCCTTGTCCAGCAGCGGTTTGAGCGAATCCCGTGCCTCGTTCAATTGCCCCGCTTTGGTCTGGGCCAATGCCAGGCCGTAGCGAGCGGCATCGTTTTTCGGGTTCTCGGCTAATTGAGCGCGGAACCGTTTGGCCGCAACGCCTGGGGTTTCTTCATAAATCAGGATCACCCGTGAGCGCATCAGTTGATAAGCCAGGCTGTCTTCCTTGCCCCCTGGTTTGGCCTGTTCGGCACGGTTACGGGTATCGGCGATACGCGACTCGGTGACCGGGTGACTCATCAGGAATTCCGGCGGCTTGGCGTCGTAACGGTACTGACGGGCCAGGCGTTCGAACATGGTGGGCATGTTGCGCGGGTCGTAACCGGCTTTTTCCAGGTTGAGAATGCCGATGCGGTCGGCTTCCGCTTCGTTTTGCCGCGAGAAACGCGCCTGTTCCTGAATGGCCGCCGCCTGTGTTCCGGCGATGGCGGCAATCCCGGCGTCGCCGGCGCCGGCCGCTGCCATCACGATACCGGCCAGCATCGCTGCCATCACCGGCACCTGCATCCGTTGCTGGGCCTGGACCCCGCGGGCAAAGTGGCGCTGCGACAAGTGGGCCAGTTCGTGAGCCAGTACCGCAGCGTATTCACCTTCGGTTTCCGCGTGCAGGAACAAGCCGCCGTTGACCCCGATGATTCCGCCGGGGGCTGCGAAGGCGTTGATTTCGGGCGTATTGATCAGAATGAATTCAAGACGGCGATCCTGGACCTGGCTGGTCTCCGCCAGGCGGTACACCGAGGTTTCGACAAAATCCTTGAGTTGCGGATCGGACAACTGCGCCACTTGCGATCGCAGCAGACCCAGCCACGCGCGGCCCAGGTCGTGCTCCTGTTGCGGCGAAACGATGGAGGAACTGGCGTCGCCCAGGGACGGCAGGTCATCCGCGAAGGTCGGCGTGGCCATCAGGCAGGCGAGCGTCAGCAGTGTGGGGCGCAAAAAATCCATGCACGAAACTCTAGGACAGAAAGTCCTTACTGTAGCCGCCTCAATGGCTTGCTGACCAGAGTGGGGTATTCTTGCTGGCGTATGAGCCTGTTCTTCATCATCGTATTTGCAGATTCTCTGCAGATGGATGTGTCTGCCCGGAGAGAAATGATGTCTGACGCTGTACAGTTGCCCGCCGTTTGCGATGCCGAAGTGGATGCCACGGGCTTGAACTGCCCGTTGCCCCTGCTTAAGGCGAAGATGGAACTCAATCGCCTGGCCAGTGGCGGGGTCCTCAAAGTGACGGCGACCGATGCCGGTTCCCAGCGGGACTTTCGCACTTTCGCCAAACTGTCCGGCCACGCGCTGTTGCACGAAGAAGTGGACAATGGCATTTACCGCTACTGGTTACGCAAAGCGTGACGGTGCTGATTCCTTAGCTTTTTATTTCCTCGCTCCAAGGACCCCTGATGTTCAAAGTGCTTCGCAACTGGATGCAGCGCTATTTCTCGGATGAAGAAGCGGTGGTGCTGGCGGTATTGTTGGTGCTGGCGTTCACGATCGTCCTGACATTGGGCGGCATGCTGGCGCCGGTGTTGGCAGGTTTGGTACTGGCTTTTCTGATGCAGGGGATGGTCGCGCAACTGGAACGCTTTCGTGTCCCCGAAGGGGCCGCGGTCGGGATAGTGTTTGCGCTGTTCATGGGGGCGCTGGCGTTGTTTCTCCTGGTCCTGGTGCCTTTGCTCTGGCATCAGATGATCACGCTGTTCAATGAGCTTCCCGGGATGTTGGCCAAGTGGCAGTCATTGCTGTTGCTGCTGCCGGAGCGCTACCCGCATCTGGTGTCCGATGAGCAAGTGCTGCAGGCGATCGAAGCAGCACGGGGCGAAATCGGAAAGTTCGGCCAATGGGCGCTGACCTTTTCCCTGTCCAGCCTTCCGCTGCTGGTCAACATGATGATCTATCTGGTGCTGGTGCCCATCCTCGTGTTCTTTTTCCTCAAGGATCGTCGGATGATTGGCCGTTGGGTGCGAGGCTACCTGCCGCGAGAGCGTACGCTGATCACCCGTGTGGCCGAGGAAATGAACCGGCAGATCGCCAATTATATTCGTGGAAAGGTCATCGAAATCTTCATTTGCGGCGCGGTCACCTACGTCGCGTTCGTGTTGATGGGGCTCAACTATTCGGCATTGTTGGCCATGTTGGTGGGGGTTTCCGTTGTGGTGCCTTATGTCGGCGCGGTCGTGGTCACGGTGCCTGTGGCTTTTATCGCACTCTTCCAATGGGGCTGGAGCGACCAGTTCATCTACCTGATGGCGGTCTATGGAATCATTCAGACGCTGGACGGCAATGTGTTGGTGCCACTGCTTTTTTCGCAGACGGTGAGCCTGCACCCTGTCGCAATCATCTGCGCGGTGCTGTTGTTCGGCGGGTTGTGGGGGTTCTGGGGGATCTTTTTCGCCATTCCACTGGCAACGCTCTGCAAGGCCGTGCTGGACGCCTGGCCGCGAAACGAACCGACCGTGGCGCCGTTGTTGTAAGCAGGCGCCTCGTTCTGCTTTTGTAGCAGCTTGCTCGCCCGCGATTGCGGTGTGTCGGTGACCTCCAAGGTATTTGACACACTGTGGTCGCAGGCAAGCGCGCTGCTACAGGTCGTATCGCATCAGGCCTTATTGAGTGCCTGAGCCGCTGCCAGCACCGCGTCCACATGACCCGGCACCTTCACCCCACGCCACGCTTGGCGCAGCACACCGTTACTGTCGATCAGGAAGGTGCTGCGATCGACGCCCAAGTATTCTTTCCCGTAGAGCTTCTTGAGCTTGATCACATCGAACAGCTGGCACAGGGATTCGTCTTTGTCCGAGATCAGCTCGAACGGAAAGGCCTGTTTGGCCTTGAAGTTCTCGTGAGACTTCATGCCATCGCGAGACACGCCGAACACAACGGTGTTGGCGGCTTTGAAGTCAGCGTAGTGATCGCGAAAACCCTGGCCCTCGGTGGTGCACCCGGGAGTGCTGTCCTTGGGGTAGAAATAAATGACCACTTGCTGGCCCTTCAACGCGGACAGGCTGACGGCCTGATCGCTGGTGGCCTGCACCTGAAAATCGGGAACGGGTGTATCCAGTTCGACTGCCATAGGTGGCTTCCTTACATAGGGGCTTGCGGGCGCCAGGGTTCGATCAGCGCATCGAGATTGAGCGCGTCGGCGAAGTCCAGGAACTGGTCACGCAGCCAACTGATCTGAGTCCCGGCGGGAAGCGTGACGGTAAAGGTGGCGTTGAGCATCGTGCCGCCGGTCTGTGGCGCCTGATAGGTATCGCAGATCAGGTTTTCGAGTTCGACGTGATGATCGATGAAGAACTGGCACAGCTCGTTGATGATGTCCGGGCGGTAGGCCGAGCTGACATAGGCAACGTAAGGCAATGCTTCAGGCCGATTTTCCAGCGACGAGCTACGCACCACGTTGACGGTGAAGGCGTGCTTCTTCGACAGATTCGGCAGGCTGGTTTCCAGGCGCGCCAGCGCGTCCCAACTGCCGGACACCTGAAGCACCAAGGCACTGCATTCGCCGTGGCGCGTCAGGCGCGAGCTGACGACCGAGCAACGGGATTCATGGCTGGCGCGGCACAGGACGTTGGTCAGCTCCATCGGGTTGGCGCCAAGGGCACTGATGACGAGGAATTGTTCGCGAACGGTGGGGATGGACGACATGCAGCTTTCCTAAACGATGAGCGGTCGATACGTTTCAGGGCGCAGCGCCGGGTTCTGTGAGCGCAGGTGTCGGGTGCCGCCCCGGGTTCGTCGTCGTTCGCCGCCTGGGCAGATCATTCACCTCAGGCGAAAACGGGGCTGGAACGGGGTTTGTGGCGACGGAAGCGATCAGTCGAACGAGCAGCGCAGATGAGCAGTACCGATCAAAGACCGAAGGGTAGCGAAAACCGTCGCTCAGGGGAATGCTCGCCTTGTGCAAGGACCATGGCGCCAGTACCATTACCGCTCTCTTTTTGCGGCAGGAGCGGTTTGCATGATTGCGGGCAGTATGGTGGCACTGGTCACACCGATGGATGCACAGGGGCGTCTTGACTGGGACAGCCTGAGCAAACTGGTGGACTTTCACCTGAAAGAGGGCACCAACGCCATTGTCGCCGTCGGCACGACCGGCGAGTCCGCCACCCTCGATGTCAGTGAGCACATCGAAGTGATCCGTCGCGTGGTCCAGCAGGTCGCTGGCCGTATCCCGGTGATCGCCGGCACGGGCGCCAACTCCACCCGCGAAGCCGTGGAATTGACCTCCAACGCCAAGAACGCCGGTGCCGATGCCTGCCTGCTGGTCACCCCGTATTACAACAAGCCGACCCAGGAAGGCTTGTACCAGCATTTCAAGCACATCGCCGAAGCCGTCGATATCCCGCAGATCCTTTACAACGTGCCAGGCCGCACCTCCTGCGACATGAAGGCCGACACCGTGATCCGTCTGTCGAAGATCAAGAACATCATCGCCATCAAGGAAGCCACCGGCGACCTGCAACGCGCCCAGGACATCCTGGCTGGCGTCGACAGCGACTTCCTGGTGTATTCCGGTGACGACGCGACGGCGGTCGAGCTGATGCTGCTTGGCGGCAAGGGCAACATTTCCGTGACCGCCAACGTCGCCCCGCGCGACATGGCCGAACTGTGCAAGGCCGCCATCGCTGGCGACGCGCAGACCGCCCGTGCCCTGCATGAAAAACTGATGCCGCTGAACAAGAACCTGTTCATCGAATCGAACCCAATCCCCGTGAAATGGGCCCTGCATGAAATGGGTTTGATGCCGGACGGTATCCGTCTGCCGCTCACCTGGCTCAGCGAGTCCTGCCACGAGCCGGTACGTCAGGCCCTGCGCCAGTCCGGCGTACTGGTTTAATGAGGAAGCACTACGCAATGAAGCGACTGGCCGGACTTTCCGCACTAGCCCTGATCATCTCCAGCACCAGCGGTTGCAGCTGGTTGTTTGGGCAAGACGGTTACTTCCGTGATCGCAGCAGCGATTACCTGGAAGCGACCCAGAAACCCCCGATGCAACTGCCTGAAGGCCTTCAGGAAACCAAGCGTCTGGATCCGCTGCTGCCTATCCCGCGTAACGTGGCGGATGACACCCAGAAAGGTGAATTCACCGTTCCGCGTCCGCAGCCACTGTCCACCGTTCAGGATTCCGGCGACTACACCCTGCAGAAAAGCGGCGACAACCGCTGGATTCTGGCTCAGCGCGCGCCGGCCGAAGTCTGGCCAGTGGCTCACCAGTATTTCGAAGACAACGGTTTCCGCATCGCCGAAGACCGTCCGCAGACCGGTGAATTCAGCACGACGTGGCAACGCGTGGATGAGCTGTCCGCCTCGGTTGCCAAGCGCATGAATGGCGCGGGCGACAGTGCTGCTACCGAGACTCGGGTGCGGGTCCGTATCGAGCCAGGCGTGCAGCGCAACACTAGCGAAATCTATATCGTCAGCGCCCAGCGTCCGGCTGGCAGCAGCGACGAGCCGGCGTTTTCGCCGCGCAGCGTCAACGTTGGCCTGGACTCGGTCCTCACCGACGACATGCTGGCCAGCCTGACCCGTACCGCCGAGAAGGGTGGTTCCGTGTCGTTGCTCGCTGCCCGTGACTACGACACCCCGAGCCGGGTATCCCTGAGCGAGGATGGCAGCGGCAACCCGGTGCTGAACCTGGGGGCGGACCTCGACCGCGCCTGGTCCAGCGTGGGTCGCGCCTTGAACCAGGGCGACTGGCGTGTTGAAGACATCAACCGCAGCCTGGGTCTGTACTACATCAACCTGGCAGAAAAAGCCGACCGGCCAGAGAACAAGCCTGGCTTCTTCGCCCGCATGTTTGGCAGCGAAGAGACCAAGGAGCAGAAGGAAGCTCGCGCCGAGCGGTATCAGGTACGCCTGAGCAAGGTGGGTGACAACGTCCAAGTGACCGTCGAGAAGAACATCAACACCGTAGCGCCGACCGACGTCGCCCGCCGCGTGTTGAGCGTCATTCAAGACAACCTCGGCTAAGTGCGTTTCGCGGTTCTGGGCAGCGGCAGCCGGGGCAACGGCACGCTGATCGCGAGCAACGACACGTACGTGCTGGTCGACTGCGGTTTCTCCCTGCGGGAAACCGAGCGTCGGCTGGACCGGCTGGGCCTCAGCGGCCGTCAACTGAGCGCCATCCTGGTAACCCACGAACATGCCGACCACGTGCATGGCGTGGGTTTGCTGTCTCGGCGATACGATGTTCCTGTATACCTCAGCGACGGCACGTTGCGCGGCATGCGCAAGCCGATCGAGGCGGGTGTCAGGCTGCAAGGCGGGCAGGGCGTGCAGATTGGCGGGCTGAACATCGACGTGGTGACCGTGGCTCATGATGCGCTGGAGCCGACGCAGTTCGTCTTCAATGACGGTCGCCGTCGCTTCGGGCTGCTGACCGACCTGGGCTCGTACTGCCCCGCGGTGCTCGATCGTTACCGTGGGCTGGACGCGTTGATGGTCGAGTCCAACCATTGCCGGGATCTGCTTGCGCGAGGCGCCTACCCGTATTTCCTGAAGCAACGGGTCGGTGGCGAGTTCGGGCATTTGAACAATCACCAGGCCGCCAGCCTGGTGAACGAGCTGGGGTGGCAGGGCTTGCAGCATCTGGTGCTGGCCCACCTGAGCAGCAAGAACAACCTGCCGCACCTGGCCCGGCAATGTTTCGTCGACACCCTCGGGTGTGACCCGGACTGGCTACAATTGGCCGACCAGGATTCGGGGCTCGATTGGCGCGAAATCGCCTAGCGGCCCAACTGTTTACAGGGCGTCAGTCTCGCCCAGGCTATTTTTACCGGGCATCTGGCCCAACCATTTTTGCAAGCGGAGCCCATCATGGAAAAACGTGAAGAACTCTACCGCGGCAAAGCCAAGTCGGTTTACAAGACCGACGACGCTGACCGCTTGATCCTGCTGTTTCGCAACGACACCTCGGCGTTCGACGGCAAGCGCATCGAACAGCTTGATCGCAAAGGCATGGTGAACAACAAGTTCAACGCCTTCATCATGCAAAAGCTGGAAGCCGCGGGCATTCCCACCCAGTTCGACAAACTGCTGGCCGACAACGAAGTGCTGGTCAAGAAGCTCGACATGATCCCGGTCGAGTGCGTCGTGCGCAACTACGCTGCTGGCAGCCTCGTCAAGCGCCTGGGCGTGGAAGAGGGTATGAAGCTCAACCCTTACACCTTCGAACTGTTCCTGAAGGACGACGCCAAAGGCGATCCGTTCATCAACGAATCCCACGTCGTTGCCTTCGGCTGGGGCACCGCCGAACAACTGGCGCGCATGAAAGAACTGTCGCTCAAGGTCAATGATGTGCTGACCAAGCTGTTCGACGACGCAGGCTTGCTGCTGGTCGATTTCAAACTGGAATTCGGCGTGTTCAGCGACGGCTCCATTGTCCTGGGCGACGAATTCAGCCCTGACGGCTGCCGCCTGTGGGACAAGGACACCAAGAAGAAAATGGACAAGGATCGCTTCCGTCAAGGCCTGGGTGATGTCATCGAAGCCTACGAAGAAGTCGCCCATCGCCTTGGCGTTCCGCTCTAACGCGCGAGCGCTGCAAGCATCTGAAAAAACGCGAGAAATTTGAAAAAAGGGTTCGCGTTTTTTTAACAAGCTGTTATGATGCGCGCCGTTGGAGAGATGCCGGAGTGGCCGAACGGGACGGATTCGAAATCCGTTGTACCTTCGCGGGTACCTAGGGTTCAAATCCCTATCTCTCCGCCATAATATAAGGCCCCGAGCGTTTGTAGCGCTCGGGGCCTTTTTCATTTGGGGGGAATTTGCGGTAAAAGTGCCACCCTCAACCAACGCTTATGATTGCCCCATGGCCTGCCGCGAGAAGCGCGGCAGCACCTGGCGTGCCCAGATCCGTCGCAAAGAATATCCGACCCTTTCAGCCACCTTCGAGACCACGGCGGAAGCCCAGCGCCGGGCTGCCGAGATCGAGGGTGATATGTCGCGCGCGCGATTCGTCGATATGCATGCACCAGAAAGCACCACGCTTGCTGAGGCCCTGGGCCGTTATCTTTTGAGGTGACATCCACGAAGAAGGGCGCCAAATATGAAGAGGTCAGGTTCAAGAGGTGGAAGGAACATCGGATCGCCTCCAAGGCCGTACCTGCGGCGGTGAGCGCTGCGCCGATGCGGAGTTTTTGGCGCTGCGTAGACCTACCGTTTAAATCTCGATAACGTAAGGTGTTGCAGACCTGAATACCTTGACCAATAAGAGGGATAAAAGACCATGGAAGTGCGTTGCACCTCAATCGATGAAGTTCGTAGAAATATCGATCGCATTGACCACGACGTGGTGGCGCTACTTGCCAAGCGCGCTGATTTCGTTACTCAGGCGGCTGCATTCAAAAAAAATTCCGATGATGTACGAGCTCCAGCGCGGGTGGAGCAGGTGATCAGCAAAGTGCGCTCGATTGCAGAGGATTGCGGCGCATCACCCGATATCGTAGAGAAGGTATATCGGACCATGATTGCGGCATTTATCGAAGAAGAACTAAAGACTCATTCAGACTTGAAAAACAAGCGTTGAGCTCGTCTTTTTAATCAACTTTGGCTCAGCAAGGCGGATAGATCAGCCTTGCTGAGCCGACCTAACCTACTTTTGGCTAAGCGCTGCTATTGAGACTCCAGAAGCGACAAATGTAAGTCCGGCCCCGACATTCAGACCATTCACGACGCGGGGGCTTTTGCGTAGCACGCGGGACAGTGCAGTCGCAAACACGCCCATCAATGCGAACCCAACTGCCGTAAGTGCGGCGAACCATAGGCCATACACCAGCATTTGAACAGTCACCGAGCCGCGTTGTGGATCGACGAATTGCGGGATGAATGCCAGTACGAACAGGCCAGGTTTTGGGTTGAGTGCAGCCGAAAGCAATCCCGTTAGAAAAATGCTCGGCAATGTCTGCCGAGTTGCCGGTTGAAAGCTGATCAGGCTCCGAGATCGTAGAACCTTTATGCCAAGCCAAAGCAGATAACCGGCGCCTATGATTTTGACAATCCAGAACGCGACCGCAGACGTCTGCATGAGCAATGTCAAGCCAAGCGAAGCAGTCGTGACATGAAACAGAATACCTGCTCCAGACGCCATGCCAGATACGATGGCGGCAATCTTGCCCTGACTCATTCCTCGAGCTACAGCCAAGAGATTGTCTGGCCCTGGCGAAAGTACCAAGAGCAAGCAGGCTGCGGTATATGCAAGCCATATATCGATCGGAAACACTTTAATCTCCTTATGTCTCGACGAAGCATTTATTCACGCGTAGCGGGGGACTGTGCCTGTGCTCAGTTGCAAAGTCAAAGCTGCTGCACCTCTCTTTTAAGCGATTTGCTCACAGTTGCTGGCCCAGAGTTTGACGGCTGATCGACGCAATTTTCGCACGCTGATCGCGATCGCCGCCGGGATCATCGGACACGAAAACGGCGGAGTACTTTACGCGGCTTTGGTGATTGCCGAGGGCGTGCAGCGGGCCTTGGGGTGAAGTGTCCCAGAGCTTTTCCTGTGGACTCTGCGCCTGCGGTTCACCGCTTCGCGCCTCGACGGCTCATGCCAGATGACGTGCTCATCATCTCGGCGATTGCGTGAGTTTCAGCTCGTTCGTGGTGAAGCGGGATGCGGACTGACATTCGCGCCCCCTCATCACAATGAGGTGCGCCCGGGCGGACGCACCTCGTCTTCAAGGCTCAGGCGTCCCAGGGGCGGTCGCCGTTCTCGTCCTTGATGCGGGTCGGCAGACCCATCACGTCCAACGCCTTGAGGAAGGCCTGTGCAGGCAGCTCCTCGACGTTGACCATGCGGTTCACGTCCCACTCGCCGCGGGCCACCAGCAATGCAGCAGCTACAGGCGGTACGCCGGCGGTGTAGGAGATGCCTTGACTGTCGGTTTCGGCAAAGGCTTCTTCGTGGTCGGCGACGTTGTAGATGAACACTTCGCGCGCCTTGCCATCCTTGGTGCCTTTGACCAGGTCGCCAATGCAGGTTTTTCCGGTGTAACCCGGTGCCAGTGAGGCCGGATCGGGCAGGACGGCCTTGACCACTTTCAGCGGAACGATTTCGACGCCTTCAGCGGTCTTGACGGGCTGCTCCGAAAGCAGGCCGAGGTTTTTCAGCACGGTGAACACGTTGATGTAGTGCGCACCGAAACTCATCCAGAATCGCACGTTGGGCACGTCGAGGTTTTTCGACAGCGAGTGCACTTCATCGTGGCCGGTGAGATAAAGGTCTTGCGCGCCTACGACGGGCAGGTCGTCAGTGCGCTTGACTTCGAACATGGTGTTGCTGGTCCACTGGCTGTTCTGCCAGCTCCACACCTGTCCGGTAAATTCGCGGAAGTTGATTTCCGGGTCGAAATTGGTCGCAAAGTACTTACCGTGCGAACCGGCATTGACGTCGAGGATGTCGATCGAATCGATGCGGTCGAAATATTCTTGCTGCGCCAGGGCTGCGTAGGCGTTGACCACGCCTGGGTCGAAGCCGATGCCGAGGATCGCCGTGATGCCCTTCTGTTGGCATTCTTCGAGGTGCTTCCACTCGTAGTTGCCATACCAGGGCGGCGTTTCGCAGACCTTGCCGGGTTCTTCGTGGATCGCCGTGTCCAGGTAAGCGACGCCGGTGTCGATGCAGGCACGCAGGACCGACATGTTGAGGAATGCAGAACCCACATTGATGACGATCTGCGATTCGGTTTCCAGAATGAGCGACTTGGTCGCTTCGATATCCAGCGCGTTCAAGGCGTAGGCCTTGATCTGTGCAGGCTGCTTCAGGCTGCCTTTGGCGTTCACGCTGTCGATGATGGCCTGGCACTTGGAGATGTTACGCGACGCGATGGCAATACGACCGAGCTCGTCGTTATGCTGCGCGCACTTGTGGGCCACCACCTTGGCGACACCTCCCGCACCAATGATAAGAACGTTCTTCTTCAATTTATTTCTCTCTCCTTTCTGCCAGCTTACGAAAGGCTGGACAGGTAATCGTCGAAACCAAACTCACGAACCACCTCGACTGTACCGTCGAGTTGTTTCACCGCGATGGACGGCATTTTCAGGCCGTTGAACCAGTTTTTCTTGACCATGGTGTAGCCCGCTGCGTCCACGAACGACAGACGATCGCCGATGGCCAGCGGACGATCAAATGAGTACTCACCGAAAATGTCCCCGGCCAAGCACGATTTGCCACATACCATGTAGGTGTGTTCGCCTTCGCTCGGGGCCAGCTTCGCGTTCAGGCGATAGATCAGCAGGTCCAGCATATGGGCCTCGATCGAACTGTCGACCACGGCCAGGTGCTTGCCGTTGTACAGCGTGTCGAGGACGGTCACTTCCAGTGAGGCGCTCTGGGTAATTGCCGCTTCGCCTGGCTCGAGGTACACCTGCACGCCGTATTTCTGCGAAAAAGCCTTCAGGCGCGCGCAGAACGCATCGAGCGGATAGCCTTCACCCGTGAAATGGATGCCGCCTCCGAGGCTGACCCACTCGACCTTGTGCAGCAGTTGGCCGAAGCGTTCCTCGATGGTCGACAACATCTGATCGAACAGAGTGAAGTCGCCGTTCTCGCAATTGTTATGGAACATGAAACCGCTGACTTGATCGATGACCTTCTCGATCTTTTCCGGATCCCACTCGCCCAGGCGGCTGAAAGGGCGCGCCGGATCGGCCAGCAGGTAATCGGAGCTGCTCACCTGGGGGTTCACGCGCAAGCCGCGAACCTTGTCGGCGCAGGCCGGGGCATGGCGTTCGAGCTGGCTGATGGAGTTGAAGATGATCTTGTCGCAGTTGGCGAGCATCTCTTCGATCTCGTCATCCGCCCATGCGACGCTGTAGGCGTGGGTTTCACCCGCGAACTTCTGACGGCCCAGCTTCAGCTCATAGAGAGAGGAAGAGGTGGTACCGTCCATGTATTGCTGCATCAGGTCGAACACTGACCAGGTCGCGAAACATTTCAGCGCCAGCAGGGCTTTTGCGCCGGAGTGTTCACGCAGATAAGCGATCTTCTCCATGTTGCGCAGCAGCTTCTGTTTATCGATGAGGTAGTACGGCGTGTTGATCATTTCGTGGCCTCCACCAATGCCTGCCGAAAAAGGACGGGGATTGTGCCTTCACTCGAAGTGGATCGAAAGGGTGAAGCACACTTTTTGCCGCGAATTGCGACGGTCGTGACTCATTTCTGCCTGTATCGAAACATTTTGTGTTCAGTCGCCGGGCAGTTGGTGTGGGCTTCCTGACGCCCGCGCCGCTGCTTCCCCTCCGTGTTCAGCCGTCATTCAGCAATCAGGACGGTGACAAAATGTCGCAATCGCTTCGAGGCGAGTAAGATAGGCGCCCTGATTTCATCCCCTCATCGTTGTACTGCGCCAGCGTCGAGTGTCGTATTGATCGATCTCCGAGGCGCCGTAGCAAGCCCGCATTGACAGAGCAAATAGAAAGAAGGCGATTACTGATGACCAAGACTTCGCGACCTTTATACATTTCCTACGCAGGCCCCTCATTGCTGGAGATGCCGCTGCTCAACAAAGGCAGCGCCTTCACGCCACAGGAGCGTGTGGATTTCAACCTGATCGGGCTGCTGCCGCAAAACGTAGAAACCATCGAAGAGCAAGTGACCCGCGTCTACAGCCAGTACCGACAGTGCGCAAGTGACCTGGACAAGCACATCTACCTGCGCTCGATCCAGGACAACAACGAAACATTGTTCTTCCGCCTGCTCGACTCTCATTTGGAAGAGATGCTGCCCATTATCTACACCCCGACCGTGGGCCAGGCGTGCCAGGAGTTTTCGAAGATCTACCGCACCCACCGCGGCTTGTTCGTGTCCTACCCGGACCGTGATCGCATCGACGACATCCTGCGCAGCGCCACCAAGGACCGCATCAAGATCATCGTCGTGACCGACAGTGAGCGCATCCTCGGGCTGGGCGACCAAGGTATTGGCGGCATGGGCATTCCGATCGGCAAGCTGTCGTTGTACACCGCGTGTGGCGGGATAAGCCCGGCTTACACCTTGCCGATTGTGCTGGATGTCGGCACCAACAATCAGGAATTGCTGGACGACCCGATGTACATGGGCTGGCGCCACAAACGCATCACCGGCAAAGAGTACGAAGATTTCGTCGCGCTGTTCATCGAAGCCGTGCAGCGCCGCTGGCCGGACGTGCTCCTGCAGTTCGAAGACTTCGCCCAGACCAACGCCATGCCGTTGCTGGAGAAATACCGCGATGAGCTGTGCTGCTTCAATGACGACATTCAGGGCACCGCGTCGGTGGCGGTGGGAACGTTGCTGGCTGCCTGCAAGGCGAAGAATGAATCGCTGAGTCAGCAGCGCGTGGTCTTCCTGGGTGCCGGCTCGGCCGGTTGCGGGATCGCCGAACACATCATTGCCGCGATGGTCATCGAAGGCTTGAGCGAAACCGAAGCGCGCAAGCGGGTGATGATGGTCGACCGGTTCGGCTTGCTGACCGACAGCATGGACAACCTGCTGGACTTCCAGAAAAACCTGGCGCAAAAAGCTGCCGATGTCGCTGGCTGGTCGAGTGCCGACGGTTACCCGGAGCTGCTGGACGTGGTCAGGAACGGCCAACCGACGGTGTTGATCGGCGTGTCCGGCCAGCGTGGCCTGTTCACCGAGCAGATCATTCGCGAAATGCACAAGCACTGTGCCAAGCCGCTGGTCATGCCGCTGTCCAACCCGACCTCCAAAGTCGAGGTGACGCCGCAAGAAGTGCTGACCTGGACCAACGGCGACGCGCTGGTGGCGACCGGCAGCCCGTTCGCGCCGGTCACGGTCGGCGAACGAACGTTCCACATCGCACAGTGCAACAACTCCTACATTTTCCCGGGCATCGGTTTGGGCGTGATCGCGGCGAAAGCCACGCGCATCACCGACAAAATGCTAATGGCTGCTTCCAATGCGTTGGCCGAGTGCTCGCCGATGGTGACGGGCAAGGGCGATGCCGTGCTGCCGCCGCTCAAGGAAATCCAGGCGGTGAGCAAGAAAATTGCCTTGGCCGTTGCCAAGCAGGCCCAGGCTGAAAATGTTGCGCTGGACACCTCCGACGAGATGCTGGTCGAGGCCATCGAGCGCAACTTCTGGATGCCGAACTACCGCAGCTACCGTCGAAGCGCGGTGTAACGAGCTCCCGCGAGCGGGCGCTTCAATCCGGCGGGCGCCCACTTGCTGACGGGGGAGTGACACCCTCGCTTGCGCCCGTCAGCGAGCGCCTACAGGGGGAGGTGCCACCAATGGTCCCGGGCGGCATTCCGACCTGCGCCGGGCACGTTGCACGATCTGCGTCATCAACTGTTTTGCGAACCATGGGCTGTTCGTGTGCTCACCATGAGCCGTAAGGGACGCCGAATTTTTCGATGTAGGCCTGGGATTCGGCGGAGATCGGGTCGTACACACCGTTTGAATTTCCGTCCCACGGTCCCACTGGGTCGACCTTCGCCTGCACCTTGGTCACTGTAATGGGAGATAGGCAAGGTCCCGTCACCCATACTTTTGCGATGCCACCGGGAGCCAGCCCGATCACGATTGCTTCGCGGTATTGCTCCTCATTTTTTCCAGTAAAACGACAAAAAACCTTTTCTTTCTTGCGCATGATGTTGCGCACCGACTCCGGAATGTCGATACGCGTGTGGTAAGTTTGGGGTTCGACCTTTGATTGCCATCGGACGTAGATCTGCCTTGGCAGGTCGGCGCCCATCACGTATTTGCCTTTACCCCAGCCCGCAACGTGATCAGCGGCTCCAGTTCGACTTCTTCCTCCTCTTCCTCGAGGTCGTCGCCAGCGTCGTCAGCGGCGCTGGCGGGTTTGCGTGGGCTGGTAGCCGCAACGGCCCCGCTCGGGCCCAGCGAGTGATGGGGGGCGGGGATGGAAGAATTGCCAGCGTAAGTGGCACTCACTACCGACGGAATCAGAATGGACCGGCATGGGCAACCGCTGACGCTGTGCAGGGTGCCCGCGACCGGTAGGTTATCGGCTGTGAAGTGAGGCAGTCCGCCTTCGATTTGGTAAAGCTTGCCGTCGACGCCGCAACTGACGACGTCGCCCATGCGCGCCATGTCCAGCCCCTCGAGGTCGATGTTAGACGTCGCCTGCTGAACCTTCCCGCCGCAGGTCGTGCGGTCGAAAGGCGAATGAAAAAGCCTTCCCTCATCAATGTTTCTCCTGTGAACGTTGCCGGCCAGTGCAAAAGCGGCCGACCGGCTGGGTGCGGCATCATGGCCAGATCGGAGAGGGGCAGCTGTGTCTGGGCGCGCCAGAGGTCGTGCGACGGGGATGAAGAATGGCTAGTCCGTTTCCTACAGACGATGACGGGGTCAACATGCAGAACTTTAGAGGCCATCCGACGCGTTGGAAGTCAGCGGAAACCCTCGCCGTCAGACCCCACCTTTTGTTCGCATCCTTTTCACAAAAAATTGATAGCGCGGCCCCTAAAGTTCGCCACATCGGGGAAGCGACCTGTTCTTCATCCGACGCCCCCTTTTTTCAGGCACGTACCTTTCCATGTTGAACGTAAAAGCAGTTCGCCCCGAACTCGTGACCCTGTTCGCCAGCATTTTCTTATTAGCGGGATTTAACGTCACGCTGTGGCGGCATTTATTTACCCTCACCGATTTAAACGGCCAGGGGCTCTTGTTGCGCGGTGCGTTTGCCCTCATGGTGCTAGGCGCCTTCAATATCGTTCTGACGCTGTTTGCCTTTAAGCACGTATTGAAACCGTTATTGATCGTGTTGTTCATGGTCAGTGCTGGCGTCGCCTATTTCATGAACGAATATGGCGTCTTGATCGATTCGGGGATGTTCCGCAACTTTGCCGAAACCAATGCCACGGAAGTTCAGGGCCTGTTGTCGCTCAAGTTGATTGCTTACTTGCTGTTACTGGGTGGTGTGCCGTCTCTGATACTTTGGAAAACATCCATCCTCTACCGTCGCTGGCCGCGCGAAGTCTTGAGCAAGGTCGTCGTCTGCGTTGTCTGCGCCAGCGTGACGGGCGGGGTGGCGCTGATGAATTACCAAGGTTTGTCCTCCTTGTTTCGCAATCATCACGAACTGCGGCTGATGGTGGTGCCGAGCAACTACATCGGAGCGTCGCTGAGCTACCTCAGCGAACAGGTGAAGTCTGCCCGGCAGCCATTCGTGAGCATCGGTGAAGACGCGAAACTGGCCAGCGAGTGGCAACAACACAAACGCAAATCCTTGACTGTTCTGGTAGTAGGGGAGAGTGCGCGGGCCGAAAACTTCGGCATTCTGGGTTATAACCGCGACACCACCCCGGAGCTGAAAAAAGAACGCGGCTTGCTGACGTTCACGGATGTGCATTCCTGCGGCACGGAAACCGCGGTGTCAGTGCCATGCATGTTTTCCAACATGGGACGCCGGGACTACAACGCCAGTGTGGCCAAAAACCAGGAGGGCATGCTCGATGTGCTCAAGCGCGCGGGGCTGGATGTGATCTGGCGCGACAATCAATCCGGCTGCAAGGGCACCTGCGATCGAGTGACTTTGCAGGACGTCAGCAACCTCCAGGATCCCCTGCTCTGCGCCGACCACGAGTGTCGCGACGAGATCCTTTTGCAGGGGCTGCAGCACTTCATCGATCAATTGGATAAAGACACCGTTCTGGTACTTCACCAGATGGGCAGCCACGGGCCTGAATACTTCAAGCGATATCCCAAGGCCTTCGAGAAGTTCACCCCGGTCTGTGAAAGCAATGCCCTGAATAATTGCTCGCGAGAAAGCATTATCAACGGCTATGACAACACGTTGTTGTACACCGATCATGTGCTGGCGACGTTGATCGATACCTTGCGGCGCAATCAGGACAAAGTGGACACCGCCATGGTTTACCTGTCGGATCACGGTGAGTCACTGGGCGAATACAACCTGTTCCTGCATGGCACGCCTTATATGCTCGCGCCCGATCAGCAGAAGCACGTGCCGATGATCGCCTGGTTCTCCGACAGCTATCAGCAAACGTTCGCCGTGGACACGCATTGCCTGCAGCAAGAGCGCAACGCGCCGTTGAGCCAGGACAACCTGTTCCATTCGATGCTCGGTCTGTTGCAAGTTCACACCCGCGTCTATAACCCCGCGCTGGATATGTTCGCCGGTTGTCGTGGGATCTACACCGACGGGGTGCTGGCCAATGAATGAGCCCACGACGGACCACTCCCCGCTGCAGGCCCATGTGCACCAGCATGAGCAGGGGCTGGCGCGACGCTTGAGCCTGTGGCGCGACGCTCAGCTAGCCCGCCTGGCCTTGCGCGACGCGGGCGATCCTGGCCTGGTACTGGATTTGCCGTCCGGTGCCGGTCGCTTCTGGCCCGTTCTCGCCGAACATGCAAACCGGGTGATACTTGCCGCCGATCCGTCCTGGGACATGCTCGACATTGCCCAGGCACAGTCGTCCACCGATGTACGCCAACGCATTCGGACGTTTCAAAGCTCCGCGCTGTGCATCGATCTGTCCGCCAACGCGGTGGATTGCATCTTTTGCATGCGGTTGTTTCATCACATCGCCGACAGTGACAAGCGCCGTGCGATTCTCGACGAGTTTTACCGAGTGACGCGGGACACGGCCATCGTTGCTCTGTGGGTCGACGGCAACCTGAAGGCATGGCGCCGCAAGCGCCTGGAACGACTGTCAGTGCGTGAGGGGGAGAAGTCGATGCCTCGCAACCGCTTCGTGGTGGGGCGCAGCCAGATCGAGTCGGAATTTCGCGATGCCGGCTTTCGGATCGTCGGCCACCATGATTTTCTTCCCGGCTATGCCATGTGGCGTGTTTACGTGTTGCGCAAAGTGGGTTCCTGAGCCTATGAGCGGTCGTCGGTGGCGCACAATTGCCGGACAGGCAGGATGAAGTTGGTCGAGACTTGCAGGACGGATGCCCGGTAAACGCTCTGAGCGATATATACTGCGCGCCATTCTACAAGGGAGAGCCGTGTGGCCATCGATATTCTCTGGATTCGCGACGACGAGAGCCTCGCCCACCATTGTGCGCAGTGGCAGAAATTGCCATTCGTCGCCCTCGACACCGAATTCATGCGGGTCGACACCTTTTATCCCATTGCCGGGCTGTTGCAGATCGGCGACGGTTCTCGCGCTTTCCTGATCGACCCCTTGCTGATCGACGACTGGGCGCCGCTGGCTGCGTTACTGGAAAACACCGCCGTCATCAAGGTGCTCCACGCCTGCAGCGAGGACCTGGAGGTGCTGTTGCGCCTGACGGGCAGCCTGCCCGCGCCGCTTTTTGACACTCAACTGGCCGCCGCCTACTTGAACCTCGGTTTTTCCATGGGCTATTCGCGATTGGTTCAGGAAGTCCTGAACATCGAATTGCCCAAAGGCGAAACCCGTTCGGACTGGTTGCAGCGTCCCTTGTCGGACACGCAAATCAGTTACGCCGCCGAAGATGCGGTACACCTTGCAGAAGTCTATGCGCTGCTGCGTCCTCGCCTGTCGGACGAGAAGTACGCCTGGGTGCTGGAAGATGGCGCCGAGCTGGTCGCCAATCTGCGCCGTGAAACCGATCCCTATGAGGTCTACCGCGAAGCCAAGCTGGCTTGGAAACTGTCTCGTGCGCAGTTGAACGTGCTGCGTGAGCTCTGCGCCTGGCGCGAGCAGCAGGCGCGCCTTCGCAACCAGCCTCGCAACCGGATATTGCGCGAGAATTCCCTTTGGCCGCTGGCAAAGGGGCAGCCGGACAATCTGGTTGCGCTGGCCCGAATCGAAGACATGCACCCCAAGACCGTACGTCAGGACGGCGAATTCTTGCTGGACCTGATCAAGACGGCAGGCAGCGTCTCCCCCGATCTATGGCCGCCGGCCTTGCCGGAGCCGCTGCCGATCGAAGCGTCGAGCGTGCTCAAGCGCCTACGGGCCATTGGGCAACACCAGGCCGAACGGCTGAACATGGCCCCGGAACTGATGCTGCGGAAAAAGACGCTCGAAGCCTTGCTCAAGACCGGGTTTCCTGACGGTCCCTACCAACTGCCCGATTCGCTGCGTGGCTGGCGCCGCGAGTTGATGGGCCAGATGCTGCTCGACAGCCTGGCCACTGCCGGAGAACAGCGTTGAAACAGATTTGCTCCATCTACCGCAGCCCGCGCAAAAACGAAATGTACCTGTATGTGCTCAAGAGCGAGGCGCTGGAACGAGTACCGGAAGGCTTGCTCAGCGTTTTCGGTAAACCGCAACACGCGTTCGACCTGGTATTGACCCCTGAACGCACGCTGGCACGCGAAGACATTCACACGGTGCTGGAAAACCTGGAAAAGCAGGGTTATCACTTGCAGATGCCGCCTGCCGAGGAGGAGTACATCGAGCACCTCCCCGAAGAGTTGCTGCGCCGCAACGACCCGGTCTGATCGCTCACACCCGCCGATCACCGCGGGTTTTTCCAAGGCTGTCCATGCGCCAGATCCGTTTCTGTCTTTGAGCGGGCAACCTGGGTGAGGGCGGTCGCACGTTCTGTTTTTTCGAGTTTTGATTTCATGCGCGTTCTGATCGCCGAACACGATTACGCTGTTTACACCGACCTGCTTCGCAAGGCCGCTCCCGATATCGAGGTCCTCAGCAGCGGCGACTCTGCCGAGCTGGCAAAAATGGCGGTGGATGCGCCGATCTGGCTGGGACAGCCTGATCTGCTCGCGACCCTGTTGCGTCAGGGTCACCGACCGCAATGGCTGCAGTCGACCTGGGCCGGTATCACGCCGCTGCTGGCCGACGGGCTCCAGCGCGATTACCGGTTGACACGGGCCGTGGGGATTTTTGGCCAGGTCATGGCTGAGTTCGTCCTGACCTACATGCTGGTGCACGAGCGCGAAGTGCTGGCGCGTCTGGTCAGCCAGGTCGAGCGCAAATGGGACACCCGGCCAGGCATGAGCCTTGCGGGGCGCAAGGCATTGATCGTCGGCACCGGTGACATCGGCCTGAGCGTCGCCCGCTTCCTGACGCCCTTTGGCGTGCAGGTGTATGGCGTGGCTTCGACGTCCCGTACGCTGGCGCCTTTCCTCGAAGTCGGCGCGCTGGACGACTTGCCCCGCCTGGTGGCGGACGCTGACTTCGTGATCAACCTGCTGCCCAATACCCCGCAGACCCACGACATTTACGACGCGAAGCTGTTCGCCCATTTCAAGCCATCGTCATTGTTCATCAATGTCGGACGGGGGGTGGCGGTGGTCGATGCGGATTTGGTCAATGCGTTGAAGGAAGGTCATCTGGCGGGCGCGGTCATCGATGTCTGTCGCCAGGAGCCGCTGCCGCAGCGCCATCCGTTCTGGACCGCGTGGGGCCTTTTGCTGACCGGCCACAGCTCGGCACCGACGTCGCCGCCCGCGATGACCCGCCTGTTCGTCGACAACCTGGCGGCCTACACGGCGGGTGAACCCCTGCGCGGGGAAGTGGACTTCGAGAAGGGGTACTGAGCCCCGCCAGACCGGGTCTCGCCAGACCGGGTCGCGTCAGACCGGGTCGCGCCAGACCGGATCCGTGCGGTCAGGGGGCTCAGGTTTACAAGCTGAAGTCCCCTTCGGCGACCAGTTCGGCGAGCGGGCGCCGTGGGCTCGGGGTTTCGCGGGCTTGCAGGTAGTCGGGCAGGCTCGATTTGTCGCCCAGCTTGCCGATGGCGACAGCGGCATGCAGCGCGTAACCGTCCGGGATCTTCAATTCCTTGCGGGTCAGTTCCTGGTCGAAGCCGGCCATGCCATGGGTATGCCACCCGCTCAAGCTGGCTTGCAATGCCAAATGGCCCCAGGCCGACCCGGTGTCGAAGGTGTGCCACAAGGCGGGCGTCTCTTCAGTGGCCCCGGGGGCCGTGAAGGTGGTCTTGGAGATCACGATGACCAGCGCCGCCGCATGCTGCGCCCAGCCCCGGTTGAACTCGTTCAGCAGGCCCAGAAAACGTTCCCAGTTCGGCGTGTCGCGACGTGCGTACAGAAAGCGCCACGGCTGCGAGTTGTAAGCCGACGGTGCCCAGCGTGCCGCTTCAAAAAAGCTCAGCAACGTTTCTTGGGGGATACCCTCGCCGGTGAATGCGCGAGGCGACCAGCGGTCGGTGAATTGCGGGTGAATGGGGTAGTCGGCAATGCGAGGGTTGGCGCTCATGAAGGGCTGATCCTGAACAGGTTGAAGTGACCGCGTGCCCGGAGGCGCAGCGCGCGGCATCCATCAGATGGGCCGTGGACGGCAGGCATCGTCGAAACGGTAAGGCGTGATGCGGGGGTGGCAGGTGCTCAGCGCGGCCGCGTGAGGGCATAAAGCTACTTGGCCGCCCCGTTCATGACAACCCTGCGCTACCGACAGTCGCCGCTGCTTTCCCCCTGCGCGATGTGCCTCTAGACTGGCGGCCTTTTCATCAGCCGATACCGATTGCCTCACGCCATGGCCGCCAAAGTCGAACCGTTCTGGATGCGCAAGTCCCTTTCTCAACTCGATTCCAAGGAGTGGGAATCATTGTGCGACGGCTGTGGCCTTTGCTGCCTGCAGAAGCTCGAAGACGAGGAGGATGGCAGCGTCTATTACACGCGCATTGCGTGCAAACTGCTGGACTTGAACACCTGCCAATGCAGCGATTATCCGAACCGTAAGGCGCGAGTGCCCGATTGCATTCAGCTCACGCCTGGCCAGGCCGATGAGTTCAAGTGGTTGCCCCCCACCTGCGGGTATCGACTGGTCAGCGAGGGGAAGGACCTGCCCATATGGCACCATCTGGTGTGCGGTGATCGGGACCAGGTCCACAAACAGCGCATCTCCCAGTCCGGCCGCATGCTCAGCGAAGCCAGCGTGGCCGAAGACGACTGGGAGGATTACCTGATTTTCCGCGCGGGTTAACGCACGTCGCGCGCCGGTTTAAACGCCTTTGGACCCGGTCACCGCGTCCACGCTCTTCACGACGGCTTCTTCCGCAGCCACTTCGGCTTTGGTTTTGAGCTTGCTCAGCTCGGCACCGGCTTCCTCGATGCGCGCGCGGGCGGCAGCCATGTCGCTACGGCTTTTTTCCAGCAGGGACTTGGCCGAGCAATGGCCGGTGATGCCGCGAGCCAGTACTGCGCCACCAATGGCCAGTTGCACCAGGCCGAAAAGGCCACCACGGCGCAGGCCCTTGCCCATCATCAAGACGCCCCCGGCCAGCGAGCCGATGCGCTCCCAGCCTTGTACATTCTGTTCGGGAAGGTCACGCAGCGGACGTTCTACGCGTGTCAGGATCGGGGTATCGCTCATGAGGGTTCTCCATGAAAAGTAGGGTCCCTGTAGCTGACTGCCGCGTGACGAAACTGTTCCATGCGTTTATCGGGACGGTGGTCAGGTCCGTTCGGTTTCGCGTCCGAACAGTGGGCCGGAGCGGGTGTTGTTGCCTTTGGCCATGCGGTCGTACAAAACCACATTGACGGTCGCGGCCAGGTTCATGCATCCGGTGGTGGGGATGTACACCACGTCTTCACACCAGTCACGAATCTCCTTGTCCAGCGAACCGTCCTCGGGGCCGAAAATGTAGATCGCTCGATCGGGGTGGGTGTAGTCAGGCAGCGCACGGGCGCCTTCGACCAGCTCGACGGCGACGGGGACGCACCCCAGCGGGATGATTTTCTTCAGGTCGTCGATGCCGATCAGGGGGATGTCCTGATGGATTTTCTTGGTGTCAGTGACAAAGTCTCGCGCCCGCTCATAGCGCTTGCCGGTGTAGAACACCGACGCCACCCCGTAACAGCCTGCCGCGCGCATGACCGAGCCGACGTTTTCCGGTGATTTAGGGTTGAACAAGCCGATACAGGCATAGCGTTTGTTGGCCACGAGGGGAGGGTGCTCTTCGGAAAACGGGGGCGCAGTTTCAAGCTTCGAGCCTCAAGCTGCAAGTCAAGGCAACGGCCGGAGGGCCCGGCCGCGCCTTCCCGGCAGGGGGCGATTCAGGATTTGCCGCTGTCTTTCATCAAACCGGCCAGTGCGGCAAACGGATTGTGGGTGGCCTTGGCGGTTTTCGGTGTGCCGAGCGAACCCTCGGAGAAATACTGTTGGTCGGTGTAGCGCGAGTGCTCATTGTCATGGCAGTACAGGCACAGGAGCTCCCAATTGGAGCCATCCTGAGGGTTGTTGTCATGATTGTGGTCGCGGTGGTGCACGGTCAGTTCGCTCAGGCGCTTGCCGGAGAACTCTCGGGCGCAGCGACCGCAGACATGCGGGTACATGCGCAAGGCCTTGTCGCGGTAACCCATTTCGCGGTCGCGTTGGGCATCGGCAAGGATGCGATCAAGTTTGGACGTATTGGTCGGCGTGCCCGAGCTCATGGTGTCACCTGTTTCGTGTGCGGTTGGCAATGGGACGAGTTTAGCGCGTTGCTCGGGGTTCCACAGCCATCACCGACAGTGGCAATTTTCTCGCGCAAGAGTAGCCTGAGCCGCAGGAAAGAAGATTGGCTGCGGAGGCCAACGATGATGCGGTTGATTTTAGCGATGTCTGCGCTGTCGATCATGGGCGTGTCGCCCGTCTTCGCCGAAACGTTGCAACCTGTCCTGAATACGCCCGAGCCGATCGCAGCGACCGCCGGTTCGCCCGGTACGGCGACCCCGACGCCTTATCCGCAGGTTTCCCCACCTGGGGTTCCACGCGTGGGTGGGCAGGGCAATCCGCCCTTGTTGCCGAAAATTCCGCAACCGGGGCCGCCCAAGGACGATGAGCCACTGCCGGCGCTGACCCCGCCCGCCAAGCCGGCGCCCTGAGAGGCACACGGCAGCACGCCTGCCAATGCCGGAAGCGGCTACTCGTGCTGCGCCAGCACTTGGCCGTCCATCATCCGCAGTCGCTTGGACATGGCCACCGCGATGGCCCGGATGATCTTGGCGGCGACTTTCGGCGCTTCGTTGAGCATCTTGTCCAGTGAGTCCTTGCCCAGGTTCAGCAGAGAGCAGGGCGACGCCGCGATGCAAGTGGCTGACCGTCGCTCCCCGTCCAGCACCGCCATCTCGCCAAACGCTCGACCGCTGCGCAGAAGGGCGGTTTCCACCTGCCTGCCTTCGCCGTTGAGTTTCTGAACCGACACCGTGCCCGAGTGGAGGATGCACATGAACGTGCCGGCGTCCCCCTCATTGAAAACTGCGTCGCCTTTATCGACGTGGCTGATGCTGAAATAGCCCGCAGCCGCGGAAAAGTCCGCTGGCGTGAGCGCGAGAAACAGCCCGCAGTCCATCAGCATTTCACGGATTTCATTGTTCAGAGAGGAATTCGTCGGCATAGGCGTATGTCTTTTCGGTGTCGAGAGAGCGGCCCCGGACCCCACAGGGTCGGGCGCCGTCAGATAGGACCCGTCGGGTGAAGAGAGTTCCTCAGGCCATTTGCAGGACCTTGAAGATAAAGCCGTATTCGAGCGCCACGTCACGTAAGCCCTGATAGCGACCGCTCATCCCGCCATGCCCTGCACCCAGTTCGGTCTTGAGCAACAGCAGGTTGTCATCGGTCTTGGTGTCGCGCAACTTGGCCACCCATTTGGCCGCTTCCCAATACTGCACGCGGCTGTCGTTGTATCCGGCGATCACCAGCATCGCGGGATACGCCTGCGCACTGACGTTTTCATAAGGCGCGTAGGCCTTGATCCGAGCGTAGACCTCCGGCTCCTGAGGGTTGCCCCATTCGTCGTATTCGGTGACGGTCAACGGCAGATCCGGATCGAGCATGGTGTTGAGGACGTCGACGAACGGCACTTCGGCGATCGCCGCCTTGAACAACTCAGGGCGTTGATTCACGACCGCGCCGATCAGCAAACCGCCAGCGCTGCCGCCGCTGATCACCAACTGTTCGGAAGTTGTCAGGTGTTCTGCGATCAGGTGTTCGGCACAGGCGATGAAGTCGTCGAACGTGTTCTGCTTGTGCTCTTGTTTGCCATTGCGGTACCAGGCCTCACCCAATTCCCCGCCGCCGCGCACGTGGGCGATGGCGAAGGCAACGCCGCGGTCAAGCAGGCTCAGCCGGGCATGGGAGAACCACGGGTCCAGGCTGGCGCCATAGGCACCGTAGCCATACAGGTAAAGCGGGACCGGCTGGCCGGCCAGTTCCCGTTTGACGACCAGGCTGATCGGCACTCGGGTGCCGTCGGCTGCAGTCGCCCACAGCCGCTGACTGACGTAGGCATCGGCGTCGAATTCACCCAGTACTGGCGTTTCCTTGAGAACGACCTGTTCGCCGGTGGCCAGCATCAGTTGGCGAACCTGCGGCGGACGATTGAGGGATTGGTAGCGCAGCCGGATCCTGTCGCTTTCGAATTCGAGGGTGTCCTGCACATAGAGGTTGTACGCCGCATCCGGCAGTTGCACGCGGTAGGCGGGCAGGCCCTGGGGATGGACTTCGACAATGGGCAGGCCGCCTTCGCGCAGGCTCAGGGTCAGGCCCCGGGCGTTCAGGCTGAACCCATCGAGCATGACCGTTTCGCTGTGCGGGACGAGGGTCTGCCATGCGCTGCGCTCCGGTACCCCGCTGGCCTGCTCGGGGGCATGGAACAGTGCGAAGTTGATGCCGGTCTGGTTGCTGCGAATCAGCCAGCTCCAGGTGCCGTCGATCAAGCCATGGTCCACCGAGTACTCGTGGCCTTCACTGCGTGCAGCGATACAGGTGAAGGCCTGCTCCGGTGTGCTGGCGTCCAGTACCCAGCTCTCGCCGGTGGTTTTGCTGTCCAGTGCCAACACCAGTTGGCGTTCGGAACTGGTGCGGTAGCAATGCAGGAAGAAGCGGCCATCGGGCTCGCTGAACACCAGATCGGCGTCATGGGTGCCCAGCCGGTGGCGATACAGCTTGTGAGGGCGATGGGTCTCGTCCAGTTCGCCAAAGAACAGGGTCTGGCTGTCGTTGGCCCAGGTCATGCTGCCATCGCAGTCCTCGAACGGCAGAGCGGTGATATCGCCAGTGTTCAGCTCCTTGACGAACAGACGATAAATCTCATCGCCGCTGGTATCGGTGCTGTAGGCCAGGCGCTGATGATCCGGGCTGATGCTGAACGTGCCCAAGGAAAAGAAGCCCCCGTTGGCCAGGGCATTGGGGTCCAGCAGCAGTTCTTCGGCGCTTTCGTCGACGGTGAGGGCGTCGTCCGCCGGGCGCGGGCAGCGGTAATGCCGGGCATACTCATCGCCTTCGGTGGTCCGGGTGTAATAGAGGTACGGGCCCCATGGCGACGGGAGCGACAGGTCGGTCTCCAGGATGCGGCTCTTGATTTCCTGAAACAGAGACTCGCGCAGTGCTTCCTGATCGGCCAGTTGCTCGTCTTGGTAGGTGTTTTCGGCCTTCAAATAGCCGATCACCTCATCGGTGTCGCGGTTCTGCAGCCAGGCATAAGGGTCAGGGCCGTCGCCTTTGCGGGCAATCGGGGCGCTGGAAGTACGGAGGGATGAAGGCATGCGAGGCTCTCTCTGATGGGAAGCCGGCCGCTGCGAAAAGCACCTGCAAGGGCGCAGCGGACCGATTACTGAAGCCGGGTAAGCCAGGCCGGTGAAAAGTCGTTATCATAAGCGCCTCTTTACCTCCCTTACCACGGACGTCATGACCGACAACGACTATCTGATTGCCTGGGGGCTCTACGCGTTTGCCGCGTTGGGCTGTCTGTTGGTGTGGTTCAAGCTCACCGGCTGGATGTGGCGCTACCTTCGCGAGCCGCTGCGCGTCATTGGCGCGGTGCTGCTGTTCTGCCCGACCGTGATCGATCCGGTCAAGGAAACCTACGCACCCGCGCTGGCGATCAGTGTGCTGGACCTGGGCCTGAAGGTGGGCAACAACGTCTGGCGTGCCGCCCTGGATCTGTCGACCTATGGCGCCATCGCCTTGGGGGTGTATGTCGTTTTCGCGCTGATCCGCCTGCCGTTTCTGCGCAAGAAAAAGGCCCGACAAGCCCACGCAGAGGCCGTCGCCGCGCAAGCGGCCGCCGAGGAGGAAGAAAACGACGAGCCGTTTGCCGCGCAGGTACCTTCCCGCTACAGCAGCGCGGCGACTCCGCCGAGCAAAGGTGGCAGCGGTGGCACTGCCGGCCGCTACCGGGTCGAACCCAAGCTTTGACCGGCCTGCCTGCCGACGAACCTTCGAGACCCGAGCATGTGTGAACTTCTGGGCATGAGCGCCAATGTACCCACCGACATCGTGTTCAGCTTCACCGGGCTGATGCAGCGCGGTGGCCGCACCGGTCCGCACCGCGACGGCTGGGGCATCGGATTCTACGAAGGGCGCGGCCTGCGGGTATTTCAGGACCCGGCGGCGAGCAGCGAATCCGAAGTCGCGCAACTGGTCCAGCGTTATCCGATCAAGAGCGAAGTGGTGATCGGCCACATCCGCCAGGCCAACGTGGGCAAGGTCTGCCTGTCGAACACGCACCCATTCGTGCGTGAACTGTGGGGGCGCAACTGGTGTTTTGCCCATAATGGGCAACTGGCGGACTTTCACCCCAGCGCCACGTTCTACCGCCCGGTGGGGGACACCGACAGCGAAGCGGCTTTTTGTGACCTGTTGAACCGGGTGCGTGAAGACTTTCCCGAGCCGGTCGAGGTGGAGCAATTGCTCCCGACCCTGGTGCAGGCGTGCGGCGAATACCGCAGCAAAGGCGTTTTCAATGCGTTGCTCAGTGACGGCGACTGGCTGTTCTGCTTTTGTTCGACCAAGCTGGTGCACATCACCCGCCGTGCGCCCTTCGGCCCAGCTCGGCTCAAAGACGTCGACGTGATCGTGGATTTTCAGGCGGAAACAACCCCAGACGACGTGGTCACAGTCATTGCCACCGAGCCGTTGACTGAAAACGAAACCTGGAATCGCTACGAGCCGGGCCACTGGAGCCTGTGGCGACGTGGCGAATGCGTGGCCGAAGGCCGAACCTGATCGAGAGGGACCTATGCTGCGAAGCTATGTGCGACTGGTGTTGTTCACCGCAGGCCTGTTGATCGGCGTGCAGATTCCGGGATTCATCAGCGACTACAGCAAGCGCGTCGAAGCCCATTTGATGGAAGCCCAGCAAACCTTGCGCGGGTACAACGAGACCGCCCAACGCTTCTTCAACGGTGATGTGCAGGCGCTGATCCAGCACTATCGCAATAGCGAAGACCCGGTCTTCCGCACGGACGCCAACAACATCAGCAACCTGCTGAGCCGCAATCAACTGCTCGACCGTGAATGGATGGCCCTGCAGGGCCCGTGGTATCTGCGTGCCTGGCACGTGCTGACGGCCGCCGACCCGGACATCCGCGCCGAGACCTGGAATGGCTACACCTGGCAAGTGCTGCTGTCGCCGGAAGTGATCGGCTGGGGCCTGGCCTGCGCGTTGCTGTTCTCGCTCGTGATCGAAAGCTTCGTGGTATTCATCGACTGGCTGTTCGTGGGCCGCGTCTACAAGCGTCGGGTCCGGCGGGAGTGGGAGTGAGGTTTTCCGCTCTCCTGTAGGAGCGTGGCTTGTCCCGCGATCTGCTGCGGAGCAGCAGTAAACGCTGCCTGTGCGGTTCGTCTGATACACCGCGCAAGCCGGTTTTACTGCCGCTGCGGTCGGACGCGACCCCGTGCGATCGCGGTACAAGCCACGCTCCTACACCGGAGCCATTAAACCAGCTCAGAGAGCGAGCAGCGCGTTCACTTTTTCTTATCCTCCCCTCCCGTTTTTATTCGTTGGACGTTCCAGCCTCTTTCACCCAAGAATGCGCCTGCACACGACAGGCGTGTTTCAGCGGCGCTGCCCGCGTAGACTCAAGCCTCGATCCCCTCTCATTCACACAGGAGTTCACCCCTTGGGCCGCCTGTTATTGAATTGCGACATCGGCGAAAGCTACGGCGCTTGGACCATGGGCCTGGACGCCGAGGTCATGCCGTACATCGACTGCGCCAACATTGCTTGCGGCTTCCACGCCGGAGATCCGAGCGTCATGCGCAAGACCGTGGCCTTGGCGCTCAAACACGATGTCACCATCGGGGCGCACCCGGCGTACCCGGATCTGGTGGGTTTCGGCCGACGTTCGATGGCGTGCTCGCCACAGGAAATTCAAGACTTGCTGCATTACCAGATCGGCGGACTCGATGGCGTGGCTCGCGCCCAGGGCGGGCGGGTTCGCTACGTCAAACCCCACGGCGCGATGTACAACGACATGATGGCCAACCCAACCCAACTGCGCGCCGTCATCGAAGGCATTGCCCGCTACAACCCGGAACTGCCGCTGATGGTGTTGTCGATGCGCGACAACAGCGCGGCCCAGGCAATGGCCGATGAGTTCGGGGTCACCCTGTGGTTCGAGGCCTTCGCCGATCGCGCCTATGACAGCGCAGGCCGTCTGGTGTCACGCAGCCTGCCGGGCGCGGTGCATCACGAGCCGGAGCTGATCATCCAGCAAGCGATGACCCTGTCTCGTGGCGAGGCGTTGATCGCCAGCGACGGCAGCGAACTCAAGCTCAAGGTCGACACCCTCTGTGTACATGGCGACAACGCCAGTTCCATTGCCGCCGTGCAGCGGATTCGTCAGGCGCTGGGAACGATGTCTGCATCATGAATGTGCGTATCGAGGTCGTGGCGATCGATTGCCTGATGGTGCGTCTCTTCGATGCCATCGACGAAGCCAACATGCCGTGGATGCTTGCCGCCAGTCAGCGCTTGCGCCATGGATTCGGTGCCCATTTGATCGATCTGGTGCCGTCGTATACCACGCTGATGGTGCATTACGACCTGATGGCGCTGGACCCGCAGCGAGCACGGGCCTTGATTGCCGAATCGTTGGAAAACCTTTCCCCCGATGCAGGCAGCGGCGGGCGCAGCCATGCGATACCGGTCTGGTACGACCTCAGGGGCGGTCCGGAACTGACGCTACTCGCCAAACGCAGCGGATTGTCGGTGGACGAGGTGATTCGTCGTCACAGTCAGCGTGAGTATCAGGTTTTCGCGCTGGGCTTCGCGCCGGGCTTCGCCTTCATGGGCTTGGTGGAGGAAGTGTTGGCTGCGCCGCGGATCAAAACCCCGCGCAAACGGGTGGCGGCAGGCAGCGTCGGAATCGCTGAGCGCCAGACCGCTGCTTACCCGCTCGAGTCTCCCGGCGGCTGGAACATCCTGGGTCGCACTCCCGCCAAATTGTTCGATCGTGACATCGACGGCTACAGCCTCATGCAGCCCGGGGACACCGTGCGCTTCGATCCCATCGATCACGCTGAATTCATCCGCCTGGGCGGCGACGATACGCCATTGGAGGCCTTGGCATGAGCCTGCTGACGGTGAAAAGCAGTACGCCGCTTTGTCTGTTGCAGGACGCCGGCCGTTTTGGCGTGCGTCATCTGGGCGTGACGCAAGGGGGCGCATTGGACGGGTTGTCCATGGCCTGGGCGAACAAACTCCTGAACAATCCGCTCGACGCGGCGGTGATTGAAGTGGCGCTGGGCGGGTTGGTGCTGATCGCCGAGTCGGACTGTTGCCTCGCTTTGGCGGGTGCGGATCTGGGCGTGATGCTGGACGATCGTCCGATCGCGCCTTGGCGCAGCTTTTTCGTTCGTAAGGGCCAGCAATTGCGCTTCGTTCAGCCGGTTTCGGGGGCGCGTGCCTACCTCGCCGCGCCTGGCGGCTTTGATGCGGTCGATGTGCTGGGCAGTTGCGCGACGGTAGGAAGAGAAGGGCTGGGCGGCCTTGATGGCAGTGGCAAAGCGCTGAAGCAGGGCGACCAACTGAGCTACTCAGGGACCTCGTTTGAATTGAGCAGCTTGCCCGATCACCTGATCCCGAACCTCGAAGACACCCGCCCGCTGGACGTCGTGCTCGGCGCCCAGATCGGCCAGTTCAGCGGCCAAAGCCTGTTCGACGCCTTCAACAGCGACTGGACCCTCGACAGCCGCGCGGACCGCATGGGCATGCGCCTTTTGGGGCCTGAGTTGGTGTATCAGGGCAAACCCATGATCTCCGAAGGCATCCCCCTTGGCGCCATCCAAATCCCCCCGGATGGCCAACCCATCGTCCTGCTCAACGACCGCCAGACCATCGGCGGCTACCCCCGCTTCGGCGCTCTGACCCCGCTATCACTGGCGCGGCTGGCGCAAAAGCTGCCGGGCAGCGTAGTGCGGATGAGGCCGGTGGTGCAGGAAGTGGCGTGGCGGGAGCAGGTGGGGTGTTTGCAGGGGTTCACGCGTCCGACGTGATTCTGGCGTCTAAGCAGATTTTTTTGTAGGAGCGCGCTTGCCCGCGAAATTGGAGTTTGAGTCAATATTTTCAGTCACAGGCCCACCCCTATCGCGGGCAAGCGCGCTCCTACAGTTTCAGCACTACTTCGCCAAATACCGCATCCCTTCCTCCAACCCGCGCAGCGTCAACGGATACATCTGGTCCTCGATCAAATCCCGCACGATGTTGGTCGAGGTGGTATAGCCCCATGCATCCTTGGGATAGGGGTTGATCCAGATGACCTTCTTGAATTTGGCCATGAAGCGTTGCATCCAGACGTAGCCCGCTTCTTCGTTCCAGTGTTCGACGCTGCCCCCCGGCTGAGTGATTTCATACGGGGCCATGGCGGCGTCGCCGATGAAGATCACTTTGTAGTCGGCGCCGTATTTGTGCAGCAAGTCTTGGGTGGATGTGCGTTCGGAGGTGCGGCGCAGGTTGTTCTTCCACACCGATTCATAAATGAAATTGTGGAAGTAGAAATACTCCATGTGTTTGAACTCGGTCTTGCACGCCGAGAACAGTTCTTCGCAGATCTTCACATGGGCGTCCATCGAGCCGCCGATGTCGAAGAGCAGCAGGAGCTTGACGGTGTTGCGGCGCTCAGGCCGCATCTGGATGTTGAGCAGGCCGGCGTCACGAGCGGTGTGGTCGATGGTGCCGTCGATGTCCAGCTCGTCCGCAGCGCCCTGACGGGCGAATTTGCGCAGGCGGCGCAAGGCGACCTTGATGTTGCGGGTGCCGAGTTCAACCTGATCGTCGAGGTTTTTGTATTCGCGCTGATCCCAGACCTTGACCGCCTTGCCCTGCCGCTTGCCCGCATCGCCGACGCGGATGCCTTCGGGGTTGTAGCCGCCAGAGCCGAATGGGCTGGTGCCCCCGGTGCCGATCCACTTGTTGCCGCCCGCGTGCCGCTCCTTCTGTTCTTCCAGGCGCTGCTTAAAGGCCTCGATGAGCTTGTCCAGGCCGCCCAACGACTGGATCTGCGCGCGCTCTTCATCCGTCAGCGAACGTTCGAACTCCTTGCGCAGCCAGTCTTCTGGAATCAGCGCCTGCAAGTGATCGTCAAGCTTTTCCAGCCCGTTGAAGTAGGCGCCGAAGGCCCGGTCGAACTTGTCGTAATGGCGTTCATCCTTGACCAGAATCGCGCGGGACACGTAATAAAACTCGTCCATGTCGGCGAATGTCAGCCGATGCTTCAGCGCGTCGATCAGGTCGAGCAGCTCGCGCACCGAGACCGGTACTTTGGCTGCGCGCATTTCGTTGAACAGGTTGAGCAGCATGGCAATGGCTCCGGCTTAACGATTGCCGCGTCGGCTCATGAACGCCAGACGCTCGAGCAACTGAACGTCTTGCTCATTCTTCACCAAGGCGCCGGCCAGCGGGGGGATGGCCTTGGTCGGATCGCGCTCGCGCAGAACCGCTTCGCCGATGTTGTCGGCCATCAGCAGCTTCAGCCAGTCCACCAGCTCTGAGGTGGAGGGCTTTTTCTTCAGGCCCGGCACCTTGCGCACATCGAAGAACACGTCCAGCGCTTCGCTGACCAGGTCTTTTTTGATGTCCGGGTAATGCACGTCGACGATCTGCTGCAACGTGTTGCGGTCGGGGAAAGCAATGTAATGGAAGAAGCAACGGCGCAGAAAGGCGTCCGGCAATTCCTTCTCGTTGTTTGAAGTAATAATGATGATCGGGCGTTTTTTTGCCCGGATCGTTTCGTCGATCTCGTAAACGTAGAACTCCATTTTGTCGAGTTCTTGCAGGAGGTCGTTGGGGAATTCGATGTCGGCTTTGTCGATTTCGTCGATCAGGAGGATGACGCGCTCCTCGGCTTCGAAGGCTTCCCACAGCTTGCCTTTTTTCAGGTAGTTGCGCACGTCGTGCACTTTGTCCACGCCCAGTTGCGAGTCGCGCAGGCGGCTGACAGCGTCATACTCGTACAGGCCCTGATGTGCCTTGGTGGTCGATTTGATGTGCCAGGTGATCAACTTGGCGCCGAAGGATTCAGCCAACTGCTCGGCAAGCATGGTCTTGCCGGTGCCAGGTTCACCTTTGACCAACAGCGGACGCTCCAGCGTGATTGCCGCGTTGACGGCCAGCTTCAGGTCGTCAGTGGCGACATAGGCGCGAGTGCCTTCGAACTTCATCGGAAAATCCTCGAACGTGGCGGACGGACGCAATGCCGTACGGCAAAAAAAGGTCAATGAGAATGCGCCGACTATAGCGCGGGGGTTGCTCGACTGTGAACGCAGACCCTTTATTCAGTTGCTGAATGGCGGGTCGGCTTTCGACGCCCGTCGATCATTTCGCCTCGCTCTTCCCGCTGTCATACCGGGTGTTGAACGCCTGGACGAAAGCGTTGCGCAGAATCTGCAGAAATGCCTGAAATGCGCTGACATTCTGGTTGTGCACACTGCCGTTGAGCTCGACCCGGGTGGCGAACTGATTTTTGCGCTGATTTTTCAGCACGGTTTCGCTGGCGCCGACCATGGCCTCCCAGACCGAGCGGAAGAAGCCCTTGTTCTGGTTCTCCACGTCCTGTTGCCAGTTGAAGATGTCGACGTCGCGCAGCAGGGGTTTGATGTAGCCGCTGAGCTGGCCCTTGTTTGCCTGCGCCTCGATGACGATGTCACCGCTACCCGCGTTGAAATCGAACTTGCCATAAGCCGAGGCGAAATCGTTCATGCTTTTGAGCTGCAGGTCCGTGGCGCGCAGCTTGAAGTCGAAATCCTCGAAGTTGCTGAAAGGATCGAAGGTGGCACTGGACTCAAGTGGCGATTGGCCCATCAGCAGGGCCTTGCCCTCGAAGCGCGCGTCGCGCTTACCCGCCTGATCGACGACATTGGTGATGTTGTAGATGCTCGCGTTGACCTTGTCGGCTTCGATTTTGACTTTGGGCGTGGAATTGAAGTTGCTGAAGGTGATTTTGCCGTTATCGACGCGCACCTCGTTGAGGGTGATGGGCAACAGCTTATCCAGTTGCGCGCGCCAGTCGGTCCCGGCACCGGTCTGCGACTGCTGTTTGTCGGTACCCCCGTCGACGAAATTGAGTTCCGGGTTCAGAAAGGCAACCTCGGCCACCACAGCATGGTCGTACCACAATGAGTGCCAACTCACCGACACGTCGATCAAGGGGGCCTTGAGCAGCGGAACGGGCACCTTGCCATCGGTCTTGACGATATCCAGGCCGTTGATCCGGTAGGCGCCGCGCCACAGCGCCAGGTCGACATCGGTCACATGGCCGCGGTAGTCGCCCATGTCGGCCAGTTTTTCATTGAGGTAGTTGCGCACCACGTAGGGCAGGGCAATGTGGATGGCGATCAGCAGCACGACGAGGCCCACGACTGTCCACAGCGGCCAGCTATAGCGACGTTTCATGACGACATTCTCCGGATGACTGAGGCTGTTGACTCCTGGCACCGGCATCGGTTCGCCTCGACTGGACGCCATACACGCTCAAGGCATAGGCTTTGGGCTTTTCCCCCACCTGCACAAGGACCCGGTCATGAGCCGTATTTTCGCAGACAACGCCCACTCCATCGGCAACACGCCGCTGGTCCAGATCAATCGCCTGGCGCCGCGTGGGGTCACGATTCTGGCCAAAATCGAGGGGCGCAACCCGGGGTATTCGGTCAAGTGCCGCATTGGCGCGAACATGATCTGGGACGCGGAAAGCAAGGGCAAACTCAAGCCGGGCATGACCATCGTCGAGCCGACCTCGGGCAACACCGGGATCGGCCTGGCTTTCGTGGCGGCCGCGCGCGGTTACAAGCTGATGTTGACCATGCCGGCGTCGATGAGCATCGAACGTCGCAAGGTGCTCAAGGCGCTGGGCGCCGAGCTGGTGTTGACCGAGCCCGCCAAGGGCATGAAAGGCGCGATTGCCAAGGCTGAAGAATTGGTGGCCAGCGAACCGGCCACGTATTTCATGCCGGGGCAGTTCGAGAACCCGGCCAACCCCGCCATCCACGAAAAGACCACAGGGCCCGAAATCTGGAACGACACCGATGGCGCCATCGACGTGCTGGTCGCGGGCGTGGGCACCGGCGGCACCATTACCGGCGTTTCCCGCTACATCAAGAAAACCATGAACAAACCGATTCTATCCGTTGCCGTTGAGCCGATGATTTCGCCGATCATCACTCAGGCGCTCGCCGGGGAAGAAATCACCCCCAGCCCGCACAAGATTCAGGGCATTGGCGCCGGTTTCATTCCGCAAAACCTCGACCTGTCGATCATCGACAAGGTGGAGCTGGTCAGCGACGACGAAGCCAAAGCCATGGCGTTGCGCTTGATGCAGGAAGAGGGGATTCTCTGCGGAATTTCCTGTGGCGCGGCGATGCAGGCCGCCGTACGCCTGGCCGAGAAACCGGAAATGCAGGGCAAGACGATCGTCGTGATCCTGCCGGACTCGGGGGAGCGTTACCTGTCGAGCATGCTGTTCAGTGACCTGTTTACCGAGCAGGAATTGACCCAGTAGTCGTCTCTGACCACGGCCTGGCTTTTTACCGGGCCGACGAAGGCTTATGATGGGCGCCATTCAGATCCCGCCGCAGGCCTGATGTAGGTCATGGGGCGGGTTTCGCAGTGATTTAGAATGCGTTCGATCAGCTTGCGATTCCTGTAGGAGCGTGGCTTGTCCCGCGATCTGCCGCAAAGCGGCAGTAAAACGGCGTAACCCGATGCATCTGACAGCACCGGGTTCTCTGCTTTACGACGACTGCGCCGCCGATCGCGGGACACGCCACGCTCCCACAATGGCTTCAGTGCAACGATGGTTTCACGCCTGTTCAAGGAGCGTTTCATGACCCTTTCTTTTGCTGCCAAAGCGGCGATCCTGCTGCTGTTTTTGGGTAGCACGCTGTACGTGCACTTGCGCGGCAAGGCGCGTCTGCCGGTATTGCGCCAATTCGTGAACCACTCTGCATTGTTCGCACCCTACAACGCCCTGATGTACCTGTTTTCCAGTGTGCCGTCCAAACCGTACCTGGACCGCAGCAAATTCCCGGAGCTGGACGTGCTCAAGGACAACTGGGAAGTCATCCGTGACGAGGCCATGCACCTGTTCGACGAAGGCTACATTCGCGCCGCCGCCAAGGATAACGACGCCGGCTTCGGATCGTTCTTCAAGAAAGGCTGGAAGCGTTTTTACCTTAAGTGGTACGACAAACCGCTGCCATCGGCCGAGGCGCTGTGCCCGAAGACGGTCGAACTGGTCAGCCGCATCCCCAACGTCAAGGGCGCCATGTTCGCGCTGCTGCCAGGCGGCAGCCATTTGAACCCGCATCGCGATCCGTTCGCCGGTTCCCTGCGCTACCACTTGGGCTTGTCCACGCCGAACTCCGATGACTGCCGGATTTTCGTCGACGGCAAGGTCTACGCCTGGCGCGACGGGGAAGACGTGATGTTCGACGAGACCTACGTGCATTGGGTCAAGAACGAAACCGAGATGACTCGGGTGATCCTGTTCTGTGACATCGAGCGGCCACTGAGCAACCGTTTCATGACTCGCGTCAACCGCAGCGTCAGCGCATTTCTCGGTCGCGCCACTGCGCCGCAGAACACCGATGACGAGCGGGTGGGCGGTATCAACCAGGCCTACGCGTTCAGCAAACGCTTCAGCAACGTGATCAGCGGCAAGGTCAAGCAGTTCAAGCGCGCCAACCCCAAGGCCTATCGCATCCTGCGTCCGGTGCTGGCGGTGGCGGTGCTGACGCTGCTGGGTTACTGGCTGTTCGGCTAGGTTTGTCGGAGGGCGCGCCAGAGCCTTCGGGTTAATAGCACGTCCATTCAATCCCGTACCGGCCCACGCATCGACCATGAGCGCACTGTTCGCTCCTGGAGAAGATGTGTATGCGCGCTCGATTTCTGATGATTTCCGCCACCGTTCTTGGCCTTGCCGGGCCTTTGGCGGTGGCGCCTGCCGTCTTCGCCCAGCCGGGGCCGGTCGCGGTCGCCGTGGCGCCGCAATATGACACCACCCACGTCTATGTCGCCCCTGCGGATGTCGACCGTTTCGTGAAGAGTTTCACGGCGACCTTCGGAGGGCAGAGCACGCCGCAGGTGGTCGTCAACGTGTTGCCCGTACCCAGCAGCACCACGTCGCAATTGATCCAGACGCCGGTGGGCACGGTGTCGCTGTTCGGTTTCACGACACCCATTCCTCACCCGTTCGGTCAGGAGCGCAATGGCTACCTGGTGAAGGACATGGACGTCGCGCTCAAGGAAGCGCGCAAGGCGGGGGCCGACGTGATCGTTTCCGACTTCCCTGATCCGATTGGCCGTGACGCCGTGGTCCAATGGCCGGGCGGCGTCAATATGCAGCTCTACTGGCACACCAAAACGCCGAACTACGCGCCGTTCCAGACGGTTCCGGAAAACCGCGTCTACGTCTCCAAAGACCGCGCACCGGCCTTCGTCAAATCCTTCCTGGCGTTCTCCCAGGGCAAAGTGGTGAGCGACACGAAGAAAGCACCGGGCGTGGAAATCGGGCGTGCCGATGTGACCTACGAACGCATCCGCATCGAATCGCCCTTCGGCAAGATGGTCGTGCTGGCCACTGACGGTCACCTGCCGTATCCGTTCGGCCATGACACCACCGGTTACGAAGTCAGCAATCTGAAAGAGACCTTGGGCAAAGCCGCGGCGGCGGGCGTGAAAACCCTTGTCGAGCCGTTCACCAGCGAAGGGCGGCAGGCCGCAGTGGTCGAGTTTCCCGGGGGCTATGTCGCTGAAATCCATCAACTCAACACCGCGGGCTGACGGGTGGCTTGTACAGGAATCCGGCGGAGCTTGAGCGGTGTCTGGCTGGCCTTCAGCCTGCCGCTCATCGGTGCTCAGGCCCACGCCGCCGACGGCGTATCGCGTCCGGTCATCAAGACCAACCGCTGGCAGGAAGACTGGTCGGTGCTGGCGGATCCGGCCCTGCGCACCGAGCCGCTGGACAGCCTGAAGTACATCCCGTTGTCCGGCGACGACCCGCACACGTACCTGTCCTTGGGCAGTACGTTGCGCGAACGTTTTGAAATGAACGACGCCAGTAGTTTCGGCACGCGAAACATCGCACGCGATGCCTACCTGCTGCAGCGTTTTCAGGTTCACGCTGATCTGCATTTCAATGAAAACTGGCGGCTGTTCACCCAGCTCGAGGACGTGCGCGCCTACGACAAGACCACCCTTGGCGGTGCGGACCAAAACCGTACGGACCTGCGTCTGGCTTTTCTCGAGTACATCAATACCTTTGGCGACAACACCTTCAAGGCGCGGGTCGGGCGGCAGGATTTCGCGTTCGACCTGCAGCGTTTCATTTCTTCCCGTGATGGCCCGAACGTGCGGCAGTCGTTCGATGCCCTGTGGGCGGATTGGGAAACCGGGCTGTGGCGATTCATCGGGATCGCCAGCCGACCGGTGCAGTATCAGGACGAGCGCCATTTCGACGACCGCTCTAATCATGACTTCCGCTTCCACCTCTTGCGCGTCGAGCGGCTCGTCGGTGGCAGTAACGAGCTGTCGGCCTACGTCGGCCTGTTCGAGCGCGACGAGGCCAGCTATCTGGACGCCGACGGGGCCGAGCATCGAAACATTTTCGACGCCCGCCTGGGCGGATCGGCGGCAGGTTATGACTGGGATCTCGAGGCCATGGGGCAGACCGGTTCGGTCGGTTCCAAAAGCATTCGGGCCTGGGCGGCTGGCAGCCGGGTGGGGTATACCTTCTCGGACACGACCTGGACGCCGCGCCTTGGCCTGCAACTGGACGCTGCGTCGGGCGACCGGCAGCGCGGCGACGGGACGCTGGGGACGTTCAACCCGCTGTTCCCCAATGGCTATTACTTTTCATTGGGTGGCTACACCGGTTACGCGAACATTCTTCATATCAAGCCATCGATCACCGTCAAACCCATTGCCAAGCTCAGTGTGCAGACCGCCATCGGCCTGCAGTGGCGCGAGACCACCGAGGATGCGGTCTACGTGCAGCCCAATATTGCCATCGCCGGGACGGCGGGGCAGGGCAGCCGCTGGACGGGTGCCTACGGTCAAGTGCGGACCGATTACGCCTTCACCCGTAACCTGAGCGGTGCGATCGAGGCGGTGCACTATGACGTCGGGCAGGCAGTGCGAGATGCCGGGGGGCATGACAGCAACTACCTGGGGGTCGAGTTGAAATTCAGTTGGTGACCCTCAGGGCCGGTGTCGCAATTGGCGGTTGCATGGGTGCCGGTCGGCTGGGTATAGTCGTCGCCGGTACTGCAACACGTTGCAATATCCTGGTACTCCTCTTTCTCAAAGGCGCAGACAATGCCTGCATTCGGCCCACACATCGCGTTCCACGCCGCAGCCGTCGCTGCTGCCGATCCGTGCGGGTGCATGCAAGTCGCCTTTATCACGCGTTACCCTCCACCTTCTCCTGTGAGCAGCCCGGTCGTGTGCGTCGTCGCACCGCCTGCCGTGGTTGTGCTGGGCTGATCGACGCTTCTCACGCTGTCGATCCTCGCCTGCAACACCCAACAAAACGTATGTGAATCCGGTTTCGCGCCGGGTCCGATTTTGTCTGAATCACAGGTGACACCATGTTCGCTAACAAAGCCCTGGCCTCGCTGGCCACGACGACCCTGTTCGTTCTGCTGTGGAGCAGCGGAGCGATCGTTTCCAAGTGGGGTCTGACCCACGCATCGCCCTTTGCCTTTCTGTTGTTCCGCTTCGTACTGGCGCTGATCGCGCTGGCCATTCTGATTCCCTCCCTGGGCTATAGGCTGCCCGCCACCGGCCAGCCGATGCGCTTCGCCCTGATGACGGGTGCCGTGCTGCTGGGCGCCTACCAAATCTGTTATCTGCTGGCACTGGACATGAAAGTGGCGCCGGGGGTCATGGCGACCATCATGGGCGTGCAGCCGATTCTCACCGCCGTCATGGTGGAGCGCAGCCGTTCAGTGTCGAGGATGTTCGGCTTGAGCCTGGGGCTGGCCGGTCTGGTGTTGGTGGTGTTCCAAGGGATTGGCGACGGTGGATCCCTGGCCGGCATGCTGTTCGGCGTGCTGGGCATGTTGGCTATGACCGGCGGCTCGATCATGCAGAAACGCATCACCGACAACCCGCTCGGCACCCTGCCGGTTCAGTATTTCGCTGGAACGCTGGTGTGCGCGGCCTTCGTGCCGTTTCAACCCTTCCACTTCGAGCACAGCGTCGGCTTCTACGTGCCTGTGCTGTATATGGGGCTGGTGGTTTCGGTCTTGGCGACCTTCCTGCTGTACCGACTGATCGCCCAGGGCAACCTGGTCAATGTCACCAGTCTTTTCTATCTGGTGCCCGCAGTGACCGCCATTATGGATTACCTGATCTTCGGCAATCGCCTGGCGTTGTTGAGCGTATTGGGCATGGTGTTGATCGTGGTGGGGCTGATGTTCGTGTTCCGCAAGTCGAGGTAGCGGCTCGCGGTGACCGTTGTTGCGGTCACCGTGGATCTCGCTGAACACTAGGGGGCGATGGCGTTTCGTCAGCCGCCGCCCCCTGTTTCTGCTAGCGCGGGGGGGCAATCAACTCAGGCTGACGTGGCGGCTCAGCAACGCACGCAGTGCGGCAGGCTTCACCGGTTTGGCCAAGTAGTCCAGCCCCGCGGCGTGCACCTGCGCCACCAGTTCCGGACGGCCATCGGCACTGATCAACACCCCGGGCACCGGCTCGCCCAACTGCGTGCGCAGCCAGGCCATCAGATCAGTGCCGGTTTCGCCGTGGTCCAGATGGTAATCCACCAGCGCCAGATGAGGGCGTACGCCCTCGTTGAGCAGGGCCTGGCATTCGTCGCGATTGCGCGCCGTCCACACTTGGCAACCCCAGCGGCTGAGCAGGCTGTTCATCCCGATGAGGATGCTGTCTTCATTATCGATGCACAGCACCTGCGTTCCGTTGAGAGCGGCTTTCTTCGGTTCTGTCCCCTCGGCTTGCGGCACGTCTTGCGTACGCGCCAGCGGCACCTCGACACTGAACACGCTGCCTTGGCCTGGCCAAGAGCGCACCTCCAGCGTGTGCCCCAACACGCGGCACAGGCCATCGGCGATCGCCAGCCCCAGCCCAAGACCCTTTTCAGCGCGGGTCTGATGGCTGTCCAGGCGTTTGAACTCCTCGAAGATCACCTGACGTTTGTCTTCGGGAATGCCCGGGCCTCGGTCCCACACCTCCAGGCTCACGTTCGCCCCCTTGCGTCGCACTCCCAGCAGGATCGGCCCTTTGGCGTAGCGGAAGGCGTTGGTCAGGAAGTTTTGCAGCACCCGGCGCAGCAGCTTGGCGTCGCTGGCCACGCGCAAGTGACTGCCGCGCACTCGAAAGCTCAAGCCTTGCTCGTGCGCCAGCGCCTTGAATTCGGCACCGAGGGTGTCGAACAGATTGTTGAGGGGAAAAGGTGTGATGGTCGGCGTGAACTTGCCGTTTTCCAGCCGGGAAATGTCGAGCAAATCGCTGATCAGGTCTTCGGCGGAGCGTAACGAACTGTCCAGGTGCTGGATCAGTTTCAAGGCCTCCTCCGGGATGCGTTCGTCGACGTGCAGCAGCGCTGCGGAAAACAGCCGTGCGGCGTTCATGGGTTGCATCAGGTCGTGGCTGACCGCCGCCAGGAAGCGCGTCTTGGACTGGTTGGCCGCTTCGGCGTGGGCCTTGGCTTCGGTCAGGGCCAGGTTCAATTGCGAGAGCTCGCGGGTACGTTCGGCCACGCGCTGTTCGAGGCTTTCGTTGGCGCCCTTGAGCGCCTGCTCGGCGTCGCGGAAGGCCGTGATGTCGGTGAAGCTCATGACGAACCCACCCCCTGGCATGGGGTTGCCGATCAGCTCGATCACACGGCCGTTGGGAAACAGGCGCTCGGAGGTGTGGGCACGACCCTGGCGCATCCAGTGCAGACGCCGGGCGACATGCACTTCCGCCTCACCCGGGCCCAGCAGGCCTCGCTCGGCGTTGTACCGGATGATGTCGGCAATCGGCCGGCCCACGCTGATCAGCCCGTCCGGGTAGTTGAACAGTTCGAGATAGCGGTCGTTCCAGGCCACCAACCTCAAGGACTGATCCACCACGCTGATCCCTTGGGTGATGTTCTCGATGGCCCCTTGCAACAGCGCGCGGTTGAATTGCAGCACTTCCGACGCCTCGTCGGCGATGCGCACCACATCTTCAAGCTGCATGTCGCGGCCTTCGATGGCGGCTTTGACCACCGCCCGTGTGGACGACGTCCCCAGTACGCCAGACAGCAGGCGCTCGGTGTGGGCGATCCACTCACCGTTGGCGTTCTGATTCGGATTGAAGCCCTTGCCTTGCCGGTAGGCGAAGCGAATGAAGCTCTGTTGCGCGCGTTCTTCGCCGACGAAACGGGCCGACAGTTTGAGCAAGTCTTCGATTTGCACGGCCAGCAGAGAGCGCTGGTGAGGGCGCGCGTTCAACTCCTGGCCAATGAACCGCCCGGCCTGCCAGTGCTCGGAGACGCGGGTTCGCGAGAGCAGGGACACCCACACGAACAAGGCGAAATTCCCCGCCATCGACAGCACCACGCCTTGCGTCAATGGGGAAATCGGCAGGTTGAATGGATTGCCGTGCAGCCAGGCCAGGAGTGGAAAACTGTTCAACGACCAGCCCATGCTGTGCGTGGCCAATGGCAGCACCAGGGTGTAGAACCAGATGAACACCCCCGCCGCCAGACCCGCGAACACACCGCGGCGGTTGGCAGGCTTCCAGTAGAGGGCGCCGATCATGGCCGGGGCCAATTGGGTGATCGCGGCGAAGGCGATCTGCCCGATGGTGGCCAGGCTGGCCGTCGAACCCAACAGGCGATAGCTGACGTACGCCAGCAGCAGAATCACGACGATGCTCACCCGACGGACCGAGAGCATCCAGTAGCGGAAGACTTCGAAGGGGCGTTCGGCCGTTTTGCGCCGTAACAGCCAAGGCAGCAGCATGTCGTTGGACACCATGGTCGACAGCGCGACGCTGGCGACGATCACCATGCCGGTGGCGGCCGACGCGCCGCCGATGAACGCCAGCATGGCCAGAGCCGGGTGAGCATGGGCCAATGGCACGCTGATCACGAAGGAGTCAGGCAATACCGAGGTGGGCAGCAGCATCTGCCCGGCGAGGGCGATGGGCACCACGAAGAGGCCGGCGAGCAGCAGGTAGGTCGGGAACACCCACTTGGCCAGGCGCAGGTCCTGCGGTTCGATGTTTTCCACGACGGTGACATGAAACTGCCGGGGCAGGCACACGATGGCCATCATCGCCACGCCGGTCTGCACCACCATCGACGGCCAGTTGATGGTTTCTTCCCAGTACGCCTCCAGCCGCGGTGCCAGCATGGCCTGATTGAACAGATCGTCGACCCCGTCATACAGGCCGAACGTCACGAACACGCCTACGGCCATGAACGCGAACAGCTTGACCAGTGATTCGAATGCGATGGCCAGCACCATGCCCCGGTGGTGCTCGGTGGCATCCAGATTGCGCGTGCCGAAGACGATGGTGAACAGTGCCAGCACCAGCGACACGATCAGCGCCGTGTCCTGTGCGCGCGTGCCGGTGGCGTCGGCTCCCGCGCCGATCAGAATGTTCACCCCCAGCACGATGCCTTTGAGTTGCAGCGCGATGTAAGGGAGCACGCCGATCAGGCAGATCAGTGCCACCACCACCGCCAGCGTCTGGGATTTGCCGTATCGGGCGGCGATGAAGTCGGCGATGGAGGTAATGTTTTCCTGTTTACTGATCAGCACCATCTTCTGCATCACCCAGGGCGCCAGCACCATCATGACGATAGGGCCCAGGTAGATCGGCAAAAACGACCACAGTTGTTCAGCAGCCTGGCCGACCGCGCCGAAGAAGGTCCAACTGGTGCAGTACACCGCCAACGACAGGCTGTACACCCACGCGCGCAGACGCGGCGGCAAGGCTGCGCTGCGTCTGTCGCCGTAGAAGGCGATGGCGAACATGATGGCCATATAGGCCAGGGCGACGGCAGCGATCAATCCGCTGGACAGTGACATGACAACTCCGGATTCGGGCAACGACAATCGGCGGTGATCCTTCACCGGTTGGACAGTCTCGCATGGCGAGTGGCGTTCGTCTTTCTCGACCAAGGTCGCAGCGGCGGGGTGTCGCAGGGGGCTGATTTCGCATATCTGTAAAATCTATGACTGATAGAGAAATTACCCGCTTAGTCGATAACAGTGGGCAATTTAATATGGTGACCACCTCACGAGAGGAGAGGAGCCGTCCATGAGTCATCCCTTGTTTCTGCTGCCCAAACCCTTCGGCCAATTGAGCCACCCCCTTGAAGTCATTCGCCAGTTCACCCCGAATTGGTTCGCTGCGACCATGGGCACTGGGGTTCTGTCAGCGGCCCTGACCCAGCTTCCTTTTCCGGTGCCCGGCTTGTGGTCACTGGCCGAGGCGTTGTGGTGCTTCGATGTCGTCCTGTTCCTGATCTTCGGTTTTCTATACGCCGCCCGCTGGGTGATGTTTTTCGATGAGGCGCGGCGGATCTTCGGGCATTCAACGGTTTCGATGTTTTTCGGTACTGTCCCGATGGGCTTGGCCACCCTCATCAATGGGCTGTTGATTTTCGGTCTGCCCCGTTGGGGCAGCGCGGTGTTGCCCCTGGCCGAGATGCTGTGGTGGGTCGATGTGGTGATGGCATTGGCCTGCGGCATATTGATTCCGTTCTTGATGTTCACTCGCCAAGAGCACAGCATCGATCAGATGACCGCCGTCTGGCTGTTACCGGTGGTGGCCGCGGAAGTCGCTGCGGCCAGCGGCGGTTTGCTGGCGCCGCATCTGACGGACGCGCACCGCCAGTTCAACGTCCTCGTCACCGGCTATGTGCTGTGGGGGCTGTCGGTGCCGGTGGCATTCAGCATTCTGACGATCCTGGTGCTGCGCATGGCGCTGCACAAGTTGCCCCACGCCAACATGGCCGCATCGAGTTGGCTGGCGCTCGGACCGATCAGCACCGGGGCGTTTGGCCTGTTGGTATTGGGCGCTGACTCACCAGCCATTTTTGCCGCCAATGGGTTGCCCGGCATCGGCGACGTTGCGGCAGGGCTGGGCTTGATCGCAGGCATCGTACTGTGGGGCGTCGGGGTGTGGTGGCTGCTGCTCGCCGTGCTGATCACCCTGCGTTACCTGCGCAACGGCATCCCGTTCAATCTGGGCTGGTGGGCGTTCACCTTCCCACTCGGTGTGTTTGCCCTGACCACCCTGAGGCTGGGCAGCGTGCTGCATCTGGAATTCTTCGCCGTGCTCGGCAGCGTATTGGTGATCGGGCTGGCAGCGTTGTGGCTGGTCATCATGAAGCGAACGCTGGTGGGGGCCTACAAAGGCGAGCTGTTCGTTTCGCCTTGCATCGCCAGATCGCGTGGCTGATTGCCCTCAGATCTGGCGCGGCGAAGCACATTTGCCCTGAAATGATCGACATCCCCTCGGCCAGCGTTTTCAATGTGGCTCGGGTCGGCGCTGTGGCGTCCTCCCGAAGCTGCATTCAAAAAGCCGAGCACGGCGCTATTCAGGACCACGGACGATGAGTCAGACGCAGTTCAGTTTGTTGGGCAAGCGGCGCTTTTTGCCGTTTTTCGTGACCCAGTCCCTTGGGGCGTTCAATGACAACATCTTCAAGCAATCGCTGATCCTTGCCATTCTCTACAAGCTGACCCTCGACGGTGACCGATCGATTTACGTCAACCTCTGCGCCTTGCTGTTCATCCTGCCCTTCTTCCTGTTTTCGGCACTGGCCGGGCAATTTGGCGAGAAATACCCCAAGGACAGGTTGATCCGCATGATCAAGGCGCTGGAGATCGGCATCATGCTGGTCGGGGCGCTCGGGTTTCTCTTCGACCACCTGTCACTGATGCTCGCGGCGTTGTTCGCCATGGGCACCCATTCGGCGCTCTTCGGCCCGGTCAAGTACTCGATCCTGCCCCAGCATTTGCATGAAAACGAACTGGTGGGTGGCAACGGTCTGGTGGAAATGGGCACTTTTCTGGCCATTCTGGCGGGCACCATCGCTGCCGGGATCATGATGTCGACGACGCACTACGCACCGGTGGTGTCCACCGCCATGGTCGCGGTGGCGTGTCTGGGGTACTTCGCCAGCCGAAGCATCCCCCCGGCAGCGGCCGCCACGCCCGACCTGCGCCTGAACTGGAACATTTTCAGCGAATCCTGGGCCACCCTCAAACTCGGCCTGGGGCAGACCAAAGCGGTGTCCCGCTCCATCGTCGGCAATTCCTGGTTCTGGTTCGTCGGCGCGATTTATCTGACCCAGATCCCGGCCTATGCCAAGGAATTTCTTTACGGCGACGAAACCGTCGTCACCCTGATCCTGACGGTCTTTTCTATCGGCATCGCTGCGGGTTCCTTGCTCTGCGAGCGGCTGTCGGGCCACAAAGTGGAAATCGGCCTGGTCCCATTCGGCTCCATGGGCCTGACGGTATTCGGGCTGTTGCTGTGGTGGCACTCGGGGGGATTCCCGCAAAACGTCCAGGACAACGACTGGCTGGCCGTGCTGAGTTACGACCAGGCGTGGTGGGTGTTGCTGGACGTCCTCGGTATCGGCATTTTCGGCGGCTTCTATATCGTGCCGCTGTACGCCCTGATCCAGTCCCGCACCCCGGAGAAAGAACGCTCGCGGGTGATCGCGTCCAACAACATCCTCAATGCCCTGTTCATGGTGGTCTCGGCGATCGTGTCGATCATCTTTCTCAGCGTGGTAAAGCTGTCGATCCCGCAGCTGTTCCTGGTCATCTCGCTGATGAACATCGCGGTCAACGCTTACATCTTCAAGATCGTCCCCGAATTCACCATGCGCTTCATGATCTGGCTGCTCAGCCATTCCATGTACCGCGTCGAGCATCGCGACCTTGAGCAGATCCCTGATGAGGGCGCGGCGCTGCTGGTTTGCAACCATGTGTCGTTCGTCGATGCGCTGCTGATCGCAGGTTCGGTGCGTCGGCCTATCCGTTTCGTCATGTACTACAAAATCTTCAACCTGCCGGTGCTCAACTTCATCTTCCGCACGGCGGGCGCGATTCCGATTGCCGGGCGGGGCGAGGACCTGCTCATCTACGACCAGGCGTTCAAACGTATCGCCGAATACCTTGAAGACGGCGAGCTGGTGTGCATTTTCCCCGAAGGGAAACTGACCACCACAGGTGAAATCGACGCGTTCAAAGGTGGCATGACCCGCGTGCTAGAGGAAACCCATGTGCCGGTGATCCCCATGGCGTTGCAAGGGCTGTGGGGCAGCTTCTTCAGCCGAGACCCCAATAAAGGTGTGTTTCGGCGGTTGTGGTCGCGGGTGACGCTGGTGGCGGGGCCTGCGATGGCGGGGGATGCCTCGCAACCTGCAGCGGTGCGCGAACGAGTGGCGGCGTTGAGAGGGGACGTGCGCTAGTCAAGGCACTCCGATGTGAATCGGAGTGCCTTTCCTCTGGGCATCAGGCGATATCGACGTAGGCTGGAGCGCCGTTATCGCCAGCACCCTTGCATCGCGAATGAATTCGCTCTCACGGTATCGAGCGGGGTATCGGATGATACGGATCAGCCCACCACCGGCCGGTCTTCCGTCACGGCATCATCCGGCGCCATTTTCCTGAAATACGTCGAAAGCAACGCCCCGGATATGTTGTGCCACACGCTGAACAGCGCGCTGGGCACTGCCGCCAGTGGCGAGAAGTGGGCGCTGGCCAGTGCGGCGCCCAGGCCGGAGTTCTGCATGCCGACTTCCAAGGCCAGCGACTTGCGTTGCGGCAGTGGCAGTTTGAACAGCTTGCCGGTGAAGTAGCCCAGCAGGAAACCGAAGCTGTTGTGCAGGACGACCACGGCCATGATCAGCAGACCGGATTCGGCGATCTTCGCCTGGCTGGCGGCCACCACGGCGCAGACGATCATCACGATACTGACCACCGAAATCAGCGGCAGCACATCGACGGCATAACTGACTTTTTCGCCGAGCACGCGCTGGGCGATCACACCGAGGATGATGGGCAGCATCACGAATTGCAGGATCGACCAGAACATATCCATGAAGGACACCGGTAACCAGGCGGAAGCCAGCAGCCAGATCAGCGCCGGGGTCAGCAGCGGGGCGAGGAGGGTGGTCACGGCAGCGATGGCGACCGAGAGCGCCAGGTCGCCCTTGGCCAGCCAGGTCATGACGTTGGATGACGTGCCGCTCGGACAGCAACCGACCAGAATCACCCCGACGGCGATTTCCGCCGGCAGATGGAACACCTGGCACAGCAGCCACGCCACCCCTGGCATGATCACGAAATGGGCGACGACGCCCAGCGCTACGCGCCAGGGATGGCGAACGACCTCAGCGAAGTCTTCCAGCTTCAGGGTCAAGCCCATGCCGAACATGACCAGCCCCAGCAGCGGAACGATCAGGGTCTTGAGGCTGATGAACCAGGTCGGAAACAGGAACGCCAGGACGGCGAACAGCAGCACCCAGTAGGCGAAGGTGTTGCCGACAAAACGACTCAATGCAGCCAGCGCACGCATGGCTTGCTCCTTTTATTGTTAATAGACACAGATTCCAACCTGTAGGAGCGCGCTTGCCCGCGATTGCGGTGTGTCATACAGCTTCTATGCGTCTGACACACTGCAATCGCGGGCAAGCGCGCTCCTACAGGGTTGCGGCGTTAGATTTTACGGGCTCAGATCCCCTGCGGAATTTCTTCGCCACCCAGTGCTTCGAACAGTTCTGGCAGGAATTCGCCGAAGGTCAGCATCATCAAAGTGAAGCTGGCATCGAGCTGGCCCAGCGCGTCGTCGCCGCCATCCTGCTCGGCCTGATCCTGGAGCAGGTCTTCGAATTTCAGGCGCTTGACGCTCAGTTTGTCGTCCAGCACGAACGATAATTTGTCTTGCCAGGCCAGGGACAGTTGGGTGACGACCTTGCCCGTGCTCAGGTGCAGCTGGATTTCGTCGCTGGTCAGGTCTTGACGCTTGCACTTCACGATGCCGCCGTCTTCGTGGGTGTCGCGCAGTTCGCATTCGTCCAGCACGAAGAAGTTGTTGGCGGTTTCGCCGGTCTTGACCCAGTCGGTCATGATCGCGGTCGGCGCGGTCTTGACGGTGACCGGGCGCACCGGCAGCGAGCCAACCACTTCACGCAGGGTCGACAGCAGGTCTTCGGCGCGTTTTGGGCTGGAGGCGTTGACCAGGATCAGGCCTTGCTTCGGCGCGATGGCGGCGAAGGTGGAGGATTTGCGAATGAAGGCACGCGGCAGGAACGCCTGGACGATTTCATCCTTGAGCTGATCGCGTTCCTTTTTATAGACCTTGCGCATTTGCTCGGTCTCGATTTCTTCGATTTTCTCTTTCAGCGCATCGTTGACCACGCTGCCGGGCAGGATGCGCTCTTCCTTGCGGGCCGAGACCAGCATGAAATCGCCGCTGACGTGCACCAGCGGAGCGTCCTCGCCCTTGCCGAACGGCGCGATGAAACCGTACGTGGTCAGCTCCTGGCTGGCACAAGCGCGTGCAGGCTTGGTCGCCAGTGCGGTTTCCAGCGCCTCGGCGTCAAATGGCAGATCCTGAGTCAGGCGATACACGAGCAGGTTTTTGAACCACATGGGTTACATCTCTCCTTATACAAAGGGGGGCATTATTCGCTGCTGCGACCCCGCGGCCAACCCTGATGTAAGCCTTTGGCAGGATTATAAAAATTATTTGAAAAAGTGCTTGCCAGAGGTAGGAACGCTCCGTAGAATGCGCGCCACACCGAGAGACAAGGGTGATTAGCTCAGCCGGGAGAGCATCTGCCTTACAAGCAGAGGGTCGGCGGTTCGATCCCGTCATCACCCACCACTCGATGAAGGTGTTACGCGCAGCGGTAGTTCAGTCGGTTAGAATACCGGCCTGTCACGCCGGGGGTCGCGGGTTCGAGTCCCGTCCGCTGCGCCATATTGAGTATCGAGGCCCTTGAACTCCTCGATACGACAGAGAAAGCGACCTTAGGGTCGCTTTTTTTGTGCCTGGAATTTGGTCGTTGCCCGATGCTGATTCGCTTTTGATTCTGCTTGACCGCCGGGCTGCCATAGAAGCAAACGGTGTCGGTCCGATTCGGCCCGAAGGACGTAGGCGCGTGGCGTGTCTCGCGATCTGGCGCGGAGCGGCAATAAACCCTGCGAGCTCGGTGTGACTGACACCCTCCAAGTGTCTGATCTTGCTGCCGCTTCGCGCCAGATCGCGGGGCAAGCACCGCTCCTACGTCCACCTGGGCAGCTCAAAGCCCTTGCACATCAATCTCCACCACGTCCCCATTCAAGCGTGCCGGCCAAGTGCGCAGCGTGAGCGTCGGGTCTTCCAGGCATGCGCCATCTTCCAGCCGGTAATGCTGCTTATACAGCGGCGAGGCGATCACCAGGCTGCCGGCGACGCTGCCGATCAACCCGCGTCCAATCACATTGACCCCCGACACGGGGTCGCGATTGTCCACCGCGAACAACTGGGGCGTGCCGCTGATGCAGGCGACGTAGAACAGCGCCACTTGCTGATTGCCTACCAGCGCAACAACACCGGAGTTGAGTACCAAATCCTCCCGGGCGCACACCGCGCGCCAGGCTTGGCTTCTGGAAGGGTCCATCATGACAGCACCGATCGGGCTCATTGTGAAATCTCCACAGCAATCAGGTTGAGTTCATCGGTGCGCGCCGGGCGGCGTTGGCTGCGCTCCTTGATGAACTGAATGTCCGGGTCTGGCCGTGCATCGTTGACGAAGGTGCGGAAGCGCTTGAGCTTTTCCGGACTCTTGAGGGCGTTGGCCCATTCACACTCGTAGCGGTCGACCACCCATTGCATCTGCCCCTCCAGTTCGGCGGCCAGCCCCAGGCTGTCGTCGATGACCACGGCCTTCAGGTAATCCAGCCCGCCCTCCAGCGATTCGCGCCACACCGAGGTGCGTTGCAGCTTGTCAGCGGTGCGGATGTAGAACATCAGCACCCGGTCGATGTAGCGAATCAGCGTCTCGTCATCCAAGTCGGTGGCGAAAAGCTCGGCATGGCGCGGACGCATACCGCCGTTGCCACACACATACAGGTTCCAGCCATTTTCGGTGGCGATCACGCCAATGTCCTTGCTCTGGGCTTCGGCGCATTCCCGGGTGCAGCCCGACACCGCGAATTTCAGTTTGTGCGGCGAGCGCAGCCCCTTGTAGCGGCCCTCGATACGCAATGCCATCTGCACGCTGTCCTGCACGCCGTAGCGACACCACGTGCTGCCCACGCAGGATTTCACCGTGCGGGTCGACTTGCCATAGGCGTGCCCCGTCTCGAACCCGGCGGCGATCAGCTCGGCCCAGATGTCCGGCAATTCGTGCAACTGGGCGCCGAACAGGTCGATGCGCTGGCCGCCGGTGATTTTGGTGTACAGGTCGTATTTCTTCGCCACCGCGCCAATCGCGATCAGGCCGTCCGGGGTGATCTCGCCAGCGGGAATGCGCGGCACCACCGAGTAGCTGCCGTTCTTCTGCATGTTGGCCATGAATGTGTCGTTCGTGTCCTGGAGGGGCACCAATGAAGGGTCCATGATCGGCTTGTTCCAGCAAGACGCAAGGATCGAGCCGACCGCTGGCTTGCAGATGTCGCAACCAAGATGGCCCTTGCCGTGACGGGTGAGCATGTCTTCGAATGTTTCGATTTTTTCGACCCGAGCGAAGGCGTATAGCTCCTGACGGGTATAGGGGAAGTGCTCGCACAGGCTTTTGTCCACGGCCACGCCGCGAGCGGTCAGTTCGTGTTCGAACACGCTTTTCAACAAGGCCGCACAACCGCCGCACCCGGTGGCTGCCTTGGTGCAGGCCTTGATCGCCGCCAGGTCCGTGCAGCCGCTGTCGATGGCCGAGCAGATCGAGCCCTTGCTGACGTTGTGGCAGGAACACACGGTGGCCGTGGCCGGAAGGGCATCGGCCCCCAGCGTTGGGGCGCCTTCACTCTGCGGCATGATCAGGCTGGCCGGGTCGGCGGGCAGCTTTATGCCGTTCTGTGCGTATTGCAGCAGTGTGTCGTAATAGCTGTTGTCGCCCACCAAAACCGCTCCGAGTACCCGCTTGCCATCGGCGGAGACGACCAGACGGCGATAACTGGCCGTGGCCTCATCGATGAAGCGGTAACTGCGTGCGCCGGCCAGTGCGCCGTGGGCATCGCCGATCGAGCCGACATCGACGCCCAGCAACTTCAGCTTGGTCGACATATCGGCGCCGAAGAACGGCTCGGCCGCTTGACCGCACAGTTGTGCGGCCACATTGCGTGCCATTTGATACCCCGGTGCGACCAGGCCGAATACGCTGCCGTTCCAGGCCGCGCACTCGCCTATGGCGAAAATGTCGGCGTCGCCGGTACGGCAATGTTCGTCGATGGCGATCCCGCCCCGAGGGCCCAGTTCCAGGCCGCATTGGCGGGCAAGCGCGTCCTGAGGCCGAATGCCTGCCGAAAATACGATCAGGTCGGTTTCAAGGTATTCATCTGAGGCGAAATTCATGCGGTAGCGGTACGTTTCTCCCGCCGTGATCGATTGCGTCGCTCGCGACAGGTGCACGCCCACGCCCAGCGCTTCGATACGGGCCTTCAATGCTGCGCCGCCGAAGTCATCGAGTTGCACCGGCATCAGGCGCGGGGCGAATTCCACCACATGGGCTTCCAGCCCCAGGGATTTGAGGGCATTGGCGGCTTCCAGGCCCAGCAGACCACCGCCGACCACCACGCCGCGTTTGGCCTGGCGGGCCGCGGCGCGAATGGTGTCAAGGTCGTTCAGGGTGCGATACACCAAGCGCGAATGGCCTTCGGCGCCTTCGATTGGCGGTACGAAAGGGTACGAGCCTGTCGCCAACACCAGCTTGTCATAGCCAAAGCAGCCATGGGCGGTGATCACTTCACGGCGGACGCGGTCGATTTCCAGCACGGGCACGCCCAGGTGCAGGGTCAGCCCAGGGCGTTCGTAAAGCATTGCCTCGCTCAAGGCCAGTGACTCGGCGTCCCGGCCTGTGAAGTATTCGGAGAGGTGAACGCGGTCGTAAGCGCGTTGGCCTTCTTCGCCAAACACGTGGATACGATAGCGGTCGAGCGCACCGGCAGCGATCAGTTGCTCCACGCAGTGATGGCCGACCATGCCATTACCGACGACGATCAGGGTCTGCACAGCTTCAAGAGGGGCGACATTAGCGTTCATTTCGAGTCCCGGCCTAGGCCAATCAGGTTTTCGAAAGCAAAAAAAAGGCGCCCGGAACCTATAGGTTCCAGGCGCCTTTGCCTGTTCTGTTCAAGGGGTGCCGCTCGACTGCGCTGTCAGCGGAACCTGTGTGGCCCCTTGGCGGATCCTCGTTGATCGACGGGGGCTGCCAGCCAACATGGGCTGGACATGGTTAGAGCAAAGCAACGGTTGTGCCAGTGGTTACCGATTCGTTGACCCTCGGCCCCTTTACCGCGCCCCGGGTGCCAGGAAACGCGGGCGATCACCACGAACAAACCGCCGCGACTTGCTTGCGATCAAGCGGGCAGAACCCAGAACACGCCGATCACATTTGGCACGGAAAAGGTGCATGTGCGTTCGTATTGCCCCAGCCTGAAGCCGTCGTGCAGGGGGTGTGCGTTCACTCTTTATAGAGCCAAGCCTCATCGTTTCGGCACCTGGCCATGACTGGCCTGGCGTTTGCAGATGCCCGGACACAGGCAATCAACGCCGATTGCCCACTTCACGACAAAGGCGCCGTGTACTCCCCGTCATCTGAGGGTGGAGAACAAGGCGTCTTTTTCGTTTCTGGAAGGTGGGATATGGCGAGCAACAGCGTACGAAGTGTGTGTCCTTATTGTGGTGTCGGTTGCGGCATCGTCATGGAGGTCGAGGACAATCGCGTGGTCAAGGTCCGCGGTGACAAGGCCCATCCCGCCAATCTCGGCCGTCTGTGTACCAAGGGCACCACGTGCGGTCAGGCGATTGCCGCGCCAGGGCGCATGGCGTCGGCCTACATACGCCGTCACCCGGATCAGGACCCAATACCTGCCGCCATCGACAGTGCAATCCGTGAGACGGCGCGTCGGCTGAGGTCGATCCTCGACCGGGACGGCCCCGACGCACTGGCCTTTTATGTCTCGGGACAACTGTCTCTTGAGGCCCAGTATCTGGCTAACAAGTTGGCCAAAGGCTTCGTACGGACGAATCACATCGAATCGAACTCGCGGCTGTGCATGGCCAGTGCGAGCAGCGGCTACAAGCTGTCGCTTGGCTCGGACGGGCCGCCCGGCGCCTACGATGATTTCGATAAAGCGACGCTGTTTTTCGTCATCGGCGCGAACATGGCGGACTGTCACCCGATCCTGTTTCTGCGCATGATGGATCGGGTCAAGGCCGGGGCCAGGCTGATCGTCGTCGACCCGCGGCGCACGGCCACGGCAGACAAGGCCGACCTGTTCCTGCAGATCAACCCCGGCACCGATCTGGCGCTGCTCAACGGTTTGCTGCATTTGCTGCTGCAAAACGGTGACATCGATACCGCTTTCATTGCCGCCTATACCGAAGGCTGGGAAGCCATGCCGGGATTTCTCGCCGACTACACGCCGTCCCGGGTCGCGCAACTGACCGGCCTGGAGGAAAGCGCCATTCGGCGAGCCGCGCAGATGATCGGCCAGGCGCCCGAATGGATGAGCTGCTGGACCATGGGCTTGAACCAAAGCACCCATGGCACCTGGAATACCAACGCGCTGTGCAACCTGCATTTGGCCACGGGGGCGATTTGTCGTCCTGGCAGCGGTCCGTTTTCCTTGACCGGCCAGCCCAATGCGATGGGCGGCCGCGAAATGGGCTATATGGGGCCGGGACTTCCCGGGCAGCGTTCGGTACTCGTCGAAGAAGATCGCCGGTTCGTGGAACAGCTGTGGGCGATTCCCCAGGGCAGTCTGGCTCAGAAGGTGGGAGGGGGCACCATTGATCTGTTCGAGCAAATGCGTGACGGCCGGATCAAGGCCTGCTGGATCATCTGCACCAACCCGGTGGCCAGCGTCGCCAACCGCGGGACCGTCATCGAGGCCCTGCAGGCGGCTGAGTTGGTCATCGTTCAAGATGCCTATCTCGACACCGAGACCAACCGCTACGCCGACATCTTGTTGCCCGGGGCGCTCTGGGCCGAAGCGGAAGGGGTGATGATCAATTCCGAGCGCAACCTCTGCCTGACGCAAAAGGCGGTTCAGGCACCTGGCGAGGCCATGGCCGACTGGCAGATCATCGCGCGGGTGGCCTGCGAAATGGGCTTTGCCGAGGCGTTCAGCTATGCCTCTGCTGAAGCGGTATTCGAGGAGATCAAACAGGCGTGGAACCCCAAGACCGGTTACGACATTCGCGGTGCCTCATATTCGCGTTTGCGTGATCAACCTTTGCAATGGCCGATTGCGCCCGACGGCGAGGGCTCGCGAAATCCAGTGCGCTACCTCAATACCGGCGTCAGCCAAACGCTGAAGCTTGACGATCAGGGCCGTCGTCCGGCCATCGTGTTCGCCACCCCGTCCGGCAAGGCGCAGTTCATGCCACGCCCGCACCTGTTGCCCGCCGAAATGCCCAGCGATGCGTTCCCGATGGTGCTCAATACCGGCCGCCTGCAGCATCAATGGCATACGCTGACCAAGACCGGCAAAGTTGCCACCCTGAACACGCTCAACCCAGGCCCCTTCATCGAAATTCATCCCGAGGACGCCGAAGTGTTGGGCATCGTCGACCAGGACGCCGTAGAAGTGCGGTCTGTCCGGGGCCATGCCGTGTTGCCTGCGCTGGTCACGGATCGCGTGCTTCCGGGCAATTGCTTCGCGCCGTTTCACTGGAACGATGTATATGGTGACAACCTGGCCATCAACGCCGTGACCAGCGACGCGGTCGATCCTCTCTCGCAGCAGCCGGAATTCAAGTGCTGTGCGGTGGCGTTGAAGAAAGTCGAACTGATCGGTCATCAATTTCTCGATCTGCCGCAGGCCAAGGGCGACGAGGAGCAGGCGATGGAAGGTGAGCCCCTGTTGACCGTGCTTTGGGCTTCGCAGACGGGCAACGCCGAGACGCTGGCCAAAGGCTTCGGCAGCCGTTTGCGCGCGGCGGGCGTGCCGGTGCGCGTGTCGTCGATGGACGGTTTCGCGGTCGATCGGCTGCATGCGGCCGGGCAGGTGGCGCTGATCAGCAGCACCTTCGGCGATGGCGAAGCGCCCGATAACGGTCGGCGTTTCTGGCAGGCGCTGAGCGCGCAGCAGGCGCGTTTCGAGTCGCTGCGCTACGCGGTACTGGCATTGGGTGATCCCAGTTATGAAAGCTTCTGCCAGCACGGCAGGCAATTGGATCAGCGTCTGTCGAGCCTCGGCGCATCGCCGTTGATGCCTCGTATGGAGTGTGATCCGGATTTCGAAGATCAGGCCCAGGCCTGGTTCAGGGCGCTCCAGCAGGCGCTGGCGCTGGACCTTCCCGAAATCGAGCCACAGGACGGCCCAGTGCCTGTGAGCCGGGCGCGACCTCATCCGGCGCGGCTGTCGATCAATCGCCGCCTGAACGGCGAGGGCGGGGCCAAGGACACTCGGCAATTCGCCTTGGCGCTGGGCGATTCACGCATGACTTACGAGGCGGGCGATGCGTTGGGCGTTTGGCCACGCAATTGTCCGGCGTTGGTGGAAGAGGTGCTGGCCTTGACGGGGCTGCCCGCCGAACAGGTGGTGAAGTTGCCGAAGGCGGGGGACGTTTCGCTGCGCACCGCGTTGTCGAGCCACTTGGAAATAGCCCGTCCGACCCCGGAAATGATGGGCTTCATTGCACAGCGCAGCGCCAGTCGGGAATTGCAGACGTTGCTCTCGGAACCCTTCAAGGGTGAGCTGAAAAGCTGGCTCTGGGGACGGCAACTGGCCGATGTGTTGCGCGAGTTCCCACTGCGCTGTGCTGCGCAGGAGCTGCTCAGCCATCTCACGTCGCTGCAGCCTCGTCTGTATTCGATTGCCTCCAGTGCTAAGGTTCATCCGGACGTTGTGCACCTGACGGTCGCGGCCGTGCGCTACGGCACGCGCAAGGGGGTCGCTTCGACGTTTCTGGCCGATCGCGCCGAGGATTGCGAGGTGCCGGTGTTTCTTCAACCGACCCGACATTTTCGCGTGCCCGTCGATGGCAACGTGCCGATGATCATGATCGGACCTGGCACAGGCGTGGCGCCGTTTCGCGCCTTCCTTCAGGAGCGTCAGGCCCGGGGCGACCGCGGGGCCAACTGGCTGTTCTTCGGCGAACAGCACGCGGCGACCGATTTCTACTACCGCCAGGAATGGGAGGCGATGCAAAAAAGCGGGTTACTGACCCGCCTCAGCCTTGCGTTTTCCCGGGATCAGGCTGAGAAAGTCTACGTCCAGCATCGGATTCGTCAGCAAGGCGCCGAGCTGTGGCGCTGGTTGCAGGAGGGGGCGCGGATTTATGTCTGTGGCGATGCCACACACATGGCCCGGGACGTCGATCGCGCGCTGCGGGATGTGATCGCGGAGCAAGGTGGGGTGAGTGCGGAGGGCGCGGATGAATACCTGCGCCTGCTGGCCGAGGGGCAACGCTACCTGCGGGATGTGTATTGAGATCAGGCATTGGGGCGCTCCGATACTGCGGGCCACGATGGCGGTCTCGTGGCTTTCCCGCGCCTCTTCTTGGTTCGACAACGGACGAGCAAAGTGTGCGCCGCCTTGGGCGGCTGAACCTCGACTGAACAGTTTTCTCGATCTGAGAAGAAAACCTTTGGCCACCTGAACTTATCTGCCTTTTCTCCCTCTCATGCCGGTAGCCATTGATCGCGGCAGCCTGATAAGCTCGCGGCTTTACTCGTTTGCCCTTTCGGCGCATGAACAAGGAAACAGGATGAAACAGCATCGGTTGGCAGCGGCGATTGCCCTGGTCGGTCTGGTACTCGCGGGCTGCGACAAGCAAGCCAGCACCGTTGAACTGAAAACCCCCGCACAGAAAGCCTCTTACGGTATCGGCCTGAACATGGGCAAAAGCCTGGCTCAGGAAGGGATGGACGATCTGGATTCCAAAGCCGTAGCGCTGGGTATCGAAGACGCCGTCGGCAAGAAAGAACAGAAGCTCAAAGACGAAGAGCTGGTAGCAGCCTTCGGCGAACTGCAGAAACGCGCAGAAGAGCGCATGGCCAAAATGGCCGAAGAGTCGGCTGCGGCTGGCAAGAAATTCCTCGAAGAGAACGGCAAGCGCAAGGAAGTCACCACTACCGCTTCCGGTCTGCAGTACGAAATCATCAAGAAGGCCGACGGTCCTGTACCGAAGCCGACCGATGTCGTGACCGTTCACTACGAAGGCAAACTGACTGACGGCAAGGTATTCGACAGTTCCGTCGAGCGTGGCAGCCCGATTGATTTGCCTGTCAGTGGCGTGATTCCAGGTTGGGTCGAAGGCCTGCAATTGATGCACGTCGGTGAGAAGATCAAGCTCTACATCCCTGCGGATCTGGCTTATGGCGCGCAAAGCCCTAGCCCGATGATTCCGGCGAACTCGGTGCTGGTTTTCGATCTGGAACTGCTGGGCATCAAGGATCCGGCTGCTGCGGGTAACGGCCCGGCCGCCGCCGGCGCCGATGAGGAAGAAGAAGCCGCTCCGGCTGCTGAACCCGCCAAGCCTGCTGCTAAAAAGTAAGCGACACGTCGTTTACTGCGATGATCGAATGCCCCGTCTTGACGGGGCATTTTTCGTTGAGGCGGAAAAAAGATCGAACCGGGCAGGGATACCGGCAGTCCCAATAACGGTGTGAAGCGGACCCAATGCCGGGATTTATTGACCGGTTCGGCAGGTTTGCGCCTCTGCCGAAGGCGTGACGCACGCTCGGCTCTGCGCTGGAGAACGCGGGTGGATGTGAGTAAAAAACACGCGATCTAGGCTAGGCCCCTTTAAAGCGGGCATTTCAGCGTGGAAAAACGAGGCTGTTCACAAGGTTATCCACAATTTGTGTGGATAACCTACGCGTGCCCGGCCCGTGACTGATGAACCACACGGGCTGGCTGGAATGGTAGACGGGCCTGCCGATTTTTATCGGCTTTTGGCCCTCTTGCTGGAGTCGATATGAGAGCACCCTGGAACTTTCTTCGTTATTTGCCCATGGCCAAACGGCTGATGGCGGCAGGGCGTTTACCTGCTCTGCTGTTCGCTGTGGCGGGTAAGGCGGCCAAAGACGGCAATCGCCTGGGGAAGCTCAAGGACGATCTCAAGCTGCTTCAGGCGCTTTGTCTGGCGTACTGGCGGGGTGAATACAGTGCCATCAGTGGCAAGGCCATCCTGGCGGTCGTGGCGGGGCTCATGTACTTCCTGAGTCCGCTGGATGCGATACCTGACTGGATTCCGGGGCTGGGCATGCTCGATGACATTGCCGTGTTGGCCTGGGTCATGAAACACCTCGACGCCGAACTCAGCGCCTTCCGCGTCTGGCGCGAGCGGCAGAATCCGCAAAAGCTTGCGGTCGTCGAGCGCCTGCCTGCGACGCCTCAATTGCTGGAGCAGGAAAAGAAGGATTGATCACGCATCGACTCGCCGACCTGGCAATGGGGCGGGTCAGGTCGGCTGCTCGCTTTCTATTCGCCTATTCCGCGCTCGGTGTAATCGCAAGCCCTTTCAAAACCTCGCTGTTGAGAAAACTCTGTCGATAGTTCGCACGTCCTCCCCCGTCATCCGCTGTTAAGATGCCGCATTACAAAGAAAAAGCTTACAAAAATCAGCTTTTCGTCCTACAGGGGGTGGTATGGATCTTCAGGTTATTTCTCGCGATGGAGAGCCAGAATATGCGGTACTGCCGTGGGCGCAGTATCAGGCCCTGTTGCAGGCCGCCGGTGTGAACCGTCCGCAATCCGCCGTCGGCGGGGCTGACGTCGAACCCCAGAGCCCACGTTCCGATCGGCCAGCGCTCGATCAACTGGGCGCGTTGCGTCGCGCCGGAGGGCTTGAGTTGGCTCAACTGGCGCGGTCTGTCGGCATCAGTCCGTCGTACCTGGAATTGATCGAAAATGGCAGCCGCCAACCCGATGCCGCCATCCTGCGGAGTCTTGCATGGGAGCTGGGTGTGCCGGGTTGGCGGGGTGAGGCATGAGCGTGCGAATCAGCCGTCAACACTGGGAAGCGCTGTTAGCCGAGCTCGAGGTAGCGCGCCGTCAACGCCACTTGGTGACCTACCGCGCGTTGCTCGAACGTGTGCAGTTGCCCGCTCCGGCCATGCAGACGCTGGCTGCCGCGCTCGAACACCTGGCGGCCATCGACACCCGCGCCGATCAGCCCTTACGCAGTGCCTTGGTCATCAGCCAGGGCGCCAGCCGCTTGCCGCGCACCGGTTTCTTCGAATGCGCTGAGCGGCTTGGACGGTTCACCGGGCCATCGGATGGGGTGGCCGCGGCGTCGTGGCATGCGGCAGAGGTGGTCCGGGTATTCGAATTCGATTACCCAGCAGAGGCGAAGCCGGAATAGGGGCTTCTTAGTGCCTTCTCGGAGAGGGGGTGTTCAGTTGGGAAGGCATGAGCGCGGTCGCCGCTCAACGATCGGCTCAGGATCATGAGGGCTGATCCATCACGCCAATCCAGGGAAGGAAAAGCATCGCGGCCGGGTGGAGCTCCACCCGACCGCGTTTCAACGATGTCACGACCTGGGTCGGTGACTCACTTCTTCGCGACAGAACCGCTCAGACTCAGATAATCCAGCAGGATTCGTCCGGTCTCGGCCAGGTACGCGTCGTCTTCCGGTTTGGTTTTGTCATCGTCCACCGGCAGCGCATCCTCGTCTTCTTTCTTGAGCTCCTTGAGCGGCTCCTCGCCTTTGGCTTTACGACGGGTGTTCTCCATCACCAGCTGTTTGTTCTCCACATCCGTATGTTCGGTGCGGCGCTCCGCTTCGTTAAGGCTGACGGTCTTCTCGCTCATCAGTTTCTTGGCCAGCGCCAGCTTCTGCTCGACGAATACGAATTCGGCGTCCTTGGCAGAGCGCACATCATGACGCGCCTGCAATTGCGCCAGGAACGGCTTGAACGGATCCGAGGCCGGTTTGATCGCCGGTTTGATGGTGTCGTAGGTCATCGCTTCGGGCAGGGCGCTTTCGCCGATTTCCTTGGTGTCGATGATCGACGGGTAAGCGATATCCGGCAGCACGCCCTGATGCTGAGTGCTCTGACCGGAAACCCGGTAGAACTTGGCCAAGGTCAGTTTCAGCTCGCCGTGGTTCAACGGCTGGATGGTCTGCACGGTGCCTTTGCCGAAGGTCTGGCTGCCGATGATCAGTGCACGGTGGTAGTCCTGCATGGCACCGGCGAAAATCTCGGACGCCGACGCAGACAGGCGGTTGACCAGCAAAGCCATCGGGCCTTTGTAGAACGCGCCGCTGTTTTCATCTTCCAGCACGTCAACCTTGCCGTCGGCGTTGCGCACCAGCACGGTCGGGCCCTTGTCGATGAACAGGCTGGTCAGTTCGGTGGCCTCTTGCAAGGAACCACCGCCGTTGTTACGCAGGTCGATGACCACGCCGTCGACTTTCTCGGATTGCAGCTCGGTCAGCAGTTTCTTCACGTCACGGGTGGTGCTCTTGTACTCCGGATCGCCGGCCCGATAGGCCTTGAAGTCCAGGTAGAAGGCGGGGATTTCGATCACGCCCAGCTTGTAATCCTTGCCGTCCTGGTTCAGGTGCAGGATCGATTTCTTCGCCGCTTGCTCTTCGAGCTTCACGGCTTCGCGGGTGATCGACACGATCTTGGTGGTCTGGTCGTTGGGCGCATTGCTCGCCGGGATGATCTCCAGGCGCACCACCGAGCCTTTCGGCCCGCGGATCAGCTTGACCACTTCGTCCAGACGCCAGCCGATCACGTCGACCATTTCCTTGTCGCCCTGGGCCACGCCAATGATTTTGTCGGACGTGGCGACCTGTTTGGTCTTGGCCGCCGGACCTGCCGGAACCAGGCGCACGATCTTGACGTTGTCGTTATCGCTTTGCAGCACCGCACCGATGCCTTCCAGCGACAGGCTCATGTTGATGTCGAAGTTTTCCGCGCTGTCAGGCGACAGGTAGTTGGTGTGCGGATCGTAGGACATCGCGAAGGTGTTCAGGTACGCCTGGAAGATGTCTTCGCTGCGGGTCTGGCCCAGACGCGCCAGTTGATTCTTGTAGCGCTTGGTGAGTGTTTCCTGAATCTTCGCCGGGTCTTTGCCTGCGATCTTCAGGCGCAGGACTTCATCCTTGACGCGTTTGCGCCACAGGTCGTCCAGCTCGGCTTCGTTCTTCGGCCACGGCGCATCTTTGCGGTCGACCAGCAAGGTCTCGTTGGTGTTCAGGTCGATCTTGTCGACACCCTTGTTCAACTGGGCGATGGCAAAATCCAGACGTGCCTTGATGCGATCCAGGTAGCGCTTGTAGATAGTGAAGCCCGGGTTCAGATCGCCGCTCTTGAGGAAGTCGTCGAACTGAAAGCGCCATTTGTCGAATTCGGCAATGTCGCTGGCCATGAAATAGCTGCGCGACGGGTCGAGCAATTTCAGGTAGCTCTGGTAGATGATTTCCGAGCGTTTGTCGTCCAACGGCGGCTTGCTGTAATGGTGGCGCTTGAGCAGCTCCACGACATTGAGGCTGGCGATGACCTCATCGCGGTCGGGTTGGAGATTGTCCCAGCTGTTGGCAGCGAACGAAGGAGCGGACACCGGCAATGCCGCCAGGCCGAGAAGTAATGCAAGGGTGGTGCTAGGCAACAGGTGCTTCATGCTGATTCGACGCGGGGACAATTGATAACGCATAGTAGGCCGTCTTTGAGGTCGCCGGTTCCCTTGAGATTCCATGAAAACTTCGTTGCTGGGCAATGTCGCGTTAAAAACAGTGGGGATGCTGGTGAGCGTTCCCGTCTGCTTTTGCCTTGTCTTGCCTTCGCTCGCTACGTTTTCACGCAATCTGAGTCGAAAACCGGTCGCATAATGCAAAAAAGCCCGAACGCCGCGAGGTGCGTCGAGCTCAGTCCGAGAGTCACTATGGAGGCAGCGTGAAAGCATTGCAAGGCGTTGAAGGGCATGTGGAATGGGTTGAACAGCCAGCACCGGCGCTCGATGTGGGGCAAGTGCGCATCAAGGTGGCAGCGGCGGGGCTCAATCGGGCCGATCTGTTGCAGCGCGCCGGTCTGTATCCACCGCCGCCCGGCGTCACCGAAATCCTTGGGATGGAGTGTTCCGGTGTGATCGCGCAGGTGGGGTCCGGCACGGCCTGGCAGCCTGGAGACCGCGTGTGTGCGCTGGTGGCGGGCGGCGCGATGGCTGAGGAAGTGGTGGTCGACGCACGGCATGTTTTACCGGTTCCGGAGGGGATGTCGTTGCATGAAGCGGCGGGCATCCCGGAAGTCTACGCGACGGCCTGGCTGAATCTGTTCCAGTTGGCGGGTCTCAAGCCCGGCGAAAAAGTGTTGCTCCACGCCGGAGCAAGTGGCGTTGGTTCAGCTGCCATTCAGCTGTGCAAGGCCTTTGGCAACCCTTGCTGGGTCAGCGTGGGCTCGGCGGACCGTCTGAAGTATTGCGAAGACCTTGGTGCCCAAGGCGGTGTGATTCGCAACGAAAGCCTCGATGGCTTGAGCGACTTTGGGCCCTTTAACGTCGTCCTCGACCCGGTGGGCGCCAATTACGCCGCGCTCAACCTCAAAGTGCTGAGTACCGATGGCCGCCTGGTGTTGATTGGCCTGATGGGCGGGCGCCAGGCTGAACTGGACCTGGCGCTGGTCCTCGGTAAGCGCATTCACATCCTCGGCTCGACTCTGCGCAGCCGCGACGACCAGTTCAAGGCCGATTTACTGGCCGATTTGGGTCAGCACGTCTGGCCACTGTTCACCGAAGGCCGCCTGAAGCCGCAATTGGCGCGCAGTTTTCCGATTGCCGAAGCTGAAGAGGCGTTTGCGGAGCTGGCGACTAATCAGGTGTCGGGGAAGGTGATTTTGGTGATTGACGCGAGTTTGGTCTGACACCCTTGAAGATTGCGTTCAGCATTGCCTGATCAGGCGGCCGATCCCGACCAGTGGTCGCAAAACCTGTCATTTATGACAGTAGGCAAACCCGCCTGAACGGTGCTCAATCAACACCTGTTGCGCTGGCCGCGTCGACTTCAATCGGGCGGCAGCACGTCTTCACAGGGGAGTGAGTGCCAGATGGTCAGGGACTGGATAGGGCAGATCTGGAGAAGGCTGATGGGGCGGTCGGTGCTTGCCAATCTGGTGGCACCGCAGATTCCCTCCATCATCGATCCCAATGACCCTGATGGCGTGGTTGCAACCGGAACGCATCTGAACGATCTTGAGGTTCGGGTTCCGCTCTGGCCAGTGCCGGCTGGGCCTGGAGACAGCGACCTGCTGGAGCTTTTCTGGAGCGGTGCAGGCCTCGGCCAGCCTGTCGATGCAATATCCTTTCCTGGGCCGGTAGACGCCAGTCTGTTTCCCGTTTTAATGCGCATCGACAAGGCCCTTCTTCAACCCGACGGTCGATACCAAATCGACTACCGAGTGACGAGCGACACCGGTTCAGTCGCGGCCTCCGATGTTCGGATCGTGACCATCGACACTCGCCCCCCCAGCTATAACCAGCAGTTACTCGCCCTGTTATTGCCCACTGATCTTGTGGGAAGCATTACTGACACTTACTTGGCCAGTCACAATGACCAAGTTGAGCTGCGCTTGCCGACTCCCGTGTACCTGGAAGCTGAAGACGGCGATGTGGTGGACCTCTACTGGTCACAGAACAATCCACCCACCTCCAGCGTGGTTGCCAGCAAGACAGTGACACAGGCAGATATCGATGCGGCCGATATCCGAATCGATCTGCCAGGCGACGTTATCCGAGCCCCGGGCAAGGACGGTCTCTATTACGCCACCTACAAAGTGCGCGATCGGGCGGGCAATGAGACCCAGACGTTTTCCAGGGAAACCGCCGTCGCGGTGATGCTCAAACCATTACCGGGCGGCGATCTGCCGGAGCCTGAGTTTCCGGATACCGGGCTCGACGGCTATATCAATTGCTCCCACGAGCCGTGGAAGGGGATTCGAGTCCGGATCCTGTTTGTCCGTAACCTGTTCGAATATCAGGATGAAATCACCCTGTTCTGGCAGGGGTATCGGACGTTGAACGGCAGGGATCCTATTGCTGGCACCGAGGGCACTTTCGTCCGCTCCATCAGTGCGCAGAACGTCGCCGACGGTTACCTGGACATTCTCGTCGAACCCTTCATTCCCCATATCGAGCCCATGATCGAGGGTTCGGCGCTGGCGGTGTATCGCTTGGTGAAGTTCAGCGGTCAGTCCGGTGGCTCTTACGAAGGGTTGGTGAAGATCAACCGCAAATGGCCCGACGGCGAAGTGTGTGGGCCAACACGTTTGATAGGGATAAGGGGAACGCCTTCTGGTCGCCGATGCGGCTTTTGTGGTCAATGTCGTCGTTTTCTCGCGGGCCTGTTTCGAGCGCAGGGACGTGGCGGTAGATAGCTGTAATACAGGGAAATGCATGACGCGCCGGGCTCGATGGCGCGTGTCACTTCAAGGAGAATTTACATGGGTAGCAAAGTAGCGGGTAAACCTGACTTCCTGGCGTGGGAGTTGGCGCGTCGGGTGAGTCAGGAGAAAAAGAACAGACGTGAGGCTGGTGTATTGACTCTGAATGCGCCCGTGTTGCCTGACTGGTGGGGCGGTGATCCCCAATTCGCCGGTCTGGTGCCTAGGCAAGATCAAGAGCAAGACATGCAGGTGTTGATCGCTCAGTGGCCAAACAGTGCAAACGCTGGCGAAACGGATGTGTTGACGTTTAAGTGGCGGCCGCAGGGAGCTACCAGTTGGGAGAATGCTCAGGCCCCCATTTCAGTGCCTGGGCCACTGGACCCAGGCGATTTTCCAATGGCATTGACCTTGAGCAAGAATGCTTTTCAGAAAGAAGGTGCGTTCGAACTTCAGTATGAAGTGGTGATCGATGTCGGGTCTTCGGACTCTTCATCGATTACAACGTTCATCATCGATAAAACCCCGCCCAACAATAACCAGTCACCGACAGCTTTGACCTTCAATGATCCGACGGTCATTTCAGACGGCATCACCAGTGACTATCTGGCGGCTAATGGCGGTGTTGCTGTCACGATTCCTCCGTACAACGACAAGAAGGTGGGCGACTCGCTGGAAATTTATGTGCACAACGAAAACACCGTCCCCACCGAGCCCGTGTACAGCGCCGATGTTGGTACGCCGCAGACGGTAAAAGTACCGACCACCGCTTTCGAGGGCTTGCGTGATGGCAAGATTTATCTGTACTACCGGCTGGTCGACAAAGTGGGTAACCGGGGGCCGATCTCTGATAACGCTGAGACGGGTCTGTTCATCCAGCCGCTCCCCGTTCCGCCTTTGGCTGCGCCCTTGGTACCCAGGATCGTGGACGACAAGGTCCTGAACCTGGACGATGTGCTGGAAGGAGAAGATCTGGTAAAGGTCGCGTTGTACGGAAACTGGCTGGAGCATGATCTGGTAGAGCTTACTTGGGGGACTGCCTCGGTGCATGCGGTCCATGAGGTGTTATCGGCTGAAAACCCCATGACGCTGATCGTTCCCTACCCAACGATACTCGCACCGGCCTACGGTGCGGCAAAGGGACCGCTGGCAACGGATATCAGCTATGTCGTCAGGCGCGGGAACAAGACGTTTCCATCGGCTAAGACGACCATCGATGTCGATTTCTTCGTGCCGGGTCCCGTCAATCCGGACAGGCCCCGCCCCGTGAACCCCAACCTGCCGAGGGTGACCGTCAGAGGAACAGGATCTACCCCGACAGATAACGTGCTCAATGACGATGATGCAGGCCTTCCGGTGGAGGTGACGGTCAATCTCTACAGTCCCATAGGCACGGGAGAGCGGATGATCCTGTACTGGTATTCACAGGAGAACCAAGTAGGTACATTTTCCCCTGTTGCGGGAACCCCAGGTAGCCCCTACACGTTCACGGTGCCGTGGGATGATATCAAGGATCTGCCCAGTGGTACCGAGGTCCCCGTACATTATACGGTGGGGTTGATCAGCGGGGCGGGGAACCTCGAGGCGTGCATCCCGACGTTGGTGGATGTCAGCGCGGCGCTGCCGATCAAGCTGGCAGAGCCGGAGTTCCCTGACGCGGGGCAAGCCTCTGATGGTTCACCTGCTCTGAATTGCGCTTCTTATATCGGGGCGGATCAGCATGTCGTCATCGACGTTCCGCCGAACCCACTTCTCAAGGGGGGAGAGGAGCTGACGTTTACCTGGCAGTGCTATACCGACAAAGTGGGCACCGTTCCGGCGGGAACGGCTCAAACATTTACTAAAGACGTCAGCGCAGCAGACGCCAGTAATGGCTTCAGCGTCCAGACGGGGAAATTCACGGACTATATTGTGCCCGTGGGCCGCAACGGGTCGGTCAGACTCACCTATGTATCGGATACCACGCCTGTGATGCAGGGATCGGCGTTCATACGTGCCGGCGCCCAAAATGCCGGAGGTGTGTGTCCACCCAACGCCCGGCGCAGGATCTGAGCGTCCGCCTGTCATTTTTTCCTAGTCCGTGTTCATGCAAACAAAGCCGCACCTGTGCGGCTTTGTTATTTGCGTCTATCGAAATGGATGCACTCATTAACGGGTACACGTTAGTTGATGAGGACGGGGATGAAAGGCACTAAAAAAGTTGACATAGGAAGCTACGCTCAAACAACTAGGAAATATCCTACATAGATAAGAAATCCGAGAATGTAGTCTGCGCGCCCTTGTCCTTCGGAGTCCTATGTAAGTTCCGCGGGATAGCGTTTATAACAAGGAGGTGGTCATGGCTAAGTCCCGTAGTAACTCTTGCTATTTCAAATACCCAGCCGTTTTTCCGTTGGTGTTCTGCGTCGTTTCAGGTGTTCAGGCCCGAACGCTGCTACCCGGTGAGTCGGTGGTCGTCGGTCCGACGGACCCCGTCGAAAGCTGGACCATGGCCCCGGACGCCACACTCACTGTCAGCGGCGGTCAGATCCTGAGTCTGACCGGCGGAGGCGTGGCCGGGACGGTAAACCTGCTTGCCAACAGCACGGCACAGACCATTGCGCTGGATGCCGGGTCGGTTGGCAACGTCAGTGATTCAAGCATCATTGCCAATAACGGCACCACTGCCCTGAGTGTCACTGATGCCTCGGCGACGCTGACCAATGCGACCGTTATCAATACCAACGGAATCGGTGTGGCCGGTAATCGAGGGGTCAATGGTTCGGGTTCCGCGTTCGTGTTCAATGGCGGATCGGTCAGTGGCACGACCGGGGGGCTTACCATGCTCACCGGCTCGCTGAACATGACCGGCACCACCGTCACCGGTACGGGGGCGACCAGTTATGGCATGCGCGGTATCGGTTCCGACATGAACCTGAGTGCCAGCCGCGTGACAGGGGGATTGAATGGCTTGTTGTACCGTGTCAACTCGTTGGACGCGAGGGTGGGTACGGTCAATCTCGACGGTACCCGCGTGGAGGGCATCAGCGGTGCCGCTATCCGGATTGATGGCCAACGAGCATCCAAGGCCGCCAGCTTCACCTTGACCAACGGCACGACCCTTATCGGGGGTAACGGCAATGCGTTAGAGGTGGATAACTCGGCGATTGCCAATGTCCTGCTGCAAAACAGCGATGTCACCGGCAACATCGGCATCACAAACAGCAGTGTCGCCAACCTGACGTTCGATCACGGCGGGTTGACTGGCGATGTCTCCGCAGACGCCACCAGCACCGGCGTGTTGGCGCTGAACAACGGCTCTGTGCTCACGGGCAACGTCTCGGGCATCGACACGGTCAGTCTCGATGCCAGCTCGCTGGTGGGCACCGTCACCGGCAGTGGCACAGGGGCGCTGACGCTGAACAACGGCTCTGTGCTCAGGGGCAATGTCTCGGGCATTGACACGGTCGGTCTCGATGCCAGCTCGCTGGTGGGCAACCTTACCGGCAGTGGCACAGGGGCGCTGACTTTGAGCAATGGCTCTTCGCTTGAGGGGGACGTCACGGGCACCGACACGGTGAGTCTCGATGCCAGTTCACTGACGGGCAACGTCACCGGCAGTGGGACAGGGGCGCTGACGGTGAACAACGGTTCTACGCTTGCGGGGGACGTCACGGGCATCGACACGATCAATCTCGATGCCAGTTCGCTGACGGGCAGCGTAACCGGCATCGACTCGGTCAATCTCAGTGCCAGTTCACTGAAGGGCAACGTCGCCGGCACTGGAACGGGGGCGCTGACCTTGAACAACGGCTCTACGCTTACGGGGGACGTCACGGGCATCGATTCGGTCAGTCTCAGTGCCAGTTCGATGACGGGCGATATCACCAGCGATGGCTCCGGCGTGGTGTCGCTGCAAAACGATTCGGTGTTCACCGGCAATCTCATTGGTGTCGATAAATTGACCGTCGGGGATCCTTCGGTCTGGAACATGACCGCCTCCACCGCACTCAACACTCTGGTGATGGACACCGGGGTCGTCAAATTCGGCGCGGAAAATGAATTCTTCCAGCTGGATGTGGGCAACCTGTCCGGCAGCGGCACCTTTGTCATGGATGTCGATTACGCCACTAACCAGCACGACACCCTCAATGTCACCGGTTCTGCAACGGGCAGCCATACCTTGTTGGTGGCCGGTTCGGGCGTCGATCCAGTCTCTCCCGAGGCGCTGACCATGGTCCGCACCGCCGGTGGCGATGCGACATTTGCGCTGGCCAATGGTCGTCCGGTTGACGTGGGCACCTATTCCTACGCTTTGAGTTCGGTGGCCAATGGCTCAGGCGGGACCGACTGGTTTCTGGACCCGAGCACGGCGACGGTCAGCCCTGGCACCGCTTCGGTACTCGCGCTGTTCAACACCGCGCCTACCGTGTGGTACGGCGAACTGACCTCGCTGCGCAGCCGCATGGGCGAGCTGCGTTTCAATGGCGGTAAGGCCGGCGGGTGGGTGCGGACCTACGGCAACAAATACAACGTCGATGAGGCGTCGGGGCTGGGTTACAAGCAGACTCAACAGGGGCTTTCGCTCGGCGCCGATGCGCCGCTTCCCTTCGGCGATGGTCAATGGTTGATCGGTGCACTTGCCGGTTACAGCGACTCCGACCTGAATCTGAGCCGCGGCACCTCAGGCACGGTCAAGAGCTACTACGTAGGCGCGTACACCACATGGCTCGATCAGGAAAGCGGCTACTACTTTGACGGTGTGCTCAAGTTCAACCGCTTTCGCAACGACTCGAAAGTCAGCATGAGCGATGGCACCCGCGCCAAGGGTGACTACGACAACGTCGGCATGGGCGGTTCGGTGGAGTTCGGGCGCCACATCAAATTGAACGATGGCTATTTCGTCGAGCCCTTTACCCAGTGGTCTGCGGTGGTCATTCAGGGCAAGGATTACGGCCTGGACAACGGCATGGAGGCCGAGGGTGATCGCACACGCTCGCTGCTGGGCAAGGTTGGCGTGACTGCCGGGCGGAATTTCGCGTTGCAGGACGGCAAGGTCTTGCAGCCTTATGTACGTGTTGCAGGCGTTCACGAGTTCGCGAAAAACAACGAGGTGCAGGTCAACAACAATGTCTTCAACAATGACCTATCCGGTTCTCGTGGCGAGCTGGGGGCCGGTATCGCCGTAGCGTTCAATGACCGGCTGCAGGTTCATGCCGATTTTGATTACGCCAGTGGCGAGCACATTGAACAGCCGTTCGGGGCGAATGTGGGGTTGCGGTTTAGCTGGTAAGCGAAACGCCGACTGAATGCATTTGCATTCTGTCGGCGCTCAATCAAATACCGATAATGTTGGCGTAACTCCATCCGATTCCCCATACAGATGTGGTTCTCAGGTCTGCCCAGCCACCGGCCACCATATCTTTGCAGCGCACGGTATTGAGGCCATTACCAGGCGTAGTGGACCAATACAGACCACCTCCCATTGGCCAGCGCCCTAGATATGCCGTGGCTATCTGGTTTTGCTCGTCATGGCTGGGAAGCCGTTTACCGCCACGGGCTACGGCATTATTTGCATTGGGATACGTATCGTTGCCAAATCCGGTCACCACGGTCACGCCACTGACGTTGACGGTGTAACTGCCCGACCGCCCCTGGCTGTCCCGGACGGTGATCATCGCGATGCCATTACCTCGTGAATAGACCGTGCCGTTTGAATCGACGCGAGCGACGTTTGTATTGCTCGATGTATAACCATAGGGTGCAACGCCACTCCTGGGCGTCCTCGTGGAGGTCGTACCGCTTGGCCAGGGCGATGGATCAAGGTTGGGGTGTCCGCCGAGAATGTACACCCTGCCGCTCAAGCTTACGGGCGATGTATCCAGCACGAAGTCAGGGATGGGCGAGACCACGGTGAAGGTTCGAACGTTCGATGACGGCTGGTCTGCGTATCTTGCGGTGGCCTTGAGGCTGTGGGCACCCAGGGCGAGCGTGGATACCGTGTGGGTCCAGTCTCCGGCAGCGCTGACAGACGCTGTTCCTTTGGACGCGGCCCCGTCGAACACCTCAACGTGCTCGCTCGGTGCTGCTTTGCCGGAGGCCGTTACTGTCGTGGCGGTGGTCGAGCCATTGTTGGAAACCTCTCCCTTGGAGTCCCGAACACTGGTAATCGTCGGTACTACCGCCGCCTTTACCTGAAACGTCCAGGCTGAGGAAACCGGTTTGCTGGCATACAACGCTTTCGCCGTCAGCGAGTGGTTGCCCGGAGCCAGACCGCTGACTGCACGGGTCCAGGCGCCTGTAGCACTCGCCGTCGCCGTGCCCTTCGATGTCGCGCCGTCAAACACTTCGACCACTTGACGAATCGACGCCTGGCCTGATGCGGTAACGCTTGAGGCGTAGGTGGATCCGCCGTTCGCGACAGGGGTGTTTTTCGGGTCGAGCACCGACGTGATCGTCGGATTGACCACCGCCACAACCGTGAAGCGGCGTACTGCCGATTCGGCACCATTGCCATAAAGCGCCTTGGCTTTCATGGCGTGGCTCGTCAGGGTCAGTCCGGTTATTGGCAAGGTCCACACGCCGGCGGCATTGGCGGTTGCTTTACCTCTGGTTGTGGTGCCGTCGAAAATCTCGACCTGCTGATTGGCGCTGGCCGCGCCGGTGAGGGTGACGCTTGTGTCGGTCGTGAAGCCGTCTGCCGGGATTTCCGTACCTGCGGTCCCCTTGATACTGCTGATCGTCGGCGTCACGGCGGCTGCAACGGTAAGGCGCCAGACCGTCGACTCGGGCCCTGTTCCGTACAGCGCCCGGGCTTTGAAGGGGTGCTCGCGCACGGCCAATCCCGTCACCGGCCGGGACCATGAACCTATCGAATCTGCCGTTGCCGTGCCTTGTGACGAGGTGCCGTCGAACAGTTCTATGCGTTGGTCCGGGCTGGCCTTGCCTGAAAGCGTGACGGTGGTGTCCACCGTCGTTCCTCCATTGCTGACGGGCCCTCTGCTGTCCACCACCTTCTCGATCGTCGGCGTGAGATTGGCAAACACTTCCCAGGTACGCGGTTGCGAGACCATGCCGCTGCCATCCAGGGCCCTGGCGGTCACGCTGTAGGTTTTCGGGCGCAGGGTCGTCAGCTTGACCGCCCAGCTCCCCGACAGCGTGGTGCGCGTGGTGGTCAGACGCCCGGTGCCGTCCAGTATTTCCAGTTCGGTGTCGATCGTCCCTGTGCCGCTGAGGTCGAGGGTGGTGTCGAACGTCGTCCCGCCGTTGGCCACTTCGCCTTTGGCATCCTTGACGCTGACGATGACTGGCGTGACCCAGTCGTGATGGCGTTTGAACACATACTCGGTGATGGGGAAGGGCAGTGCGGTGTCTTCGATGGCGGTTTCGCTGAAGGCGACTTTGCAGACCACGTCGAGCGGGGTGTCCTGCCCCAGTTGTTCCAGCGCTGTTCGTGGCACGGTTTCCGACAGCCCAGCACTGACCTGCCCACTGGTGATTTCCTTGCCATCGAGCAGCTTGATGGTTTGAGGTCCACCGCTTTCGGTTTCGCCCGCAAGATGCAGCCACACCCGCTGACCCAGGGCGATGAAGGGCCATTTGCCAAGGGTCGTCGTTGCATCCCCGCTGAATGTCGCAAGGTTCAGGACTTTGGTCGGCTTGTCGGCCTGAGTGATGTCCGGCGAAGGCAGCTGGCTATCAGCGATGGGCTTGATGGTCAGCAGCCGCAGCTCTGATTTTTTCTCGGTGAGGTAGCGCTTGACCCGATAGCTAATTTGCACCGAGTGACCGATGTTGGCGCCAATGACGGCGGCGGGTATCGCAAACTCGACTTCACGGCCAGCGTTGCCGGATTTGGATTGCTCGGGCGGCGAGCCCGTGCCGGGTGTGCCCAGCCACACCAGCGTGATCACGTCCTGCGGGTCCATGCTTTCGTAGCTCACCTGGACGGTGGCGCCACTTTGAGCCTGCATCGGATCGAGGGTGTCGTCGCCGGCGGCCTCCAGCACCGTCGGCGCGGGCAACAGGCCAATGAGCTTGCCGATGGTCAGTTCCAGCACCTTCGAGTACTGGTATCTACCGGTGCTGGAAAGTTTCAGGCTGTAGTACAGCTTCACGAGGTTGTTGATGTTCGGCTCGATCAGCGACCTGGGGATATTGAACGTCAAGGGTTTGCCAGCCACCAGGCTTGTGATGGGCACCCAGTCACTGGCGCTGCCGTCAGGTGATTCGCCTTGCCAGTACCAGGTCAGGACGTCACCCACGGCGGTGCCGGTGTACGGCACTCGCAAGGTGGCGTTTTGAGGGACGCTTTCAGGGTCGAGTACATCGTCTTCGGCCTCATCCACCGACGGTGCGGGCAGTTCGGCGAGGCGTTGGGCAACGACCAGCGAAGTGTGGCTGGAGACTCTCACATCCTGTGGGGCGAGGGCATCGTTGGACACGCGATAGCTGACGTCCAGCGTGCCATTGACGAGAGGGCCGATGAATTGGCCCACCACCGGGATGTAAATCACCGCCCCCACTTCGTTCGCCGTCACCGAGTGCTGCGCTTCGTAAAGCAGCGGCGTGCCGTTCTGTGTCACTCCGAGCCAGATCAGGTTGATCAGGTCGCCGTTGGCCATCTTCTCGTATACGGGAATGACCGCATGGGCCCGATCAAGGCCGGGGTCGAGCGTGTTCCCGACCGCTTCGAACACATCGGGGGCGGGCAGCGGAATCTTGCCCGTGATGCTGGCAAAGGCACGCTTGGAGGATTGCGGCGGACTCCCGTTGGCCTTGTTCAATACGTAACTGGCTTGCCCTCGTCCTTCGAGCAGGGCGCGGATTTCGGCGTTGGGCACCTTGACTTCGGTCACCGACGGTATGTTGCTGAGGGTGACGGTGGCCTCGTAGGTCCGTGGGGCGCCGGTTCTCGGAGTGCCGATCCAGGTCATGGTGACCCGATCATTCAACTCGAAAGGCGGGCCCCGGACTTCGATCTGTATCGTGACATCGTCGTCCCCCAATTGTCCGAGGTCGATTACCTCGTTGAAGGCTTCCTTGATGATGGGTGCATCGAGACGCTGTGCGCCTGCCTCGACGCCGATGAATGTGCGCAGCGACCAGTCGGAAGAAAAGTTCCAGACCTCGTCGAAGACTTGGTAATGCACCAGCAGATTGGGCGAGTCGCCGCCTGCCAGGATCGTGGCCTGGTCAACGGTCATGGTGATCGGTCCACTGCCGGCCGCTTCAGCGTCGGTGACTGTATGCCTCAGGAAGGCATCGCCCCATTGCAGCTCGAGGGTGTCCCGTGCGGCGCGCCCAGGGTAGGCGGCAATTTCAGCCGGAACACCTTTGGCAGCCCATTCGGCGTCGACCCCGTTGTCGATCACATCCTGTGGCAGGCGAGGGGCGGCCAGCTCCGAGTGGCCAGGAAGATGGGGGTCCTTGTCCACACCGCCGGGCGCATCGAGTTTGACCCTGATGCGCAGGGCGACGGAATCTTCGGATGTGGTCGAGCCCTGACGCGTCAGGCGGTAATACACCTTTTCTGCCCAGCCAGGCACGACCCGTTCAGAAGCAATGAAAAACAGCAGGCGCTGGTCGACCTCCTGATCCCCGACATCTTGCCCTCCCACCAGCGTGTCATCCCAATAAAGGTCGATATGATCACCGCTTGCCATGCGCAACCAGGGGTCCACTGCCACCAGCAACCCAAGCGGACTGTCCACGGTGACGATGTTCACGCCGCCGTCGCCTCCCTGGACCGGGGTCACCAGGCCGCTGATGAGCAGCGAGCGCAGCGCCAGTGTTGAATAGTCCCGTTGCAGGGGAGGAAACAGGGTGTGTGTGAACCGTGTCATCGTTGGAGTCCTTTCTGTTGTGCACGCGGTGGACGGGGCGCGCAGGCCCATCCAAGCGTTGCTGTTTCGCCGAGTCGTCCTGACATTGGGCGCTGGATCGACGGTTTCGCCTACTGTCAGAAATGACAGGTTTTGCGACCGCTGGTCGGCGTGTACTCAGGGGGGATGGCTGCTCAATCAGAGGTCGTGCTTGCAGCCTCGTCCGAATAAGGATCGAGCGAGCGCCTCCCCGGCGCGCCTTCAGCCAGTTGATCCTCTGGGAGGTAGCTAAATACCGTTCCATCCGCCGCGCCCAGTGTCATTCGCACGACCGGCAGAAAACGGGCGGTTTGAGTGAAGAAATCGTGCTGGATGAATTGCGCCTGCGGACGTGTGGCAGTGCTCGCATAGAAAAGCGCTTCGAGGGGGATCTGATCCGGAATGCCTTGAGGCCAGGCGGCGATTATGATCTCGTTCCAGGACGCGCGATCACTGGCGCTAAGCACGGTACGGACCTGGATACTAAGCTGGAATTGCGCGGAAGTGGCGGTGAAGGCGCAACTGTTACTTGGACTTGCTCCGTATTTCGATTGCCAGGCCGCGACGGTCGTTACTCCCTCTTGATCGCAACTGGCACGACAGCTGTCAGGAATTGAACTGGTGCCCGCATTCGCCGGATAGGCGCAACGAAGCGTAATGGGGTGGAGCGCCGGTGCTGAAGACTCTTTCATGGTGAAACCAGCTGCTCCCAAGGTTTTGGTCGTCCCCACATCGGCTCGCAGGTAGCTGAATGACACGCCGTTACGGCCAACCGAATTGGGACTAGGATCCCAGGCGTGGAAGCTACTAGTTGCCTGAGTTGCGCGAATCAATATACCGCCGCAAAAGTAAGCCGATAGCCCGTTTGCGCATTCGCTTCGAGTGTCGCTGTATCGTCGATTCATCGCGGATGCGATCTGATAGCCGGTGTACAGTTGATCCTGCAGGTTGAATCCGAACACGTTTCCGGAGCCGTCGTTGAGATCCATGCGAAGGATCGGGAGCCAATCACCGGTGGCGTTGAAGTAGTCGCGCTGATCGTGCTGTGCACTAATCAGCGTGCCTGTCTGGTTGATGTCGTAATACAACGCTTGAACGGGAACACTGGTCGGGCTGGCTGAATCCCAGTTGGCCACCTGCAAGCGATTGGCGGTGGCCGACCATTCGCTGTCCAGTCCTTCGTGGGCCTTGAGGCTGGCATTGAACTGGCGCGGGTCGTTGGCGCTCAATGAGCATTGCGCAGTCGGCTGGTTGCCCGTTTGTTGGAAATGTGTCAGCCAGGCGTCGCTGTCTGTCACCCCAATGGCGCTGCATGAGCTGGCATCGACCAAGTTCGGGTGAAACGTCGATGCAGGCGCACAGCCGTAGTTGCTGCGAGTGGCGTCGATTGGCTGAGTGAAGGGGTAGGCACAGAGAACGCTCAGCGTTTTGCCATCGCCTACTGCGCTGAACAGATCGCTGAAAATCACCCCGTGGTGCACAGGCAACTGCCGAATGCCCAAGTCACGACGCAGATAGCTCGCGCCTTCGGCTCCCAGGGCCGTGGCGTCGCTGTTGTGCGCCCAAAATGGCTGCCCCGCGGCGCGCGGGTTAGCCAATACCAGCACGCCATTGCATTGCCAGGCAGGTTTGCTTGCGGCACAGGTGGAGGCCGTGCTCTGGTAGCGATTGTTGATCAGTTGCGCGATTTCCGGCCCGGTAGGGCTGGCCGTTGCGTTCAGGCTGTAGAGCAGCCACAGCACCGCGAACAACCTGATGATTGAGCAGGTATTCATGGTCATGGTGACCTCATGTACGAAGATAGGAGTGACCGCCCGGCCTTGTCCGCCGGGCGGTGCTGGCTTCATGCGTCGGGACGGAGCCGCTGTCCCGCTGTTCGAGAGATACCTACCGCCTGCATCGCCAGGCTGCCGTCCGATGCGCTGGCATTCTGGTTAGGGTCTGTGCCGCTCAGGTCATAGGTCCAATACGTGCCAACCCCGGCGGGGTCTGCCGTCCAGAGCGGATAGTCGAGCCATCCCAGATAGGTGCTGACCGGCTGACTGTCGGCATAGCGTGTCCACAATGCCTTGAGATCGTTCAACGAAGCAGGGTCCAGGCCGGCCGTAGCGCAGACGCGTTGCATGCCCGCCCAATCGGTGCTGGCGGTCAAGAAGTGAACGACGATCATGCCCGCGATGGTCAAGGCGTAGTGTTGCGTTGCCCCCAGGCTGTCGCGGGCAGTGATGCTGCAGGTGCCATTGGCCAGGGCTGTGACGGTCCCGGTGTCGTCGACGCTGGCCACGCTTTCTTCGCTGCTGGCGTAGGTATAAGGCCCGGTGCCCCAATCGGCGGCACGACTGAACCGAGCGAATGCCGGCGGCTGCGCTGGGGCTTTCCCCTCCGCGACGAGGTAATTGTGCGCGGTGAGGTCCAGCGTGACGTCGTCTTCGAATCCGCCGCTGATCGTCAGCAACAGGTCGGCGGAAGGTTGCTCAGCGGTTTCGCCCGCGGGGATGACGCCGTACCAGACGCGCAGTTGGCCACCTGCTCCGACCATGAACTCACTGGCTGGGACCTCGAAATCGATTCCGGTGCCGGGTCCACTGCGATTCACGACTGTCCAGTCGAACAGTGTGTCTTCAAGGTACAAGCTGACGCGATCCTGATATTTCAGCGTGCCCGGGGGGATGTGGACCTTGATCATTTTTTCCGGATCGTCACCAGGATCCAACACATCGCCCAGCGCGTCGGGAACCTGCGGTTTGGCCCATTCAGCGAAACTGAACGAAACCGTGCGGCTCACGCGGGATTTTTTGGGGGTCACCGCTTGTGCCTTCAAGGCCTGTGTACTTACGGCAAGGCGGGTTTCGTAGGAAACGCGCCCTTTCAGGTAGGGCTGCGCCGCGCTGCTGTCGCCGCCTCCAGCGGCGTAACCCCACGTCACGATTTCACCGTCGGAGCGCAGCGCCACGAAACTCTGACTATTGGCGTAGACGGCTTTTACGTTGATCAGTTGTGCTACGACGCTGCTGGTGTTCCCCCCGACCGATGCGTCACCCCAGGCGACGACTGTGCCGTTACGACGCAGCGCGGCGAATGCTCTCGAGTTGCCCACCACCTGAACGATGTCGTTGAGGGTGGCGATGTCCGTTGGAACCGTCCCGCCACTGGCCGCCGTGCCCCAGGCGACGACATGACCATTGGCCCTGCGTGCGGCCATGGCGTGCCAGGTCGCGCTGACTTCGACGATGTCGGTCAGCGACTTGATGTCCGCAGGCACCGTTCCTCCCTGTTGGGCGTTGCCCCATGTCAGCACTTGCCCGGACGTGGTAATCAATGAAAATGCATTAGCAGAAGCGGCGCCCAGTTCGGCTACGGTCGCGGCGGCGACTTCCGTGGTCACCGTACCGCCGCCAGAGGCCGTCCCCCACGCCACCACTCGGCGGTTGGCACGCAGTGCAGCGAAGGCCACGAAGTTTCCTGAAACCTCTTTAATGTCAGTAAACGTCGCAACGTCTCCCGGCACGGTTCCTCCTGCCGCTGGAGCACCCCAGGCTACGACCTGCCCTGTGCCACGAACGGCCGCGAACGCAGTCCCGGCGCCGATCACCTGAGTGATGTCGCTGTGTGCCTTGATCGCATCGGGTACCGTTCCACCATAGGCCGCCACGCCCCAGGCGTAGACTTTCCCATCCGTTCGGATACCGGCGATCGCCACGCTGTTGCTGGTCAGTGCGACGTAACTGTCCAGCGGGTGGGTGCCTAGAGATCCGCCTTCCGTTGCTGCTCCCCAGGCAACGACGTAGCCATTTTTCCGCCGTGCTGTGTAGGCGCTGCGGCTGCAGCAGACTTCAACGATGTCGTCCATGGTGATGATGGTGGGCGGGATAGTCCCACCATATGCGGCATTTCCCCAACCGATCACGTCGCCACTGTCGCGATGCGCCACCTGCGCCGCGTCTCCCGACGTGGAGGTGTCATTACCATTGCCAATGATATTCACGGCACTGAGCAACACATGGTCTTCACTGGTGCGTATATGCAGAGGCGTCCACGGGCGGCTATCTCTCCAGCTCTTCGCTTGCGTCCAACCCGTATCGCCCTCGTATTGCCACTCGGCGTTCAGAGCCGCCCCCGTGGATTTGTCGAACGCACTGATCCTGCGAGGCGTTGCCGATGCCCGATACATGCAGCGATGGAACCTGGCACCCATCACGTTCAACAGGCCTGCGACGATGGCGCTCTTGATGTCGTAGGTTCTGGACGGCGAGGGGCCTTCGGCGCTCTGATCGGCACGCTTGACGGTGTAGCTCAGTATGACGCTGAAGCCATCGTTGGCTTTGACGGTGCTGTAGGCGATGGGTATCAGCAGCTCGCCCTCTGCCGTGACGGGTTGTGTCGGCTTCACGCTGCCGTCGCCCGGTTGGCCTTGCCACGTCAGGGTGACCGAATCCCCCGCCTTGAGCTGTGCTTCGGCCGGGATACGCACACGAGCGCCCGAGAGTGCGTTGTTCGGGTCGAGTAGGTTGCCGATTGCTTCTACGATCACCGGCTCGGGAAGCTGGACGGGCAAATCCTGTTCCACATCGAACATCAACGGCAGCGACTGCCGGTCTTCGCCGACCAGGGGGACGACGCGATAGCTGACACTTACCGTGGCGTCTACGTTTTCGGTTACGTCAGCCAATGGCACGGTGAATTGCACGTCTTTATCCTTGCCGGCCCCCGTGATGGATTTGTCGAGCCGGAAAGGCGGTGTCCCCTCGTCATCCTCCCACGTCATGTACACGTGATCGCCTACGTTCATGTCTGGCGTCCATGCCGGTATGACCACTCTCGCGCCATTGGGAATTTCAGCCAGGTCCAGCACACCGTCCTCGCTGCCCGCCACCTTGGCAACGGGCAGCAAAGGCACCGCACCTGCGCCGACCTGGAAGTTGAGAATCTCCGAGTCACTGCGCCGGCCACTCTTGCGAATTACCCAGTAAGACGCGGCGACCGTGCCTTCGTCGTTGTCCTTGATGAACGCCTCGTCGATGTCAAAGACAACCGCTTTGTCTTTGGTGAAAGAGTTGATTTTGATCCAGTCTTCCAACTCATCGGTCTTGCTGCCTTTCCAGAGGGAGTGCACCTCGTCGCCGATCTCCATATTCGGATAGACAGGCACTGTCAATGTGGTGCCAGGCAGATCGGGGTCCATCACGCCATCGTTTACCCCGGCGACAACGGGATTCGGAAGCTCGGCGCGGGGCTCCCCGACGTTTAGCAGCGTTGCTCGGGCGGACTCCCGTACGACGATGGTGCCGTTCAGGTCTTTGGCCAGTTCGAAGTACAGCTGCAAGGTTCCGCCATCCAACGTCTTGAGGTGGGTGCCATCAACGCTGATCGTAATCGGTAGCTTGTTGGTTTCTTCACGGCCAGTGATGGTATGAGGGGGCAGGGCGGGGTCGTAGACCGTAAAGTCGGCCCGGGTGCCGATCCAGCGCAGCGTAATTTGATCGCTTGCGGCCATGCTGTCGTCCCAGGGGATTTCGATGGCTGTCTTGGCCAAGTCCGGGTCGAGTGCGCCCTGGGCGGCGTCCTTGGCGATGGGCGCTGTCATGCCGACGGCGCTGCCCTTGACGTTGACGAATTGACCTCGGGACGGCGTGGACACTCCGGCTCTCAAGCGCCTGTAGGAGAAGGCGGCCTGCACTTTGGCCAGCCGGCGCAGGATGGCGTTCGGGATAGGAATTTCATAAACATGGTTGAGCGTCAGTACTTCAACCTCATCGGACTCGTACTGCACGGCATCCCCGTCGACGGTGGTGCCCGTGACTTTGCCGACCAGCTTGTCGCCCACCGCAAAATCGGGACGCCTGACCGTGACCTGCAGGGTCGCAGGTTCAGTACCCAGGACGTCGAGGTCTAACTCGCCGTTGTTCGCCTCGGCCACGAAAGGGGCATCAAGTCGCGAATTACCGGTGTCCACCACGATGCGCATTTCGGCGGCCCAGTCCGTGGAGCGATTCAGGACCAAGTCGTAGACTTCGAACGTCACGGCCAAACCGTCGAAATCGGAGTCGCCTGCCGCGAGAATCGTGGCTTCGTCGACCACTATTTCGATGTCCTTGCCCACTTCATTTTGGGTCACAGGCGCGTGATGCACAAAGTATCCACCCCAGGACAGCTTGATATCGTCCCCGGCAGCCATGTTCGGGTAGGGGTGAATGGTGGCCGGAATCCCTGCCTTGGCTGCCGCCGCATCGACCCCGTCGTTGATTATTTCGTCAGGCAAATCGAACTTCAGCGCAGAGTGACCGGGCACGCTGCCGTCCTCGTCGACTCCTCCCGGAAGTGTGAGCTTGATCAGAATGTCCAGCGCATCCGACGTCTCAGGGGCTTGTCCGATGCGCGTGATGCTGTACGACAACTTATGCGCGCCATCAGTCAGGCGGTTACTGGGCACAAAGGCGATTACCCGTGCCCCTACCTCCTCGGGTTTGAGGATGACACCCGACGCGACCTGCGTGGTCCCGTCGAGCAGAATCTTGTAGCTGTCGCCCACCGCCATGCTCGACCAGGGCTGGAGGTAGAGTTGCAGGCCCTGTAGCGGGAAGTTGGTTTGCGCCGCTGCCACGTTGATGCCCCATGACCCGTCATCCAGCGGGCCCGTGGCACCGGGGATTTCCAAGTCGATCAGCGCCAGGGTCGACAGGCCGAACGTGGACATGCCCTGCCGATCGGGATTGAGGATAATCTCAAAGCCTGCATCCAGCTCTTTGCGCGTCAGGGCTTTGCGCATGCAGAGCTGATCGTCCAGCCAGACTGACAATCGGGTGGCCGGCCGGAAGGACTTGAGTGGGTTGACGAGAAGGAACTGTTTGAGGTCGTCGGGGAGTGTTGTATCGGGCATGGCGTTTGACTCCTGTCGATTGATCCAGAAGTCAATTGAGCGCCATAACAGGGCGCTTGCCTACTGTCAGAAATGACAGGTTTTGCGACCGCTGGTCGGGCTGAACGCTGCGCGGCCCGCTTACCCGGTTTGCGTTCGTCAAGTGCGCGGGCAAACAACGGTGATGGGGCGTCCTTGCCCCATCCGCCATTCGCAGATGCCCGGCTCAACTGAACGCCACTATCCCCTCGACGGTCAGGGTCGTGTCGGTTGTCGTACCGCCGTTGCCAATGGCGTTTCCTTTCGAGTCCTTGACTAAGGTGATGGCGATTGCCGTCACGGCGGAAACCCTGAAGTTGCGTACGGCCGATGCGGGCTGATTGCCGTATTGCGCGACGGCCTTGATGGCGTGCGCTCCGGGCGCCAATCCGCTGAGGACCAGTGTCCAGACACCGCTGGCGTTTACAAGGATCTTCCCTTTGGAGGCAGCGCCATCGAAGATTTCCACCTGCCGATTGGCGGCGGCGTTGCCGGTCACGGTGACGCTGTTGTCGAAGGTGGAGCCGTCGGCGGGGATCTCGTTGTTGGAGGTATCCTTGATGCTGCTGATGGTGGGCGCTACGGAAGCTGCAACCGTGAAGTTGCGCACGGCCGATGCGGGCTGACTGCCGTATTGCGCGACGGCCTTGATGGCGTGCGCTCCGGGCGCCAATCCGCTGAGGACCAGTGTCCAGACACCGCTGGCGTTTACAAAGGTCTTCCCTTTGGAGGCAGCGCCATCGAAGATTTCCACCTGCCGATTGGCGGCGGCGTTGCCGGTCACGGTGACGCTGGTGTCGAAGGTGGAGCCGTCGGCGGGGATCTCGTTGTTGGAGGTATCCTTGATGCTGCTGATGGTGGGCGCTACGGAAGCTGCAACCGTGAAGTTGCGTACGGCCGATGCGGGCTGACTGCCGTATTGCGCGACGGCCTTGATGGCGTGCGCTCCGGTCGCCAATCCGCTGAGGACCAGTGTCCAGACACCGCTGGCGTTTACAAGGATCTTCCCTTTGGAGGCAGCGCCATCGAAGATTTCCACCCGCTCATTGGCGGCGGCGTTGCCGGTCACGGTGACGCTGGTGTCGACGGTGGAGCCGTCGGCGGGGATCTCGTTATTGGAGGCATCCTTGATGCTGATGATGCTCGGTGGGTCAAGCACGACCGGTTCGCCTACCTTGAATGTCGTCAGATCCGAAAAGCTTTCCCTGCCACCGCCTGTCCGGACCACCTTGTAGGAGGCTGTTACGGTTGCACCGTCGTTCGGTGCGATCACGCGGCCCGGGATAGTGAAATCGATGGGATCAGGTTTGTTAAATGAGTTGACGTTTATGGAGTCTGTGTAGTCGCCGCTCTGGCTGCCCGTCCAAGTGATAGTGATTGTGTCGCCTGTCTGCTTGCCGGAATAGTTCGGTACCGTCAGCGTCGCGCTGACGAGTCCGGGGTCCATCACGCCATCGACGACACCTGAAACGGTCGGGGCGGGTAGCTCCGCTCTGGGTTCACCCACTGTCAACTGCGCCGCGTGCAGGGATTCGCGTTTGACGATAGTGCCATTCACGTCCTTTTCTAGCAGAAAGTGCAGCTCCAGTGTGCCGCCCTCGATAGCTTTCAAATGAGCACCGGGTACGGTTATCGTGATGGGCAACTTGTTGGCTGCTTCGCCGAAGGAAATGAAATGGTAGGGCAGCAGTGGGTCATAGATGCTGAAGTCTGGCCGGGTGCCAATCCACTTCAGGGTGAGCCGGTCCCCGGCGCCCATACTGTCGTCCCAGGGAATTTCAATTCGGGTGTTGGCCAAGTCGGGGTCGAGGGCTCCCTGGGCGGCGTCTTTGGCAATCGGGGCGGCCATGCGAACGGCTTCGCCCTCGATGCGAATGAAAGCGCCTTTGGATTTGGCCTCAGAGCCGTCGGTTTTAATCAGCCGATAAGAAAAGATGCCCTGGGTTTTGGCTAATGGACGAATGGTACCAGCAGGAATGGGGATCTCGTACACGTGGGGCAGGTTGTCGACGATGACTTCGCCGGCCTCGTACTCTATTAGCTCGCCTTCTTCAGTACTGCCTGTCAACCGCACGATAATCTTGTCGCCTTTACTGAAGTCGGCTTTGAGCGCGACGACGCTTGCGAGGGTTTCGTTGCCCATCGATGCCGTCAGCAGGTCTCTCCGTTTTTTTCCCAGCGCGTTCTGAAGCTCCTCCAGCGTGTTTTTAGTCGACATGGCGATGATTTGAACGGTCGCAGGGCTAGCGCCCAGCTTTTCAAGGTCCAGGACATCATTGAACGCTTCTTTGACGAACGGTGTGGGCAGGCGAGAATTGCCCGTGTCTACGATGATACGAATCTCCTGCGACCAGTCTTCAGAGCGGTTTTGCACGACGTCGTAGACCTCGAACGTCACGGCCAGGCCGTTGGCCCCAGAGTCGCCCGCAGCAAGAATGGTGGCCTCCGGAACAGTGACGACGACGGGTTTGCCAATTTCAGCGTCGGTCACCTGATGAGTGACGAAATAGCCACCCCACGAGAGCTTGATGCAGTCTCCCTCGGCCATTTCCGGGTAGTTTTCGATGGTGACCGGTACTCCGTCTTTCGCCGCATCTGCATCCACGCCATTGTTAATGATGTCTTGCGGCAGACCGAATTTGAACTCGGAGTGGCCAGGGCCAGGTTGTGTGTCCTGCCCTCCCGGACGAGTGAGCTTGACGTAAACGCTGGTTTCAGCCGATGGGTCGGGTGTTTGGCCAAAGCGTTTGACGTTGTAGCGCAGCGAGTGCCGTCCGGGCGTCAGTCGTACGGTGGGTATGAACGACGTTACGCGCTGGTTGGCTTGACCGGCGGCGATTTTTTCGCTGGCGACCACCGTGGTTTTGTCCAGCAGTACGTCCACGCTGTCGCCTGTTGCCATTGCCGACCAGGGGGAGATGTAAACCTGCAGGCCATGCTGTGGGAAATTGTCCTGTGCCGCACCTGAATTGACACCCCACAACACTTCTCCCGGGTTGGCGGGCGGCTCAGGCAGAGGCCCGGTCCCACCGGGAATCTCCAGTTCAATCAGGGCGTTGGGGACGATAGAGTTAGTGCTCATCGTGATTGACTCCTGTCGAATGAATCCAGTAATCAATAAAGCACCGTTAAGGGACGCTTCGTCTACTGTAAGAAATGACAGGTTTTTAGACGGTTTCGAGATGACAGTTATTTCGAAAGGCTACAGGCGCTCTTGTCTCATTGAAGCTAACTATGTTTAACGTCGTGCACTTCCCGACGACGCCATATCTTGTGTGCCCTCGGACAAATCGATCAGTCGCCGTCATGGGCGGCCACGCCCCAGCTCCTACCTCATATAGTAATTTGGCTGATTTTCAGACGAGTTGAATGGCTCGGTACAGAACCTCGGCGGGGTACTCTCCATCGCTTTTCTGTCGCCGAACAACCAAAGCCGGTATCAGGAATGCGCTCGCGCGTGGAAGGAGCGGGGTGTTCCATTGGGCGGGCTGATCACCTCCAGCTATGAATCGGCCAGCCCGCCTTTTCCGCCGCTTCTTTCAACACCGGATCCGGATTGACCACATGGGGAAAATCCACCCTCTGCAACAGCGGTAAATCATTGCGTGAGTCGGAATAGAAACTCGCGCCTTCCAGGTTTTCGCCTTCCTGATCCAGCCACTCCAGCAAACGGGTGATCTTGCCTTCGCGGTAGGTCAGCACACCTTGGGTCTTGCCGTTGTACACGCCTTGCTCGATGGCAAGATCAATGGCCAGCACTTCATCGACGCCGATCCGCTCGGCGATGGCTTGCACCAGGTGCACGCCAGAGGCGGAGATGATCAGGATGCGGTCGCCGTTGGCACGGTGTGCAGCGATGGTTTTGGTGGCGTCGCTGAAGATGATCGGCTCGATGTAGTCCTCGACCCATGGGCCGACGAGGAAATCGACCTCTTCGGGTGTACGGCCGATCATCGGTTCGAGGGTGAAAGCCATGTAGTCTTCCATGGCCAGTTCGCCTCGGCTGTAGGCCTCCATCAGTTCACGGTCTTTTTTGATGAACGATTCGGGGTCGACCCAGCCCAGGCGGCCCATCTGCTCGCTCCAGAGGCTGGCGCAATCGCCGTGAATCAGGGTTTCGTCCAGGTCGAATATTGCTAAAGCCATTACCGCTGTCTCCCTATTGATACAAACGCAACCCTTGTAGGAGCGCGCTTGCCCGCGATTGCGGTGTATCAGGTTCATTTTTGTCTGCTGAAAAAACGCCTTCGCGGGCAAGCGCGCTCCTACAGGTTTACCGCGGCGATCACGCCACTTCGCAGAGCGCCGACGGTTCGATGTTCAGGGTGACGCGCCGACCGTTGGGGTGCAGGTCACTGGCAGAGCGATTGAGCACATCGACAACCAACTCGACACCCCGCGCTTCGACCCGATAACGGATCACATTGCCCAGCAGGCTGTGGCTGCGCACTTCGCCTTCCAGCGAGCCGGTGAGGCTCAATTGAATAGACTCGGGGCGAATCGCCACGCGGCTGTTGATCGGGCGTTGCATCAGGCGGCTGGCGTCGTCGGGTTCCAACAGGTTGTAGTTGCCGATGAAGCCTGCTGCGAACGCGTCAACCGGCGCGGTGTACAGGGTTTCGGCGTCGCCGCTCTGCACGATCCGGCCCTGGTTCATCAGGAAAATCCGGTCGGACATAGTCAACGCTTCTTCTTGATCGTGGGTGACGAAAATCGTCGTCAGGCCCAGCTCCTGCTGGATAGCGCGGATCTGTTCGCGCAGGTGTTTGCGGATGCGCGCATCCAGCGCCGACAGGGGTTCATCGAGCAACAGCAGCCGCGGACGGGTGACGAGCGAGCGCGCGAGGGCCACGCGCTGGCACTGGCCACCGGACATCTGATGCGGATAGCGCTTGGCGAAGTCGCTCAGCTCCACGAGCTTCAAGACGTCGGCCACGCGTTGTTTCGTTTCATCGGCGCTGACTTTTTGCATACGCAAGCCGAAGGCCACGTTCTGTTCCACATTCATGTTGGGGAACAGTGCGTAGCTCTGGAACACCATGCCGATGCCGCGCTTCTGGGGCGAGACCGGAACGATGTTCTGGCCGTCGAGAAAGATCTTGCCGCTGGTGACCGAGGTCAGGCCAGCGATGCAGCGCAGCAGGGTCGACTTGCCGCAACCGGACGGACCGAGCAAGGTGATGAATTCGCCTTTGTTGATCACGCAGTTGATGTCGCTGAACACAGCGGTGCTGGCGTAGTTCTTTTGCAGGTTTTCGACAGTGACGAAGCTCATGTCAGTCTTTGTCCTTGTTCAGTCGGTTGGCCGCCCAGGTCAGCAGCAATACGAAGAAGAAATAGGAAATCACCAAGGCGCTGTTGAAGTGGCCGCTGCTGTTGCGCATGTTGTTCAGGTAAACCTGCAGCGTCTCGTAACGCGTGCCCACCAGCAGGTTGGCGAACACGAACTCACCGAACAGAAAAGAGAACGACAGCAGCAGGGCGATCATCAGCCCTTTGCGCAGGTTGGGCAGCACCACCAGATAGGCCGCCTTGAAGGTGCTGGCACCGAGCAGTTGAGCAGCGTCCATCAGGTCCACCAGGTTGATCGCCTGCAGGTTGTTGGTGATGGCCCGGTACATGAACGGCAGCGCCACCGTGAAGTAGCAGCCGATCAGAATCCATGGCGTGCCGACCATCGCCAACGGCCCCGAGCCATAAAGCTGCAACAGCCCCACTGATGACACCACTGGCGGCACCGCGAACGGCAGCAGAATCAGAATATTCATCAGCGCGTCGAGTTTCGGGAAGTGGTAATGCACCACGAACAGCAGCGGCAGAATCAACACCACGGACAGCACCAGCGCGCCAACGCACACCAGCAATGATTGGCCGAAGGCGATCAGGAAGCGTGGGTCGCTCCACAGGGCCAGGTACCACTTGTAGGTGAACCCGGCGGGCAGAATGGTCGCCGACCAGCTCGACGCAATGGAGTAAATGAAGGTGCCCAGCAGAGGCGCCAGCAGGATCAGAAACAGGACGTACACCACCAGACGGTGATAGAGCCCGACCGGGCCGCGTTCAGCGCGAGACATGGTAGCTCCTCTTCAACAGCCACTGATGGACCAGCGTTACCAGGGTCATCATGCCCACCAGAATCATCGCCAGGGCGCTGGCCATGTTGGGGTCCAACGAGATGTCACCGGCAACCATCGCTGCGATGCGGATCGGCAACACGTTGAAGTTGCCGGTGGTCAACGCGTAGACCGTGGCGTAGGCGCCCAGCGCGTTGGCCAGCAGAATCACGAAGGTGCCGAGCAGGGCCGGGGTCAGCACCGGAATGCCGATGTGCCGCCAGAAGTCCCAGGTGCTGGCGCCGAGCAGCGAGGCCGATTCGCGCCAGTCGTCGCGCAGGGCGTCGAAGGCCGGGTACAGCAGCAACACGCCGAGGGGAATCTGGAAATAGGTGTAGAGGATGATCAGGCCGGTCTTCGAATACAGGTTGAAGTCGTCGATGATGCCGGCCTGCTTGAGAATCAGCGTCAGCGCGCCGTTGAAGCCCAGCAGGATGATGAAAGCGAAGGCCAGCGGCACGCCGGAAAAGTTGCTAGTCATGTTGGCGAAGGCGCTGACGAAGTCCCGCAGCCTGGAAGGCACTTTGCGCAACGAGTAGCTGCCCAGAATCGCGATCACGATGCCGATCAGGCTCGACCAGAAACTGATCTCCAGGCTGTACTGCATCGCCTGCCGGTAAAAGCGGGAATTGAAGGTCTTGATGAAGTTATCCAGGCCCCAGCCGGCTTCCGAGTGGAGGCTGTTGACCGCGACCCACACCAGCGGGGCAATCTGAAAGGCGATGAAAAACAGGGCGAAAGGCAGCAGGCATAACAGCCCCAGCCACTTGCCGCGACGCTGTGAACTCACTTGAGCACCTCTGCGCAGAAAGGTTTGTCATGGGGCACGCCGAGCAATTGGCAGACAGTGCCGCAAATATCGGTCTGTTTCGGCTGCGCATCGGGGGCGAGGCTGAAGGCGTCGCCAATGACGAACAGGGGCACTTCGCGTTCCTCTGGCAGAAGGCCGTTGTGCGAGCGATCGTTGTTCATCCCATGGTCGGCGGTCACCAGTACCTGATAGCCAGCGTCGAGCCAGCGTTGCAGGTACTCGGCGAGGATGATGTCGGCCGAGCGCGCGCTGTTGCGGTATTGCGGGGTGTCCAGGCCGTGCTTGTGCCCAGCGTCGTCGATGTTCATCGGGTGGATGAACAGTAAATTTGGCTGGTGCGCGGTTCGCAGATGCTCCGCATCGTCGAACAGATGGGAATCGGGGTAGTGATCGACGTAGTAGAAGTGACCGTGCTGAATCGGCAAATCGAGGTCGTCGGTGTGGCGATCGCGCGAGGCGATGAAGGGGCTGCGGTTGTACAACTCGCTGACCCAGTGATACGCCGCGGCGGCGGTCGTCAGGCCAGCGGCTGAGGCGTAGTGAAATATGCTGCGCTGATGGGACAGGCGTGACACCTGATTGTGCACGATGCCGCTGTCGATCGGGGGCACGCCCGTGAGAATGCACTCATACAACGGTCGGGACAGGGCGGGCAGTTCGCATTCCAGCTTGTACAGTGCCGCGCGACTGGCGTTGCGGTAAGCCAGCAAATGCCCCATCGCATGCTGCGCCACGCTGTAGCTCAGGCCGTCCAGCAAAATCAGGATGACGTTGTGTTTCATGGCCTCTCCGGGGGAAGGGGACGAGGCGCTTCCCGATGTAGGGGCGCGCTTGCCCGCGAAGGCGTCGTGTCAGGTTCATAACGGGTGACTGACCTACCGTTTTCGCGGGCAAGCGCGCTCCTACATTGAAAGCGCGTTCGTTCGGTGAAGCGTTTACTGCATCTCGACGATGACCTGTTCGTTCCACTGCTGCGGCAGGGCTTTCGAAGTCTTTTCCCACGCGTCGGCGTTCTTGATCGGCGTCACATTCTTGTACTGCTCGTTTGGCAGCAACTTGGCTTGGACCTCAGGCGGCAACTTCAGGTGCTCTGCACGAATCGGGCGCGCGTTGCCGCTGGCCAGGTTGATCTGACCGGCGTCGCTGAAGATGTATTCGCGGGCCAGTTTGGCTGCGTTCGGGTGCTTGGCGTATTTATTGATGATGGTGGTGTAGCCCGAAATCACCGAGCCGTCGGACGGGATCAACACCACGTAGTCATCCGGATTGGCCATCTTGGCCTTGTAGCTCAGGCCGTTGAAATCCCAGACGACGCCCACTTCCACCTCGCCTTTTTCCATGCTCTGGATGGTCGGGTTGTTGATGCCCAGGCGTTTCTGCTTCGCCAGTTCGGTGAACAATTGCAGGCCCGGCGCGATGTTGGTTTCGTCGCCTTTCATGGCGATTGCAGCGGCCAGTACGCCGTTGGCTGCTTGAGCGGCGGTGCTCACGTCGCCGATGGTGACTTTGTATTTGCCGGTTTTCAGGTCAGCCCAGGATTTCGGAACATCGGAGCCGTGCAGCAACTTTTTGTTCACGATGAAGGCGATGGTGCCGGTGTAGGCCAGGGCCCAGTGGCCGTCCTTGTCTTTCGCCCAGTCCGGTACTTGATCCCAGGTGGTCGGTTTGTAAGGCTGCGTGACGCCCTTGGCCACGGCAATCGGACCGAAGGCCGCGCCCACGTCGCCGATATCAGCACTGGCGTTGTCTTTCTCCGCGTCGAATTTGGCCACTTCCTGCGCCGAGCTCATGTCGGTGTCCATGTGCACCAGACCGTATTTGGCGGTCAGGTCGGTCCAGGTGCCTTTCCAGTTCGCCCAGTCATCGGGCATACCGACGCTGTTGATCGCGCCTTCGGCCTTGGCTGCGGCTTCCAGGGTTTTCAAGTCGGTGTCCGCGGCCATGGCCGATGTGCTCAGCGCGATGGCCGAGCCCAGGAGTGATGCCAGCAAAAGGTGTTTCATTCGAAGCTCCTTTGGTCTTTTCTCGACGGTGTAGTGCATCGGATCGGTAACGTGTTCGCTGCAATAGGATGTGTATTGCGTTGGTCTAGATCAGCAATACCTGCGCCAAGTTATGCCTGCCTCATGACATTTTCGTGTCTGGACCGAGTTTTGCTGGGAGGAACGCAGTGGCATCCAGGCGCCGGGCACGCTGTGAAACAAGCGTAGACCATCGCCAAGATCCTGATCCGCAAAGGCAAATGTGTTTTTCGAGCCTGATGGACGTGGGGGACGACGCTGGATTGTCACGTAACAGTCATCTAGCCTGCCTAGGCTTGAGAACGAACCGATGGGCCTTCCCGCTGATGAGCGGGTGCCTCTGATGCACTGGTCTAGTCCAGATAGGTAACGCAATGCGCCAACTTGTGCCACGAGCGGTGACGACCATTTGCAACGCCTTGCAGGAGCAGATCGAACACGGTCTGCTGACCCCCGGCAGCAAACTGCCCGCCGAACGCAAGCTCAGCGAAGTCTTCGACACCACCCGCATCACCTTGCGTGAGGCATTGGTGCAACTGGAGGCACAAGGGCTGATTTATCGCGAAGAGCGGCGAGGCTGGTTTATTTCTCCGCCGCGCCTGGCGTATGACTTGATGCGTCGCAGCCACTTCCACGCCATGGTGCAGGCGCAGGGTCGAGTGCCTGCCACCCAAGTGCTGTCGGCCCGATTGCAACCGGCCTCAGCCGCCATCTGCGAGCTGCTGCAACTGCCTCCTTTATCCAGCGTGATCCAGATCTGCCGCGTTCGGCGCATCGATGAACGGCTGGTGCTGTATGTCGAGCACTACCTCAACCCCGACTATTTTCCGCAGATGCTCGAGTTCGACCTGAACCAGTCGCTGACCGAACTGTACGCCCGCCATTACGACATTCGTTATGGTCAGGTGCGCTTCGAAATGGTGCCGACCGCACTGCCGGTTGAGGCCGCAGCCGCATTGAAAGTCTCGATCGGCAGCCCCGGCTTGCGCATCGCCCGGGTCAACCACGACCAGCGCGGGCGTCTGATCGACTGCGATCTGGAGTACTGGCGGCACGATGCTATTCATGTGAGCGCCATGGTCGGAGACCTGTGAGGCTTCGTAATTGTCAGACGTGGCAAGCGATCAAACCTCAAGCTGACGACAGAAGAGATAAAGTCCGCGTCATGCCAATGTGCAGCGATGTACATAAAAAGAGCAGGGGCGTACAGTCCCTGCACTCTCTTCGAACACAGGCGGCAGCGCATGTCGGTATCAGGCAAGGAACGGGGTAAATCCCAGGATTCGGGTTGGCGCGGGTCGGCGGAGGGCTGGCTGGAAGCGGCCTACGATGCGTTGAAGGAATCCGGGGTCGACGCCGTTCGAGTGATGCCGCTGGCCAAGCGCCTGAACCTGTCGCGTACCAGCTTCTACTGGTTCTTCCAAGACCGCGAGCAGCTCCTCGCCGCATTACTGGCTCGCTGGAAGGACAAAAACACCGGCGGCATGCTCAAGCAATCCGAACGCTACGCGGAGAACATCACGGAGGCGATCCTCAACGTATTCGAGTGCTGGTTGAACCCTGAGCTGTTCGACTCCCAGTTCGAATTCGCCGTGCGCAGTTGGGCGTTGCAGTCCGAAGAGGTGGCGGCCGAAATCGCCGCGGCGGATGACACCCGCATCAATGCTCTGTCGGCGATGTTCCGGCGTTTTGGCTACGACGCCGATGGCGCGGACACCCGCGCCCGGACGATCTACCTGACACAAATCGGTTACATCTCGATGAAGACCTTGGAAGACATTACCCAGCGTTTTCGTCGCATTCCTCATTACGTAGCGATCTTTACCGGCAAAACCCCGAAGAAGCGCGAGCTGGACCGTTTCTTTGGCGCGTTCGGGTATGCGGAAAAAGAGCCGGGCGAGTTCGTGCCCTTGGTGGAAACCTTCGAAGACGCCCTGAAAGAGAAGACAGAGGAGGTGTCCGGTGAACGCTGAGCGCATTGGCATCATTGGCGGCACCGGCTGGCTCGGTGGGGCGCTGGCACAGGCGCTGCTGGACAGCGGTTTTGTCGAGGCGGACCGCTTGTGGCTGTCCAACCGCTCAGGGACACACCCGCTGCAGGCGACCGGCGCGCACCTGGTCGCGGATAGTCAGGCGCTGGTCGAGGCCTGTGACGTGGTGGTTATTTCGGTGAGGCCCGAGCAATTCAAGGCGCTTCAGATCGATGCGTCAGGGAAACTGGTGATTTCCCTGATGGCGGGTGTGACGTCTCAGGCAATCAGCGAGGCGACGGGGGCTGAAGTGGTGGTGAGGGCGATGGCCAACGCCGCGGTTGAAATACGTCAGTCGTTCACGCCGTGGCATTGCCCGCAGCCGTTGAGTGCGTCTGATGTGGACTTCGTTCAACGGCTACTGGAATGCGTGGGCACAGCAAGCCGAGTGCCGACGGAGGAGGGGATTGATTACCTCAGCGCGTTGTCAGGCACTGGCCCTGCGTTTCCGGCATTGTTGATGACCGCGCTGACTCGGCAGGCAATGATCGCGGGTATTCCTGAAGACGTCGCCCGGCAAGCCGCCCATGGGGTGGTGGTGTCGGCCAGTCGATTGCTTGTGAATCATGAGCCCCAAGCGCTGATCGATTCGCTGGTGGCCTACAAAGGCGTGACGGCGGCGGCGTTGCAGCGTTTGATGGATGACGGGTTTGAGGCGCAGGTCGGCAAAGCGGTTGCGGCGGGGGCCGAAGTTGCCCGCAACGGCCTTTGATCACCCGGTAGGCGTGCGCGCCTACCGGGATTGTGTTTACCACGCGAGGTCTTTGTCCCGTTACAGGTCCTTCATCAACCGCAATGCATCGTAGATGGCAGCGTGGGTGTTGCGCGCGGCCACGGCGTCGCCGATCCGGAACAATTGGAAGCGTCCTTCAGGATTGGTTACCAGGTTCTGCGCCTTCCCGGCAATCAAATCATGCTGCTCGACGGCACCCCCGTTCTTCGAATGGGGCCGCAAGTCGAAATACAGGTCGTCCAGCGGTAATGTGCCGTGGTTGATGACCACCTGATCGACGATCCGCTCCTTGTTGACCTTGCCGTAATCGCTGCCGAAGACTGCAACCAGCTTGCCGTCCCGCTTCTGCACGGCTTCGACGCGGTAGGTGACCGTGAACACGACGTCCAGATCTTGCAGGCTGCGCATGTAGGGCACCAGGTTCATCGCCATGACCTCCGGTGAAAACGCCCGGTCTGGCGTGACGATCTCCAGCCGGGCGCCGCTTTGGGCGATCACCTCGGCAGCCTGCAGGGCCGCGTGGTCGCCGGCGTCATCGAAGATCAGCACGTTCTTGCCTGGCTTCACGTCGCCGGAAATGATGTCCCAGGCAGAAACCACCCACTCGTTGCCTTCCTTCAGCACTTCCGTGTCCGGCAGGCCGCCCGTGGCCACGATGACCACGTCCGGCTCCAAGTCGATCACGGTCTGCGCTTCGGCCCAGGTGTTGAAACGGAATTTCACCCCCAACCGTTCGCACTGGGCCATCCGCCAGTCGATGATGCTGATCATCTCGCGTCGGCGTTCGCTCAACGCCGTGAGGCGAATCTGCCCACCGGGCCGGTCGGCCGCCTCCAGCACCGTGACGTCATGTCCGCGCTCGCCCGCCACCCGCGCCGCCTCGAGGCCTCCAGGCCCGGCACCGATGACCACGACGTTGCGTTTCACGGCAGCCTTGGGAATGTCGTGGGGCAGGGTGGTTTCACGCCCGGTCGACGGATTGTGGATGCAGTAGGCTGCGCCACCCTGATAGATCCGATCCAGACAGTAATTGGCGCCTACGCAAGGGCGAATGTCCTCTTCGCGCTTTTCGATGATCTTGCGCACGATGTGCGGGTCGGTCATGTGCGCGCGGGTCATGCCGACCATGTCCACCTTGCCGGACGCCACCGCATGGCGGGCGGTGGCGACGTCCGGGATCTTCGCCGCGTGAAAGGTGGGGAAGCCTGTTGCGGCGCGAACTTCACCGGCGAAGTCCAGATGTGGGGAATTGCGCATGCCTTGAATGGGAATGACGTCGGTGAGCCCGGCGTCGGTGTCGATGTGGCCTTTGACCACGTTGAGGAAATCCACCAGGCCGCTGTTCTTGAGCATCTGCGAGATGGCGATGCCTTCCTCGGCGCCGAATCCTCCCGGCAGGTCCTCGTCGCCGGTGTAGCGCACGCCCAGCAGGAAATCCTCACCGCACCGCTGGCGGATGCCACGCAGAACATCGAAGGTGAAGCGCAGGCGGTTTTCCAACGGCCCGCCGTAGGGGCCTTCGAGGGTGTTGGTCAGCGGCGACCAGAACTGGTCCATCAAATGGCCATAGGCTTGCAGCTCAAGGCCGTCCATGCCGGCGGCCTTCATCCGTTCGGCGGCGTCGACGTAGTCCTGAATGATGCGCTGGATGTCCCAGTCTTCGAGTCGTTTAGGGAAAGAGCGGTGGGACGCTTCGCGTCGGTGGGAGGGCGACACCACCGGTAGCCAGTCCGCCTTGTCCCAGCGGGTCCGACGCCCCAGGTGGGTGAGCTGGATCATCACCGCCGCGCCGTGTTCGTGGCATTCATCGGTCAGGTCCTTGAGCCAACCGACCACTTCATCCTTGTACGCGAGCACGTTGTTGAACACGGGTGGGCTGTCCCGCGACACCGCTGCGGAGCCTGCGGTCATGGTCAAGGCGACACCGGCCTTGGCGCGCTCGACGTGGTAGGCGCGATACAGGTCTTTTGGCATGCCGTCCACCGGATACGCCGGTTCATGGGACGTGGTGATGATGCGGTTTCTCAGGGTCAGGTGCTTGATCGTGTAGGGCTGCAGCAGTGGATCGCTGGACATCGTGTTGCGCTCCTCGGGTCGACATCAGGCTCGGTTGCAGATGAAACTAGGAGGAATGTACACAAGTGTCAATATCAGTTGACGCCTATGTACATTTCGCTTGCGTCCCCAACAACTGTGTGGATAAGATCGGCCCAACCAGCCGGCTCAGACCGGCGCGATCCACCGCTTTCACTGCCACACCCAGAGACACCCATACACGAAAGGGGAGATGCACGATGGTTGCTCATTCACCGCATAAGAAAAAACGTATTGGCTGGTTTGCAGGGGTCGCGCTGGCGACGGCGAGTCTGTTCGCGCAGGCGGCGGACCAGCCGCCGGTGCGCATCGGCTGGGTCAACTGGTCGGACACCGAGATCGCCGTCAAACTGGCGAACGTGGTGCTCGAAGACCAGCTCAAGCAGCCGGTGAAACTGGTGCAGGCTGACATCGGCATTCAGTTTCAGGCCGTGGCCAACGGCAATATCGACTTGATCCCGATGGTCTGGTTGCCGGGCACGCACAAAGCGTTCTGGGACAAATACCGGGACAAGCTGGAGGACCTTGGCGTGCTGTATGAAGGGCGTATCGGCATGGCAGTGCCGGACATCGTTCCGCAGAGTGAAGTCAACAGCTTGGCCGACCTGAACAAACCTGGGATCGCCGCTAAATTCGACGGGAAAATCTTCACGTCGGAAGTCGGCAATGGCCAGTACAAACTCACCGAGAAGGTCCTCAACGACAAGAAAATCGTCGGCTACAAAATGGTCGCTTCGTCCGAGAGCGGGATGCTCAGCGAGCTGGACCGCAACCTCAAGCGCGGCAAGTGGTCATTGGTCAACGCTTGGAGCCCGCACTGGATGTTCTCCAAATACCCGCTGCGGTATCTGGATGATCCGGACCATTTGTTCGGTGGCGCTGAGCAGATCCACGCGGTGGCGCGTAAGGGCTTCAGCGAGCAGTACCCGCAAGTCGCGCAGTTCTTCGCGCACTACTCGATCCCGGCTACGGACCTGCAAACCCTGATGCTCAAAGCCCGGGAAAGCTCGGCGGACAAGGTTGTGGCCGAGTATTACGCGGCCAACAAAGCGCGTTTCGCGGCGATGGTCAATGGCAACGCGACGGCGTCGTCTGCGCCGTAATCTGCTTCTGCCCGGAGCCGTAGGAGCGCGCTTGTCTCTGGGCCGCATTCGGACGATCTGCTTCCGCCCAGAGACAAGCGCGCTCCTACATCAATCAACAGATTAATCTTCCTTCTTCCCTCGCACCGCGCTCACGCCAGCACCGCTGGTGCTGACCTGCACGTTGAGGCGCGGCGTGGCCAGGTCCATGCCGGCTTCGTCCAGGTAGCGTTTGAGCGCGAGGTTGAACGCTCGCGACACCTCCCACTGTTTGATCGGCGCCGTCTTGAAACGGGCACGCAGGATCGCGTTACCCGAATCGAAACTTTCGACGCCCTGAATTTCCAGCGGTGACCAGATGTTGCGCCGCTGAAGCGGGTCAGCGCGCATTTTCTGACCCACGTCGCGGACCATTTTCAGGGCGTCGTCGATGTTCATGTTCGAGGGGATGGCGATGCGGAAAATGGCATAGCCGAATTCCCGCGAGTAGTTCTGGATGCTCTTGATTTCGCTGAACGGAATAGTGTGAACGATGCCGTCGATGTCCCGTAGCCGCACGGTGCGGATCGTCAGACCCTCGACCGTGCCCAGGTGTCCACCCACGTCAACGTAGTCATCGATGGCCAGCGAGTCCTCGATGATGATGAACAGCCCGGTGATCAGGTCGGCCACCAGCGATTGCGCACCGAAGCCGATGGCCAGGCCGATCACACCGGCACCGGCCAGCAGCGGCGTGACATTCATGCCCATGTTCGCCAGCGCGACGATCACCGCGATAATGAAAATGGTCACGAACAAAATGTTGCGGATCAGCGGCATCATGGTTTGCGCACGCGCGTTCGCCAGGCCTTTGCGCGAACGGGTCAGCGCGTGGTGGATCGCCGTGTCGGCCAGAATCCAGACCAGCCAGGCGAACATCAGTGTGGTCGCCAGGCCGACGACCCGTACGCTGATGTCATGGCCATCGCCTTCGGAAAAGCGGATCAGCGACAAACCCCAGACCCGCAGGCCCAGTTCGATGAATACCAACCACACCAACAGGTGCACGACCGTGTAGAAAAAGCCCTTCAATCGTTCCGAATACAGCGCATGGCGCTTGTGGCCGTGAGCGGGTTTCTGCGCGCGTCGCCGCACCAGGCCGTTGATCACCATGCACAGCACCAGCAGCACCGTGCAGATCAACGATTGGCGCAAGGCGGTGCTGGTATCGCCCGCCGAGAAGAACGTGGCGAACAGCGAAACCCCAACCAGCACCAGCGCGGGTACGAACCAGAAGCTACCGACGATTTCGATGGTGTCGCTGAGCGCACGGCGCTTGAGGCGCCGGGCCAGTGGCTGGTTGCGAATCAAATGGGCGATCGGACGGCGGAAGCGAATGATGAAAAGGCCGGTGGACACTGCGGCCATGACATTGGCCATCGTGGCCGTGGTATGCGCCAGATGCACCCCAAGGCTGGCGATCAGCCGAGGATCGCTCAATGCTTCACCGAATGCCGCAAAGCTGCCGATCCACCATAGTGGGCGGAACGCCTGATGACGCAGAATGTGCAGCGCCTGGTGCCGATGGGGGCCGTCGAGCAGCGAAAATGCGATGACGCAAATGGCCGAGAACAGCGTCCCCACCACCAGCGCGTAAGCCAATACCATCGCCAGATCGCGCCCCAGTGAAGGCGGTAGCGAATAGCTCAGGTACACCGTGATGACCAGGGCAATCAACCAGGGGCCGAGCTTGCGCAAGGCAAACCGCAACATGTCGATGGGGCGCGGGTGTTGCGGAAGCTCCTCGGACAACCCGAAGCGCACGCGGACTCGGTGGCTGAGCCAGATCAAGGCCGCCGCCAGCAGGCTCCAGAGGGCGATCACCACGGCAAAGCCGAAGATGATCGGCCACCACTGGTTGGCGGGCAGCATCAGTGCCATCAGTTCCTGTTCCGCGAGCGTCACCTCCTCCCCCCAGCGACTGAGCGGGCTGTCTTCACCGGTGAACTGCTTCTCGAAGGTCGACAGGCTGCTGCCGATCAGGCCCAGCACCCCCTGCTCGGCAGCGGGCTGGGCTTTTTTCGTGGCATCACGCAGCTTCTTCAGGTCGGCCAGCAACTGCGCGCGCTGTTGATCGTTCTCCAGTGACGCGATGACTTCGTCCAGCGATTGGGCCAACGGTTCCTGTGCCTTAGGTTGAGCTTTGTCGCCGCCACCCAGCAGGCCGGGCAGACCGGCTGCCTGCAGCGGCCCCAGTGGGAGCAGCAACAGGCAGATCACTAACACACGCAAGACGGAGCGGGAAAAGGCAGTCACCGGGTCATCAACCTCGAAGCGGGCAGCGCCATTGGGGTGGGAGAAGGGCGTCCAGGCCACGCTATCCGCCTGCGCCGGCGCCGCTTATGGCAGTTCGGCGCTGGCGTAGAACGCGGTCAGTACTTTCACCAGGTGCGCCAGATCCTGACTGCCAGCCAGTTCACGGATCGAGTGCATGGCGAAGGTCGGCAGGCCGATGTCAACGGTGCGCACGCCCAAATGGCCAGCGGTGATCGGGCCGATGGTCGAGCCGCAAGCCATGTCGCTGCGCACCACGAAACTTTGCACCGGCACCTCTTCGGCCATGCACAGATGGCGGAAAAACCCGGCGGTTTCGCTGTTGGTGGCGTAACGCTGATTGCTATTGACCTTGATCACCGGGCCGGCGTTGAGCTTGGGTCCGTGATTGCCATCGTGTTTGTCCGCGTAGTTCGGGTGCACGCCGTGGGCGTTGTCTGCCGAGATCAGCAAGGACTTCTGGATCGCCCGCACGTAGTCGTCGCCGTCCGGCAACACGCGTTGCAGTATTTGTTCGAGCATCGGGCCGTCGGCACCGCAGGCGGAGGTCGAACCGACTTCTTCGTGGTCGGTACACACCAGCACGCAGGTTTCCTCACCGTCGGCATTGAGCAACGCTTGCAGGCCCGCGAAGCACGACAGCAGGTTGTCCAGCCGCGCGCCGGCGATGAAGTCGCCATTGAGGCCGATGACCGCTGCGCTCTGGGTGTCGTAGAAGCTCAGCTCGTAGTCGAGCACCACGTCGGCGTTCAGGCCATGCTCGCGTGCCAGTTGATCGGTCAGCAGGGCACGGAAGTCGGGCCGCTCATCGCCGGCGATCTGCGCCACGATGGGTGGAAGCTCGTTCTGCGGGTTGATCGGCCAGCCCTCGTTGGCGCTGCGATTGAGGTGAATGGCCAGGTTGGGAATGATCGCGATGGGCAGCTTGAAGTCGATCAGTTGGCTTTCGACCTTGCCGTCGCGGCGAAAGGTGACGCGGCCTGCCAGAGAGAGGTCCCGGTCGAACCATGGAGCGAGCAGGGCGCCGCCATAGACTTCGACGCCCAGTTGCCAGAAACCCTGCCGTTGCAATTCAGGCTGTGGCTTGACGCGCAGGCAGGGGCTGTCAGTGTGAGCGCCGACCAGGCGGATGCCGTCGATCAAAGGTGACAGCCGGCCCATTTTGAAGGCGACGATCGAGGAGTCGTTACGGGTGACGTAATAGCGGCCCCCGGCTTCGACATGCCAAGGCTCGCGCTCGTCCAGACGGTGGAACCCCGCGCCTTCCAGACGTTGCACCAAAGTGGCAGTGGCATGAAACGGGGTGGGAGAGGCCTTGAGAAAATCGATCAGGCCTTGGTTCAACTCTTCGCGCATAAGTTACTCCAGACAGCAATGGCAGGAGTTTACAGGCGTATGCGGGTGGGGGCGAGTGGGGAGGGCTTGGCTTGAGGCCGCTACATGGATGCCCTTCGGGCCTGTCGCGGGCAAGCGCGCTCCTACATTGGCTCAAACGTGCCATGGCCTGACAGAACGCGCGGGTAGCCAGGCTTTCAGGCAAACAACTCGGTCCATCAGAATGCGGCACGTTGCATCAAATGTAGGAGCGCGCTTGCCCGCGACAGCCCCGAAGGGCATCAACGTTGCGATCTCAAGCGAACCTCAAAACGGCGCCGGACACTCAAACCGCATCCGCTCTTTGGTCACCGGATGGGTGAAGGTCAGCATGCTGGCATGCAGGCACAGCCTCGGGTACGCGGCCAGCGCTTGCGGATGCGCATACAGCCCGTCGCCCAACAAGGGGTGACCGATAGAGAGCATGTGCACTCGCAATTGATGGGAGCGCCCGGTGATGGGCGTCAGCTCCACGCGGCAATGGGTGTCATGACGCTCCAGGACTTTCCAGAAAGTCAGCGCGTGCTTGCCGTGTTCGTGATCGACCACATGCCGAGGTTTGGTGGGCGGGTCGTAGCGTAGGGGCAGGTCGATGCTGCCGCTGTCCAGTGCCGGTTGTCCCCATGCCAGCGCGGTGTAGGCCTTTTCGGTTTCTCGATCATGAAATTGCCGAGACAGCTCGCGATGAGTGTCCGGGTCGCGGGCCAGCAGAATGATCCCGGACGTTTCCCAGTCCAGCCGGTGAACGATCAGCGCCTCAGGGTAGCCGTTTTCCTGCAGGCGGGTGATCAGGCAATCCTTGTTGTCGTCAGCGCGACCGGGGACGGAGAGCAGAAAGGTAGGTTTGTTCACCACCAGCACGGCGTCGTCCTGATGGAGGATGTGAACGTTGGACAGCGGCATTGAACCAGCCTCATGGCAAAAAACAGGCGTACAGCAAACGCCAACGGCGGCTCGGTCACTCCTCCCGGTCAAGGGATGCGAGCGCCCGAGCCGCCGTGGCGGCAGCCTTTTCGAATCAACGATCCGGCAGGGTGATATTGAGTTCCAGGATCGAGTAGCTGCCCTCGTTGTCGAGCGCAACCTGGACCTTGTCGTCGTCGATCTTGACGTATTTGCGAATCACCTCGACCAACTCCTTCTGCAGAGCGGGCAGGTAGTCCGGGGTACTGCGTTGGCCGCGTTCGTGCGCCACGATGATCTGTAGACGCTCTTTCGCAACCGACGCGGTACTGGGCTTTTTGTTGGCACGAAAGAAGTCAAAAATGTTCATTAGTTACCCCCGAACAGGCGTTCGAAAAATCCTTTTTTCTGTACGTCCAGGAAGCGGTGCTCGCGATCTTTGCCCAGCAGACGGTCTACGGTGTCGCTGTAGGCCTGGCCGGCATCGCTCTGCTCATCGAGGATGACAGGCACGCCCTGGTTGGAGGCCTTGAGAACGGCCTGGGATTCCGGAATGACGCCCAGCAGGGTCACGGCCAGAATTTCCTTGACGTCATCAACGCCGAGCATTTCGCCCTTGCTCACGCGCTCCGGATGGTAGCGGGTGATCAGCAGGTGTTCCTTGATCGGATCTTCGCCGTTTTCCGCACGACGGGATTTGCTGGCCAGCAGGCCCAGCATGCGGTCCGAGTCACGTACCGAAGACACTTCCGGGTTGGTCACGACGATGGCCTCGTCAGCGAAGTACATCGCCAAGTGCGCACCTTTTTCGATACCGGCGGGGGAATCGCAGACGATGTACTCGAACGATTCCTTGAGTTCCATCAGCACTTTTTCCACGCCTTCCTGGGTCAGCGCGTCCTTGTCACGGGTCTGGCTGGCGGCGAGGACATAAAGGCCTTCGATCTTCTTGTCTTTGATCAGGGCCTGCTGAAGATTGGCTTCGCCGTTGACCACGTTGACGAAGTCGTACACCACGCGACGCTCGCAACCCATGATCAGGTCCAGGTTACGCAGACCGACGTCGAAGTCGACGATAACTGTTTTGTGGCCGCGCAGCGCGAGACCGGTACCGATAGCGGCGCTGGTGGTGGTCTTGCCCACACCACCCTTGCCGGATGTAACCACGAGAATCTTGGCCAAGGTGTATCACCCCTAGAGGAAAAGGACGTTGAGTCCCTGAAGCGCCCCGCCGGATGCCGAGATAGACACGCTAAGATGGAAACGTTCAGCCGGTTAAGGCCTACATGTTGGAGAAAAGCCGCAGTTTCTCCGGATTTTCCACATCCTTTGCATCGATTTCACGACGAATCAGCGTTGCTTTGAAAATGGCGCAGTATCCGTTAAAGACGGGTGATGTTCAACACGTCGCCGGACAGACTGACCTGTACCCCGGCCCCCCACAGTGGATCCCTGCGCAGGTCTTCGGAAACCTTGTATTGCCCGGCGATGGAGATGAGTTCCGCCATCATCTGCTGGCAGAAAATGCGGGCTTTGGTATCCCCCTTGATGCCTGCCAGCGCCCGACCCCGCATGGGGCCGTAAACATGGATGTTGCCATCGGCGAGAAGTTCCGCACCGGGGCTGACCGAGGAAATCACCACCAGGTCTGAGCCTTGCGCGTAGATTTGCTGCCCACCACGCACCGGCGCGGTGATGATCTTGGTCGGCTTGATCACGGGCTCGGGAGGCTTTTGCACCACTTCGGGCTTTTTCCTGACCTCGCCTTCCGTCGGATCGAGCGGGCGCTCCCGAGCTCCGGAGGGCGGCAGGACGGGGAGGTCGATGGCGATGGCGGCGGCGATGTCCTCGATGCGATTGGCGCGGATGGCCAGGGTGCGCAGGCCGTGATGGCGGCAAACCCGCATCATGGCGGGCAGGTCGATCGCGCCTTCATTGGGCGGCAGCTTGTCGAGCGCCAGCACCAGCGGGGTGTTGCTGAAGAAGTTCGGTGCCTGGGCGACTTTGGCCGCCAACTGACGATCCAGCGCTTCGAGGTTGTTGCGCGCCAGTTCCAGCACGGTGATGGCCAGCATGCTGCCCTTCAGCTGAAACACGGGATCCTTGTCTTGCAAATCGATTTGGCTCATGTCGGCATACAGCGGCTTGTCGCTAAAAGTGCCGAGACTTATAACGAGATCGCCGGTCAGCCGCAAGGGAGTGGCACCGCGCTGGCCACCGACAGGGCGTCACGATTGTGCTCGAACCCATGTAGAATGCCCGCCTTTGCCCTGATGGAAGCTGTAATGGATCGCCCGCGTTTTCGAGCCCTTTTTCTTCATCCCCGCTTCTGGCCACTGTGGCTGGGCCTGGGCGTGCTCTGGCTGGTGGTGCAATTGCCGTTTCGCGCGCTCGTGGCCATCGGCCGCGCGCTCGGCTGGGTGATGTACTTCTTCGCAACCGACCGCCGCACCATCGCCGCTCGCAATCTGGAGCTGTGCTTCCCGCAGTATTCGAAAGCCGAACGCAAGCGCCTGCTCAAGGAAAACTTCGCGTCCACCGGCATCGCCTTTTTTGAAATGGCCATGAGTTGGTGGTGGAGCCCGCAGCGCTTGGCAAAACTGGCCCACATCGAAGGTCTGGAACACCTCAAGCGCCCGCACGAACAAGGGCAAGGGGTGATTCTGATGGCCTTGCACTTCACCACTCTGGAAATCGGTGCCGCGCTGCTCGGCCAGCAACACACCATCGACGGCATGTACCGGGAGCACAAGAACCCGGTGTTCGACTTCGTTCAGCGGCGTGGGCGCGAGCGGCACAACCTGGATTCGATCGCCGTCGAGCGCGAAGATGTGCGCGGCATGATCAAACAACTGCGCAAGGGGCGTGCGATCTGGTATGCACCGGATCAGGACTACGGCGTCAAGCAGAGTCTCTTCGTGCCACTGTTCGGCATTCAAGCGGCCACGGTGCCTGCCACCAGCAAGTTCGCGACCCTCGGGCGCGCCCTGGTGGTGCCGTTCACTCAGGAACGGCTGGCCGATGGCAGCGGCTACAAAGTGGTGATTCACCCACCGTTTGCCGACTTCCCGGGCGAAAGCGACGAAGCGGACTGCGTGCGGGTCAATCAGTGGGTCGAGCAAGCGGTCACCGCCTGTCCCGAGCAATACCTATGGGCGCATCGCCGGTTCAAGAGCCGACCGCCGGGCGAGCCCAAGCTCTACACCAAGCGTGGTTGATACCGAGAACCGGGTGTTATGACGACAAGCGCAACAGAACAACAAGCAGCCAACAGCGCTTCCACTGGTCTGTCCGGGGTCGAGTCGGTGACCGGCCTGATTCTGTCGGGGGGAGGCGCCCGGGCAGCCTATCAGGTGGGCGTGCTCGCCGGCATCGCCGATCTGCTGCCGGTCGGGGCCAAGAACCCGTTTCCTGTGATCGTCGGCACCTCGGCTGGCGCGATCAATGCCGTCAAACTGGCCAGCGGTGCAACCCACTTCCGCACGGCCATCCATGAGCTCACCGATTTCTGGCAAAGCTTTCGTAGCCACCAGGTGCTGCGCAGTGACTGGGCCGGGGTGATTCGTCAGGCCGCTCGATTCTTCATTCGAAGCCTGCTCGGCGTAGGCCGCGAGCAAGTGCCGGTGGCGTTGCTCAACAGCGCGCCCTTGAAAGAATTGCTCACCAAGCGGCTGAACCTCGAAGGCATTGAAGAAGCCATCGAGGCGCGGCATTTACGCGCCGTTGCGATCACCGCCTTCGGTTATGAGTCCGGGCAGGCAGTCACCTTCTACCAAGGCAAAGGCAGCATCGCCTCATGGCTGCGCCATCGCCGGATAGGTTTGCCCACGCGGCTGACGGTCGATCATCTGCTGGCCAGTTCGGCGATTCCGCTGCTGTTCGCACCGGTCAAGCTGGATGACGAGTATTTCGGCGATGGCGCTGTGCGGCAGTCGGCCCCCATCAGCCCGGCGCTGCACTTGGGGGCTAATCGTGTGCTGGTGGTGGGGGTGAGCGGCAACCCGCGCGGGCCCGGTGCTCATCTGGCGGCGAAGCGTCCGGTCAGCGGTACCCAGCCGAGCCTGGCACAGATCGGCGGGCACATGCTCAACAGCACCTTCATCGACAGCCTGGAAAGTGATATCGAGTTGCTGGAGCGGCTCAACCTGCTCAGCGCCATGATGCCGGTGGCCGCCCGGCCTTCTTCGCCGGTGTCGGAGTCGTCCACGATGCAGTCGCTGTCGCCGGTTGAGGTACTCGTGATTTCCCCGAGCCAGCCGCTGGACGAAATCGCCGCCCGCCACCGCCGCGAACTGCCTCCTGCGCTGCGCACCTTCCTGCGTGGCCCGGGCGCGACCAAGAGCAGCGGGGCAGGGGTGCTGAGTTACCTGTTGTTCGAGTCGGGTTATTGCAGCGAATTGATCGAACTGGGCCGTCGCGATGCGATGGCCCAGAAGGACGAATTGCTGCGGTTTTTGCGACTGGCTTGATGGCTTGATGCCTGACGCCTTGATGCCTGATGCCTGATGCCTGGTACCTGACGCCTGATGGGTAGGAGCGCGCTTGCCCGCGATGGCGGTGTGTCAGTCAGTACATTTTCACCAGATACACCGCCATCGCGGGCAAGCGCGCTCCTACAGGCGTCAATCCTGCTTTACGCAGTCAGCTTGTCATCGCGAAAATCCCGCAATGCCTGCTCGATCTCTTCGCGCGTGTTCATCACGAAAGGGCCGTATTGCACGATGGGCTCGCCAATCGGTTTGCCTGCAATCAACAGCACCTTCGCGCCGCTCGATGAGCTCAACTGCAGCTCGCCGTGCTCCGACAGCCGGGCCAAGCGGCTCTTGCCGAGGTTCTGCGATTGCCCGGCAATCTCGATTTCCCCTTCATACACGTACAGCAAAACTCGGTGGCCTTCAGGAACGATTGGACGAATCGCTTTGCCGGCCGGGAGGTGAAAGTCGAAATAGTGCGGTTCTGTATCCGGGCGTTGAACGGCGCCAGCCTGCTGCACCTCCCCGTCGTTGAACGTTCCGGCGATCACGACGACCTCTACGCCTTGCGCAGTGGTGATTCGTGGAATGCGCTCCGGTTGAATATCGTCGTAACCGGCCTTGCCCATCTTGGATTTGCCCGGCAGGTTCAGCCACAGCTGAAAGCCGCGCATCATGCCTTCTTCCTGCTCGGGCATTTCGCTGTGGATCACGCCACGGGCTGCGGTCATCCACTGCACACCTCCGCCCTGCAGCAGACCCACGTTACCCATGTGGTCTTCGTGGCGCATCCGCCCTTCGAGCATGTACGTCACGGTTTCGAAACCCCGGTGCGGATGGGGCGGAAAACCGGCGATGTAATCATCGGCTTTGTCGGAGCCGAATTCATCGAGCATCAGGAAGGGGTCGAACGCTTCGACGCCGGGGCCGCCAAATACACGAGTCAGCTTGACGCCTGCGCCGTCCGAAGCCGGCTGGCCGCTCTGCATGGACAGCACTTTGCGATATTGAGTCATGAGGCTCACTCCAGAATGGGGTAGGAATGGCGCTTATGGTATGCCGGTCGAGGCGATGAATGGTTGACGATTTTGCGGGGAATGTATCGAATAGCTGAATGAGTTCGCTTCAGCGACACGGCCTGTCGACCGCGTCGCTGACAGGAGGTCACTCGGAAATCTGCAGTTTCCGCGCTTCGGTGTACACGTACCGGACTTTCTCATACTCGAAGGGCGAATCCATCTGCCCATACCGGAAGCTGGTGGTGTAGCGCTTGTCGATGGCGCGTAGCAGATAGATCTCCGGGTGGTCTTCGCTGACCTGCGAAACGTTCAGGAAGTTGATCTGCGATTCGGCGGTAAAATCGAACACCAGTCCGCCGGTATCACGGAAGTTGGAGGGCCCAAGGATCGGCAGGACGAAGTACGGACCGGCCGGCACCCCGTAGAAGCCAAGCGTCTGGCCGAAATCCTCGTTCTGCTTGGGCAAGCCCATCTTGGTCGCCGGGTCCCAGAGCCCAGCGATACCCAACGTGGTGTTGATCAGCAATCGGCCGGTGGTTTCCATCGAACGTTTGCCTTTGAACTGAAGCAGGCTGTTCAGCAGGTTAGGGATGTCGCCCAGATTGCTGAAGAAATTGCTGACGCCGGTGCGGACGAAGCTGGGGGTGATGTACTTGTAGCCATTGACCACGGGCAGGAACACCCATTCGTCGAAGCGGTAGTTGAAGTGGTAGACCCTGCGGTTCCACGATTCCAGCGGGTCGTAGACGGTGAGGGCATTGAGCGTCGAACGCTCGAATTCCTGCTGGTCCAGCCCCGGGTTGAATTTCAGCGATTTGAGCGGCTCGGTGAAACCGTCGGGGGTTTCGACCCGCTTGACCGGCGCTGCCTGGGAAACGATCGGCGCGTCGGCCGCATGTACGGCGCCGGCACAGAGCAGGGCGGCGATGAGCAATAGACGTTTAGCCACGGAAAAACTCCAGCATGGCGTCGCTGTTGACGCGATAGTTCATGTTGCCGCAATGACCGCCGTAAGGATAAACGGTCAGGCGATCGCCGAAAGTCTTGCGCAGGAATCCGAGGTCGCCCGGGCCGAGGATCACGTCGTCGGCGTTGTGCATCACGGCGATTTTCTTGCTGGTGCTCAGGTAGTCCTTCAGCGCATAGAGGCTGACTTGATCGACCAGTTGCAGCAGGCTTCCCCCATCGGTGCGGGCGCGCCACATCGGGATGACCTGTTCGGTGACGTAGCAGTCGAAATCACATTGCAGCGCGCGCTTGAGGAACGGCGTCAGGCTGGTGCCTTCGCTGATGGGCGTCTTGGGCGGAGTGATCAGCCCTCGACGGTTGATCAGGTCGGAGGTGAACGCGATATCGGCGGCAGAGAAGCGGAACGAGGTGCCGATCAGCATTGCCATCTGCTCATTGGACAGGTGTTGCTTGGACTGTTGGAAGTCATAGAGCAACGCATCGTTGAGGTCGATGTAGCCTTTTTCGCGGAAGTAGCGCGTCAGCTTCTGTAGCACCAGCTCATAAAAGGTGGTGCTGTTGGTGACGCCCTTGACCTCGGTCTGCACCAGTTTGTCCAGATTGGTGATTGAGGTGTATAGGTTCACCGGCGGGTTGATCAGCAGCACTTTCTTGAAATTGAAACTGCGGCGGGTCTCGTCCAGTTTGCTGACGAACGCTGCATCGAGTGCGCCCAGGCTGTAACCACTCAAGTAATACTCGGTCACTTGCAGTTTGCTTTGCTGGGCGCGGACCGCCTGCATCACGCGGTAGAGGTCTTCAGCGTCCTCGCTGGTCACGCCGGGTGTAGCGAAGCGGGACGCAGCACTCATGAAGTCGTAGCTGGTCGGCGAGGAAAGCTGCACGACGTTGTACCCAGCTCCGTAATACAGGCGCTTCAGGTATTCATTGAGGGTGCTGTTGTACGGCGCGCCGGTGCCCGCGATCAGGAAGATCAGCGGCGCCGGATGGTCCTGCTTGGCCAGGCGGTAGCGCAATTTCTTCACGGCCCAGAAGTTGTCCGGCAAGGTGAATTCCCGGTCCGGGCGCAACGTCAGGCTGTAATCGTCCTGATCGATGTCCGCGTCTTCGGGCACCTTGGCGCGCAAATCAGGCGGGGTGGTGGCGATGGTCGCTTCGAAAGGGTTGGTCAGAGGGAAGCCATAGCTGGACGGATCGACGTCGACCGCCATCACGGACGCACTCAAGAGCAGGCCGCCAGAGAGGGCGGCGAGGCGTAGAAAACGAAGCATGACTAAGTCCCTTGGGAAAGAAGTGCTGTTGAAATACGCAGGCTATGACAGGAGGGCAATGATAAAAGTGCCGTAATGGCAATCTGCATTTACACCCGGCCGTTCCCCCTGCAAATCCTAGGCGACAATACACGTTCTGGCACGGTTGGCGTGTCAGGTTGTGCTTTAAATGTGCGCGACGTCGTGGGGCGAGTCTGGTATGGCGAGGGCGTGCTGGGGGAGAGGGCATCAGTGATCGGATGGTGTTCGATGGGATGCCGCGATTGCGCTTGCCTAGGCAGCGTGGCTCATCGAATGACGCACAGCATAAAGGGGAGCCGAAGCTCCCCTTTAAATCGTTGCACGTGCTCTTTTCTTATTGTTTTAGGGCGATCTGTTGTTGTTCTTGGCAACCGTCCCTTCACCGCGTGTTCAGTGATCCCCATCCGGGATTCAAGAGCGAACGTATTTTTTTGAGCGCTGATCTGCCTCGATCTCCCGCTTTACGCAAGTGATCCAACCCGTTCTGGCCGCTGCCTGGTGGCAGTTTTATCGTTCTCGGTCGGGTTGCGAGGCCAAAGCCTCTGTAAAGCCTATCTACTCCAAAAAAATCAGTTGGCTGCGTCTCTGTACCGTTGTTCTTGTTATGTCAGAGCCGTTTCATCTTATTTTTATTGGTTTTTCACATTTTGTTCTTGTTATGCGACAGAGATAGCAGGACCTGTGCCACTTTTTAAAAACCAATAAAAAACAACGGGTTGTAAATATCTGGGTCAACGGGCAGGTCAAACAGATGCCTATTCTGTTTCCGTGTTACCCGTATTCTGATTTGGAATGCCATCGTCGGTAACACAATGTGTTTCCGACCCGAGTGCCGACCGAGGCGCAACGGCGGGGCAATTTGAGGGGGGAGGTGATGGGCGTTGCAAAAGCGGGCTGGGGCGGCAATTGCGCGCCTCAAGAGAGTGGCTTTTGTCAGGCATGCAATTTTCGGACGGACTGCGGCCTCTTTTGCGACCTGTGTGTCGTTGATGGCTTAGTGATGTCGTTTCCCGCTGTCTGAGTGTCGCAGAGAGGAAAGGGGCGAGGTTGGTGGGGGTTGATGATCGCTTCGTCAACGCAGCCAACGCTGCTGCGCAGGCATGTGGTTGAGGCGTGAAAGTCGGGGGCTGCGCCAAATGTGAGCGCAACGCCCGGTCTTATAAGAACGTTAACGAAGCCCGACCGCCGTCGGGTTCTGGACTACCGGGGAAGTGACGATGAAGATGCGAAATATCCTGGGCGTAGGTGCCGCGCTGGCGCTTGCCATCAGTTCCACGCTGGCCCTTGCCGCCGACAAGCCCGAGCTGAGCATCGGTTATGTGGACGGCTGGTCTGACAGCGTAGCGACCACCAACGTGGCCGCCGAAGTGATCCAGCAAAAGCTGGGCTACCCTGTGAAACTCCAGGCCGTGGCGGCCGGGATCATGTGGCAAGGCGTGGCCACCGGTAAGCTGGACATGATGCTGTCTGCCTGGTTGCCTGTGACCCATGGCGAATACTGGGCCAAGAACAAGGACAAGGTCACCGACTACGGTCCGAACTTCAAGGACGCGAAAATCGGCCTGATCGTGCCGGACTACGTCAAAGCCAACTCCGTGGCCGATTTGAAGACCGATGATTCCTTCAAGAAGAAGATCGTCGGCATCGACGCCGGTTCAGGCGTGATGATCAAAACCGATCAGGCCATCAAGGATTACGGCCTGGACGGCTACAAACTTCAGGCGAGTTCCGGCGCCGGCATGATTGCCGAACTGACCCGCGCTGAAAACAAGAAAGAATCCATTGCCGTCACCGGTTGGGTGCCGCACTGGATGTTCGCCAAGTGGAAACTGAAGTTCCTGGAGGACCCGAAAGGCGTGTACGGCGCGGCTGAAACCGTCGACAGCGTTGGCAGCCTGGAGCTGGCAAAAAAAGCGCCGGACGTGGCTGAATTCCTGAAGAAATTCCAGTGGAAAGACAAGGATGAAATCGGCGAAGTCATGCTCGCCATCCAGGAGGGTGCGAAGCCTGAGCAAGCGGCCAAGGATTGGGTTGCCAAACACCCTGATCGTGTCAAGGAGTGGACCGGCAAGTAAGTTGCCACGCGACTCGTTTTCATAACCCGAACCGCCCGGTGAGTGATTGCCGGGCGGTTTTTTTATGTGAGGGCCTTGGCAGCAGGTGTTTGAAAAAGCAATTGAGTGCGCATGTTTTTAGATTTTTTCGACGTAACATTGATAGCGGTTCTTTCTAGCGGAATCGTAACTGTCTGTTTTCAATGGTTTTCAGGGGTAGGTGTTTTTTTACGCCTCATCAGGGTTTTTGCCGCTTGAATGTTTGTGTATTAGTGTTTAGTGCATCGATCAACAATCAAGAGGCTCGTCATCATGGACGATTTTCAAGTAAGCGCAGTCAATGCGCCGTCGAATCATTACGTGGATATTTATGATCAAGGCGTCAAGATAAACGATCAGCCCGTACCCGTTGTAGATGGGGTTTGGCGTTTTGCACACACTTACTCAGGTGGTCGTCATGTCTTGACAGCCAAAGCGGCGAATGCCGTATCTGCGGAATATGTGTTTGATGTAATGGACGAGGTGCATGAGGATTTTTCGGGCGTTTATCGTGAAGTTCTCATTGGTCAAGAATATATAATGCTGGAGGAGCTGAAGCATTTTTGGTTGAAGGATACACGTGAGACGGGTTACTTTGGTGTGATTTTTTCTCCAGCGTATTCGCATACAGGTCTTTCCATATATGGCCCGCAAGGCGGAGAAGTTAAATTCTGTAATGGCTGGAAGAGAGTCGAGATGCGATTCATCATGAGCTCGACTAGTCCTGTACTTCCAATCGATTCTGGGATAGTTACTTTTTATGATCTGGACAGGCGTATATTAGGGACCCGTCAGACGGGAATACTTGGCATTGGTGAGGAGGAGTCGTTGGAATATATGGCCCCAGAAGGCAGTGTTATTGGCTACGCCATTTTGGGTTGTGGAGGATCAGGTGAAAGTCAGGTGACTGTCAACGATATGAGGATGTCTAGATAGACTTTCGACAGGTGCAAAGCTGTTAATGATTGGGCGTTAGCGCGGCCTAAGTCGTTCGGCAAAAAAACTGGTGCGCCGCGTGAAACCTAGCCGAGGCTTCAGGGATCAACCGGCAGAGCGCTGCCACCAGTAAGTTGTACATGATGCTGTCCGCCTGGCTGCCCGTTACCCAAGGTGGAACCGGACCAAGAACAAGCACAAGGCCACCGATCACTGTCCGAACTTCAGGGACGCGAACACCGGCCTGATCGTGCCGGACGACGTCAAAGCGAGCTCCGTGGCCGATCTGAAGACCGATGCTTCCTTCAGTAAGAAAATCGTCGGCATCGACCCCGGTTCCGGCGTGATGATCAAGGCCGTTCAGGCCATCAAGGTTTACGGCCTGGACGGCTACAAACTCCAGGCGAGTTCCGGCGCCGGCATGATTGTGGGGGGCTGGCTGACTTTGCTGTAGGAGCGCGCTTGCCCGCGATTGCGGTCTGTCCCCATACATAGTCGCTGACTGACACCACGCCACCGCGGGCAAGCGCGCTCCAACGGGAATGTGTGCTCAGTGACGGTTACGCCAAACATGCCTCTACTTTTTTCTCACCCTTGAAACACCTCACCTCGATTGCATCAACTAATGTCGATCTAATACTAAGGTCGTCTGGAGTGCGTCCCAGAGCCGACTACAGTGATGACGTGACATCCATCTGTGCTGCGAGGACAAAAACAATGAACGACAGCATCTACGTCTCGATTCAGAACAGCCCCCGTTTCAAGGAGCTGGTCTCGAAGAGGGAACGATTCGCCTGGATTCTCTCGGCGATCATGCTTGGGCTCTATGCCGCTTTCATCCTATTGATTGCGTATGGACCGCAAATTCTTGGCTCCAAACTCAGTGCCACTTCATCCATTACCTGGGGAATGCCAATCGGGGTCGGTCTGATTCTTTCTGCGTTCGTGTTGACCGCCATCTACGTGCGCCGTGCAAACGGCGAATTCGATGAGCTGAACAATGCGATCCTGAAGGAGGCACAACAATGATCCGGCGCCTGTTTGCAGCTTTAGGCCTGGCGGCCTTTGCACCGACGCTCTGGGCCGCGGATGCCTTGACCGGGGCCGTGCAGAAACAACCGCTCAACGTTGCCGCGATCGTCATGTTCGTGATCTTCGTCGGTGCCACGCTCTGCGTCACTTACTGGGCGGCCAAGAAAAACAAATCGGCAGCGGACTACTACGCTGCAGGTGGCAAGATCACCGGTTTCCAGAACGGTCTGGCCATCGCCGGTGACTACATGTCGGCAGCGTCCTTCCTGGGTATCTCGGCCCTGGTATACGCCTCCGGCTACGACGGTCTGATCTATTCGATCGGCTTTCTGGTCGGTTGGCCGATCATCCTGTTTCTGATCGCTGAACGTCTGCGCAACCTGGGCAAGTACACCTTCGCTGACGTGGCCTCCTACCGCCTGAAGCAGAAGGAGATCCGCACCTTGTCGGCGTGCGGCTCGCTGGTGGTCGTGGCCTTCTACCTGATTGCGCAGATGGTGGGCGCGGGCAAGCTGATCCAGCTGTTGTTCGGTCTGGATTACAACGTTGCCGTGGTATTGGTCGGCATTCTGATGGCCCTGTATGTGCTGTTCGGCGGCATGCTGGCCACCACGTGGGTGCAGATCATCAAGGCCGTGCTGCTGCTGTCCGGTGCCTCGTTCATGGCGCTGATGGTCATGAAGCATGTCAACTTCGACTTCAACATGCTGTTCTCGGAAGCCGTGAAGGTTCACCCCAAAGGTGAGGCGATCATGAGCCCTGGCGGCCTGGTGAAGGACCCGATCTCCGCGTTCTCGCTGGGGCTGGCGCTGATGTTCGGTACCGCAGGTCTGCCCCACATCCTCATGCGCTTCTTCACCGTGAGCGACGCCAAGGAAGCCCGTAAGTCCGTGCTATATGCGACCGGCTTCATTGGCTACTTCTACATCCTGACGTTCATCATCGGTTTCGGCGCGATCCTGCTGGTCAGCACCAACCCGGCGTTCAAGGACGCAGCAGGCGCGTTGATCGGCGGCAACAACATGGCGGCGGTGCACCTGGCCGATGCTGTGGGTGGCTCGCTGTTCCTGGGCTTCATCTCAGCGGTGGCTTTCGCCACGATCCTGGCGGTGGTTGCCGGTCTGACCCTGGCCGGTGCCTCGGCCGTGTCTCACGACCTGTACGCCAGCGTGATCAAGGCGGGCAAGGCCAACGAGAAAGATGAGATCCGCGTGTCGAAGATCACCACTGTCGCCCTGGCGATTGTCGCCATCGTGCTGGGCATCGCCTTCGAGAGCCAAAACATCGCGTTCATGGTCGGGCTGGCATTCTCCATTGCGGCGAGCTGCAACTTCCCCGTGCTGTTGCTCTCGATGTACTGGAAAAACCTGACCACTCGTGGCGCCATGATCGGCGGCTGGATGGGGCTGCTCAGCGCGGTGATTCTGATGATTCTCGGGCCAACCATCTGGGTGCAGATCCTGCACCACGAGAAGGCGATCTTCCCGTACGAGTACCCGGCGTTCTTCTCGATCATCATCGCGTTCATCGGCATCTGGTTCTTCTCGGTGACCGATAAGTCCAAGGCTGCCGAGGGTGAGCGTCAACTGTTCTACCCGCAGTTCGTGCGTTCGCAGACGGGCCTGGGTGCCAGCGGCGCGGTTTCGCACTGATCGGCTGCAGCGCTTCGTAGTCACCTCAAACGCCTCGATTTCGGTCGGGGCGTTTTCGTTTTCTCCGCCCGATCAGGCGTGCGATCGCCTTGTTGTATGGCGTCATTCAATAACGGCAAACGCGACTTTTTATAACCGATCGTTCTAAAACTCTCACCCAGCCCACCGGTCAGTCTTTGGGTAGCCGGACTTCCCCGGCCACATCCCCAACGGAAAACCGGTAAGGACTTATGTGCGGATTAGCTGGAGAGTTACGTTTCGACAACCAACCTGCGGACCTCGCCGCAGTAGAACGCATCACCCACCATCTGGCCCCTCGCGGCCCGGATGCCTGGGGGTTTCACAGCCAGGGGCCGATTGCCCTTGGCCATCGCCGCCTGAAGATCATGGACCTGTCCGACGGCTCGGCGCAGCCGATGATCGACAGCCATCTGGGCCTGTCGCTGGCCTTCAACGGCGCTGTTTATAACTTCCCGGAATTGCGCGCCGAGCTGGAAAACCTCGGCTATCAATTCCACTCCGGCGGCGACACCGAGGTGTTGCTCAAGGGCTACCACGCCTGGGGCGCGGACCTGCTGCCCAAGCTCAACGGTATGTTCGCCTTCGCTATTTGGGAGCGCGACAAGCGCAGCCTGTTCATCGCTCGAGACCGCCTGGGCGTCAAGCCGCTTTACCTCTCCCGCACCGATAAACGCCTGCGGTTCGCCTCGGCTTTGCCTGCATTGCTCAAAGGCGGTGACATCAGCCCGATGCTCGATCCGGTGGCGCTGAACCATTACCTGAACTTTCACGCTGTGGTGCCCGCACCGCGCACCTTGCTGGCCGGGGTCGAAAAAATTCCTCCGGCAACCTGGATGCGCGTGAGCGCCGACGGCGAGGTCGAGCAGAAGGTCTGGTGGACGCTGCCTTATGGACCACACGCCGACGAGCAGCACCTGACCCTGGAAGACTGGCGCGACCGCGTGCTCGACAGCACCCGTGAAGCGGTTGCTATCCGCCAGCGGGCTGCGGTGGATGTGGGCGTATTGCTCTCGGGCGGTGTCGATTCGAGCATGTTGGTCGGTCTGCTGCGGGAGGTCGGGGTCAAGGACCTGTCCACCTTCTCCATTGGCTTTCAGGATGCCGGCGGCGAGCGCGGCGACGAATTCCAGTATTCCGACCTGATCGCCAAGCACTACGGCACCCGCCATCACCAGCTACGCATCAAGGAAAGCGAAATCATCGAGCAGTTGCCCGCTGCGTTTCGAGCCATGAGCGAGCCGATGGTCAGCCACGACTGCATCGCGTTTTATCTGCTGTCCCGCGAGGTGGCCAAGCACTGCAAGGTCGTGCAGAGCGGCCAGGGTGCCGACGAGCTGTTCGCGGGCTATCACTGGTATCCGCAGGTGGATGGCGCCAGCGATCCTTTCACGGCGTATCGCGACGCATTCTTCGATCGCAGCTATGACGAGTACGCGCAGACCGTGGCGCCCAAGTGGCTGACGGCCAATGACGCTGCAGGTGACTTTGTCCGCGAGCACTTCGCGATGCCGGGCGCCGAAGCCGGGGTCGACAAGGCGTTGCGTCTGGACAGCACGGTGATGCTGGTCGACGACCCGGTCAAACGCGTGGACAACATGACCATGGCCTGGGGCCTCGAAGCGCGCACGCCGTTTCTCGACTACCGCCTGGTCGAACTGTCGGCGCGGATCCCGGCGCGCTTCAAGCTCCCCGACGGCGGCAAGCAGGTGCTCAAGGAAGCGGCTCGTCTGGTGATTCCTTCTGAAGTCATCGACCGTAAGAAAGGCTATTTCCCTGTGCCGGGTCTCAAGCACCTGGAGGGTGACACCTTGCAATGGGTGCGCGAGCTGCTGGTGGACCCCAGCCAGGATCGCGGCCTGTTCAACCCGTCGATGCTCGACAAACTCCTGACCAACCCCGACGGTCAACTCACCCCACTGCGCGGCTCGAAGCTGTGGCAGCTCGCGGCCTTGAACCTGTGGCTCAGCGAACAAGGACTGTGACCGATGAAAGCCAATGCTTCGATTTACAACCAGCGCCTATTGCGTGGACAGGCGCCGTCCTATGAGCGGTTGCAGGCGCGTTTCGCCGAAGACGGCAGTACGCCGGACGACGCCCCATTGGCGCTTCACTGCGGCTGGGGACGCTTGCTGATCGGGCACACCTATCCGGATCCCGCCGCGCTGGCTGAAGAGCTGCTGAATGAAAAGCCCGGCGAGCGGGACATCGCACTGTACGTCGCGGCGCCTCAGCAAGTGCTGGCGCAGGCGCCGCAGCAGTTGTTTCTCGATCCATCGGACACGCTTCGCCTGTGGTTCAGCGACTATCGTCCGGCGCAGCGGGTATTTCGTGGGTTTCGCATCCGCCGCGCGCAAAACCAAAGCGATTGGGAGGCGATCAATAACCTCTATATCGCCCGGGGCATGCTGCCCATCGATCCGCAGCTGTTGACGCCGCGCCATCAGGGCGGCCCGGTGTACTGGATCGCCGAAGACGAAAGCAGCAATGCGGTGATCGGCAGCGTCATGGGCCTCAACCATCACAAAGCCTTCAATGACCCGGAAAACGGCAGCAGCCTGTGGTGCCTTGCAGTGGACCCGCAGTGCACACGCCCAGGGGTAGGGGAGGCGCTGGTGCGCCACCTTATCGAGCATTTCCAAAGCCGTGGCCTGGGTTATCTCGACCTCTCTGTGCTGCACGACAATCAGCAGGCGAAGAACCTCTACGCCAAGCTGGGCTTCCGCAACCTGCCCACGTTTGCCATCAAGCGCAAAAACGGCATCAACGAGAAACTGTTTCTGGGGCCGGGACCGCAGGCGGATTTCAATCCTTACGCGCGAATCATCGTCGAAGAAGCTCACCGTCGCGGCATTGAAGTCCAGGTCGACGACGCGGAAGCGGGGCTATTCACATTGATTCACGGCGGCCGTCGCATTCGCTGCCGCGAGTCTTTGAGCGACCTGACCTCCGCGGTCAGCATGACGCTGTGCCAGGACAAGCGGCTGACCCACAAGGCCTTGACCGCTGCAGGCTTGCGGCTGCCGGTGCAGCAGTTGGCCGGCAATGGCGACGACAACCTCGCGTTTCTCGATGAGCACGAACGCGTCGTGGTCAAACCCGTGGATGGCGAGCAGGGCCAGGGTGTGGCGGTCGACCTGCGCACCATCGAGGATGTGCAGGCGGCGGTCGAGCGGGCGCGCCAGTTCGATTCGCGGGTCCTTTTGGAGAGTTTCCACCCAGGGCTGGACCTGCGCATCGTGGTCATCGGCTTCGAAGTGGTGGCAGCGGCCATTCGCCGTCCGGCGGAAATCCGCGGCGATGGGCGCCACACCGTGGGCCAGTTGATCGAAGCCCAGAGCCGTCGGCGGGCCGCTGCCACCGATGGCGAAAGCAAGATTCCCATGGATGAAGAGACCCGCCGCACCGTTGAGGACGCGGGCTTCACCTTCGACAGCGTACTGCCCTCGGGGCAAAGCCTAGCCGTTCGCCGTACGGCCAATCTGCACACGGGGGGCTGCCTCGAAGACGTCACTGCTGTGTTGCACCCAGTGCTTAAGGACGCTGCGATCCGTGCCGCCCGTGCCCTCGATATTCCGGTGGTCGGCCTGGACCTGATGGTTCCGGCCGCCGACCAGCCGGAGTACGTGTTCATCGAAGCCAACGAGCGCTGCGGCCTGGCCAACCACGAGCCGCAACCGACGGCAGAGCGTTTCGTCGATCTGCTGTTTCCCCATAGCCTGCCCGTCCACGGGTAAACGCAGCTCCACCGTTCAAGCCTTGCGGGGCGAGTCCAGGCAAACCTGATTCGCGTTGGATTCGTTCCCGCGTCACGCTTGAGGCCTATAGCTGCTTTGACAGGAGCCTTCCATGACCACTGCAAACATCCCTGAACCGGATCTGAATTACCTGCAGAAAGTCCTGCTGGAGATGCTCGCGATTCCGAGCCCCACGGGCTTCACCGACACCATCGTGCGCTACGTTGCCGAGCGCCTGGAAGAATTGGGCATTCCCTTCGAGCTCACCCGGCGCGGCACGATTCGGGCCACGCTGAAGGGCAAACAGAACAGCCCCGACCGCGCGGTCTCGGCTCACCTGGACACCATCGGTGCCAGCGTGCGTGAAGTGAAAGACAATGGGCGTCTTGGCCTGACGGCAGTAGGCTGCTGGTCCAGCCGCTTCGCTGAGGGTAGCCGGGTCAGCGTGTTCACCGACAGCGGGGTGATTCGTGGCAGCGTGCTGCCCTTGATGGCCTCAGGGCACGCCTTCAATACGGCGGTGGATACCCTGCCCATCAGCTGGGATCACATTGAATTACGCCTCGACGCCTACTGCACCACGCGAGCGGACTGCGAGTCGCTGGGGGTCAACATCGGTGACTTCGTGGCTTTCGATCCCCTGCCGGAATTCACCGAGAGCGGGCACATCAGCGCCCGCCATCTGGACGACAAGGCGGGCGTTGCGGCGCTGCTGGCGGCCCTCAAGGCCATCGTCGACAGCGGCACCGAACCCCTGATCGATTGCCACCCGCTGTTCACCATTACCGAGGAAATCGGCAGCGGCGCCGCGGGCAGCCTGCCTTGGGACGTCAGCGAATTCGTCGGCATCGACATCGCGCCGGTCGCCCCAGGGCAACATTCCAGCGAACATGCCGTCAGCGTGGCGATGCAGGACTCCGGCGGCCCCTACGACTACCATCTGTCTCGGCATCTCCTGCGCCTTGGGCAGGAGCAGGATCTGCCCGTGCGCCGCGATCTGTTTCGCTACTACTACAGTGATGCCCATTCGGCGATCACTGCTGGCTACGATACTCGCACCGCGTTGCTGGCCTTTGGTTGCGACGCCACCCATGGCTACGAGCGTACGCACATCGACAGCTTGAAGGCGCTGAGCCGACTGCTCGCCAGCTACATGCTCAGTCCTCCGGTGTTTGCCAGCGACGCCAAACCGGCCAATGCCTCGCTGGACAACTTCAGCCACCAACTGGAACACGACGCGCAGATGGAGACAGATACGCGGGTCCCGGCGGTGGATACCTTGGTGGGGCAACGGTAGGTTGCTGGGCTTCAGCCCAGGCGACCCTGACTGGGAGGGCCGCCTGGGCGGGAATCGTTCAATGACCAAAGTGGGAAAAGTTGGCCTTGGATGTGGCTCCTCTCTTCACACCACGCTAGCATCCCACGTCTGCCCATAGGACGACCGCTCCCACCATGCTGATTCCCCACGACCAACTCGAAGCTGACACGCTGACTCGCCTGATCGAAGACTTCGTGACGCGCGATGGCACTGATAACGGCGACGAAACGCCATTGGAAACCCGTGTCTTGCGAGTCCGGCACGCGTTGAACAAGGGGCAAGCGGTGATTTTTTTCGATCTGGACAGCCAGCAGTGTCAGCTCATGCTCAAGCACGACGTGCCCAAAGAGTATTTCGACGACTGACCAGGGCCTGTTGGGCAAGAGGGCGCATCAAGTGCTCGTCGACTCTTGCGCCCGCTGGCGCAGATACGCCTTGATGCGCCGGTACACTTCGCTGCGATGGACCTTCACAGAGAGGGGCGCGGTGATCCCCAGGCGCACCTGGTTGCCGGTGATGCCCAGAATCCGCACGGTGATGTCATCGCCAATGGAAAACGACTCGCCTATTTCCCTTGTCAATACCAGCATCTTTCCTACTCCCTGGGTGGTAACCGAGAGCGAAGGGTGCCGGTCGGCGGCGCGCGCATCAATGCGCTGGCACAAATTCAGTCGTGTCCTTCATTCGCTGACGAACGTTGCTGACAGACGAATCCTACAACGCTATTCGAGGCACCGAGAATGGCTGGGGTCTCAGTGACCTGACCACTTTGGGCCCAGAAGGATGACGGTTGCGCCGATCACGCAGAGGGCCACGCCGAGCCAATCCGTGGTCAGGGGGCGAGCCCGTTCGATGACCCCGAGCCAGGCAATGGAGGCGACCACGTAGATGCCGCCATAAGCCGCATAGGCGCGTCCCGCATACGCCGCTTCGATGCGCGTCAGCAGCAGCGCGAACAGCGTCAGGCTGACAAGGGCCGGGGCCATCCAGAGCAGGCTTTTGCCTTGCCGCACCACCATCCAGAAGCCGTAGCAGCCGGCGATTTCGAACAGGGCCGCGAGGAAAAACCAGAGATAATTGAGCACGTACGTTCTCTTCAAGGGCAGGCAGACATTTGCGGGCCACCCTATCAGAAACTTCCCCGTCAGTGGCCGGATCGGGCCTTGGCGCGCATCTTTTCCGCCATGCTCGCCATTTCGTCATAGAGGGCTTGGGGGTTGTGCTGTTTGAGTTGCCACGCAAGGCGACCCTGCTCATGGGGCAGGATCATGAATTCACCGGCAGCGACGCGCTCGAAAATGTACCCCGCTATATCGCTGGCGGTAATCGGCGAGCTTTCCAGCAATTTGCCCACTTGGGCCTTCATCGTCGGCGTGGGGCCGCGGAAGGAATCCAGCAGGTTGGTCTGGAAAAACGACGGGCACACCACATGCACACCGATTTCCTGCTGGCGTAGTTCCACCAGCAGGCTTTCCGACAATGCGACCACGCCCGCCTTGGCGACGTTGTAGTTGCTCATGGCAGGGCCCTGCATCAACGCGGCCATGGAGGCGATGTTGATGATCTTGCCCTTGCTTTGCTCCAGCAGTGGCAAAAATGCCTTGCACCCTTTGACCACCCCCATCAGGTTGATCGCGATCTGCCAATCCCAGTCTTCCAGCGACAGTTCGCCAAAGAAGCCCCCTGACGCCACGCCTGCATTGTTGACGATGATGTCGATGCCACCGAGTTTGCTCTCACAAGCCTGTGCGAACGCTGTCAATTGGCTGTAGTCACGCACATCGCATCGCTGAATGAAGCCGTCTGCGCCGGCTTCGCGCACCAGGCGCAAGGTTTCCTGGAGGCCGCTGTCATTGACATCGGAAAGCGCCAGCCGCCAACCTTCGCGCGCCCAACGCAACGCGATTTCTCGCCCCAGACCGGAACCTGCGCCAGTGATCATGATGCGATTTTGCATAGCCGTTGCCTTGTCGATTGCGATGAAGTGCACTCAGTGTAATCAGGGCGGTCAGCCGACAAGGCCTTCATCAGCTCGCTGAATATGCGAGGCAAACCGCTGCATCAGGCGGAAGTTCCCGCGCGGCGAGAATTTAAAGTCCGAACCTTTTGATTCGCTCGACAGTCCGATTTTTCAAGCGGCACGGTACGTGAACCCAAGGGCAGGCGACCGCGCTTCTAGCCATAAAATCAATAGTCAAGAAGGAACTCGTCATGGGCATCGGCACAATTCTGATCATCATCCTGATCCTGCTGTTGATCGGCGGCTTGCCCGTCTTCCCGCACTCCCGTAGCTGGGGTTACGGGCCATCGGGCATCATCGGTACGATCCTGGTCATTCTGTTGATTCTGGTCTTGCTCGGCAGGATATGACCGTTCGCTGTCACCCGAAAAACCGCGCCTGGCGCGGTTTTTCTTTTTTCATCCCCAAACGCCTACGCCCTCTGCCTAATACCCCGTCATTTCCAGATACCCTTCGCCCTGCTGGCTACCACTGACTTTCACCGGGCCTTCCCAATAGGGAATTTGCAGGTTCATCCAGGCGTAGGGGTTCAAGGCCTCGACCGACACGTCCACGCCTTTGCGGGGAATTCTGACGGACCACTGGGTCGGCATGTCGCGGCCTTCCACTTGCGTCGTGTCTTGTGCAACCAGTTCGATATCGTGAGCGGCGAGCGGCTCGGTGCTGCCGTCGGCGTTGATCCAGGTGCCGGTCAGGTAGGGCTCCCCGTCCTTTTGCCGCATGCGGTAGAGCATCACGTCGGCGCCGCCTGCCAGGTGCAGCGAAAACCAGTCCCAGCCTGTCTGGTTTTCCGTTAACGGTTGGCTGCTCCACTCGCGGTCCAGCCAGGCTGGGCCTGAGACGCGGTATGTTTTGCCGTCGATCTCGAGGCTGCCTTCGGCTTGGAAGAACGGCTGGCTGTAGTAGTACGAGGCCTGCCCCTGGTCGGACTTCTGACTGAACCCGTTCTGGCCCTGCAACACCAAGGGCTTGCTGGACGTCAGGCGCAGGGTGTAACCGAATTGCGGCCCACGGGCTTGCAGTTGCATGTCCGTCAGCGGATTTTCCACGCTGGCGTGGCTGGCCAAAGCCCAGTCGTCGATCCACGCGGTGAGTGGGGCAAGGGTGACACCGGCCTGGCCAACGCCGCCCCGGGCGTACCGTTCGGCAGCGTAATGCTCATCGGCCGAGGTAACCGCCGCATGGCCCATCCACAGGTTGCGATTGTTCCAACCGTGATTGTCCTGTGAAGCGGCGCCGGAGCGGGGCAGAGCATTGCGGAACAGGGTCCACTGCACACCGAAGGACTGGCCGTCGGCGTCCTTGAGGTTGGCGGTGACGTACCACCACTCGATGCGAAAGTCGTTGTGCGCGCCATGATCCCGGGGAAACATCAAGGGGGTGCCCGGGGTGACCTGTGCGTAGCTCGACGCATCGTCTGCAAGGCCTGCGAAGCCTTTTTCCTCATCGGCTTTATCGTCGCAACCGCTCAGTAGCAGGGTGGCGAGCAGCAGGGCCAGCGCCTTAGCGTTCATTGGCGAAAGTCCTCAGCAGGTCGGCCGGGCGGGTGCGGTACAGGCGATACAGCGGCCAGGCCGACGCCAGCAAGGTGGCCAGCATCGCCAACAGCATCAGGCGCAGCAACTGCAGCGGGAAGACCTGCAAAGGCAGCCGCCAGCCAAACGCCTGCACATTGATCACGGCGTCCAGACACCAAGCCAACAGCAGGCCCAAGGGTATTGCCAGCACCAGGGTCAGCACGGCCAACAGCCAGGTCTGCGCCAGGTTCAACAGCATCAACTGCCGACGCGTAACGCCCAGTGCCCAGAGCGGGGCCAACTGCCCGAGACGGCTCTGGCTTTGCGTGAGCAGGCTGATGAACAGGGCGATGCCCGCGACCATCAAGGTCAGGCTGTTCAGGGCTGCCGTGGCGGCAAAGGTGCGTTCGAACACTTGCTGTGACCAGGCTTTGAGCTGGATCTGGTCGACGATACGGTTGTCGTCGATGACGAACTTGTTATGCAGCACCCGCAGCAATTGGGGAATCGCACGGGTGTCGATCCGCAGGTTGAAGCGGTTCGGCGTGAGGTCTGGCCAGTGTTCGAGCAGATGGTTCGCGTTGACCAGCAAATGCCCCTTGGGGTTGCCGTAGTCGGCGTAGATCCCCACCACCCGCAGCCGCCATTCGCCGTCCGGGGCGGGCAGGGTCACGTGATCGCCGACGCTGACGTCGAGGCGCCGCGCCAGTTGTTCGCTGAGCATCAGCGTGTCCTTTTGAGCCAGTTGCCCCCACGGGTCGTCGCTCGCGGAATCGAGCAGCGGCCAGTGCTGGCGATAATGGGGATGGTCGATGATTCCGTACAGCTCGGCGGGCCAGCCGTGCAGTTGCAGCGAGACCTGCCAGTTGGGCAGGACGGCTGAGGTCAGGGGTTGTTCGCTCAGCCACTTTTGCAGAGGGGCTGCCTGCGCGGCATTTTGCGGGTTGATGTACAGCTCGGCGCTCAGGCGTTGTTCCAGCCAATGGGTGAAGGTCTGTCGGAATCCGGAGGTCATGCTGCCCGCCCCGATGTTCGCCGCCATCGCCAGCAGCAGGGCCATCAGCGCTAGGCTCAGGGCCGGTAACTGTTGACGGCAATCGGCCAGGAACCATTGCCCCAGCACCGAGCGGCTGCGGCCCAGCAAACCATCGAGCAAGGCATTGAGGAGCACCGGCAGGCCCAGTGCTGCGCTGAGGAGCAGGCTGGCCATCAACACAAACCCCATCGCCAGGCTATTGCCGAACAGCGCCGCCAGCAGGGCAATCACTGCGCAAAGCCCGGCAATCCAGCCTTGGCGTGTCAGCCAACGCGCATGGGTATCTTGCCAGGCTTGCTCATTGGCCAACGCCAGCAGCGGCAACCGCGCAGCGCGTAACAGGCTGCTGGCACCCGCCAGGAACGCTCCCGCTAATGCCACCCCCAGGCCACTCAGCCACCAGCCGACACTCAGGTTGAGATGCCCGGCCACTTCCGCGCCATACAACCCGCGCAGGCTGGCAGCGACATCCGGCAATAACACGCTCGCCAGCCAGTAGCCGCTGCTTACGCCAGCGATCCCCCCCAGCAGCGCCAGGGCCGCAAGTTCGACGATCAGGCTGGCGATCAAGCCGCGCGCGCTGACGCCACACGCGCGCAGGTTGCGCAACAGGCCGCGTCGCTGTTCCAGCGCAAGGCCGATGGCGGCGTGGACGATGAACAGGCCGACGACGAAGGACAGAAACCCCAACGCATCCAGGTTCAGGTGAAAGCTTTCGGTGAGCCGCCCCAGATCGTTGTCTTCGCCGCTCTTGCGAATCACCAGCTCGCCTTTCAGGTCGTCGGGCAAGGGTGGTGCATCGTTGGCGAACGCCTTGGGCAGGATCATGCGCGAGATCTGATCCGGTTGATTCAGGATGCGCTGGGCAAAACCGATGTCCACCAGCAGCAAGCCAGGCGCCATGTCGGGCTGTGGGCGCAAGGGCGGCAAGGGCTGCCCAGTGTCCGTCGGTGGCTGGTCGCCTTCGTGCAAGCCGAGCGCTTGCAGCGTCTGCGGGGATATCCAGGTGCTACCGGGTGGCGAGAAAAACTGTACGAGCTGCGCTGTGTCCAGGGTTTGCCCGGCCAATGCCGTGTCGACCGGCAGGGTGACCGGCTCGATGCCCAGCAGAATCAAGCGTTGATCGGGGCGGTCCGCCAGGGTGACGCGGCCCCTCAGCGCTGGCGACACGGGCCAGCCTGCACGACGCAGGCTGACGAACAGTTCTTGCGAAAAGTTGGCACCGTTGGGGGCCACCAATATCTTCTGTGGTTCGCCACCGATCAACTGGCTGGCTTTGGCGTAGCTGTCCCTGGCCTGGCTGTTCAGGGCCTGCACGCCGGTCAGCAGGCTGGTGGCCAGCCACAGGCCGGTCAGCACGCTGAAGAGTTGCACCGGGTGGCGGCGCCAATGACTGAGCAGCGCTTTGAGTGTCCAGAAGAAAACCGGCATCAGCGCTCGCCTTCGGCCGCAAGTCGTCCCAGGTGCAGCACTGCCTGACGGCCCAGCCGCGCCGCAACGCGCGGGCTGTGAGTCACCATCAGCAGGCTGGTGGGGCTGTCTGCGAGCAGATCCAGCAGCAACTGCAACACCTCGTCGCTGGTGTTTTCATCCAGGTTGCCGGTGGGCTCGTCTGCCAACAACAACTTGGGGCGCGATGCCAGAGCCCGACCGATGGCCACCCGCTGTTGCTGGCCCCCCGAAAGCTGCTCGGGGTAACGCTTGAGCAAAGAACCCAAGCCAAGACGTTCGATCAGCTCGGCCTGCCATTGCGGCGCCAAGCGCCCGGCAAGGCGGGCCTGGAAGGCGAGGTTGTCTTCAACCTTGAGGCTGCCGATCAGGTTGAATTGCTGGAACACCAGGCCGATTTCCGTGCGGCGCCAGTGAGCCAGTTGCGCCTCGCTCAAGGTTTCCAGACGCCGCCCCTCGACTTCGATCGTGCCCGCGTCCGGTTGATCCAGCCCGGCTACCAGATGCAGCAACGTGCTCTTGCCACTCCCGGATTCGCCCATCAGCGCCAGGCTTTCTTTCTGCCCGAGCTGCAAATCCACGCCACGCAACACCGTCAGCGGACCTTGGGCGGTGGCGTAGCTCTTGAAGACGTCCTTGACCAGCAGCATCGCTGTGCACCTGAAAGGGAAATGGATTTGAGGATACCGGGTTGTCAGGTGGGATGTCAGGCGGCTGGTGATTCGGGGCGATCTCAATGGAGCCGCACAGCGTCTTCCTACTTGGACTGCACCCGCATTCGCGCTCTTTTCATCGGCCCCTTATCAACTCCCGCACCCGAAACCGGTTGGGATGACACGCCTCGGCCACGCTTCTGGGCAACGGCAGCGGTTCGTCATCCAGCCAAGCGGCGATCAACTCACCGGACAGCGGCGCGGTAATCAGCCCGCGTGAGCCGTGGCCGCTGTTGACGTACAGGCCCTCCAGCCACGGGCAGGAGAGATCCGGCACTTGCCGGGCATCCTTGCGCAACACGGCGTAGCGTTGAAGGAAGGCTTCCCGGTCTGCCAGCGGGCCGACGATGGGCAAGTAGTCGGGGCTGGTGCAGCGGAAGGCGGCGCGGCCCAAGAGTTCTGCAACGGGCAGGGTGTCAGTGTGCAACCGCTCGGTCAGGTCGTGGGAGATGCCCCGCAAAAGGTCCAGATTACCCACGTGTTCGGCGGCGGTCGGGGTCAGGTCGTCGTTGTTGAAATCGAAGCTGGCGCCCAGGGTGTGTTCCCCCAGGCGACCCGGCGCGACGTAGCCTTCTGCACAGACCACGGTGCTCAATGATTGGCTGGCCGGTGTCTGCGCCAGGCGGGTGATCTGCCCGCGAATGCGTTTGAGGGGCAAATCGGCGCTGGCCGTAAAGCGTTTGACCTCCGCGGCACCGGCCAAGATCACGACGGGGGCTGAATCGAGCAAACGCTCGCCATCCCACGCTTGCCAGACGTCGTTATGGCGGCGCAGTTCCACCACATCGTTGTGAGGCATCAGGCGGACGTTCGACGCGCTTGCTTGATGTCGGCACAACGCAGGCGGGTGCACCCAGCCGCCTTCGGGATAGAACAGGCCCCCGCTTTCCAACGCGACGCCTGCTCGGTGCTCAGCTTCAGACCGATCCACCACACGCAGTAACTCCGGGGAAAACGCCCCCGCCAGTTGCGCCTGCCGCTCGCGCTCTTTGTCATCGAAAGCCAGTTGCAGCACGCCGCAGTCGTCCCAGTCGACGCCTCGCTCGAGTCGTTCCAGCAAGCGGCGGGTGTGGCCGAAGCCGCTGAGGATCAACTGCGACAACGCTGTGCCGTGGGCCGACAGTTTCAGGTAAAGCACGCCTTGGGGGTTGCCCGATGCTTCTCGCGCCAGGTCGTCGTGGCGTTCCAGCAGGCTGACCTGCCAGCCTCGGTTTGCGAGGCTCGACGCCGTGGCACAACCGGCCAGGCCAGCCCCGATCACCAGCGCTTTGCGCGTACCTGGCGTGAACGTCGGCCGCGCGAACCAGGGTTTCTTCGCAAGCGGAGGCGGGACCTCTTCCGGCCAGCCGACGAACGTGCCTCGGAGCACCTCCCATTTGTGGCCGATTCCGGGGACGCGCTTCATTTTGAATCCCGCGGCATTCAACGCGCGCCGCACCCAGCCGGTGCTGGTGAAGGTGCCAATGGTCGCGTCTGGCGCCGATAGCCGTGCCAGTTCGGCGAACAGGGGAGGGCTCCACATTTCCGGATTTTTCGACGGGGCGAAACCGTCGAGAAACCACGCGTCGATCTGCCCATCCAACTGCGGCAGTTGCTCCAGCGCGTCGCCGATCATCAGCGTGAGGGTGACGCGCCCACTGTCGAACACCAGCCGCTGAAAACCTTCATGGATGGCCACGTATTGCGTCAACAGTTGATCCGCCAATGCCTTCAGTTCCGGCCACAGGTTCAGCGAACGCTGCAGGTCGGCGCGGCTAAGGGGGAATTTCTCGACGCTGACGAACTGCAACCGCGCACCGGGCGTGGCGCAGGCCTCGAACAGTTGCCAGGCGCAGAGGAAATTCAACCCGGTGCCGAAACCGGTCTCACCGATGATCAGCCGCCCGTCCGCAGGCAGGGCGGTGAAGCGGGCCTGCAAATCGTTCTGGGTCAGGAACACATGGCGCGTCTCGGCCAGCCCGGAGTCCTTCGAGAAGTAAACATCGGCGAACGCGCGGGAAATCGGATTGCCGTTTTCGTCCCAGTCGAGCCGGGCGTGTTCAATGGTGGTCATGATGGCTGCGATGGCGCTTTGACGGGGCAGGGCCGCTATCTTAACGCAGCGATCGTATCGCGTTGCAGTGCGCCGATTGACCCATGGCTGCGATTCGTTGTCACAAGCCACAGTGCCCGTCTCGCCTGACCAGGTTTTGTACGAAGCGCGCCCCAATCGGCTGTTTCCGCTTTGCCTGGTCTTCACTGGAATACCGTTCAGACAGCCCCTAGTCTTGAGTGATCTGCACAGGAGCCCCCCATGTTCGAATCCGCCGAAATCGGCCATGCCATCGACGATGAAACCTACGACGCCGCGGTCCCGGCCCTCAGAGAAGCGTTGCTTGAGGCCCAGTATGAGCTGCATCAGCAGGGCAAGCGCCAGATCATTGTGTTGATCAATGGCATCGAAGGGGCGGGCAAGGGCGAAACGGTCAAACTGCTGAATGAATGGATGGACCCGCGTTACATCGAGGTCCGCACCTTCGATCAGCAGACCGATGAAGAGCTGGACCATCCGCCCGTTTGGCGCTACTGGCGGCAACTGCCGCCCAAAGGCCGGATTGGCATCTTTTTCGGCAACTGGTACAGCCAGATGATTCAGGGGCGGGTGCACAAGCGCTTCAAGGATCCAGAGCTGGATCAGGCCATCAATGCTGCCGAGCGTCTGGAAAAGATGCTGGTCGATGAAGGTGCGGTGATCTTCAAGTTCTGGTTTCACCTGTCCAAGAAACAGATGAAGGAACGCCTCAAGACCCTGAAGGATGATCCACTGCACAGTTGGCGGATCAGCCCGCTGGACTGGCAGCAATCCAAGACCTACGACAAGTTCGTACGCTTCGGTGAGCGGGTCCTGCGGCGCACCAGCCGCGACTACGCACCGTGGCACGTGATCGAAGGGCTGGACCCCAACTACCGCAGCCTGACCGTGGGACGCCTGCTGTTGGAAGGCCTTCAGAATGCGCTGAAAACACCCGAAGGCAACACCAACCTGGTCAACATCGGCCCGCTGCCCGGCCACAGCGATGAGCCGAGTCTGCTGGACCATCTGGACATGACCTTGTCGCTGGACAAGGAGGACTATGAAGAGCAGTTGATTGCCGAACAGGCAAGGCTGTCCGGTTTGATGCGCGACAAGCGCATGCGGCGCCATGCGCTGGTGGCCGTGTTCGAGGGCAACGACGCTGCGGGCAAGGGGGGAGCGATCAAGCGCGTGGCCGGGGCGCTCGATCCGCGGCAATACCATATTGTGCCGATTGCCGCGCCCAGCCAGGACGAACTGGCGCAACCCTATCTGTGGCGGTTCTGGCGGCAGATTCCAGCGCGAGGCAAGTTCACCGTGTTCGACCGTTCGTGGTATGGGCGCGTGCTGGTGGAGCGGGTCGAAGGTTTCTGCTCTGAAGCCGACTGGCTCAGGGCGTACAGCGAGATCAACGACTTCGAGGAACAGCTCACTGACGCGGGCATCGTGGTGGTGAAGTTCTGGCTGGCCATCGACGAAAAGACCCAACTGGAGCGTTTCAAGGCGCGGGAGAAGATCCCTTTCAAACGCTACAAAATCACCGACGACGACTGGCGCAACCGCAGCAAATGGCCGCAATACCGTCAGGCGGTGGGCGATATGGTCGACCGCACCAGCACCGAGATCGCGCCGTGGACATTGGTGGAGGCCAACGACAAGCGCTGGGCGCGGGTCAAAGTGCTGCGCACGATCAACGATGCGCTGGAAGCGGCGTTCAAGAAAGCAGACAAGAAGGGCAAGTGACTCGGCCTGCTTCTGCCCGAAGGGCGTAGGAGCGCGCTTGCCCGCGATGATGGAGTGTCAGACATCGGTGATTTTGGGTGTGATGACGCTATCGCGGGCAAGCGCGCTCCTACAAGTGGTTTCAGGTGCGGGCGTCGGCTTACCGCTCCCGCAATGCCTCGGTCCGCGCTTTTAGCACCGGTTTGAGCAGGTAATCCATCACGCTCTTTTCACCGGTGATGATGTCCACCGTCGCCACCATGCCCGGAATGATCAGCAAGGGTTTGTCATCGCTGCCCAAATGGTTTTTGTCCGTCCGGACCTGGATCAGGTAGAAGGTGTTGCCCTTGTCGTCCGTGGTGGTGTCCGCCCCGATCAGCTCCAGCTTGGCGGGCAGGCCGCCGTAGATGGTGTAGTCGTAGGCGCTGAACTTGACCATGGCTTTCTGGCCAGGGTGCAGAAACGCCACGTCCTGTGGTCGCACCTTGGCCTCGATCAGCAGGTTGTCGTCCAGCGGCACGATTTCCACCATATCGCTGCCGGGCTGAACCACGCCGCCAATGGTGTTGACCTTGAGCGTCTTGACGATGCCTTTGACCGGTGACGTGACAGTGGTGCGGCTCACGCGGTCTTCGATGGCAATCCGGGTGGCGCCGGCCTTGGCCAGGTCGGCGCGTTTGTCGTTCAGGTCCTTGGCGGCATCCGAGCGGAAGCTGTCCAAGGATTCCTGGATCTTGCTCTTGATCTCGCTGATGGCCGCTTCGGCCCGAGGAATGGCCAGCGCGGTCGCGTCCATTTGGCCCCGTGCTTCGGACGCCTTACCTTTGAGCCGGATGATCTCCACGGGAGAGACAGCCCCACTGTTGACCAAGGGGGCCGACATGCTCAACTCCTGTTGAATGAAGCCCAACTGATTGCGGTACTGATCCTGTTTGGAGCGAAATTCGGCGACTTCCTGGGTTTTCTGCCGCAATTGCTCCTGCAGCGTCCGTTGCTCGCTGGCCAGCCGCCGTTGTCGCGAGTCATACAGCGCTTGCTCGTCCGCCGCCACTTGCGGCGCCTTGCTCAGCACTTCAGCGGAGGGCTTGAAGGGCCGTCCTTCGGATTCCGCCGAGAGCCGGTCCACTTGGGCCATCAAGGTGTACCTGTCCACCTCGCTCTCGCCCTTGTTCGAGAGAAAACGTGTGTCGTCGAGGCGCAGCAGCGTATCGCCTTTGTTCACGATCTGCCCCTCCCGGACGAAAATTTCGGTGACGATGCCCCCCTCCAGGTTCTGAATGACCTGAACCTTGCTCGAGGGAATTGCCTTGCCTTCGCCCGTGGTCACCTCTTGCAGGACCGCGAACTTGGCCCAGACCAGTGCGCTGACGATCAACGCAGCGGCTAGCCAGACCGTTATGCGCGAACCTCGCGATGAGTCCTGCGCGGCGACGCCGGCCACTTCAGGCATGAACTCGGTGTCGACCTGGCGTCCAGGGTGGAAGTAGCGCTGAGCGGAAGTCATGGGGAACGCTCCTTAAACCGTGGCCGGGCCGACGCGGCCCTTGCGCAGTGCTTCGACGACTCGTTCTTTAGGGCCGTCGGCGACCACCCTGCCGTTGTCCAGAACGATCAACCGATCGACCAGACTCAGCATCGACATACGGTGGGTGACCAGCAGCAAGGTCTTGCCCTGCATGCGCTCGACGAGCTTCATGCGCAAGAGGTCTTCGCTGCTGTTGTCCATGTGACTGGTCGGTTCGTCCAGCAGCATGATCGGCGGGTCGAGCAAGAGCGCCCGGGCCAGCAATACAGCCTGACGTTGGCCACCGGAAAGCAATTGACCGCGCTCGCCCACAGGGCGGTCGAAGCCCAGTGGGTGGTTGCGCGCCAGATCCGTCACGCCGGTCAACTCGGCCACTTCCAACATGCGCGCATCCGTGACGTACCGTGCTCCCAGCGTGAGGTTGTCGCGCAGGCTGCCTGCCAGCAGCGGCAAGTCGTGGGCCACGTAGCCCACCTGTTGACGGAGGTCCGCCACATCGACCTGACGCAGATCCAGACCGTCCAGCAGCAAATGGCCTTCGTCCGGGGAATAAAATCCCATGATCAACCGCGCCAGCGTGCTCTTGCCCGAACCGCTGCGGCCAATTATGCCAATGCGTTCGCCCGGCCTGACGTGGATATTGATGTCGTGCAGCGCTGCTGCGGTGCCCGGGCCTGCGTAGGCGAAGCTGGCCTTGATCACCTCGATTCCACCCTTGAGTTGGGTCTGCTGCAGCGGATGCCGAGCGGGGTCTCGCTCTTGAGGCAGCGCCATCAGTGCATCCGTGCTCTTCATGGTCAACTGCGCTTGCTGATAACGGGTGATCAACCCGGCAATCTGACCCAGTGGAGCGAGTACGCGGCTGCCGAGCATGTAGCAGGCGACCAGCGCGCCGACGCTCAGGTTGCCCGCGATGATGATGTAGACCCCGGCGACGATGGTCGCCATGCCTGAAAATTGCTGGATGAACAACGTGCCGTTACTGGCCAGCGCTGACAGGTCCCGGGCATGGCTGTCCAGGCGGGTCAGCGCACCGTGAGTCGACTCCCACTTGTGCTGGCGTTCGCTCTCGGCGCCGCACGCTTTCAGGGTTTCCAGCCCGCCGAGGGTTTCCACCAGCAGAGCCTGGCGTTCGGCGCCCAGCGCCAGACTGCGTTCCACGGTATCGCGCAGTCGCATCTGGATCAGCCACGCGAACAGGATGGTGAGCGGAAACGCGACCAGTGGAATCACCACCAGCCAGCCGCCGAGCAGCCCGATCACGGCCAGCATCAGCACGGCGAAGGGCAGGTCGATGATGCTGGTCAGCGTGACCGCCGTGAGGAATTCCCGCAGCCCCTGGAAGTCATGAATACTCTGGGCGAAGCCGCCGACCGTCGCCGGGCGAGCCTTCATCGCCATGCCGGTGATGCGCTCGAACAGCGTGGCGGAGAGAATCACATCGGTCTTTTTCCCGGCTTGATCGAGCAAATGCGCGCGCACCAGCCGCAGGGTCAGTTCGAAGCCTGTGCCGATCAGCAGACCGATTGCCAGCACCCACAGCGTCGATGTGGCCTGGTTGGGCACCACGCGATCGTAGGTCTGCATGACGAACAGCGGCACCATCAGCCCCAGCAGGTTGATCAGCAGGCTGGCGAGGATGGCATCGCTGTAGAGCCAACGCGACAGTTTCAGGGTATCGCGGAACCAGGCGTTGACGCGCGGCACCAGCGGCGCGCGCAGGTTTTCTAGCTCGTGGCGCGGGCGGGCGAACAGGGCTTGGCCGGTGTACAGCGCTTCCAGCGCTTCACGGCTGACGCGCTGTTCGCCGCCATCTGCTTCGCTGGGCAGGATCAGAGCACGACCGTCGGCCTCCCAACGCAACAGCACCGCACATCGATTGCCCTTGAGCAACAGCAGCACCGGCAGGTTCAGGCCGTCGATCGCACTTAACTGGCGACGCAGAATCCGTGCCTGCAAACCGGCCCGTGCGGCCGCTCGCGGCAGGAGCTCCACGCTCAGCGATTGTTGCGCCAACGGCAGGCCGGCGCTGAGGCTGGTGCGGCTGGCATGGCAGTCGTGCAGACGACAGAGGATGAGCAGGCCATCCAGCAGCGGGTCGTCGAAGGTCGAACGTGGGTCAAATGGCGGTAATTCCATGCTGGTCACAGACTTCTCCCAGCGCTCGCGCGCTTCGCTACTTCGTTACTTCAACTCGGGCAGACGGGCTTCGCTTTTGACTTCGGTCAGGGCGACCGCGGCGCTGGGCACCACGACCCGGGCCTTGCTCAGCAGCTCGCCTTCGGTCGCCAGCACGCGGTACATCGAAAACTCTTCGGTGTAGCGCAGCTCGGTGTATCGGCGGGCGGCGTTGTACAGCTCGTTTTCGCTGTCCAGCAGGTCGAGCAGGGTGCGCTGGCCCAGGCCGAACTGATCTTGATAAGCGGCGCGAACCTTGGTCGTGGTTTCGGCGTATTCGCGAGCGATCGGGGTCTGGGTACGGGCATTGTTCATGGCGTTCCAGGCCAGAGAGAGGTTCTCGTTGAGCATGCGCAACGCGTTGTTGCGAATGTCCATCGCCTGGCCAGTCTTGTACGCGTCGGAGTTGAGGCGGGCCTTGTCGCGATTGCCGTTGAACAGGTTGTAATTCATCACTACCGCGGCACGCCATTCGTTGTCGTGGCCTTCCTCCCCGGCGATGTTGTTGTTCGCCCCCACTGCCAGTTCGCCATCGAAACGTGGGTAGAACGGCGACTTGGCCACTTCGTACTGTTTCTCTGCGGCGTTGACGTCGGCTTGGGCCGATTTCAGATAAGGGTTGTTCGTCAGCATGCTTTGGCGCGCGTCGCTGAGGCTGACCGGCACCTCGCCTTTGATCGAGGCTGGCGCTTCGAGCTCGTCGGGCATCTTGCCCACGGCGCTGAAGAAATTTGCTTCGGCGTCTGCCAAGTCCACTTGCGCGGTATAAAAATTGTTCTCAGCCAACGCGCGGCGTGCCTTGGACTGGTCGCTGTCGGCGTTACTGCCGATGCCTCGACTGCTGCGCAAGCCGATCTGGTCGTTGATCCGCAGATGGGCTTGGAGATTGTTTTTTGCCAGATCCAGCAGCTCTCTGCGCTTGAGCACTTCGAGGTAAACCTCGATTGCCCGCAGGGCGAGGCTCTCCGAGGTCCCGCGCAGGTAATACGCCCTGGAGTTCACCACGGCCTGGGTCCGACCGACTTCGTTCTTGGTGTTGAACCCGTCGAACAGCATCTGCCGCAGGCGCAGTTCCGATTGGGTGTAGTTGAGGGTTTCCTTGTTGTGATCGCCGAAGGCTCGCGTCGTGGGGCTGTCAGTGTGCTCGCGCCCGTAGGCCGCCACCAGGTCGACCGTTGGAAGGTAGCCGCCCTTGGCGACCTTCACTTCTTCATCTGCGGACAATCGGTTGTTCACGTTGGCGTGAATCTCGGGGTGATTGTCGAGGGTGTTCTGAATCGCCTGATTCAGAGACATGGCTTGCGCCTGGGCGCAGGCGACCGCCAACACAACTGCACTGTAAAGCGGGGTCAAATCGCGCATGGAACTTCTCCCTGGGTCATTGTCGTGGCGCTTTCGCCAAAAAACCGGCGATACGGACGCTAAAAACCGTATCAGGTTTGTAACATCTGAGCTAAGAACAACTTTTGAAAAACCTCAGACGTTTTTTTCATAACCCTTATTCCAAAAAAAACTTATGTCATTTCCTCTTTTCAGGCGAATGTGACTTCAACGATTCGCCTGTATTCAATGAATTACAGACGCCTATACGCGGTGATGAGTGATTTAACGGAAAATTGACAATGGGCAAGTGAAGGGTTTTTCGAGCGAAAAACCCGAAACAATTCAGCGACATAAAATTGTCGTTTGATACTGGCTCTACGCCATTTCTGTTAAAAACAATCACATCAAATGTTACATAGGTAACTTTTTTCGATTCGAGATTCGCAGCAAGGGAGTGGTCATGGCCAGATTGATCGGTACGGTGAAGCAGGTGGTAGGCGATGTATTCGCAGTAGCGGGCGACGGCACCCGACGACTGGTCATCGAGGGCGACAGGCTCTACGCCGGTGAGCAACTGCAAACCGGTCCGACGGGTGCGGTCGCCGTCCGCCTGGCCCAGGGCGGGGAGTTGACCCTGGGGCGCGACAGCAGCATGCCGCTGACCCCCCAAATCCTGGCCAACCACGCCACCCATGTGGACACGCCGGACGCCGTTACCCCGAGCCAGCAACAACTGGCCGACGTGCAGCAGGTGCAACAAGCCATCGCTGCCGGGGCCGACCCCAGCCAGATCACCGATGCCCCCGCGGCGGGTACCGCCAATCCCGGTGGCTCGCCCACGGCATTGGGCGGAGGACACTCCTTCGTGCTGTTGACGGAAACCGCTGGGGTGGTGACGCCGGTGATCGGCTTCCCCACCGCCGGGATCAGCCCAAGCTTCATCATTCCCGAGCCAGAGGTGGGGCTGTTCGTGGAAGGTTCGCCTGACGCCTCGCTGCCTCCGGTCATCGTGCCTCCCGACCAGCCTCCTGTGGTCACGCCTCCCGACGGGCCGCCCGTCGTCACGCCACCCAATGAGCCACCGCCTGTTTCGGTCGATCACGGCGTCACGTTGAGCGCCAGCCAGGTGACGCTGAGTGAGGCAAACCTGGTCAACGGCAGCAATCCGGACGCGTCAGCCCTGACCCAGACCGGCACCGTCAGGATCAACGCCCCCGATGGCCTGCAAACCCTGACCATCGGCGGCATCAACGTGATCGAAAACGGCGTGGCGATCACGTCGCCGCAGTCGGTCACGTTGCCATCCGGCAGCACGTTCACGGTCATCAGCTTTAACCCGGCGACTGGCGAAGTGAGCTACAGCTACACCCTCAATGGCGCGGAAACCCACAATCAGGGCGACGGCACGGTCAACGATGAGCAGATTCCGGTGCATGCCGTCGATACGGACGGCGATGTGGCGGATGGCAACATCACCGTGCATGTCACCGATGACGTGCCGCAGGCCAATGCCGACATCGGCCACGTGAAAGAGGGGGGCGAGACCAGCGGCAACATTCTGGCCAACGATCAGGCCGGCGCGGATGGCCCTGATGCGGGTGGGCTGATCGTCGGCGTGCGCGCTGGCGGTGACACCTCGACGCCGGTGACCACAGGCGTGGGCACGGTGATCCAGGGCCTCTACGGTTCCCTGATCGTCGACGCCAACGGCAACGCGTCGTACGTCGCCAACCCCAATTCAGGCGGCACCGGCGATGCGCAGGACGTGTTCACCTACACCATCCGCGACGCCGATGGCGACACCAGCACCACCACGATCACCGTCAACGTGTATCACAACGATGGGGTGACCATTGGTGGGGGCGACTGCACCGTCAGTGAGGCGCACCTTCCATACGGCAGCGACCCGGACGCGTCTGCCCTGACCCAGACTGGCACCGTCAAGATCAACGCCCCCGACGGCCTGCAAACCCTGACCATCGGCGGCATCAACGTGATCGAAAACGGCGTGGCGATCACGTCGCCGCAGTCGGTCACCTTGCCATCCGGCAGCACGTTCACGGTCATCAGCTTTAACCCGGCGACCGGCGAAGTGAGCTACAGCTACACCCTCAATGGCGCGGAAACCCACAATCAGGGCGACGGCGCGGTCAACGATGAGCAGATTCCGGTGCATGCCGTCGATACGGACGGCGATGTGGCGGATGGCAACATCACCGTGCACGTCACCGATGACGTGCCGCAGGCCAACGCCGATATCGGCCACGTGAAAGAGGGGGGTGAGACCAGCGGCAACATTCTGGCCAACGATCAGGCCGGCGCGGATGGCCCGGGTGCGGGTGGGCTGATCGTCGGCGTGCGCGCTGGCGGTGACACCTCGACGCCGGTGACCACAGGCGTGGGCACGGTGATCCAGGGCCTCTATGGTTCCCTGATCGTCGACGCCAACGGCAACGCGTCGTACGTCGCCAACCCCAATTCAGGCGGCACCGGCGATGCGCAAGACGTGTTCACCTACACCATCCGCGACGCCGATGGCGACACCAGCACCACCACGGTCACCGTCAACGTGTATCACAACGATGGGGTGACCATTGGTGGGGGCGACTGCACCGTCAGTGAGGCGCACCTTCCATACGGCAGCGACCCGGACGCGTCAGCCCTGACCCAGACCGGCACCGTCAGGATCAACGCCCCCGATGGCCTGCAAACCCTGACCATCGGCGGCATCAACGTGATCGAAAACGGCGTGGCGATCACGTCGCCGCAGTCGGTCACGTTGCCATCCGGCAGCACGTTCACGGTCATCAGCTACAACCCGGCGACTGGCGAAGTGAGCTACAGCTACACCCTCAATGGCGCGGAAACCCACAATCAGGGCGACGGCACCGTCAACGATGAGCAGATTCCGGTGCATGCCGTCGATACGGACGGCGATGTGGCGGATGGCAACATCACCGTGCACGTCACCGATGACGTGCCGCACGCCAATGCCGACATCGGCCACGTGAAAGAGGGGGGCGAGACCAGCGGCAACATTCTGGCCAACGATCAGGCCGGCGCGGATGGCCCTGATGCGGGTGGGCTGATCGTCGGCGTGCGCGCTGGCGGTGACACCTCGACGCCGGTGACCACAGGCGTGGGCACGGTGATCCAGGGCCTCTACGGTTCCCTGATCGTCGACGCCAACGGCAACGCGTCGTACGTCGCCAACCCCAATTCAGGCGGCACCGGCGATGCGCAGGACGTGTTCACCTACACCATCCGCGACGCCGATGGCGACACCAGCACCACCACGATCACCGTCAACGTGTATCACAACGATGGGGTGACCATCGGCGGTGGCGACTGCACCGTCGATGAGGGCAACCTGCCGGGCGGCTCGCACCCGAACCCTGACGCGCTGACCCAGACGGGAACCCTGACGATCGGCGCGCCGGATGGATTGCAGACCCTGACGGTGGGTGGCATCAACGTGATCGAAAACGGCGTCCCGATCACGTCGCCTCAATCCACCACGCTCCCGTCAGGCAATACGCTGACGATCACCGGTTACAACCCTGCAACCGGCGAGGTCAGCTATACCTACACGCTCAACGGCGCACAGACGCACAACCAGGGTGACGGCACCTCGGTCAACGATCCGATTTCCGTGCATGCCGTGGACAGCGATGGCGACGTGGCGGATGGCACCGTGGTGGTCAAGATCCTCGATGACACACCGCACGCCCATTGCGACATCGGCAACGTCGCCGCGGGCGGAGAGGTGAGCGGCAACCTGCTGCTCAACGATTCTCCGGGGGCGGACGGTGCTGGCCCCAGTGGTTTGATCGTAGGGGTGCGCGCCGGGGGCGATACATCGACGCCGGTCACCAGCGGGCTGAATACTGTGATCACCGGCTTGTACGGCACGTTGATCGTCGACAGCCAGGGCAATGCGACGTATCACAGCAACCCGGCGCTGGTTGGCCCGAACGGGGAGCAGGACGTCTTCACCTACACCATCCGCGATGCCGATGGCGACACCAGCACCACCACGGTGACGGTCAACGTGGCGCCTCCTTGTCCACCCGTGGCATGCAATGACCACGATGTCACTGTCAAGGAGAGCGCCCTCGACACTCATCAGGACGGCAAGGATCTGGCGCCTGGTACCGTCACGGGCAGCCACCCGTCCTCCACCGCGGAAACCGGTAGCGGAACCCTCGCCGATTCGGCTCATGGCGGCTACGGCGCGCTGACTTTCAGCCTTGATGGCGGCAGCAATGGCACCGCGCAAGGCCAGTACGGCGTGCTGCACCTGAATGCCGACGGCAGCTACACCTACACCCTGACGTCGGCACCCAAAACCACGCCATCGGCCAACGACGGGCCGAACGTCACCCACGACACCTTCACCTACACGGTGACTGACTCGCTGGGACACGCGTCCACGGCGCAGATCGTGGTCAATATCGTCGACGACCAGCCGAAGGCTGCCTGCATCGAAAAAACCGTGACCAGTGAGGGCATCAACACCAACCTCATGCTCATCGTCGACAACTCGGCGAGCATGAACCAGCCCTCGGGGGTCAATGGCCTTTCCCGGCTGGCCCTGGAAAAGCAGGCCATCATCGGCCTGCTGAACCAATACGAAGCCTTGGGCGACGTGCGCGTGCAACTGGTGACATTCAACAGTCAGGCCCACATCGGCAGCAATGAGTGGGTCGATGTCGCCACCGCTAAAGCGATGGTCATCGCGCTGCAGGCCGGCAATGGGACGAACTACGACGCCGCTCTGGCCGCTGCGCAGCAAGCGTTCGTCGAGAAAGGCGCCATTGCAGGGGCGCAGAACCTCGCTTATTTCTTCTCGGACGGTAACCCGACGTTGTCCACCCAACATGCCGACCCGAGCCATGTGCCCAATCCGGCTCGCGGCGACGGTATCGATACCGGTGAAGAACAGGCCTGGACCACCTTCCTCGAAACCCACCACATCAACGCTTTCGCCATTGGCGTGGGCACCGAGGTCAGCAGCACGTACCTGAACCCGGTGGCGTACAACGGCGCCATCGGCACCGACAGCAACGCCCTGATCGTCACGGACCTGGGACAATTGCACGTCGTGCTCAGCGGGACAGTCCAGGGTGGAATTCAGGGCAGCCTGCTGCAAGGCGGGACGTTTGGTGCGGATCAAGGGTTCATCAAGTCCGTCAGCGTCGATGGCACCACCTACACTTATGACCCGAAGGCGAACCAGCACCAGGGCGCGGTAGTCAGCAGCGGGGGAGGCGCCACCGCCAGCTTCGACAGCCAGAGCCACACCCTGACGGTGATCGGCCAGCACGGCACCCTGGTGTTGAACATGAACACGGGCGACTACCGCTATACGCCTGCGGCCGGGTTGAATCATGAAGCCACTGAAAACATTCACTATGTACTCAGTGACAACGACGGCGACTTGGCAGCGGCCAACCTGAACGTGCAGATCGTGCCGCCGCCTGTCTATGAGGCGCCTGTCGCAGTGGCCGACCATGTCATCACCAATCAGAGCGGGTCGAGCATCGTGATCCCCGGCGCCGCACTGGCGGCCAACGACATGGCTGGCAATGGTGGCACACTCACCGCCTCGCCAAGCGTCTTCACTACCGGCTGGACCGCCAAAGGCGCGGATTTCACCGCCAGCGCGGTTAAAACCATCGGCTTTGCCGGGACGCAGGACAAGCACAGCAATCAGCTGAAAAACCTTGACCGCAGTGACTTCTTCAACAACACCGCCACCACGGCGATGCTGGTGATCAGCGGCTATCTGGGGGCAGTCAATGGCGCGCCCTCCAACGCGCAAGACCTCTACAGCGTGCACCTCAGAGCCGGCGAAACCGTGACCGTCGATCACAACCTGACCAATGACGTGGTGGGCATGGCGTGGACGTTCGATGACGGTGCCTACCATGGCATCGCCGACGGCGGCACCTTCACCGCGACCGAAGAGGGGGTGTACAGGCTGATCGTGGTCAACCAGGCCGATCCGGGGGTCAAGGAGCATTACACCCTGAACCTCACCATCGACTACGCCGCCGTCAATACCACTCCCGATGTCCATAGCACTTACACGGTCACCGATCCTCACGGCGGCAGCAGCACGGCGGCGCTGACCATCGCTCATCAGGATGGCCACACCGTGCTGGGGACGACCGGCGATGACGTGTTGGTCGGTGCGGCGGACAGTCACTTGCACGGTGGCGACGGCAACGATGTGCTGGTGGCCGGGCCCGGGACCAACGAGCTGTTCGGTGATAACGGTGACGACATGTTGTTCAGCGGGTCGGGCAACGATCTGCTCGACGGTGGAGCAGGCCACAACACCGCCAATTATTCCTTGGCGACGGCGGGTGTGACCGTGAGTACTGCCGAGGTCGGACCTCAGCACACGGGTGGAGCCGGCACCGATACGCTGGTCAATATTCAGAACCTGATCGGTTCGAACTACGACGATCACCTGACGGGCGACCAGGGCGCCAACCTCCTGAACGGTGGCATGGGCAACGACGTGCTGAACGGTGGGGCAGGGGACGACATCCTGATCGGCGGGCCAGGCAACAATGTGCTGACCGGTGGTCCCGGACACGACACCTTCCTTTATCAGGCCGGCAACACCGGGCACGACACCATCACCGACTTCCACTTCGGTATCGACAAGCTGGATTTGTCGCAGTTGTTGCAAGGGGAGCATGGCGACGCCAACTCGCTGGAAAACTTCCTGCACTTCAGCGTCAGCGGTAACGGTGCATCGTTGGTCTCGACCATTGATGTCAGCAGTGTTGCCGGCGGTGCGACAACGCAAACCATCGACCTGGCGGGGGTGAACCTGGCGCAACAGTACGGCGTATCGCCGGGTGCAGGCGGGATGGTCGCGGCTGGGCACGACACTGCGTCGATCATCAACGGCATGCTGGGGGACCATTCGTTGAAGGTGGACACGGTTTGATCACAAGGGCCGGCGGTGTGCCTTGAACACCGCACCCTTTCTCGTGATGTGAGCCCAGACGCCGCCGAAAGCAACTTGGGTGCAGGCTGATCAGCTTCGGGCGTGGACCTTGTCTGGTTGGCAGGTTCTGAGAGGGGGGATCGATGCCCATGGCAGGGTTAAGGGGCTGTCTGCACATTTCCCTGGGTGTTAATGCTTTACGCAATCATTTCACTCGATTGCGGGGAAACGACCTTTAAACCCGTTTTTAGAAGATGCCGAAGCCATCATTCATTTTGAAGATGTACAGACCGGCGAAACCGCGTACACCGTCCTCCAGCTTGCGCGCAAATCACATTCGGCCAAGTGGGAGAAGGCGTGAAAATCGCTAGCGCAAAGGTGAACTCAAGAACGCAACGTCTTCTGCCGCAGGATGAAAACCGTCACCCCGACCGCCGACGCCAGCATGAACACCCGCGCCCAGATCGACGGCACCAGCCAGCAAGACACGCCGATACTGACCCACATCAACCCAATGGCATAGACCTTGGCCTTGAGCGGCATCCCATTGCCGCTCAGATAACCCCGAATCCATGGCCCCAAACGAGGATGGTTGACCAACCACTGGTAAAAACGCGGAGAGCTGCGGGCAAAACAGGCGGCGGCGAGCAGCAGGAAAGGCGTGGTGGGCAGCACCGGGAGAAAAATACCGATCACCCCCAACGCAATGCTCAGCCAACCGATCCCCAGCAGAAGAAACCGTACGGGCCGGGACCGGCTCGTACGGGGAGTGGCGTCATGGGGACCGCTGTGCGCCATAGGCGCTGACTCAGTGGTGGCGGGGTTTGAGAATGGCCGGTTTTTCATCCGGCGCGTGCAGCAGCAAGAACAGCGCGGACAGCGCTTCGGGAATCTGCACGATCATGTCATCCATCAGGTTGGCGTCGGCGGCGATATCGGCGAACTCAGCCTGTTCGTCGAACAGCCCGGACCCGACCATAATCGGCAACAACATCTCGCTGACTTCTTCCTCGTCGTTCTCGAACCAGGCCGCTTCACGCAGGAACACACCTTCCATGAAACCGATGCACCAGCCACGCAGGTCGGAGTCGTCCGGCTCATCGCCGAGATCCAGGTCGCAAGGCAACTCGAATTCTTCATCCGATGCCAGTTGACGGGCGATGTGGGCCTTGAGCTGGATCAGTGTCGATTCGATTTCCTCACGCTGGGCCTGATCGGCGTAGTGCGGCGGTTCGGCGAACAGCGCGTCGATCCACTCGCGATCGGGCACGGTTTCCGCACAGATCGACAGCGCAGTCAGATAGCCGTGGGCGGCGACGTAGTCCAGCGCTTCGTCATGCAGCTCATCGGCGTCGAGGAAGGCTTGCAGGCGGTGTAATTGCTCAGCGAAGGACATTGAAAGACTACCTTGGAAAGAAACGATGCTGAATTCTAGGCGCTGGGGGCCGCAGATGCCAGCGCAGAGGCCGATGTCAGCTGGATTCCTGCAAATTTCGACCGCCGGTGTCACGGCTGTCCTATCTGCCCGGGCGCTCCGGTATACTGCCGCGCTTTGCAATGGCGCCGGCGATTGCACGCCCGCTTTAGTGGCACCATCCGGGGTATCTATGCTCGACCAGGCTCAACGCGTACTTAAAGACATCTTCGGCTATGACAGTTTTCGTGGTCGCCAGGGTGCCATTATCGAGCGCGTGGCCAGTGGCGGTGATGCATTGGTGCTGATGCCGACCGGGGGCGGTAAATCGCTCTGTTTTCAGGTGCCTGGCTTACTGCGCGACGGGCTCGCGGTCGTCGTTTCGCCACTGATCGCGCTGATGGATGACCAGGTCGCCACCCTCGACGAGCTGGGAGTGCCCGCGGCGGCGTTGAACTCCACGCTCAGCCCCGACCAGCAGCGGGAGCTGGCCCATCGGCTTCGTCGGGGCGAGCTGAAAATGCTCTACCTGGCGCCGGAGCGTCTGGTCCAGCCGCGCATGCTGGCGTTCTTGCAGAGTCTCAACATCGCTCTGTTCGCCATCGACGAGGCGCATTGCGTGTCGCAGTGGGGGCACGACTTTCGTCCGGAATACCTGCAACTGGGGCAACTCGCCGAGCTGTTCCCCAACGTGCCCCGCATTGCGCTGACCGCCACTGCCGACAAACGCACCCGGGAAGAAATCGTCACCCGGCTGCACCTGCAGAATGCCGAGCGTTTCCTGTCGAGCTTCGACCGGCCCAACATCTTTTACCGCATCGTGCCCAAGGAACAGCCGCGCAAACAGTTGCTGGCGTTTCTTTCCGAGCGGCGCAGCGATGCGGGGATTGTCTACTGCCTGTCGCGCAAGAAGGTCGAGGAGACTGCCGCTTTTCTCAGCGATAACGGCTATCCAGCCCTGCCGTATCACGCCGGCTTGCCCATCGATGTCCGCGCCGACAACCAGCGTCGTTTCCTCAATGAAGAGGGGCTGATCATGGTGGCGACCATCGCCTTTGGCATGGGCATCGATAAGCCCAATGTGCGGTTCGTCGCACACATGGATTTGCCCAAGTCCCTGGAAGCCTA